>NZ_JACXYX010000005.1 GCF_014779655.1 Nocardioides ganghwensis
ACCGACTGCGAGGCCGTCGCGCTAAAGCTCAACACCAGACCACGCAAGACTCTCGAGTGGCAGACTCCCGGCCAGGCCCTCAACAAGAGGCTCGTTGCAACAGCCGGTTGAACTCGCGCTGGGCTGGAGGACGACATACCTGATTCTATCGAACGCATGTTCGACACACAAGACCCTGTGGACGCCGCGGGCAGGCGGTCAGGACTCGCTCATCCCTCCAGCACGAACCACGCGCTGAAGCCGTCGTCATCGCGATCGGACCCCCACCGGCTGGCGAGGGCGTCCACCAGCTGGAGCCCGCGACCGTGGACCTGCAAGGGGTCGCGCAGATCCGGCTCGGGGAGGGCGGGCGGGTGGCCGGGGTTGCGGACCTCCACCGTCAGCGTGCCCTCGCCCCACGTGACCTGCACGTGGCACCCGGACCCGGCGTGGACCACGGCGTTGGTGACCAGCTCCGACATGCACAGGGCAGCTGTGTCGGTCATGTCGCGGTCCACCTCCCAGGCGGACAGCGTGGCGCGGAGCTCCTGGCGGACCGGACCGACCGCTGCCGGGTCGTCGGCGACGGCGAACAGCGCGACCTGCGCTCCCGCCGCCGGCGTACGCATCCGCGCGTCGAGGGCGCCAGCCTGGGCAGTCCGCGTGCCGAGGAGGGCCTCGCCGAGGCGGGCGCCCAGGTCCAGCAGCTCACGGACCGCCCCGTCCGCGAACCCGGGGGAGTGGCGGTAGAACAGGACGAAGGCGCCGAGGGTGTGCCCGTCCGCGACGAGCGGCACCGCCGCGAGCGCCCGCGTCTCCGTCCCGCGCTGGCGCTCGATGAAGGCGGGGTGGCTGGCCTCGAGCTGCCCGAGGTCGCCGACGACGGCGCGGCCGCTGCGCACCGCGGTGTTGAGGGGCACGTCGTCGTAGGCGTCCACCTGGCACCAGGTGACGGGGCGTTGGCCGGGGTGCTCGGCCGAGGTGAAGTTCAGTCGTCGGCCGCCGCCCTCCGGCAGGGCGAGCCCGGCCCGCCGTACGCCGGGGAGCGAGGTGAGTGCGTCCAGCGACTGTTCGGCCCACGCGTGCGTGGGTCCTGCGACCGCCGGATCCGATCCGGCTGCAGCGTTCACGAGCCGAGCGTACGGCGGGAACGTACCCCTTGGGGGTGAGGTGCACGCGAATACCGCCCCGCGGGACCCTGGAGTTGGGATGATGTCCCGGTGATCGGCTCAGACGGCTCAGGCGGCCCCGCGGCTCTGTCCGACCGGCTGACCCGTCTTGCGCGCGTCACCGGTGAGCTCGTCGACGCCGACACCGTCGAAGGGGTCTGCAAGGCCGTCGTGACCCACGGCGCCGAGGCCGTCGGGGCGGACCTGGCCTCGATGACGCTCCTCAGCGACGACCGGCGAACGGTGCGGCTCATGGCCCTCAGCGGCGGCGTCGAGGGGGACGAGGAGACGTGGAGCACCTTCCCGATCACCGTGCAGACACCGTCGGCCGAGGCCATCCGCACCGGGACCCGCCTGGTCGTCACCGGCCCGCAGGCGATCACCCGGCGCTTCACCGACATGCCGGACCGCGGAGCCCAGACCGTCGTGGCCCTGCCGCTGGGCGCCGGCGGCTCCGTGATCGGCGCCATCGGGCTGCTCTTCATGCACGCCCGCGAGCTCGACGATGCCGAGGTCGAGCTCCTCGACATCCTGGCCAGCGCCTGCGCACAGAGCATCGGCAGGATCAAGGCGCAGGAGGACGCCGGCCGGCAGGCTGCCAAGCTCGCGTTCCTGGCCGAGGCGGCCACGGAGCTGGCCAGCAGCCTCGACTACCAGGTCACCCTCGGCAACGTCGCCCGCCTGGCCGTGCCCACGTTCGCCGACTGGTGCGCGATCGACGTCGTCGACGACGGCCGGCTGCGTCGGCTCGCCGTGGCGCACGTCGATCCCGAGAAGGTGCAGCTCGCCCACGAGCTCGCCGAGCGCTATCCCCCTGACCCGGACGGACCGTACGGCGCGTGGCACGTCATGCGCACGGGGCGCAGCGAGCTCATCGCCGAGATCACCGACGAGATGCTCGCGGAGGCGGCCATCGACGAGGAGCACGCAGCGATCGCGCGCGCCCTCCACCTGCGCAGTGCGGTGACCGTGCCGCTCGTGGCGCGCAACCGTGTGCTCGGGGTGATCACGTGGGTGACGGCCGAGTCTGAGCGTCACTTCACGCTCGACGACCTCGTCCTGGCCGAGCAGCTGGCCAAGCGGGCAGCGGTGTCCCTGGACAACGCCGAGCTCCACAGCCAGACGCTCGCTGCCGCCGTGCAGCTGCAGCGTGCCGTGCTCCCCGACGAGGTCGCCGCGTCGTCGGGGTGGGAGCTGGGGCACCACTACAGTCCCGCGGGCCGCACCGAGGTCGGCGGCGACTTCTACGACGTCGTCGAGCTGGACGACGGTCGCCTGGTGATGTTCATCGGCGACGTCATGGGCCGAGGCGTCGTGGCCGCCGCGGCCATGGCGCAGGTCCGCGCCGCGGTCCGGGCGTACGCAGCGCTGGACCCCCGCCCGGCGCTGGTGCTCAGCCGGCTCGACGCGATGTTCGAGCACTACGGCTCCGAGCAGCTCGTCACCCTCCTCTACCTGCTCGCCGACCCGCGCGCCGACACCGTCACCATCGCGAACGCCGGTCATCCGCCTCCCGTCCTGCTGCGGGCGGACGGGTCCGCCCGCCAGCTCGCCTTCGCCGACGGTCCGCCCCTCGGCGTCGGTGCGCCGATCCGCACCGAGGAGCACGTGGGCTTCGGGGCCGGTGACGCCGTCGTGGCCTTCACCGACGGCCTGATCGAGCGCCGGGGCGAGGACATCACCGACGGCCAGGAGCGGCTGGCCGATGCCGCCGTCGGCCTGGCCGAGAAGGCACTCGCCGACCTCGTCCCGTCGCTGGTGCAGCGGGTGAGCGACCCCTCGCGGGACGACGACGTGGCGGTGCTGGCCGCGCGACGCCTGGTCTGAGGCAGGAGGCAGCCGGTAACCACGCCGGGTGCCGGTCGTTGGACCTCCGACGACACGCTCCCGGAGGTTCATCCGATGATTCGATCCACCCGATCCACCCGATCCACCCGATCCACTCCCGCCACCCGACGCACCCGCCGTCTGACGGCCCTCGCTGCGGCGCTCGCGACGAGCGCAGCCGTCCTCGTGCCGCTGTCGGCCGGGGCGACCCTCGAGGCGACGGTCATCACTGCACCGTCGCTGCCGACGGACGAGGCCGGGTTCGCGAAGGCCGTCGTGGCCTTCGAGGGCGGCGTGGTCCCGGCCGGTGCGCTCGTCTCGCTGCGCGACCTCGGCGTCGAGCGCGCCATCGAGCTCCCGAGCATCGGTGCCGTCGCGGTGACGGTCGACCCCGCCGCTGCCGACCTGCTCGGCACCCTGCCCGGCGTCGTCGCGGTGGAGCCGCAGCGCCGGCTGGTGTCGCACCTGTACGCGTCCAAGGAGCAGATCAACGCGCTCGGCGTCGACCAGCCGAAGTCCTACACCACGCGCGTCGGCGCGAGGAAGGTCACCGGGACCCGCCCCGGCGTGAGCGGTGAGGGCGTGACGGTGGCCGTCCTCGACTCCGGCATCTTCGCCGCCCACCCCGACTTCGGCGACCGCGTGGTCAAGGGGCTCAACTTCTCCTACGCCGAGGCTGCGCAGCAGGCGGGCTTCTCGGCCGCCCAGTGGGACGCGTACGCCGAGTCGACCGGTGCGCTCGCCCTGCAGGACGAGATCGGTCACGGCACCCACGTCGCGAGCACCGTCGGCGGCGACGGCAGCCTCTCGGAGTCGCAGGGCGGACCCGACCTGGCCGGGGTGGCCCCGGGCGTGTCGCTCATCTCGATGCGGGTCGCCACCCCCGGGTTCGGCATCGCCGACGACCTCGACTGGGAGGAGGCCGCGCTGGCCGCGTTCGACTGGACCATCCGGCACCGCGAGGAGCACGGCATCGACATCACCCAGAACTCGTGGGGACTGCTGCCCACCGAGCCCAACTGCCTCGGCCTCGACTGCGGCGAGCCGACCGACTTCGACGCGATGTCCGAGATGATCGCCTCGGTCGTCGACAGCGGCGTGCACGTCGTCTTCTCGGCCGGCAACGCCGGTCCCGAGCCCGGCACCATCGGGGGCTACCACGACCCGGCCAACGGGGCGGTCCTCGTCGGCGCGGCCTGCAAGTCCGTCGACTCCTCAGGGTGTGTGGCAGGCCAGCAGATCACCGACTTCTCCAGCCGGGGCGCGGCCGACGGCACCGGCCCGCAGGTCGACGTGGTGGCGCCGGGCGACACGATCATGGCCGCGCTGTCCCCGTCTGTGCTCGCCCCCCTCACCGAGTGCGCCGAGATCCAGCAGCCGGGGTACTTCTGCATCTCCGGGACCTCGATGTCCTCGCCGCACGTCGCCGGCGTCCTGGCGCTCATGCTCGAGGCGAACCCCGCGGCGACGCCCGCGCAGGCCAAGCAGTGCCTGCTCTCGACGGCGGTCGACATGATGAGCCCCGGGTTCGACATCCACTCCGGGCTCGGGATGGTCGACACCGAGGCTGCGCTGACCTGCGTCCACGCGCTCACCGCGACGAAGAGGGGGCGCTGACCGAGGCGACTCTTGACCGGGCGGTCAATCAAGCGCACTCTGAGGGTGGACGACCCGTCCGAGGAGCGGCGGGTCCCGCGCAAGGAAGTGAGGATCAGTCATGCAGAAGTGGACGCGATGGCAGGCCTGGATGGCGCTGGTGGCCGGCGCGTACGCAGCCCTGTCACCCCTGTGGACCCGGACGAACGACACGGCGACGTGGACGATGGTGGCCCTGGGCGTCATCACCGCAGCGATCGCGCTGTGGTCCCTGGCGATGGCGGAGGACCGAGTGTCTGAGTACGCCCTGGTCGTCATGGGCGTGCTGTTCATCGCCTCGCCCTGGGTGATGGGCTTCGAACGCCTCGACGCCATGGCCCTGACGGCCTGGATCGTCGGTGCGATCACGGTGACCGCCGGCGTCCTGGGCATGCCCCAGGTCGAGGAGAGGATGCACCTCCACCACGGCCCGATCGCGCACTAGGCCACTGCCCCGATGGCCGCCCCTGACCGCCGCACCCGCATCCTGGATGCGGCGGAAGGCCTCTTCGCCGCCGACGGCTTCGACGCGACGCCGACCGCGCGCGTCGCCGAAGCCGCCGACGTGCCGAAGGGGCTGGTGTTCTACTACTTCCCACGCAAGATCGACCTGCTGCTGACGCTGCTGCAGGAGCGGCTGCCGACACCGACGCCGGACATCCTCGCCGGAGTGATCCGACGCGGCGACCCGGCCGGCTCGCTGCTGGCCATGCACCGCCGCCTCGGCCTGGAGGACCACGACTCGCTGATGCTGCGCACGGTCATCTTCCGCGAGAGCGGCACCCACCCGGAGGTGCGGAGCCACCTGCGACAGCTGCGCCGTTCACTCGTCGAGCTCACCGAGGCCGCGCTGGACCAGGCCGTCGAGTGGACCGTGGCCAGGACGCTGCGCCGCCAGGCGGCCGAGACGTTCGTCTCGGTCATGCTCGACCACGCCAACGCGCACCGGGCGGGCGGCGCGTTGCCGGACGTGTCGGGTGCAGCTGCCGTGGTGGCGCTGGCGGTGGGGGCGCCGCGCCCGGCTAGCGGCTGACGCGCACCTTCCTCCTCGCCGACGACGGGGCGACGGAGTCCGACCCGGCGTACGACACCGTGAGCGTGTGCCTGCCGGCGGAGAAGGCCAGGCGGAGCACGGCCCTCCCGTCGCCGAGCCGCACCTTGCGCACGACCTTGCCGTCCACCCGGACCACCACGCGACCGGTCGCGCCGACCGAGGCCGGGACCGAGGCCACCCGCACGGTGACCTTGGTCTTCTCGCCCGCAGTGGGCGTACGGTCCGCCAGCCTGGTCCTGACCTTCGCCGGTGCCCTCACCACGGCCCGCGTCTCCGCGGACCGCGCGACGCCCGCCGCGCCACCGGGACGCGAGGCCGTCACCTGCACCGACATCCGGTGACCCACGTCCTCGACCCCCAGCGGGAAGGAGGACGAGGTCGCACCGGCGACCGGCACGCCGTCGCGCAGCCACTGGTAGGCGTACGTCAGGCCGCCCTGGTCCCAGCCGCCGGGGACGGCGGTGAGGGTCCGGCCGACGGCGGGGTTGCCCGCGACGATCGGGGGAGCAGTCGAGACCGGGGCAGCGGGCACCGGGGTCGGAGCCGCCTCCACGGTGAGGGAGCGGACGGCCGAGGTGTTGCCCGCGACGTCGGTCGCCCGCACGTCGATGCCGTGCGCCGCGCCGTCCAGCTGCACCGGCTCCGTCCACACGACCCACGCCCCGCCGTCGAGGCGGTACTCCCGCACCGCCACGCCCGACGCGTCGTCCGTCGCCGTGAGCGAGAGCCTCCGCTCACCCGAGACCGAGCCCGAGGCCACCGGCGGGGTGTCGTCGACCTTGACCGGGCGCGTCCAGACCTCGCTCCAGATGCCGTTGGCCGAGCGCGAGCGCCACGCCACGTCGTACGAGCCGGCCGGCAGCTGCACCGCGCCGTCGTACGCCGCCCACGCGCCGTCGCCGAGGCGGTACTGCACCACGGACCCGCCGCCGGTCAGGGTGAGCGCAGCGTCCGCGCCGAACCACCCGTCGGCACCCTCGTCGGAGACCGCCGCCGTGACCTCGCCGCCGGTGTAGGCCAGCGGGTCCACCGACGACAGCGTCGGCACGACCTTCTCGATCAGCCCGTCCTCACCGAAGCTGAGCTCGTCGATCGTCGTCTCCCGGTGCGTCCCGTCCCCACCGGCCGACTCGAACGTGGGGACCGCGAAGCGGTGGTAGGCGATGTACCACTCGTCGGTCCCGGGCACCTGGACGATCGAGCTGTGGCCGGTGCCGAGGATGCCCTGCGACTCGTCCTTCTCCAGGATCAGCCCGCGGTAGGTCCACGGCCCGGTCGGGGTCGTCGACGTGGCGTAGCCGACGCGGTAGTTGGGCGAACCGGTGTCGTCGATCGCGTAGGTCAGGTGGTAGATCCCGTCGCGGTAGTTCATGAACGAGCCCTCGCGGTAGCCGGTGAGCCCGGACATCGCCGAGATCGTGCCCGGCTTCAGCGAGACCATGTCGTCGGCCAGCTCGGCCATGACGGGGGAGCCGTTGCCCCAGTAGAGGTAGTGCTTGCCCGACACCGGGTCGCGGAAGGCGGCCGGGTCGATGGCCTGGCCGGAGGTGACGGCCTCGTTGTTGAGGATCATCGCCTGCGGCTGCGCCGTGAACGGGCCCGTCGGGCTGTCCGCGACCGCCACGCCGATCGTCTTGCGGTTGAGTGCCGCGTTGTGGCCGGAGAAGTAGAAGTAGTACTTCCCGTCTCGCTCGATGATCGTCGGCGCCCACGCGTTGCCGGTCGCCCACGGGACGTCGCCGTTCGCGCCGTCGAGGGTGAGGATCGGCTCCTCGGAGCGCGTCCAGTCGACGAGGTCGGACGAGCTCCAGACGTAGAACTCCTTGCCGCCCCAGCCCGGGTAGCCGTCGGAGGTGGCGTAGATGTAGTACGTGCCGTCGAAGACCGCGATGTTGGGGTCGGCGTACAACCCCGGCAGCACCGGCGAGCGCATCTCGACCGCCGACACCGTCCAGACCCGGCTCTCGGAGCCGTTGGTGACGGTCAGCGACACCGGCGAGCTGTAGTCGGCCGGGCCGTCCGGCGACACCGTCGCGCCCGCCACCACCGCGTACGCCGGGGCGAGGGCGGTCAGGTCGGTGCCGGGCTGCACGGGCAGGGTGATCTTCCCGGCCGCCGCGTCGATCATCGCCGGGACCTCGAGGGAGGCCAGGTCGACACCGAGCACGTCGGTCGGGCCGGCGGTGAGCTCGGCCACCTCGGCGCCCGAGAGCGCACGCGACCAGATGCGGAAGTCGCGCACCTTGCCGCGCAGCCGGTTGTCGCCGTCGTAGGCCGAGCGGCCGATGTAGTTGGCGGTCGTCACGCCGTCGCCGATGTCGCCCGGCCTGATCGACACGTTGGCGTTGCGGGCGACCTGACGACCGTCGAGGTAGAGCGTCGAGACGCCGTCGCCGAGCGTGTAGGTCAGCGTCTTCCACGCACCGCGCTGGAGCGCCGAGCCCGCGCTCATGCCCTGCTCGGTCGTCCAGTTGCCCGACGCGATCGCCGCGCGATAGGTGCTGTTGCCGGTCGTGAAGAGGTAGCCCTTGCCGACGCCGTCGGTGCCGGTGTTGCCCAGGTTCCACACGAAGTAGTTGCCGGACTGGGCCGGGTCGACCCACACCTCGGTCGACACGGTGATGTCGTCGAGGCCGGTCATCATGTTGTCGGGCAGCTTCACGTGGCCGGTCGAGCCGCCCAGGGTCAGCGCGCCGTCGGCGAAGGTCGCGTCACCGGTGACGGTGCCGTCGTAGCCGTGGCCGCTCACGTCCTCGGCGTCGCCGGTCAGCGGCAGGTGCGCGACCAGGCCGTCCTCGTCGCTCTGCACCGGCGGCGGGGGAGCGGGCAGGTCGGCGCGCAGCGCGTCGAGCTCGGCCTGCGTCACCGGCAGCACGGTGCCGTGGCGCGGGCTGGCCGGCAGCTTGTAGTCGGCCGGCACCTTCCAGTCCGGGGCGTCCAGGTCGTCGGTGGTCAGCGGGATGTAGCCGCGACCGCCGTACTCGTCGACGAACAGGTAGTACTGCCCGCCGGAGGTGTCACCGGGATTGCGCTTGAACACCGTCGGGCCCTCGACCGCCGACGTGCCGGCGTCGCGGCCGATGCAGCCGTCCTGGAACGCCCACGCCTTGCTGCCCACCAGATCCGGCTCGGTGAGCGAGTCGTTCTTCTCCTGGATGATGTCGGAGCACCCGGTGGTGCCGGCGCCCTCGTCCTTGGTGAAGCGGTAGTAGGTCTCGCCCTCCTTGATGACGGTCGAGTCGATCCGCGAGGACCCGATGTCCTGCCAGACCTTCGCCTCGCTGAAGGTCACGAAGTCACGCGTCGTGGCGTAGAGCATCCGGTTGTAGGTGCTGCCGGTGTGGCCGGGGTCGTCCTCGGCGTAGAGCTTCGACGCCCAGAACACGACGTACTGCTGGAGGTCCTCGTCCCAGTACGCCTCGGGCGCCCAGGTGTTGCCCGCGGTCGGCGGGGACACCAGCACGTGGCGCTGCTCCGACCAGCTGACGAGGTCGGTCGACTCCCAGATCTCGAGGTGGCGGCTGCCCTGGCGCTGCGCGCGGTCCCAGTCGCCGTTGCGGCCGATCGACAGGTCGGTGGCGATGAGGAAGAAGCGGTCACCCTCGGGGGAGCGGATCAGGAACGGGTCGCGCAGTCCGAGCTCGCCGTACGTCGACTCGAGCACCGGCTCGCCGTTGTTGAGCTCGTCCCAGCGCAGCGCGTTGTTGCCGCGGCTGGCCGCGAAGTAGATCTTCTCGCCGGCGATCGAGTTGTTGGTGAAGTAGCTGAAGGCATAGCCCGCGTACGGCGCGGGCGCGGGCGCCTCACGAACGGTGAGCGGGAAGTCGCGGGTCGCCGTGGCCTCGCCGACGGTGACCGTGGCGGTCAGGGTGACGCTCGCGTCGCCGGCGCCGGGCGCGGGGCGGACGACGATGCCGTCGGCCGCGACGGTCGCGGGGGCCGAGGACGCCCAGGTGATCGTCGCGCCCGTCCCGCCCTCGGTGGGCAGGGTCAGGTGACCTCGCACGTCGTCGGGGTGCACGAGCTCGATCGCCGCGGCTGCCGCCTCGGCCTTGGCCTGGTCCCCCTCGTCGGGCAGGACGGTCGCGTCGAAGGACTTCGTCGCCGTCCCGGACCCGCGGGTCAGGGTCGCGGTCAGCGTGACGACTGCGGGGTCGGCGCCGGGCCCGGGGCGGGTGACCGCGCCGGCGTCGCTGATCACGGCGGTGTCGCTGGAGGTCCACGCGATGCTCGAGCCGAACGGGCCGGTGGCCGGGAGGGTGAGGTCGTCGGTGACGCCGGACAGGTCGCCGAGCGACAGGGCGGCCGTGTCGGAGGCGAGGCGGTTGTCGTCGGTCAGCGAGATCGCCGCGACCTCCTCGGCGGTCAGGGCACGGTCGTAGACGCGGAAGTTGCGGAGCTTGCCCTTGAGGGTGTTGTCGGTGGCGTAGTTGGACTCGCCGAGCACGTTGTTGGTCGTGGTGCCGTTGCCGATCGCGCTGGGCAGGACGGTCACGGCGGTGCTCTGGCCGACCTGGGCGCCGTCCTCGTAGAGCGTGCCGGTCGTGCCGGTCTGGGTGTAGGTGACGGTCTTCCACACGCCGCGCGCCAGGTTGCCGCCCGAGCTGCGCGCGGTGACCTTCTCGCCCGACCAGTTGGTGGTCGTCGTCGCCGCCCGGAACGCGTTGCCGCTCGCCATGAGGTATCCGGTGCCCGAGCCGGAGGACGCGGTGTTGCCGAGGCCCCAGATGAAGTAGGGCGTCGCCTGCGAGGTCTCGATGAAGACGTCGGTCGACACCGTGATCGCGCTCAGGCCCGCCATCAGGTCGTTCGGCAGCTTGACGTGGTCGTCGACCCCGTCGAGGGCCAGGCCGCTGGTGCCGGTCCAGGTGCCGCCGCCGCTCAGCGTGCCGTCACGGCCGTTGCCCGAGGAGTCGACCACGGTGGTGCCGGACTCCTGGGTGAGGTCGTAGCGCAGGAGCAGGCCGTCGGTGACGTCCGACCCGTTCGACGTGACCGCCGCGGCGGGCGTGGTCGGCAGCAGGAGCAGGAGCCCGGCCAGCATCGCCAGCACGGTGGCGAGTGCGGCGGAGGCGGGCGGGCGGGCGGCGCGGGTGCGGTCGACGTCGGTCATGGGGTCCTCTTCGACATGTGAGCGTTAACAGACGCAGTGTGACCACGGTCACTGTGATTCGTCAACGGTGCCATCCGAAAGCGGGACTGCCCCTTGACGTGTGGTGTGTTAGCGCTAACACTCTCCGCTGTGGTGCCCGTCACATCCGCGTGGCAGGCCTGGACCTCGAGGACCACGATGACCCTGCTCCACCGCCCGGCCGCCGCCCTCACCGCTGCCGCCCTGCTCGCCGCCGGACTGGCCGCCACGACGGGTGCGACGCTCCCGGCATCGGCCGCCGACGGGGGCGTCACCTGGACCGACACCTTCGACGGGACGTCGCTCGACGAGCGGTGGAGCGTGGTGAACCCCGACCCCGCGAACCTCGCCGTCTCCGACGGCGCGCTGCGCATCGCCGGCCAGCCCGGCGACACCTGGCAGGGCAACAACACCGCGAAGAACGTGGTCGTCCTCGACGTGCCGGCCGGCGACTTCACCGCCACCGCCGACGTGTCCGCCGCGGTCGCGAAGGTCTACCAGGGCGCCGGCCTCATCGCGTGGCAGGACATGGACAACTACCTCCGGTCCGGGCTCACCTTCGTCGGCAACCTCTCGCCGTCGGGCGTCGCGATCGAGACCGACCTCGAGAGCGGCGCCACGTTCAGCGCCGTGGGCTTCGCAGACCGCCCGGGCTCCAGCGCCGAGCGGCTGCGCCTCCAGCGCGTCGGCGACACCCTCACCTCCAGCTTCTGGGACGGGGCGGCGTGGGTCACCGCCGCCACCACCGACGTCTCCTTCGACACCACCCAGGTCGGCCTCTACGCGCTCGCCGCGCAGGACGGCACCGTCCTCCCGGCCGCCTTCGACTCCTTCACCGTCGAGCACGGCGCCGGCGCCGACGTCAGCCCGTCGGGCCCGTTCGTGCTGCAGGCGGACGGCGAGGAGCCGTACGTCGTCCTCGACGGTGCCGCGCTGCGCCTGAGCGCCGACCAGCCCACCGCGAGCCTGCGGATGCGGGCCACCGACGCCGGTGAGGCTGGTGAGGGTGCGCTCGCGCTGGCCACCGACGACGGCCCGCTCGTGCTGCGCGACGGCGCGCTCGAGGTCGGCGCCGTCGACGACGAGCCCACACCGCTCCGGCTCACGGACGCGGGCGGCGGCAAGGTCGTGCTGCGCGACGCGGCCGACCCCGCGGCGTACGTCACCGCAGGCGACGACGGTGCGCTGGTCACCGGCACCGAGGCCGCCGCCGTGCGGTTCCTGCTCTCCGAGGTCGGCGCGGGCACGTCGACGCTGACCATCGACGGCGACGGCACCGGCGCCGAGATCAACGACGACATGTTCGGCATCTTCTACGAGGACATCAACTACGCGGCCGACGGCGGGCTCTACGCCGAGCTGGTCCGCAACCGGTCCTTCGAGTTCAACTCCTCCGACAACGGCTCCTTCACCGGGATGACCGCCTGGCAGGTGCTCGACCGCAGCGGCTCCGGCACGACCGCGACCGTCGTCGACGACGCCGCCCGGCTCAACGAGATGAACCGCAACCACCTGCGCCTGACCGCCGCCGCGGCCGGTGACGGCGTGCGCAACATCGGCTACAACAACGGCTTCGCGGTCAAGGCCGGCGCCACGTACGAGGGCTACGTCTGGGCGCGCAGCACCACCGCCCAGCAGCTGACCGTGCGCCTGGAGAACGCCGCCGGCGACGCCGCCATCGCCTCCGCCCCGATCGAGCTCGACGGCTCGGACACGTGGAAGAAGCACCCCTTCACCCTGACCGCCGCGACCACCACCGACGCGGGCCGCCTCGCCGTGCTCGCCGGCGCCCCGTCCGTCGTCGGGCTCGACATGGTCTCCCTGATGCCGACCGACCGCTGGGTCGGCCCGGTCAACGGCAAGTCCGACCTCCGCAAGGACCTGATGGAGAAGGTCGCGGCGATGGACCCCGGCTTCCTCCGCTTCCCCGGCGGCTGCGTCACCAACGTCGGCACCTTCCGCACCTACGAGGAGAGCGGCTACACCGACCGCCGCCGCACCTACCAGTGGAAGGAGACCATCGGTCCGGTCGAGGAGCGGCCCACCAACTGGAACTTCTGGGGCTACAACCAGTCCTACGGCATCGGCTACCTGGAGTACTTCGAGATGGCCGAGGACCTCGGCGCCGAGCCGCTGCCGGTCGTCTCGGTCGGCGCCAACGGCTGCGGCGGCGCCGGGATCCCGGAGATGAAGGACCCCGAGCTGATCGAGCGGTGGGTCGACGACACCGTCGACCTCATCGAGTTCGCCAACGGCGGCACCGACACCGAGTGGGGCGCCAGGCGCGCCGAGCTCGGCCACCCGGAGCCGTTCGGCCTCGACATGATCGGCCTCGGCAACGAGGAGAACACCACGACCTTCGAGGCCAACTTCCCGGCGTTCCGCGACGCGATCGAGGCGAAGTACCCCGACATCCAGATCATCTCCAACTCCGGCCCGGACTCGTCCGGTGCCCGCTTCGACACCCTGTGGGAGTTCAACCGCGAGCAGGACGTCGACCTCGTCGACGAGCACTACTACCGCGACCCGCAGTGGTTCCTGGAGAACCACCACCGCTACGACTCCTACGACCGCGAGGACCCGCTGGTCTTCCTCGGTGAGTACGCCTCGCGCGGCAACACGCTCTACAACGCGCTCGCTGAGGCGTCCTACATCACCGCGCTGCAGCGCAACGCCGACGTCGTGCGGCTCGCGTCGTACGCCCCGCTGCTCGCCAACGAGTCGCACGTGCAGTGGAACCCCGACGCCATCTGGTTCGACAACGACGAGTCGTGGGAGACGCCCAACTGGGAGGTGCAGAAGCTCTTCGGCACCAACGTCGGCGACGAGGTCGTGCCGAGCACGTACGACGGCCCGGCCGACGCCGTGCAGCCCATCACCGGCGGCGTCTTCCTCTCGACGTGGGCCACCGCCGCGGCGTACGACAACGTGACGGTCACCTCCAACGACACCGGCGAGACGCTCTTCTCCGACGAGTTCGCCGACGCCGGGAAGTGGTCTCCGCAGGCAGGGACGTGGGCGGTGAACGGCGGCCGCTACGCGCAGACCAGCACCTCGGTCACCGACGCCCGGTCGATCCCGACCGGCGCCTACGACCAGGACTGGAGCAACTACACGCTCGAGCTCGACGCCACCAAGACCGCCGGCTCCGAGGGCTTCCTCGTCGGGTTCGGCGCGACCGGCACCAACGACTTCTACTGGTGGAACCTCGGTGGCTGGAACAACACCCGCTCGGTGCTCCAGCGCGCCACCGGTGGCTCGGCCGGCGAGGTCAAGGCGCTCGAGGGCCGCAGCATCACCACCGGGCAGACCTACCGGGTCAAGGTCGTCGTCGACGGCACCCACATCGAGCTCTGGCTCGACGGTGAGCTGCAGATGGAGTACGACCAGCCCGCGCCGCCGGCCGACGTGCACCAGGTCGTCACCCGCGACGTGAGGACCGGTGACCTCGTCGCCAAGGTCGTCAACACCTCGACGCGGCCCGTCCGCACCCGCATCGACATCAGCGATGCCGGCATCGAGGGCACCGCCACCGTCACCACGCTGAGCGGCGCGCCCGGGGCGACCAACACCAAGGCGAACCCTGACGCGATCAAGCCGCGGGTGCGTCAGGTCGAGGGGATCAGCGAGTCGTTCGACTACGAGTTCCCCGCCTCCTCGGTCACCTTCATCCGGATGCGCACCGCCGACGCGGTCGCCCCCGTGGTCGACCGCCTCGAGGTGGCCGGTGAGGGCGTCAACGGCTGGTACGCCGAGCCCGCCACCGTGCGGGTCGGCGCCACCGACGACCGTGACGTCGTCGCGCGGCTCGAGGTGTCCGTCGACGACGGTCCCTGGAGGACCGTCGAGGGCTCGAGCGGCGAGGTCACCGTCTCCGGGGACGGCCTGCACACGGTCGCCGTCCGCGCGGTCGACGCCGCCGGCAACGTCGGCGAGGTCCGGCCGCTCACGGTGGGCATCGACGCCCGGGCCCCGGTCACCCGGGCCACCCTCGACGGTCGCACCGTCACCCTCGCCGCGGCCGACGCCGGCTCCGGTGTGGACCGGGTCGACTACCGCCTCGGCGACGGCCCGTGGACGGCGTACGACGCGCCGGTGCAGGTGGGCGCGACCGCGACCGTGGTCGGCTTCCGGGCCGTCGACCGACTCGGCAACGTCGAGCCGGCCGGGGTGCTGGAGGTCCCCGCGTCCGGCGCGCAGCTCGCGGCCACGGCCACCGCGGCCGTCACGGACGAGGACGGCGTGCGGCTCGGTCGTCCGGCCCGGGTGAGCGTGTCGGTCACCAGTGACGGCTCCAGCCCGACCGGGGCGGTCACCGTCGTCGACGGGTCGGGCGCGCTCGCCAGCGGCACCCTCGTCGACGGCCGCGCGACCCTGCGCGTCGACACCGCCGACCTCGGGGTCGGCAGCCACCCGCTGACCGTCCGCTACGCCGGCGACGCCACCCATGCGCCGTCGCAGGACACGGTGACCCTCGAGGTCGTGAAGGCGAGGTCGCGGACCGACGTCGTCGTGAAGCACCGCTCCCCGTCCGCCCGCAAGGCCGTCGTCGTGGCCCGGGTCCGCGCTGCCGTCGCCGCCACCGGCACGGTCCGGGTCACGGTCCGCACCTCCGGGACGTCCCGGAGCAGGACGGTCGCGCTCCGCGACGGGAAGGCCCGGCTCGTCCTGCGCGGCCTCGCCCGGGGCACCCACCGCATCACCGTGGCGTACGCCGGCTCGCCGGACGTCGCACCCTCGCGGGCGAGCACCGTCCTGCGGGTCACCCGCCCTGAAGGGAAGAACTGACATGACCAGCAAGTGGATCGCCGGCGCCCTCGCGCTGGCCGCCTCGATGGGCAGCGTCGTCGCCGGGGTCGGCCAGGCCTCCGGAGCCGCCGCAGCGGCGGACCTCGAGACCGGCCTGGTCGGCTGGTGGAAGCTCGACGAGACGTCCGGCACCGTCGCCGCCGACTCGTCGGGCAACGGCCGCGACGGCACCGTCACCGGCGCCGCCACGTGGAACGGAGGCGACGGCTTCACGTTCAGCGGCGGCGCCAACAGCTCGGGCAACGCCATCACCCTGCCTGACAACCTGCTGTCCGGGCTCGAGGACGTCACCGTCGACTTCGACGTGTGGGTGGACCCGAGCCTGACCAGCGGCAACTGGTTCATGTACAACTTCGGCAACGCAGCGACCTTCCCCAACGGCACGGGCTACCTCTTCACCACGAACGACAGCTCCAACCGGCTGCGCTCGACGATCGCGGAGGGCGGCTACGCCACCGAGCAGAGCGCGTCGCGACCCGGGCGGGTCCCGACCGGGCAGTGGCGCCACATCACCTTCAGCATCGACGGCGGCACGCCGGCCGCCCCTGGCGCGGCCCGGGTCTACGAGGACGGCGTCCTCGTCGCGTCCAACACCGACCTCACCACCAACCCCGGCCTGCTCGGCGAGCCCGACGGGACGACCACCCGCAACGTGCTGGGCCGATCCGCCTACGGCGGGGACCTGTCGTTCAAGGGCCGGCTGCGCGACTTCCGCGTCTACTCCCGCGCCCTGACCGGCGAGGAGGCCTCGGCCAGCGCCGCGGACACCAACACCGCCGCGGCCGAGGCGGACGCCGCTGCAATCGACCTCGGTGACACCACCGCCGTCACGTCCGACCTGGTGCTCCCGGCCACGGGCACCCGCGGCACCACGATCACCTGGACCACGAGCGACGCGTCCGTCGTGGAGGCCGACGGCACGGTGCACCGTCCGGCGTACGGCGCACCCGACGGCGAGGCGACGCTGACCGCGACCGTCACCCGCGGCGACGTGTCCCGCCCCGCCGGCCCCTTCGCCGTCACCGTGCTCGCCGAGGAGCAGGACGACGCCGGCAAGGCGCAGGCCGCGGTCGACGCCGTCGAGCTCGTCCACCCCGACGACGTGCGCGGCAACCTGACCCTGCCCGCCTCCGGCCTGCACGGCACGACGTTCGCCTGGTCCAGCAGCGACCCCGCGGTCGTCACCGCCACCGGCGAGGTCACCCGCCCCGCCCACGGCGGCGACCCGGTCGACGTGGTCCTCACGGTGACCGGCACGCTCGGCGACGCCACCGCGACGGGCTCGATCACCGTGCGCGTACGCCCGCTGCCCGCACCGGCGGACTACGAGGCGTACGCCTTCGCCTACTTCGCGGGTGAGAGCACCGACGACGGCGAGAAGATCTTCCTCGGCGCGAGCCGCGGCAACGACCCGCTCGACTACGACGTGCTCAACGACGGGCGGCCGGTGCTCGAGTCGCAGCTCGGCACGAAGGGCCTGCGCGACCCGTTCATCATCCGCTCCGCGGAGGGCGACCGGTTCTTCCTGCTGGCCACCGACCTCAAGGCCTACCCGGCCGTCGACTTCGGCGAGGCACAGGAGACGGGCTCGAAGTACCTCGAGGTCTGGGAGTCCACCGACCTCGTGAACTGGTCCGACCAGCGCCACGTCAAGGTCTCCTCCGACCTGGCCGGCAACACGTGGGCGCCCGAGGCGTTCTACGACGCCGAGGCCGGTGAGTACGTCGTCTACTGGGCGTCCGCGTTCTACCCCACCGCTGACACGACGAACCGTGACATCAACACGTCCTACCAGCGGATGGTCTATGCCACGACCCGCGACTTCGTGACCTTCAGCGAGCCGCAGCCGTGGATCGACGTCAAGCGCGGCACCGGCCGGGGGATGATCGACGCCACGATCGTCCAGGACGGCGACACCTTCCACCGCTTCGTCAAGGACGAGGCCGTCATGACCCCGCGCCAGGAGCGCTCGACGGACCTCCGGGCCACCGTGAGCGGCTCGCTCCCGACGACCACGTCGTCGCCCGGCTGGCAGCTCGTGCGCGACCAGGTCGGCGTCGGACAGCCCAACCCGTGGGGCGGCACCTACACCCAGGGCGAGGGCCCGACGGTCTTCCCCGACAACGAGGTCGAGGACCGCTGGTACATGTTCATCGACCAGCCGAGCTACCACGGCGGTCGGGGCTACCTCGCGTTCCGCACCGACGACATCGACAGCGGCGACTGGCAGTCCGTGCCGACCGCCGACCTGCCGAGCAGCCCACGCCACGGCACGGTGATCCCGGTGACGCAGGCCGAGCTCGACACGATGCGCGCGGCCTACCAGCCCGACCTCCTTATCGAGTCCGTCGCCGACGCGACGGTCACGACGCGCCAGGGCACCGCGCCCGCGCTGCCCGCCACGGTCGCGGCCGAGCTGGGCGACGGGTCGACCGAGCAGGTCGAGGTGCGCTGGGACGACGTCGACCCCTCGGCGTACGCCGAGCCCGGGACGTTCACCGTGACCGGCACGGTCGTGCGCGGGTCGGCCGACCAGCCGGTCGCGACGGTCACCGTCACCGACGCCGACGACCCGGTGGTCACGTTGTCCGCCGGCGCGCCCGGCGGGACGGCCGGCTGGTGGGTCACCGACCCGGTGGGCGCCACCGCCACCGCCACCGACGCCTCCGGGGTCGAGAGCGTCTCGACGTCGGTCGACGGCTCGCCGTGGGCGACCACCACGGGTGCCTCGGCTTCGGCCACGGTCGCCGGCGACGGCATCCACACGGTCCGGGCCCGAGCGGTCGACGTCACGGGCAACCAGTCGGCGACGCAGTCGCTGGAGGTGCGGATCGACGCCACCGACCCGGTCAGCCGGGCGACGTACGACGCCGAGCGACGCGTGAGCGTGCGGGCCGCCGACGCCACCTCGGGCCTGCTGCGGGTGGAGACCCGCGTCGGGTCGGGTGCGTGGACGACGTACGACGGCCCGGTCGCCGTCGGTGCGGCCCGGACCGTGCAGTACCGCGCGGTCGACCGCGCCGGCAACGTCGAGCCCGCCAACACCCTGTCCCTCCCGGCCGTCGGCGGCGAGCAGGTGGTGGCCTCGGTCGCCGCCTCCGTCCGCGAGGTCACGCGCTTCGGTGCGGAGACGCCCGTCGTGGTGCGGGTCGCCGGCGCCAGCGGGGTGCCGGTGGGCACCGTCCGCGTCGTCAGCGGCGACCGGCTCGTCGGCACCGGCGAGCTCGTCGACGGCCGCGTGCGGCTGGCCGTCGACACCACCGTGCTGGGGGTGGGCCGCCACGACCTGCAGGTGAGGTACGACGGCAGCGCCGGCCACGCCGCGTCGACGGCGACCGTGCCGCTGCGGGTGGTCCGGGCCGGGTCGAGCACCCGGGTGCGAGTCGAGCGCACCGCCGGCGGCACGCGGCTGGCGGCGCGCGTACGGGTCGTGACCGACCCCGCCGGGCAGGCGCCCGAGCGGGTGCGGGCCGTGCTGCTCCGCAACCAGCGGGTGCTGCGGTCGACCTGGCTCGAGCTGTCCGACGCCGGACGGGCCCGCTGGACGGTCGCGCCGAAGCGGCCGGGCGCGTACGTCGTCCGCGTGGTGACGCGTCGCTCGGAGACGCTCGCCGGCTCGAAGGACACGGCGCGGCTGCGGCTGCGCTGACACAGGCCGGCCGGCCGGGGATGGTGTGAGGATCACCCCCGGCCGGTCACTCCACCTGCCCTCCTGCCCACCATGCCCGAGGATGGACCCGTGACCCCAGACCACTCCCGGAGCCAGTCCTTCGGCCAGCTGCCCGACGGGCGCGACGTGAGCCTGCTGACGATCGGGGCCGAGCCCGGCCCGGTGGTCGAGGTGCTCACCCTCGGTGCGACGGTCCACCGGCTGGTCGTCGCGTGCGGCGACGGGCAGCGGCGCAACGTCGTGCTCGGCCACCCGGACGTCGAGGAACGTCTGGCGAGCGGCGACTACGTCGGCGGCACGATCGGCCGCTACGCCAACCGCATCGCTGCCGGGCGCTTCACCCTCGACGGCCGCGACGTCCAGGTGGGCACCCACGACCGGGGCAACAGCCTGCACGGCGGCCCGGACGGGTTCGACGCACGCCTCTGGGACGTCGTCGCCCACGACGCCGACGAGGTCGTGCTGTCGCTGGTCAGCCCGGACGGCGACCAGGGCTTCCCGGGTGCGGTGACCGCGACCGTCCGCTACGCCGTCGACGGCGACGCGGTGCGCGTGACGATGGAGGCGACGACCGACGCCGCCACGGTCGTCAACCTGACCAACCACGCCTACCTCAACCTCGGCGGCGAGGGCTCCGGCACGATCGACGACCACGAGCTGCTCGTCGAGGCCGACGAGTTCACGCCGGTCGACGCGACCGGGATCCCGGTCGGCGGCCACGCCCCCGTCGCCGGCACGCCGTTCGACCTCCGCGTGCCGACGCTGGTCGGGCCCGCGGTGCGCACCGAGCACCCGCAGGTCGCCGACGCCAGGGGCATCGACCACAACTACGTCGTGCGCGGCACCGGGCTGCGCCGCGCCGCGGTGCTCACCTCGCCGGTCACGCGCACCAGCGCGGAGGTGTGGACCGACCAGCCCGGCCTGCAGGTCTACACCGGCAACTTCCTCGACGGCACCCGCCGCTCCACCACCGGCGGCCGCTACCGCCAGGGCGACGGCGTCGCGCTCGAGCCGCAGCTCTTCCCCGACTCGCCCAACCGCCCGGAGTGGCCGTCCGCGGTGCTGCGGCCGGGGGAGGCGTACGTCTCCCGCCTCGAGTGGCGGTTCAGCGTGAGGTCCTCCCCGGCCCGCTGAGCCCGGCGACCACCCAGTCGAGGAGCAGCTCGGCGTCGTCAGGGGACACCGTCCGGGACGAGAGGGCGGCGAGGGTCGCGGTGTGCCGGACCCGGACCTCGTCGGCGTCCAGGTGCGGCAGGTGGCGCGTGAGGAGCGCGAAGAGCTCGTCGTCGACGCCGGCGCTGACGCTGCCGACGGCGGCGCCCAGGCCCGGCGCCTCCTCGCGCATCCCGCGTGCGATCAGGGCCCACAGCTGCGCCTCCCGTGGGTCCTGCGAGGACGGGTCGAGGGCGGGCGCCAGCCATGTGCGTACGACGTCGCGCAGGTCGGCGTCCGGCGCGAGGGTCGCGAGCTGCCGGCGGCGCTGCTCGGTGACCTCCTCGAGCGCCCGCCGGAAGGTCTCCTCGACGAGGGCGTCCTTCGAGCGGAAGTGATAGCTCACCGCGGCGACGTTGGCGCCGGCACGCTCGGTGATGTCGCGCAGCGAGATCCGGGTCTGGCCCTGCTCGTGGAGCAGCTCCTCGGTGGCTCGCAGGAGGCGTTCGGCGGTGGGGTGCACGCTCCCATCCTCGCAGTAGTTGCCGATTCGTCAAGCACCTGCTTCAATCAATTGATTGAATCCGAGGACCGGTAGCGAGGAGCAGGGCATGTCGACATGGTTGGGCTGGATCGGTGGGGTGGCGGCGCGCCGCCCGTGGCGGGTGGTCATCGGGTTCGTGGCCGCTCTGGTCGTGCTGGGTGGTGCGGCGGGCGGGGTCGGTGCGGGGTTCACCGACGAGGTTCGGCTGGGCGAGAGCGACTCCCAGCGTGCGGCTGACGTGCTCGCGGAGAGGTTCCCGACAGCTGCGGGCGACACCGCGACGCTGGTGTTCCACGACGACGGGCTGCAGGGGTCGGACCGGGCGCGGGAGGTGGACTCGGTGCTCGCCGCGGTCGCCGACCAGTCGGACGTCGCGTCGGTGAGTCCGCTGCAGTACTCACCCGACGGTGCGACGGGCTTCGCCACGGTGCTCTACGACGAGGTGGCCGCCGACCTGTCGCAGGGGCATCTCGAGCGGCTCGAGGAGGCGGTCGCCCCGCTGGACCGCGCCGGGGTCGAGGCGAGCATGCGCGGACCGGTGGTGGACCGCTGGCGCGACCGGCCCGTGCCGGTCGGTGAGTTCGTCGGCGTGCTCGCCGCGCTGGTGCTCGTCACGGGGCTCTTCCGGTCGGTGCTGGCCACGGTGGTGACGGTCGGCTCCGCACTGCTGGGCCTCGCGCTCGGCAACACCGTGCTCGCGGTGGTGTCCGGCTTCGTCGACATCCCGACCGTGGCGCCGACCATCGCCATCATGCTGGGGCTCGGCGCCGGGGTCGACTACGCCCTGTTCCTCGTGGCTCGCTTCCGCGCGCGGCTGCGGGCGGGTGACGACGTGCCCACCGCGGTGCGCAACGCGACCAGCACGACGGGCGCGGCGGTCGTCACGGCGGGAGCCATCGTGGTGGTGTCCATCTGCGGTCTCTACGTCACCGGGATCACGGTCATCGGCCGGATGGGACTGGCGGCGGCCATCGTCGTCGCCGTCGCCGCCCTCGCCGCGGTGACCCTCGTGCCTGCCCTGCTGCGCCTGGTCGGCCGTCGGGTCCTCCCGCGCTCGGAGCGCGGCGAGCAGCACGTCGTCGTCGAGGGCGCGGACGACCGCGAGGGCCGGTGGGCCCGTACGGCCGCGGTGGTGGTGGCGCGACGTCCGTGGGCCGCGGCGTCCGCAGCGACGGTCGTGCTGCTCGCGCTTGCCGCACCGACCCTGAACCTCCAGCTCGGCCAGCCCGACGACAGCAACCGGCCGGCCGGGGACACCATGCGGGTGGCGTACGACCGGCTGGCCGACGGGTTCGGTCCCGGCTTCAACGGACCGCTCCTCGTGGCCGTCGACCTGCGCGACGCCGACGGGTCCGAGCGCGACGGCCTGGTCGAGCGCCTCGGGCTCGACCTCGCCGCGACGCCCGGCGTGCAGCAGGTCGCGCCGGCCCAGGTCAACCCGGCGGGCGACACCGCCGTCGTCACGGTGATCCCGACCACCGCCCCGCAGAGCGAGGAGACGAGCGACCTCGTCGAGGAGCTGCGCTCGACGGTGATCCCCGACGCGCTGGGCGACGCCGTCACCGCGCACGTGGGCGGCCAGACCGCCACCTTCGACGACCTCGGGACGCGGGTCGGCGACACGCTCCTGCTGCTCATCCTCGTCGTCGTCGGGCTGTCGCTCGTGCTGCTCACCCTGGCGTTCGGCTCACTCGTCCTGCCGGTGGTCAGCGCCCTGATGAACCTGCTGTCCATCGGTGCGGCGTACGGCGTGGTGACGCTCGCGTTCCAGACCGAGGTCGGGACCGGGCTGCTCGGCGTGAGTGAGCAACCCGTCGTGTCGTTCGTGCCGATGCTGATGTTCGCGATCCTCTTCGGCCTGTCGATGGACTACAACGTCTTCCTGCTCTCGGCCGTGCGCGACGAGCGGGCGGCCGGGAGGGACGCCCGGTCCGCCGTACCGGTGGCAGTGGGGCGCACGGCGAGCCTCATCACCACTGCCGGCGCCATCATGACCCTGGTCTTCCTCGGCTTCGCCGTCACCGACGAGACAGAGGTGCAGATGATCGGCATCGGCCTCGCCACGGCCGTCCTCATCGACGTCACCCTCGTGCGGCGCGTGCTCGCGCCCGCCCTGCTCGAGCTCCTCGGCGAGCGTGCCTGGTGGCTGCCGGCCGGCTGGCGGGGCAGGCTCGGGGGTGGGCTGGCGACGTCACACTGATCACCGCCCGGGGTAGCTCGAGGCGGTCTCCACCAGCACGTCGTGCAGCGCGAGCTCGGCCGCGCCGCGCACCCGTCCGGCCCGGTGCGCGACGAGCACCCTGCGTGAGGGCGCGCTGGAGCCCAGCGAGATGACGCGGACGTCGGGATGCTGGTTGACGGTGGCCGTACGCGGGGCGAGCGCGATGCCCAGGCCGACGCTGACCATCGCCTGGGCCTCCTGGTAGTCGTTGGCCTGGAAAGCGATGGTGGGGGTGAACCCCGCGGCGACCGCGCTGCGCTCGAGCACCTCGACGACCGGGTGGCCTCCGGCGCGGATGATCCAGGGCTCGTCGGCGAGCGCGGCGATGTCGACGGTGCGACGTCGTGCGAGGCGGTGCGAGGCGCCGACGAGCAGCACGGTCGGGTCGGTGAAGAGCTCGGTCAGGACCAGCTCGTCGTTGCTGACCCGATCCCACTCGTAGTCCCAGAGGAACGACATGGCGACCGCGCCCTCCTCGAGCATCCGCACCAGGTGGTCCTCGCGGCCGCTGCTGATGGTGAGCGTGATGTTGGGGTAGAGCTCGCGGTAGCGGCGCACGGCCAGCGGCAGGAACGAGCTGCCCACGGTGGGGAAGGTGCCGAGCGTGACGCTTCCGCGGCGTACGCCCGCGATGTCCTGCAGGTCGGCCTCGGCGGCGGCCAGCTGGCGCACCACCTTGCGTGCGTGGGTGGCGAGCACGAGCCCGGCGTCGGTGGGCCGCATGCCGCGGGCGTGCCGGTCGAGCAACGGCTGGCCGGCCTCGCGCTCGAGGCGCAACAGCTGCTGGGAGACGGCGGATGGGGTGTAGCCCAGGGCGGCGGCGGCTGCGGTGACCGAGCCCTCCTCCACGATCGCTAGGAGCACCTGGAGGCGTTTGACGTCGAGCATCGCACCAGTCTGCATGAAGGACTGCTTCACGGCCATGTAGATCCACCCGCTCGCGGTTGACGGTGCGGGGAGGCGTCCACGGCGGACCGACGGCTCTCGTCGCATGTAGCAATGCTTCATCGACATGTGCAGATTCGCGATTGTGCTACACGTCACCCGGCGCGCAACCTGTGGTGGTCCGGACGGCCCGGACGCTCGCTGCAGGAGGCCCGATGCGTGAGATCGACGCGACGTGGATGCGCGGAGGCACCAGCAAGTGCTGGGTCTTCCGCCGCGACGACCTGAGGATTCCCGACCTGTCTGTCGACGAGGTGCTCCTGCGCCTCTACGGCAGCCCCGACCACCGCCAGGTGGACGGTGTGGGAGGCGGCACCTCGACGACCAGCAAGGCCGTGATCCTCGCGCCGTCGACAGACCCTGGCGTGGACGTGGAGTACACGTTCGCCCAGGTCGGCATCGAGGAGGCCAAGGTCGACTGGGGCAGCAACTGCGGCAACTGCTCGGCCGTGGTGGCGTCCTTCGCGATCCGCGAGGGCTGGGTCGGCACCGGTGCGGCCGAGACCTCGGTCAGGGTGCTCAACACCAACACGCGCCAGCTGATCGTGCAGCGGGTGCCGACCCCGGGCGGCCGCCTGGACGAGGCCGCGACCGAGCACATCCCCGGTGTGCCCTTCCCCGGCTCACCCGTGCGCATGGGTTTCGTCGATCCCGCCGGTCGCAGCACCGGCCGCCTGTTCCCGACCGGCCGCGAGCGCGACCGGCTCTCCGACGCCGTGGGCGGCGTGACGGTGACCATGGTCGACGCCGGCGCCCCGGTGGTCGCGGTCCGCGCCGTCGACGTCGGGGTGCGCGGCGACGAGGACATCGCCGCGCTCGACGCGGTCCCGGGCCTGCTTGCCCGGCTCGACGCCGTACGACGCGAGGCGGGCGTCCGCATGGGGCTCGCCGAGACCCCCGAGACGGTCGCCCGCGCCGTGCCCAAGCTGGCACTCGTCTCCGACGCGGTCTCCGACGACGCCCCGGAGACCGACCTGACCGTCCGGATGCTGTCGATGGGTCGCTTCCACCCCGCCGTCCCCGTCACCGGGTCGGTCGCCCTCACGCTCGCCGCGGGGGCCGCCGGCACGGTCGTGCACGACCTCGTCGCACCCGACGGATCCGTCGACGGCCCTGTCCTCGGGCTGCGCCTCGCCACCCCGGCGGGTTGCGTCAGCACCTTCGTCGAGGACCACGACGGCGTCCCGGTCGTGGGCGTCGTACGGACCTATCGCCGACTGGCCAGCGGCTCGGTGCTGCTGCCCGATCCGCCGCTCCAGCCATCGGCATGAACGTGACCACCCTTGACATCGCGGGCCCGGACGAGGCTCGCTTCACCTGGAGGAACTCATGACCCAGCACGTCGACGTGAAGGACGTGACCGCCGTGCCCACGCAGGACCCGCAGCCGGCGTCGGACCGAATGCCGCCCAGCCCGGGGCTCGCTGCAGCCGTGGTGGCGGGGTTCGCCGCCCTCGCCGTCGGGGTCTCCGTCCTCGGTGGCGACCTCCTCAACCCCGCCGCCTCCACCACGGACGGTGACTACTCGGGCGAGACCGTCGAGATGATGATCCCGCTCGCCGAGGGTGGCGGGACCGACACCTGGGCCCGGTTCGTCGCGACCGAGCTCACCCAGGAGGTACCGGGATCGCCCGGGCTCGCACCGGTGAACGACGACGGCGGCGAGGGCATCCTCGGCACCAACCACTTCATGTCCTCCGCGCGCACGGACGGCACCGAGGTGCTGGTCAGCACCGCGTCGACCGTGGTGCCCTACCTGCTCGACATGCCGGCCGTCCGCTACGACTTCGCCGAGCTGCGGCCGATCCTGGCCAACGGCACGGGGGCGGTCGTCTACGCCCGGACGGGAGCAGGGGTGAAGGGGGTCGAGGACCTCGTCGACCGTGACCGTCCGCTGGTGTTCGGCGGCATCGCCGCGACCAGCCTCGACCTGACCACCCTGCTCGCCTTCGACCTGCTGGGCGCCGACGTCGAGTCCACCTTCGGCTTCGAGGGCCGTGGCCCGGTCAACCTGGCGCTGCAGCGCGGGGAGGTCGACATCGACTACCAGACCACGTCGTCGTACGGGCCGGCCGTCGAGCCGCTCGTCGAGGACGGCACCGCTGTGCCGCTCTTCTCCCTCGGCCAGGTCGACGAGTCCGGCGAGATCGTCCGCGACCCCAACTTCCCCGACCTCCCCACCGTGGTCGAGGTGCACGAGGAGCTCCACGGCGAGCAGCCCGACGCGGACGAGCTGGACACCTACCGCGCGATCCTCGCGCTGACCTACACGTACCAGAAGGCGCTCTGGGTGCCCGAGGACACTCCCGACGAGGCGCTCGAGCTGCTCCGCTCGACGGCCGAGGACATGGGCGCCGACCCGGAGTTCCAGGAGGCGGCCGCGGAGGTGCTCGGCGGCTACCCGCTGGACGCCTCACCCGACCTCGCCGAGCGCATCGGGGACGCCTACCGAGTGGACGACTCCGTCCGCGAGGACGTCCTCGAGCTGCTCGAGACCGACTACGACATCACGATCGACTGAGGACGCCACCATGACCGACGCAGCCTTCTCGGCACTGGCCTCCCTGGCCGACCCCTCCCTCCTGCTCATGCTCGCCATCGGCGTCGTCGCCGGCCTGGTCATCGGACTGATCCCGGGCCTCGGCGGCACCGGCGCCGTGGCGATCCTCCTGCCCGTCACCTTCGGCATGGAGCCCGAAGCCGCCCTCGCCATGCTCATCGGCGCCCTCGCCGTCGTCCACACCTCCGACACCGTGGCAGCCGTCCTGCTGGGCGCACCCGGCTCGGCGTCGGCGAGCGTCACGATGCTCGACGGCTACTCGATGGCGAGGCAGGGGCAGGCCAAGCGGGCACTCTCGCTGGCGTTCCTCTCCTCCATGGCCGGCGGCCTGATCGGCGCGGTCGGCCTGACCCTGGCGATCCCGCTCGCACGGCCGCTGGTGCTGTCCTTCGGCAGCCCCGAGCTCTTCATGCTCACCATCCTCGGCGTCTCCCTCGCCGCGGTCCTCTCGCGCGGCAACGTCGTCAAGGGCCTGATGGCCGGGTTCCTGGGCCTGCTGCTCGGCCTGGTCGGCACCTCGCCCACCACCGCCGAGGAGCGCTTCTCCTTCGGGTCGCTCTTCCTCAGCGACGGGGTGTCCCTGGTCGCCGTCGCCCTCGGCATCTTCGGCCTCGCCGAGATCGCCAGCCGTGTGGGTCAGCGCAAGGTCACCGAGAAGCCCGTCGAGCTGACCGGCGGCTGGGGAGCCGGGATCCGCGAGTGGCTGACGCACTGGACCCAGGTCGTCCGCGGCTCGCTCATCGGCATCTGGGCCGGCGTCCTGCCCGGGGTCGGTGCGACCGCCGGCACCTGGCTCGCGTACGGACAGGCGGTCGCGACCGCCAAGGACAAGCGCAAGTTCGGCAAGGGCGACCCGCGCGGCATCGTCGGCCCCGAGAGCGCCAACAACTCCGTCGAGGCCGGTGACCTCATCCCGACGTTCCTCTTCGGCATCCCCGGCGGCGTGCCGTCCGCGATGCTCCTCGGGATGCTGCTGACGTACGGCATCCAGCCCGGTCCGGCGATCGTCACGGAGCACCTCGACCTGATGTACCTCATCGTCTGGGCGTTCGCGATCGCGTCCGTGGCCGGTGCGTTCCTCTGCTTCCTCGCCACCGGTTCGCTCGCCAGGCTCACTCGCGTCCCGTTCGCGGTGCTCGGCCCCGGCCTGCTCGTGATCATGCTCCTCGGCGCCTTCCAGGAGGGTGGCCAGATCGGCGACCTCTGGGTGATGGTGCTGCTCGGCGTCGTCGGGTTCTTCCTCAAGACGACCGGCACACCGCGGGCGCCGTTCCTCATCGGCTTCGTCCTCGCCATCCCGATGGAGCGCTACTACTACCTCACCGCCAACCTCTACGACGGGGCGTCGTGGATGCTGCGGCCCGGTGTCCTGGTCTTCGCCGCCGTGCTGGTGGTCCCCGTGCTGTGGTCGCTGGTGAAGAAGCTGCGCGGCACCTCCGGCCAGGCCGACGACGGCCACCGCGACGAGCACGACGGTCCGGAGGCCGACGTCGACGACCTCGAGGGCTCGTTGGCGGGCACCGCCTGGTCCGCCGGTCTCGCCGTCCTCGCCGTGCTGGTCTTCGCCGGTGCCCTGTGGGTCAGCGGGTCCTTCTCCGAGGAGGCGCGCCTGATGCCGCGACTGGTGGCCACCTGCGGTCTGGCCGCCGCTCTCCTCCTGACGTGGCAGGAGGTCAAGGTCCGCCGCTCGCGCACCGCCCGGCCCGTCGGGACCGCGCCCGGGACTGCCGGCGAGGCGCTCGGGACCGGTGGATCGACGATGGTCGCCACGCGGGTCGAGCCGGTCACCGACAAGCGCACCCACGCCCACGCGCACGACCTCCGGATCGCTGCCCGAACCTTCGCCGCGATGGCTGCGTTCCTGGTGCTCGCCATGGTCGGTGGCTACCTCGCGGCGACGCTGGTCTTCACCCCGGCCTTCCTGCTGTACGCCGCCCGGGTGCGGCCGCGCACCGCGATCGCCTACACCCTCGTGCTCGGTGCGGTCCTGCTGTCGCTGCCCACGCTGCTCCCGGTCGACCTCCCGCTGGGGCTCCTCCAGTGACCGGCCGGCCGGACCCCGCCCCTCGCCTCGACCCCACCTCCAGGAAGGACAGCCGATGACCGTCGTCGTCGCCTACGCCGACACCCCGCCCGGACACGCTGCGATGGCTGCCGCCGTCGCCGAGTCCGCCCGGGAGCAGGAGGCCGTGGTCCTGGTGACCGCCGTCCGCGGCGAGTCCCCGCCGGAGGTCGCGGACCTCGAGCGGGCCTGGCCCGAGGCCGCCGGCCGGATCGAGGTCGCCCGGGGCGACCTCGGCGACCCCAGCGACGCGGTCGTCCAGGTGGCCCAGCGGCGCGACGCGCGCCTGGTGGTCCTTGGCCTCCGCGCCCGTACGCCGGTCGGCAAGCTCGTCTTCGGCAGCACGGCCCAGCGCATCCTGCTGGACGCGACGTGCCCGGTGCTGGCGGTGAAGCCCGCGCCAGGGTAAAGACCTGTCGCACGACGAAGCGGAGTGGGCGCACCGGCTTGTCGCCGGCGTTCCGAGTGGGCAAGATCCGGTCATGACGACTCGTCCCCGGGGTGGAGCGACCAGGGCGCCGCACGCCGCCCTCGTCGGGCACTTCTCCCACCGCCCCGACGCGGACGAGTGGTGGTGGTCGGACGGCATGTACCGCATCCACGGCTTCGAGCCCCGGGAGGTCGTCCCCACCACGTCGCTGGTGATGAGCCACGTCCACCCCGACGACCGGGCGGCGGCGGAGGAGTCGCGGAAGAACGCGGTCCAGCACGGCGAGCCGTTCTCCTTCGTCCACCGCATCACCACCGCCGCCGGCGGCGACCGGGTCGTCGTCGCGGCCGGGCACGTGGAGCACCTCGACGAGCGGCTCGTCATCGTCGGCCACCTGATCGACATCACCGACGTCCGTCAGGAGGCGGTCGCCCGCGAGCTCGACGGCGCCGTCGAGGACTTCGTCGAGCACCGGGCGGTCATCGAACAGGCCAAGGGCGTGCTGGTGCAGCTCTACAGCGTCGATCCCGACACCGCCTGGGCGGTGCTGCGGGCCTTCAGCGCCGACTCCAACCGCAAGGTCCGCGACATCGCGGGCCTGCTGGTCGAGGCGGCGGGGGACAACCTCACGCCCACCCGCGGCCGGTCGCCGTCCCCGCACGTCATGCTCAAGCGGCTCTACGTCGACGGGCCCGACGCGGCTGCCCGGACCGGCTGACGCGCGTGCTCGGCGAGCTGCCCGACCCTCCCCGGCGCGCGCCCGACATCCAGGACGACTTCCGAGGCGGTCCCCGCGCGGACCTCTGGGTGCCCCACTACCTGCCGCACTGGACCACCCCCGACCGCTCGGCAGCGCGCTTCGACGCGGTGGACGACGGGCTGCGGCTGCGCATCGATGCCGACCAGCCCGACTGGCGGCCGGAGGACGCGCCGCTCCGGGTCTCCAACCTCCAGACAGGCACCTGGTCCGGGGCGGTCGGGACCTCCCGCGGGACGCACCGGCACCGCGAGGACGGGCTCGTGGTGCGCACCGAGGCGCCGACCCGCCTGCTGTGGGCACCCTCCTCGGGGCGGGTGGACGTCACCGTGAGCGCCAGCCGCGACCCCGGGTGCATGCTGGCGGCCTGGCTCGTCGGCACGGAGCACGAGGACGCCCGCGCGGCCGGGGAGGTGTGCATCTTCGAGATCGACGCCGATGCGATCGGTGACGAGTCCACGGCCCGCTCGGGGGTGAAGGCCCACGGCGACCCGGGCCTCACGACCGACATGGCCGAGGTCCGGCTGGCGCTCGACGCCGGCGAGCCCCACACCTGGACCGCGATCTGGGGTGACGGCGAGACCGTGATCGGCTGCGAGGGGGTCGTGGTGCGGCGCATCGCCCAGGCGCCGGCCTACCCGCTGTTCCTCCTGGTGGACCTCTTCGAGATCGGCGGCCCGCAGGGCAGCTATCCCAAGAGCGCGGTCATCCACTCCGTGCGTGGGTGGGACCGGCGGTAGCGCACTACGGTGTGCCGAGTCCGCGACGAGAGGAGCCCCCATGACCGACTGCTACGTCTATGCCGCGGTCCGCACCCCGTTCGGCCGCTTCGGCGGCGCCCTGGCCGGCGTACGGCCCGACGACCTCGCGGCGACCGCGCTGACCGGCGCGCTCGACCGGGCGCCGGACCTCGACCCGGCCGAGGTCGGTGACGTGGTCTGGGGCAACGCCAACGGCGCCGGCGAGGACAACCGCAACGTGGGGCGGATGGCCGTCCTGCTCGCCGGCCTGCCCACCTCGGTGCCCGCCACCACGGTCAACCGGCTCTGCGGCTCGTCGCTCGACGCGGTGATGATCGGGTCGCGGACCGTCGAGACCGGCGACGCCGACGTGGTCGTGGCCGGCGGCGTGGAGTCGATGACCCGCGCCCCGTGGGTGCTGCCCAAGCCGTCGCGCGCCTTCCCGGCCGGCGACGCCACCGCGGTGTCCACCACGCTCGGCTGGCGACTGGTCAACGAGCGGATGCCGGCCGAGTGGACCGTGTCGCTCGGCGAGGCCAACGAGATGCTCGCCGACCAGCACCGCGTCCCGCGCGAGCGGCAGGACGCCTACGCCGCCGCGAGCCACCAGAAGGCAGCCGAGGCCTGGACGGAAGGGTTCTACGACGAGCTCGTCGTGCCCGTCGCCGGCGCCGCGCTCGCGCGCGACGAGGGGATCCGCGACGGCGCGAGCACCGAGTCGCTCGCCGGCCTGCGCCCGGCGTTCCGCCCCGACGGCACCATCACCGCCGGCAACGCCTCGCCGCTCAGCGACGGCGCCGCGGCGGTGCTGCTCGGCTCGACCGCGGCTGCCGACCGGATCGGGGCCGAGCCGCGGGCACGCGTCGCCGGCCGCGCGGCGTACGCCCTGGACCCGCAGCAGTTCGGGTACGCCCCCGTCGAGGCGGCCACCATGGCGCTCGAGCGCGCCGGCGTCGCCTGGTCGCAGGTCGGGGCCGTCGAGCTCAACGAGGCCTTCGCCGTCCAGAGCCTCGTCTGCGTCGACGCGTGGCTGTCCCGCGGCCTGTCCGCGCCCGAGGTCGTCAACGCCCGCGGCGGTGCGATCGCCATCGGCCACCCGCTCGGTGCCTCGGGCGCGCGCGTGGTCGGCACGCTCGTGGCCCGGATGCGCGAGGAGCGGGTGCGCTGGGGTGTCGCCGCGATCTGCATCGGCGTCGGGCAGGGCCTGGCCGTCGTCCTGGAGAACCCGGAGGTGGAGCGGTGACCACGCCCCGCGCCGTGCTCGCGATCGGCGTGCTCGCGCTCGTGGCGCTGATCGTCCTCGTGCAGCGCCCGGCCGGCGACTCCGAGCCGGACGACACGTCCACCACCGCCCCGGAGGAGACGACATCCGCACCGGCGGCGCCTGCGGTCGCCAGCGACGAGGACTTCTGTGCCGGGTTCCGCGCCCTCGCGCAGAGCCAGGCGGAGTTCGCCGCCGGCTCCGCCGACGAGGCCACGCTGGAGGAGTCGGCCGACGCGCTCGTCGACACCGGCGTCCCGGCCGGCATGTCGCTGCCTGCGCGCAGCGGCTACTACACGCTGATCGGGAGCGTGTACGACTCGATCGGCCTCGACCTCGCGCCCGAGGCGGTCGGCGCCACGGCCGAGTCCGTCGACGGTGGCGACGCCGCGTTCTCGGCGTACCTCCAGCAGTCCTGCCCGCCCTGACCGGCCGCCATGACCCGCCCTCAGAGGTGACCGGTGCGCGCCTTTGTCGCCCGGCTCTGACAGTGTGGGGCGGTGGAGAGCAGCGCCTCTCCCACTATGATGAGAATCATTCCCAATGTCTGCAGCACCAAGGAGAAGAATCAGATGAACAAGCGTGAGCTCGTCGACGCCGTCGCCCAGGGCGCCGACCTGTCCAAGTCCGGTGCCGAGTCCGCGGTGGACGCCGTGGTCGAGGCCATCTCGTCCGCCCTCGCCAACGGCGACAAGGTGACGCTGCCCGGCTTCGGCACGTTCGAGGTCCGTGAGCGCGCCGCGCGCTCGGGCCGCAACCCGCAGACCGGCGAGGCGATGGAGATCGCCGCGTCCCGCAGCGCCGGCTTCAAGCCGGCCTCTGCCCTCAAGCAGAGCCTCAACGGCTGACGTACGCCCCGCACGACGAGGAGGCCGCACCGCTCACGGTGCGGCCTCCTCGGCATCTCCGGGGGCCCGGCTCAGCGGTACTGGTTCTTCGGCGCCTCGATGAGCTCGAGCTCCTCGACCGTCACCTCCGGCGAGTCCACCCCGCCGTCGCCGGTGCCCGGGACGTGGGTGGCGACGACGCGCACCCACTGGTCGTCCGGCGGCGGCTCCACGCCGGTCGCGGCCACGCGCATCACGGTGGCGTCGGCGGCGCAGCAGTTCATCCCGAACTGCGTGACGTACCACGTGCCTGACTTGTCGCGGCTGACGAAGCCGGTGAGCTCGAGGCGGCGGTCGGCGAGGGTCGCCCCGTCGTCGTACGCCGCGCGGAACAGGACGTCGTCGAGCGTCAGGGGCACCGGGTCCGCCTCGGGCAGCGGCGGCAACGAGACCTCGCTCGCGTCCTTGATCGGGACGGTCGCGTTCTGGGCGCGCTCGGCGAAGTGGGCGCCGAGGGCCGGGGGTGCGACGAGGAAGAAGACCAGCGACGGCGCGAAGAGCAGCCAGGCCGCGCGCGGGACGTGGGCGTCGTGCTCGTCGCCCTGCGAGCCCTGGTCGCGCCACAGGTCGGCGAGCGCGAGGACGATCAGGAACACGCCGCACGCGATCAGCGGCCAGCGCATCCACGAGTTGACGTAGCGCAGGTAGCTGTCGCCCGCCGCCATGCGGACCAGCACGGCGCCGGTGACCGCGAGCAGGAGGGTCTGGGTCGCGCGGGTCACAGCAGCCACCATCCCATGCCACAGGCCGACAGCACGGCCACGACGATCACCAGCGGCACGAACCGCAGCGCGAACGCCCCGCCGAACTGGCCGGACTCCATCGAGGCGAGCTTCACGTCCATCGCCGGTCCGACGACCATGAAGACCAGCTTGGCGGTGTCGGAGAAGGCGCTGAGGCTGGCCGCGACGAACGCGTCGGCCTCGGAGCAGAGGGCGACGACGAAGGCGAAGATCGCCATCGAGCCGACCGCGAGGAAGAAGTTGCCCGCGACGCTGTCGATGATCTCGCGCGGCACGAAGGTGTTGATCGCGGCCGCGATCATCGCGCCCAGCACGAGGAAGCCGGCGGCGTGGATGAAGTCGTGGCGCACGCTGCCGAGGAAGGCCTGCGCGGCGCCCTCGGCGTGGTCGTGCCCGCGCTGCCGGTGCAGGATCGGGACCCGCCCCGCGAACCGCAGCCACAGCCACCCCACCGCGATGGCTGTCACCAGCGACGCCAGGAAGCGGGCCAGCACGACCTCGGGCCGGTCGGGGAAGGCGACGGCGGTCGACACCAGCACGACGGGGTTCACCGCAGGCGCGGCGAGGAGGAAGGTCAGCGCGACCGCCGGAGCGACCCCGCGCCGCATCAGGCTGCCCGCGACCGGGACCGACGCGCACTCGCACCCCGGGAGGGCGACGCCGGCCAGTCCGGCGACGGGCACGCCGAGGGTGGGGTTGGCGGGCACGAACCTGCGCAGCGCCTTCTCCGACAGCAGCGTCGCGATGACCCCCGCGAGCAGCACGCCGCCCACGAGGAACGGGATCGACTGCACCACGATCGCGACGAAGATCGTGCTCCACGTCGCCAGTGCGGGCGAGTCGAGGCGGGGCACCAGCCACTGCTGCGAGACCACGAGGGCACCGAGCACGCCGAAGACGACGTAGACCTGGAGCGGGAGGCCTCCCACGTTGCGCCCGGGCGCGGTCGGGCGCGCCTCCTGCTTGGTGGATCCACTCATCCGGGGACCTGCTCAGCCACGATCACCGGGGGATCGTAGGTGACTCCCGTTATCGGTGGAAGCCGTCCGCCGCGGTTGTGGAACGCGGGCGCTACCAGGACGACTTCGCGATCCCCGGCAGCTCGCCGCGGTGGGCGAGCGTGCGGAGGTTGATCCGCGACAGCCCGGCCTTGCGCACGTAGCCGCGGGGCCGCCCGTCGACCTGGTCGCGGTTGCGCACGCGCACCGGGCTGGCATCGCGGGGCAGCCGACTCAGGGCACGTACGGCCGCGTCCCTCTCCTCGGTGGTGCGCGCCGTGCGCACCGTCTCCTTCAGCTCCGCCCGCCGCGCGGCGTACCGGGCGACGGTCCGCCTGCGCCGCTCGTTGGCGACGATCTTGGACTTCTTGGCCATCAGCGCTCCTCGCGGAACTCGACGTGCCGGCGCAGGCGCGGGTCGTACTTGCGCAGCACGAGACGGTCGGGGTCGTTGCGCCGGTTCTTGGTCGTGACGTAGGTGTAGCCGGTGCCGCCGGTGGAGCGCATCTTCACCTTGGGCCGGAGGTGGTTGCCGCGAGTCGCCATCAGACCTTCCCTCCTCGGGCGCGGATGCCGGCGACGACCGCCTCGATGCCGCGCTGGTCGATCGTCTTGATCCCGCGCGCGCTGACGGTGAGCGTGACGTTGCGGCGCAGGCTCGGGACCCAGTACGTCCTGGACTGGACGTTGACGTCGAAGCGTCGCTTGGTGCGGCGGTGCGAGTGCGACACGTGGTGGCCGAAGCCCGGCGTGGCGCCGGTGACCTGGCAGGTGCGTGACATGGGCTCTCCTCCCTTTCTGGCGGGTCAGCCCTGGCGGGTCTTCAGCCGGGGGTTGCGCTTGTTGATGACGTACGTGCGGCCGCGGCGGCGCACGACCTGCGAGCCCGGCTGGTTCTTGACCGACCGGATGGAGTTGCGGACCTTCATCGCACCGGCCTCCCGCTCGCGTCGACGAGGCCGCGCTGGACGGCGCGGACGAGGCGGCGCGGGACGTTGCGCACCTCGCCGTCGACCGTGACGGGCACGAGGTCGACGGGGGTCGCCTTCCACTGCGAGCGGCGGTGGCGGGTGTTGCTGCGTGAGGTGCGGCGCTTGGGGACGGCCACGGGTTCCTCCTGGAGTGTCGAGGGGTGGTCTGGGATCGGGTCAGGCGACGTCGCGGATGTCGCCGAGCCACGGCTCGAGGCCGTCCTCGACGACGTCCCACGGCTGGGCGTGGCGGGCCTCGGCGGGGGTGAGGAGGACCTCCTCGAACGCGGCCCGCAGGTCCTCCGGCGGCGCGCCGAGGCCGGTGTAGAGCAGGCGGGTGACGGGCGTACGCCGCCCCCAGGGGCTGTAGCCGCCGATGCTCAGCTGGCCGCCGGCGCCGGACCACTCGAGCAGGTCGCCGGGCCGGGTCGGCACCCAGAAGCAGCCGCGGGCGCGGTGTGCCCCGGTGCCGAGGCGCTCGATGTGGTCGAGCAGCCGCTCGGGGTGGAACGGGCGCCACGAGCGCAGGTCCAGCCGCCAGGCCGCGCCCTGCTCCAGTGCGGGCAGCTCGAGGTCGAGCTCGGGGGAGCACCACGCGTTGGCGAGGCTGTGGTGGTGCCGGTCGGCGACCAGCGCGGGCCCGTCGACCTGGTCGGCGCCGTGGACGACGGGGGCGCCGGGGCGGGCCAGGGCGTGCAGCAGGTCGGCGGCCTCGGGCCGGGGCTCGGCGTCGAGCACGACCACGTCGGCGAGCTCGACCTGGGCGCAGGCGACCTCGCCCACGCCGCGGTCGTCGTACGGGTTGGTGTGCACCCCGCGCTCGCGGAGCAGGTCGTCGCTGAGCAGGTCGCGCTCGGTGTCGCCCGCGCCCACCGCGGCGACGACGGCGCTGAGCTTGAGGTGGCGCGCCAGCCGCGTGTCGGTGGCGAGGGCGTGGGCGAGCTGGCCCGCCTCGGTCGCGGTCGGCAGGCCGGAGACGATCGAGCTCCACCGGTCGTCGCGGGCGAGGCGCTGGAGCGTGGGCAGGATGTCCTCGCGCAGCGCGCAGCTGACGCACGCGTGCTCGAGCTGCACCTCGTGCCGCTCCACCACGCCGTTCGCGTCGCTGACGGTCCGGGTGAGCACCTGCGACTCGGGATCGATCGTGTGGCGTACGGAGACCGCGCGCGGCAGGTCCCACGCCAGGCTGAGCAGCGTCGCGTCCATCGCGGCCGGGTCGACGCTCGTGACCACCACCAGCGGCGTCCTCATCGCGACCCGCCGGTCGAGAACGGGTGGCTGTCGCTCGTGATGGGTGGGTGGATGCCGTGCTTCACTTCTCCTCCTTGTAACGAGAATCGTTCTCAATAGTAGACCACGGCTGCAGGAAGGGGAAGCCCAAGTAGCATGACCGCCATGACAGCGCGCACCTCCGGCTCCGCGCCGGCCGGACCCGGCCGCAGGGACACCCGTCAGCGCCGGCTGCTGCGTGACCAGCTGTCGCGGCAGGAGGCGTTCGTCAGCGCCCAGCAGATGTACGACGACCTGCGGGCGAGCGGTGACCGCGTCGGTCTGGCCACCGTCTATCGCACCCTCCAGGCGATGACCGAGGCCGGCGAGCTCGACGTGCTGCGCTCCGACGACGGCGAGGTGCTCTACCGCCAGTGCGGTCCGCAGCACCACCACCACCTGGTCTGCCGCAGCTGTGGCGTGACCGTCGAGGTCGACGGCCCTGCGGTCGAGAAGTGGGCCGCCAAGGCGGGCGAGGCGCACGGGTTCACCGAGGTCACGCACGTGGTCGAGCTGTTCGGCCTCTGCGCGGCCTGCTCGCGCGCTAGCCGCTGACCGACCGGCTGCGGTGCGCCCAGGCGGCGAGCGCCGTGGTGAGCGGCACGGCCGCGATCAGCCCGATCGTCGCAACGGAGCTGCGCACGATCTCCTGCGCCACCACCTGGCTCGGCACGACCGCGGTCAGCGAGCCGTTGTCGGCCACCAGCAGCACGAGCAGCGGCAGGGACGACCCGGCGTACGCCAGCACGATCGTGTTGACCACGGACGCGACGTGGGCGCGCCCGACCCGGCTGCCGGCGCGGAAGAGCCGCGTGAAGCCGGCGGACGGGTCGGCGTGCGAGATCTCGGCGACGGTGGCCGCCTGGGTCACTGTGACGTCGTCGAGGACGCCGAGCGAGCCGATGACGATGCCGGCCAGCAGCAGGCCGCGCATGTCGACGCCCTGACCGGCGCCGACCGAGGCGGAGAGGTCGTCGGTGACCCCGGTGAGGTGCAGCGCTGCCACGGACAGCCACGCGAGCGCCCCGGTGAGGGCGAGGGCGGCCAGGGTGCCGAGCAGGGCCATCGTCGTGGTGAGGCCGAAGCCGTGGGTCAGGTAGAGCACGACCAGCACGACGGCCGCCGACCCGACGACGGCGACGAGGAGCGGCGGGCTCCCGTCGAGGATCGCCGGGATCACGAAGAGCGCCAGGATCGCGAAGGTCGCCGCGAGCCCGGCCAGCGACGCCACGCCGCGCCACCGGCCGAAGGCGACCAGCGCCAGCACGAACGCGAGGCCCACGAACCACAGCCCCGTCCCGCGCTGGTGGTCGACCACGGCGTACGCCACCCCGTCCGGGGTCTCGTTGCGGATCAGCACGACGTCGTCGTCGACCTCGACCTCGGGCGCGCCGAGCCCGCCGGGCAGCGGGGCGGTCACCTCGACGGGGTCCTCGGTGCCGACCGACACGCGTACGGTCCCGCACCGCTCGACGTCGGCGGGCGTGCCGTCGGGACACGTCTGCTCCTCGACGGCGACCACGCGACCGGGGATCTCGGGTGCGGAGGCCGAGCCGTCACCGATCGCGCCGGGCGAGGGCCACAGCCACACGAGCGCGACGACCGTCAGCAGGGCGAGCGGTGCGACGATCGCCAGCGCGGCGGTGCGGTGCAGCCGGGAGCCCGCTCGGGCCGGGCCGCGGTGGTGGTGGTGGGTTCCCATGGGGCGTCCAGCATCCCACGCGTGCGACGGCCCCCACCGGTGCTCCGGTGGGGGCCGTCTGCGTACGCCTCGGGCGGAGGTGTCAGCGGTTGGGCGGGGCCGGGGGCGTCATGTGCTGGGTCGCCTCCGGGTCCACGCTCGTGGGGTAGTTCGTGGTCGTGGCGGTGCTGGACGCGCCGTTGCCGTACGAGCTGCCGGAGTGGCCGCCCATCTCGTCGCGGGCACGGTCGGCACCCACGCGGGCGTCGTGCTTGGCCTGGTCGGCAGCCTGGCTGCCCTTGTCCTTGGCCTGGCGGAGCAGGTCCGCGGCGAGCTCGCGACCGCCGAGGCCGAACGCGAGGGCGAGGCCGAGGGCCAGGGCGAACATGATCGCGGTGAAGGCGATCCGCACGATCTCGGGAGCGATCTGGAGCTGCTCGAGGATCATGAAGAAGGCGATGGTCATGATGACCGCGGGAGCGACCGCACCGACGACCTTGCCGGTCGGGGTGTCACCCATGAAGCGCACGACGGCGCCGGCGACCGCACCCGAGAGCAGCGCAGCGACGATGAAGATGAGGATCGCCACGATCACGTTGGGCAGGTAGGCGAGCACGTCGTTCATGAAGCTCGTCGCGGCCGGGATGCCGAGGGCACCGATCGCCGCGGTGATGAAGAAGATGAAGATCAGCCAGAACACGACGCGCGAGATGCCGTTCGCCGGTGACGCACCGGGCAGCACCGCGTCGACGTACCTGTTGGCCGAGCTCTCGTGAAGGCGCCTGTCGAGGTGGACCTTGTCGAGGATCGTCTTGACGATCTTGGCGACCACCTTCGAGACGATGTAGCCGACCAGCAGGATGAGGAGGAATCCGACGAGGTTGGGCAGGAAGCCGAAGATGCCGTCCGTCGTCCTCTGGAAGCTGTCACCGATGTCCATGGGGGTGTCCTTTCATCCGGTGATGGAGGACTCCACGGTGCAACGCCGTGCGCGGCGACGACACACCCCGAGGATCCGAATGATTTCGCCCGGATCGGGTAGGTCGGTCAGGCCGCCAGGCGGTTGAGGACGGTCGTCATGTCGTCCTCGGTGTCGCTGCCGATCTTCTCGAAGACGATCTTCATGATCGGGTCGGCGACCTTCGCGGCGCCCTTGAGCTCGATGACGGCCTCGTACGTGACGCGGCTGCCGGTGCCCTCCGGGTTGGGGACGACGGTGATCGTGTCGACGGACCGGGCGGTGTCGTTGCTCCCGACGAGGACGATCATGTCGTCGGTCAGCTGCTGGAGGGTGTAGGTCAGCTCGGTGCTCACGCCGGCGATCTTGGAGACGTTGTGCCAGGTGGAGCCCACCTGCACCGGGCCGGGGTCGATCCGGGTGCAGGACTCGGTGCCCGGGTCCCACTCCTCGGCGTGGCTGAAGTCCTTCAGGTAGTCCACCACGACGGCGGGCTCGGGGCGGACGTCGAACGTGCGGCTCACTGTGGTCATGCCCCGACATTAGGCACGGGTCTTTCCGGGACAGACCGCCCGAAGGGGTGCGCGCAACCGCCTTGCCCCACCCCTCCGGATCGGACAGATTGGCGCCATGTCGCACGAGATGACCGACCTGACCGACCTGCCGGACCTGTCGGGCTTGCCCGGCTTCCACGACCACCTCGAGCTGTGCCTGCGCCTGGCCGAGCAGGCGCTCGAGGCGGGCAACTCCGCCTTCGGGTCGGTGCTGGTCGACGCGGACGGCACGGTCCTCGGGACCGGGCACAACGAGGAGGTCTCGCGCGCCGACCCGACGGCGCACCCCGAGATCGAGCTCGCCCGGTGGGCCGCCGCCCACGTCGCACCGGAGGAGCGGGCGTCGTGCGTCGTCTACACCTCCGGGGAGCACTGCCCGATGTGCGCCGCGGCGCACGCGTGGGCCGGCCTCGGCCCGATCGTCTACGCCGCCTCGACCGCGCAGCTCGTGCAGTGGCGTACGGAGTGGCGGCTGCCCGCCGGGCCCGTCGCGGCGCTGCCGGTCACCGACGTCGCGCCCGGCGTACGGGTCCACGGCCCCGTCGCGCCGTACGACGAGCGCATCCGCGCGCTGCACGAGCGCGGGCTGCGCCGGTGAACGACCTCGTCCTCGCGGGGGCGCGGGTCTTCGACGGCGTCCGCTACCTCGGCGAGGCCGGCGACGTGCTCGTGCGCGACGGGCGGATCGTGTCGGTGGGCGGTGCGGACCGTACGCCCGGGGCGGAGGTCGTCGACTGCGGCGGGGCGCTGCTGCTGCCGGGCTTCGTCGACGCGCACGTCCACCCCGTCCAGGGCGGGCTCGAGCGGCTCACCTGCGACCTGAGCGGGCTGCCGATCGACCGCGGGGCCTACCTCGCGCACGTCGGGTCGTACGCCGCCTCGCGCCCCGACCTCGCCTGGGTGCAGGGCGGCGGCTGGGCGATGGCGGCCTTCCCCGGCGGGCTGCCGACCGCGGCCGAGCTCGACACCGTCGTCGCGGACCGGCCCGCCGCGCTGGTCAACCGCGACCACCACGGCATGTGGGTCAACACCCGCGCTCTCGCCGACGCGGGGATCACCCGTGACACCCCCGATCCATCGGACGGACGCATCGAGCGCGACGCCGCGGGCGAGCCGACCGGCGTGCTGCACGAGGGTGCGATGGACCTGGTGCTCGCGGTGCTGCCGGTGCCGGATGCGGACGAGCTGTACGCCGGGCTGCTCGAGGGCCAGCGATACCTCCACTCCCTCGGCGTCACCGGCTGGCAGGACGCGATCGTCGGGGCGTACGCCGGGATGCAGGACACCGGGCCCACCTACCTCCGGGCAGCGCAGTCGGGCGACCTCACCGGAAGCGTCGTCGGCGCGCTGTGGTGGGAGCGCGAGCGCGGCCTGGAGCAGGTGGCCGAGCTGGTGGAGAAGCGGGAGGCCTGCTCGCACGGACGGTTCGCCGCGACGGCGGTGAAGATCATGCAGGACGGCGTGGCAGAGAACGGTACGGCGGCGCTGGTCGAGCCCTACCTCGACCGGTGCGGGCACGCGACGTCGAACTCGGGCCTCTCCTTCGTCGACCCTGCCTCCCTGCCGGGCATCGTGGCCGCCCTCGACTCCGCCGGCTTCCAGGTCCACTTCCACGGCCTCGGCGACCGCGGCGTGCGCGAGGCGCTCGACGCGCTGGAGGGCACCGACCCGCGGCGGCGCCACCACGTCGCGCACCTCCAGCTGGTGCATCCGTCCGACGTGCCGCGGTTCGCCGGGCTGCAGGTCGCGGCCAACATCCAGGCGCTGTGGGCCTGCCTCGACGAGCAGATGGTCGACCTGACCATCCCGTTCCTCGGTGCCGAGCGGGCCGCGCGCCAGTACCCGTTCGGCGACCTCCACCGTGTCGGCGCCCGCCTCGTCGCCGGCAGCGACTGGCCCGTCAGCACCCCGAACCCGCTCGAGGCGATCCACGTCGCCGTCCACCGGATGGCCTACGGGGAGTCCGGGCCTGCTGGGAGCGAGCCGTTCCTCCCCGATCAGGCTCTCCCGCTCGAGGTGGCCCTCGCGGCGTACACCTCCGGGTCGGCCTGGGTGTGCCACCGCGACGACGCGGGGATGGTGGAGCCGGGGGCGGTGGCCGACCTGGTGCTGCTGGACCGGGACGTCTTCGAGTCGCCGGAGGACGTGGGGGCGGCGTCGGTGGAGCGGGTGTGGGTGGGGGGTGAGGTGCTCGGTGGCTCCTGAGAAGCGTGAGTCCATGCCCTCCCGCCTCGCCGCCGTCCTGTGGGACATGGACGGCACCCTCATCGACTCCGAGCCGATCTGGATCGCGCAGCAGTTCGTCCTGGCCGAGCAGCACGGCGGCACGTGGACCACCGAGCAGGGGCTGGCGCTGGTCGGGGCCGACATGCACGACACCGCGGTCGCGATGCAGGCCGCCGGCATCGAGATGGAGGCCGCGGAGCTGGTCGCCGCCATCGAGCGCGGGGTCATCGACTCCCTGCGAGATGAGGTGCCGTGGCGGCCGGGCGTACGCGAGCTGCTGGCCGACCTGGTGCGCGAGGGCATTCCCTGCGCGATCGCCACGACGTCCTCGCACGAGATGGCGGCGCTCGTCGCCGCGGCCGCGCCCGACGGCGCGATCAGCGTGGTCGTCGGGGCCGAGGACGTCGCGCGGACCAAGCCGTCGCCGGAGCCCTACCTCCGTGCCGCCGAGCTGCTCGGCGTACGTGCGGAGGACTGCGTCGCCGTCGAGGACTCGCCCAACGGCCTGGCGGCGGCGATCGCGTCGGGCGCGACCACCATCGCGGTGCCCAACGACGCGGTGCTGCCGGAGAGCGGCGACTTCCTGCTGTGGCCGACGCTCGCGGGGCGGACCGTCGAGGACCTCCGAGACAGCCTGTCCGGGTAGTCGATCGCCGGCGACCACCGGTTCCACCGACGCAGATAGCCTCGACGCCATGGCACCCACCATCGCGACGAACACCGAGGTCGGGCTCGACGAGCTGCTGGAGTTCGTACGCCCGCGCCACCACATGCTGCTGATCACCCAGCGCGCCGACGGCAGCCCGCAGGCCTCGCCCGTCACCGGCGGCGTCGACGACAGCGGCCGGATCGTGGTCGCGACGTACCCGCAGCGCGCCAAGACGAAGAACGCGCGTCGGCGTCCCGACGTCTCGGTCGTCGTGCTCTCCGACGAGTGGGACGACGCGTGGGTGCAGGTCGACGGCACGTGCGAGGTGCTCGACGCCAGCGAGGCGGGTCGCGAGAACGAGGAGGCGCTCGACGCGTTCGTGGAGTACTTCCGCAACATCGCCGGCGAGCACTCCGACTGGGACGAGTACCGCCGCGCGATGGTCGACCAGGGCAAGTCGCTGCTGCGGATCACCCCGACCCGGTGGGGCACGGTGTCGACCGGCGGCTTCCCGCCCGAGGTCGCCGCGGGCTCCTGAGCCACTGCCGGCTTTCAGCCTGCCTGTCACGATGAACGGCATGCAGACCACCGCCCGGAAGCCCGCCTGGAAGGGCGCCGCGCTGCTCACCGGCGGGTTCGTCGTGGTGCTCTGGGTGCTCGAGATCTTCGACGCCGCCACCGGCAACCCGCTCGACGCGTACGGCGTGCGCCCCCGCAGCGAGGACGGCCTCGTCGGCATCGCGACCGCCCCGACGCTGCACTTCGGCTTCGACCACCTCGTCAGCAACACGGTCCCGGTGCTGGTGCTCGGGTTCCTCACCCTCGCCACCGGTGTCGCCCGCGGCCTGGCCGCGACGGCGATCATCTGGGTCGTCGGCGGGCTCGGCGTGTGGCTGTTCGCGCAGCCCGGCAGCAACCACGCCGGGGCGTCGGTGCTGATCTTCGGCTGGATCGTCTACCTGGTCGTGCGCGGCTTCCTCAACAAGCGGACGACGGAGATCTTCATCGGCGTCGCCGTCTTCCTGCTCTACAGCAGCGCCCTGCTCGGCGTCCTGCCCGGCCAGCCGGGCGTCTCGTGGCAGGGCCACCTGTTCGGCGCGGTCGGCGGCTTCGTCGCCGCGCGGATGCTGACCACCCGCCAGCGCAGTGAGTCGAGCATCACGTACTGATCAGTAACGAACGCCGGACGGCGCCCGCCGGGCGCTCCTAGCCTGCGGGCATGCGCGCACTCAGCCTCCGCTCCCTGGTCCTGGCCGCCCTCATCGTCCCTGCCCTCGCGGCCTGCTCGGGCGGCGACGGAGATGCTGGAGAGGGGAGCGGTACGGCGGCGAAGGCCTCGCAGTCCGAGAGCCAGGAGGCTGCCGAGTGGCGCGCCGCGCTCGAGGAGGAGCTGGGCACCGACACGTTCGACTTCGCCGCGCTCCAGCAGGCCGCGGCCGCAGACTGCGCGCGCACCGACGCCGCGGCGTGGACCGTCGAGCTCGCGCTGAGCGGTGACCTGTCCACCTCGGACCTGACGCGCGTCGGCCTCGAGCACGCCTGCGAGGACGTCGTGCCGGCCTTCGACGAGGCGGTGGCCACCGTCGAGCAGGCCGCCGACCCGCTCGACCTGGTCTGCGGACCGGGCGTCGAGCTGCCTGCCGAGGCGGCGCTCACCGCCGACCTCGTCTGCAGCAACCGTTAGTCCGGCGCGGGGATCGTGTCGGGCAGGTCGCGCACCGGCATCACGACGACGTCGTGGATCTTCCAGTCGAGGTCACGCAGCACGCTGACGGCCGCCTCGAGCTGCTCGAGCGTGGGCGTGTGGCTGGCTGAGGGGCGTACGAACGCCTCCACGTGGAAGACGTGCCCCTGGTCGCGCACGCGGCTGCGGCTGTCCTCGACCCACGAGAGGTTCGTGAGGGCCTCGTCGACCTGACGCGTGAGCGGGTGCGGGCGCTCGTCGTCGTACGTCCGCGCGCGCTCGTCCATCAGCGCGCTCGTGGCATGGCGGAGGTTGGTCCAGCCGTCGTGGACGATCGACAGCGAGATGAGCAGCGCGACGCCGGAGTCGGCCCACCACAGCCCCACGCCGATCCCGAGCACGCCCGCGATGGTGCCGGCGGCCGTCATCCAGTCGGCCTTCTGCATGTCGGCGTCGGCGTAGAGGACCTTGTCGTGCAGCTCCTCGGCGAGCGGGAGCTTCATCCGGCCGAGGACGAACGGGCCGATGCCCGTGTAGACCATCGCGCCGACCATCAGCCAGCCCGCCCAGAAGGTCTGGCCGAGCAGGTGGACGGTGCCGATGGGCGGGTGCTCGGCACGGACGAGGCCCATCGCGGACTCGACGGCCAGCAGCAGCCCGACCGCGAGCAGCGCGACCGCGGCCGTCAGGTGGCCGACGCCGGTCGACCGGTGGAAGCCGTACGGGTGGTCGGCGTCGGGGCGCCGACGGCCGAACCGGACCGCGACCAGGAACGCGAGTGGCGGGACGAGGGCGAGGGTGTCCTCGACCCAGGCCGTCTTCATCGCCTGCGAGCTGCCGGCCGTCGCGAAGACGACCGCCACGGCACTCGTCATGTAGAGCAGGGTGACGACCTCGAGACGCTTCGCCCGCCGCAGCGCGTGCGCCTGGCTCGGCGGCAGCTCCGTGTGCCCGAAGTGCTGGCGCGACCCGCCCGGCTCGGCCGCCGGGCTCACTGGCCACCGCCCGACTCGTCGAGCCAGCGCTCGAGCCGCGACTGCAGGGCGTTCTCGCCCATCGGCACCATCATCACGTGCGTCCCGGCGTACGGCCGGGTGAGGCCGACCTCGGAGACCCAGGCGTTGGCCTCGGTGAAGCCGCCGACGGCGAGGTCGATCTCGCCGTCCTCCAGCAGCCGCACCAGCTCCTCCTCGCCCGCGACGGTCCACTCGACCTCCGCGTCGAGGTCCGCGGCGAAGCCCTCGACGAGGCGTGGCTCGCGCCCGGTGGGGTCGCCGTCGCCCACCTCGACCCAGCCGGGCCGCGGCGAGGCGCCAGCACGTACGACCCCGTCGGCACGGATCCGGTCGAGGGTGCCGTCGGGGTCGGCGGGGAAGTCGTCGGGCAGCGGGGAGGTGCCGCAGCCTGCGAGCAGCACGACCGCGGCCACGAGGAGGAGCAGCCGTCGCAGCATCGGCCCGGCCATCGGTCCGACCCTCAGCCCGGGGTGTCCGCCGAGCGCCTGCGCAGCGGCCGCGTCGCCGGACCCTCGAGCACCTCGCCGTCGCGCGAGAAGCGCGACCCGTGCAGGGGGCAGTCCCACGTGTCCTCGGCGTCGTTCCACCGCAGCAGGCCGCCGAGGTGCGTGCAGACGCCGACGACGCCGCACTCGTACGCCTGGGCGGGCCCGCCGGTGCCGGGGAGCCGCTCGCGCACCGTCCGGACCGCGCCGGTGACGAGGGACGCGCCCACGCCGAGGTTGAAGCGGGCCACCTCGGCGACGCCCGACGGGTGCGGGAGCCTCCGGTGCAGCGGCTTCGCCCACGACGGCTCCGCGCCGAGGATGTCGCCGGAGATGGCGCGGGCCGCGACGACCGCCGTGGCCATGCCCCACTTCTCGTAGCCGGTGGCGACGTGGATCCGGCCGCCGCCGCCCGGGAGGTGCCCGATGTACGGGAGGGCGTCGTGGGTGCGGTAGTCCTGGGCCGACCAGGCGTGCGTCTCGGTGACGCCGTGCCAGTGGCTCCCGGCCCACCTGCGGAGCGCCTCGACGTGCGCCTGCGCGGAGCGGGTGCGGCCGACGACGTGGCCGCTGCCGCCGACGAGCAGCACCCCGCCGGGCGCGTCGCGCACCGAGCGGGAGTCGCTGCCGGCGGAGAGGTACATGCCATCCAGGTCCGAGGCGCCCGCGAAGGCCAGCGCGTAGGAGCGCTGCGGCTCGAGCCGCGCGAAGTGCAGCCCGCGGTCGAGGATCGGGGCCCCGGTCGCCAGCACGAGGTGCCGGGCGCGGACGTCGCGACCGTCCTCGAGGTGCGCGACGGGATCGCCGGAGGTCGAGACCGACCGGACCCGGCGGCCCTGGTGGATCGTGCCGCCGTGCTCGCGCACCTGCGCGGCGAGGGCGAGGAGCACCTCCACCGCGTCGAGCTGGGCCTGGTCGGCGAGGACGGTCGCACCGACGTGCGGGAACGGCACGTCGAGGCGCTCGCGCCACGCCACCGGCAGTCCGAGCGAGCCGGCGACCCGGTGCTCGCGCTCGACGGCGCTGAGCTCGCCGGTCGTCGCGGCGTACGTCACTGCCGCGCGCCGCTGCGTGGCGACCCCGTGGTCGTCGCAGAACCGCAGCAGCCACTCCATGCCCTCGCGGCTGGCGTCGACGAAGGTGCGCGCCGTCGACTCCGACCCGTGCCGCCGGATCCGCGAGAGGTGCGTGCCCTGGAGCAGGGAGACCTTGCCGGTCGTGTGCCCGGTGGTCACCGCGCCGACGTGGCGGGCCTCCAGGCAGGCGACCCGCAGGCCGGCGCGCGCGAGCAGGAGCGTCGTGGTCAGGCCGGTGAGCCCGGCGCCGACCACCACCACGTCCAGCGGGGCGCCGGGCGCGGGCAGCTCGTCGTCGGGGACCGCCTCGGCGCGGTCGAGCCAGAGGGAGGTCACGTGTCGGTGGCGGGCCCGGCGGGGGTGGCCCCGCCCTCGGACTCCCAGCCCTCGTCGCGGCCGGTGTCGTGGGCCGGGTCGTCCTCAGAGTCCGGGGAGGCGTCGGGGGAGGCGTCCGGCTGGTTCGCCGGGTCGGTGTCCAGGTGGGTCTGCGGGTCGCCCTGGGGATCGGTGGTGGGACCGGTGGTGGCGTCGTCGTGGGCACTCATCGTCAGTCTCCTCGAGGGGTCGGTGGAGCGGAACGTCATCCCCGTACCCGCATGTCGACCGCGGATGCGTGCGAGGTGCGCATGGATCCGCGGTCAAGGGGTACCTGACGTCACGCCGGGGTCGTCCCGCCACGACCTCGGCGGCCAGGCGCGAGACCCGCCGGGACCGACCTCCCGTACGCCGTGCGAGGTGGTCCCGGCGGGTGTCGTACGCCTCTCAGCGTGAGCGCAGCGGGCTGTCCTCGAGGCGGGCCAGGAGGTCGCGCGGGCCGTCGTACACCCAGGACGCACCTGCCGTCCGCAGGCGCTCGGCGCCGATGCCGCCGCTGCGCACCCCGATGCAGGGGACGTCCGCGGCCTCCGCGGACAGCGCGTCCCACACGGCGTCGCCGACGACGATGGCCTTGCCGCCACCGGCCTGCTCGATCGCGAGCTGCACCATGTCGGGCGCGGGCTTGGTGGCGGCGCCGTCGGAGCCGGTGACGACCGCGGCGAGGTGGCGGCGTACGTCGAGGAGGTCGAGCATCTCGTCGACGAGGTCGGCCTCCGAGGAGCTGGCGACGACGACGCGGTGCCCGGTCCCGACGAGTGCCTCGACCAGCTCGGAGGCGCCGTCGAGGCCGCAGACGGTCCGCAGGCCGGCGCGGAAGTACTTGTCGTGGAGCTCGCGCACGTCGTCGCCGACGGCGGCCTCGGCCGGGTCGCCGGAGACGTGGGCGACGAGGCGGTCGCCGCCCATCCCGATGGCCTCGTGGACCCGGACGGCGCTGACGTGGAGGCCGACGTCGTGGAAGGCGGCGTGCCAGGCGGCGACGTGCTCGTAGACGGAGTCGACGAGGGTGCCGTCGAGGTCGAGCACGACAACAGGGTGGAGGGGTTCAGCAGTCACGGTCGCACGTACCCCGTGGGGCGGGGTGGCATGCGTCTCAGTCGCCCCGGCGGGTGTGGTGTGGCCACCGGTGGCAGAGGACCATCGAGGGCTCAGGCAACACCAATGTGATGAGGGGATCGTCATGGAGCTGCTGCCTCAGAGCCGGGAGGCGTTGGACGAGTACGTCACGGCGTCGGTGGACGACGTCGAGGGGCTGCTGCGCGTCATCGAGGGATGGGCCGTGCGGTCCGTGCCCGACTGCGTGGCGCTGAGCGTGACCCTGCTCGACGAGGACCTGACCTTCACCCTGGTCGACCAGGGTGCGACGCGGCCGCGCGAGGGTCTCGACGACCGCACGACCGGTCATGACGCGGAGCCGGAGCAGGCGTACGCCCTCGACGAGAGCGGGTGGGCCGACATGGCGCGGGAGGCGGCGTTCGACGGGATCGCGAGCACGGTCTCGCTCCCGGTCGTCGAGCACGGTCGGGCGGTGCTCACGATCGACCTGTACGCGTCGACGGCCCACGCCTTCCGCGACCGCATCGACGGCCTGGTCGAGGCGCTGGGGGCGTGGCAGGCCGGCGCGGTGACCAACGCGGACCTCAGCTTCGACACGCTGCGCCGTGCGGAGCTGGCCCCGCTGCGCCTGCGCGAGCAACGCCTCGTCGACGTCGCGATCGGGCTCGTCGCGGCACGGATGGCGGTCACCACGGAGGACGCGGCGACGCTGCTGGACCGGGCGGCCGAGGAGGCCGGCGTCACCGAGGGCGAGGCCGCGTGCGTCGCCCGGGTGCTGCTCGGCTAGCCGCGACCGCCCCGGCCACTACCGCACATCGGCCGCGTATGTACCCCGCCCAAGGGGGTACTGCGGTGCCATGCAACGACCTACTGCCCCCGCCTCGCGCCACGTCAAGGTGGCGATCATGGAGGAGAGCGAGCTCGTCGTGCACGGCCTGCGCGCCATGCTCGAGCCGCACTCCGCGCTGATCTCCGTCGTGGCCCACCGGGCCGACGGTCCTGCCCCCCTGTGTGACCTCACCCTCTACGAACCCCAGCGCCGCACCGCCGGCGTTCGCCCGGCCCCGCAGCGGTTCCCGACCCGCATGGTCGCCTTCGGCTGGGACTGCAGCCCGGAGGCCGTGTCGACCGAGATGTCGCGCGGCGCCGCGGGCTTCGTCAGCAAGTGGCTGCCCGGCCGGCGCCTGGTCTGGGACCTCCTCCAGATCGCCGACGGTCGCACCGTCGTCGACGCGTGGACCAGCCAGGCCGAGGCGGAGAAGGCTGCCGCCCAGAGCTGGCCGCTGACGCACCGCGAGACCGAGGTGCTGTCGATGATCGCCGCCGGCAAGGCCAATCGCGAGATCGCCGAGGAGACCAACCTCAGCATCAACTCGGTGAAGTCCTACATCCGCGGCGCCTACTCCAAGATCGAGGTGAGCTCGCGCTCGCAGGCGGTCCTCTGGGCGATCCAGCACGGACTGCTCATGTCGAGCGAGCCGGAGCCGGCCCGCCCGCCGATGGCCCGCCAGCCGGTGCGCCAGCCGGTCCGCCAGCCCGTACGCCAGTCGGCCGTCCCGCCGGTCCGGCCCGGGATGCCCGCCGCCCGCTGATGACCCGCTTCGGCTACTTCCTCTCGTGCGAGGAGTACGCGCCCGAGGAGCTCCTCGAGCAGGCGCGGCTCGCTGAGCGGGCGGGCTTCGACAGCCTCTGGATCAGCGACCACTTCCACCCGTGGACCAACGCCCAGGGGCAGTCGCCCTTCGTGTGGTCGATGATCGGCGCGGTCGCCCAGGTGTGCGACCTGCCCGTCACGACCGCCGTCACCTGCCCGACCGTGCGCACGCACCCGGCGATCATCGCGCAGGCCGCGGCGACGTCGGCCGTGCTCCTCGGCGAGGGCCGGTTCACCCTCGGCGTCGGCTCCGGCGAGGCGCTGAACGAGCACGTGCTCGGCGACGTCTGGCCGCACACCGAGCTCCGCCTCGAGATGCTCGAGGAGGCGGTCGAGGTGATCCGCGAGCTGTGGACCGGCGAGGTGGTCTCCCGCGAGGGACGGCACTACACGGTCGACACCGCGCGCATCTACACGCTGCCCGACGAGCCGCCGCCGATCTACATGAGCGCGTTCGGACCGAAGGCGCTCGACGTCGCGTGCCGCATCGCCGACGGCTTCATCACCACGCAGCCCGACGCCGAGTCGGTGCAGACGTTCCGGGCCGCCAAGGGGGCCGACGCCCCGACGCAGGCCGGCTTCAAGGTCGCGTGGGGACCCTCGCGCGACGAGGCGATCGACGCTGCCTACGAGCTGTGGCCCAACTCCGGCGTCCCGGGCGAGCTGGCCCAGGTGCTGCCCAGCCCGCAGCACTTCGAGCAGGCGAGCGAGCTGGTCACGCGCGAGAAGTTCGCCGAGAAGGGAGCCTTCGGTCCCGACGTCGCCGAGCACGTGGAGGCGTACGCGCCGTTCGTCGACGCCGGCTTCGGCGAGGTGTACGTCGCCAACATGGGGCCGCACTACGCCGACATGCTCGCGGCGTACGGCTCCGACGTCCTGCCGGAGCTGCGCGGACGCTAGGACCGGTCAGTCGTCGTACTCGGGGTGGCCCTCGACGTCGGCCGGGCGGGCCTCGTGGCCCTCACGCCCGCGGGTGCGGCGCAGCTCCTTCATCTCGGCCTCGAAGACGTGGCGCTGCCCCTCCATGAGCTCGTCGAGCGCGCGCTGGTGCAGGCCCTTGGTGCGGGCGTAGAAGCCGTCGTCGAAGGCCTCGACCATCTGGAACGACCACATGCCAGGCAGCGGGTTCTGGCCGAGGACGTCGCGGTCCATCGCGTCGGCGATGTCCGTGTGCCCGGCCTCGCGCACCAGCTCCTCGGCCTCTTCGAAGGTGCTCTCGGCGCTGCCCATGAGGCGGTGGAAGGCGTAGAGGTGGCCGCGGGCGTCCTCGACGTGGTCGAGGGCGGCCGACAGCTTGCCGACGGCCTCGACGGTGGCGTCGGTGACCCCTGCGGGGCGGCGGTGCTCGGGGGAGGGCTGGTCGCTCATGGCCCGAGCGTCACAGGGTGCTGCCCTGCTGCGCCACCTGCGAAGGGGCGGGGTCGAGCCTCCTGTCCCCGACGGACTCCGGGAGCCGACGAGTGGCGACCAGCTGCGCCGCGACGTCGCGCAGCTTGATGTTCTCGTGGGAGGAGATCCGCCGGAGCACGTTGAAGGCGCGCTCCTCGTCGAGGTCGTAGCGCTCCATCACCATGCCGACCGCCTGCCCGATCACGGTGCGGGTCTCGATGGCGCCGGCCAGCTGCTCGTCGTTGATCGAGCGCGCCAGCGCGACCGCGGACATCGCCGCGATGGCCTGTCCGTGCTCGACGTCCTCGTCGGTGAAGGCCGACGGGGTGCGCGAGTAGACGTTGAGGGCGCCCCACGTGCGGTCGGGTCGGGTGAACAGCCGGAAGCTCAGGCTCGAGCGGATGCCGAGCTCGTCGACCATCACCCGTCCCCACCTCGGCCACCGGGGGTCGGTGGCCAGGTCGTCGACGACGACGATCGCGTTGCTGCGGATGGCGTCGTGGCACGGGCCCTGCCCCATCTCGTACTGCGCCTCGTCGAGCTCGCGCAGCCGCTCGTTGGTCGCGGCAGGGGTGCGGATCCGGTCCTTCTCGACCAGGGAGACGCCGACGAAGTCGCACGCGTCGAAGAACTCCGGCGCGATCTCGACCAGGCACTGGAGCGTGCGCGGAGAGTCGGGCTGGGCGTCCAGGTGTCGCACGGCGTCCACCAGCCGGCGTCCGAACTCGTCGTTCATCGTCCGTCGACCTCCAGGGGTCACGGAGCGAAGGACCTGCCGTCGCGAGCCGGCGTGCCCGTCCGCGGGTGGGGTGTGGCAGTGGCTCCACGGTCCCACCGCGGGAGGCGGGCCGCAAGGTCAAGGAGCAGTCACGGGGGACCGCGACGCATGCCGGACGTCGTGCGGGGCACTGGTCAGTCCATGAAGGCAGTCACCTGGCAAGGCAAGCTCGACATGCAGGTCATCGAGGTCCCCGACGCGAGGATCGAGGAGCCCACCGACGTCGTCATCGAGGTGACGTCGACGGGCCTGTGCGGGTCGGACCTGCACCTCTACGACCCGCTAGCCCCGTTCATGACCGCGGGGGACATCGTGGGCCACGAGCCGATGGGCATCGTCCGCGACGTCGGCTCCGCCGTCACCACGCTGACCGCCGGCGACCGGGTCGTCGTCCCCTTCAACATCAGCTGCGGCACCTGCTGGATGTGCAGCCGCGGCCTCCACAGCCAGTGCGAGACCACCCAGAACCGCGACACCGGCACCGGCGCGAGCCTGTTCGGCTACAGCAAGCTCTACGGCCAGGTCCCCGGCGGGCAGGCCGAGCTGCTGCGTGTCCCGTTCGGCGACACGCTGCCGATCAAGGTCGAGCACGGACCCCCGGACGACCGGTTCCTCTTCCTCTCCGACGTGCTGCCGACCGCATGGCAGGCGGTGGAGTACGCCGACGTCGAGGACGGCGGCACCCTGCTCGTCGTCGGCGCCGGACCGATCGGCGACATGGCGGCGCGCATCGGCATGCACCGCGGGCTGCGCGTGATCGTGGTCGACTCCGTGCGCGAGCGGCTCGCCCGGGTGCACGGCCGCGGCGCGGAGACCATCGACTTCACCGAGGTCGACGGCGTGGGCGACGCGGTGCGCGCGCTGACCGACGGGCGCGGTGCGGACGCCGTGATCGACGCGGTCGGCATGGAAGCGCACGGCTCGCCGGTCGCCGAGACCGCCCAGAAGGCGCTCGGCCTGCTGCCCAGGAAGGTGCAGGAGAAGGTCATGCTCAACGTCGGTGTCGACCGGCTGGCCGCGCTGCTGAGCGCGATCGACTCCGTACGCCGCGGCGGCACCATCAGCATCTCCGGCGTCTACGGCGCCCCGACCGACCCGCTGCCGATGTTCGAGCTGTTCGACAAGCAGGTGCAGATCCGGATGGGCCAGGCCAACGTGCGCCGCTGGAGCGACGACATCCTCGACCTGCTGCAGCAGGACGACGACCACCTCGGCGTCGAGTCCTTCGCCACCCACCACCTGCCGCTCGACGACGCCCCCGAGGCGTACCGCAAGTTCCGGGACAAGGAGGACGGCATGGTCAAGGTGGTGTTCCGCCCATGAGGCTGCCCAAGCCGCGCGGCCCGCTGAGCGAGTGGCTGGTCGCCCGACTGGCAGGCACGGGCGTGGCGGGTGCCGCGCCCACCTCCGACTCGTGGGCCGACTCGTGGGACGACGAGTGCATCTCCCTGTGGACGCTGCACGAGCTGTCCTTCCGGGGCTTCGAGGACGCCGACGACCGCGCCGAGTGGGACCCCGGGCTGCTGGGCGTACGCCACGACCTCGAGACCGCGCTCGAGGCGCGGCTGCGCGAGCGGTGGGCCCGAACGGACCCGGCTCCCGTGGCACCCGAGGACGTCCCCGCCGCGCTGGAGACCGTGGTCGCCGAGGACGACGGGCCCTCGCTCGCCGACCACGTACGCCGCCACGCCGACCGCGACCAGGTGCTCGAGCTGCTGCGGCAGCGCTCGGTCTACCACCTCAAGGAGTCCGACCCGTCGGCCTTCGTCGTGCCGAGGCTGCCGGTGCGGGCCAAGGCCGCGCTGATGGCGCTGCAGTTCGACGAGTACGGCGACGGCGACCCCAACCGGTTGCACTCCCACCTCTTCGCCCGCGGCCTCGAGGCCGTCGGGCTGCGCGCGGAGTACGGCGCGTACGTCGACGACGCGATGCCCGAGAACCTCGAGATGAACAACGCCGGCTCACTCCTCGGGCTGCACCGGCGCCTGCGCGGGGCGGCGATGGGCCACCTCGCGGCGTTCGAGATGACCAGCTCCCTGCCCTCGCGCAAGATGGTGCAGGGACTCGAGCGGCTCGAGCTTGACGGGCCGATGTCGGCCTACTACGACGAGCACGTCGAGGCCGACGCCATCCACGAGCACCTCGCCTCGCGCGACATCTGCGGGACCCTCGCCGAGGACGAGCCCGACCAGGCGGACGAGATCCTCTTCGGCGCGTTCACCTGCCTCGACGTCGAGGCACGCTTCGCGTCCGCGCTGCTGGCGTCGTGGGGTGCCCGATGACCCGCCCGCCGGCCCCGCGCGACTTCGACCACCCGGACGTGGTGCTGGTGCCCCACGGGCCGATGCTGCTGCGCGGCGCGGAGTCGGTGCAGGACGTCGACGGGACCGTGCATCCCGTCGAGCGCCCGGTCGTCGCGCTGTGCCGCTGCGACAAGTCCAGCCGGCTGCCGTGGTGCGACGGGACGCACAAGGTCATCCCGCGCTGAGGCTCGTACGGCCGCTGTCGCTCAGGCGCGGTCGATGCGCGTGAGCACCCCGCGCTCCTCCTGGCGCACCTCGACCATCGCCAGGCGCTCCTCGGTGAAGCACGGCTCGCGGCGCAGCACGGCGGCCTGCTCGCGGGTGCCGACCTGGAGCACGGCAGAGCCGCCGGGTGCGAGGTGCGCGTCGATCACCGCGAGGCAGGCCCGGGCCACGTCGAGGCCGTCGTCGCCGCCGTCGATCGCGGTCAGCGGGTCCTCGGGGTAGCGGCCGGTCTCCGCGCGCGGCACCCACGGCGGGTCCGCGATGATCAGGGGGAACGTCTCGTCGGGGCCGATCGCCTCCTCCAGCCGGCCCTCGCGGACCTCGACCCGGTCGGCGAGCCCGGCCGCGAGCGCGTTGGCGCGGGCGTAGTCGCACGCCACGCCGTTGGCGTCGACGCAGACCAGCCGCCGCCCGGTGGACGCGACGGCGAGCAGGCCGATGTGGCCGGCGCCGGCGCAGAGCTCGAGCACGGTGCCGCCCGGGACGGTCGCGGACAGCCGGGCTGCCCACTTGGACTGGGCGGTCGTCCACTCGCGCGGGCGCAGCACGCGGTCGTCGAAGGCGATGGTCAGCGACCCGAAGTCGAGGTGCTCGGTCATGCGGTGGTCCTTCCCGGGCGCAGGCGCGCAGTCCGATGCTGCCAGATCGCGGCCCGGGCGGCGTTGGCGCCGGCCGCGCCGTGGACGCCGCCTCCCGGGTGCGCCGAGGCGGAGGCGAGGAACAGCCCCGGCAGGCCGGTGGCCGCGCGCCCGCGCATGGCGGGCACGGGCCGGAAGACCAGCTCCTGGTGCAGCTGCGACGTGCCGCCGTTGACGGCCCCGCCGACGAGGTTGGCGTCGCGCGCCTCGAGCTCGTGGGGGCCGAGGACGCGGCGGGCGAGGACGAGGTCGCCGAACCCGGGGGCGACGGCCTCGATGCGTGCCTGCATGCGGTCGGCGAAGCGCTCGCAGTCGTCGTGGCCCCACTGGCCGTCGACCTCGTCACCGGCGTCGCCGCGGGTCATCCCCGGCTGGGGCACGTGCGTGTAGGCCCAGAACGACTCGGTGCCCGCCGGCGAGCGCGAGGGGTCGCTGGTCGTCATCTGCCCGGTCAGCAGGAACGGCCGGTCGGGCACGACGCCGGACCCGACCTGCGCCAGGGTCCGGGACATCTCCTCGACGGAGTCGGCGACGTGCACCGTGCCCGGCACGAGCGCCGGCCGGTTCGTCCACGGCACCGGACCCGACAGCGCCCAGTCGACCTTGACGGTGCCCGGGTCGAGCTCGAAGTGGCGCATGCCGCGCACCACCCGGGCGGGGAGGTGCTCGTCGGCCACGAGGCGACCGAAGAGGTGGGTGGCCGACACGTCGGCGAGCACGGCGCGCGCGGCGTACGCCTGTCCGTCGCGGGTGCGTACGCCGACCGCGCGTCCGCCGCGGACGTCGACCTGCGTGACCTCGGCGTCGGTCATCACCTCGACGCCGAGGCTCGTGGCGCGCGCGACCAGGGCGTCGGTGAGGCCCTGGGCGCCGCCTCGCGGGACGGGGAAGCCGACGGTCTGGCCCAGCATCGTCATCAGCACGCCGAAGACGCCGGAGCCGGGGGAGGCCAGGGGGAAGTCGGCGTGCCCGGCGTTGCCCGCGAGCAGCAGCTGCGCGGCCGGCCCGGAGAACAGCTCGCGCCCGAGCGAGGACACGGGGGTGGCCAGGCGGCGTACGGTGTCGAGCCCGCCGGAGCGCGCGAGGGCGGGCAGGAGTCGGGCGCCGGCACGCACGGGCGGGAACGGAGACGTGAGGCCGCCGACCAGCGAGTCGCCGATCCGGTCCCAGGTGCGGCACAGGTCGAGCCAGGCGTCGCCGTCGCCCGCGCGCAGGTCGTCGAGCCCGGCGGCGGTCGCGTCCCGGTCGCGGTGGAGCACGGCCCACTGGCCGTCGCCGAACGGGTGCCCGAGCACGGACGGCGCGTGCTCCCACACCAGTCCGTGGTCCTCCAGGCGCAGCGAGGTCATCGCCCGCGAGGACACCGCCAAGGGGTAGAACGCGCTGAACGTGTCGTGCACGAAGTCGGGGTGCACCTCGCGGTCGCTGCGCACCGCACCGCCCAGTGTCCGCTGCGCCTCGAGCACCAGCACCCGCCAGCCGGCGTCGGCGAGGACGTTGGCGGCGACCAGGCCGTTGGGCCCGGCGCCCACCACGACGGCGTCGTACGCGTCCGGGCTCACCGGGGTCACCGCGTCCGGCCCTCCACGACGAAGGCGAGCCGGCGCAGGGCCTCGACGTTTCGCAGGTGCAGCTGGGCGTCGCGCAGGGGCTTGGGCATGAGCAGGCCGGGACCGGCGGTGGCGTCCTCGACCATGGTGACGACGGTCGTGTCGCCGCTCGGCTGGAGCGAGATGTCGACGTGCGCCTGGCCGGCCGGCCAGCCGCGGGCGAGCAGCAGCAGCCGCCGGCCCTCCTCGATCTCGAGGACCTCGGTGGTGTCGTCGATCAGCAGCGGCCAGCTGCCGACGCTGTGGTGCAGCCGCGACCCCACCGCGGGCCAGGACTCGTCGACGTCTCGCATGCGGGCGGCGCCGACGACGAAGAGCGGGTAGAGCCAGCCGTCGGAGAGGACCTCCCAGACCTGCTCGGGGGTTGCTGCGATGGGGCGGCTCGTGGTGCTCACGCTGTCTCCTTCGGTGGGGGGCTGGTCGTGGGGCTGGGGGTGGGGCCGGGGGTGGGGCCGGGGGTGGACGTCTCGCGCTCCCAGTGCCCATTCACGCGCCGGACCAGTCCTCGTCGCTCGAACTCCTCGAACCAGCCTGCCATCGGCCACTCGCCCCACCGCTCGTGGAACAGGCGGCCGTTGCGCAGGATGTCGTCGAGGTGCTCGACCGGCGGGTTGCTGACGGGGTGGTGCTGGTGGAAGGCCCGCGCGCCCCCGACCCAGCCCAGGCCGATGCCGAGGGCGAGCGCCGTACGCCCCAGGTCGGTGTCCTCCCCGCCGTAGCCGACGTAGTCCTCGCAGAAGCCGCCGAGGTGCCGCCAGGTCTGGGCGTCGACGGCGAAGGACAGCGACCAGAACAGGTCGGGGTCGACCGAGTGGACCAGCTCGCCCGGCGCGGGGCGGGGTCGCGCCGGGTGGGGGTCGTCCCACGCCGCCAGCTCGGCGGGGTCCTCGGGATAGCCGCCGGGCGGTGGCGGGGGGAGGTAGGTCACCGGACCGGACCAGATCCACCGTGGGCGGGCCGTCACGACCTCGGCGTACGCCTCGACGAGGCGGTCGCCCGCCAGGCAGTCGACGTCGAGCAGCACGACCACGTCGGCGCCGCGCTCGATCGCCGTACGGACCCCCAGGTTGCGCGCGGCGGCCAGCGGGAGCGCGCCCTCCCGGCTGCGGCCGATGCGGACGACCTCGCGCGTCAGCGCGCCCGTGCGGGACTCGACCCGCTCCTCGACGATGCCGGCGTCGTCCATCGCCACGGCGAGGTAGGTGTCGGGGAGGACGGACCCGCGGGCCAGCGAGCGGTGCTGGGCCGCGAGGTGGTCGTGGCGGCCGTGGGCGATGGTGACGACGGCGACGCGGGGCCCTCCAGCCTCCGTCACGACGCGCCTCCGTCGAGCACGCGCGTCCGGGTGGTGAGGACGACGTCGGCGAAGCGGTCGGCCGCCCAGCCGTCGCACCACTGGGTCCAGCCGCGGGCGTCGAGCGCGGCCGCCCGGTCGAGGACGCCGGTCCACTCCGCCGGGTCGGGCCACGCGGAGCGGACCAGGGCCGGCCACCCGTGGGCCAGCACGTCGCCGGTCGTGCGTTGCTCGTCGTGGGGCCGCTCCTGCGGCAGGACGACGGCGGGACGGCGTGCCGCCGCGGTCTCGGCCAGCGCGTTCTGCCCGGCGTGGGTGACGACGACGTCGGCGGCGGCGAGCACTGCGGACGGGTCGTCGACCCAGGTCTCGCGGTCCGCCCCGAGCACGGTCCACCGCCAGTCGGGGGTGGCGCGCCGTGCAGCGCGTACGTCGTCGGCGCCGACGTCGTGGCCGCCCGACCCGAGGAGCAGGGCGACGCTGCGCTCGCCGTCGTGCGGCTGGCTGCGGAGCACGGGGCGTACGGGGTGGCGCGAGAGCGCGCCCACCGGCACCAGGCGCTCGGCCAGGTCGTCGGGGAGGCCAGGCGTCATGCCGCGAGCCGCCCGCGGCCAGAAGCCGACGAGCGCCTCGGCGACGCCCAGCCCGAGCAGGTGGGCGGGATCGTCGCGTCGGCCCGGGAGCACCACCGCCACGGCGGGGATCCCGTGCAGCCGGGTGAGCAGCAGCACCTCGACCGACACGTCGACGACCACCAGGTCGGGGCGCGCGGCCGCGAGCCAGGCCGAGATCGCCGCGGCGCGGGCGCGGGTGCCGTCGTGCCGGAGCGGAGCCCAGTGCAGGTGGCCGTGGGCGGTGACGTCCCGCGGGTGGCCGCCGTCGTCGGGCGGCAGCCGGACCCAGTCACCGGCCCAGGACGGCGGGCGGGGCAGGGACGACAACCCGGTCACCGAGATACCGTCGTGGGCCAGGCGGGCGGCGAGCACCTCGGCGCGGTGCCGGTGCCCGCTGCCGACGTGATGGACGTAGTAGCCGACGACCCCGGTCACGCCGCGTCGTCCCGGCGCGCGAGCAAGGAGTAGAGGTCGAGGTAGCGCTCGACCATCACGTCCGCGCTGCACGAGGCCTCGGCGTGGGCGCGGACCTCGCGCCGGTCGAACCGGGAGGCGGCGACGACCGCCTCGGCGAGGGCTGCGACGTCACCGGCGCCCACCAGCACGCCGGAGCGCGGCGACACGACCTGGTTGAGGCCGCCGCGTGAGAAGCCGGCGACGGGGGTGCCGCTGGCCATCGCCTCCGCGGCGACCAGCCCGTAGGGCTCGTCCCACACGGGCGTCACGAGCGCCACCGACGCGGCGCACAGGAGGGCGGAGAGCTCACGGCCGCCGAGGTGGCCGACGTGGCGCACGTCGCCGCCGAGCAGCGGGGCGAGCTCACGGTCGTAGTAGTCGCGGTCCTGCACCGGCCCGGCGAGGACGAGCGGCACCCCGGCGAGGCGGCACGCCTCGACGGCGAGGTGGGGCGCCTTCTCCGGGACGATCCGTCCCGACCACACCGCCGGCCCGCCGCCCTCGCCGAAGGGCCAGTCGCGCAGGTCGAGCCCGTTGGGCACGACGTCGCTGTCCACGACGTGCCGCCAGGCGGCGGCCGTCCACTCGCTCACCGAGACGAAGTGCGGCGGGCGCGGACACAGGGCGAGCGCGGACTCGAGCATCGGCAGCGGCGGCGTGTGCAGCGTGGTCAGCATCGGCACGTCGACGGCGGACGCCATCGCGACCGGGAGGTGGTGGAGGCTGTTGTTGTGCACCACGTCGTAGTCCTCGGACCCGGTGCGGGAGAGCGAGAGCATCAGCGCGAGGTAGGCGTGGTGGTCGGCGAGCCAGTCCGGGCCCGGGGCGAACTTGTCCGCCATCGCCGCGGTGCTGACCTCCACGGCCGACAGCGGCAGCAGCCGCACGGGGAGCGACGCGTCGGACCCGGGGCCGGCGAACAGGGTGACCTCGTGGCCGCGGTCGGCCAGTCCGCGCGCGATGGTGGCCGTCATCGACTCCAGCCCCCCGGCGTACGGCTCGCGGATGGGGTAGCGGCTGGAGGCGATGAGGCAGACCCTCACCGGCCGTCCCCCACGAGCGACTCGTAGAGACGCGCGTGCGCGGCCGCGACACGCGCGCGCTGCGCCCGCCGCTCCTCGACCCCGGGCGCGGGCGCGACGTGACCGGCGTACGCCTCGCGCACCGCGGCGACCAGCCCGTCCGCGTCGAGGTGGTCCTCGTCGTGGCCGTAGGTGAGCACCGGCGCCTGGTCGGCGAAGTAGCCGCAGGAGGGCGCGACGACCGCGGTCCCGAGGTCGCGGCAGGCCTCGAGCCAGCCGCTGTGGGTGCCGAAGCGGTAGGGCAGCACCGACACGTCGAGGGAGGCGAGGTAGGCCCACAGGGCGTCGTCGTCGAGGTAGTCGTGGATGCGCAGGTCGACCTCGCCGCGGGCGGCGTGGTGCTGCAGCGCCTCGGCGAGCGCGGCGTCGTACCGCTTGCCGTCCGGGCGCAGCACGTCGTTGTGCCCGTTGACCTGGAGCACGGCGCCCGGCAGGTCGCGGACGGCGTCGACGAGCACCGGGAGCATCGGGTGCGGGTGCATCCCGGCGCGCAGGCTCTTCACGTGCAGGCCCACCCGGAACTCCCGCGGGCGCGGCCCGCGGCGCCGGACCTCACGACTGGCCGCGGCACACCGCATCGTGTCCAGGGGCACGACGTGGGGGTGCGGGACCACCAGTGCGTCCCGGCCCCAGCGCGCACGGATCTCAGCGGCGGCCCCCTGCGTGAGGGTGACCAGCGCGTCCGCGGCCGGCACCAGCACGTCGAGCTGGCGGTCGTGGTCGCGGCGGTCCGGGTGGTGGGGGTTGCGTAGGTCGTGCACCGTGAACACCAGCGGCTTGCCGCGCCGCCGGAGCGCTGCCACGAGCTCACGCAGCTCGGCGGGGCTCCGGGCGTCGAAGCCGAAGTGCAGGTGGAAGACGTCGAAGTCGTTGTCCTCGACCCACGCGGCGTCGAGCATCACCGGCGGCCACCACTGCTGGGTGGACGCGGCCTCGGCGGGCGGCGGGTCGGGCAGTCGTACGGGCCCGGACCCGTCCTCGGGCGCCAGGTGCCGGACGTAGACGTGGTTGGCGGGCACCGAGGCGACGACGATGCGGCCCGCGGCCCGGGGGCGGGGCAGCAGGGGCGTCGTGGGTGCGCCGGTCACGTCCGAGGTGGTCACACGCAGATGTACCCCCGGCGCGCTGCGGCATGCGCGAGCCGCACCACGATCTGTCCGTTCTGCGGTGTCGCATTGGGCACCGGCGGGCCGGGAGGATAAATTCCTCCCGACTCCAGAACACGGGTCTCAGCAGATTGTCCACAAGGATCCGCATTGTCGTCCCACGACTCCTTGGCCGTGTTCGCGGCACTCGCTGCCGAGCTGCAGCAGGAGCCTGACGAGGCCATCACCTCGCGCGCGATCGTCACCCGGATGCGCGAGCTCGTCCCGGAGGCCGACCAGGTCAGCCTCACCATCCGCACCCCTCGGGGCGGGCACAAGACCCTCGCCAGCAGCGACCCGCTCGCCGAGGAGGCCGACGCCCTGCAGTACGCCCTCGGGGAGGGCCCCTGCGTCGAGATCGCCGACACCGGCGGCTGGCTGCGCAGCGGCGACGTCGGCACCGACTCGCGCTACCCCACCTGGGGGCCGCGTGCCGCGGAGCTCGGCGTGGGCTCGCTGCTCGCCGTCGCGGTCACCGACCGCGAGGGACCGCTGGGAGCGCTCAACCTCTACAGCTCCCGCACCGGGGCCTTCGCCGACCGCGACGTCGTCGACATCGCCCTGGTCTACGCCGTGCACGCGACGACCGCGCTGTCGTCGGCGCGGCGGGCGAGCACCCTGCAGACGGCCGTGAGCTCGCGGCACGTCATCGGCATGGCGCAGGGCATCGCGATGGAGCGCTACGGCATCGACCAGCACCAGAGCTTCGAGCTGCTGCGGCGGCTGTCGTCGACGACCAACGTCAAGCTGCGCGACGTCGCCGCCCAGATCGTCGAGACGCGCGCGATCCCGCACGAGCGGGTCGGTGAACCGGTCGACGACTGACGCTCAGGTCGGCAACGCACCCGTCTCGAGGACGTGCTCGGACACCAGCCCGATCTTCGTACGCCGGCTGCGGGCGGCGGTGCGCAGCGCGTGGAACGCGGCGACCGCGTCCAGAGACTCCTTGGCCATCAGGTAGCCGACGGCGCGCTCGATCACCACGCGGTAGTCGAGGGCGTACTGCAGCTGCCGGGCCAGCTCGCCGGCGGTGTGCGCCTGCAGGGCGGCGCCGAGCGTGGTCGAGACGACCTCGGCGTACCTGCCGATCGCCGCGACCTCGCTGTCGTCCCAGTCGTGGGGCCGCTCCTTGTAGACGTCGAGCGTGCCTATCGGCACGCCGCCGAGCACCACCGGCGTGCCCAGCACGGCACGCACCGGCTGGGAGGCCATCACCCGGGCCAGGGTCGGCCACCGCTCCGCCTCCGCCGTGACGTCACGGCTGGTGACCACGCGCGCCTTCACGAACGCCTCGGTGCACGGGCCCTCCCCGGCCTCCGCCTCGGTCTGCTCGAGCAGCCGACCGGGACCGTCGGTGGCCGCGGCGTAGGTGAGCATGTCCTGCTCGTCGGCGATGAGGATCCCGGCGCCGTCGACGGCGAAGAGGTCGACGCAGGCCGCGACGACGACGTGGAGCGCGGAGGTGAGGGTCCCGTCGTCGTCACGGGGCTGGGACAGCCGGCGCAGGCTCTCGGCCAGGGCGGCGTCGTCGATGTTCATGGGACGTGATTATCCCCGGGGCGGACGTCCTTCCGGCCACCCCGACGCGGGGAGGTGGTGGACGATGCTCTGCAGCACCTCGCGGTCCTCGGCGTCCGCGGTGCCGTCGTGGGTCGCCACGAGGACGCGCGCCACCGTCCGGACCTTGGTGTTGCTGTCCTGCGAGACGCGCAGCATCGTGCGCCAGGCCTGGTCGGTGCTGCAGCCGAAACGGGCGGACACGAGGCCGATCGCGACACCGATGTCACGCTGCGAGCGCACCGCCTCGTGCAGCTGTGCGACCTCGTCGCGCAGGGCGTCCGCCTGCGGAGCAGGCTCGCCCGGAGGTAGGGGCATCCCAGACATCGTCACCTTCACATGACGTAGGTCCGCGGACACAGGGCGGAGTTCAACAGCTTCTGGGGACCAGCCTACAGGGTGAAGTCACATCCTCCCGATGCGCGAGGAGCGCCGATCTGGGTTAGGCTCGATGGGACTCAAGCCACCGGGTCGTCCGCACTCTCCCTCTGGAGGTGCACGTGCCCGAGCTGCGTTCCCGCCGAGACCCCGTCGACGCCTTCGACTTCGAGGGCGACGGCGACGACGCGCGCCACTGGCTCGAGACCGCCTACGGCACCTCGCTCGGACTGAGCGGCCGGATGGGGACGGTCCACCACCGGCGACGCGAGCTCGACGGCGTCTCGTTCGACCGTCTGCGCATCGACGCCCCGGTGCGCTTCGACGCGGATGCGATGCCGGTCCTCGTGGTCGTGGACGTCCTCGGCGGCGAGATCGAGTACACCCACGGCCGGGTCACCGACCGCGGCCGCGAGGGTGACACGGTCCTCGCCGCAGGGTGGCACGAGCCCTTCATGGGACGCGGCAACGGCTACGAGGTGCGCAACACCGGCATCTCCGACGACGTCCTGGCTGCGGCCATCGCCGAGATCGATCCCGAGCGGACCAGCGCGGACCTCCGGTTCGACCGGTTCGTGCCCCGGTCCCCGGCAGCGGCCGCCCAGTGGCGCACGGTCGTGGACCGGCTCAGTGCCTCGTCGGTCGGCGACCACCCGATCGCGGTGGGGCAGGCGTCCCGGCTGCTGGCCCACAGCCTCCTGCACACCTTCGAGAACAACGTCGTCAGCGACGACTCGACGCTCTCCCGCGACCTCCGCGACGCCACCCAGGCCACCGTGTGGCAGGCCCAGCTGATCATCGAGGAGCGTGCCCAGGACGACGTGTCGCTCGCCGACATCGCCCGCGAGTGCCGCGTCACGCCCCGGACGCTCCAGTACGCCTTCCGGCGCCACCTCGACTGCACGCCGAACGCCTACCTGCGGCAGGTGCGCCTCGACCTGGTCCACCAGCTCCTCAACGCCGGCTCGGTGGCCACCGTGGGCGACGCCGCGGCGCGCCTCGGCTTCTTCAACCCCGGACGGTTCGCGTCCGACTACCGCCAGGTCTTCGGCGAGAACCCTGGACAGACCTTGGCCCGCCACACCTCCTGACGGAGGTGTTCGCTTTGCGGCTGTCGTGCTGGTCCAGACCATGCGACGGTGGGTGTTGATCGTCTTGCTGGAGACCACGGCAAGCACACATCAATTCTCAGGAAGCGAGCCGTGGTTTCCATGTCGATCGCCTCTGCCACCACCCCCGACATCACCGTCCAGGACGTTCCTTCCGTGCGCCCCCGCACCCTCGCCGCCGTCCCGCCCCTCGAGGGCCGGGCCCGCGCCCGTCGTACGGACGCCATCGTCAACGACCTCCGCGACAGCCTGCGTGCCGCGGACGCCCACGACCTGACCTGCCAGCTCATCGAGACCAACGCCGCCGTCGCCCGCAGCATGGCGTCGCGCTACCGCAACCGCGGCATCGACCTCGACGACCTCGAGCAGGTCGCCCTGCTCGGCCTGACCAAGGCCGCGCAGCGGTTCGACCCCTCGGCCGGGCACGACTTCCTGTCGTTCGCCGTGCCGACGGTGCGCGGCGAGCTGCGCCGCCACTTCCGCGACGCCGGCTGGACGGTCCGGCCGCCCCGCCGGGTGCAGGACCTCCAGGCCCGGATCGCCGGTGCCCAGGACCGGCTCGAGGCGGAGCTCGGCCGTTCACCCCGGCCGAGCGAGATCGCCGCCCACCTCGACGAGCAGCTGTCCGACGTCGTCGAGGCGCTGGCCGCCGACGGGTGCTTCACCCCCACCTCCCTGGACGCGACCGTCGCCGACGGCTCGTCCACCCTGGGTGACCTCCTCGGGGGCGAGGACCGTGCACTCTCGCACGTGGAGGCCAAGGTCATGCTGGACCCGCTCGTACGCGGGCTGTCCGACCGCGACCAGCGGATCGTGCGGCTGCGGTTCTACGACGGGCTGACGCAGCAGGAGATCGCCGAGGAGGTCGGGCTCACGCAGGCCCAGGTGTCCCGCGTGCTCGCCCGCATCCTCGCCGACCTGCGCGCCGACCTCACCGAGCACCCGCCGGCTGCCTGACCTCCCCGTACAGGGTGGTGCGCTGGCGCAGCGGACGGCCGGCCTCCGCCGCGATGGCGGCGAGGTCGGCCGGCGTGAGCCCCTGGCCGTGGCTGGCGCCGGCGGCTCGGCTGATGTTCTCGTCCATGAGGGTGCCGCCCAGGTCGTCCACCCCCGCGCCCAGCAGCTGCTGGGCGCCGACGCGGCCGAGCTTGACCCACGACGCCTGCACGTGGTCGATGTCGCCGGCGTAGGCGATGCGGGCCACGGCGTGCACGAGCACCGTCTCGCGCCACGTCGGTCCGCGGCGGGCACCCCGCTTGAGGTAGATCGGCGCCGCCATGTGCACGAAGGGCAGCCCGACGAACTCGGTGAAGCCCCCGGTCTCGCGCTGCAGGTCGCGGGTGCGGAGCAGGTGCCGCACCCAGTGGTGCGGCCGCTCGACCGAGCCGAACATCATGGTGACGTTGCTGCGCAGCCCCACCCGGTGCGCGGTGCGGTGCACCTCGAGCCACTCGTCGGTGGTGATCTTGTCGGGGCACAGCACGGCGCGCACCTCGTCGTCGAGGATCTCCGCCGCGGTGCCCGGCAGGGACCGCAGCCCGGCGTCCTTGAGCCGTACGAGGTAGCTCTCGAGCGGCTCCTCGAGCCGTCGCGACCCCTCCAGGACCTCCAGCGCGGTGAAGCCGTGGATGTGGATCTCCGGCACCCGCTCGTGCACCGCTCGCGCGACCTGGACGTAGAAGTCGCCGTCGAAGCTCGGGTGGATGCCGCCCTGCAGGCAGACCTCGGTGGCGCCCAGCGCGTACGCCTCGGCGCTGCGCTCGGCGATCTCGTCGAGGCCGAGGAGGTACGGGGCGCCGCGCAGGTTGAGCGACAGCGGGCCCTTGGAGAACCCGCAGAAGGTGCACCGGAAGGTGCAGACGTTGGTGTAGTTGATGTTGCGGTTGACCACGAAGGTCACCTCGTCGCCGACGACCCTGCGACGGATCTCGTCGGCGACCTCCGCCACGGCCGCCACCTCCTGGCCGCGGGCGGCGAACAGCGCCTCCAGCTCGGCGGGACCGGTGTCCTGCCCGGCGCGTACGCCGTCGAGCACCTCGCGCACCCGGCCGCCGACCGTGCGACCGGTCGTCCGCAGCGGCGTCGGGTCGACGCCCGCACCGGAGAACCACGCGGTCGACCGGCGGCCGATCTGCACGACCTCCGCGCCGGTGCCGACGTTGGCGGCGTCGCGGTGCCGCTCCGGCCACAGCGCCCCCGGGTCGTCGCGGGCGAGCAGGTCGGCGTCGGCCCGGTCGAGGACCGGGAAGTGCAGGCCCGGGTCGAGCCAGCGGTCCGGCTCCGCGGCGTACGCCGGGTGGACCGTCAGGCGCGGCGCGAGCTGGTGCCCGGCGGCCTCGGTCGCCTCGCGCAGCGACTCCAGCGACGGCCACGGGCGCTCGGGGTTGACGTGGTCGGCGGTCACGGGGGAGACCCCGCCCCAGTCGTCGATGCCGGCGGCCAGCAGCCCGGCGAGCTCCTCGGGCGCGGAGAGGTTGGGCGGCGCCTGGACGTGCACGTCGTCGGGCAGGACCAGACGCGCCAGCGCGATCGCGCGCACGTGGTCCTCGTGCGGGCAGGGCGGGGCGCCGCGCATCGCGGTGCCGGGCTTGGGCAGGAAGTTCTGGACGATCACCTCCTGCACGTGGCCGTGCTCGCGGTGGCTGCGGGCGATCGCCTCGAGCGCCTCGACCCGGTCGGCCTCCGTCTCGCCGATCCCCACCAGGATCCCGGTGGTGAACGGGATGGAGAGCCGCCCGGCGTGGTCGAGCGTGGCGAGGCGGCGGGCCGGGGCCTTGTCGGGAGCGCCGCGGTGCGCCGCCAGGTCGTCGCGCAGGCTCTCGACCATCATCCCCTGCGACGGGGACGTCCGGCGCAGCCGCGCGAGGTCGTCGCGGCCGATCGCCCCGGCGTTGGCGTGCGGCAGCAGGCCCGTCTCCTCGAGCACGAGCGCCGTCGCCTCGACCAGGTAGTCCACGGTGGTGCGGTGGCCGCGCGCGGCCAGCCACGCGGCCGCCTCCGGGTAGCGCAGCTCCGGCGCCTCGCCGAGGGTGAAGAGCGCCTCGTGGCACCCGCTGGCCGCCCCGGCCTCGGCGACGGCGAGGACCTCCTCCGGCGTCAGGTAGGGGACGGTCGTGCGCGGTGACTCGGCGAACGTGCAGTAGCCGCAGCGGTCGCGGCACAGGTGGGTGAGCGGGATGAAGACCTTGGGGGAGTAGGTCACCCGGGTGCCGAAGAGGGAGTCGCGGCGGGCCGCGGCCAGCTCCAGGAGCGCGGGGGTCGGGAGCGCGGTCAGGTCCGGGCTGGGGTCCGTGCTGGGGAGCGGCATGGGTCCATTGTGGGGATCGAGGCCCGGGCGTCGACCGCCACGCGCTCAACGGAGCCACAACGGCCCGGGGCGGTCGGTGTCGAGCGGATGACGGTCGGCGGTGCCGTGGGGTATCAATCAGGCATGAGCCAGGCGGCAGACCCGCGCGCGCCGGTCGTCCTCGTCGTGGACGACGACGCGGCGATCCGCACGGTCGTGCGCTGGCAGCTCGACGACGCCGGCTTCCGCGTCCTCGAGGCGGACGACGGCGCCTCCGCGCTCAAGTGCATCCGCGACGAGCACCCGACCCTCGTCGTGCTCGACCTCTCCCTCCCGCGCCTGGGCGGGCTCGACGTGCTGCGGTCCGTACGCAGCGGGCAGGCCGGCCGCTCCGACACCCCCATCATCGTGCTGTCGGGGCGCAGCGGCGAGAGCGACCGCATCGCCGGGCTCGACCTCGGCGCCGACGACTACCTCGTCAAGCCGTTCTCGCCCGGCGAGCTCGCCGCGCGGGTGCGGTCGGTGCTGCGCCGCAGCGCGCCGGACCCGTCGGTGGAGGCCGTCGTGGTCGGGCCGCTGCGCATCGAGCCCGCGAGCCGGCGGGTGCTGCTCGGCGAGGACGAGAAGGAGCTGACCCCCAAGGAGTACGACCTGCTGCTGTTCCTCGCCACCCACCCGCGCCACGTCTTCACCCGCCCCCAGCTCGTCGACCAGGTGTGGAACTCCTCCTCGGAGTGGCTGGGCGAGGCCACCGTCACCGAGCACGTCCACCGGCTGCGGCTCAAGCTCGAGGCGGACCCGTCCAGCCCGCGGCTGCTGCGCACGGTGCGGGGCGTCGGCTACCAGCTGGTGGACGAATGACCTCCCCCGATCGCACGGAGCCCGCTCCCGACCTGTGGGTCGAGGACGCGCGCGAGCTGCTGGAGCGGCAGACCGAGGTGCTGGAGATGATCGCCCGCGCCGCGCCGCTGACCGAGGTGCTCACCGGCATCCTGGCCTCGCTCGAGCACCTGATGCCCGGCGCCCGGTGCTCCGTGCTCCTGCTCGACCGCGAGCGCGGCACGCTGCACCACGGTGCGGCGCCGAGCCTGCCGGAGACGTACGTCGGCGCGATCGACGGCATGGCGATCGGACCGGCGGCGGGCTCGTGCGGCACGGCCGCCGCGCTCGACGTCGCTGTGGTGGCCACCGACGTGCGGTCCGACCCGCGCTGGGTCGGCTACCGCGAGATCGCCGCCGCCGCCGGGCTGCGCAGCTGCTGGTCCACCCCGATCGAGGGCCGCGACGGCCGCCCGGTCGGCACCTTCGCGGTCTACCACGCACGCCCGCACCGCCCGAACCCGCGCGAGCAGCTCCTCGTGGACCGCTTCACCCACCTCGCGTCGGTCGCGATCGACCACGCCCGACTCGTCCAGGAGCGACGCGCGCGGCTCGAGGCGGAGACGGCGCGACGCACGGCCGAGGAGCTCTCCCACGCGCGGCTGGAGCTGCTGGCCGCCGTGGGGCACGAGGCGCGCACGCCGATCCAGGCCATCGTCGGCTTCGCCGAGCTGCTCGGCACGATGGACCTCGACGAGCCCCGGCGCCGCGAGGCGCTGCAGCACATCGGCGCGGCGGCCGGGCACGTGATGGACCTGCTGTCCGACGTCCTCGACCTCAGCCGCCTCGAGGCCAACGTGCTGCCGGTCGCGCTCGAGCCCGTCGACCTCGGCGAGGTGGTCGACGAGGCGTTCGGCCTGCTCTCGGCGCAGGCGGGCCGCCGCGAGTGCCGCCTGGTGCACGACCACTGCGACGACCTCCGAGGCGACCACCGGGTGCTGGGGGACCGGCGGCGGCTGCGGCAGGTGCTGATCAACCTCGTGGCCAACTCGGTGCGCCACGGCCGGCCCGGCGGGCGGGTGGCGGTCTCCTGCAGCCCCACGCCCGACGGCTCGTCGGTGCTGGTCACCATCGACGACGACGGCCCGGGCATCCCGCCGGACCTGCTGCCGCGCATCTTCACCCCGTACGCCCGGGCCGCCCCCGACGACGACGCGGCCGAGCCGAGCACGGAGAGCATCGGGCTCGGCCTGGCGCTCGCGCACGGCCTGGTCCGCGCGATGGACGGCGACCTGTCCGTCGGCAGGTCCGGGCCCGGGGGCACCTCGATGCACCTCCGGCTGCCGCGCCCACCCGGCGGACCCTCGTGAGCGACGTGACGGCCGTGGTGCCGGTCAAGCGCCTCGACGCCGCCAAGTCGCGTCTGGCGCTCCCGCCTGCGCAGCGGCGCGCCCTCGCGCTCGCGTTCGCCCTCGACACGGTCGAGGCGCTGGTGGGGTGCGCGGCCGTGGCGGCGGTGGTGGTCGTGACCGCCGACCCCGACGCCGGTGCCCGGCTGCGCCGCCGAGGCGTACGCGTCGTGCCCGAGCAGGGCCCCGGCCTGGTCCCGGCGGTGCACGCGGGCATCCGTGCGGCGGTCGCGTGGCAGCCGCGGGCGGGCGTGCTGGTGGTGCCGGCCGACCTGCCGTGCCTGCGACCCGTCGACGTCGACGAGGTGCTCCGGTCCGCGGGCGGGGCGAGCGGCGCGTTCGTCCCCGACCGGTCCGGGACCGGCACCACGCTCGCGCACCACCCGCGCGGGCCGTACGGCGTCGTCGCCGTCCCGCAGTACGGCCCCGGCTCGGCGGCCCGTCACGCCGCGCTCGGCCTGCGCGCGCTCGCGGACGCGCCCGTACGAGCGCGTCAGGACGTCGACACGCTCGACGACCTGCACGACGCCGCGGTCCTCGGCACCGGCGCGGCGACGTGGGCCGCGCTGTCAGCCCTCGCTGGCGGCCCAGCCGGTGATCCTGACGATCCGGCACACGAGCACGCGGTGGAACGGCTTGTCGGCGTACTGGGGGACCGTGCCGGCGAGCCGGTCGGCCAGCTCGTCGACGACGGCCGACGGAGGGTCGGGGACGTGCTCGCAGTCGGCGCGCACCCACCACAGCCGTGACCAGTCGTCGGCGTCCCAGTGCTCGACCAGCAGGGAGCCCCGGGGGTCGGCGGCCAGGTTGTCCTCGCGCTGGAGCCGTGAGGACTTCTTGGGCTTGACCTTGTCGATCGGGACCCCGACGTAGCCGTCGTCGGTGACGGTGTAGACCACCGGCTGGGGGTCGGGCCCGCGCTCGGGGTGCAGCGTGCAGAACACGCCGTGCACGTGCGCGCCGAGCCGGGACCGGGACACTTCCTCGTCGAGCCGCATGGGGCCAGCCTCCACCCTCCGCGGGCGCCGGACCATCACGCCTTCCTCAACGCTGGCCGGACGTGCTTGACCCGCACCCGGTTGCCGGAGAGGTTGTCGCCATGGGGTCGACGAGATGAACCTCGCCAGCTGGGTGGAGCGGCAGGGTCGCCGGCTGCGCGACCGGCCGGCCCTCGCCGTCGGGCAGGACGTGCACGCCACCTGGGCCGAGCTCGCCGCGCGGGTCGCCGGCGCCGCCCGCGGCCTCCGCGAGGACCTCGGGCTGGAGCCGGGGGACCGGGTGGCCCTCGTGATGGACAACCGCCCGGAGTACCTCGAGGCGCAGTTCGCCGCGTGGCACGCCGGGCTCGTCGCCGTGCCGGTCAACGCGCGGCTGCACCGCGACGAGGTCGCCTGGATCCTGGAGCACTCCGGCGCCCGGGCGGTCGTCACCGACGAGGCGCACGCCGACGACGTCTCGACCCTGCGCGACCGGATCGACACCGTCGAGGAGGTCGTGCTCGTGCCCGGGCCCGCGTGGGACCGCCTCACCGCGGCCGAGCCGGCGGCCATGACCGACCGCGGCAGCGACGACCCGGCCTGGCTCTTCTACACCAGCGGCACCACCGGCCGGCCCAAGGGCGCGACGCTCACCCACGGCAACCTGCTGATGGCGTCGCTGAGCTACTTCGCCGACATCGGCCCGGTCTCCGCCGACGACAGCGTCCTGCACGCGGCGCCGCTCTCGCACGGCTCGGGCCTGTACGGCCTGCCGCACGTCGCGCGCGGTGCGGTCAGCGTGTTCCCGTCGCACGGTCCGCTGACCGGCGCGGAGCTCCTCGGGCTGACCCGACGCTGGCCGGGCATGTCGTTCTTCGCCGCGCCGATCATGGTCCGCCGGCTGGCGGGCGACGACGCGCTCGTCGGCGCCGACCTCAGCGGGCTCAAGACGATCATCTACGGCGGTGCGCCGATGTACCTCGCCGACCTCGAGGCCGCGCTCGCGACCTTCGGACCACGGCTGGCGCAGATCTACGGTCAGGGCGAGACGCCGATGACGATCACCGGCCTGTCGCTGCAGGACCACGCCGACACCGACCACCCGCGGTGGCGCGAGCGGATGCAGTCCGTCGGGTTCCCGCGCACCGACGTCGAGGTGCGGGTGGCCGACGACGACGGCCACCCCCTCCCGCCCGGGGAGCCCGGCGAGGTGCTCGTCCGCGGCGCCGTCGTGATGGCGGGCTACTGGAACCAGCCCGAGGAGACCGCCGAGGCGCTGCGCGACGGGTGGCTGCACACCGGCGACGTCGGCAGCCTCGACGAGGACGGGTTCCTCACGCTGCACGACCGGTCCAAGGACCTCATCATCAGCGGCGGGATGAACATCTATCCCCGCGAGGTCGAGGAGGTGCTGCTGCGCCACCCGCACGTCGAGGCGGCGGCAGTCGTGGGCCGGCCCGACCCCGAGTGGGGCGAGTCCGTGGTGGCCTTCGTGGTCACCGACGGCACCGAGCCCCCGGTCGAGGAGCTGGACCGGATCTGCCTGGACAGCATCGCCCGGTTCAAGCGGCCCAAGGACTACCGCTTCGTCGACGCGCTGCCGACGAACAACTACGGCAAGGTCCTCAAGCGCGAGCTGAGGGAGCGGCTGCAGCAGCGTTGAGGAAACCATGAGCGACCCGCCCTTGCGGGTGGGCAGGCTCGACTGTGGGATACGTCACATAGGGCCGCCGGGCCAGATCCCTCCCGAGGAGATGTTGTGAGATGAAGCTCGCCCTCTACCTGCCGACGTTCCGCAACCACGTCACGGTGCAGGAGCTCGCCGACCTGACCGACCTGGCCGAGGAGCTCGACTTCGACTCCGTGTGGACCCTCGACCGCCTCGTGGTCCCCGAGGCCTCCGACCGCGGGGAGCTCCAGTACCCCTTCGGCATGATGAAGGAGTTCCCGACCCAGCTGCCGGTGGAGTCGCGCGGCAAGTGGTTCCAGGGCTGGCCGATCCTGCCGTGGCTGGCGGCGCGCACCGAGAAGCTGCGGTTCGGCATGAGCATCACCAACACGCCCTTCCGGAGCCCGGCCCTCTTCGCCGCCGAGTGCGCCACCATCGACCACCTGTCCAACGGCCGCCTCAACGTCGGCATCGGCTCGGGCTGGATGCCCGAGGAGTTCGCCGCCGCGAGCGTCGCCGACCGCTTCCCGCGGCGGCACTCCCACGTCCGCGAGACCATCGAGATCGCCCAGGGCATCTGGACCAACGAGATCTTCGAGTACCACGGCGAGCACGCCGACTTCGAGCCGTGCGGCTTCGGCCACAAGCCGGTGCAGAAGCCGCACCCGCCGATCTACTTCAGCGGCCTGCGCGACCCCAAGCGCTCGGCCAACCGCGTCGCCAAGTACGGCCTGCACGGCTGGATCGGCATCCAGGACACCCCGCGCGAGTTCACCGAGTGGCGCACCGCCATCGCCCGCGAGCTCGAGGAGCTCGGCAAGTCGATCGACGACCTCGACATGTGCTCGATGATCTGGTTCACCATCACCGACGAGGACGTCGACCAGACCGACAACGGCAAGGTCTCCAACATCCTCGTCGGCAGCGAGCGGCAGATCGTCGACATGCTCAAGACCTACCAGGAGGCCGGCATGACGATGCCGCTGCTGTGGCCGCCCTTCGCCGACGTGCCGGTGTCGAAGACCCTCGACGACCTCAAGCGGCTCAAGAACGACATCATGCCCAAGGTGGAGGCGTCCTAGGAGCCCCGGCGGGCCGGGGCGAGGGCGTGCAGGACGTGCTCCGCCTCGGCCACCGCGCCCTCGGGGTCGACGTCGGGCGAGCCCACCCGCGGCGAGAAGTTGAGGTCGACGAAGACCTCGCCCGCGCCGCGGCGGCGTACGGCTGCGAGGTCCTCGAGCACCTGGTCTCGCGTGCCGTGGAACTGGCGGCGTCCCGGACCCGGGTCCGCGTCCACCAGGTCGACCACCGCGCGCAGCAGGATGCGTACGGCTCCCGGGTCGCGCCCGGCCTCGCGGGCGCCCTCGCGCACCAGGTCGACGGAGTCGGCGAGCGTGTCGAGGTCCTGCCGGGTGCTGCCGATCCAGCCCTGGGCCAGCCTGCCGGCACGCCGCAGCCCGGCCGGCGCGGCGCCACCGACGAGGACCGGCGGGTGTGGGCGCTGGATGGGCCGGATGCCGAGGTGCGACCGCGGGACGGAGTAGTGCTCGCCGTGGAGCTCGACCGGGTCCTCGGTCCACAGCGCCACCAGGCAGCGCAGGTACTCCTCGAACCGCGCCCCGCGCCCGGCGTACGGCACCCCCGCGGCCTCGTACTCCTCGGGCAGCCACCCCATGCCGAGCCCGACCGTCAACCGTCCCGAGGCGAGGTGGTCGAGCGTGGCCATCGCCTTGGCGAGGAGCGCGGGCGGCGTGAACGGCGCGCACAGCGTCGCCGTGCCGAGCCCGATGCGGGTGGTGTGCGAGGCGACGTGCGCGAGCGGCAGGACGGCGTCGTGGACGGCGGCGTACGTCGGGTCCTCCACCGGCCTCGTGCCGGGGTTCTCCACCGGCCTGCCCGCTGCGTCCGTGGGGGTGGCGGCGAGCGGCTGGAGCACCCGCTGGAAGGTCCACAGCGAGGCGTAGCCGAGCTCCTCGGCGAGGCGGGCCACGTGGATCATCGCGGCCGGTGTTGCCCAGCTCCCGGAGACTGGCAGCCCGAACCCCAGCGCGGGGAGGTCGTCGTCCATCGGGCCACGATGTCACCGCCCCCGAGAACCCGCACCCCGAACGAACGGACCCGCCCGTGAACCAGACCTCCCCCCTCGCCGTCGGCTACAAGGCCTCCGCGGAGCAGTTCGGCCCGCGCGAGCTCGTCGAGCTCGGCGTGCGCGCCGAGAAGGTCGGCCTCGACAGCGTGTGGATCAGCGACCACCTGCAGCCCTGGCGGCACGAGGGCGGTCACGCGCCCAACGCCCTCGCCGCGATGGCCGCGATCGGCGAGCGCACGGAGCGGGTGGTGCTCGGCACCAGCGTGCTCACGCCGACCTTCCGCTACAACCCGGCCGTGCTGGCGCAGCAGTTCGCGACGCTCGCGCTGCTCAACCCCGGCCGCGTGGTGCTCGGCGTCGGTACGGGCGAGGCGCTCAACGAGATCTCCGTCGGGCTGGCCGAGTGGCCGGAGTTCAAGGAGCGGTGGGCGCGGCTGCGCGAGTCCGTACGCCTGATGCGGGAGCTGTGGGCGGGGGAGCGGGTGACCTTCGACGGCGACTACTACCGCACGGTCGACGCCACGATCTACGACCGGCCCGAGGGCGGCGTCCCGATCTGGGTCGCCGCGGGCGGTCCGCAGATGGCGAAGTACGCCGGGCGCGTCGGCGACGGCTTCATCTGCACGAGCGGCAAGGGGATGGACCTCTACACCGACAAGCTGCTGCCCGCGGTCGAGGAGGGCCTCGCCGCGTCCGACTCCCGGCGCGACTTCACCCGGATGATCGAGATCAAGCTGTCGTACGCCCCGACCCGCGAGGAGGCGCTCGAGAACTGCCGCTTCTGGGCGCCGCTGTCACTGAGCGCCGAGCAGAAGCACCAGCTCGACGACCCGATGGAGATGGCCGCCGCCGCCGACGCACTGCCCATCGAGCAGGTCGCCTCCCGCTGGATCGTCGCGACCACGCCCGACGAGGTCGTCGACGCGGTCCGGCCCTACGTCGAGGCGGGCTTCGACCACCTGGTCTTCCACGGCCCGGGCCACGACCAGGAGCAGTTCCTGACGTCCTTCGCCGACGAGGTGCTGCCGGGGGTGCGGGGGCTGGTCTCCGGTGGTTGAGGTGCGAGCGCAGCGAGCGGCAGAGGACCACTGTTCCGAGCTTGAGCGCCGGAGCCGCGGGCCCTAGTCGACGCTCGCCACCGGGACTGTCTTGGTCGTGCCGTCCGACCAGGCGGTTGAAGACCACGAGACCTTCAAGGTGGTGCCTGCGTCGATGGTTGCGGGATAAGCGAGGTCCATGTCGCACACGTACAGGACGTCGATAAGCATGACCTCCGACTCCACGACTTCGCCGTGGTGCACGGCGATGACAGCCTGATGGCTGTCAGAGGTGTCCACCTGCTTGGCCAACGAGGTGGCGCCCGGCCAGTCGAAGCCGAGCTCGTCGGTGATCGCGGTCGCCCCTGTGTACGCGCACACGATCACCACGTCGGAGACGTCGCGGTCGTAGATGTCGGACACAGTGATGGCCCGCACCTGACCTGCCGACTCCATGAAGTCTTGCACCGACGTGCCATCTGCATCGTCCCCACCGCAGGCGCCCACGACCGCGGAGAGGGCCGTCACGGCCAGCCACTTGCCGGCGGGCCCTCGTCGAGACGTCGAAGTCAACCTGCGAGGCACGACGTCACCGTACTGGGCTGGGGCGCCGCGGCACCCGTGCAGAGCAGCGTGCCGAGCAGGACGCGCCACCGGCCCCGCCGGTCATTGGTCTGGCGGGGTGTGGGGCGGGGTCATCGTCGACGGGGTCGCGGGATGCCAGGTGGGTGGTGCTCGCTCGTCGAGGAGGGCGCTCTGGCGCCCGTCACGAGACCCGGCTCCATCGCCGTGGTCCCGGTGTGGTCGCGTCGGTAGCGGTGTCCGTGGGGTGAGGTCCACTCGAACACCCCGTTCTCGACCATCCGGTAGGTCCATGCCGAGTGGGTCTTCAGGCGGTGGTGGAAGCGGCACAGGCAGGCGAGGTTGTCGGTCTGCGTGGGGCCGGGTTGGGGTCTGCCCTCGGCTTCGGCGTCGTGGTCGTAAGCGATGACGTGGTCGACGTCGCAGCCCCGGGCGGGACGGGTGCACCGGGGGAACACGCAGGCGCGGTCGCGCAGCTGGACCTGCTCGCGGAGCCGGTCGGGGATCTCATAGCCCTGCGCCGTCAGGTTGGCGTTGAGGTCGATGACTGGCTTGATCGTGACCTTCGTGCGGGAGTCCGCACACCACGACTTGATCTGGTCGAGCAGCACGAGCCGCTGGCCGTTCTCCATGCGTCCGGTCGAGCCGAACACCGTGGCGTCGCCGGAGAGGCTGGCGTCGAGGTGGGCGTGGATGACGACCTCACGCGCAGCCGGCAGATCATCGGACTCGGTGCTCTCGCCGTCGGTGCCGTCGGTGCCGTCGGTGCTCTCGCTGCCGTCGGTGCCGTCGGTGCCGTCGGTGCCGTCGGTGCTCTCGGTGGTTGAGGTGCGAGCCCTTCGAGACGCCTCGTCCCTCGGCTCCTCAGGATGAACTCCGCGAGCCTCGAAACCACCAGCCCCCACGCCGCCGTCCTGGAACGCCAGGTCCAGCGCGGTCTGCGTCCGGGCGAGGTCACCGAGCGCCTTGGCGCGTCGTGCGTCGAGTGGCAGCTCGGATCCGAGGGCCTTCTGGACCGCTGCGTGGTGGGCGACGGCGCGGTCGAAGTCGAGGGCGTCGGCGATGTCCACCTCCGCCTCGATGCGCATCGTCCCGGCGTAGTGCAGGTCGTCGGTGTTCACGGTGACGTGGCGCGGGTCGACGGCGAGGTAGCCGTCCTCCGGGTCAGCGGCAGGGTCGGCGACCGCGAGGTCGTAGCGCTTGATGGCCTCGGCGACGAGCCGGTCGAGCTGTGCCTGGCCGATGCGTCCGGCGACGGCGGCGACCTGGGAGTCGACGAACCCCGCCGCCTCACGAGTGAGTGCCGGGGAGGTGTGGATGGTGGTGTCGGCGACCACCCTCGCCCGCCACGCAGGGACCTTGCCGGCGTGGACCTGCTCCCACAGGCGGGGGAGGCGGTGGCGCAGCTCTAACGCCTGACCGATCAGCTTCTTCGCAGCGGTCGTGGAGATGCCCAGGACTCCGCCGAGCTCGGCCACGCAGAACTCCGCCACCAGCGGAGCGCCTTCGCCGGCGATGGGCTCCTCCTGCTCACACCCCGGGACGGTGAACGAGGCCGCGTCGTGGATGGACTCCGGCGGGTGCAGGTCGGCCCACTGCGCGGCGAGGGTGAGCTGGCGGGCGGCCTCGGCGTGCTCGAGGTCGCGGGAGGCCTTGATCGAGGCAAGCAGATCGGCGGGCGAGAGGTCGTCTGCGACCCCTCGTGCCGGTGCTGCCAGTCCGTCGATCATGTGCACGATTTTAGTCGTCGGGTCCGACAACGGCCATGCCTGCGAGCCGCCTGTGGACGGTTCACGGCCAGCGATCTCAGGGGTGGTTTCGAGGCTCGCTGCGCTCGCACCTCAACCACCGAGAGCAGGGTCTCGATACGCCCGCTCGTTCCCGTCGATGCACCGGCTCGTCCCTCACCGGCACTCAGGACACCGCCTGCGACCTTGTGCGCGTGGGGAGTGGTTTCGAGGCTCGCTTCGCTCGCACCTCAACCACCGAACGGCTGCGCTCGCACCTCAACCACCGAACGGCTTCGCTCGCACCTCGACCACCGAACGGCTGCGCTCGCACCCGACCACCGAGGCGGGGGCGATGGTTCCCGGGAGTCAGGCCGAGCAGTCGAAGGTGGGGTCCAGCTCGCTGGGTCCGGGGGCCGCGGGTTCCGCTCCGGTGAGCACCGGTCCGAACAGGTAGGCCAGGGCGTCCAGGTCGCACTGCGAGAACAACGGGTCGGGGGCGTCGCCGATCCAGCCGTAGCCCATGAGGTCCGTGCTCTCACGCAGGTTGGTGGCGTGGCCGAGGCCGAGGGCGTGGCCGAGCTCGTGGAGCGTCACGTAGTAGAGGTACTCCGGCGTGTAGCCCTCCTCGGTGGCGAACTCCGAGGAGACGATGATGTTGCCGCAGCCCGTGGCACCGCAGATCGCGTACCCGGCGAAGACGACGCCGCCCGCGTGCGGCACGTAGTGCAGGACGATGTCGGCGGAGCTGCGCTTGGAGCCCGTCACGTCGGTCAACGTGATCTCCCCGTCGAAGCACGCCCGGAGCACCTCGTCCCACGACTCGATGGCGTCGCGCACGGCGGCGAGATGGGCGTCGGAGACGTTGGGCGCGGCCTGCACGGAGACCGTGAGGTGGGTGTCGTCCCACACGTACTTGTTGGGGTAGTAGTAGTTGAGGATCACCAGCTCCTCGGCGTCGGACTCGGGGAGGTTGCAGTCCGCGCCGCTGCCGGCGGTGGATCCCGGCTTGGCCGACATCGCGGGCGTGGCCGCCAGGCCGAGGCTGCCCAGCAGGAGGGCCAGCACGAGAAGAAGTCGTCGAACACTCATCGCGCGCTCCAGGTGAGGTCGGGGGAGCACGACCGAGAGCGGGCTCCCGGGGGTCTACTGACGTTACGCCGGTGGGACCTGATCGGGAAGAGGTCGACTACTCGCGGGAGGGTGCCGGCGCGTCCACGTCGACGGCGCCCGGCCGGCGCCACGCGAGCGGGAGCGTCGCCAGGGCGATAGCGGCCGTCACCAGGAAGGCGGTGGTGAAGGACGTGAGGCCGGCGATGACGCCGACGGCCACCGAGCCCAGCGCCGTACCTGCGTCGAAGCCGACGTTCCACACCGCGCTCGCGAGGTTGTGGTGGCGACGGGAGACGGCCGCGAAGGAGATCATGAGCGTGAGGTTCTGCAGCCCTCCGTAGCACAGGCCGACCAGGAGCATGGCGACCAGGAAGGAGCCGACGCGGACGTCGTCGGAGCGCGCGACCGACCACGACACCAGCGCCATCCCCGCCCCCGTGAGGAGGACCAGGGGCACGAGGAAGCGCTGCGCGCCGTAGCGGTCCGCGAGCACCCCGATCCGCCACCGACTGAGCGCGGCCGACAGCCCCATCAGGAGCAGGCCGCCCGCCGCGACCGCCGAGCCGTCGACCATCTGGGGCGTGAACGTGATCAGCGCGCCGCCCGCCAACGTGACCGCCAGCAACAGCAGCATCGGCGGCAGCAGTCGGCGGTACGCGGTCGACTCCGGGTCGTGCGGATCGGGCGCCGGCGCGGTGGCGGGGTGCAGGTCCGGCGCGCTCAGCCGGAGCGAGGACGCGAGCCGGAGCGCAGCCGGGATGCCGACGAGGGGGAGGGCGCTCACGATGAACGCCACCCAGAAGCCGACGCTCTCGGCGATCCACGGTCCGGCGGGCAGCAGCACGAGGTTCGGGAAGGCGACGGCGAGGCCGTAGGCCCCGATCGCCTCCCCGCGGCGCTTCGGGCCCACCAGGGCGGCGACGGCCGCGCTGCCGGTGACGGTGAGGACGCCGAACCCGACCCCCCGGACCGCCGAGAGCGCCAGGACCACGACGAGTCCGTCGTCCAGTGCCATCAGGACGCCCGGGACCCCCAGCAGCACCAGGCCCACGGCGAGCACCGGTCCCCACCCGAAGGTCCGCAGCGCGCGCGGGACGAGCAGCTGGGTCAGCACGGTGAACAGCAGGAGCACGCCGTTCACGAGCCCGGAGCCGGCGGTGCTCGCTCCGCCCTCGACCGCCCACAGCGGCGCGACCGTGAGCAGCACGGCGTACCCGGAGAAGCCCGCGCACGTCATCACCGTCAACGGCGCCATGCCCGGCTGTCGCCAGATCGGCCCCCGCTCGCTCACGGCCCGCAGCCTACGGCTCAGGAGTCGAATCCCAGCCCGGCCCGGTCCAGCGCCCGGAGGAAGCCGTTGCGCCGCCCCTCGCGGTGGTCGGCGCGGTCGAGCGACCAGCGGGTGAGGTTGATCCCGACCGACGCCAGCGGCTCGGGCGGGAACGGGAGCGGGCGCTCGCGGACCATCCGCAGCTCCGTACGCTCCGTCGGCCGGCCGGCGAGCAGGTCGAGGAGCACCTCGGCGGCGAACCGCGTCGCGCCGACCCCGAGCCCGGTGAAGCCGGAGGCGTGGGCGACCCGCCCGCCGTGGGTCAGCCCGTAGAACGCGGCGAACTGCGTGGAGGTGTCGATGGCCCCGGCCCAGCGGTGCGTGAACCGGATCCCCTCGAGCTGCGGGAAGGTCGCGAGGAAGTGCGAGGCGAGGCGGGCGTGGCTCTCCGGGCGGTCCTCGTGGCGGACGTGGACCTGCCCGCCCGCGGGGTAGATCGCGTCGTAGCCGCCCCAGAGGATCCGGTCGTCGCGGGTCAGCCGCGAGTAGTGGAACTGGTTGGCGAGGTCGCCGAGCCCCTGCCGCCCGGCCCAGCCGATCGAGGCGAGCTGCTCGGCGGACAGCGGCTCGGTCATCAGCACGTAGTCGTAGACCGGCACCGTCATCAGCCGGTTGCGCCGCGCGAGCGAGGGGGAGACGCCACTGGCGAGCACCACGTGGTGGGCGGTCACCTTCGCGCGGTCGGTCGACACCTCCACGACACCGCCCTCGCGCCTCAGGCCGGTGACGGTCGAGTGCTCGTGCACCTCGACGCCGAGGTCGGCGGCGACGCGCGCCAGCTCGAGGGCGAGCCGCGCGGGATGGACCAGCGCGGACGTGTCGGGCTCCAGCGCGCCGCCGAGGAACAGGGGGCTGTCGATCTCGGCCCGTACGGCGGTCGCGTCGAGGACGTGCGTCGATCCCTGCAGCCAGGCGAGCTGGTGCTCCTCGACCGCGACCGACAGCGCGCCGGTGCGCTCCCACTCGCAGGCCAGGCCGAGGTCGCGGACGTCGGCCTCGAAGGCGTCGAGGTTCTCGCGGCCGAGCCGCGCCAGGGTGTCGTACTCCTCGGGCCAGCGGGAGCGACCGTTCTCCTCGCCGTGGGTGATCGAGGCGTCGCAGAAGCCGCCGTTGCGACCCGATGCCGCCCAGCCGACGGTGTGCGCCTCCAGCAGCACCACCCGGCGACCGGGATCGCGGCGCTTCGCGTGCACCGCGGTCCACAGCCCGAGGTAGCCCCCGCCCACGACCACCAGGTCCGCGCGCGCCGACGCGGTGAGCGGGGCGTACGCCGCCACTGATCCCGCGCCAACCGCCACGTCCTCCAGCCAGAACACGCCCAGCTCACTGCCGGCCAGCGACTGCGCGACGAGCCGCGGGTCGGGCGCGTTGCGCTCGTAGGCGGTGAGGTGGCTGCTCACCCCGCCGCAGCCGCCAGCGCGGCGTCGAGGATCGCCAGGCCCTCGCGGGCCTCGTCGTCGGTGGTGGTCAGCGGGGGCACGACGTGGATGCGGTTGAAGTTGCTGAACGGCAGCATCCCGCGCTCCTGGCAGCCCTTCACGACCGCGGACACCTCCGGGCTCGAGCCGCCGTACGGCGCCAGCGGCTCCCGCGTCTCCCGGTCGCTGACCAGCTCGACGGCCCAGAAGGCGCCGGTGCCGCGCACCTCGCCGATCCACGCGTGCTTCTCGGCGAGCGCCAGCAGGCCGGGGCCGATCACCTCGGCGCCGAGCCGGTCGGCACGGCCGACGAGGTCGTCGTCCTCCATCGTGCGGATCGTCGCGACGGCCGCGGCACAGGCCAGCGGGTGCCCGGAGTAGGTCAGCCCGCCGGGGTAGGCGCGGTGCGCGAAGGTCGCGTGGATCTCGTCGCTGATCGCCACGCCGCCGAGCGGGACGTAGCCCGAGTTCACGCCCTTGGCGAAGGTCAGCAGGTCGGGCGTGACGTCTCCGTGCTCGACGGCGAACCACCGGCCCGAGCGGCCGAAGCCCGACATCACCTCGTCCGCGACGAGCACGATGCCGTGGCGGTCGCAGATCTCGCGCACCCCGGCGAGGTAGCCCGGCGGCGGGACCATGATCCCGGCCGTGCCGGGGATCGCCTCGAGCACGATCGCGGCGACCGTCGAGGGACCCTCCAGGGCCACGACCTGCTCGAGGTGCTCCAGCGCGCGCTGGCACTCCTCGGCCTCGGTGGTCGCGTGGAACGCGCTGCGGTAGAGGAACGGGCCGAAGAAGTGGACCGTGCCCGTCGAGCCGTGGTCGCTGGCCCACCGGCGCGGGTCGCCGGTCATGTTGACCGCGAGGTGCGTGCCGCCGTGGTAGCTGCGGTAGGTCGTCAGCACCTTGTGCCGGCCGGTGTGCAGCCGCGCCATCCGTACGGCGTGCTCGTTGGCGTCGGCGCCGCCGTTGGTGAAGAAGACGTGGTCGAGGTCGCCGGGCGTGTGGCTCGCGATCAGCCGGGCCGCCTCGGAGCGGGTGCCGTTGGCGAAGGCCGGCGCGACCGTGCACAGCGTCGCGGCCTGCTCCTGGATCGCGGCGACGATCCGCGGGTGCTGGTGGCCGAGGTTGGTGAAGACCAGCTGCGAGGTGAAGTCGAGGTAGCACCTGCCGGCGCCGTCCCAGACGTGGCTGCCCTCGGCCCTCGTGATCACCATCGGGCTGATCTCGGCCTGCGCCGACCAGGAGTGGAAGACGTGCGCGCGGTCGAGCTCGTACGCCCGCGCGGCGTCGTGGGTCCCTGACAAGTCACTGCTCAGGTCGGTGAGGTCGTTCATCAGCTCAGTCATTGCGCGGGAACCCCAGCTCGAGGCCGCCCTCGGGACGGTTGGCCGGGTCGATCCACCGGGTGGTGACGACCTTGCCGCGGGTGAAGAAGTGCACGCCCTCGGTGCCGTGGGCGTGGGTGTCGCCGAAGAGCGAGCGCTTCCACCCGCCGAAGGAGTAGTAGGCCACGGGCACCGGGACGGGGACGTTGACGCCGATCATCCCGACCTCGACGTCGGCCTCGAAGCGCCGGGCCGCGCCGCCGTCGTTGGTGAAGACCGCGGTGCCGTTGCCGTACTGGTTGGCGTTGACGAGCGCGACCGCCTCCTCGTACGACGGCACGCGCACCACCGACAGCACCGGGCCGAAGATCTCCTCGCGGTAGATGTCCATGTCGGGGGTGACGTCGTCGAAGAGCGTGGGGCCCAGCCAGAAGCCGCCGGCCACGTCTCGGGAGCCGCCGCGGGCCGCGACGTCACGGCCGTCGACGACGACCTTGGCGCCGGCCGCCTCGCCCGAGTCGATGAAGGAGCTGACCCGGTCGCGGTGGGCCTTCGTCACGAGCGGACCCATGTCGGCCTCCTTGCCGGACGAGTCGGCGCCCGTGGCCGCCGTGCCTCCGTCGCCGATCAGCAGGGTGCGGGTGCGGTCGGCGATCCGGGCGACGAGCTCGTCGCCGATCGGGTCGACCGCGACGAGGACGCTGATGGCCATGCAGCGCTCGCCCGCACTGCCGTAGCCGGCGTTGACGGCCGAGTCGGCCGCCAGGTCGAGGTCGGCGTCGGGCAGGACGACCATGTGGTTCTTCGCGCCGCCCAGCGCCTGGACACGCTTGCCGTGGCGGCTCGCGGTCTCGTAGACGTACTCCGCGATCGGGGTCGAGCCCACGAAGCTGATCGCCTGCACGTCGGGGCTGGTGAGGAGCGCGTCGACGGCGGTCTTGTCGCCGTGCAGCACGTTGAAGACGCCGTCGGGAAGCCCGGCCTCCTGCCACAGCGCGGCGATCCAGCTCGCCGCGCTCGGGTCCTTCTCGCTGGGCTTGAGCACGACCGTGTTGCCGGCCGCGATCGCGATCGGGAAGAACCACATCGGCACCATCGCCGGGAAGTTGAACGGGCTGATGATGCCCACCACGCCGAGCGGCACCCGCTTGGAGTGCACGTCGACACCGGTCGACGCCTCCTCGCTGTGCCCGCCCTTGAGCAGGTGCGACATGCCGCACGCGAACTCCACGACCTCGAGGCCGCGGGCGATCTCGCCCATCGCGTCGGAGTGCACCTTGCCGTGCTCGCTGGTGATGATCGCGGCCAGCTCGTCCTTGCGGGAGTTGAGCAGCTCGCGGAACGCGAAGAGCACCTGCGTACGCCGCGCGAGCGACGTGGTGCCCCAGGCGCGGGCGGCACGGGAGGCGGACGCGATCACGTCGGCGGCGTCGGCCTCGCTCGCCAGGGCGACGCGGCCGGTCACCTCGCCGGTCGCCGGGTCGGTCACGTCGGCCCAGCCGGTGGGGTCGCCGGTGAAGGGGGCGCCGTCGGCCCAGTGCACGATATCGGTCACGTCGGTCACGTCGGTCACGTCGGTCACGCGGGTCACGTCGGTCATGCCGCCATCCTGCGCGCCGGCCACGACGGACGCGGGTGTCGGATCGTCGGCATCGGCCCGAGTTGTCGGACACTTCGTCACCCTGCTCACGCGTAGGCTGCACCCGTGGTCGACAGGACGTCCGGCGTGACGCTCCGGGAGGCGCTGGCCCTGCCCGCCTTCCGCCGGGCCGCGCCCGAGGTCGTCGCCGGGGCCGCAGGGTCCGCCCGCCCGATCCGCTGGGTGCACGCCACCGAGCGCCTCGACGTCGGCCAGCTGCTCCGCGAGGGCGACCTGCTGCTGACGATGGGCACCGGGCTGCCGGCCGACGACGACGCGGCGGGCCTGACCGCCTTCGTCGACGAGCTCGCCGACGTCGGCAGCGCGGGGATGGTCGTCGAGCTCGGTCGCCGCTGGGAGTCCGCGCTCCCCGACGCCCTCGTCACGGCGTGCGAGCGCTACGGCCTGCCGCTGGTCGTGCTGGGTCGCGAGACCAGGTTCGCCGCGCTGGCGCAGGAGATCGGCGAGCGCGTCGTCGACCAGCAGCTCACCGAGCTGCGCGAGGCGCAGCGCGTGCACGAGACGTTCACCGAGCTCAGCTTCGGCCAGGCCGGCCCCGCCGAGATCCTCCGCGCAGTGCAGCGCCTCGCCGACGGCCCGGTCGTCGTCGAGAACGCCCAGCACCGCCCCCTCGACTACTTCGCCGGCCCCGACGACCCCGGCGGCTTCCTCGACGGCTGGCCCGCCCGCTCACGCCGGGTCGAGGTGACCGGCCGCACCGGCTGGGACGCCGCCAACGGCTGGCTGGTCACCCGGCTCGGCACCGCCGACCAGGTGTGGGGGCGGCTCGTGATCGGCTCGCCCGAGGCGCCGTCGCAGCGGCTCGTCGCGGTCGCCGAGCGGGCGGCCGCCGCGCTGGCGCTGCACCGGCTGCACGACCGCGACCGCGGCACGCTCATGCGGCGCACCCACCTCGAGCTGCTGACCGGGCTCCTCGCCGACCGCGGCTCCGACGACACCGGCTCCGACGAGGTGGGGCGCCGGTGCGAGCTCGCGGGCTTCCCGGTGCGGCGACGCACCTTCGTCGGGCTCGTCGTCCGCCCGCGCATCGGCACGGGCGCCCCCGCCGACCTCGACGAGGTCGCCGCCACCGTGGTGCGCGCCGCCCACGGCCTCCGGCTGCCCGCCCTGGTCTGCGAGGTGGACCGCGACCTGCGCGTGCTCGTGTCGGCGCCCCCGGCCGCCGACGTCGACGACCTCGTCGACCGGCTCGCGGCGCGCGTGCTGCCCCACCACGACGTCGTGGTCGCCGCCGGTCGTGCGGTCGCCGACCGCGGTGGCGTCGCGCGTACGGTCACCGAGGCCGGGCAGGTCGCCGACGCCGCGCCGCAGGCCCGGCGTGAGCAGGACCCCGACGTGCACCGGCTCGCCGACCTCCACCTGCGCGGCCTGCTGGCGCTGCTCGGCGAGGACGAGCGGGTCCGCCTGTTCGTCGAGCGCGAGCTCGGCCCGCTCGAGCGGCACGACCGCGCCGACGGCTCGCGCACCGACCTCCTCGCCGCGCTCCGCGCCCTGCTGCTCCACCCGGCCAGCAAGACCGAGGCCGCGGCCTCCCTGCACCTGTCGCGCGCCGCCTTCTACGACAGGCTCGCCCGGATCGAGGCGGTCCTCGACGCCGACCTCGACGACCCGGACGTCCGCGTGTCCCTCCACGTCGCGCTGGTCGCTCGGGAGATGGCTGACGAACTGTTCGGCAGGCCGCCGAAGTGACGACAGATCGTCGGTCCGCGGCGGTGGCGCAGGTGGGGACGATGCTGGGCATGAACCGTGTGCTGGACGTCGACACCCTCGTGCCGACCGCGCCGCTCGACCCGGGCACCGTCGTCGACGGGTCGCCGGAGGCCGGTTCCCGCGCGCTCGCCGCCGTCGCCGGGGTGGAGGTCGGGGTGTGGCAGATGACCCCCGGCACCGCGACCGACGTCGAGGTCGACGAGGTGTTCGTCGTGCTGTCCGGCTCGGGCACGGTGTCCTTCGACGACGGCGAGCGGGTCGACCTCGGCCCCGGCAGCGTCGTACGCCTGCGCGCCGGCGAGCACACCACCTGGGTCGTCCGCGAGACGATCCGCAAGATCTACGTCGCCTGACGAGCAGGCCGGAGCCAGAGGGAGACCCATGAGCGAGACCATCCGCAACTTCATCGACGGCGAGCTGGTCGCCTCGGCCGCCACCGAGCTCATCGACCTCGTCGACCCGGTCACCGGAGAGCCCGACGGCCGGTCCCCGGTCTCGACGCACGACGAGGTCGACCGGGCGTACGCCGCCGCCGAGCGCGCGTCGGCGTCGTGGAAGCGGCTCACCCCCGGGGCACGGCAGGCCCACCTCCTCGACCTCGCCACCGCGATCGCCGAGCGCCGCGACGAGATCAGCCGGGTGCAGGCCCGCGACACCGGCCAGCCGGTGCGCTACATCGCCAGCGAGGAGGTCGACCAGGGCGTCGACCAGCTGCGCTTCTTCGCCGGCGCCGCGCGGCTGCTCGAGGGCAAGTCGTCGGGCGAGTACCTCGAGGGCCACACGTCGGCCATCCGCCGCGAGCCGATCGGCGTGGTCGGCCAGGTGACGCCGTGGAACTACCCCTTCGCGATGGCGATCTGGAAGATCGCGCCCGCGCTCGCCGCCGGCAACACGATCGTGCTCAAGCCCAGCGACACCACCCCGCGCTCGACCGTGCTGCTCGCCGAGATCGCCGGCGACGTCCTGCCGCCCGGCGTGCTCAACGTGGTCAACGGCGACGCCTCCACCGGCCGCTACCTCGTCGAGCACCCCACCCCCGGTCTCGTCGCGATCACCGGGTCGGTGCGCGCCGGCATCGAGGTCGCCACCTCGGCGGCCAGGAACCTCAAGCGCGTCCACCTCGAGCTCGGCGGCAAGGCGCCCGTCGTGGTGATGCCCGACGCCGACCTGCCCCGCGCCGCCGAGATGATCGCGGCCGCCGCCTACTTCAACGCCGGCCAGGACTGCACCGCCGCGACCCGCGTCATCGCCCACGCGAGCGTCCACGACGAGCTCGTCGACCTGCTGGTCAAGGAGGCCGAGGGCACCCGCCCCGGGCCGCCGTCGGACGAGGAGGCGGACTACGGCCCGCTCAACAACGCCGGCCACCTCGCCAAGGTGGAGGCGTTCCTCACCGGCCTGCCCGACCACGCCACCGTCCGCACCGGCGGCGCCCGGCACGGCGACGCGGGGTTCTTCTTCGCGCCGACGGTCGTCACGGGCGTGCGCCAGGACGACCGCATCGTGCAGGAGGAGGTCTTCGGGCCGGTGCTCACCGTGCAGTCCTTCGACGACGAGGCAGACGCGGTGGCGATGGCCAACGGCGTGCCGTACGGCCTCGCCGCCAGCGTGTGGACCCGCGACGTCGGGGTCGCCGACCGGCTCACCCGCGAGCTCGACTTCGGCTGCGTGTGGGTCAACACCCACATCCCGTTCGTCTCCGAGATGCCGCACGGCGGGTTCGGGTCGTCGGGCTACGGCAAGGACCTGTCGGGCTACGGGTTCGACGACTACACGCGCATCAAGCACGTGATGACCGCCCACTACTGAGGCGCTACGAGGAAGGGGGCGCCCCGACGTCGTGGACCGCGAGCAGCTGGGCGAGCGTGCGGTAGTAGCCGACGAGCACGACCAGCTCGGTCATGGCCGTGGTGCCCAGCACGGCGGCGTACGCCGCGTAGGCGTCGTCGGACAGGCGGGCGTCGCCGGTCAGCAGGTGCCGGCAGAACGCATGGGCCTCGCGCTCGTGCGGGTCGGCCGAGGTGAACGTGCCGTCCGCGAGGGCGGCCAGCTCGTCCCGGGTGAGCCCGACGGCCCGGCCGACCCGCTCGTGGGCGTAGGTCTCGAACTCGCAGCCGGTCGCGGCGGCCACGGCCAGGATCGCGATCTCGCGCGTTCGGGCGCTGAGGCCGGTCGCGTAGCGGATCGCGCTGCCGAGCTCCTGCAGCGGGGCCCCGAGCGCCGGCTCGTGGAGCATCACCCCGAACGGGCCGGTCAGCGAGCCGTCCTCGTGGACCAGGGGGAAGTGCTGGGGGCCGGCACCGCGCGGCCCGCCGACGATGCGCTCGCGCAGGTCGCGCTGCTCCTCGGTCAGCCCGGCGGGGGTCAGGTGGGGCAGGCGCACGTCGGCCACCCTAGTGCGGGTCGGGGATAGTGGACCCATGCGCTTCACCGAGCACGAGCTGACCGTCGCCGTCACCGCCGCCGCCAAGGTCGTGGCCGCCGGCAAGGTCGGGCGCCGCGCCAAGGGCGAGGCGGCGTGGGAGTCGATGAGCAAGCTCGACCGCTACCACCTGCTCGAGGCCGTCGGCAGCCAGGTGCTGCCGGTGCTCCTGGCCCTTCCCGACGTCGAGGTCCCCGCCGGCACCCGACCCACCTTCACCGACGCGCAGATCGCGGCCGCGGTGGAGCAGACCCTCGGTGAGAGCGGCGTGGGCCGGCTGCGCCAGAAGGTCGCCGTCGCCGCGCGCCTCACGCTCGTGCGGACGGCCCTCGCCCAGCTGCCCGTGCGGCAGGACCCAGACGCGCTCATCGTGCCCGACTCGCTGTGAGGTCATCCTGAGAGCGGCGCTCAGGTTCGGTGCGTACCGTCGATCGGGATGACTTCCTCGAAGACCTCCCTGATGTCCCTGACCTCCTCCGCCCGCCGCCGCACCCGTACGGCCCTGGGTGCCCTCTCGGTAGCCGCGGTCCTCACGCTCTCCGCCTGTGGCGGGGGCTCGGGCTCCGACCCGGGCGACGCCGCCGCCGACTCCTCGGCCAGCTCGTCCCCGTCCGACAGCGGCTCGGACGGCGCCTCGGACGGTGCGGCCGCGGGCGCCCAGCCAGACCTCGACGCCATCCCCGACGTCGTGGCCGAGGTCAACGGGGAAGAGGTCACCAAGGAGGAGTTCGTCCCGATCTACGAGGCGGCCTTCGCACAGGCCGCGTCCCAGGCGCAGATGGGCGGCGAGGCACCTGACGAGGAGCAGCTGCGCAAGCAGACCGCGGACGACCTCGTCGACACCGAGCTGCTCGCGCAGGAGGCCGAGGCGCGCGGGCTCGAGGTCAGCGACGACGACATCGACGCCGAGCTCACCACGCTCGCCGAGCAGAACGGCATGAAGTCCGCCGACGAGCTCCTGAAGGCCGTCGAGCAGCAGGGCGTCACCGCGGAGCAGGCGCGCGACCAGGTCGGGACCCAGGTCCTGGTCGAGCAGCTCGTCGCGGACGAGAACGGGCCGATCGAGCCGACCGACAAGGAGCTGCGCGCGCTCTACGCGCAGGCCAAGGAGCAGCAGGCGCAGGCCGGGCAGTCGGGTCAGGGTGGCGCGCAGAAGATCCCGCCGTTCGCCCAGGTGCGCGACCAGCTCGTCGAGCAGGCCACCAACCAGGAGGTCGGCAGGGTCGCGACGGCGCTCGTCGAGGACCTGCGCGCCGACGCGGACATCACCATCAACCTGTAAGTCCCAGCAGGCTGTCCACCGCGGCCATGAACTCGCCGCGGTTGAACGGCTTGGGCAGGAAGTGCGGGTGCTCGCGACCCACGTCCAGGTCCCCCGACATGACGAGGACCTTCGTGTCGGGGGAGGCCCGGCTCAGCTCGTCGGCGACCGCGAGGCCGGTCATCCGGGGCATGTGGTGGTCGACCACGACCAGGTCGAAGTGGTCCTCCGACGCCCGCTCGAGGACCTCGGCCCCGTCGCCCGCGGTGGTGACGTCGTGCCCGGCCCGCGCCAGCACGTGGCCGATGAAGTCGCGGATGTCGGGCTCGTCGTCGGCCACGAGGCTGCGCACGCACATGGTCCGAGTGTGGACCCGACGGGCCTCCGCTGCCCATGCGCACGCCGAGCGTTGAGCAGATCGTGACCTCGGCCGACGCGGATCCGGCGCGCGCACGGCCCCGGAAACGTAGTCTGTGCGCCATGACGACGGCCCCGACGACGGCCCTGTCGCCGGCTCGGGCTGCAGCGTTCGCACTCGCGTACGCGCTGCTGACGGTCGTCGGCCGGCTGACCGCGATCGAGGGGCAGGTCCTCAGCCTGATCTGGCCGGGCTCGGGCGTGGCTCTCCTGTGGTTGCTGGCCGAGTCGCCCCGGCACCTGGCCCGCGTGCTGCTCCCGCTGATGGCGATCCACGGCGTGCTGGTGGTCGTGGTCGCGAACGGTGTGTCGCCGGTCGTCGGGTTCTTCGGCGCCCTGTCGGTCACCGTGCAGACGGCCGTGATCGGCGTGCTCCTGCGACGCTGGTGCCCCGAGATGCTCGGCGCCGGGGGCACCGCCAGCATCCGGTCGCCGCGCACGCTCACGATGGCCGGCGCGGCCGCCGCCGCCGGCTGCCTCGCCGGGGCGCTGATCGGCACCGTCGGTATCTGGGTCGACGCCGCGGACGCGACCGTGATGACGGCCGTGGCCTGGTTCGCCCGGCACGTCGTCGGTGTCCTCACCGTCGGTGCGGTCGGCCACCTCGCCTGGGAGTGGCGTACGCAGGACATCCCGCCCCGGACCCACGAGGGCCGCCGCGTCGAGCTCGCGGTGCTGTGGCTCCTGTCGGTGGCCGCCACGGTCGCCGTGTTCACCCAGCCCTACCCGGTGACCTTCCTGCTGATCGGGTTCGCCGTGTGGTCCGCGGCGCGCTTCCGGACCTTCCCCGCGGCGCTGCACTGCCTGGTCATCGGCGCGATCGCCCTCACGCTGAGCCTCACCGGGCACGGCCCGTTCGACCGGATCGAGGACCCGGTGGTCGAGGTGCTGATCTCCCAGCTCTTCGTCGTCGGCGTGCTGCTGACCGGGCTGGCGGTGGGCGCGCTGGGCGACCGCGTCGACGTGCTCTTCGCCGCCGCGACCCGCGCCCGCGAGGAGGCGGCCGAGCAGGCCGAGCTGCTCGCCGAGATGACCGAGAGCATGGGCGAGGGGCTCGTCGTGCTCGACCCGGACGGCCGGATCGAGCGCAGCAACGGCGCGAGCCGGCGCCTCGCCCACCGGGTGAGCCCGGGAGCCGACGACGACCACGCGCTCTGCTCGCTCGTGCGGCTGCTCCTCGAGCCCGACGTGGCCAACACCGACGCCGCGCGCGCCGAGCTCGGCGTGGGCGACGTCGTGATCCCGCTGCGCAGCGGTGAGGAGATCGTGCTCGCGGTGTCCCGGGCCTCGCTGTCGCGCGGCGGCGGCCGCTCCGGCACGCTGCTCGTGCTCCGCGAGGTGACCGAGCACCGATCCGGCCTGCGCCCGCTCGCCGGCTTCGCCTCGACGGCCGCGCACGACCTGCGCGGACCCCTGTCCGCCATCCGCTCCTGGCTCTCCCTGGCCGTCGACGACCTCGAGCCCGACTCGGACGCGATGATGCCGCTGCGCCGCGCCGAGCGCTCCGCAGAGCAGATGGCCGACCTGATCGGCGACCTCCTCGAGCACGCGCTCGCGGAGTCCGGCGAGCTCCGGGCGACCGACGTACGCCTCGCCGGCCCGGACGGCGTCCTCGCCCAGACCGCCGGCCTGCTCGGACCCGACGACGTGCTGGAGGTCGACCCCGACCTGCCCGCGGTCCACGCCGACCCGGTCGCGGTGCGCCAGCTCTTCGGCAACCTCGTCGGCAACGCGGTCAAGTACGCCACCCCGGGCGAGCCCGCGACGATCACGGTGCGGGCGCAGAGGCACGGCGCCCGGGTGGTGGTCGAGATCGAGGACCGCGGCGTCGGGGTCGAGGAGGAGGAGCGCTCGCTCATCTTCCAGCGCTTCCACCGCAGCGGGGCCGTGCGCGCGCACTTCCGCGGCACCGGTATGGGCCTCACGATCTGCCAGACGATCGTGCACCGGCACGGCGGCACGATCGAGTGCCTGCCCCGGCCGGCCGGGAGCGGGTCGGTGTTCCGGTTCGACCTGCCCGCGGCGGAGGACCCGCAGCGGATCTGACCTCCCCGAGGGGTTTCGAGCCGCCCGTCGGCCCGGCTCGCTCCGCGTCGCCGGACCGGGGCTCCCTCAACCTCTTCGCGTTGCCGTCCGATCGCTGCGCGATCGTGCGGCAGGCTCAGACGTTCCTGCGGTACTGCCCGCCGACCTCGAAGAACGCCTCCGTGACCTGCTGGAGCGAGCAGACGCGGGCGGCGTCCATCAGCACGGCGAACACGTTCTCGCCGGAGACGGCGGCGTCCTTGAGCCGGGCCAGCGCCTCCTGCGCCTCGGTGGTGTGCGCTGCCTGGAAGGCGCGCACCCGTGAGAGCTGTGACTCCTTCTCGGCCTCGGTCGCACGGGCGAGCTCGATCTCCTGGGGCGCGGCGGACTCGCCGTCGGCGTCCCTGAGGAACGTGTTGACGCCGATGATCGGCAGCGAGCCGTCGTGCTTGCGGTGCTCGTAGAGCATCGACTCGTCCTGGATCCGTCCGCGCTGGTAGCCGGTCTCCATCGCACCCAGCACGCCTCCGCGCTCGTTGATCGCGTCGAACTCCGCGAGCACGGCCGCCTCCACCAGGTCGGTGAGGTCGTCGATGACGTACGAGCCCTGGAGCGGGTTCTCGTTCATCGCCAGGCCCCACTCGCGGTTGATGATCAGCTGGATCGCCAGCGCGCGGCGTACGGACTCCTCCGTCGGGGTCGTCACCGCCTCGTCGTAGGCGTTGGTGTGGAGGCTGTTGGCGTTGTCGTAGATCGCGATCAGCGCCTGGAGCGTGGTGCGGATGTCGTTGAAGTCCATCTCCTGCGCGTGCAGCGACCGGCCGCTCGTCTGGACGTGGTACTTCAGCTTCTGCGAGCGCTCGGAGGCTCCGTACTTCTCCTTCATCGTGACCGCCCAGATGCGGCGGGCGACGCGGCCCAGGACGCTGTACTCGGGGTCCATGCCGTTGGAGAAGAAGAACGACAGGTTCGGCGCGAAGTCGTCGATGTCCATGCCGCGCGCGAGGTAGGCCTCGACGTAGGTGAAGCCGTTGGCGAGGGTGAAGGCGAGCTGGCTGATGGGGTTCGCCCCGGCCTCGGCGATGTGGTAGCCGGAGATCGACACGGAGTAGAAGTTGCGGACCTTGTGCTCGATGAACCACTCCTGGATGTCGGCCATCATCCGCAGCGAGAACTCGGTGGAGAACAGGCAGGTGTTCTGGCCCTGGTCCTCCTTGAGGATGTCGGCCTGCACCGTGCCGCGGACGTTGGCGAGTGCGTACGCCGCGAGCTCGGCACGCTCCTCGTCGCTGGGCTCGCGCCCCTCCCGCTCGCGGAAGGCGTCGACCTGCTGGTCGATCGCGGTGTTGAGGAAGAACGCCAGCACCGTGGGCGCGGGGCCGTTGATCGTCATGCTGACGCTCGTCGTCGGGGCGACGAGGTCGAAGCCGTCGTAGAGCGCCTTCATGTCGTCGAGCGTCGCGACGCTGACGCCCGAGGTGCCGACCTTGCCGTAGACGTCGGGGCGCGGGTCGGGGTCGCGGCCGTAGAGGGTCACCGAGTCGAACGCCGTCGACAGGCGGGTGGCGTCGTTGCCCTCGGAGAGGATCTTGAAGCGGCGGTTGGTGCGCGCCGGGTCGCCCTCGCCGGCGAACATGCGTGCGGGGTCCTCGTTGTCGCGCTTGAACGGGAAGACGCCGGCGGTGAAGGGGAAGTAGCCGGGGAGGTTCTCGTTGCGCCAGAACCTCACGAGCTCGCCGTGGTCGGTGTAGCGGGGGAGGGAGACGCGCGGGATCTTGTTGCCGCTGAGCGACTCCCTGGTCAGCTTGGTGTGGATCTCCCGGTCGCGCACCACGACGACCTGCTCGTCGCCGGAGTAGGACTCCACGACGGCCGGCCAGCGCTCGATCTGGTCGGCCACCTCGTGGGGGACCGCCTTGCGCGCGGACTCGAGCAGCTCGGCCAGCCCATCGGTGGTCGAGTGCCCGGCGAGGGACGAGCCGGGTGTGTCGAGACCCAGCTGGTCGGCGACGTGCTGCACGCGCTGGAGGTTGCGCGCCGCCTCGGCCAGCTCGGCCGTACGGGCGTGGTAGCCGCGGACGGTCTCGGTGATCTCGCTGAGGTAGCGCACGCGGTCGGCGGGGACGACCTGCCGGATGCCGGAGGAGTGGCGCACGTCGACGTGCGGCAGCGTGCCCTCGCCGACCGCCAGCCCCGCAGCGGCGAGCTCGTCGCGCAGGTGCTGGTAGAGCGCGGTGACGCCGTCGTCGTTGAAGGTGGCGGCGCTCGTGCCGAAGACGGGCATGTCGTGCGGCTGCTTGCCGAAGGCCTCGCGGTTGCGGACGAGCTGGCGGCCGACGTCGCGCAGCGCGTCCTTGGCGCCGCGGCGCTCGAACTTGTTGATCGCCACCGTGTCGGCGAAGTCGAGCATGTCGATCTTCTCCAGCTGCGAGGCGGCGCCGAACTCGGGCGTCATGACGTAGAGGGAGTGGTCGACGAGCGGGACGATGCCGGCGTCGCCCTGCCCGATGCCGGGCGTCTCGATGATCACCAGGTCGTGGCCGGCGGCCTTCATCACGTCGACCACGTCGGCGAGGTGGCCGGGCACCTCATGGGCGCCGCGGGTGGCGAGCGAGCGGAAGAAGACGCGGTCGCCGTCGAGGGAGTTCGCCCGGATGCGGTCGCCGAGCAGGGCGCCGCCGCCCTTGCGCCGGGTCGGGTCGACCGCGATCACCGCGATGCGCAGCTTGTCCTGCTGGTCGGTGCGGAAGCGGCGGACGACCTCGTCGGTGAGCGAGGACTTGCCCGACCCGCCGGTGCCGGTGATGCCGAGGACGGGGACGACGCGGCGCGTGGCGGCGGCCCGGAGCTCGGCGAGCATCGCCTCGTCGAGCCGGCCCGCCTCTGCCCCGGTGACGGCGCGGGCGACGGCGAAGCGGTCGCCGGTCAGCACCTGCTCGACGGTCACTGCCCGATCGGCCCACAGGTCGGTGTCGCAGTCGGCGACGACCGAGTTGATCATCCCGACGAGGCCCATCTTCTGGCCGTCCTCGGGCGAGAAGATGGTCACGCCCGACTCGCGCAGGCGGGTGATCTCCGACGGGACGATGACGCCGCCCCCGCCGCCGACGACCTTCACGTGGTCGGCCCCGGCGGCGCGCAGCGACTCCACGAGGTACTCGAAGTACTCCACGTGCCCGCCCTGGTAGGACGACACGGCCACGCCCTGCACATCCTCCTCCAGTGCCGCGTCGACGACCTCCTGCACGGAGCGGTTGTGGCCGAGGTGGATGACCTCGCAGCCCTGGCTCATGAAGATGCGTCGCATGATGTTGATCGACGCGTCGTGCCCGTCGAACAGCGCGGACGCGGTGACGAGGCGGATCGGGTTCTTCGGACGGTGCAGCTCAGGGCGGGGCAGGTCGGCCATGCCTTCGATACTAGGACATCCTAGTATCTACCGGCGAGTCACTTGGCGGACCCGTCTCCGAGGCCCGTGCGCAGTGCGGTCAGGCGGTCGGTCAGGGCCCGTACGTCGGGGCCGGGCAGGCCGGGGGCCTCGAAGACCTCGTCGTTGAGGGCTGCCGTCGCCTCCTCGACCGCCTCGCGGCCGGGACCGGTGAGCACCGCGCGGACGACCCGCTTGTCCTCGTCGCTGCGCACCCGCTCGACGTACCCCTGGGCGACGAGCCGGTCGACGGCGCTGGTGACGCTGGTCGGGTGCACCTGCAGCAGGGACCCGAGCCGGGACATCGGCATCGCCGCGTCGCGGGCGAAGGACAGCAGCCGCAGCACCTCGTAGCGGGCGAAGGTGAGCCCGCGCGGCCGGAGGACGGCGTCGATCCGCTCCATCAGCAGCTGCTGGGCGCGGACGACCGACGTCACCATCGCCATCCCGTCGGCGGCGTCGCCCCACCCGTGGGCGACCCACTGCCGGTGTGCCTCGGTGATCGGGTCGCGCGTCATGGCACCGGAGGCTATCCAGACAGCCCGGCCAGGACGGCGTGCGCCTCGACCATCGCGGGGCCGTACCAGGTCAGCAGCCGTCCCGACACCAGCCGCGTCGGCGTCCGGAGCGCCTCCGGTCCGTCGTCGGCGGTGAAGACGTACGGCTCGTCCGGCAGCAGCACCAGGTCCGCAGCGGCGTCGTCGATCTCGTCGGGGGTCACCGTGGGGTAGCGCCCCTCGCGCGCAGCCGGACCGTGGGCCAGCACGTTGGCCAGCCCGGCGCGGGCGAGCAGGTCGTCGGTGTAGGTCTGCGACCCCACGACCATCCACGGGTCGCGCCAGATCGGGACCGCGACGCGCAACCGCGGCGGGGGCGGGGGCGCCCACAGGGAGCGCGCCTCGGCGAGCCACGGCGGGTCGGCCAGGCCGAGGGCGGTCGAGAACAGCCGCGACATCGACCCGAGCGCCTGCTCCACCGTCTCGATCCGCGTCACCCAGACAGCCACACCGGCATCGCGGAGCCGGCGCACGTCCAGCTCGCGGTTCTCCTCCATGTTGGCCACGACGAGGTCGGGGGCGAGACCACGGATCGCGGCGAGGTCGGGGTTCTTCGTGCCGCGCACGCGAGGCACGTCGAGGTCGGCCGGGTGCGTGCACCAGTCGGTCGCCCCGACCAGCAGGTCGGTCTCCGTGGCGGCGAGCGCCTCGGTGAGCGACGGCACCAGCGAGACGATCCGCCGTGCCGGGCTGCTCAGTGGGACGTCGGCCCCGAGGTCGTCACGCATGGTCCGAGGCTAGTCACATGGGGCGCGGGCAACCGGACGACCGGGTGATGGGATCCGCACCGGTCGCATGATGGAGTTCTCCCCATGAGCAAGCACGCCCGGCCTCGGGGGCTGCCGATCGACGGCGTGGAGCAGCCGACGGCGGAGGGGTGGACGTACGCCGTCCGCAACCCCGCGACCGCCGAGACCCTCTGGGACGTCCCGGACGCGGGCGTCACCGAGGCGCACGCGGCTGCCGCTGCCGCGCGCCGCGCCTTCGACGCGACGCCGTGGAGCACCGACGTCGGCCTGCGCGCCGACGCCCTCCGGCGCCTGCAGGCCGCGCTCGCTGAGCGCGCCGACGACCTCGCCGCCCTGGTGGCGGCCGAGACCGGGGTGCCGCTGTCCCTCCGCGCCGCCCACCTCGACGCGCCGATCGCCCTCATGAGGGGCGAGCTGCCCGGGGAGCCCGGCCGGTCCGCCGGCGTCACCGCCGTCGTCACCCCGGCCACCTCGCCACTGGCGGTGGCGATCGAGGAGGTCGGCCGGGTCCTCGCGGCCGGAGGCACCGTGGTGCTCAAGCCCGCGCCCGAGGCGGCGAGCGCCGCGATCGAGCTCGGCCGCATCGCCCTCGACATCCTGCCGCGAGGGGTCCTGAACGTGCTGGCCACCCGCGACGTCGACGTCGCGACCACCCTCACCCTCGACGACCGCGTCGACGAGGTCTCGTTCACGGGGTCGGCCGTCGCGGGCGAGCGCGTGCGGGTCGCAGGCGAGCGGGCGGGCAAGCGCGTACGCCTCGACGTCGGCGGTCCGCTCACCATCGAGGCGGCTGACGACGACGACCTGTCCGCGGTCGTGTCCGCCGCTGCGGTGACGGTCGCCGCCAACGCCGGCCAGGCGTGCCGGCTGCCCGCGAGCGTCGTGGTGCCACCGCACCGCTACGCCGAGGCCCTCCGCACAGCCGTCGAGGCGATGGCGGAGGTCGTGCCCGGCGACCCGTCGGCGCCGGACACCCTGTGCGGCCCGCTCCGCTCGGGCGTGGCGCGCGACCGGGTGCGCCGCTACGTGGACCTCGCGCGGTCCGAGGGTGGGGACGTCGCGCTCGGCGGCACCGTCCTCGACCGCGACGGGTGGTGGTTCGCGCCGACCGTGATCGGCGGGTTGTCGCGTCAGTCCCGCCTGGTGCGCGAGGAGGTGCTCGGTCCGGTGCTCATGGTGGTGGCCGACGGGCGGAACAGCTGAGCAGCGGCGGTGGCGCCGAGCACGCCCCCGCCGAGGACGAGCACGAGACCGGGACCAGGGACCCAACCGCTGGTGCCGACCAGGGTGAGCAGGTGCACCACCTGCCAGGCGGGGACGACCAGCGCCACGAGGGCGAAGATCGTCGCCTGCACCGCCGCCACCCGGCGCATCGGGACAAGTGCCCCCGCCAGCCCGAGCATCGCCGCGTAGAACGTCCACAGCCCGGCGCCGCGGGCCCCTGACACCGAGCCCACGGCGGTGTCGATCCACGGCAGGAAGGAGCCGAGGAGCACCATCGCGACGGCCCCAGCCAGGCGGCGCTTGGCCGGGTCCGGTCCGCGTCGCGCTCGGACCGCCCTCGTCGCCGTTGCTCCGGTCATGGGGGGACTGTACGGAACGTCGCCTGCGATCGGGCGGGACCGGGCGTACGACCGGGTGCCGTCACGCACGACGAACGGTCGTCGCCGCCACGACGAACGGTCGGTCTGGAGCGCCCAGCGGCACCAGCACCCGCCCTGGCAGGCGTCCGCAGGGGCCCGTGCGCCACTAGCCGACCGATCCCTACCGCTGGGCGAAAAGTGTGACTCCCGTCACACAGATGCCTTGACCCGGTGTGATCGCGCTGTTTCGCTGCCGGGCACGCAACTCCGAGTCGTCAGCCAGTGGAGGACACCGTGGATGAACACCAGCGCCGGGACTACTGGCGCCGAAACCTGAGATTGATGGCCGTGCTGCTCACGATCTGGGCGCTCGTGTCGTTCGGTGCGGGCATCTTGTTCGTCGAGCCCCTCAACGAGATCGTCGTCGCCGGCTTCCCGCTCGGCTTCTGGTTCGCCCAGCAGGGCTCGATCATCACCTTCGTGATCCTGATCGCGGTCTACGTGGTCCGGATGGACAAGCTCGACGCCGAGTTCGGCATCGACGAGTACGAGGAGGAGGTGCACCACTCGTGAGCGACATCCAGACCTGGACCCTCGTGTTCGTCATCGTCACGTTCAGCATCTACATCTTCGTCGCCTACCGCAGCCGGGTCAGCACGACGTCAGGCTTCTACGTCGCAGGTGGCGGCATCCCGGCGCCCGCCAACGGCGCGGCGATCGCGGCCGACTGGATGAGCGCGGCGTCGTTCATCTCGATGGCCGGCATCATCGCCTTCGCCGGCAACGGCTACGGCGGCTCCGTCTACCTCATGGGCTGGACCGGCGGCTACGTGCTCCTCGCGCTGCTGCTGGCGCCCTACCTGCGCAAGTTCGGCAAGTACACGATCCCCGACTTCGTCGGTGACCGCTACAACGAGACGGCCCGCCTGGTCGCGGTGGTCGCGGCCATCGTCGTGTCCTTCGTCTACGTCGCCGGCCAGATGGCGGGCGTCGGCCTGGTCTTCACCCGCTTCCTCAAGGTGGACCCGACGACGGGCGTCATCATCGGCATGGCGATCGTCTTCTTCTACGCCGTGCTCGGCGGCATGAAGGGGATCACCTGGACCCAGGTGACCCAGTACACCGTGCTGATCATCGCCTACCTGATCCCGGCGTTCGCCGTCTCCGCCAAGGTGACCGACGTGCCGATCCCCCAGGTCGGGTTCGGCACGATCCTCGCGGAGCTCGACGCGCTGCAGACCGAGCTCGGCATCCCCGAGTACACCGCCGCCTTCGGCAGCACCAACATGCTCAACATGCTGCTGATCACCGCGTCGCTGATGTTCGGCACCGCGGGCCTGCCGCACGTGATCGTCCGCTTCTACACGGCCAAGAGCGTGCGAGCGGCGCGCTACTCCGCGCTGTGGGCGCTGTTCTTCATCGCCCTGCTCTACACCACCGCCCCGTCGGTGGCGGCCTTCAGCAAGCTGCAGATCATCGAGGACGTCAACGGCACCGCGCTGAGCGAGATGCCGTCGTGGTTCAACACGTGGTCCGAGGTCGGCCTGATCACCCAGGCCGACGGCTCTCCCGTCTCCGACCTGGGCGCGGACACGGTCGTCAACTACAGCGACATCCTGATCAACAACGACATCATCGTGCTGGCCTCGCCCGAGATCGGCGGTCTCCCGGCCCCGATCGTCGGCCTGGTCGCGGCGGGCGCGCTGGCCGCGGCGCTGTCGACGGCGTCCGGACTGCTGCTGGTCATCTCCAGTGCCGTCGCCAACGACGTCTACTTCAAGAAGATCAACCCCCAGGCCACCGAGGCCCGGCAGCTCATGGTCGGCCGCATCGCCATGGCCGGTGCGATCGTGGTCGCCGGCTACCTCGGCATCAACCCGCCGGGATTCGTGGCCCAGGTGGTGGCGCTGGCCTTCGGGCTGGCGGCAGCGAGCTTCTTCCCGATCCTGGTGCTCGGCATCTTCTGGAAGAACTGCACGGCCATGGGCGCGACGGCGGGCATGCTCGCCGGACTCGTCACGACGATGGCCTACATGTTGTGGACGATCGACATCTACGGCAACGGCGAGGGCATCTTCGGGATCCTCGAGACCGGCTTCGGCACGATCGGCATGCTGATCAACTTCGCGGTGACGATCATCGTCTCGCAGTTCACCCCGAAGCCGAGCCCCGTCATGCAGGAGCTGGTGGAGGAGATCCGCTACCCCGGCAAGACCGAGCTCGTCGCCAAGCACGCGCAGGGCGAGATCCACTGACGCGACGCTGAGGACCGTCGACGCCGGGGTGCAGTCGCCCGGGCGTCGACGTCGTTCAGCGGCGCCCGCGCAGCCAGGACCTGAGGCGGTCTATCCACGGCTCGCGGCGGCGTACGTCCCGCAGGCTGAGCGGTCCGCTCGCGCCGAGCTCGGCGGTCTGCGCCAGGTAGAGCTCGGCGCAGGCGAGCGCATCTCCGAGGGCGTCGTGGGCCGTCGTCACCGGCAGCCCGTGGCGCTCCCTGGCCCTCCAGAGGCGCAGGTCCCCGGGGCGGACCTCGCCGTGGCGGACCAGCAGGCGGCGCTGGAGGTCGAGGGTGCACACGGCCGGCGGCAGGACCGGACGCTCGCCCACGGCCCGGAAGGCCGCGCCGAGGAACGCCAGCTCGAACGGGGCGTGGTGGGCGAGGAGCACCCGTCCCGACAGGGCGCTGCGCAGCTCGGCCAGCACCTCGGCGAGCGGCCGGCCCTCCTCGAGGTCGTCGTGGGTCAGGCCGTGGATGGTGACCGCGTCGCCGGGATCGTCGTGGCGCACGACGCGGCGCCGGCCCCCGGAGAGGTCGATGCGCAGGCCGTCCACCGGCACCCAGCCCACGGCCAGCACCTCGTCGTGGGCAGGCGAGAGCCCGGTGGTCTCGAGGTCCACCGCCAGCAGGGACAGCCGGTCGAGCCGGGTCCCGTCGTCGGGCGTCACGTCAGCTCGCGGACGGGGTAGCGCTGCGCGATGGCGCCCTGGGCGGACCGGATCACGCCGAACGCCGCCCTCAGGTGGCGCTGCTCGAAGTGGCTGAGCGTCGACGGGTCGACCCAGTTGTCGGCCGGTCTCCCGGCGCGGACCTGCTCGACCTGGTGCCGCAGCCGCAGGTGCGCGAGGAACTCCCACGCGTCGCGCAGGTCGGCCCCCAGCGTCGGGCTGACCAGGCCGGCGGCGACGGCGTCCTCGAGCCGGGCGAGGGTCGACATCGCGTCCGACCCGCACGCCAGCCCGTGGAGGCGGGCGATCTCGACGACGGTGTTGATGCCGCCCCGCTTCACGTCGAGCGTGTCACGGTGCTCGCCGGAGCGGTCCACGACCAGGCCGCGGAAGAAGCCGAGCGGCGTGTGGTGCGACGCCGCGGCGGCGGCCAGGTGGGCGAGGAAGATCGGGGCGCCCTTGGCTGCCCGGCGCTCGATGGCCACCAGCTCGGCGGTCAGGTCCGGGTCGCCGTACTGGTGCCGCAGGTCGAAGAACACGCTGGCCTCCAGGATCGCCTCCGGGGTCGGCGTGCCGACCCAGCGCGCCACGTGGGCGCGCCAGGTGCCGAGGGGCTGGCGCCACCGCGGGTTCGTGGCCATCTTGTCGCCGCGGCACCGCGGGTAGCCGATGGTCTCCAGGCCGCTCGTGACGAGCTCGGCGAGCGCGCCGAACCAGGGCCCGTGCAGCTCCGGCCGGTAGTCGTCGTGCAGCAGCAGGGCATGGTCCTGGTCGGGGCCGAGGGCCTGCTCGAAGCGGGCCCGGGAGCCCAGGGTCAGCCAGGCGTACGGCACCGGAGGCGCACCGAGCTCGGCCTCGGCGAGCGCGATGACCTGCTGCTCGATCGCGTCCCCGACGGTGGTGACGACCCGGCCCGCGTCGTGGGCCGACGTGCCCTGCCGGACGAGCCCGGCGACCACCCGCTGCAGCCGGGTGGCCAGCTCCGCGATCGTGGCGACGTCGGGTGCCTTGGCGATGTCGCCGACGAGGAACACGGGGTTGGCCTGCTGGAGGCGGAGCAGGTCGGTGGCCGTGACCATGCCGGTGGGTCGACCGTCCTCGACCACGGGCAGGTGGTGGATGTTGCGGCGCACCAGCTCGAGGAGCGCCTCCAGGGCAGGCGCGTCGGGGCGGGTGGTCGCCGGGTCCGGCGTCATGACCGCGGACACGGGACCCGCCGGGTCCACGGCGGCGGCCAGGACCCGGGTGCGCAGGTCGCGGTCCGTCAGGATGCCGACGAGGGCCTCGCCGTCGGTGACCAGCACCGACGAGATCCGCTCGTCCGACATCAGCCGGGCGGCCTCCAGGACGGAGGCGTCGGCACGGATGCTGACCGGCGCCCGGCTCACCAGGTCGCGCACCGCGCTGGACATCATCGACCGCTCCGGGCCGGTCACCTCCCGTCGTTGCCGGGCGACCGCCTCGCGCAGCCGTCCGGCGCGGTGCTCGAAGAAGGACGCGAAGTCGGCGTGCTGGGCGCGGAGCTGGTGGAACACCTCGGCCGGGCAGGCCAGCACCAGCGTGTCCTCGATCGCGTGGACGGTGACCGGTTGCGGCGACCCGGTCGCCAGTGCGGCGCCGCCGATGCAGGTCCCGGCGGCTCCCCGTTCGACCAGCTCGCCGGCGCCGTCGCGCAGCTCGACGGCGCCGGACCTCACCACGAGCAGCTCGACCGCGGTGCTGCCCGCGGCCAGCACCACGGTGCCGCGGCGGTGGTAGCCGATGCTCAGCCGCGGCGGGATCGACTCGAGGACCGCAGCCGGCAAGGAGTCGAACGGGGCGTGGGCCGCGAGGAAGTCCCGGATCTCCGCGAGCTCGACGTTGAGGGGCACCCACCCATCATGACGACAGGCACGGGCCGGCGCTGCCTGTTGTCACTCCTCCCCGAGGTGCGGGTCGCCCAGGAGGTACTGCGTCAGCGGACCCTGGTGCTGGCGGTCGTGGTGGCGCACCGGCTCGGGGACCATGCGTCCCTCGGCGGTGTCCCAGAAGCGGTCGACCCGACGGGCCACCGCACGGGCGAGCCGGCCGACCGGCCCCCGGTGCGGGATCCACGGGTGCGGCCGCGTGGGAGACGCCAGCTCGGCACGGTGGAGCAGCGTGCCCAGGTCGCGGGGGTCGTTCGGCTCCTCGGAGAGCAGGGTCGCGGCAAGTCGTCGCTCCAGGTCGCACACCAGCTCGAACTCGCGGCGCACGTCCTGCCAGATGGGCGGCCACGGCCGTCCGACCGCGAACGTGGAGCCGTACAGCTTGGCCTTCACCTGCGCGAGCGACTCCTCGTAGGAGCGGCTGGCGGCCAGGAACTCGTGGGCGAGGTCGTGACCACCCGGGAGGTGGCGGACGAGTGGCGCGATCGCGTCGACCATGGCGGCGTTGTGCCGGCTTGCGGCGGCCAGGAACGTGTCGATGGCGGTGTAGTGGTCGCGGGGGTGGCGCACGTCGGGTCGCGCGTCGGCGGCCAGGACCAGGCGGTACCCGAGGTCGTGGTGGATGCTCTCGAGGTCGTGGGCGAGGGTGATCACGGCGGTCACCTCCTTCGGAAGCCGTGTCACTCCAGTCTTGCTCGTCCCGGCCCCAGCGCAAGGCCTACGGGATCTGCGCCGGTCGCCGCATCGGGACGTGCATGATGCCGTCCTCGTCGAACTCGGGCCCGGTCACCTCGAAGCCGTACGCCTCGTAGAACCCGGTCAGGCCGGTCTGGGCGTCGAGGCGCACCTCGCGGCCGCCGCAGAGCGCCATCGCCTCGTCCATCATCAGCGCCGCGAGCCCGCGTCCGCGGGCGGCCGGCGCGACCACGACCCGGCCGATCCGCGCGGCCACACCGTCGTCGAGCACGCGGAGGGTGCCCACCACCGAGCCGTCGTCGTCGAGCAGCACGACGTGCCGGGTGGCCTCCTCGAGGTCGCGGCCGTCGAGGTCGGGGTAGGGGCAGTCCTGCTCCACGACGAACACCTGCTGCCGCAGCCGCCACACGTCGTACGCAGTGCGCGGCGCCAGCTCGTCGACGGTGGTCGCCAGCACGCGGACGCTCATCGGAGGAAGTCCACGACCTGGGTGAAGGCGCGGCGCGCCTCCGGGATCAGCGGGAGGAGGCCGTAGACGTGGATCAGGTCGGGCTCCTCGACCGAGGTCAGGTCCCAGCCGGCCTCGACGGCTCGCCGCGCGAGCAGTCGGCACCCCGGGGCCAGGAGGTCGCGGGTGCCGTACAGCACCAGCGCCTTCGGCAGGCCGGCCAGGTCGGCGAGGGCGGGGGAGACCTCCGGGCGGCCGAGGTCGTCGGGTGTGCCGGCCCACCACCCGGCGTACGCCTCGAGCTTGCTGTAGAACAGCCACGGGTCGACGGCGTCCACCTCCCGGGTCTCGGGCGTCGAGGACGTGAGGTCGACCCACGGCGCGTGCAGCACGAGGTGTGTCGCGGGCGTCAGGCCCCGGTCGCGCATGGACAGCGCCATCGCGAGCGCCAGGCCGCCGCCGGCGGAGTCGCCGGCCAGCACGACGCCGCCCTCCTGGTCCGCCCAACGCGCGGCGTCCGCGACGAGGGCGTCGTGCGAGTCGGCCCACGTGTGCTCGGGTGCGAGGGGGTAGTCGGGCATGACGACCCGGGCACCGACCGCCTCGGCGAGCCGGGTGGCGTAGCGCACGTGGACCGCGTCGATCGGAGCCATGAAGGCCCCGCCGTGGACGTAGTAGAGGGTGCGGTGGACCCGGCGCCCGCGCGGGGTCAGGACGTGGGAGGGGAAGCCGATGTCGGCGACCGCGACCTCCCAGTTCTTCGCGAAGCGGGGCGTCGCCCGCGTCGGGAGGCGCCGGTCCAGGGTGCGGTGGTCCGCCTCGACGCGGGCCCGCTCCGCCGGTTCGCTGTCGAGGTCGCCGGCCTTGCGCAGTCGTGGGATGACGGTGGCCAGCAGTGCGTGGCGGAGGCTCGGCATGGACGCAGCGTAGGGGCCCGCGCGGACGGCGCTAGGCTGATGGAGAGAAGACAGGGGAGCACGCGCAGGCGTGCTGAGAGTGCGGACCAGCCGCAGACCCTCCGAACCTGATCCGGTTAGCACCGGCGCAAGGGAGTCCAGATGAAGCACGTACGCGTCCGCGCTGCCCTCACCGTGGGGGCGGCCACCGCTGCGGCCCTACTGCTCGGCGGCTGCAGCCTCGCCGGCGGGGGCGACGGTCCGACCGCGACCGAGCCGTCGACCTCGCCGACGGAGTCGGGGGGGACGGGGGAGCCGGGCGGCACCGTCGTCCTCGCCACCCACGAGTCGTTCACCCTGCCCAAGAAGCTGGTGCGGGCGTTCGAGGAGGAGACGGGCTACACGCTCGAGGTCCGCGCCGCCGGCGACGCCGGCACGCTGGCCACCAAGCTCAGCCTGACCGCCGACAACCCGATCGCCGACGCGGCCTTCGGCATCGACAACACCTTCGCCTCGCGGCCGCTGGGCGAGGGCGCGTTCGCCGAGGTGTCGACCACGGCGACCCCGCCCGACGAGTACGTCCTCGCCGAGGGCGGCGACCGGCTCGTCCCGATCGACTCCGCGAGCGTGTGCGTCAACGTCGACACCGACTGGTTCGACGCCGAGGGGCTCGAGCCGCCGCAGACGCTCGACGACCTCACCGACCCGGCCTACGCCGACCTGATGGTGACCCCCGGCGCGTCGACCAGCAGCCCCGGCATGGCCTTCTTCCTCGCCACCGTCGCGGCCTACGGCGACGACTGGCAGGACTACTGGACCGACCTGCTGGCCAACGGCGCCAAGGTCGTCGACGGGTGGGAGGACGCCTACTACGGCGACTTCACCGCCGGGTCCGAGCAGGGCACCCGCCCGATCGTGGTCTCCTACGACTCCTCCCCGGCCTTCACGGTCGCCGACGGGCGCACCACCACGGCGGCGCTGCTCGACACCTGCTTCCGCCAGGTCGAGTACGCCGGCGTGCTCGCGGGCGCCGACAACCCCGAGGGCGCCGCGGCGCTCGTCGACTGGATGCTGACCGACGAGGTGCAGAGCGCCCTGCCCGAGTCGATGTACGTCTTCCCGGTCATGCCCGGCGCGACCGTCCCCGACGACTGGGCCGAGTTCGCCCCCCAGCCCACCGACCCCTTCGAGGTCTCCCCCGAGGAGATCGCCGCCAACCGCGAGCAGTGGCTGACCGAGTGGACCGACGTCATCTCGCGATGACTGCAGCCCTGGTTTCGACACGCTCGTTCCTCGCTGCTCGACCGGCGGGCCTCCGCTGGTGCCTCGCGGGCCTCCGCTGGTTGAGCAGGGACGAAGTCCCGTGTCGAAACCGAGGTGCTGCGCGATGAGGCGCATCGCCGGCCTGCTCCTCCTCGCCGCGGCGCCGGTGCTGGTGCTCGGCGTGCTGTTCGTCCTGCCGGTGACCGGCATGGTCGCCGAGGGCTTCTTCGTCGACGGCCGGTTCGCGCCCGGGGCGGTGCTCGACGTGCTCGCCCGGCCGCGCGTCCACCGGGTCGCGTGGTTCACCGTGTGGACCTCCGGCACCGCCACGCTGCTCGCCGTGGTGCTGGGCCTGCCCGCGGCGTACGCCCTCCACCGGCTCGCGCTGCCGGGCCGCGCGGCGGTGCGGGCGGCACTGCTCGTGCCGTTCGTGCTGCCCACGGTCGTCGTCGGCGTCGCGTTCCGCCAGCTGCTGGGCGAGGGCGGACCGCTCGGCTTCCTCGGCCTCGACGGGACGCCGGTCGCGATCGTGGCCGGACTGGTGTTCTTCAACGTCGCCGTCGTCGTGCGCACCGTCGGAGTCGCCTGGGAGTCGCTCGACCCCCGCCCCGGGCAGGCGGCCGCCGCGCTCGGGGCGTCCCCGTGGCAGGTGCTGCGCACGGTCACCCTGCCGGCGCTGCGCCCCGCGATCGTCGGCGCCGCCAGCATCGTCTTCCTCTTCTGCGCGACGGCGTTCGGCATCGTGCTCACCCTCGGCGGCGTCCGCTACGCGACGGTCGAGACCGAGATCTACCTGCTGACCACGACGATCTTCGACCTCCGGGCGGCGGCGGCGCTGTCGGTGCTGCAGATCGTGGTGGTCGTCGGCCTGCTCGCCCTCGCCGCGCGGCTGCGCGCGACGCCCGACCCGACGGCCCAGCGCACCGTGTCGCCCGTGCGGGCCGTACGCCGCTCCGACGCGCCCGCCGTCGTCGCCACGCTGCTGGTGCTCGGGGCGATGCTCCTGCCGATCCTCACGCTGGTGCTCGGCTCGCTCTCAGTGGGGGACGGCTGGGGCCTCGACAACTACCGCGCGCTCACGACCGTCGGTGACAACCAGGCGCTGCTGGTGCCGGTCACCGCCGCACTGGCGACCAGCCTGCGCACCGCCGTCGACGCGACCTGGATGGCGCTGCTGGTCGGCGCGATGGTGTCGGTGATCGTCACGCGTCGCTCGCACTCGGTCGCGGAGCGGCGGGTGCGCTCGACCCTGGACGGCTTCTTCATGCTGCCGCTCGGCGTCAGCGCGGTGACCCTGGGCTTCGGCTTCCTCATCACCCTCGACCGGCCGCCGCTCGACCTGCGCGACTCGCCGCTGCTGGTGCCGATGGCCCAGGCGCTGGTCGCGCTCCCGCTCGTGGTGCGCACGCTCGCCCCGGTGCTGGGGGGCATCGATGACCGCCAGCGGCAGGCCGCGGCCTCACTGGGCGCGTCCGCCTGGCGCACCCTGCTCACCGTCGACCTGCCTGTGGTGTGGAAGCCGATGCTCGCCGCCAGCGGCTTCGCGTTCGCCGCCTCCCTCGGGGAGTTCGGGGCGACGTCCTTCCTCGCCCGCGACGAGAGCCCGACGCTGCCGGTCGTGATCTTCCGGCTGATCGGCCACCCGGGCGAGATGAACTACGGCATGGCCCTGGCCGCGTCCGTCGTCCTCGCGGTCGCCACCGCCGTGGTGATGCTGGCCGTCGAACGGCTGCGCGTGCCCGGTGTGGGAGCGTTCTAGGGCCATGCTCCAGCTCACCGACGTCACCGTGCGCTACGGCGACACCGCCGCCGTCGACGAAGTGACCCTCGCCCTCGAACCCGGGCAGGTGCTCGCCGTCCTCGGCCCCTCCGGCTGCGGCAAGTCCACCCTGCTGCGCGCCGTCGCCGGGCTCGAGCCGCTCACGTCGGGCTCCGTCTCGTGGGCCGGCGCCGACCTCGTGGGCGTGCCGACCCACAAGCGCGGCTTCGCGCTGATGTTCCAGGACGGCCAGCTCTTCGCGCACCTCACCGTCGCCCGCAACGTGGCGTACGCCCTGCGCCTGCGGCGTACGCCGTCCGCTCGGGTCGCGACGCGGGTGCGCGAGCTGCTCGACCTGGTCGGGCTCGCGGGCTACGACGACCGGCTCCCCGGCACGCTCTCCGGCGGCGAGCGGCAGCGCGTCGCGCTCGCCCGCGCCCTCGCCGTCGAGCCGCGGCTGATCCTGCTCGACGAGCCCCTGTCGGCGCTCGACGCGACCCTGCGCGAGCGCCTGGCCGGCGACCTGCGCGAGATCCTGCACGCCGCGGGGACGACGGCGCTGCTGGTGACGCACGACCACGACGAGGCGTTCGCGCTGGCCGACCGGCTGGCGGTGATGCGCGCGGGCCGGGTGGTGCAGCAGGGGGCGATCGACGAGGTGTGGCGAGAGCCGGTCGACGAGGAGACCGCACTGTTCCTGGGCTACGCGCGCGTCGTGCGCGGGGACGCCGCAGCGCGGGTGCTGGCGTCAGGCGGCCTGTCCCCGGCGTACGCCGTGGCGCTGCGTCGCTCGGCCCTCGTGGTCGACCCGGCCGGCGACCTGCGCGCCGTCGTCGAGTCGGCGCGGGTGACGCCCGAGGTCGTCCGGCTGGTGGTCGCCGCCGAGGGCATCGGCCCCGTCGACGCGGTGGCGCCGCTGGGCAGCCGCGTCTCACCGGGCGACGAGGTCGCGCTGCGGGTGGACGTGACGAGGCTCGCGGTCCTCGCGATCGCGGCCGGGGGTTGACCCATCCCTACACTGACGTCCGTGTACAGACCGGCCTATGCCCTGCTCGTGGGAGTCGCAGCCCTGATGGGCGTGCTCGCGCTGGCTGCGTCGTTCACGCTCGACCGGCCGCTCGTCGACCCCGAGGGCTTCCTCGGTCCGTCCTGGCTGAGGCTGCCGCTGCTGGTCCTCGGCGCGTTCCTGCTCGACCTGCTGCCGCGGACGCTGTGGTACTCGCGGATGAAGCCCGCGCTGATGCCCGACATCGTGCGCGAGCGGATCCGCAGCCACTGGGACCGCGAGCGGGTCATCCTGGTGGTCCTCGGACTGGTGTGCTTCTACATCACCTACGTCTGCTACCGGAACCTCAAGTCGTTCCTCCCCTTCATCATGGGCGAGGACAAGTACGACCGTGAGCTGCACCTGATCGACCGGGCGCTGATGTTCGGCCACGAGCCGGCCACGATCCTGCACACGATCTTCGGCACCGGGTTCTCCGCGCACTTCCTGTCCACGATCTACCTGTGGTTCCTGCCGCTGGTGCCGCTCGCCCTCGCCGCGTGGCTCGTGTGGTCGCGCAACATCACCTTCGGCTACTGGTTCGCCACCTCGCAGTGCCTGGCCTGGTCGATCGGAACCGCGTCCTACTACGCGCTGCCGACCCTCGGTCCGGGCTTCCAGTACAGCTACCTCTACACCGACCTGCCCGAGACCGGCTCGAGCGCGCTGATGGACGCCCTGTCCTACGGACGCGACGGCGTGCTGCGCAAGGGCGCCGAGGGGGCGGTGCAGTCGGTCGCGGGCTTCGCGTCCCTGCACGTCGCCATCACCCTGCTCGTCGCGCTGATGGTCCAGTACACGCTGCGCAACCGGATCCTCCACATCGTCTTCTGGGCCAACTTCGCGATCACCGTCGTGGCCACGCTCTACTTCGGCTGGCACTACATCGCCGACGACCTCGCCGGCGTCGTGATCGCCCTGTTCTCCTTCTGGCTCGGGGGGCTCGCGAGCGGGCAGAAGTTCGACAGGAACGGATTGTCCTCGCACCCCACCTCGACGACCCGTCAGGTGCCGGTCGACGCCGAGTGACGTCGGGGGTCGGCGGGCGTCCCCGCGCGTCCAGCGTCATGCGAACCCGCACCCATGCGTACGGATCGGGATGACGCCCGCCGTGGCGCGCCCGCTGCGTCATGCGAACCCGCACACATGCGTACGGATCGGGATGACGTACGCCGTGGCTCGCCCGCTGCGTCATGCGAACCCGCACCCATGCGTACGGATCGGGATGACGTACGCCGTGGCTCGCCCGCTGCGTCATGCGAACCCGCACCCATGCGTACGGATCGGGATGACGCCCGCCGGTCACGTGGGCGGACCCCAGAGAACTACACTTATGTAGTTTGCAAGCCGACACGCCGGTCAACAGTGAAAAAGTTGGGGAAAGTGTTCCCAGTGTGACGAAAGTTCACTAACGTGCCTCGAGTTGCCCGTGCGAAGGGGAAGTCGCGCGGGCCCGAGACCCTCAGGGGAGCCCTGTGCCCTTCGCACCGTCACCGCACAACCAGCACGCGCCTCGGCGTACGACCGCGCGCTGGGCGAGCGCGGTGGTCCTGGTCGCGGGACTGGCCGTCGGCGGCGGGCACGACGCGTACGCGGACGACGACCCGGTGCCCAGCGAGGGCGACGTCGCCGCCGCGCAGGAGCGGGCGGCGCAGAAGGGTCGCGACGTTGCGGCCGTGCAGGCCGACCTCATCCGCGCCAACCTGGCGCTGACCACGGCCGGCGACCAGGCGGCCCAGGCCGCCGAGGCATGGAACGGTGCCCGTTGGCGCGCCGAGGAGGCACGCAAGGACGCCGAGGCGGCCGAGGAGGCCGCCGAGGCCGCTCGCGAGGACGTCGAGCGGCAGCGCGAGCTGTACGCAGCGACGGTCGTCCAGTCCTACGAGGACGGCACCCAGATGCAGGGGCTCTCGGCCGTCGTCGACGCCGACGGCATCGAGGCGCTGATCGACCGCACCGTCACGATGGGCAACACGTCCGACGCGCTGGACAACCAGTACGACTCCTTCATCGCCTCCTCCGCGGTCGCGGAGGTCACGGCGTCCACCGCCGAGCAGGCCGCCGAGCGTGCCGCCGCGGCCGAGGCCGACGCACAGGCGGCCCGAGACGCCGCCCAGGCCGCGGAAGCCGACGCCGGAGCACAGGCGGAGGCGATCTCGGCCACCAAGGCGGACCTGATCGCCGAGCTCGCCGAGCTCGAGGGGATCAGCGTCCGGCTGGCGGAGAAGCGACAGGCGGCGCTCGAGCTGGCGGCAGCCGAGGCGGCGGCCGCTGCGGCACAGGCGCAGGCAGAGGCAGAGGCGCAGGCAGAGGCAGAGGCACAGGCGCAGGCCGAGGCGGAGATCGAGCAGCAGGCCGAGCAGGAGCAGCCGACGACGCCGACCCCGACGCCGACCCCGACACCCACCGCGACACCCACCTCCACGCCGACCCCGACACCCACCGCGACACCCACCGCGACGCCGACCCCGACACCCACCCCGACACCCACGCCGACGCCGACGCCGACACCCACCCCGACACCCACGCCGACCCCGACACCCACCCCGACACCCACCCCGACACCCACGCCGACGCCGACGCCGACACCCACCCCGACACCCACGCCGACCCCGACACCCACCCCGACACCCACCCCCACGCCCACCCCCACCCCGACGCCGGCCTCGGGCGGCGCGTCGGCGGCGATCGCGTTCGCCGCCTCGCAGCTCGGCGACCCCTACAAGTGGGGCGCTGCAGGCCCGGACGCCTGGGACTGCTCGGGCCTGACGTCGGTGGCGTGGTCGAAGGGTGGCAAGTCCCTCCCGCACTACTCCGTCGCGCAGTACACCCAGTCGACGAGGATCAGCGCCGGCCAGCTGGCCCCCGGCGACCTCGTGTTCTGGGGCTCGTCGAGCAGCGCGAGCTCGATCTACCACGTCGCGATCTACATCGGTGACGGCCAGATCATCCACGCGCCGCGCACGGGCCGGCCGGTCAGCCAGGAGTCGATGTACTACTGGCGCGCGCCGAACTTCTTCGCGCGCCCCTGACCGCCCCCGACCGTACGGGACCGGACCAGGAGCTCGACCGGCCTCAGCGCACCTTCCGCGCGAACCGGGCGGCCAGCTCCCCGGGGTCCATCCCGCCGTCCAGGACCAGGCGGGTGGGCCACGCCGAGGTGTCGATGCCGGAGAGCTCCTCGAAGAGCGCGAGGTCCTTGGCGTAGATCTCGGCCACCCGGGCCAGGTCGTCGGCGGTCGGCGCGGTGCCGGGCACCTGCTCGGCACCGGCGTGCCAGTTCTTCAGCGGCGGCACGTGCTCGAAGCGCGGCAGGTCGAGGAAGTCGGTCGTGCGGTGGACGGTGGCCTCGAAGTCGCCGAGCATCGAGCGCAGCTCCAGCAGCAGCCACTGCCGGCGGTCGAAGAGCTCGAAGCCGCGCTGCAGCTGCTCGCCGTAGAAGCCGCGGGCCAGGCCGGTCATGTGCCGCCACCGCATCGTGCGCACGTCGTCGGGCACCTCGTCGGGCAGCGACGTGTGCGGCCACTCGGTCAGGAAGTCCGGCCAGTCCGGCCACGCGAGGTTGCGCGAGCGGAGCATCACCCAGTGCGAGAACAGTCGCTCGAGCGGGTCGCGGAAGACGGCGATGAGCGGCATGTCCGGCTTGTAGGCGCGCATCCGCTCGAGGGCGTGCGGCCAGTAGAGATAGGTGGGGGAGGCGTCGCCGAGCAGCCGGTGGACGCGGGCACGGCGCGGCGCGGTGTAGTCGGTGGCGTAGTCCGGCGACGACCAGTCGACGGTCTCGTCGTCGAAGTAGTGGCGCTCCTTGTCGGGCGCCTGGCACACCAGCCGGTGCTGGTTGAGCGTGACCGCGAGCGTCGACGTGCCGCCCTTCTGCACGCCGACGACCGCGAAGTTGTAGGCCATCGACCCGAGCGCATCGCCCGGAGGGGTGGCATCTGACACGTTCATCGCGGTGAACCTACCGGCATGGCTACCTTTGGTGAATGGCCACCGACCAGGTCCCGCCCACCTCGACCGATCCGCTCGACGAGATGCCCACCGTGGAGCCCGAGGCTGCCACGGCCCACATCGACGAGGCCGACGTCCCTGCCGACAAGGGCTACCGGCAGCCCGAGGTCGACGTCGACGCCCTCCGCGCGCTGCTCGACGGCCCCTACCGCGAGGTCCGCGACCTCGTCCGGGCCAACCTCGCCGAGCACGCGCAGATCCTGCTCGACGAGGAGCAGATGACCACCGCCGACTTCCGCGAGCGGGTCAAGGACGTCGTCGTGATGATGGCCGGGACGGGGCAGACCGGCATGGGCTTCCCGGAGGAGTACGGCGGCGGAGGCGACATCGGCGCCTCGGTCGCGGCCTTCGAGACCCTCGCGTTCGGCGACCTCTCGGTGCTGGTCAAGGTCGGCGTCCAGTTCGGCCTGTTCGGCGGCGCGATCCTCCAGCTCGGCACGAAGACCCACCACGACGCCCACCTCGCCGACCTCGTCACCGGTCGCACCATGGGCTGCTTCGCGATGACCGAGAGCGGGCACGGCTCCAACGTCCAGGCCCTCGGCACGGTGGCGACGTACGACGCCGCGGCGCAGGAGTTCGTGATCACCACCCCCGACGACACGAGCCGCAAGGACTACATCGGCAACGCGGCGGCCCACGCCGAGCTCGCCGTCGTCTTCGCCCAGCTCGAGGTCGACGGCGTCGGCCACGGCGTGCACGCCTTCGTCGTCCCGATCCGCGAGGACGGCCAGGTCGTCGACGGCGTACGCATCGAGGACTGCGGTCCCAAGATGGGCCTCAACGGCGTCGACAACGGACGGCTGTGGTTCGACGGCGTACGCGTCCCGCGCACCGCGCTGCTCAACCAGTTCGCCGAGGTCACTCCCGAGGGCCGCTACCTCTCGCCGATCGACAACCCCAACAAGCGCTTCTTCACGATGCTCGGCACCCTCGTCCAGGGCCGCGTCTGCGTCGGCGGCGCCGGCATCAACGCCGCCAAGGTCGCCCTCGCCATCGCCACGCGCTACGCCGTGCGCCGCCGTCAGTTCGAGGCGGTCTCGCCCGACGAGGAGCAGGTGCTGCTCGACTACGGCATGCACCAGCGCCGGCTGCTGCCGCTGGTCGCGCGGACGTACGCCCTGCACTTCGCCCAGGAGGTCGTCGCCGGGCAGCTGCACACCGTGTTCTCCGGCCCCGGCCCGACCGAGGAGGGCAGCGACGAGCACGCACGTCGGATGCTGGAGTCGCGCGCTGCCGGCACCAAGGTGCTCGGCACCTGGCACGCCACCCGCACCATCCAGGAGTGCCGCGAGGCGTGCGGCGGCGCGGGCTACCTCAGCGAGAACCGGTTCGCCGCGCTCAAGGCCGACACCGACGTGTTCACGACCTTCGAGGGCGACAACCACGTCCTGCTCCAGCTCGTCGCCAAGGGCCTGCTCACCGACTACGCCGGCGAGTTCGAGGAGATGGACCAGCTCGGGATGGCGCGCTTCGTCGCGGGGCTCGCCGTCGAGACCGTCGTCGAGCGCACCGCGGTGCACAAGCTCGTCCAGTCCGTACGCGACCTGCTGCCCGGCGGCGACCGCTGGGACCAGGAGGCGGGGCTGCTCGACCCCAACTACCAGCTCGCGATGCTGCGCTTCCGCGAGGAGCACATGATCGGCGGCGTCGCCCGGCGGCTCAAGCGCGGCATCGACCAGGGGATGAACCCCGGAGCCGTCTTCTCCCGCGTCCAGGACCACGTCATCGCCGCCGCGCGCGCCCACACCGAGCGGCTGGTGCTGGAGGCCTTCGTGCAGAAGGCCGCCGATCTGCCCGACGGCGACCTCAAGGTCACGGTCAACCTGCTGTGCGACCTCCACGCGCTCACCACGATCGAGGCCGACCGGGCCTGGTTCATGGAGCACGGGCGGCTCTCCAGCACGCGCTCCAAGGCGATCAGCCGCGAGGTCAACGCGCTGTGCCGCAAGCTCCGCCCGCTGGCCGTGGACCTCGTCGACGCCTTCGGCGTGCCGGAGGAGATGCTGCGCAGCCCCGAGCTTCTGGGGTGGCCGATCGGGCAGGACGCCTGAGGTGACCTTCGGCGGGGCGGTCGCGCGGGCCGTCGAGGCGTTCCTGTTCCGATCCTGAGCACCCGAGCCGACGAGCACCCCGAGGAGGACCGATGCGCATCCGCAGGAACGGGATCGTCGGGGCGTGGAGCGAGGACCCGCTGTGGGCGAAGGTCTACCCGCTCCTGGTGGAGCACCCGGCCCTCGGTGCGCCGCTCTGGCGCCTCGGGCTGGGCACCGACATCACCCGGCTGTACGCCGCCGTCCGCGAGATCGGCGAGCTGCCCGACGGTGCGCGCGTGCTCGACGTCCCCGTCGGGGGAGGGGTGGCGCTACGGGGCCTGCGCCCGGGCGGTCGCCTGCGACTCGTCGCCGCCGACATCTCGCCGCGGATGCTGGAACGCGCCCGCGCCGCCGCCCGCGACCGCGGGGTGGCCGACCAGGTGACGACGTCGCTCGCCGACGTCGGCCGGCTGCCGTTCGCCGACGACTCGTTCGACCTCGTCGTCTCGTTCACCGGGCTCCACGTCTTCCCCGACCCGCACCGCGCGATCACCGAGATGGTGCGGGTGCTGCGGCCGGGTGCTGCCATCACGGGCAGCGCCTTGTTCACCGGATCGTTCCGCGGCCTCGAGCGGCGCTACGGCCTGGTGCACGCCGCCGGTCGGCTCTCCCAGGTGCTCGGGCCGATGTGCACCGCCGCGGAGGCTCGGCGTTGGCTCGCCGAGGCGGGAGCCCCGGGCGCGCGCATCGAGATGAGCGGCGGCATCGGCTACTTCCGCGCCGTCAAGGACTGAGCCGCTGTCACAGGTCCGGCCCGGGCGGTGTCTCCATGTCATCGACACCCGATGAGAAGGAGAGACCGATGCCCAGCCAGTTCCGGATCCCCCAGGCCACCCTCGACGGCGCCTACGGCGCGATCATGACCCGCGTGGCCACGCGCAGGTGGGGCCAGGTCCCCGACAACGCCTACGTGCTCTGGCACAACAAGCCGGTCCTCAAGGCGGTCTTCGGGTTCGAGCAGAAGGTCGGCCGGTGGAAGGCGCTCGACCCGCACCTCAAGGCGTACGCCGAGATGGCCAGCGCCGGCGCGATCGGCTGCTCCTGGTGCCTGGACTTCGGCTACTTCCTGGCCCACACCCGGGGCCTCGACGAGGCCAAGGTGCGCGAGGTCCCGCGCTGGCGGGAGTCGGACGTCTTCACCGGGCTCGAGCGCGAGGTGATGGCGTACGCCGAGGCGATGACCGCGACGCCGCCGGAGGTCACCGACGAGATGGTCGCCAGCCTCGACCGCCAGCTCGGCCACGCGGCGGTCGTGGAGCTGACCATGATGGTCGCCGTGGAGAACGAGCGCTCGCGCTTCAACGCGGCCATGGGCCTGGCCTCGCAGGGCTTCAGCGACGTGTGCGAGCTGCCGCTCGCCGGAGCTGGGAGCATCGAGGGGTGAGCACGACCGAGTCCTTCACCGCCCACCGCAACCTGCTCTTCACCGTCGCCTACGAGATGCTCGGCTCGGCCGCCGACGCCGAGGACGTGCTCCAGGAGGTCTGGCTGCGGTGGGCGGACGTCCCCGCCGGGGAGGTGCGCGCCCCGCGCGCCTACCTCGTGCGGATGACCACCCGGCTCGCGCTCAACCGGCTGCGCACGCTCGCGCGCCGCCGCGAGGAGTACGTCGGCACCTGGCTGCCGGAGCCGCTGCTCACCGCCCCCGACGTGGCGCAGGACGTCGAGCTCGCGGACAGCGTGTCCACGGCGATGCTGCTGGTGCTGGAGACGCTGCCGCCCACCGAGCGGGCCGTCTTCGTGCTGCGCGAGGTCTTCGACGTGCCGTACGCCGAGATCGCCGAGGCGGTCGGGAAGTCCGAGCCCGCGGTGCGGCAGGTCGCCAGCCGGGCGCGTACGCACGTGGCCGAGCGACGCCCGCGGGCCTCGGTCAGTGCCGCCGAGCGCGACGCGGTGATCGACAGGTTCCGGGCGGCCACGCAGACCGGGGACCTCCAGGGGCTGATGGACGTGCTCGCCCCGGACGTGGTGCTGATGACCGACGGGGGCGGCAAGGTCAAGGCCGCGCTCAACCCGATCCTGGGTCGCGAGAAGGTGCTCCGCTTCCTCACCGCCGTCACCCCGGACACGCTCGAGCTCGAGCCCGTCTGGCTCAACGGCTCGCCGGCGATCCAGTTCGTCGTCGCCGGGCAGCGCGACGGGGTCGGCACGATGCTCGTCGAGGACGGCGTCGTGACGCGGCTGTTCCTGGTCCGCAACCCGGACAAGCTGGGCGCGGTCGGCGAGGAGGTCGGCCTCAGCCGGTGAGGTTCAACCGGTGAGGCTCAGCCGGTGATGCTCAGGCGTCCTCGCCGAGGCTCTCGTCGGCGATGTTGTCGAGGTCGTTGCCGTGGCCCTCGGTCTTGAAGCGCTCGAAGGAGGCCTGCACCTCGAGCTCGGCCTCGGCGCGGCCGACCCAGTCGGCACCCTCGACGGACTTGCCGGGCTCGAGGTCCTTGTAGACCTCGAAGAAGTGCTGGATCTCGAGCCGGTCGTACTTGGAGACGTGGTTGATGTCGCGCAGGTGCTCGAGGCGCGGGTCGTGCGCGGGCACGCACAGCACCTTGTCGTCGCCGCCGGCCTCGTCGGTCATCCGGAACATGCCGATCGCGCGGCACTCGATGAGGCAGCCGGGGAAGGTCGGCGACTGGAGGATCACGAGCGCGTCGAGCGGGTCGCCGTCCTGGCCGAGGGTGTTCTCGATGAAGCCGTAGTCCGCGGGGTAGGCGGTCGAGGTGAAGAGCATGCGGTCCAGGCGGATGCGCCCGGTCTCGTGGTCGACCTCGTACTTGTTGCGCTCACCCTTGGGGATCTCCACCAGCACGTCGAACGTCTGCACGTCTTCCTCCACTCTCCGGCACCCCGTCGGGCCGTCGCCAAGTCAAAGCTCGCCACGTCCGGCGATGGCCCGACGCGTTTCCTCGGGGCAGTGTCGCGCACAATGACCCCGATGCGCGAAGCGAGAGGGTCGAAAGTCCGGCGACGTGAGGTACGCCACTCCGGCGGCGGCGCGCGCCGCTGGCTGTCGGTGTGGGTGCCGACGCTCCTGGTCCTCGCGCTGCTGGCCGCCGGGGTGGGCGCCTACCGCTTCGAGTGGGGCCAGCGCTACCTGCCCTGGCTGGCCGCCGACCCGGTGACCGAGCCCGAGCAGGTGCTCGCGCCGGCCGGCCTCGACCTGCCCGAGTGGTCGCCGCCCGCGGCCGACGACGCCCTGCTCGACCCGGCCCCCGCCGCGTCGTCCGCGATCGACGCCGGCAAGGTCGCCGCCGCCCTGTCCGCCGACCTCGCCGACCCCGACCTCGGTCGCCACGTCGTCGCCGAGGTCGCGTCGCTGTCGCCCGGGTCGCCCACGTGGACCTCGGGCGACGGCCGCTACCTGCCGGCCTCGACCACGAAGCTCCTCACCCTCGGCGCCGCGCTGGAGGTGCTCGGCCCCGACCACACCTTCGCCACGCGGGTCGTGCGCGGCGAGCGACCGCGCGAGCTGGTGCTCGTGGGTGGCGGTGACCCGCTCCTGGCCAGCAAGCCGCTCACACTCGCCGAGGCCGAGTCCACCTATCCCGCCCGCGCCGACGTCACGACGCTGGCCCTCGAGGCCGCCGAGGCGCTCGGGGGGAGCGGCCGGGTGCGGGTGCGCTTCGACGACAGCCTCTTCACCGGTCCGACCGACAACCCGGCCTGGCGCCGCGACTACGTCCCCGACGACATCGTCAGCCCGATCACCGCGCTGATGGTCGACGGGGGCGACGAGCCCGACAGCGACCTCAAGCAGGACGAGCCGTCGCTGGCCGCCGCCCGCGTCTTCGCCGACGCGCTGCGCGCCGCCGGGCTCCGGGTGGCCGGCGAGCCGCGCCGCACCGTCGCACCGGCCGCAGCCGAGGAGCTCGCCTCGGCCGAGAGCGCACCGCTCGCCGAGATCGCCGAGCGGATCCTCGACGTCAGCGACAACGAGGGCTCCGAGGTCGTCGCCCACCAGGTCGGCCTCGCCACCTCCGGCACTGGGTCCTTCGAGGCGGGCGCCGCCGGGGTGCTCGACACCCTCGCCGGCCGCGGCATCGACGTGGCCCGCGACGAGGTGTACGACGGCTCGGGCCTGTCGCGGCGCAACCGGGTCGCCACCTCCACGCTCATCGGGCTGCTCCAGCACGCCGCCGGACCCGAGGGCGAGGCCGTGCGCAGCCTCCTCACCGGCATGCCCGTCGCCGGCTTCACCGGCTCGCTCACCTACCGCTTCGCCGAGGGTCCCCCCGTCGCGCGCGGGCTGGTCCGCGCCAAGACCGGCACCCTCACCGGCGTGCACGCCCTCGCCGGCATCGCCGTCGGCCGCGACGGGGTGCCGATGGCCTTCGTCCTCGGCGCCGACAAGGCGCCGCCGGAGGAGCGCTACGACGCCCAGGAGGCCCTCGACCGCGCCGCCGCCGCGCTCGCCGCCTGCCGCTGCTCCGCCGACTGACCTCCCTCCCCACGCCGGGAGCTCATTCTTCGCGCCCGGCTAGGGTCGGGACATGAACCTCGTCGACTGGGACTTCGCCGTCACCGTGGGATCCCGGATCGCGGGGCCCGGGCCCGACGTCTCGCCCGACGAGGCCGCCGCGGCGGTGATCGAGCTCCGTGAGGGCGCCGAGCGCTCCACCCCGCTCGTACGCGACTTCACCGGCCTCCACACCGAGGCGGGGACCGCGCCGGTGCTCGTCGTGGACCGTACGGGGTGGCTGCGCGCCAACGCCGACGGGTTCGCCACGATCCTCAGCCCGGTCGTCGACAGGCTCGTCGAGAAGAAGGGCCCGCCGTCCGCGTTCGCCGAGGCGTTCGGCTCGCGGGTCACCGGCGCCGAGGTCGGGCTGATGCTCGGCTTCCTCAGCAGCAAGGTGCTCGGGCAGTTCGACCCGTTCCACGACCCCCACGGACGCCTGCTCCTCGTCGCCCCCAACATCGTCCACGTCGAGCGCGAGATCGGCGCCGACCCGACCGACTTCCGGCTCTGGGTGTGCCTGCACGAGGAGACCCACCGGGTGCAGTTCACCGCCAACCCGTGGCTCGGGCCGCACCTCCTCGCCCAGATGCACGCCGTCGCCGACACCATCGAGCCGAGCGCGCTCCTCGACGGCCTGCGTCGTGGCGCCGAGGTGCTCCGCGGCGGCAACGGCAGCGTGCTCGACCTCGTCTCCACGCCCGAGCAGAAGGAGATCCTCGACCGGGTCACCGGCGTGATGTCGCTGCTCGAGGGCCACGCCGACGTGGTGATGGACGGCGTCGGCCCCACGGTCATCCCGTCGGTCGCCGAGATCCGCACGAAGTTCAACCAGCGGCGCAAGGGCGCCGGATCGCTCGACAAGCTCGTGCGCCGGCTGCTCGGCCTCGACGCCAAGATGGCCCAGTACCGCGACGGCGCGGTCTTCGTGCGCCACGTCGTCGACAAGGTCGGCATGGACGACTTCAACGCCGTCTGGAGCGGCCCCGAGACGCTTCCGTCCAAGGCCGAGATCAGCGACCCCGACACGTGGGTCGCCCGGGTGCTGTGACCCTCCGGTGACCCTGCACCCCTCGGTCGCCGCGGTCCGGATCCCGGTCCGCACGGCGCTGTCCGACCTCGCCGCGGGGGAGACCGTCGCGGTCGCGTGCAGCGGGGGAGCGGACTCGCTGGCCCTGGCGTCCGCGACCGTGTTCGAGGCCCGCAAGGTCGGCCTGCGCGTCGCCGGCGTCACCGTCGACCACGGCCTGCAGGCCGGCTCGGCCGACCAGGCCGAGCGCGTGGTCGCCCAGCTCGCGGGGATGGGGGTCGACGAGACGCTGACCGCCCGCGTCGCCGTCGACGACGCGTCCGGGCTGGGTCCCGAGGCGGCCGCCCGGGAGGCGAGGTACGCCGTCCTCGAGCAGGTCGCCGAGCACCTGGGGGCGCGGCTCGTGCTCCTCGGCCACACCCTCGACGACCAGGCCGAGACCGTGCTCCTCGGCCTGGCCCGCGGCTCGGGCGGCCGCTCGCTGCAGGGGATGCGCCCGGCGTTCGGCGTGTTCGCGCGCCCGCTGCTCGGCGTACGCCGTGCCGACACCGTCACCGCCTGCCTCGTCGAGGGGCTCGAGGCCTGGGACGACCCGCACAACCACGACCCCGGCTACACCCGCGTACGCGTGCGCGAGCGCGTGCTGCCGGTCCTCGAGGCCGAGCTCGGGCCCGGCGTCGCCGAGGCGTTGGCCCGTACGGCCGGACAGCTGCGCGAGGACACCGCCCTGCTCGACGAGCTGGCGGCCGAGGCCCTGGCGGAGGCCCGGCGCGACGGAGCGCTGGACGCCGCCTGGCTGGCCGCCGTACCTGCCGCGCTCCGGCGCCGTGCGCTCCGCCGGGCGGCGCTCGAGGCCGGCTCGCCCGCCTCCGAGCTCACCCGCGACCACGTGCTCGCCGTCGACGCGCTCCTCACCGGCTGGCGCGGCCAGAAGTGGATCGACCTCCCCGGACCGCTCCGCGCGCTCCGCCGCGACGGGCTGCTCGTGTTCGAGGCTCCCCCTCCTGCGTGACGGGCTCCCCCCTGCCGCCCTCCCGATGAACTTCCACTCGTACGGGTGGAACTTCACTGGTCCCTGAGCGTGAATCGAGGCAACAGCCCATGAACTTCCACGCGCTCGGGTGGAAGTCCCTCGATGGCCGCCCGCGCGACGACGAGCCCGCCTGTGGATGACGTACGCGGGCCAGGTCCCGACCGCGGCACGCTGGTGAGATGCACCGCCACCGCCCCTTCGATCCCCGGCAGCCGTTCCCGCGGTTCCGCGCGCTCCAGGCCGGGATACCGCGCGCCACGGTGGACTCGCCGGCCTTCCGTCGGCTGCTGCACGGGATCATCGTCGCCGCGGACGTGCCCGACTCGGCGCTGCTCCGGGTCAAGGCCGCGCTGGCCTGCTACTTCGACAGCGCGTACGCCAGCCACGCCTCGGCCGCTCGCGTGTGGCGGGTGCCGGTGCAGACCCGGCCGCTGGAGCACGTCACCGTCCCGGACGACTCGCACCGGCTCCGTCGTGCCGGGATCGTCACGCACCGCCGAGCAGGCGCGGCGGTCGCCGTGCGCCACGGCGTATGGGTGTCTGTCCTGGCCGACCTCTTCGTCGAGCTCGCCGACGAGCTCTCTCTGGTCGAGCTGGTCGTCGCGGGCGACTGGATGGTCAGGCGGCACCGGGTGCGGATCACGGACCTCCGGCAGGCCGCGCAGCACGCGTCCGGGCACGCCGGCCGGTCAGCACGGAGGGCGGCCGGGTACGTCCGGGCGAAGGTGGACTCGCCGATGGAGACCCGGCTCCGGATGCTCATCGTGCTGGCAGGTCTGCCCGAGCCGGTGGTCAACGCGAGCATCCGCGTGGTCGGTGGCGAGCAGGTCCGACGGTTCGACCTCAGCTGGCCGGAGGCCAAGGTCGTCGTCGAGTACGACGGTCGGCACCACGTCGAGCGCATCGAGCAGTGGGAGGCCGACCTCGACCGGCGTGAGGAGATCGACGACGACGGCTGGCGGATCCTGGTCGTCGTCGCGTCCGGCATATACGCCGATCCGGCCCGAACCGTGGGGCGTGTCTTCCGGCTCCTCCGGGCTCGAGGGCTCGAGGGTCTCCCCGAGAGGCCGTCCGAGGACTGGCGCCCGCACTTCCCCGGCCGCCTCGCGGCCTGAACCTCCACCCGTAGGTGCGGAAGTTCATCGGCGGCTGAGCGTCAACCGGCCCGCCAGGGGATGAACTTCGGCGCGCTCGGGTGGAATTGCATCCGGCCGGGTTCCGCCGGTCCCTGGCAGCGGCCCTAGGCTGCAGCCCATGGACACGTCCCACGTGGAGCACGACCTGGTCAACGTCCTCTTCACCGAGGAGCAGATCCAGCAGCGACTGGCCGAGATGGCGGCCCAGATCACCGAGGACTACGAGGGGCGTGACCTGCTCGTGGTCGGCGTCCTGCGCGGTGCGGTCATGGTGATGGCCGACCTGGCGCGGTCGATGCCGCGCCACCTCGAGATGGACTGGATGGCGGTCAGCTCCTACGGCTCCGGCACCAAGTCCAGCGGCGTCGTACGGATCCTCAAGGACCTCGACACCGACATCAGCGGTCGCGACGTGCTGATCGTCGACGAGATCATCGACACCGGCCTCACGCTGAGCTGGCTGGTCAACAACCTCTCGAGCCGCAACCCGGCCAGCGTCGAGATCGCGACGCTGCTGCGCAAGCCCGAGGCGCTGTCGATGCCCGTCGAGCCCAAGTACGTCGGGTGGGACATCCCCAACGAGTTCGTCGTCGGCTACGGCCTCGACTACCGCGAGCGCTACCGCAACCTGCGCGACATCGGCACCCTCGCGCCCCACGTCTACTCCTGAGGCCCCGCGGGGGAGGGCCCACGACGGGCCTCGGCGGGTCGCTCCGCTTCACCCCGCCTGAAACAATGTGGGCCCCGGCGGCGTGTAGCGTCGCCTCCTCAACTCCGAACCGGTGAAAGTTGCCTGTGAAGCGCATATTCAAGGGTCCCTGGCTGTGGATCGTCCTGTCCGCCTTCGCGGTGCTCCTGGCGATCCAGTTCCTCGCGCCCAGTGACGGCTACGACGAGGTCAACACCTCGACCCTCGCCTCCTACATCGACGAGGGCAAGGTCGACAAGATCACCTTCATCGACGGCGACCAGGAGATCCAGGCGACCCTCGACGAGGGCACCCGCGAGGAGGGCGACAAGGTCGTCGCCTACTACATCCAGGGTGAGCAGGAGGAGCTCCTCGCCGCGGTCAAGGAGGCGAAGGCCGCCGAGACGCTCGAGACCTACAACTCCAAGAACCCGCAGCCCAGCTTCCTCGGCTCGCTGCTGGCCACCCTGCTGCCCTTCGCGCTGATCATCCTGCTGTTCATCTTCCTGATGAACCAGGCCCAGGGCGGCGGCGGACGCGGCGTGATGCAGTTCGCCAAGTCCAAGGCCAAGCTCATCACCAAGGACATGCCCAAGACGACGTTCAGCGACGTCGCCGGCTGCGAGGAGGCGATCGAGGAGCTCGGCGAGATCAAGGAGTTCCTCACCGACCCGGCCAAGTTCCAGGCCGTCGGCGCCAAGATCCCCAAGGGCGTGCTGCTCTACGGCCCGCCCGGAACCGGCAAGACCCTGCTCGCGCGCGCCGTCGCCGGCGAAGCGGGCGTGCCGTTCTACTCCATCTCCGGATCCGACTTCGTCGAGATGTTCGTCGGCGTGGGTGCCTCCCGCGTCCGCGACCTGTTCGAGCAGGCCAAGGAGAACCCGCCCGCGATCGTCTTCATCGACGAGATCGACGCCGTCGGCCGACACCGCGGCGCCGGCATGGGCGGCGGCCACGACGAGCGCGAGCAGACCCTCAACCAGCTGCTCGTCGAGATGGACGGCTTCGACGTGCGCGGCGGCGTCATCCTCATCGCCGCGACCAACCGCCCCGACGTCCTCGACCCGGCGCTGCTGCGACCGGGCCGCTTCGACCGGCAGGTGCAGGTCGACGCCCCCGACCTCAACGGGCGCCACAAGATCCTCCAGGTCCACTCCCGCGGCAAGCCGATCGCCAAGGACATCGACCTGCTGAGCATCGCCCGCCGTACGCCCGGCTTCACCGGTGCCGACCTGGCCAACGTGCTCAACGAGGCCGCGCTGCTGACGGCGCGCAGCAACGCCAAGATGATCACCGACGCCTCCCTCGACGAGGCGATCGACCGCGTCATCGCCGGCCCGCAGCGGCGTACGCGCCTGATGAGCGAGCGCGAGAAGCTCATCACCGCCTACCACGAGGGCGGCCACGCCCTGGTCGCCGCGGCGCTGCCCGGCACCGACCCGGTGCACAAGGTCACGATCCTGCCGCGCGGTCGCGCGCTGGGCTACACGATGGTGCTGCCCGACCGCGACAAGTACTCCCAGACGCGCAGCGAGATGCTCGACTCCCTCGCCTACATGCTGGGCGGCATGGCCGCGGAGGCGCTGATCTTCCACGACGTCACCTCCGGCGCCGGCAACGACATCGAGAAGGCCACCAACCTGGCCCGCGCGATGGTGACCCAGTACGGCATGACCGAGCGCCTCGGCGCGGTCAAGCTCGGCGACAGCAACTCCGAGCCCTTCCTGGGCCGCGACATGGGCCACACCCGCAACTACTCCGAGGAGACCGCCGCCGCGGTCGACGGGGAGGTCAAGACCCTGCTGGGCCACGCCCACCAGGAGGCCTTCGAGATCCTGGAGACCAACCGCGACGTCCTCGACGCGCTGGTGCTCGCGCTGCTCGACAAGGAGACGCTCGACAAGGCGGAGATCGCCGAGATCTTCGAGCCGCTGACCCGGCGCCCGGCGCGTCCGGCGTGGACCGGCTCGCCGGAGCGGGTGCCGTCGACGATCCCGCCGGTGGACATCCCGCAGGCGATCCGCGACCGGGTCATCGCGGACGCGTCGGCCCAGGAGGAGGAGACCCGCAACGCCGGGGCGATCCTGACCCCGCCCGGTGCGGGTGGCGACATCCACGGCACGCCCGAGCTGGGTGGCGACACGCCGACCCCGCCGCACCCGGACGCGCCGTGACCGACCCGATCACCGTGCCCGAGCGCGCGCCCGAGGACGTCCCCGACTTCGACCACGCCCGCGCCGAGGCGGCGGTCCGCGAGCTCCTGTTCGCCATCGGGGAGGACCCCGACCGCGAGGGCCTGCGCGAGACGCCGGCGCGCGTCGCCCGGGCGTACGCCGAGCTCACCCACGGCCTGCGCCAGACCGCCGAGGACGTGCTGACCACCACGTTCGACCTCGGCCACGAGGAGATGATCCTCGTCCGCGACATCGAGCTGTGGTCGATGTGCGAGCACCACCTCGTGCCCTTCACCGGCGTGGCCCACGTCGGCTACATCCCCGCCGACACCGGCAAGATCACCGGCCTGTCCAAGCTGGCGCGGCTCGTCGACGTCTATGCCAAGCGGCCCCAGGTCCAGGAGCGCCTCACCACGCAGGTCGCCGACTCGCTGATGGAGATCCTCGGTGCCCGCGGCGTGATCGTGGTCATCGAGGCCGAGCACCTCTGCATGACGATGCGGGGCGTCAAGAAGGCCGGCGCCCGCACGATCACCTCCGCGGTGCGCGGCGGCTTCCTCACCAACCAGGCGACCCGGGCCGAGGCGATGACGCTGATCCACTCGGGCACCAGGTGACCGTGGCCCACCGGCCGTCCACTCCCCGGGTGATGGGGATCGTCAACGTCACCCCGGACTCCTTCTCCGACGGCGGGCGCTGGGACACCACCGAGCGAGCCGTCGCCCACGGCCGCACCCTGCTCGCCGAGGGCGCCGACATCCTCGACATCGGCGGCGAGTCCACCCGCCCCGGCGCCACCCGTCCGCTCGTCGCCGAGGAGCTCGACCGCGTGGTCCCGGTGATCCGCGAGCTCGCGTCCGGCGGTGCGGTCGTCTCGGTGGACACCATGCGGGCCGAGGTCGCCGAGGCGTCCCTCGCGGCCGGCGCGCGGATCGTCAACGACGTCTCCGGCGGCCTCGCCGACCCGCGGATCCTCGAGGTCGTCGCCGCCAGCGACGCCTCCTACGTCGCGATGCACTGGCGCGCCCACGCCGACCGGATGCGCGACTTCACCGACTACGCGCCCGACGGCGTCGTCGCGTCCGTACGCCGTGAGCTGGCCGAGCGCCTCGACGCGGCCGAGGCCGCCGGGATCGCCCGCGAGCGGATCGTCCTCGACCCCGGGCTGGGCTTCGCCAAGGAGCCGCACCACAACTGGGAGCTGCTCACCCACCTCGACGTGCTGGTCGACCTCGGCTGCCCGCTGCTCGTGGGGGCCAGCCGCAAGTCGTTCCTCGGCGCCCTGCTGGCCGCCGACGGTGCCGCCCGGCCGGTCGACGACCGGGAGCACGCCCATGCGGCGCTGGTGGCCCTGCTGGCCGGCCGCAGCGTCGACGTGCTGCGGGTGCACGACGTACGCGCCACGCGGGACGCGTTGGCCGTGGCGGAGGCGATGGGCGTACGCCGCGAGGGCGAGCCGAACCTGCTGACCCACAGGAGCGACGAGGGATGACCGACGAGCTGTCCGTGACAGGGGTGGAGTGCTTCGCCCACCACGGCGTCTTCGACTTCGAGCGGCGCGAGGGCCAGGTCTTCGTCGTCGACCTGGTGCTCGGCATCGACACCCGGCCCGCGGCGGCCTCGGACGACCTCGCGGACACCGTGAACTACGGCACCCTCGTGGCCGACGTGAAGGCCGCCGTCGAGCGCGACCCCGTCGACCTGATAGAAACCGTCGCTCAGCGCATCGCGGATGTGTGCCTGTTGGACACTCGTGTTGAATGGGCCCGAGTGACGCTCCACAAACCTGATGCACCCATCGACGCGACGTACTCGGACGTCGCGCTGACGATCACCAGAACGCGAGGCAACGCTCATGACTGAGACCCCCAACCCCAACATCGTGGACGCCGACTCCCTCACCGGGGAGATGCACCCGATCCGCCGGGTGGTGGTCGGACTGGGCTCCAACCTCGGGGAGCGGCTCGCCTCGCTCCAGGGCGCGGTCGATGCGCTGGCCGACACCCCCGACTTCTTCGTCACCGGCGTCTCCCCGGTCTACGAGACCGAGCCGGTGGACTCGCCGGACGGCGCCGGGTCCTACCTCAACGCGGTCCTCCTCGCCGACACCACGCTGCCCGCCGCCCGCCTGATGGAGCGCGCGCTGGCGGTCGAGGACGCGTTCGAGCGCGAGCGCACCGACGTGCGCAACGCCCCCCGCACCCTCGACGTCGACCTGATCGTCGTCGGAGACCGCCGGTCCAACGAGGACTTCCTGCGGCTGCCGCACCCGCGCGCCCACGAGCGCGCCTTCGTCCTCCAGCCGTGGCACGACCTCGAGCCCGACGCCGTCTTCCCCGATCGCGGCCCGATCGCCGAGCTGCTGCAGTCCGCGGACACGTCGGGGGTCAAGAAGCGCGACGACCTCGTGCTCGAGGTCGAGTGAGCGCAGGTCCTCAGGCGGGCCCCGGACCCGAGGACGAACCGCCGGAGCCGCGCGGCACCCTCCGCCCCACGACGGCGCGTGCCCTCACGGTGTGCGCCGTGCTCGGCCTTGTCGTCGGCTGGGGCATCCACCCCGTCGCCACCGCCCTGACCGGGCGCCCGCCGCTGGTGTCGTGGGTCCAGGCCCTGGCGCTGGTGATGGTCGCGGCGATCATGGGGTTCCTCGCCTGGCACACCTGGCAGACCGTGCACGTGCGGGGCGAGCGGCTCGAGCCGCACCAGGCGGTGAACCGGCTCGTCCTGGGGCGCGCCTGCGCGATCGGCGGCACGCTGGTGGCCGCCGGCTACGTCGGGTACGCCGTCAGCTGGCTGGGCGACGCGTCGCAGCTCGCCGACCGCTGGGTGCTCCGATCCGTCGTCGCGGCCGCCGGGGCGGCCGGGGTGATGCTCGCCTCGCTCGCGCTGGAGCGAGCGTGTCGCGCCGACGGCGGGCGGTCGCAGCCCTAGTCTGGACGGCATGCCTTCCCAGCAGCCCCAGCAGTCACAGGCGTCCCGGATGCCTGCTCGTCGGCGCCAGCGCAGCACGCGCCTGGCCGTCGCCGTCGCGCTCCTCGCCGTCGGCGCGGCGCTCGTGTTCGGCGCCCTCGTGTCCACCTCGACCGGACTGACCGCTGTCGCTGCCGTCGTGGCCGTGCTCGCCGGTGCCGCCGCGACCCGGATCACCCACTCCGAGCTCATGCAGACCCGCCGCGACGCCGCGCGCGACCGCGCCGTCCAGGCCCAGGAGTACCGCGCGCTGACCGAGCGCCGTACGGCCGAGTCGACCGCCTTCGCCGCCGACATGTCGCGCCGCATCGCCGAGCGTGAGGACGCCATCGGCGTGCTCGAGCGCGCCCTCTCCGACGCGCAGAAGAACGCCGCCGAGCAGGGCCTCAAGCGCGCCCAGGAGGCCCGTCGCGCCGACGCCGCCGAGCAGGGCCGCGACACCGCCGAGCGGGGTCGCGACGAGGCCGAGTCCCGTGCCGCCGAGGCGATCGTCCTCGTGGCCGAGCTCGAGGCCGAGATCGACGTCGTCCGCGCCGAGCTCGACTCCCTCCGCGCCGCCGCCGCGCGCCGCAACCACCGCAGCGCCTGACGCGCCCGTACGGCTCCGCTCGCACCGCCGGGCCGGGCGTACGGAAGAATGGCTGCCCGTGATCCCCGAGGACAACCGGTTCGAGAGCGACCCCGCCGACGCGCTGCCCGAGGACCCGGGACTTCCCGCGGGATGGTCCGCGGACAGTCCCGACGGTGACGACCCTGCCACGGTCGAGCGCCTCACCGAGCTCCTGCGCGCCCACGAGCGCGCCGGGCGCGGGTGGGCCGGGTCGGGCGAGGAGGAGGTCCTGGTCGAGGTCTCCGAGCGCGGCCTGGCGATGCGGGAGAACCTCGTCGTACGCGACCCGGACGGCCGGATCCAGGCCTGGGGCAGCGTGCACGACCGCGCCGAGGGCCGGATGCTGTTCGTCCACATCGTCGACCGCGACCTCGACGAGCGGCTCGCCGACCGGTGCAGCGACGTCCTCTTCGAGTGGGCCGAGGCCCAGGCGAAGGCCGTCGGCGCGGCCCGCGGCCTGGCCGAGCAGCAGATCGACACGGGCGCGTTCGCCGAGGACGAGCGCCAGCACGGCTGGCTCGAGGACGCCGGGTTCACCCGCGTGCGCACCTGGTGGCAGATGAGCCGGTCGGTGGAGGCCGCCGAGGCCGAGCTGGTGCCCGACCCGGCGCGCTGGGAGCGCCGGGGCGTGGTGTTCCGCCTGGTCGAGCGCCAGGGCGGACCCGACTCGGGAGGGATGCCCGACGAGGCGGACCTCCGCGCCGTCCACGACGTGCTGGAGGGTGCGTTCACCGACCACTTCAACTCCGCCGAGGAGACCTTCGACGAGTTCATCCACCGGCTCCGCGAGGACCCCGGCCACCGCTGGGACCACTGGTGGCTGGCCGAGATCACCGACGGCGACGAGGTCGAGCCCGCAGGCGCGCTGGTCGGCACCGTCAGCGAGTCGGCGACCGGGCCTGACGGGTCGTACGTCTCCTACCTCGGCGTGCTCGAGTCCGCCCGCGGCCGCGGCGTGGCCACCGGCCTGCTCCGCACGATCATCGCCGACGCGGCCTCGCGCGGCCGCGACCGCGTGGGCCTCGAGGTCGACGCCGACTCACCGACCGGCGCCGACGGGCTCTACACCTCGATGGGCTGGGGCACGAAGTACGTCACCGAGTCCTGGCACAAGGACGTGCCGGTCCAGTAGCCGGGACCGACGCGTCGAGACCAACGGTCGTCCGACAGTCCTTTCGGCGCGCTTCTCGACCGTTGCAACGGGCGGGAACATCAGCGATCACCGGGTACCCGGTGGTCGCCGCACCAAGCCTCAGCGCAGCGACTCGCGCAGCGCGCGGTGCACCCCGGCGGGCGTGAGCACGCCGAGGAAGGTCGGGCCGCGGCGTACGCCGACCATCGGCTTGTCGTCGCGCAGCATCGCGGCGAGCGCGTCCTCCAGCGAGGAGTCGATGTCGATCGCCGATCCCAGGTCGCCGGTGGAGACGCCGTCGAGCGGTTCGAGGTGGTCCTCTCGCAGCCGCGTGACCGTCAGCGTGCGCAGGCCGCCCGACCCCACGAAGTCGGCCACCTGCTCGTCGGCGGGACGGGCCAGCAGCTCGCCCGGGGTGGCGTACTGGGCGAGGCGCCCGCCGGCGGCGAAGACGGCGACCCGGTCACCCATCCGGATCGCCTCGTCGATGTCGTGGGTCACGAGCACGACGGTCTTGCCGAGCTCGGCCTGGAGCCGGCGGAACTCGTCCTGTAGGCGCCCGCGCACCACGGGGTCGACGGCGCCGAAGGGCTCGTCCATGAGCAGCACGGGCGGGTTGGCCGCGAGCGCGCGGGCCACGCCGACGCGCTGGCGCTGACCACCCGAGAGCTCGTGGGGGTAGCGGCGGGCGTACTGCTCCGGGTCGAGGCCGACCGTGGCGAGCAGCTCGTGCGCCCGCTCGCGGGCCGTGGCCTTGGACTCCCCGTAGAGCAGCGGCACGGTCATCACGTTCTGCTCGATGCGCTGGTGGGGGAACAGGCCGATCTGCTGGATGACGTAGCCGATGCCGCGGCGCAGCTCGACCGGGTCGACGTCGGTCACGTCCGTGCCGTCGAGCCAGATCCGGCCGGTGGTCGGCTCGATGAGCCGGTTGATCATCTTGAGCGTCGTGGACTTGCCGCAGCCCGAGGGGCCGACCAGGCAGACCATCTCGCCGCGAGCCACCTCGAGGTCGAGCTCGTGGACCGCGACGGTCCCGTCGGGGTAGGTCTTGCCCACGCCCTCGAGCCGGATCATCGGCTCGTCGCCCCGTGTAGCGTCCATGCGGTGACCATACTGGGGGCCGCCGACTCCGGACCGAGCTGCTACAGCCGGTTCGTCAACGAATGGTTCTGCTGGCAGTACGTCGAGGACCGCCACGAGCAGATCACCGACGCACTCGTCGAGCACGTCCTCATCACCTTCGCCGCCCTCCTCCTGGGCATCGCGATCGCGATCCCGCTGGCCCTGCTCGCGCGCCGCATCCCGCGCCTGGAGTCCGCGGTCCTCGGCTTCAGCACCGGGGTCTACACGGTTCCGTCGCTGGCCCTGCTGCCGCTCCTCGTGCCGTTCACCGGCCTGTCGGCGGCGACGGTGGTGATCGGCCTCGGCCTGTACGCCCTGACGATCCTCGTCCGCGCGCTCCTCGACGGACTCCGCTCGGTGCCCGACGAGGTGCGCGAGGCGGCCACCGGCCTGGGCTACGGACGCGCGCGGATGCTGACGCGCATCGAGATGCCGTTGGCGCTGCCGGTCGCGATGGCCGGCCTGCGGGTCGCCGCGGTGTCGACGATCGCCCTGACCACGGTGGGGACCCTGGTGGCCTACGGCGGTCTCGGCGACCTCATCGCCCACGGCGTGCAGCGTGACTTCCGCGCCGAGCTGATGACAGCGGCCGTGCTGTGCGTGGTGCTCGCGGTGCTGCTCGACGTGGTGCTGGTCGTGCTCCAGCGGGTGCTGACGCCGTGGACGGCGGGGGCGCGCTGATGGAGCTCTTCGCCGAGACCTGGCAGTACCTGCTCGACGCCGACAGCTGGACCGGTGGCGGCGGGCTCGTCGCACGCCTGCTGGAGCAGCTGCTGCTCACCGCGACCGCCCTCGCCGCGGCGATGCTGCTCGGCCTGCCGCTCGCGCTGTGGCTCGGCCACCTCGGGCGCGGCGGCTTCCTCGCCGTCAACGTGTCCAACGTCGGCCGCGCCGTGCCGACCTTCGCGCTGCTGGCCCTGCTGGTCGCGGCGGACTGGCCCGGCTCGGGGGACTTCGGTCCGTACGGCCGCGCCGGCCTCGCAACGCTGATCGCGCTCGTCCTCTTCGCGCTGCCGCCCCTCATCACCAACGGCTACGTCGGGATGCGCGAGGTGCCCTCCGACGTGCAGGAGGCCGCGGACGGCATGGGGATGTCACGCTCGCAGCGCTTCTGGCGCGTCGAGCTGCCCCTCGCGCTGCCGGTGGTGGCCTCCGGCGTACGCCTCGCGCTGGTGCAGGTGTGGGCGACCGCCACCATCGCCGCGCTCGTCGCCGGCCCCGGGCTCGGGCGCATCATCACCGAGGGCTTCGCCCGCAACGACTACGCCCAGGGCATGGCCGGGGCGGTGGTCGTCGCGCTCGTGGCGCTCGTGCTCGAGGTCGCCGCGGCCGCGGTCCAGCGTGCCGTCGACCCCATGCCGAGCGCACCGTCACGCACGTCGTCACCCGCTGGAGTGGAGCCGCTGTCGGAGGCCCCGGCTACGGTGGAAGAGGCTCCCACCGGGAGCTGAGCGGACTCGCTCGCATCACCGGACACGCGCGGCCTGCGCCGCGGGACACAGAAGGTTGACACTCATGCACGTACGACGTCCGCTGCTGGCGGTGACCGGGCTGGCCCTGACCGCCCTCCTGGCCGGCTGCGCCGGCGACGACCTCGCAGCCGAGAACGACGAGCCCACCTCGGGCACGGGCGGGGGCGAGGGCACGTCCGTGGTCATCGGCTCGCAGAGCTTCGACGAGGCCGCCCTCGTCACCGCGATGTACCAGCAGGTCCTCGAGGCCCAGGGCTACGAGGTCGAGACCCGCCTGGTCGACACCCGCCCGGTCTACCTCAACGAGATGCCCGACGCGGTCCAGATCGCCCCCGAGTACGTCGCCGGCATCGTCGACCAGCTCAACACCGACGCCAACGGTCCCGACGCCGAGCCGCTCTCGACCAGCGACGCCCAGGAGACGATCGACGCCGGTGCCGACCTGCTCGAGGAGAAGGGCATCACGCTGCTCGAGCCCTCCGAGGCCTTCTCCGCCAACGGCTACTTCACCAGCCAGGAGTTCTCCGACGCCGAGGGCGTCACCAAGCTGTCCGACCTCGAGGGCCAGTCCGTGACGCTCGCCGCCGCGCCCGACTGCAAGGGCCGCACCGACTGCGAGAAGGGCCTCGTCGACACCTACGGCATCGACATCACCCTCGAGCCGCTGGGCTACGCCTCCACCGAGACGTTCCAGGCGGTCCTCGACGGGGAGGCCGAGCTCGGCCAGACCAGCACGCTCGACGGCACGCTCGAGGAGCAGGGCCTGCTCCTGCTCGAGGACGACCGCGGCATCCAGCCCGCCCAGAACCTCATCCCGGCGGTGTCGACCGAGTTCCTCGCCGACAACCCCGAGATCGAGGGTCCGCTCAACGACCTGATGGCCGCGCTCGACAACGACACGCTCGGGCAGCTGCTCGTCAGTGTCCAGATCGACCGCGAGCAGCCGGCCGACGTCGCGCAGGAGTTCCTCGAGTCCGAGGGCCTCGTCTAGTCACACCTCGTGGTCCCGGAGCGCCAACGCCTCCGGGGCCACGGTGGTCTCGTCGACCACGGACCGGGGCACCGACAGCCGCCAGGCGCCGGTCCCGACGTCCTGGACCCGCGGTGCCGGTCCGTCGAGGGTGGCCGCCCACTCCATCAGCGAGGTGACCTCGGCGCGGCGGTCCTGCTCGACGAGCCAGCCCGCGAGCCGGTGCACCGGCGGCAGCCCGCTGTGCACCAGCGAGCGCTGCCCCCACAGCTCCAGCACCCCGGAGCGCAGCAGTCGCCACCACTCGGGCGTGCAGCCCGGCACCAGCAGGAAGTAGCGCCACAGGTCGCCCGCGAGCACCCGGTCGACGAAGACCTCCTCGACCTCGGCGGAGCCGTGCTCGCGGACCGCCGCGAGGGACATCCGCTTGGTCTCCCACCGGTCGGAGAGGTCCTGGACCGAGGAGGCCCGGGTCTGGGTGATCGAGCCCTCGCGGATCCGCCAGCGATAGACGACCTCGTCGAGGACGTCGAAGGTGCCGTCGAGGAAGGCCCGGGTCGTCGTCGGCTGGTCCTCGTAGCGGATCCCCTCGGGCCAGGCGAGGCCGGCGGCGTCCCAGGCGGATCGGCGCCACACCTTGTTCCACGCGAAGACGTCGCCGAGGATCTCCGGCCGGTCCTCCACCCGCGCGCCCCGGACTGGGCGGTGCAGCCGGCGCATCCACGGCGGCTCGACCAGCGCGTCACCCTCCCAGCGCACGATCGAACCCGTCGCGAAGTCGGAGCCCGACTCCTCGAGCGCGCCCACCAGGTCGGCGTACGCCGTCGCCGGCAGCACGTCGTCGGAGTCGAGGAACGCGAGGTAGTCGCCGCGCACGTGCGAGACCCCGAGGTTGCGGGCGGCGCCGAGGCCGCCGTTGACGGAGTGCACGACGCTGATCCGGTTGTCGCGACGCGCCCAGTCGTCGGCGATCTCACCGGTGCGGTCGGTGGCGCCGTCGTCGACGATCACCGCCTCCCATCTGCGGTGGGTCTGCGCGAGAAGCGAGCGGATGCAGTCGTCGAGGTAGTCCTCCACGCCCCACGCCGGGATCACGACGCCGACGAGGGGAGCCCGGGAGAACAGCCGCATGTCGGGAGCGTAGTTGGCAGCGACGAAGGAGCTGCCGGAGGAGCGACGAGGTCGAGCGAGCCCGCGACCGAGCCTGCGAGGTCGCGAGAGGCGCGTCGAAACCAGGACGCCGGCCGCCGGTAGGCTGCCCGCCGTGACCGAGCAGCCGAGAGCGATCGACGAGATGAACCCCGACGGAGTGCCGCGGAAGGTCCTCTTCGTCGCCGGCGCCGGCCGCAGCGGCACCAGCACGCTGGCCGGCATCGTCTCGAGGCTCGGCATGCACGTCCCGCTCCCCGAGGTGCCGCCGGACGACTCCAACCCGCGCGGCTTCAGCGAGCCGCAGTGGGTCGTCGACGTGCACGACGAGTGGCTCGCCGAGGCGCTGGTCCAGGTCAGCGACAGCCGCCCCGAGGCGTGGTTCGACACCGGCCGCATCTGCAGCCGCGAGCCCGCCCGCATCCGGGTCAGCGAGTGGCTCGAGCCGCACTTCGCCGAGCACCCCGAGCTCGTCGTGAAGGATCCCCGGCTGAGCTGGTTCCTCGGCCTGTGGCGGGTCGCGGCGATCCGTACGGGCGCGACGCCGGTGTTCGCCACGATGCTGCGCCCGCCGGCCGAGGTCGTCGGCTCCAAGCAGAAGTACTACGCCAACAAGCTCGGCTCGGCCCACCTCGCGGCGAGCTGGGTCAACATGCTGCTGCACACCGAGCGCGCCACCCGTCCCGCCCAGGGCGACGGGGGCCGGGTCTTCGTCCGCTACGAGGACCTGCTCACCGACTGGGTCAGGACCACCACGGCGCTCGGCCACGCCCTCGACCTCCAGACGATCATCCACACCCGCAGCGACCAGATCCGCGAGGTGCACCGCTTCATCGACCCCAACCTGCGCCGGGTCACCTCCACCCTCGACGACCTCGGGCTGCCCCGACGGCTCCACGAGCTCACCGCCGCCACGTGGGACGAGCTCAACAAGCTCGCCGACGAGGGCGGCGACACCGGGGCCGCCCACGCGACCTTCGACGAGCTCCGCGCGGAGTACGTCGACCTCTACGAGGAGGCCGCGGCGATCAGCCGCTCGACCGCCGAGCACGCCCGCCACCAGGCGCGCCGGCGAGCCCGGGCCGAGGCCGCCGAGGCGTCGAGGTCGCTCGCCGACCGGGTCCCCCACGACGTACGCGCCGCGATCCCGCCGTCCGTGCGCCGCGGCGTGCGCAAGGCCCTCGGACGCACCCGGGACGACCAGCCGTGACGATCCCCATCGGCTCCGGCCACGGCATCACCAACCTCGAGGGGCACAGCGACTTCGACATCGTGTGGCCGTGGAACCAGCCCGGCGGGCTGCGCCGCGGCGCGACGGCCGTGCTGCGGGTCAAGAACGAGGCGCCCGGCCTGCGGTTCGTCCTGCCCCCGCTGCTGCGGGCCTGCGACCACGTGCTGCTGGTCGACAACGGCTCCGACGACGGCACCGGCGAGGAGGCGCTGCGCGTCGCGGCCGAGCACGGGCTCTCGGACAGGTTCACGCTGAAGGAGTACCCCTTCCAGGTGGCCCGCGCCGGCGCCGAGCACCTCGCGGTCAACGAGCGCTCCGTGCACTCCCTGGCCTACTTCTACAACTGGTGCTTCTCCCACGTCCGCACCCGCTACTCGTGGAAGTGGGACGGCGACATGGTCCTCACCACCGAGGGGGAGGTGTCGATGGCCGACCTGTCCTGGCAGGTCGGGATGGCCGAGGCCGTCATCCGCTTCCCGCGCCACGGGCTCTACATCGAGTCGGACCGCAAGGCCTACCTCGACCTGGGCCTGCGCAACATCGAGGAGTGGGGCTTCCCGATGAGCCCCGACTACGTCTACACCAAGGCGCCGGAGTGGGAGATCCGTACGACTCCCGAGCGCATCGAGATGTTCGCGCTGCCGCAGGGGCTGTGCGTCGAGCTCAAGTGGCTCGACGGCGACGAGTTCGCCCACTGGACCAACCCGGAGTCCTTCGCGACCTCGATCCGCAACCGCCGCAAGCGCCGCGAGTGGCTGGTCTGGAACGCGCTCCACGACGGCGAGGTGCCCGAGGGGGTCGTGGAGATCACGTCGCCCGAGGGTGTCCACGTGGTCGACCACGTCACCCACGCCTGGCTCCCTCGTGCCCCGCGGCCGTTCGTCGTCGACGACCCCGACCACGCCAAGCTGCACCTGCGCGCCTGAGGCACGTGGCGTGCGTCACGCCCCCGGGGCGTTCCCACCACGGAATCCGCAGGCGTACGCTCGATGTTGATCGCAGTAGATCGGTACCCGCGAGGGACTGAAACGAAGAGGTCGACATGACGAAGCACCACATCGGCGTGGTCGGAGCGGGCCGCGTCGGCGCCGTCCTGGCAGCCGCACTCCGCGCCGCGGGCCACGACGTGGTCGCCGCCGCGGGCGAGTCCGACGCCTCCCGGGGCCGGATCGAGGCGCTGCTCCCGGGCGTACGCCCCGGCAAGCCGACCGACGTGGCGCGCGGCTGCGACCTCCTGCTGCTCACCGTGCCCGACGACATGCTCTCCAACGTCGTGACGATGCTGAGCGCGAGCGGCGCGATCCGTGAGGGCCAGGTCGTCGTGCACACCAGCGGCCGCCACGGGCTCGCCGTCCTCGAGCCCGCCCGGGCCGTCGGCGCCCGCACCGTCGCGATGCACCCGGCCATGACCTTCACCGGCACCGAGGTCGACCTGCCCCGGCTCGCCGGCTGCGTCTTCGGCGTCACCGCCGACGAGGCCGACCGCGAGCTCGTCGAGTCCCTCGTCGCCGACCTCGGCGGCCGTCCGATGTGGGTGCCGGAGGACCGACGCACGCTCTACCACGCCGGCCTCGCGCACGGTGCCAACCACCTCGTCACGCTCGTCGCCGAGGCGATGGAGATCCTCTCGGCCGCCGGCGCCGAGGACCCGGCCGCCACGCTGCGCCCCCTGCTCACCGCGGCGCTCGACAACTCCCTGGCCCAGGGCGACGCGGCGCTGACCGGCCCGATCGTCCGCGGCGACGTCGAGACCGTGCGCGCCCACGTCGCCGACCTGGTCGCCAACGCGCCGCAGACGCTCCCGTCCTACGTCGCGATGGCCCACGCCACGCTCGACCGGGCCGTGACCGACGGCCGGCTGCTGCCGATCCGGGCGTCCAAGATGCTGCGGGTCCTCGCGGCCGCCGAGGCGCACCTGCCGACCCCGATCGAACCGCGTCGATGACCTCGACCCCCGTCCTCGCGAGCACGCGCGAGGAGCTCGCCGGCCTGCTCGCGGAGCCCCGCCGGTCCGGTGAGCGCATCGCCTTCGTGCCCACCATGGGCGCCCTGCACGACGGCCACGCCAGCCTCATGCGTACGGCGCGTGCGGCCACGTCCGGGCCGGTCGTCGTCAGCATCTTCGTCAACCCGATGCAGTTCGCCCCGGCCGAGGACCTCGACCGCTACCCGCGCACCCTCGACGCCGACCTCGCGGTCTGCGCCGTCGAGGGCGTCGACGTCGTCTTCGCTCCGGGCGTCGAGGAGATGTACCCCGGCGGCTTCAGCCACGACTCCGTTCACGACGGCGTCACCGTCGCCCCCGGGGAGCTGGCCACGATCCTCGACGGAGAGTCCCGCCCCGGCCACTTCGACGGCGTCCTCACGGTCGTGGCCAAACTCTTCGGCCTGGTCCGGCCCGACGTCGCGGTCTTCGGGCAGAAGGACTACCAGCAGCTCGTCCTCATCCGCCGGATGGTCCGCGACCTCTGCCTCGGCATCGACATCGTGGGGGCGGAGACCGTGCGTGAGCCCGACGGCCTCGCCCTGTCCAGCCGCAACCGCTACCTCGACGCCGACGAGCGACAGGTGGCGACGACGCTGAGCCGGGCGCTCCGGGCGGCGCAGGAGCGCGCACCGTACGGCGTGCCGGCCGCGCGCTGGGCCGCGATGTCTGTCCTCAGGGAGGCGACGGCCGACGGGCTCGAGCTCGACTACCTCGCCCTCACCTCGCCCGACCTCGGCGAGGCGCCGGAGACCGGCGAGGGACGGATCCTCGTCGCCGCGCGGGTCGGCACCACGCGCCTGATCGACAACATGCCCATCGTCTTCGACCGCATCGCCCCCGATGCTCGACCGGCGGGGACCGCACCCGCGGCCTCGACCACCCCCTGAAAGGAACAGCCCATGCTGCGCACGATGATGAAGTCCAAGATCCACCGGGCCACCGTGACCCAGGCCGACCTCCACTACGTCGGGTCGGTGACCGTCGACGAGGACCTCCTCGACGCGGCCGACCTGCTGGCCGGCGAGCTGGTGCACATCGTCGACGTCACCAACGGCGCCCGCCTCGAGACGTACACGATCGCCGGCGAGCGCGGCTCGGGCGTCATCGGCATCAACGGCGCGGCCGCCCGCCTCGTGCACCCCGGCGACGTCGTCATCCTCATCGGCTACGGCCAGATGGAGACCGCGGAGGCCAAGGAGCACCAGCCGCACGTCGTCTTCGTCGACGCCGACAACAAGATCCTCGCGACGGGCTTCGACCCGGCCGAGACGTTCGGCGACGAGACGCTGAAGCGCGGCGACGCGCTCGCTCGGTAGCCTGCGCGGATGACATCGCACCGGCCGGTCCCGGGCCGCCTCCGCGCGCCCGCTCCCGGCTGGACCACCCGCGCCGACGTCGTGGTCGTCGGGTCCGGCATCGCCGGGCTCACCGCCGCGCTCCGCATCCACGCGGCTGATCCCTCGCTCCACCTGCTCGTCGTCACCAAGGACGTGCTCAACGCCGGCTCCACGCAGTGGGCCCAGGGCGGCATCGCCGCGGCCCTCGGACCGGGTGACACCCCCGGGCAGCACGAGCACGACACCCTCGTCGCCGGGGCGGGTGCGTGCGACGTCGAGGCCGTCCGCGTCCTGGTGACGGAGGGTCCCGACGCAGTACGTGAGCTGATCGCGCTGGGCACCCAGTTCGACCACCACCCGGACGGCGAGCTATCGCTGACCCGCGAGGGCGGCCACCTCCGCGACCGCATCGCCCACGCCGGGGGTGACGCCACCGGCGCCGAGATCCAGCGGGCCCTCATCGCCGCGGTCGAGCGCGCCCCCGAGATCGAGGTCATCCAGCACGCGCTCGCCGTCGACCTGCTCCGCGCCGCGGACGGCGGGGTGGCTGGCCTGACCCTGCACGTCCTCGGTGAGGGCCAGCACGACGGCGTCGGCGCGGTGCACTGCCGCGCGGTGGTGCTCGCCTCCGGTGGGCTGGGGCAGGTGTTCAGCCAGTCCACCAACCCGAGCGTCGCCACGGGCGACGGGATGGCGCTCGCGATGCGTGCCGGTGCCCGGCTGCGCGACCTCGAGTTCGTCCAGTTCCACCCCACGGTGATGTGGCTCGGTCCCGAGTCGCAGGGACAGCAGCCGCTGATCTCCGAGGCGGTGCGTGGCGAGGGCGCGTTCCTCGTCGACTTCGGCGGCGCCCGCTTCATGCAGGGCGAGCACGAGCTGGCCGACCTCGCACCCCGCGACGTCGTGGCCAAGGCGATCACCCGCCGGATGATCGAGACCGGCAAGCCGCACATGTGGCTCGACGCGCGTCACCTGGGCGACGAGTTCTGGGCGCGGCGCTTCCCCACCATCCTGGGGGTGTGCCGCGAGCACGGCGTCGACCCGGTCACCGAGCTGATCCCGGTCGCGCCGGCCCAGCACTACGCCTCGGGCGGCGTCGCCACCGACCTGTGGGGGCGTACGTCCGTGCCGGGCCTCTACGCGACGGGCGAGGTCGCCTGCTCCGGCGTCCACGGCGCCAACCGGCTGGCCTCCAACTCGCTCCTCGAGGGCCTCGTGTTCTCCCGCCGCATCGCCGACGTGCTGCCGGGCGAGCTCCGCGCCTGGGCCGATCCCGTCACCGACGAGCGGCGCGAGGGGCTGGTGTCGGGGGAGCGGCGCGCGGAGATGCAGGACGTGATGACCTCGCGGGTAGGCGTGCTCCGGCAGGCCGACGGCATCACCGAGGCGCTCGCCGTCCTCGGCTCGCTCGACCACGGCGACGCCGAGGTCGGGACGGCGGCGTGGGAGACGACCAACCTGCTCACGGTCAGCACCGCGCTGGCCGAGGCGGCGGCGCTGCGCACCGAGACCCGCGGGTCGCACTGGCGTGAGGACTTCCCCGACCGCGACGACAGCAGGGCAGGCCACGTCGACTCGTGGCTCGAGGCCGACGGCACCGTCGCGGCGGAGTGGACGTACGCCCCCTCGACCGACCCCTCGACCGACCCCTCGACCACCCCCTCGACAGTGGAGGCCACGGCATGACCAGGCTCGACGACGTGCCCGTGGACCTGCGCGACGAGCTGACCGCCGCCGGGCTCGACCCCGCACACGTCTGGGAGGTCGTCGGGCGCGCGCTCGAGGAGGACCTGCCTGACCACCGGATGGACGACCCGACCAGCTCCTCCACCATCGCGCACGACGCCCGCGGCGAAGCCGTGTTCGCCGCCCGCGAGCCCGGCGTCGTCGCGGGCCTCGGCGTCGGGGCGGTCGCGTTCTTCGCGGTCGGCGCCGACGCCACCATCACCGACCGCCTCCCCGACGGCACCCGGGTCGAGAAGGGCGACGTCGTCATGCGCGTCACCGGCCTCACCCAGCGGATGTTGGTCGCCGAGCGGACCGCCCTCAACCTCGCCTGCCACCTCTCCGGCATCGCCACCGCCACGTCGCGCTGGGTCGACGCGCTGGCCGGCTCGCCCACGCGGGTGCTCGACACCCGCAAGACGCTGCCCGGCCTGCGCGCGCTGCAGAAGTACGCCGTGCGCTGCGGCGGCGGCGTCAACCACCGCACCAGCCTCCAGGACATGGCGATGGTCAAGGACAACCACGTCATCGCCGCCGGTGGCGTGCTGCCCGCACTGGAGGCGATCCGGGGGCGCTTCGCCGGGCTGCCGGTCGAGGTCGAGGTGACCACCCTCGACCAGCTCGACGAGCTGCTCGCGCTCCCCGAGCCGCCCGAGCGCATCCTGCTCGACAACATGGGCGACGAGCTGATGACCGAGGCCGTACGCCGCACCGCGGGCCGCGTGCCGCTCGAGGCCAGCGGCGGGATCACCCTCGCGCGGGCCGGCCGCATCGGCGCGACCGGCGTCGACTTCGTGTCGGTCGGGGCGCTCACCCACTCGGTCGTGGTCTTCGACATCGGCATGGACTTGACCACCCCATGAGCCTGCTCGCGGCCGACATCGGCAACAGCCACACGTTCCTCGGCCTGCTCGACGGCGACGAGGTCACCGCCCACTGGCGTGTGAACAGCGACGAGCGCCGTACGGCCGACGAGTGGTCGATCGTGATCCGCGGGCTGCTCGGCGACCGCATCGACGACGTCGACGGCATCTCGGTGTGCGCGACCGTCCCGGCCGTCCTGCACGAGTGGCGGGAGATGTTGGAGCGGCACTTCGGCGACGTCCCCTCGATCGTGGTCGAGCCCGGCGTGCGCACCGGGATCCCGGTGCTGATGGACAACCCGCGCGAGGTCGGCACCGACCGGATCGTGAACTCGCTCGCCGCCGCGACGCTCTACGGCGGTCCGGCCATCGTCGTCGACTTCGGCACGGCCACGACGTTCGACGTCGTCAACGGCGCGGGCCAGTACGTCGGCGGTGCGATCTCACCGGGCATCGAGACATCCCTCGAGGCGCTCGGTCGCCGCGGCGCCCAGCTGCGCAAGGTCGAGCTCGTCCGGCCGCGTTCGGTGATCGCCAAGAACACCGTCGAGGCCCTCCAGAGCGGCATGGTCTTCGGTGTCGCGGCGCAGGTCGAGGGCCTGGTGGCGCGGATGATCGCCGAGCTCGGAGTGCCGGTCGAGGACGTCACAGTCATTTCGACGGGCCATTTGGCCGCGCTTCTCGTCGACGATTGTGCGTGTTTCACCGAGCATTCTCCGTGGCTGACGCTGCAGGGATTGCGGCTCGTTTTCGAGCGCAATTCCTGAGTCCTTTTGTGCTGTGTGGTGAATTGCTGCCACAATCGCATTCACGGGGCCCGCCGAATGCAAAGGAAACGACCATGGCACAAAAGGTCAACATCGTTCTCGTCGACGACCTCGACGGCACCGAGGCCACCGAGACGGTGACCTTCGGCCTCGACGGCACCACCTACGAGATCGACCTCAACGACGCCAACGCCGCCGCCCTGCGCGAGGCCATGAGCGGCTACGTCGGCCACGCCCGCAAGGTGACCGGTGGCGGTCGCCGCGGCCGCAAGTCGAGCGGCGGTTCGTCGTCGTCCAACACCAAGGACGTCCGCGAGTGGGCCAAGGCCCAGGGCATGGACGTCTCGGAGCGCGGTCGCATCTCCGCCGACGTCCAGCAGGCGTACGACGCCGCCCACTGACCTCCGTCTCCCGGCGACACAGCGCTCGCGAACGGCCCCGGCACCTGCCGGGGCCGTTCGCTGTGAGCGGACGCTCTGGTGAGTCGGGCGGGAACACGTAGGCTGAGGTCGGGCGTTGAGCCCAGTGTTCGCGCTCCCGTCCCGCGGGAGGCAGGCGGACCACGCAGACGTAGAGGAGCGCACATGTTCGAGCGGTTCACCGACCGAGCCCGGCGAGTTGTCGTGCTGGCCCAGGAAGAGGCCCGCATGCTCTCCCACAACTACATCGGGACCGAGCACATCCTGCTCGGCCTCATCCACGAGGGCGAAGGCGTCGCCGCCAAGGCCCTCGAGTCCCTCGACATCTCCCTGGAGGCCGTGCGCGCCCAGGTCGAGGAGATCATCGGCCAGGGCCAGCAGGCCCCGTCCGGCCACATCCCCTTCACCCCGCGCGCCAAGAAGGTGCTCGAGCTCTCGCTGCGCGAGGCGCTCCAGCTCGGCCACTCCTACATCGGCACCGAGCACATCCTGCTCGGCCTGATCCGGGAGGGCGAGGGCGTCGCGGCCCAGGTCCTGCAGAAGCTCGGCGCCGACCTCAACCGGGTCCGCCAGCAGGTCATCCAGCTGCTCAGCGGCTTCCAGGGCAAGGAGTCGGCCACGGCCGGCGCCCAGACCTCCGGTTCCGGCGGCGAGGCGCCGTCCAGCTCGCTGGTCCTCGACCAGTTCGGCCAGAACCTCACCCAGGCCGCGCGCGAGGGCAAGCTCGACCCGGTCATCGGCCGTGAGCAGGAGATCGAGCGCGTCATGCAGATCCTGTCGCGCCGTACGAAGAACAACCCCGTCCTCATCGGCGAGCCCGGTGTCGGCAAGACCACCATCGTGGCCGGCCTCGCCCAGGACATCGTCAAGGGCAACGTGCCGGAGACGCTGAAGGACAAGCAGATCTACACGCTCGACCTCGGCGCTCTCGTCGCCGGGTCGCGCTACCGCGGTGACTTCGAGGAGCGCCTCAAGAAGGTGCTCAAGGAGATCCGCACCCGCGGCGACATCGTGCTGTTCATCGACGAGATCCACACCCTCGTCGGTGCCGGTGCGGCCGAGGGCGCGATCGACGCCGCCAGCATCCTCAAGCCGATGCTGGCCCGCGGCGAGCTGCAGACCATCGGTGCCACCACGCTCGACGAGTACCGCAAGTACCTCGAGAAGGACGCCGCGCTCGAGCGCCGCTTCCAGCCGATCCAGGTGCAGGAGCCCTCGATCGCGCACACCATCGAGATGCTCAAGGGCCTGCGCGACCGCTACGAGGCGCACCACCGCGTCACCATCACCGACGAGGCCCTGGTCTCCGCCGCGACGCTGGCCGACCGCTACATCTCCGACCGGTTCCTGCCGGACAAGGCGATCGACCTCATCGACGAGGCGGGCTCGCGACTGCGCATCCGCCGGATGACCGCACCGCCGGACCTGCGCGAGTACGACGAGAAGATCGCCGACGTGCGCCAGCGCAAGGAGGCGGCGATCGACGGGCAGGACTTCGAGGCCGCGGCACGGCTGCGCGACGAGGAGAAGCAGCTCTCCGCCCGCCGTGCCGAGCGCGAGAAGCAGTGGCGCGCCGGTGACCTCGACGAGATCGCCGAGGTCGACGAGGAGCTGATCGCCGAGGTTCTGGCCGTCGCCACGGGCATCCCGATCGTCAAGCTCTCCGAGGAGGAGTCCACCCGCCTGCTCAAGATGGAGGACGAGCTGCACAAGCGCGTCATCGGGCAGGAGGAGGCCGTCAAGGCCCTCAGCCGCGCGATCCGTCGTACGCGTGCCGGGCTCAAGGACCCCAAGCGCCCCGGCGGCTCGTTCATCTTCGCCGGCCCCTCCGGCGTCGGCAAGACGTGGCTGTCCAAGACGCTCGCCGAGTTCCTCTTCGGCGACGAGGACGCGCTGATCCAGCTCGACATGAGCGAGTTCTCCGAGAAGCACACGGTGTCGCGCCTGTTCGGCTCGCCTCCCGGCTACGTCGGCTACGAGGAGGGCGGCCAGCTCACCGAGAAGGTGCGCCGCAAGCCGTTCAGCGTGGTGCTCTTCGACGAGGTCGAGAAGGCGCACCCCGACATCTTCAACAGCCTGCTGCAGATCCTCGAGGAGGGTCGCCTGACGGATTCCCAGGGTCGCGTCGTCGACTTCAAGAACACCGTCATCATCATGACCACCAACCTCGGCACGCGCGACATCTCCAAGAGCGTCAACCTCGGCTTCGGCCAGACCGGCGATGCCGCGGGCTCCTACGAGCGGATGAAGAGCAAGGTGTCGGAGGAGCTCAAGCAGCACTTCCGCCCCGAGTTCCTCAACCGTGTCGACGAGATCGTGGTCTTCCCGCCGCTGTCGCGCGAGCAGATCATCGCGATGGTGGACAACATGATCGACGCCGTCGAGCTGCGGCTCAAGGACCGCGACATGTCGCTCGAGCTCACGCAGCCCGCCAAGGACCTGCTGGCCGAGCGCGGCTTCGACCCGGTCCTCGGTGCCCGACCGCTGCGCCGCACGGTGCAGCGCGAGATCGAGGACGTGCTCGCCGAGAAGATGCTCTTCGGCGAGGTCGGCCCCGGCCAGATCGTGCTGGTGGACGTCGAGGGCGAGGGCGTGGAGGCGAAGTTCACCTTCCGCGGCCAGAAGAACTCCGCCGTCCCCGACATGCCGCCGCTCGAGACGGTGGTCGAGGGTCCGGTCGGCGACGGTCCGGACGACTCGGCCGGCCCGACGGACGTGCCGAAGGCCAACGAGTCCTGAGCAGCGAGGCCTGATCGACGCAGGTCGTCAGCAGATCACCCCGGGAGCGCCCAGCGCCCCGGGGTGACCTGCGTCAGGAGCCCGTCGGCGACCAGGCCGGTCAGGCACCGCTCGCGCTGGTCCGTGGCCGGCCACGCCGCCGCGACCTGGTCGGCCGAGACCGAGTCGCCCTCGCGCGCCAGCGCCATGATGCGTCCGCGGCACTGCCGGTCGGTGCCGTCCCACGCCTGGCCGCGCCGGGGCGGGCCGTCGTACGCCGGGAAGCCGGCCGCTCGCCACCTGCACTCCGTCGCGATCGGGCAGGCGTCGCACGCCGGCCGGCGCGCGGTGCACACGAGCGCGCCGAGCTCCATCGTCGCGACGGCCCACGTGGCTGCCGTGGGCTCGTCGGCGGGGAGCAGCGCGGTCGCCACGTCGCGCTCGGCGCGGGTGACGGCCGGCGCGGGGAGCTCCCGGCCGGAGACCGCGCGCACCAGGACCCGCCGGACGTTGGTGTCGAGGACGACGTGCCGCTGGCCGAAGGCGAAGCTGGCGACGGCGGAGGCGGTGTAGTCCCCGACGCCGGGCAGCGCGACCAGGTCGTCGTACGAGCGGGGCACCTCTCCGTCGTGCCGCTCGACGATCGCCACGGCGGCGGCGTGCAGCCGCAGGGCGCGGCGCGGGTAGCCGAGCCGGCCCCACATGCGTACGGCCTCGCCGGTGGTGTCCGCGGCCAGGTCGGCGGGCGCGGGCCAGCGCTCCAGCCAGGCCGCGTGCACCGGGAGCACCCGGACGACGGGAGTCTGCTGGAGCATGAACTCGCTGACCATCACCGACCAGGGCGTCGCGGCCTCCCCGCGCCAGGGCAGCTCGCGCGCGTGGGTGTCGTACCAGTCGAGCACGGCGTCGTGCAGCGCACGGGTCTCGGGGGCGTCCATCGCCCGCGATCGTAGGTGAGCCGGTGCGCCTCCGCAGAGACGGGCCGCTCGCTGCCTAGCCTGACCCCATGGCGACGACCGTACGACCTCGCGGGCCGCTGCCGGCCCGGGTCTACTGGACCCGGCGCCTCGTGGTCATCGGCATCCCGCTGCTGCTCGTCGTCGTGCTCGCGCGCGTGCTCGGCGGCTCGTCCGACGCCAGGGACGGCGGGGGCGGGACCGCCACGCAGGCGGGTGCCACGGTCGAGACCACCCCGGCCCCGGTCGCGGGGCCGACCTCGCAGGTGGCGCCCGGCAAGGGCAAGAAGGGCAAGAAGGGCAGGAAGCGCGACCAGGTCCCGCAGGAGACCGTTCCGCCGGAGCCGGTCCTGGCCGAGCCGTCAGGGCCGTGCGAGCCGTCCGACATCGTCGCCACCCCGGCGATCGCGTCGGCCGCCGGTGGCGCCGACATCCCGATCACGATCAACCTGCGCACCGTCGTCACCGAGGCCTGCACGTGGCAGGCGTCGCCGGAGACGATGACCGTGACCATCACGTCCGGCAGCGACTACATCTGGAGCAGCCGGGAGTGCCCCGCGTCCATCCCCCCGCAGGACGTCGTGGTCCGGCAGGCCGTCGACGCGCCCGTCGTCGTCACGTGGTCGGCGCGCCGCTCCGACGAGGGATGCACGAGGTGGACCGACTGGGCGAGGGTCGGCTTCTACCACGTGCAGGCCGCCGCCCTGGGCGGACAGGGCACCGACGTCCAGTTCGAGCTGGTCGGTCGGCAGCCCGAGGTGATCACCCAGACCGCCGAGCCGCAGCAGCAGGGCGGCAAGAAGAACCGGGACAAGGACACGGACACCTCGCACACGCCCGGTGAGGACGGCGCGGGCAACTCCGCCGGCTGAGTGCCGTAGTCAGGCCCTTCGGCCCTGCCCCTCCCCGCGTCCGCGCGGGATGCTGGTCGTGTCCGAGGAGGTGTGTCATGAGGACCCTCGAGAGGCGCGGCGTCCTTCCCGGCGCGAGTGTCGCCGGACCCGTCACCCTGGTGCTGGGGGTGCTGTTCACGCTGGCCGTCGCGTACGCGTACGTGCTCAGCCTCGCCGACGGGGTGAACCCGCCCGACTGGGCGCGCGTCGTCGGGCTGGTGTGGCTCCCGGTCGGCCTGGCCGGTGTGCCGATCGGCTACTACTGGTCGCGGGACGGGGACCGGCAGCGCCTGGCCGAGGTCGGGGTCGCCCTCGCCCTGGTCGGCGCGGTGGCCCTCGTGGCCCTCGTGGTCGCGTTGGGGTGAGGGAGATGTCGACCGACGTACGCACCGGGCCGGACGCCCGGAGGTCCCTGTCCCGGGCCTGGTGGTCGCTGCTCGGCTTCGTGGTGACCTTCCCCCTCGCCTTCGTCATCGGCGAGGGCATCGCCTCCGCGCTGGGGCACCCGTCGGGCGGCTCCGAGGACGCCGAGTGGTGGGTCATGGTGCTCGCCGCGGTCCCGGCGCTGGTCGTGTTCGTGCTGCCGGCCGTGCTGGCGGTGCACTACGGGCGCCGCGCGATGCGGCTCGGCGAACCCCGCGGCCGCTACCCGATGGTCGTCGCCGTGGTCGTGGCGGGCGGCTTCGTGCTGCTCAACCTCGTGTCCGCGATCGGCGTGCTGCTGCTGGAGTAGGGGCCGGTCCGCCGCTGCTCGGGTGGGCGGTGCGTGAGCGACATGCGGGGCACTCGGCACGTGGGTGGGCCACCGCTGGCGGGCGTGTCGGCGTACGCCGCGCTGGTGGGCGGTGCCACAGCCACATTCCCGCGCAGGGCCATGTGGGTGGGCCACCGCTGGCGGGCGTGTCGCGTGCTCGATCTGGCCGGTCCGACGCGACGGCCTCGTTCCTCGGCCGCCGCTGGCCGGCTCAGATGTAGCGCTCGGTGATGCTCGACTCGGCGAGGCGGGACAGCCCCTCGCGTACGCTCCGCGCGCGCAGCTCGCCGACGCCCTCGACGGCCTGGAGGTCGTCGATGCCGGCGGAGAGCAGCTGCTGGAGCCCGCCGAAGTGATCGACGAGGCGGTCGACGACGGCGGCCGGCAGGCGCGGGACCTTGGCGAGCAGGCGGTAGCCGCGGGGGGCCACGGCCGCGTCGAGGTGCTCGGCGCCGCCGAGGCCGATCGCGCGGGCCACCGAGGCCGGGTCGACGAGCTCGGTCGGCGACAGCGCCTCGAGCTCGGCGAGGTGGGAGGCGGGGCTGGCGTGACGGCGTCGGCCGCCGGGGAGGTAGTCGCGCACGACCAGCTCGCGCTCGGCGTCGACGCCGGTCACGAGCTCCTCGAGCTGGAGGGACAGCAGGCGTCCGTCGGTGCCGAGCTCGAGGACGTAGTCCTCGATCTCGCGGGCGATCCGGATGACCATCTCGAGGCGCTGGGCGACGACCGCGACGTCGCGCACGGTCACCAGGTCCTCGATCTCGAGCGCGGACAGGGTGGCCGAGACCTCGTCGAGGCGGAGCTTGTAGCGCTCGAGCGTCGCGAGCGCCTGGTTGGCGCGGGACAGGATCTTGCCGGAGTCCTCGAGGACGTGGCGGATCTCGCCGACGTAGGCCGCGATGATCTGCATCGACTGCGACACCGAGATGACCGGGTGGCCGGTCTGCTTGGCCACCCGCTCCGCCGTCCGGTGCCGGGTGCCGGTCTCCTCGGAGGGGATCGTGTGGTCGGGCATCAGGTGGACCGCCGCGCGGTGGACCCGGGTGATGTCCTTGTCGAGGATGATCGCGCCGTCCATCTTGGCCAGCTCGCGCAGGCCGGTGGCGGTGAACGGCACGTCGAGGGTGAAGCCGCCGGTCGCGATCGACTCGACCGTCTTGTCCTGGCCGAGCACGATCAACGCGCCCGTACGCCCGCGCAGGATCCGTTCGAGCCCGTCACGCAGCGGGGTGCCCGGTGCGATCGAGGCCAGGGTCGCGCGCAGCCGCAGCTGCTCGTCGATGCGCTCTGCCACCGGTCCCTCCACCTGCCCTCCGTGGGGCGACCCCGTGCGCCCCGGTGAAGTGTAGGGGCGAGTCGCGCCACCGCGCCGATTTCGTGAGCAAGCCGTGACCTGCGGGGGCGCGGCGTCTAGAGCGGTGGCGTCAGGTCGAGCGTGAGCAGGGCCCCGACCACGTCGTCGACCTCGACCACGCGCAGGCCGTCGACCATGCGGCGCGTCGGGATCCCGCGCTCGCTGGGCAGCGCCCGGCCGCGGGGGACCACGGCCACCTTGAAGCCGAGCCGGGACGCCTCGGCGATGCGTTGCGGCAGGTCGCGGACCCGGCGGAGCTCACCGGCGAGGCCGATCTCGCCGATCGCCACCGCTCCGCGCGGCGGCGGGACGCCGAGGTGGGAGCTGGCGACGGCCACGGCGATGGCGAGGTCGGCCGCCGGGTCGTGCAGCTTGGCGCCGCCGACGGTCGCCACGAAGGTGTCGCTGCCGGCGATGCGGAGGCCGGCGTGGCGCTGGAGCACCGCGAGCACCATGTCGACGCGCGACGTCTCGACGCCCGAGACGGTACGGCGCGGGCGCTCCAGTGGTGAGGGCGTCAGCAGCGCCTGCACCTCGGCGAGCAGCGGGCGCCGGCCCTCCATGGTGACCGCCACGCAGGTGCCGGAGACGTCCTGGGTGTGGTGCTCGACGAAGAGGCCGGTCGGGTCGGTGACGGCCTGGATGCCCTCGGAGGACAGGTCGAAGCACCCGACCTCGTCGACCGGGCCGTAGCGGTTCTTCATCGCGCGGACCATCCGGAATCGGGAGTTGCGGTCGCCCTCGAAGTGGAGGACCACGTCGACGAGGTGCTCGAGCACCCGCGGGCCGGCGATCGAGCCGTCCTTGGTGACGTGGCCGACGATCATCGTGGTGATGTTGCGGGTCTTGGCGACGCGGATGAGCGCGGCGGCGACCTCCTTGACCTGCGTCACCCCGCCCGGCACCCCGTCGATGCCGGAGGCGCCGATGGTCTGCACGGAGTCGACGACCAGCAGCGTGGGGCGCACGTCCTCGATGTGGGTCAGCACGGCCCCGAGGTCGGTCTCCGCCGCGAGGAACAGCTCGTCGTGCACGCCGCCCGTGCGGTCGGCGCGCAGGCGCACCTGGGCCGCGGACTCCTCGCCGGTGACGTAGAGGGTGCGCTGGCGGGTCCGGGCGGTCTGGGCGGCCACCTCGAGCAGCAGCGTGCTCTTGCCGACGCCGGGCTCGCCGGCGAGCAGGATCGCGGCCCCCGGCACCAGCCCACCGCCGAGGACGCGGTCGAGCTCGGGCACGCCGCTCGTGCGGGCGACGGACTCGGTGATCGCCACCTGGCCGATCGGCACGGCCGGGGTCGACACGGGCCCGGCGGCGGCGCGCAGGGTCGGCGCGCCGGCCTCGACGACCGAGCCCCACGCCTGGCACTCCCCGCACCGGCCGACCCACTTGGCCGTCTCCCACCCGCACTCGGTGCACCGGTAGGAGGAGCGGGTCCGGGCGGTCTTCGTCGACATGGAGGCAACGCTAGGTGAGCCCACCGACACCCGCGCCCCGGCGCGCCCGGTCCGGACCACGTCTCCACAGGCGGGTCCGCAGGCTGTGGATCACGCCCGGATCCTGTGGACGAAGGACCCCACGGCTGGGGACGGACGCCCGCGACCGGTGGACGGGACGTGGAGGAGCAGATCGACTGGTGGAACCCCTTGCGCGCGACTCGTACGACCGCGTAGAACTTCTCCCACGCAGCCCGGCAACGGGCCGCGGGGCAGCTCGGGGACGAGGGTCCACCCGGCTGGGATGCTTCGGCGGACCGGCCGCCGCGACTGGGTGACGCAGGCGCGGGGACCATCGGAGACGAGCCGTCGACCGGAGGTCGTCACACGATCCGGTCACTGAAGGGCCCTTGCGACTCATACTCGCAAGGGCCCTTCACCCGTTGGGCGGGCGTGTCGAGCGCGCGTCGGGGCTTATGCTCACCTTGATTGGATCGATCTAGGGCGATCGAGGGGGAGTGGGTCATGGCACGCAGCGAGCACAGGTCGGGCGGCACGTTGCCCGTGACGCCGCCCACCCTCGCCGACGTCGCCGAGCGCGCCGGCGTCTCGCGGCAGACCGTGTCCAACGCGGTCAACAACCCCGACCTGCTGCGCCCCGACACCCTCGAGCGGGTCCGCCAGACGATCGCCGAGCTCGGCTACTCGCCCAACCGCGCTGCCCGCAACCTCCGCACCCGTACGTCGTCCCTGATCGGGCTGCGGTTCGCGCCCGCGCAGGAGGGCACGGCCAACGCCGCGATGGACCGCTTCGTGCACTCGCTGGTCGAGGCAAGCGAGGAGGTCGGCTACCACGTCCTGCTCTTCCCGGGCGACGACGAGGACCCCATCGGCGGCTACGACAACCTGCTCCGCTCGACGGCAGTGGACGCCTTCGTCGTCACCGACACCTACCTCGGCAACCCCCAGGCCGCGTGGCTGAGCCAGCAGCGCGCGCCGTTCGTCGCGTTCGGCCGCCCGTGGGACGACGACGGGGCGCGTCACGTCTGGGTCGACGTCGACGGGGCCGCCGGCATCGCGCTCGCCACCCAGCACCTCATCGATCGCGGCCACACGCGCATCGCGTGGATCGGCTGGCGCAAGGACTCCCCGATCGGTGAGGACCGCCGCTCGGGATGGGTCCGCACGATGCACGCCAACGGCCTGTCCACGACCGGCCTCGCCTCCCGCGTCGAGGACGTCGTGCACAGCGGCGCCGAGGCCGCGGCCGTCCTGCTCGACGAATCCGCCCCCACTGCGTTCGTGTGCGCGTCCGACACCCTCGCGATGGGCGTGCTGCACACGCTCTGGATCCGCCAGCTCGCGCCCGGCAAGGACATCGCGGTGGTCGGCTTCGACGACTCCCAGGTGGCCCAGGTCTACCCGGTGGGCCTCACGTCCGTACGCCAGCCCCTGGAGGACGTGGCGGTCGAGATCGTGCGCACCCTGCGCGCGCTGCTCTCGCACCAGCCCGTCGAGACGCGGGGCGTCCTGCTCGAGCCGACGCTCGCGATCCGCGATTCCAGCTAGAACCCGCGCCACCACAGGTTGACGGCGTAGTCGACCTCGGTGCCTGCGTGCGAGGCGAGGGCCTCCTCGGCGGCCTCGGGTGGCAGCTCGATCCGTACGACGGACTCGAGGTCCTCGCGCGTGGCGAACGACCACCCCATGTCGATCGGGCGCCGCTGCCAGCCGTGCATCGACCAGAAGCGCTCGACGGCGTCGGGGTCGACCTCGGGGAAGCCGCGGCGGAACCAGCCTCCGAAGGTGGAGCGGGTCGGGTCGTTGTCGATGACGAACGCCGTCCCGCCCCGGCGTACGACCCGGTCGAGCTCGCGCAGGCCGGGCTCGGCCCCCGGCCCGAAGAAGTAGGCCCATCGGGCGTGCACGACGTCCACCGACGCGTCGGGCACGGGCAGCGACTCGGCCATGCCCGTGAGCACGGTGACGTTGCCGAGCCGCTTCGTGCGCCGCTTCGCCAGCGACACCAGCGGGGGGTGGGGTTCGACCCCGACGACCTGCGCCGCGGACTCCGCCCAGAGCGGGAGGTGGAACCCGGTGCCGCAGCCGACGTCGAGCACGGTGCGCCCGGACCAGTCGCCGAGCTCCCGCATCGCGGCGGTGATGCGTCCGTGGGGGTCGGCGGCGCGGTTCTCGAGCTCGTAGAGCTCGGGGGTGTTCCAGATGTTGGGGGAGGGGCGAGCCCTCAAATCCTCACGAGCCCGTTGGGGGTCTGCAGCTGGACCGCCACGATGCCGGGGGTGCCGTTGGGGGCGACCCACTCGACCTTCACGTCCTCCAGCGGCGCCTCGACGGTCTCGCCGAGCCACTCGCTGACGCGCTGGGGGTCGCCGGCGATCTCGAGGCAGGCCAGCGAGAAGTCGCCGCTGGCGCCGTTGCTGGGGTGCAGCTCGGCCGGGGACTGCCACTGGATGAAGAACGGCAGCTGCGGGTCGGAGATCAGGCCGTTGACGCCGATCTGCTGCCACAGCAGCTCGGTGCCGTCGGGGCGGTGCCGGTTGCCCTTGACGGCCTCGCGGCCCAGGCGGGACTCGATCGGCGCGATGTCGTCGACCGAGACGACCCAGCCGAGCCACCCGCCGCCGAGGGCGGAGCGGGCGCGGACGGCCTGGCCGAAGGGGGCCTTGTCGCTGGCCGGGTGGTCGAGGACCTCGACGATCTCCATGTAGATGTCGCCGGCCAGGGGCAGGGTCATGTTGCGGGTGCCGAAGCGGGGATGGATGCCTCCGTCGACGAAGTCGGTGCCGAGCAGCCCCCCGATGCGCTGGGCGGTGCTGGCGAGTCCATCAGGTCCTGCGGCGAAGCTGACGTGGTCCAGGCGCATGACCAGATTCTGGTCCGACCGCATGGCGGCCCTGACACCGGGGTCGGGGTCTCTTGATGTCAAGAGGTGCCGGAGAGGCGGAGCAGCAGGTCGCGGACGTCCGTGGCGGCCACGGATCCGGCGACGGCTCCCGGTGTGCTGCAGACCAGCATGGGGCCGGCGGCTGGTTCCTTGGGGAGCCGTCCGTGGGTGCCGCGCACGGGGGAGGGGTCCAGCGGCACGACCTTCATCGCGTACCTCAGGCCCACCATCTTCCTCGCCAGCGTCAGGCCCGCCTTGAGCTTCACCGCCCGGTCCTCGGGGTCGAAGAACAGCTCGGCCGGGTCGTAGCCGGGCTTGCGGTGGATCTCCACGCCACGCGCGAAGTCGGGTGCCCGCGCGTCGTCGAGCCAGTAGTAGTAGGTGAACCACGCGGTCTCGCCGGCGACGAGCACCAGGTCGCCGGACCGCTCGTGGTCGAGTCCGTACGCCGCCTGGCCCGCGCGGTCGAGCACCTGGTCCACGCCCGGCAGGTCGGTGCACAGCGCACGTACGGCCTCGAGGTCGGCGGGGTCGTCGACGTAGACGTGGGCGACCTGGTGGTCGGCGACCGCGAACGCACGCGAGGTCCACGGGTCGAGGTACTCCATGCCGTCCTGCGTGTAGACCTCGAGCAGGCCGTTGCGGCGCAGCATCCGGTTGACGTCGACCGGCTGGTCGGCGGCGGTGATGCCGTACTCCGAGAGCACCAGCACGGTGACGCCGCTCCGCTCGGCGTCGTCGAGCAGCGGGGCGAGGGCGGTGTCGACGTCGCGCGCGGCCTGCGCGGCCTCGGGGGACTCGGGGCCGAAGCGCTGGAGGTCGTAGTCGAGGTGCGGGACGTAGCAGAGGGTGAGGTCGGCGCGGGGCATCAGCCGGCGGGTGGCCGCGATGATCCACTCGCTCGAGGTGATCGCGGCGGTCGGGCCCCAGTAGGTGAAGAGCGGGAACTCGCCCAGCTCGCCGACGAGCTCGTCGTGGAGCTCGGGCGGGCGGGTGTAGCAGTCGGGCGCCTTCTTGCCGTCGGCGTAGTAGATGGGCCGCGGCGTGACCGTCCAGTCGGTCGTCGCGCCCATGGCGTACCACCAGCAGACGTTGGCGACGGTGTAGTCGGGGCGCTCGCGGCGGATGGTCTCCCAGACCTTCTCGCCCGCGACGAGCCTGTTGTGCTGGCGCCAGAGGAACACCTCGCCGAGCTCGCGGAAGTACCACCCGTTGCCGACGGCGCCGTGCCCGGAGGGCGGCAGCCCGGTGAGGAAGGTCGACTGCACCGAGCAGGTGACGGCCGGGAGCACCGGCTCGAGCGTGGCCTGCGAGCCCTGGTCGGCCAGCCGGCGCAGCCGGGGCATGTGGGCGAGCAGGTCGGGCGTGAGGCCGACGAGGTCGACGACGAGCAGCTGGGGGTGCGCCACGGCGGGGGTCCTGTTCTGTGCGGTTCCGAGAGGGTCCGGGAAAGGTCAGTCGAGCGGGGTGAGGCCGAGCCCGACCAGCTCGTCGCGCACCCACCGCAGCTCCGCGGCGAGCCCGGCGGCCAGCGCGTGGTCGTCGGCCGGGGCGCCGTCGGGCAGCACGGACCAGGTGTAGGTCTCGACCTCGAGGTGGTCGGTGCGCGCGGCGTCGCCGCCGAGCAGCGCCGTGAGCGACTCGCGCAGCTCGTCGCGGCTGTTGCGCAGCGGGCCGGCCGGGTCGGCGTGCACCGGCACGTGGAAGTGCACCCGCCACGGCGAGCGGTCGTCGAGCGGGCGCCGCCCCTCGAGCGCGTCGGGCAGGTCGTCGCGGGCGGCGAGGCGGGTGCCCACCCGCTGGCGCACCTGGTGCAGGAAGCGGTCCTCGGAGTACGCCGCCAGCGCGGCGCGCGCCTCCGGGTCGGCCGGGTCGTCGACGACGAGCGCGGCGGCGGGCTGCACCTTGACCACGTCGAGGCCGGCGGCGTCGAGGAGCGCGAGCGCGTCGGTCGCGTCCTCGAACCCCACGGCGAGGTGGCACAGGTCGAGGCAGACGCCGATGCGCTCGCGGTCGGCGGAGTCGAGCCGCTCCACGGCCTCCGCGATTCTCTCGATCACGCACCCGGGCTCGGGCTCGAAGGCGACCCGTACGGTCCGGCCGGTGTCGGCCTCGATCCCGGCGAGGCCCTCGGCGAGGGTCTTGAGGTGGAGCTCGGCGTGGGACTGACGGTCGGCCAGCCACGGCGCGCGCCAGGCGAGGGGGAGCGTGGAGATGCTGCCGCGTGCGGCGTCGTCGGGCAGCAGCGCGGCGAGCACCCGGGCGACGTCGAGGGTGTAGTCGAGCCGGGCCTGCTCCGCCCACGTCGGGTGGTAGACGCGCTTCTTGACGACCTCGTCCTGGAAGGCCGCGTAGGGGAAGGCGTTGAGCGTCACGATCTCGACGCCGTGTGCGTCGATCGCCTCCCGCAGCCGCTCGACGGCACCGAGGTCGGCGGCGAGGGTGCGCGCTGCCGCTGCCGGGAGCCACATCCCGAGCCCGACCCGGTCGGTGTCGAGGTGGCGGCGCAGGCGGTCGCCGTACGTCGCGACCTGCCGGACCAGCCCGTCGACGTCCTCGGCCGGCAGCACGTTGGTGCCGTAGCCGAGGTGGACGACGGTGCCGTCGGGGTGGCGCAGCCGCATCGCGATCAGTCCCGCGAGCCGCGGAGGACCGAGTTGCCCTCGAAGGTCGCGGTGGCATCCGTGATGGCGTCGGAGGTGGCGTCGTCGTCGAGCAGCAGCCGGCCGCTCTGCCCGAAGAACTCGATCGGGTTGCGCCAGAGCACCCGGTCGACGTCGTCGTCGGTGAAGCCCGCCTCGAGCATCGCCGCACCGGTCCTCGCGGTCTTGAGCGGGTCGCTGCGGCCCCAGTCGGCGGCGGAGTTGACCAGCACCCGGCCGAGCCCGCGGCCCAGCTCGACCCGGCGCCGGAGGATCGCGACCATGCGGTGCTCGTCCATCTTGGTGTCGGGGTAGATCGAGAAGCCCATCCAGCAACCGGCCTCATCCACCTGGTCGACGGTGACCTCGTTGAGGTGGTCGACCACGACCATGCCCGGCGTCAGTCCCGAGTCGGCGACCAGCTCGAGGGTGCGGCGGGTGCCCTGCTCCTTGTCGCGGTGCGGGGTGTGGACCATCGCCGGGAGCTCGAACTCCACGGCCAGCTCGAGCTGGCGGACGAAGGCCTTCTCCTCCGCGGCCGTCATCGAGTCGAAGCCGACCTCGCCGACCGCGACGACGCCGTCCTTGGCGAGGTAGCGCGGCAGCACGTCGAGCACCTCGGCGCAGCGCGGGTCGTTGGCCTCCTTGGGGTTGAGCGCGATCGTGCAGTGGTGGGCGATGCCGAACTGTGCCGCCCGGAACCGCTCCCAGCCGACGAGCGCGTCGAAGTAGTCGGTGAACGAGCCGACGTTCGTGCGTGGCTGCCCGAGCCAGAACGCCGGCTCCACGAGGGCGCGTACGCCGGCGGCGTGCATCGCCTCGTAGTCGTCGGTGGTGCGCGACGTCATGTGGATGTGCGGGTCGAAGATGCGCATCAGGAGCCCTTCCGGTCCGAGTGACGGGGGGAGGCGGAGCAGGCGTCGAGCACGACCTGCACGTCGGGAGGCACGTCGCGCCCGGCCGCCTCGCGCTCGCGCCGGTAGCGCTGCACCATCTCGGCGAGCTCGCGGTCGGCGCGGGTGGCGAGCCCGGTGACGGCGGCGACGGGGACGCCGGTGAACAGGCACTTGAGGACGCCCTGTCGCCAGGCGTCGTCGTCGAGGCGGTCGCTGTGCGGGCCCATGGCGGCGGCGACGAGCCGGGTGTCGTTGGTGCGCAGCGCGTCGTGCAGCAGGTCGCTGCCGTCGAGCTCCGCGGGCGCGCCGGCGAGGGCGTGCAGGACCGCCCTCTTCTCGTCGCTGTCGCCGTAGCGGTAGAGCTCGCGCAGCTCGGCCAGCAGGGTGTCGGCGTCGAGGCCCTGTGCGGCGGCACGCACCAGCCCCACCCGTACGGCGTCCTCGAGCAGCACGCCGTCGAGGCCGGGGAGCGGTCCGCGGCCGGTCTGCCGGGCGGCGGCGGGGAACGTACGACCCAGGCGCGAGGGGTCGGCGGCGACCTCCGCGGTGAGCGCGTCGTGGCGTTGGCGCGCGGCGTCGTCGAGGGCGGCGCGCACGGTGTCGGGGTCGGCGAGGGGGCGGATGTCGGTCACGTCCGGTCTCCTTCCTCGTCGAGGCGGGCCAGCGACGCGCGCAGGGCCGTCATCTGCCGGGCCGCGACGGCCGGGGCGGCGTGCGAGTGGCGGGGGAGCTCGACGCTGGCGAGGCCGGCGAACCCGGTGTCGAGCAGGGCGCGCAGCACCGCGTCGAGGTCGAGGGTGCCGCTGCCGAGCTCGAGGTGCTCGTGGACGTCGCGCACCATGTCGTCGACCTGCACGTTGCCGATCAGGTGGCCGGCGAGCGCGACCGACGCCTCGGGGCTGCGCGGCTCGTTGCACACCAGGTGGCCCAGGTCGAGGGTCAGGCGCAGGTGGTCGGGCTCGCCGAGGCGGCGGCGCAGCTCGAGGGCCTCGTCGACGGTGTCGACGTGCATGCCGGGCTCGGGCTCGAAGCAGACGGTGACGCCGAGCTCGTGGGCGAGGTCGAGGACCGGTCCGAGGCCGTCGGTCAGGCGCCGCCACCCCTCCTCGGCGCTGGTCCCCTCGGGCAGGACGCCGGACCAGCACGACATCGCCTCGGCGCCGAGGTCGGCGGCGATGCGTACGGCGCGGGTGAGCAGCTCGACCCGCGGGCCGCGGTCGCCGTCGCTGACGAGGGTGGGCTCGTGCTTGTGCCACGGGTCGAGGACGTAGCGCGAGCCCGTCTCGATGACGACCGCGAGACCGTGGTCGGCGAGCGCCTTGGCCGCGCGCGTCGTCTGGGCGGCTGCGTCGTCGGCGAAGGGGTCGAGGTGCGGCTGGTCCAGGGTCAGCGCGACGCCGTCGTAGCCGAGCCCGGCGATCACCGCACACGCGTCGGGGAACCGGTGGCCGGAGAAGCCGTTGCTGCCGTAGCCCAGCCGCAGACCACGCCCTGCCGCGCTCACGTCGGGCTCCAGTGCCTCGACAGGGCGCGGTAGGCGGGACCGGCGCCGACCACCGCTGCCGCGGCGCCGAGCCGGCCGCGGCGGGCGAGCCACGCGCCCTGGAGCAGCGAGAAGCCACCGATGCCGGTGCGGGTGGCCGTACGCGCGGCGTCCGCGGTCGGGTCCAGCGCGGCGCGCGCCTGGGCGCGGCCGACGACCACGGCGTACGCCGCCGACAGGCCGACGCCGGCCAGCCGGGCGACGCGGCCGGCCTCCCGGTCGTGGTGGGCGACGTGCGCGGTCGCGGCCGCCACGGTGAGGGTGCCCGCCGTGACGGCGGCGGCGACCGCGGGTCGGGTGCCGTGGACCTCGCCGCGGCTGAGCCACGTGAGGCCGGCGGTGTGGGCGGTGACGGCGAGGGCGGGCTGCCAGGCGCTCGCGGGGGAGGCGTGGGCGCCCAGCAGCACGTCGAGCCCGCGGGTGGAGGCCATCGCGACCGGCCCGAGGGCGGCGTCCTTGGCGACCGCGTCGTAGGCCACGACCATGACGGCGAGCGGGGCGCCGATCGCCAGCGCCGACCGGCCGCCGACGAGGGTCGCGATGCCGAGGCCCGCGGCGCCGAGGCCGGCCGCGATCCCGAGCGCGGCACCCGGCGCGATCCGACCCGACGGGATCGGGCGCTCGGGGCGCTCCTCGGCGTCGACGCGGCGGTCGCACCAGTCGTTGAAGGCCATCCCGGACCAGTAGAGGCACGTCGAGGCGAGCGGCATCGCCCACCCGCGGCTCGCACCCGGACCGGCCGTGGCGTGCGCGGCGCCCGACCAGGCGTCCCCGGGGATCGAGAGAGCGGCGGGGGCGCGGGTCAGCTCGACGAGGTCGCCGAGCCTCACGACGACACCCGGTCGGCGCACTCCCGCGACCACGCGAGCAGCGCGTCCCACTGCTGGGCGAGGCGGTGCTCCTCCGAGCCCATCGGCGACTTGAAGAAGAAGCCGAGGGCCGCCAGCGGTCCGGTCTCGCCAGCGGCCGCGGCGCGGCCGGTGAGCCGGGCGAGGTCGAGGACGAGCGGCGCGGCGAGCGTCGAGTCGCAGCCCTCCCAGGTGAACTGCATGGTCATCCGGGTGCCGAGGAAGCCGTCGAAGCGCACGTGGTCCCACGCGGTCTTCCAGTCGCCGAGGTCCTCGACGTAGTCGATGTGCATCGGCCCGGGGACCTCGTGCCCGAGCATCGACTCCAGGCCGGAGCGCTTGGTGCCGGTCTTGCTCGCCCGGGCCGCGGGGTCCGACAGGGTCGATCCGTCGCCGCCGCCGAGCAGGTTGATCGAGGTCCACGAGCGCACGGCGAGCGACCGGGTGGAGAACATCGGGGCGAGCGCCGACTTCACGAGCGTCTCGCCGGTCTTGCCGTCGCCGCCGGCGTAGGGCAGCCCCCGCTCCGCGGCGAGCTCGAGCAGGGCGGGGACGTCGATGCCGGGGCTCGGCGTGAACGCGACGTACGGCGCGCCCGCGAGCAGTGCGGCGCAGGCGTAGGTCGAGCTGGGGGCGAGGGGCGCGCGGCCCGCTGCCCAGGCTGCCTGGAGGTCGGCCCAGGTGACGGCGTCGGCGCCCGCGTCGTGCGGCGCCTCGGTGCTGGAGACGTCGATGACGACCACGCGGTCGACGCCCGCGGCGAAGGCGCGGATGTCGTCGGCCAGCTGCTCGACGATGGCGCGCTGGTCGGCGGCCTCGCCACCGCGTACGCCCGGGCGCAGCCGCGCCTCGGTGGCCTCGAGCTCGCCCGCGACCTGGTGGGCGAGGATCGCGGGAACCACGCCGCCCGCGACCAGCCGCTCTGCCTGCTTGACGAGCGGGACGGTGTCGACGTCGTGGCCGCCGACGACGATGTCGGCCCAAGGCGCGAGGCCGCGCGGGTCGAGGTCGGGGTGGCCGGTCACGCACCCGGTCTCGTCGGTCAGGCGCGCCGCGAGGGCGCTGAGCCCGATGGTCGCCGTCGTCGCGAGCGAGCCGCGCGCGCCGACGAACCAGACGCCGAGCGTGCCGGGCGCGGGCGCGGGCGTGTTGCTGGGGGAGTCCGAGGACGTGGAGGGGGAGGCCACCGCTCGAACGTAATGCACGTCACAGCCACTTTCAACGGTGGGGCCATGACTTTTGTGTGGGCGGTGGGCAAAAGTGCGTCAGAAGTGCGTCGGGTCCGCCGGGTGGAGCGCGAGCGCCGAACGGGACCGCACGTGCGCCTCGCAGTGGCGGCTCAGCTCGGCGTACGCCTCGCGCCCCATCAGCTCGACGAGCTCGGCCTCGTGCGTGACCCAGACCGGCTCCACGGCGACGTGCGCCTCGGTGTTGCCCGAGCAGTACCAGTCGAGGTCGTGGCCGCCGGGACCCCAGCCGCGGCGGTCGTACTCGCCGATGGAGACCTCGGTGTAGGACGTGCCGTCCTGTCGCTCGACCGAGCGGAACTGGCGCCGGATCGGCAGCTGCCAGCAGACGTCGGGCTTGGTCTCGAGCGGGTTGCGCCCCTGCCGCAGCGCGAGCCCGTGCAGCGCGCAGCCCGCGCCCACGTGGCCGTCGGCGTTGGTGAAGTCGGTGCGGTTGTGGAACACGCACGCCTGCTGGCCGTCGAGCTCCACGGCGAGCGTCTTGCGCTCGCCGTCCTCGTCGGTCTCGACCCAGTCGGACTTCTTCACGGCGCGTCCGGGGTGGAGCTGCCAGTCCTCCGGCGTCAGCTGGGCGACGAAGCCCGCGACGCGCTTCTCGTCGTCCTTGTCGGCGAAGTGCGCGCCGAGCGTGCAGCAACCCACGTCGGGGGCGTCGGCGTAGATCCCGGCGCAGCCCTGGCCGAAGATGCACATGTAGGCGGACGTGAGCCAGGTCAGGTCGCAGCGGAAGACCTGGGCCTCGTCGGCCGGATCGACGAACTCGACGAACGCGCGGGGGAACACCAGGTCGACTTCGGGCACTCCCAGAGCCTAGTAGTTTGGGCATCATGCGCCTGGGCGTCCTCGACATCGGATCCAACACCGGTCACCTGCTGGTGGTGGACGCGCACGGCGGCGCCGCCCCGTTGCCGGCGTCCTCGCACAAGCAGCCCCTGCGCCTGGCCGAGCACCTCGACGACGAGGGTGCGGTCACGCCGAAGGGCATCGAGGCGCTCACCGACTTCTGCGCCTCGGCGACGAGGATCGCCGAGGACAAGGGCTGCGAGGAGATGCTCGGCTTCGCGACCTCGGCCGTGCGCGACGCCGTGAACTCCTACGAGGTGCTCGCCCACGTGGCGGAGCACAGTGGCGTCACGCTGGAGGTGCTGTCGGGCGAGGACGAGGCGCGGCTGACCTTCCTGGCCGTACGCCGCTGGTTCGGGTGGTCGGCCGGCCGGCTGGCCGTGTTCGACATCGGCGGCGGCTCGCTCGAGATCGCCGGCGGCACCGACGAGGCCCCCGACGTCGCGTGGTCGCTCCCCCTGGGCGCGGCCCGGATGGCGCGGGCCTGGTTCGGAGGCGGCACCCCGTCGGAGGAGGCGGTCCGCGACCTGCGACGTCAGGTCCGCGCCGACATCGCCCGTGACGCCGGGCACCTGCTGCGTCCCGGCGCACCGGACCGGGCCGCGGCCACGTCCAAGACGTTCCGCTCGCTGGCGCGCATCTGCGGTGCCGCACCCAGCGGCGACGGCCCCCTCGTGCCGCGCGCCTTGGAGCTCGAGACGCTGTCGGCCTGGATCCCCAAGCTGATGGCCATGTCGCCCGAGGAGCTCGCCGACCTGCCGGGCGTGTCGCCGAGCCGTACGCACCAGATCGTCCCCGGCGCTCTCGTCGCGGAGGCCTGCATGGACATCTTCGAGCTGTCCGAGCTCGAGATCTGCCCGTGGGCCCTGCGCGAGGGCGTGATCCTCGAGCGCCTCGACCAGATCTCCGTCGTCACCAGGCAGCGTTGACGATGGCCGCCCCGCTCATCGGCCTCTCGTCCGCCTCGGTCTACCCCGAGTCGACGGCGCACGCCTTCGGCTGGGCGGCGCAGCTGGGCTACGACGCGGTCGAGGTGATGGTCGGCATCGACGCGCTCAGCCAGCAGGTCGACGCCGTCAAGAAGCTCAGCGAGCACCACCAGGTGCCGATCTGCGCGGTCCACGCGCCGTGCCTGCTCTTCACCCAGCGGGTCTGGGGCACCGACCCCTGGGGCAAGCTGGAGCGGTCGGCCGAGATGGCCGAGGCGGTCGGCGCCGACGTCGTGGTGGTCCACCCGCCGTTCCGCTGGCAGAAGGACTACGCCGCCGGGTTCGTCGAGGGCATCGCCTCGCTCGAGGCCCGCACCGGCATCGCCTTCGCGGTCGAGAACATGTACCCGTGGCGGGCGTCCTCGCGGCGCGGGATGGAGATGTACCTCCCCGGCTGGGACCCCAGCTCGCAGGACTACGCCAACACCACCATCGACCTCTCCCACGCCGCCATCGCACGCAGCGACGTCATCGCGATGGCCGAGCGGATGGGCGAGAGCCTGCGCCACATCCACCTCACCGACGGCACCGGGTCGGCCAAGGACGAGCACCTCGTGCCGGGGCGTGGCGTGATGCAGGCCGACGCGTTCCTGCGCCACCTCGCGGGCACCGGCTTCTCGGGCCACGTCGTGCTCGAGATCAACACCCGCCGGGCCGCCGACCGCGCCGAGCGCGAGGCCGACCTCGCCGAGTCGCTCGAGTTCGCCCGGGCGCACCTGGGAGTGACCACCCCGTGAGCCGTCCGTGACGGCGCGCACGTCCCGAGGCCGTCGCCCGGGCGCGCCGGACACCCGCGCCGAGGTCCTCGCCGCCGCACGTGCGTCCTTCGCCGGCAAGGGCTTCCGCGGCACGACGATCCGCGCCGTCGCGGCCTCCGCCGGCGTCGACCCGGCCCTGGTGCACCACTACTTCGGCACCAAGGACGACCTCTTCCTCGCCGCGCTGGAGATGCCGGTCGACCCGCGCCAGCTGCTCGTACCGGTCATCGCCCAGGGGTCGGACGGCGCGGGGGAGCGCCTGGTCCGCACGCTGCTCTCGGTCTGGGACGACCCGGAGCACCAGGTGCGGCTGCTGGCCGTGGCGCGATCGGTGCTCAGCGAGGACGGCGCGACCCTGCTCAAGGACGGGTTCATCCCGGTCGTCGTCGGGCCGGCCCTCGCCCAGCTCGTCACGGACCGGCCCGACGTACGGGTCCCGCTCGTGGCCAGCCAGGTCGTCGGGCTCATCGTCACCCGCTACCTCATCGCCCTGCCCCCGATGGCCGACATGCCCGCCGAGGACGTGGTCGGGCGGGTCGGTCCGGTGATCCAGCACTACCTGACCGGCGACCTCCCCTGACGTACGCCCGCCGCTCGCCCGAGCGGGCACAGGGACTCCGCGGAGCGGTGAGCGAGACATGTCCTGGGAGCTGAGCACCTGCGTCACGCACCGCTCGAGGGGTTGACGCCGCCTGCCTCCGCGCGCACAATTCAACACATGATGAAAAACGTCATCGAGGTGCGCGACCTGGTCGTCGTACGCGGCTCCCGCGAGGTCCTGCCCGGCATCTCGCTGGACATCGGGGCCGGGGTCGCCGGGCTGCTCGGGCCGAGCGGGTGCGGCAAGACCACGCTGATGCGCTGCCTGGTGGGCGCGCAGCGGGTGAGGTCCGGGACGGTCGAGGTGCTCGGCGAGCCCGCCGGGAGCCCGCCCCTGCGGACCCGGGTCGGGTACGTCACCCAGGCAGCCAGCGTCTACGACGACCTGACGGTGGCCGAGAACCTCGCGTTCTTCGCCCGCGTCCTCGGCGTCGACCCGGGCCAGGTCGACGAGGCCGTCGCGGCGGTCGGGCTGGACGACCACCGCTCGCAGGTCGTGGGCAGCCTCTCGGGCGGCCAGCGCAGCCGGGTCAGCCTCGCGGTGGCGCTGCTCGGTACGCCTGACGTGCTGGTGCTCGACGAGCCGACGGTCGGCCTCGACCCGGTGCTGCGCCGCGACCTGTGGGAGCTGTTCCACCGGATCGCCGAGGGCGGAGCCGCCGTGCTCGTGTCGAGCCACGTCATGGACGAGGCCGAGCGCAGCGACCGGCTGCTGCTCATGCGCGAGGGGCGGATCATCGCCGACGGGTCGCCGGAGCAGATCCGCGAGCGGACGGGTGCGAGGGACATCGAGCAGGCCTTCCTCCGCCTCGTCGAGGGACAGGAGGAGGTCGCATGAAAGCACCCCACGGCCTTCCTCTCCTCCGCTGCGCTCCTCCGAGCAACGCCGCAGGGACCCCGCAATGAACGCGCGCATCACGCTCGCCGTCGCGGGCCGCGTGCTGCGGCAGGTCCGCCGTGACCACCGCACCCTGGCCATGCTCCTGGTGGTGCCCTGCGCGCTGATCAGCCTGCTGTGGTGGATGTTCGAGGACCTCGACCCCGACCTGTTCGACCGCTTCGGTCCCGGCCTGCTCGCGATGTTCCCCTTCATCGTCATGTTCCTCGTGACGAGCGTGACGACCCTGCGCGAACGCTCGTCCGGCACGCTCGAGCGGCTGCTCACGATGCCGCTCGGGAAGCTCGACTTCCTCCTCGGCTACGCCCTCGCCTTCGGCCTGCTCGCCGCGGTCCAGTCGGCGCTGGCCGTGGCCGTCAGCGTGGGTCTGCTCGGCCTCGAGGTGCAGGGTCCGGTCTGGCTGCTCGGCGTGGTCGCCGTCGCCGACGCCGTCCTCGGCACCGCGCTGGGCCTGCTGGTCAGCGCCTTCGCGACCACCGAGTTCCAGGCGGTGCAGTTCATGCCGGCCTTCGTGCTGCCGCAGATCCTGCTGTGCGGGCTCTTCGTCCCGCGCGAGGCGATGCCGGGGGTGCTCGAGGCGATCAGCGACGTGCTGCCCCTGTCGTACGCCGTCGACGCGATGCAGGTGCTCGTCGGCGCTGCCGACACGGGGGAGGTGTGGCGCGACGTCACGGTCGTGGCGTGCTTCGCGGTCGCAGCACTGGCGCTGGGTGCCGCCACCCTCAGGCGCCGGACGCCCTGACCCGGGCGAACAGCCAGGCGCCGACGGCGAACAGCCCGGCGTACATCGCGGTCAGCATGACGACGTCGGGGACGGAGGCCGCCACGTCGTCGGTGGCGACCAGGCCGATGGCCACGGCGCCCGCGACCACGGTGGTGGCCGCCGCCGCGCCGGAGGCGTACGCCATCCCCTGCGGGCGGAAGCGCGTCGCGAGCGCGACCACGAGCAGGACAGCCGGTGCCGCGAGGTAGACCCAGTCACGGTCGCCGTCGCCGACGATGCCGAGGGCACCGATGCCGAGGAGGAGGAAGAGAACCGTGCCGACGGACACGGCCATGGCGATCGCGTAGCGCGCGGTGCGCGAGGAGGGGCTGGACGGCATGCAGACGACGGTAGGCCCGCTCCCCTCCGGAAGGGGTGGAGGAGGTGTGAAGGTTCGGTGCGGATCGGCGTAGCCTTCGGGCCATGTCGTTGCTCCGCCAGCCGATCCTGCTCCTCGCCCGCAGCCAGGGGGTGAAGCGGCTGGTCTCCACGATGCCCGTCTCGAGCGGCATCGTCACCGGCTACGTCCCCGGTGAGACCACGGAGACCGCCGTCGCGGCGACGCAGGGACTGGTCGACGACGGGCTGCGCGTGACGCTGGACTACCTCGGCGAGGACACCACCGACGTCGCCCAGGCCGAGGCGACCGTCGCCGCCTACAAGGAGCTGCTCGCCGAGCTCGCCGCCAGGGGCCTCGCCCCGCACGCCGAGGTGTCGGTCAAGCTCAGCGCCATCGGGCAGTCGCTCCCCGACAACGGCCACAAGGTCGCGCTGGAGAACGCCCGCGACATCTGCCGCGCCGCCCGCAACGCCGGCACCACGGTGACCCTCGACATGGAGGACCACACCACCACCGACTCGACGCTGACGATCCTGCGCGAGCTGCGCAAGGACTTCCCCGAGACGGGCGCCGTGCTCCAGGCGATGCTGCACCGCACCGAGGCCGACTGCCGCGCGCTCGCCTACGAGGGCTCCCGCGTCCGGCTCTGCAAGGGCGCCTACATGGAGCCCGCGGACGTCGCCTTCCAGGACCGGCTCGACGTCGACAAGGCCTACGTACGCTGCCTCAAGGTGCTGCTCGGCGGGCAGGGCTACCCCATGGTCGCCACCCACGACCCGCGGATGGTCCAGATCGCCTCATCCCTCGCCAGCCGGTTCGGCCGCCGCCCGGGGACCTACGAGTTCCAGATGCTCTACGGCATCCGGCCCGAGGAGCAGAAGCGCCTCGCCGCGGCCGGCGAGTCGGTGCGGGTCTACATCCCCTACGGCACCGAGTGGTACGGCTACCTCATGCGCCGCCTGGCCGAGAAGCCCCAGAACCTGGCGTTCTTCGTACGCTCCCTCGTCTCCAAGAAGTGAGACCACAGCGTCTGCGACGAAGGAGCAGGCGCAGTAGGTTGGCGTCATGACTACAGCCATCATCGGCGCCGGCGTGATGGGGGAGACCCTGCTCTCCGGGCTGGTGCGCGCCGGGCGCCGGGTCGACCAGCTGATGGTCGGCGAGAAGCGTGCCGAGCGGGCCCGCGAGCTCGAGGAGCGCTACGGCGTCGCCGTGGTCTCCAACCGCGAGGCGGCCGCGAAGGCCGACACGGTCGCGCTCGTCGTCAAGCCGCAGGACATGGGCGACGTGCTCGACGAGATCGCGCCCGACCTGCGAGCCGGGCAGCTCGTCGTGTCGCTGGCCGCCGGCATCACCACCGCCTTCATCGAGTCGCGGGTGCCCGAGGGCGTCGCCGTCGTACGGGTCATGCCCAACACGCCGGCGCTCGTCGACGAGGGCATGGCGGCCATCTCGCCGGGCCAGCACTGCGACGAGGCCCACCTCGCCGAGGTCGAGTCGCTGATGGCCTCCACCGGCAAGGTCCTCCGCATCCCCGAGAAGCAGATGGACGCGGTCACCGCGATCTCCGGGTCCGGCCCGGCCTACATCTTCTTCGTCGTCGAGTCGATGATCGAGGCGGGCGTCCACCTCGGGCTGCCGCGCGCCACGGCGACCGAGCTCGTCGTGCAGACCCTCGTCGGGTCCGCTGCGATGCTGCGTGAGACCGGCACCCACCCCGTCGTGCTCCGCGAGCAGGTCACCTCGCCCAGCGGTACGACCGCCTCCGCCCTGCGCGAGCTCGAGATCCACCGGGTCCGCGCGGCGTTCCTGGCGGCGATGGAGGCAGCGCGCAACCGGTCCCGCGAGCTGGCCGAGGGCAGCTGACCGGACCGGGTGGGAGTAACGTCCGCCACATGGAGTGCGTCGGGCCCACGTCAGTCGTGTTCGACCAGACCCTCTGCGAGTACAACTTCGGGCCCACCCACCCGATGTCGCCCGTGCGGGTCGACCTGACGATGCGGCTGGCCGAGGAGCTCGGCGTCCTCGAGCTGATCAAGCTGGTCGACGCGCCCGTCGCCACCGACGAGCAGATCGCCACCGTGCACGACCAGGGGCTGATCGACGCGGTGACGCGGGCCGGTGCGACACCCGGCTACGAGGACGCGTCCCGGGGCCTCGGCACCGAGGACGACCCCGTCTTCGCCGACATGCACCTCGCCAGCGCCCACGTGGTCGGTGCCACCCTCGAGGCCTTCCGCCAGGTGTGGAGCGGGGAGTCGCTGCACTCGGTCAACATCGCCGGCGGCCTCCACCACGCCATGCCGGAGAAGGCAAGCGGGTTCTGCATCTACAACGACGTCGCCGTCGGCATCAAGCAGCTGCTCGCCGACGGCGCCGAGCGGGTGGCCTACGTCGACATCGACGTCCACCACGGCGACGGCGTGGAGAAGATCTTCTGGGACGACCCGCGGGTCCTCACGGTGTCGCTGCACGAGACCGGGCAGATGCTCTTCCCCGGGACCGGCTTCCCCTCCGACACCGGCGGCCCCGGCGCCGAGGGCACCGCGGTCAACGTCGCCCTCCCGCCGGGCACCTCCGACGCGGGGTGGCTGCGGGCCTTCCACGCCGTCGTGCCGCCGGTGCTGCGCGAGTTCGCCCCCGAGGTGCTGGTCACCCAGCACGGCTGCGACTCCCACATGAACGACCCGCTCGCCCACATGATGCTCAGCATCGACGGCCAGCGCGCGGCCTACCTGGCGCTCCACGAGCTCGCCCACGAGGTCGCGGGCGGTCGCTGGGTCGTCACCGGGGGCGGCGGCTACTCGATCGTCGACGTCGTCCCCCGCGCCTGGGCGCACCTGCTCGCGATCGCCGCCGGCCGCCCGCTCGACCCCGCGCTCGCGACGCCGCCGCGTTGGCGGGCGTACGTCACCGAGGTACTGGGCGCCACCGCCCCCCACCGCATGACGGACGGGCGTACGCCGGCCTACCGCGACTGGTCGGCGGGCTACGACCCGGAGGCCTGGCTCGACCGCGCGATCAACGCCACCCGCACCGAGGTGTTCCCGCTCCACGGCCTCGACCCGCTCCCCTAGATCCGGCAGCCGAGATCTAGGAAAGGTAAAGGTTCAACCCGACACGCCGCCAGTCACACAAGTTTCTCTGGCATTCCTCTTCCCCACGCGTCACGCGAGCCCTATTCTCACCAAAAGCGGCACGCCTGTGACGCCGGCGAGGAAGCCGGCGCCGTCGCCGCGAAGAAGGATCGGTGCACACCATGGCTGAGAACACCCCTGGCGACATGTCCGAGGCGCAGTTCCTGACCATTGCCGAGGTCGCAGCCAAGATGCGCGTCTCGAAGATGACGGTCTACCGGCTCGTCCACGGGGGCGAGCTCCCCGCGGTGCGCGTCGGCCGTTCGTTCCGGGTCACCGAGGACGACGTCAACGAGTACCTCCGCAAGAGCTTCTACAACGCCGGCTGACGTCGCCCGTCACGGACGGGATCCCACCGCTCCGACTCGATTCCGCGGTCCACCTCCCTGCCAAGTAGGGTGTGCGGGTCCGACCGGCGAACGCCGGTCGCAAGGAAAGGTCTGATCCACGTGGGTTCTGTCATCAAGAAGCGGCGCAAGCGCATGGCCAAGAAGAAGCACCGCAAGCTTCTCAAGAAGACGCGCGTCCAGCGCCGCAAGCTCGGCAAGTAACACCCTCGACCATGGGGCGGGTCGTGCTGGTCACCGGGATCTCCCGGGACATAGGGCGACGCTTCGCGCGCGCCGCGGCCGGCGACCCGTCCATCGATCGAGTCATCGGGGTCGACGTCGTCCCGCCGCGGGGCGACATCGGGGACGTCTCGTTCGTCCGCGCCGACATCCGCAACCCCGTCATCGCCAAGGTCATCGCCAAGGAGGACGTCGACACCGTCGTCCACATGAGCGTGATCGCGACGCCCGGCTCGGCCGGCGGTCGCGGGACGATGAAGGAGCTCAACGTCATCGGCTCCATGCAGCTGCTCGCTGCGTGCCAGAAGTCGACGACCGTCGAGCGCCTGGTCGTGAAGTCGACCACCACCGTCTACGGCTCCAGCCCTCGTGACCCCGCGATGTTCACCGAGGACATGGGGCCCAAGCGCCTGCCCTCCTCGGGCTACGGCAAGGACGTCTTCGAGGTCGAGGGCTACGTCCGCGGCTTCGCCCGCCGGCGCCCCGACGTCGACGTGACGATGATCCGCGCGGCCAACGTGATCGGTCCGCACGTGTCGAGCCCGCTCACCAACTACTTCCGCCTGCCCGTGGTGCCGCGCGTCCTCGGCTTCGACCCGCGGCTGCAGTTCCTCCACGAGGACGACCTGCTGCGGGTCCTGCGGCACGCCGCGGTCTCCGGCATCCCCGGCACCTTCAACGTCGCCGGCGACGGGCTGATGACGTTGAGCCAGGCCGTACGCCGCCTCGGCCGTCCCTCGGTCGCGCTGCCGAGCTTCGCCGTCGGTCGCCTCGGCGCGACCATGCGGCAGGCCCGCATCTCGGACTTCTCGCCCGAGCAGCTGGGGTTCCTGACCTACGGTCGGGGTGTGGACACCACCCGGATGCGCAGCGAGCTCGGCTTCGAGCCGCGCTTCACCACCGCGGAGGCCTTCGCCGACTTCTGCCGTGAGCTGTCGCCTGCCGGATCCCGCCCCACGCAAGGAGCCGGCCGTGCCTGAGGAAGCCCGCAACGGCACCCAGGACGCCGTCGTGATCCCGATCGGAACCGGCGGCCGTCCCGGTCGTGGCTCCGGCAGCGCGCGGCCCTCCTCGGCCGCCCGCAACCTGGCCCCGTCCGCCAAGTCGGCCTCCAAGCCGGCCCCGAAGTCCTCCGCCAAGTCCTCCGGCAAGTCCTCCGCCAAGTCCTCCACCAAGTCCTCCACCAAGAAGGCACAGCCGCCCCGCGCGGAGCCGGAGGCCGCTCCGACCCAGCAGCAGACCGCCGAGACGCCGCCCACGACCGGCATCCCGGTCGGTGAGTGGCTGTCCGCGCTCCAGGGCGCCGCGCACGAGGTGTTCGGCGACGACTGGGAGCGCCGCCTCGCCGAGCTGATGGCGTTCGTACGCCGCCGGCTCGAGGGCGACTACGAGGTCGACGACTACGGCTTCGACCGCGAGCTCACCGAGCGCTTCTTCATGGCAGCGCTGCGCCCGATCGCGCAGAAGTGGTTCCGTCTCGAGGTCCGCGGCCTCGAGAACATCCCCGCCGAGGGCGGCGCGCTGGTGGTGTCCAACCACTCCGGCACGGTCCCCCTCGACGGCCTGATGACCATGCTCACCGTGCACGACCACACCGGGCGCTTCCTGCGCCCGCTCGGCGCCGACCTCGTCTTCCGGCTGCCGGTCGTCAGCTCGCTGGCCCGCAAGGGCGGCGCGACGCTGGCCTGCATCGAGGACGCCGAGCGGATGCTGTCGGGCGGCGACCTGGTCGGCGTGTGGCCCGAGGGCTTCAAGGGCATCGGCAAGCCCTTCAGCGAGCGCTACAAGCTCCAGCGGTTCGGTCGCGGCGGGTTCGTGTCCGCGGCGCTGCGCACCGGCGTACCGATCATCCCGCTCTCCGTGGTCGGCGCGGAGGAGATCTATCCGCTGGTCGGCAACGTGCCGTCGCTGGCGCGCCTCCTCGGCGTCCCCTACATCCCGATCACGCCGTTCTTCCCGTGGCTCGGACCGCTCGGGCTGGTGCCGCTGCCGTCGAAGTGGATCCTCGAGTTCGGCGAGCCGATCCGCACCGACTCCTACGACTCCGCCGAGGCCGAGGACCCGATGCTGGTCTTCAACGTCACCGACCAGGTGCGCGAGACCATCCAGCACACGCTCTTCGACCTGCTGCGCGAGCGCGACGGGGTCTTCAGCTAGCGCTGGGGATCACGGCGGCGTCAGGGCAGCAGGTTGCCCGTCGCGTCGCCGAGGGTGCCGCCCGTGGCGTTGTCGAGCGTCCCGGTGACCTCGCCGATGAGGCCGCCGGTGGCGTCGTCGAGGTCGGTCGTCAGTCCGCCGACGGCGCCGCCGGTGGCGTCGTCGAGCTCGTCGACGAGCCCGCCGGTGGTGTCGGTGACGGTCTCGGTGACCTCGTCGACCGGCCTGGTCGGCTCGGTCTTGGTGGGCTGGGTCGTGGTCGGGACGGGGAGCGTCGGCGTCGACGCGGCGGGCGTGGACGGCAGGCCCGCCGTGGGCAGCGGCTGCTGCGGGTCGAGCTCCTCCGGCACCGTGATGCCCGTGAGGTCCTGGCCCGAGATCGGAGCCGTCTCGAGCGTCAGCTCGTCCGCGTCGAGACCCTCGAGAAGGTCCGTCGGCGCGCTGGCCAGCAGGAAGTCCGGGATCGTGGTGATGCCGCCGGTGCACGCCAGGCACGCGTTGCTGATCTCGAGGTCGAGGTCGCTGAGCGTGCGGCCGGCGGCGACCAGCTCGTCGCGGGCGCTCTCGGGCAGCTGGTCCTCGAGCGACTCGAGGCGATCCATGCTGGCGGTGGTGAAGTCGCGGGCGTCCTGCGCGTCGCGGTCGCTGCCCGTGGCCTCGTAGGCGGTCAGCAGGCTGCCCACACCGTCGCTGGACTGGCGGGTGAAGGTGTCGAGCGTGTCGGCGACCAGCTGGTCTCCCGCATCCCCGGCCGTCAGCTCCTCGAGCTCGGTGAGGCGGGTGCTTGCCTGTGCCACCAGCGCGCGCCCGCGGGCGGCGTCGTCGGTCGCGAGGCGTACCTGCGCGGACTCGATGCTCCGCTTCACGCCGTAGAGGGACTCGCCTGGCAGGGCGGTCTGGGCGGCCACGGCCATGGTCGCCGCGGAGCCGACGAGCGCGGCGCCGCCGAGCAGGGCGCCGATGCGGCGCTGGCGGGTGCGGGAGGAGGTGGGCATCGCGAGTCGCGGCGTCGCGGCGGGCTGGTGGACCAGGACGGTGTCGGCCTCGGCCATCAGGCTCTCGCGCAGCGACGACACGAAGTCGGCGCGCGGCGTCGGCTGGGGGACCGACCGCAGGTCGGCGACCACCTCGAGGAGGGCCGCGAACCGCTCCGCGTCACGCTCGGTGAGCGGGGTGCCGGGGTCGCGGGAGAGGAGTGCCTCGAAGTCGTCGGCACGCCGTCGTGCCGAGAAGGCGGGTGTCATCGCGGTCGTCCTGTCTCACTGCGGGTGGTTCCTCCCACACGGACGAACGAGTCAGGCGAGGCTGGAGTTACGGGGTGTGTCACGTGTCTCTCAACCCCTCCGGCAGCAGCTTGGCCAGGTTGCGTACGCCGCGGAGCTGCAGCTGCTTGACGGCGCCGTCCGACCGGTCGAGGGCCCGGGCCGTCTCCGCGATCGACAGGCCCTGGAGGAAACGCATGATCAGGCACTCGCGCTGCTCGGTGGGCAGCTCGGTGAGGGCCTTGAGGAGCACCTCGTTGGTGAGCCCCGCGAGCACCGCGCTCTCGGGGCCCTCGGTGGTGTCGTCGTGCGGCGTCATGTCCTCGGTGGTCATCTCCAGGCGGGTGCGACCGGCCTTGAAGTGGTCCGTGGTGAGGTTGCGCGCGATCGTCATCAGCCAGGCGCCGAAGTCCTTGCCCTGCCACCGGAAGTTGTTCATGCTCCGCAGCGCGCGGAAGAACGTCTCCGAGGTGAGGTCCTCGGCCAGCGTCTGCGAGCGGGTGCGGTAGTAGAGGAAGCGGTAGACCGAGAGGTGGTAGTGGTCGTAGAGGAGGCCGAACGCCTCCTTGTCGCCGGCCCGTGCCAGCTCGACCAGTGCGATCAGCCGCTCGCGCTCGGCCTCGTCGACCTCCGAGGACGTCGCGCGGTCCTCGTCGCCGACGGGGCTCGACCCGCGGGACCCTCCGCTCGACAGGGGTGCGGAGTCGGGCACCGCGGTCTCGGCCAGCAGGACGTGACCGGCGGGTTGCGGGACGAGCTGCGGCGAGAGGGCAGCGAGGACCGCGCGCCTGAGCGCGTCCATGCCCTCGTCGAAGGCATGCTGAAGGTCGTCTGATGACCGCATGCGGTGTCCCCTCCCGGTTGCAGCATCATCCACGATAAGCGGCCGAGCCGGTCTTGTGAACCCGTGAGTAACTTTGAGTTACACCTCAGGCGGAACGGCCACGCCCCCGCACGCTGACCCCGGCGGCGACGGCACCGGTGACGGCGCCCGCGACGGCGGCGCCCACCAGTCCCGCGCGGGCGGCCTTGCGCCCGGTCCGGTAGTCGTGGATGCGCCAGCCGTGGGCGCGGGCGTGGGCGCGGAGCCGGGCGTCGGGGTTGATCGCGCAGGGGTCGCCGACCATCGACAGCATCGGCAGGTCGTTGCTGGAGTCGGAGTAGGCCGAGCAGCGGGCCAGGTCGAGACCCTCGCGGGCGGCGAGCGCCTTGATGGCCTCGGCCTTGGCCGGACCGTGCAGGAGGTCGCCGACGAGCTGACCGGTGTAGACGCCGTCCACGTGCTCGGCGACCGTGCCCAGCGCGCCGGTGAGGCCGAGACGACGGGCGATGATGGTGGCGATCTCGATCGGTGCGGCTGTCACCAGCCACACGCGCTGGCCCTCGTCGAGGTGCAGCTGCGCGAGGGCGCGGGTGCCGGGCCAGATCCGGTGGGCCATCGCCTCGTCGAAGATCTCCTCGCCGAGCTCCTCGAGCTCGGCGGTGGTGTGCCCGGCGATGAAGGACAGCGCCGAGTTGCGGGCCTCGGCGACGTGCTCGGGGTCCTCGACGCCGACGATGCGGAAGTAGGCCTGCTTCCACGCGGCCGAGGCGATCTCGCGCGTGGTGAAGAACCGGCGGCGGTGCAGTCCGCGGGCGAAGTGGAAGATGCTCGCGCCCTGCATGACCGTGTTGTCGACGTCGAAGAACGCAGCGGCGGTGGGGTCGCTGGGCGTGAGGAGCGCGTTCTCGACCTCCGCCGAGGCCGCCGCCGCCTCGCCCGCGAGGGCCGAGCGCTGCTGCAGGTTGAGGCGTCGCGGTCGCTCGGACGGGGTCACCCGTCAAGCCTAGCTGTGGAAGGATCGGCCCATGCCGCGCAACGACATCTCCGCGTTGGTGGCCGAGGCCGCCGCGGACGTCCCCGACCGGCAGGCCCTCGTCGAGAGCGGCGGGCGCTCGCTCACCTGGGCGCAGCTCGAGGACGAGGTCGCCCGCCTCGCGACCGGCCTGGGTGCCCACGGCGTACGCGCCGGGCAGCGGGTGATGATCGTCGTCGGCAACCGGATCGAGTTCGTCACGACCTACCTCGCGGTCCTCCGGGCCCAGGTCGTCGCGGTGCCGGTCAACCCGAGGTCGACGGCCGGCGAGGTCGCGCGGATGGTCGCCGACTCCGGCTCCCGCCTCGTGGTCGTCGACGAGACCGCTCTCGACGTCGTACGCCGCGCGCTCGAGGAGCTGGGTCCCGAGGCCACCGCGCCGACCGTCGTCGTCACCGGTGCCGAGCCGGGCGAGGGCGAGCTCGCGCTCGACGACCTGCGCGCGGACGTCGTACGCCCGGTGCCGCCGCTGCCGGACCCCGAGAAGCTCGCCGCCCTGCTCTACACGAGCGGCACCTCCGGCCTCCCGCGCGCGGCGATGCTCAGCCACCGCGCCCTGCTCGCCAACATCGAGCAGGTGGCCGCGGTCGAGCCGCCGATGATGCACGGCGACGACGTCGTGCTCGGCGTGCTGCCGCTGTTCCACGTCTACGGCCTCAACGCCGTGCTCGGCGGGGTCCTGCGCCACCGCGCGCGGCTGCTGCTCGTGGAGCACTACGACCCGCAGGCGGTCCTCGACCTGATCGACGACGAGGCCTGCAGCGTGGTGCCGATCGCGCCGCCCGTCTTCGCCCACTGGCTGCCCGACGAGCACCTGCGTGAGCGCCTCGGCCCGGTCCGGCTGGTGCTGTCGGGCTCGGCGCCGCTCGAGCGCGAGGTGATCGAGCAGTTCACCTCGCTCACCGGCATCCCCGTCCACCAGGGCTACGGGCTCACCGAGGCGGCGCCGGTCGTGACCAGCACGCTGTGCAGCAAGGAGCCCCACGCGGGCTCGGTCGGCGCGGCCCTCCCCGGGATCGAGCTGCGTCTCGTCGACGAGACGTGGGGACAGGTCGAGGGGGAGGACCCCGGCCAGATCCAGGTCCGCGGCGACAACCTCTTCAGCGGCTACTGGCCGGACGGGTCCGACGGCCCCGACGCGGATGGCTGGTACTCCACCGGTGACGTCGGTTTCCTCGACGCCAGCGGCGACCTCTTCCTCGTCGACCGGGTCAAGGAGCTGGTCATCGTCAGCGGGTTCAACGTCTATCCGACCGAGGTCGAGGACGTGATCCGCGAGGTCGACGGGGTGGCCGACGCCGCGGTGATCGGTGTCCCCGACGACGAGACCGGCGAGGCCGTGGTGGCGTACGTCGTCCCCGTCGGCGGCCTCGCGAACGCCCGCACCCACCTCGAGGAGGCGGTCCGGGCGCACGCCGTGGTCCGGCTCGCCCGCTTCAAGCACCCCTCCCGCATCGAGGTCGTCGACGAGCTGCCGCTCACCGCGACCGGCAAGGTGCAGAAGGGCCGGCTGCGCGGCATCGAGCGCCGTCGCGTCCAGGGGCTGCTCGAGTGACCACCCCACGCGTCACCCTCTACTCCCGCCCCGGGTGCCACCTCTGCGACGACGCCCGGGCCGTGATCGAGGCCGTGTGCGCCGACCTCGGGGAGACGTACGAGGAGGTCGACATCACCACCGACGACGACCTCGAGGACCGCTACCGCGACGAGATCCCGGTGACCCTGGTCGACGGCCGCCAGCACGACTTCTGGCGGGTCGACGCCGCGCGGCTGCGGGCCGCGCTCGCCGGCTGACGTACGCGGGCTCGGGCGTGCGGGGGTTCGTGCTCGTCGGCGGCTGGCCCGGGTCGGGCAAGACGACGCTGTCGCGCGCGCTGGCGTCGGAGCTGGGCGTCCCGCACCTCGCCAAGGACGTGGTCAAGGAAGCGCTCATGGACGCCCTGGGTGCGCCGCCCGACGTGGAGGCGTCCCGCCGGTTGGGCCGCGCCGCGGTGCACGCACTGCTGGCCGTCGCGCAGGGCTACCCGGCAGCGGTCATCGACAGCACCTGGTACCCGTACGCGGAGCCGCTCGCCCGGTCGCTGCCCGGGCCGGTCGTCGAAGTCCGGTGCCGCGTCCCGCTGGAGGTCGCTCGCGAGCGTTACCTCCTCCGGGTGAGCGACGAGCGGCACCTCGACGGGCTGCGGGACGAGACCGAGCTGTGGGGCGAGGAGGTGGCTCCGCTCGGGCTGGGGCCGCTCCTGGAGGTGGACACGTCCGGTGAGGTCGATGTGGTCGAGGTCGCCGGGGCGGTGCGGTCGGCGCTGGGCTGAGGTGCGTGCCGGTCCTGCGCACGAACGCGCGGGCGCAGCAGGTTCACGTTGAGCGCGGATGCTCACGCGAGTCGTCGGGTCCGAACCGCCGGCCGGGCAGCTGTACTGCGCGGCCGTCGTCTCGTGGGCGCCCTGTGGCTCGCTCCCCTGATCGTCGTGCTGCGCCGCCCGGTCGTGGATGCGTCAGATCGGGGGTAGAGCGGGACGCAGGTGCTGCGCGGCGGACGACAGCGGATCAGGACGCGCCCGTGGCCCCACCACGTGTTGCTCTGGCGGGGCGTGGGGCGGGGTCATCGTCGGCGGGGTCGCGGGATGCCGGGCGGTTCGGGTGGGTCGAGTGCGGTGGTGCCGGTGTGGTCGCGGCGGTAGTGGTGGCCGTGGGGGGAGGTCCACTCGAACACCCCTGGCTCAGTCATCCGGTAGTTCCAAGGGGAGTGGGTCTTGAGTCGGTGGTGGAACCGGCACAGGCAGGCGAGGTTGTCGGTCTGGGTGGGTCCGGGTTGGGGTCTGCCCTCGGTGTCGGCGTGGTCGTACTCGACGATGTGGTCGATGTCGCAGCCGCGGGCGGGGCGGGTGCACCGAGGGAACACGCAGGTGCGATCGCGGAGGATGACCTGCTCGCGGATCCGGTCGGGGATGTCGTAGCCCTGGGCGGTGAGCTGGGTGTTGAGGTCGATGACGGGCTTGATCGTCACCTTCGTACGGGAGTCGGCGCACCAAGATCGGATCTGGTCCAGCAGGATCAGGCGCTGCCCGTTCTCCATCCGACCGGTCGGCCCGAACACCGTCTGCTCACCGGAGAGGGTGGCGTCGAAGTGGGCGTGGATGACCACCTCACGCGCCGCCGGCAGGTCCGGCTTGTCGTCTTCGGTGGGGGAGGTGCTGGCCTCGTCGGTGGTTGAGGTGCGAGCCGTTCGAGGCGCCTCGTCCCTCGGCTCCTGAGGATGAGCTCCGCGAGCCTCGAATCCACTGCCGTTCTGGGCTGAGTCGTCCTGGGCGTGGAGGTCGAGCGCGGTCTGCGTGCGGGCGAGGTCCCCGAGCGCCTTGGCCCGACGCACGTCCAGCGATTCGGTCGAGCCGAGGGCCTTCTGGAGTGCTGCGTGGTGGGCCACGGCACGGTCGAGGTCGAGGGCGTCGGCGAGGTCGAGGTCGGCCTCGAGGTGCAGGGTGCCGGCGTAGTGCACGTCGTCCTTGTCCACGGTGACGTGCCGCGGGTCGACGTGCTGCCACCCCTCCTCGGGGTCCTTGGTGGGGTCGGCGGTGGCGAGGTCGTAGCGCCTGATCGTCTCCGCGAGGAGGCGGTCGAGCTGCGCCTGCCCGATCCGCCCGGCCACGGCGGCGACCTGGGAGTCGACGAACCCCGCCGCCTCACGGGTGAGGGAAGGAGCCGCGTGGATAGTGGCCTCCGCGACGGCCCGCGCTCGCCACGCCGGCACCTGCCCGGCGTGGACCTGCTCCCACAACCGCGGAAGCCGATGGCGCAGCTCCAACGCGTGACCGATGAGCTTCTTCGCCGCGGTGGTCGAGATGCCGAGGACGGTGCCGAGCTCGGCGACACAGAACTCCGCGACCAGGGGTGCGCCCTCGCCGGCGATGGGCTCCTCGTGCTCACACCCCGGCACGGTGAACGAGGCGGCGTCGTGGATGGACTCCGGCGGGTGCAGGTCGGCCCACCGGGCAGCAACCTCGAGGAGATCGGCTGCGGCCTGTTCTTCGACGGCCTTCCGCTCGCGGGCGAGCGCGAGCAGGTCGGAGGCGGTGAGGTCGTCGACCTCACCTGCTCCGGGCCCCGCCAGCGCTTCGATCATGTGTTCGATGATACGGAAGCCCACCGACACTGGGCCTCGGCTGTGACGGGTGATCTCGGGCGTGGTCTCGAGGCTCGCTGCGCTCGCACCGCGACCACCGACCGGACCGCGCTCGTTCCTCGCGAGGGCCCCACGGCGTACGCCCTCCGATATGCCCTGCGGCACCCTCCGCGCAAGTCGAGGGACCCCCGCGTGGGGTGGGTCTTCTCACATGTGCTAGCGCCTGTCGTTCTCGTTTTGTTCTCCCGTTCACAAACTCCTACAGTGGCGAAGTCACGCGAGATTCGTGGGACTGGAAAGAAGCAGCTGTGACCGCACGGACCCCCGACTCAGCCCGGGACATCCCCGAGGCGACCGTCGCCAGGCTTCCCGTGTACCTGCGTGCCCTGACCAGCCTCGCCGACGACGGGACGACGACCTGCTCGAGCGAGGAGCTCGCGGCGTCGGCCGGCGTCAACAGCGCCAAGCTCCGCAAGGACCTCTCCTACCTCGGCAGCTACGGCACGCGCGGTGTCGGCTACGACGTGGAGTACCTCCGCTACCAGATCGCCCGCGAGATCGGCGTGACCCAGGACTGGCCCGTGGTCATCGTCGGCATCGGCAACCTCGGCCACGCGCTGGCGAACTACTCCGGGTTCCGCAGCCGCGGGTTCCGCGTGGTCGCGCTGCTCGACGCCGACCCGGACCGCCACGACGAGGTCGTCGCCGGGCTCGACGTCCGTTCATTCGAGGACCTCGAGTCGATCGTGGCCGACAACGCCGTCTCCATCGGCGTCATCGCGACGCCGGCCGTCGCCGCGCAGTCGGTCGCCGACCGGATGGTCGCGGCCGGCATCACCAGCATCCTCAACTTCGCCCCGACTGTCCTGTCGGTGCCCGACGGAGTCGACGTGCGCAAGGTGGACCTCTCCATCGAGCTCCAGATCCTCGCCTACCACGAGCAGCGCAAGTCGGTCGCTCCCGGAACGGAGGTCGTGTCGTGAGCGTCCTGGTCGTGGGCATCTCCCACAAGTCCGCACCGGTGGAGCTGCTCGAGCGCCTCGCGCTCGACGCCGACGGCACCACCAAGCTGATCGCCGACGTGATGGGCGGCGAGCACGTCTCCGAGGCGACCGCGATCGTCACCTGCAACCGGCTCGAGGTCTACGCCGAGGTCGACCGCTTCCACGGCAGCGTCGAGGACCTCTCCGGACTCCTCGTCGCCCGCGCCCAGCAGCCGACCGAGTCGCTGCTGCCGCACCTCTACGTCCACTACGACGAGGGCGCCGTCTCCCACCTCTTCCAGGTCGCCGCGGGCCTCGACTCGATGGTCGTCGGCGAGGGCCAGATCCTCGGCCAGACCCGCGAGGCGCTGCGCGTCGGCCAGGAGCACGGCACCGTCGGCCCGGCCCTCAACGCCCTCTTCCAGCAGGCGCTCCGCGTGGGCAAGCGCGCCCACGCCGAGACCGACATCGACCGCGCCGCCCCCTCGCTGGTGACGGCCGCCCTCGAGCGCAGCACGGTGCCCGTCGCGGGTGCCCGCGCGCTCGTCATCGGCGCCGGGGCGATGGCCTCGCTCGCCGTCGCCCACCTCTCGCGCAGCGGTGCCGCGAGCATCTCGGTGCTCAACCGCACCGCGGCCCGCGCCGAACGGCTCGCCGAGGAGTACGCCGCCACCTCCGTGCCGCTCCACGCCCTCGGCGACGAGCTGGCCACCGCCGACATCGTCATCTCGTGCACCGGCGCGCCCGAGCCGCTCGTACGCCTCGCCGACGTCGTGACCGCCCGCGGCGGCAGCGACCGCCCGCTCACCGTGATCGACCTCGCCCTGCCCCACGACGTGGACCCCTCGCTGGCCGACCTGCCGGGCGTACAGCTGGTCAACCTCGCCGGGCTCGCCGCGGAGCTGCGCGGTCTCGAGGCCACCGCCGGGGTCGACGACGTCCGCACCATCGTCGGGCAGGAGATCTCCGCGTTCCTGGCCGTACGCCGCCAGGCGAGCGTGACGCCCACGGTCGTGGCGCTGCGGTCGATGGCCACCTCGGTGGTCGACGCCGAGATGGAGCGCCTCGCCTCGCGCCTGCCCGGGCTCGACGAGGCCACCCGCGCCGAGGTGCTCCACACCGTGCGCCGCGTCGCGGACAAGCTGCTCCACGAGCCCACCGTCCGGGTCAAGGAGCTCGCCGACGCCGAGCCGGCCGTCTCCTACACCGCGGCCCTGGCCGAGCTGTTCCGCCTCGACCCCGACGCCGTCGACGCCATCTCCCGGGCGGAGGGCCAGCCATGACAGCCCCGCGCCCGCTCCGCCTCGGCACCCGCGCCTCGGCCCTCGCGACGACCCAGTCCGGTCACGTCGCCGACCTCGTCCGCGAGCGCCTCGGTCGCGAGGTCGAGCTCGTCGAGGTCTCGACCGAGGGCGACGTCAACCGCGCACCGCTCGCCTCGATGGGCGGCACCGGCGTCTTCGTCAGTGCCCTGCGCGACGCCCTCCTCGACGGCCGGGTCGACCTCGCCGTCCACTCGCTGAAGGATCTCCCGACCACGCCCGCCGACGGCATCGCGCTCGCCGCGATCCCGCTGCGTGAGGACCCGCGCGACGTCGTCGTCGCCCGCGACGGCCTCACCCTCGGCGAGCTGCCGGTCGGCAGCCGCCTCGGCACCGGCTCGCCCCGGCGGGTCAGCCAGCTCGCCGCGCTCGGCCTCGGCCTCGAGCTCCAGGGCATCCGCGGCAACGTCGACACCCGCATCCGCAAGGTCCGCGAGGGCGAGGTCGACGCGGTCGTCCTGGCCCGCGCCGGCCTGGCCCGCCTCGGCCGCCTCGACGAGGTCACCGAGGTCCTCGACCCGCTCCAGATGCTCCCGGCCCCCGGCCAGGGCGCGCTGGCGATCGAGTGCCGCTCCGACGACGCCGACCTCGTCGCGTCCCTGGCGCAGCTCGACGACCCCGCCACCCGCGCCGCGGTCACGGCCGAGCGCGCGGTCCTGTCCACCCTCGAGGCCGGCTGCTCGGCCCCGCTGGGTGCCCTGGCCGAGGTGGTCGAGGGGGAGGACGGCGAGGAGCTGTGGCTGCGCGCCGTGGCCCTCTCGGAGGACGGCGTCCTCTCGGTGCGGATGAGCGCCACCGGCCCGGTCACCGAGGCCGTACGACTCGGAACACGTCTCGCGGGCGACATGCTCGACGAGGGAGCAGCAGACCTGATGGAAGCACCACCAGTGAGGAAGCAGCACGCATGACGCGAGTACAGACCCCCAAGGCCAGCACCGCGACCAGCCCGGCCCAGGGTTGGGTGTCGTTCGTCGGCAGCGGACCCGGTGACCCGGGCCTGCTGACCGTGCGCGCCGTGGAGCTCCTCCAGAGCGCCGAGGTGATCGTCACCGAGGCCCCCGGCCACGTCGACCTGGTCCGTACGGTCCTCGGTCTCGTCGAGGGCCCGGACGGCCTCCAGGGCGGCCCGGAGATCGTCGACGGCGGCTTCGGCGAGGACGGCCAGCCCCTGACGCACGCGGCCCGCGCCAAGGTCGTCGTACGCCACGGCAAGAAGCAGCGGGTGGTGCGCCTGATGGTCGGCGACCCCTTCCTCTACGCGTCCGGGCCCGAGGAGGCGCAGGCCTGCGTGAAGGCCGGCGTCGGCTTCGAGGTCGTCCCGGGCGTCTCGTCGGTGAGCGCCGTCCCGGCCTACGCCGGCATCCCGCTGACCACCAAGCGCCACCGCGAGATGGCCGTGGTCACCTGCGGCGAGAAGGTCGACTGGAGCGCGTACGCCGACGACCGCACGCTCGTCCTGCTCTCCGGGGTCGGCAGCATCGGCGAGACCGCCGCCGCGCTCGTCGAGGCCGGCCGCTCGCCCGAGACGCCCGTCGCGGTCACCCGCGTCGGCACCACGACCGAGCAGCAGACCCTCACCTCGACCCTCGCCTCGGTCGCCGCCGACGTCCGCGCGGCCCGCGTCGCGCCGCCGGCGATCATCGTGATCGGCGACGTCGTCGACCTGCGCGAGACGCTGTCGTGGTTCGAGACCAAGCCGCTCTTCGGCTGGCGCGCGCTGGTGCCGCGCACCAAGGAGCAGGCCGGCTCGCTGTCGCGTCGCCTGCGCGAGTACGGCGCGGTGCCCGAGGAGGTGCCGACCATCTCGGTCGAGCCGCCGCGCAACCCGCTCCAGATGGACAAGGCCGTCCGCGGCCTCGTCGAGGGCCGCTACGAGTGGATCGCGTTCACCTCGGTCAACGCCGTCAAGGCGGTCCGCGAGAAGTTCGAGGAGTACGGCCTCGACGCGCGTGCGTTCTCGGGCCTCAAGATCGCCGCGGTCGGCGACAAGACCGCCCAGGCGATCGCCGACTGGGGCCTGCGCGCCGACCTGGTGCCGTCGGGCGAGCAGTCGGCCGCCGGCCTGCTCGAGGACTGGCCGCCCTACGACGACGTGCTCGACCCGATCAACCGCGTCTTCCTGCCGCGCGCCGACATCGCCACCGAGAACCTCGTCGCCGGCCTGATCGACCTCGGCTGGGAGTGCGACGACGTCACGGCCTACCGGACCGTACGCGCCACGCCCCCGCCGGCACCGGTGCGCGACGCGATCAAGACCGGCAAGTTCGACGCGGTCGTCTTCACCTCGTCCTCGACGGTGCGCAACCTCGTCGGCATCGCCGGCAAGCCGCACCCGTCGACGATCATCGCGGTGATCGGCCCGCAGACCGCCAAGACCGCCGAGGAGCACGGCCTGCGCGTCGACGTCCTCGCGCCCACGCCCGACGTGGAGGTGCTGGTGGACGCGCTCGCCGACTTCGGCGCCGCCCGCCGCCTCGCGATGCTGGAGGCCGGCGAGGCCGTCACCCGGCCGAGCGAGCGCACCGCGTCGGGGCGCCGCAAGGCCCGCGCCAAGTAGCCGTCACCGCCGCTGGGGAAGGATGCTCCCGTGACCGATGAAACCCATGTCCAGGTCCCGACGATCCGACCCCGGCGGCTGCGGCGCACCCCGGCGCTGCGCCGGATGGTCGCCGAGCACCACGTGGTGCCGAGCTCGCTCGTGCTGCCGGTCTTCATCCGTGAGGGCCTCGACGAGCCGCGGCCGATCACCTCGATGCCGGGCGTCGTGCAGCACTCGCGCGACTCGCTGAAGCAGGCCGTCTCCGAGGCGGCCGAGCTCGGCCTCGGCGGCGTGATGCTCTTCGGCATCCCCGAGCACAAGGACGCCACGGGCTCGGGCGCGATCGACCCCGGCGGCGTGCTCAACCTCGCGATCACCGACGTGGTCGCCGAGGTGGGGGACCAGCTGACGGTGATGTCGGACCTGTGCCTCGACGAGTTCACCGACCACGGCCACTGCGGCCTGCTCACCCCCGACGGCGAGGTCGACAACGACCGGACCCTGGTGGCGTACGGCCAGATGGCGCTCGCCCAGGCCGCCGCCGGGGTCGACATGGTCGGGCCCAGCGGGATGATGGACGGGCAGGTCCGGGTCGTGCGGCAGGCGCTCGACGCCGCCGACCACAGCCAGGTGTCGATCCTGGCCTACTCCGCGAAGTACGCCTCCGCGTTCTTCGGCCCGTTCCGCGAGGCCGTGGACTCCTCGCTCGAGGGCGACCGCCGCACCTACCAGCAGGACCCGGCCAACGCCGTCGAGGGCGTGCGCGAGGTGCTGCTCGACGTGGCGGAGGGGGCCGACATCGTGATGGTCAAGCCGGCCCTGGCCTACCTCGACGTCGTACGCCGGGTGCGCGACGCGGTCGACGTGCCGGTCGCCGCCTACAACATCTCGGGCGAGTACTCGATGATCGAGGCCGCCGCCGCCAACGGCTGGATCGACCGCGAGGCCGCGATCCTGGAGACCCTCACGTCCATCCGCCGTGCCGGCGCCGACGTGATCCTCACCTACTGGGCCTCCGAGGCCGCGCGCCTGCTGCGCCGCTGATGCGGGGTCGGCGGCCCCAGCGTCATACGACTCCGCACCCATGGGTGCGCCTTTGCATGACGCTCTCCCGGGAGCCCGCCCCAGCGTCATACGAACCCGCACCTACAGGTACGGGTTCGTATGACGTTGCGGGTCCGGCCGACGTCAGGGGTTGAGCAGGTCGTTCGCGCACTGCTCGAGCTCGTTGACACCGGTCAGGGGAAGGTCGATCACGCCCTGCGCGGTGCACTGGGCGACCGCCTCGACGTAGGTGAGCGTCGACGGGATGGCCGTCGGGACGGGGTTCGGCGGCAGCGTCGGGCTCAGCGTCGGCACGCTGGTCGGGACCGACGTCGTCGGGTTGGTCGTCGGGTCCTTGGTCGGCGTCGGCGTCGGCGTCGGGGTGGGCGTCGGCGTCGGGGTCTGCGTCCCGGAGGGTGTCTGCGTCGGGGTCTGGGTGGGCGTCGGGTCCTTGGTCGGCGAGGCGTCGTCGTCCTTGCCGCCCTTGCCACCCTTGCCGCCCTTGCCACCGTTGCCGGAGGCCGAGCTCGTCGGGTCGGGCACGATCACGCCGCTCGTGAGCGTGGAGGTAGGGACCGCGCTGAAGTCGCCGGCCATGTAGGCCTGCATGATCTCGAGCACCAGGTCGACGTAGGCGTTGGAGTGGTTGTAGCGGTAGACCGAGGCCCGCTGGCCCTTCTCGGCCGACAGGTCGTCGTCGCCGGAGCAAAGGTAGACGGCGGTCGCGAGGGCGGCGTCGTCGATGTCCTGCGGGTTGCGGGTGCCGTCGCTGTCGCCGTCGACGCCGACGACCGCCCAGGTCGAGGGGATGAACTGCATCGGGCCGACGGCGCGGTCGTGGCGGGTGTCGTTGTCGTACTGGCCGGCGTCGGTGTCGGCGATGTCCTGGGTGTTGTTCTTGCCGTTGAGGGCGATGCCGTAGATGCCGGGCTGGGCGACGCCCTGCTCGTCGAGCGCGTTGCCGCCGAAGCGACCGTGGTCGGACTCGACGCGGCCGATCGCGGCGATCAGCTCCCACGGGAGGTTGCAGCCCTTGTCGGCGCTGTTGATGACGCCCTCGGCGCGCTGGTAGGCCGACAGCGCGGCCTGGGGGATGTCGCTGGCCGAGCCCGGTGTGAGGGCCGCGGCGCGGGTGACGGCGTCCTCGCCGACGCTCGCAGGCGCCTCGATGGCGGAGGCGGGCAGCACGGTGCCGTCGGGGAGCGTACGGGGGCCCTCGGGGTCGGCGCTGGCCGAGCCGATGCCGCCGGTGAGGCTGGCCGTCCACGCGGCGGAGAGCACCGCCAGCGGAATGATGGCGGTCGCTCGGTGAAGTCGGCCGGAACTCGACATGTCGCGCTCTCCCCTTGGTCGCACTGGTGTCATGATGCCCCCTCCGGGCACATCCACACCTCGCCAACGACGAACTGTCACTCCAAGTTACGCCCCGGTCACCTGTGCGCCAACCCACAGCCCGGGTCTCTCTGCGCGCACCGAGTGGGATCCCTTTGCGCACCTGCGTGACAATGACCGGGTGACCTCCGCGACGATCCCTTCCACGACCGCGGCCAGCGAGGCCTGGTTCGAGCGAGCCCGGGCCGTGACACCGGGAGGGGTGAACTCTCCCGTCCGGGCGTTCAACGCCGTCGGCGGCACCCCGCGCTTCATCACCTCGGCCTCCGGCGCCTGGCTCACCGACGCGGACGGCAACGACTACGTCGACCTGATCTGCTCGTGGGGCCCGATGCTCCTCGGCCACGCGCACCCCGACGTCCAGGCGGCCGTGGCCGGGGCGGTCGCGCGCGGCACGTCGTACGGCACTCCGACCGAGCCCGAGGTCGAGCTCGCCGAGGAGATCGTGAGGCGCACCCCCGTCGAGCGGGTCCGCTTCGTCTCCTCCGGCACCGAGGCGACCATGTCGGCGATCCGGCTCGCGCGCGGCGCGACCGGCCGTGACCTCATCGTGAAGTTCGCCGGCTGCTACCACGGGCACGTCGACCCGCTGCTGGCCGAGGCCGGCTCGGGGGTCGCCACGCTCGCGGTCCCCGGCACCAGCGGCGTGCCCGCGTCCGCGGCCGCCGAGACGCTCGTCCTGCCCTACAACGACCGCGAGGCGGTCCTCGCGGCCTTCGAGGCCCACGGCCCGCGCATCGCCTGCCTGATCACCGAGGCCTTCCCGGGCAACATGGGCGTCGTCCCGCCCGCGCCCGGCTTCAACGCCTTCCTCGCCGAGACCTGCCGGACCCACGGCGCGCTGTTCATCAGCGACGAGGTGATGACCGGCTTCCGGGCCACCGAGCAGGGCGGCTGGGGCCTCGACGGCGCCATCGAGGGCTGGACCCCCGACCTGATGACCTTCGGCAAGGTGATGGGCGGCGGCTTCCCGGCGGCGGCCTTCGGCGGCCGGGCCGACCTGATGGCCCACCTCGCGCCCGAGGGCCCGGTCTACCAGGCGGGCACGCTCTCCGGGAACCCGGTCGCCACGACCGCCGGGCTCGCCACCCTCCGCCTCGCCACGCCCGAGGTCTACGAGCAGCTCGACGCCACCGCCCACACGATCCGCGCCGCGGTCGCCGAGCACCTGCTGGCCGCGGGCGTGCCGCACGTCGTGCAGGCCGCCGGCACGATGTTCTCGGTGTTCTTCCGCGACGCCGCCGTCCGCGACTTCGCCGAGGCGAGCCGGCAGGACACCACGGCGTACGCCGCGTTCTTCCACTCGATGCTCGACCAGGGCGTCTACCTGCCGCCGTCGGCGTACGAGGCGTGGTTCGTCTCCGCCGCCCACGACGACCGGGCGATCTCGACCATCATCGACGCGCTGCCGGCCGCCGCCCTCGCGGCCGCGACGGCGGGAGGGCACTGACATGGGAGTCCAGACGATCGTCCACCTGCTCCGCCACGGCGAGGTGCACAACCCCGAGGGCATCCTCTACGGCCGGATGGACGGCTTCCACCTCTCCGACCTCGGCCGGCAGATGGCCCAGCGCATCGCGGACTCGATCGGCGACCGCGACATCGTCCACCTGCGCACCTCGCCCCTCGAGCGAGCCCAGGAGACGCTCGCCCCGCTCGCCGCGACGCTCGGGATCACGCCTGAGATCGACCCCCGCGTCATCGAGTCGGGCAACAAGTTCCAGGGCGTCAACTTCGGCGCCGGGGCCAGGACGTTCCTCAAGCGCCCCGACCTGCTGCGCCACATGTACAACCCGTTCAAGCCGTCGTGGGGAGAGCCGTACGACGAGATCGCCGGGCGGATGGTCGCGGCCGTGCACGACGCGCGCGACGCGGCGGTCGGCCACGAGGCGGTCGTGGTGTCCCACCAGCTGCCGATCTGGACGACGCGCCTGTTCCTCGAGAAGCGCAGCTACCTCCACCACCCCAAGACCCGGCAGTGCACGCTGTGCTCGCTCACCAGCGTGGTCTTCGACGACGACCGCATGGTCCAGGTGCGCTACTCCGAGCCGGCCGGCGACCTGATCCCGGTCGGCGACCGGTCCGCCCCGTTCTCGGCCGGTGGCGCCCCGCGGGAGGACCGGCCCTGACGATGCTGCGCCGCCTCGCTGCGCCCCTGGTGGCGCTCGCCTGCCTGCTCGTGCTCGCCGGCTGCTCCGACCTGTCCGGGACCGGCGACAAGGGCTACATCTCCGGCGAGGGCGTGCCGACCGAGGTCGAGCCCGCCGACCGGGGCGAGCCGGTCGCGCTGACCGGCACCGACCTCGACGGCGAGGAGGTCGACCTGGCCGCCCTCCGCGGCAAGCCCGTCGTGGTCAACGTGTGGGCCTCGTGGTGCCCGCCGTGCCGGGTGGAGCAGCCCGACCTCAACGAGGCCGCCGCCGAGCTGGGCGACGAGGTCACCTTCGTCGGTCTCAACATCCGTGACGCCTCGCGCGACAACGCCGCGGCCTACGTCCGCAACCTCGACGTGCCCTACCCCTCCGTCTACTCCGCCGACGGGGCCGCGCTGCTGCCCTTCGCCGGCACGCTGACGCCGCGGTCGATCCCCAGCACGGTCGTCCTCGACGCCGAGGGCCGGATCGCCGCCTCGGTCAACGGTCGCGTCCCGACGACGCAGACCCTCCTGTCCCTGGTCGAGGCGGTCCTCGATGAGTGACTGGTTCCGCGAGACCGCCATGTCGGGGTCGATGGTGCTGGCGCTGCCGGTCGCCCTCGCGGCCGGCCTCATCTCGTTCTTCAGCCCGTGCGTGATCCCGCTGCTGCCCGGCTACCTGTCCTACGCCACCGGCATCTCCGGCGGTGACCTCGACCAGGCGCGGCGCAGCCGGCTGGTGCTCGGCGCGAGCCTCTTCGTCCTCGGCTTCTCGCTGGTCTTCGTGCTCCTCGGCAGCCTCACCGGCGCGGCCGGGGCGTGGCTGTTCACCCACACCCGCCAGCTCAACCTGGTGCTCGGCGTCATCACGATCCTGCTGGGCGTCGCCTTCCTCGGTGCGTTCGGCTTCCTGCAGCGCGACTGGCGCATCCACAAGGTGCCCGCCGTCGGGCTCGCCGCGGCGCCCCTGCTGGGCTTCCTGTTCGGCGTCGGGTGGACGCCCTGCGTCGGGCCGACCCTGGCCGCGATCAACGTGCTGTCGGTCAACGAGGCGACCGCCGGTCGCGGAGCCCTGCTCTCCGCCGTGTTCGCCCTCGGACTGGGCCTGCCCTTCATCGCCGCCGCCCTCGCCTACCGCCGGATGCTGGGCGCCTTCGCCGTCATCCGCCGCCACCAGCAGCTCGTGGTCCGCCTCGGCGGCGCGATGATGATCCTGGTCGGCCTCCTGCTCGTGAGCGGCTGGTGGGACCGCATCGTGCAGTGGCTCCAGCTCCAGCTCGTCCAGGGATTCACGGTGCCGGTGTGACCGACCTCAGGACCGACCTCCAGCACCGCCCGTCGGACGACCGCCAGGCCACCGCGCTGCCTCCCGACCTCACCGCGCGCGAGCTCGCGCGGTGGTCGTGGCGCCAGCTGACCTCGATGCGTACGGCCCTGGTGCTGCTCCTGCTGCTCGCGCTCGCCTCGATCCCCGGGTCGGTCATCCCGCAGGAGAACATCGACTCGCTGGCCGTCTCGCAGTGGCGCGACAACCACCCGCGGCTGGCGCCCGTCTGGGACCGGCTCGACCTGTTCAACGTCTACGGGTCGGTGTGGTTCTCCGCGATCTACATCCTGCTGATGATCTCGCTGGTCGGCTGCATCATCCCGCGCCTGTTCGTGTACGCCCGCGCGGCGCGCGCCCGGCCCCCGCGGGCCCCGCGCCACCTCACGCGCCTGCCCGAGAGCACGTCGTACACCACCGCCGAGGACCCCGAGGTCGTGCTCGCGCGCGCCGCGACGGCGCTGCGCGGCAAGCGGTTCCGGGTCGATGCCGCCGACGACTCCGTGGCCGCCGAGCGCGGCCACCTGCGCGAGGCCGGCAACCTGCTCTTCCACCTCGCCGTGATCGTCGTGCTCGTCGGGGTCGCCGTCGGCAGCCTCTTCGGCTACAAGGGCGGCGTCATCATGCTCAACGGCGAGGACTACGGCTTCTCCAACAACCTCACCCAGTACGACGACTTCGCGCCGGGTGCGCTCTTCGACCCCGACGTGATGGAGCCGTTCTCCTTCAGCATCACCGACTTCGAGGTCGAGTGGCTCACCGAGGGCGAGCGGGCCGGGATGGCGCGCGAGTTCGTCGCCGAGCTCGCCTACGAGACCGAGCCCGGGGGCGAGACGAAGTCCTACGACCTCAGGGTCAACCACCCGCTGAGCATCGGCGGCACCGACGTCTTCCTCATCGGTCACGGCTACGCCCCCGTCATCACGATCCGTGACGGCGACGGCGAGGTCGCCTACAGCGGGCCGTCGGTCTTCCTGCCGACCAACGCCCAGACCTTCGAGTCCTTCGGCGTGATCAAGGCTCCCGACGCGAGCCCGGAGCAGATCGGGCTGGAGGGCACCTTCTACCCGACCTTCGCGATGGGCCGCGACGCCGAGGGCAACCTGACGATGCCGGCATCGGTGTTCGGCGACGCCTTCGACCCCCTGGTCTCGCTGTTCGTCTACACCGGCGACCTCGGCCTCGACGACGGCACCCCGGCGTCGGTCTACGTGCTCGACAAGGCGAAGGCCACCCAGGTCGTCGAGGACGACGGGCAGCCCTTCCGGATGGACCTCCGGCCCGGCGACACCGTCACGCTGCCCGACGACCTCGGCACGGTCTCCTTCGACGGCCTCCAGCGGTGGAACAAGATCCAGGTCAGCCGGAGCCCGGGCAAGATGGTGGCGCTGGCCGGTGTCGTGCTCGCGCTGCTCGGGCTGCTGGGCTCGCTGTTCGTCCGCCCCCGACGCATGTGGGTGCGCGCGCGGCGACAGGACGACGGCACCACGCTGGTCGAGGTGGCGCGCCTGGACCGGTCGTCGGCCGGCGACCCGGAGGACGGCGCCGCCGAGATCGCCGAGGTCGTGGCGGCGCTGCAGGGGGAGACACCCGAGACGAAGACCCGCAAGACCGAGGAGGACGAGTCGTGACCGACGCACAGTGGGAGGTGCTCAGCTACGAGGGCGTCATCGCCGCGGCGGTGCTCTACTTCATCGCCATGCTGGCCTACTTCTTCGAGATGGCCAGCCTGCGCTCCGCAGCGAAGGAGGAGCAGCAGGAGCAGGAGGTGGCGGTCGGCGCGGAGATGGTCCTCGTCGCGACCCGGCGTACGGCGGTGGCCGGCCGGCTCGGGCTGGTCCTGACGTCCTTCGCCGCCGTCGTCCACCTCGTGGCGCTCGTGGCCCGCGGCCTCGCCGCGGACCCCAACCGGGTGCCGTGGGGCAACATGTACGAGTTCACGATCTCCGGCACGTTCGTGGTCGCACTGATCTTCGTGCTCTCCACGCTCCGCCTCGACATCGAGTGGCTCGGCCCGCTGGTGACGACCTTCGTGGTGGCGGCGCTGATGGCGGCGTTCCTCGGGCTCGACGACGCCGTGCTGCCCCTGCCCGACGCGCTCAACAGTCCGTGGCTGGTGATCCACGTCGTCTCGGCGGTGATCTCGACCGGCGCCTTCACCGTCGGTGCCCTGCTGTCCGGGCTCTACCTCGCCAAGGCGCGCTCGACCTCCACCACCGGCTACCTCGCCCGCGTCCCCGACCTCAAGGTCCTCGACCGGCTCTCCTACAAGATGCACGCCTTCGGCTTCCCGGTGTGGACCTTCGCGGTGCTGATCACCGGGCCGATCTGGGCGCACCAGGCGTGGGGCGCCTACTGGAACTGGGACCCCAAGGAGGTGTGGGCCTTCATCACGTGGGTGGTCTACGCCGCCTACCTGCACGCCCGCGCGACGGCGGGCTGGCGCGGGCGCAACGCCGCGATGCTGGCGCTGGTCGGTGCCGCGACGCTGTGGTTCAACTTCATCGGCATCAACTTCTTCAGCTCCTCCAGCCAGCACTCCTATGCCGAAGGGGTCGCGCCCGAGACGTCAGTCGTCGTCGGGCTCGCGGGGCCGGTCAAGGCCGCGGAGGAAGTCGGGGTCGTCGTCGGGTCCGATGACGCGCGGGCGTGACGTCGAGCCACCGTCGAGCCGGCGCAGCATCATCCTGACCAGGAACCACACGACGACGGCGATGGCCGCGACGACGAGCAGGACCTTCAGCATTCCTCCAATGTAGTCGCCACGTCCTAGTCTTGAGGCGTGAAGGAGTTCGTCGTCTACACGGTCATGCGGATCGTGCTGTTCATGGCCTCGTTCGGCATCGTGGTGGGGATCATGGCGCTCGCGTTCGACGGTCGCTACAACCTGTTCTGGGCGATCATCCTCGCCTTCCTCATCTCCGGCGTGGCGTCCTACTTCATCCTCAACCGCCAGCGCGAGGCCTTCGCGCGGCGCGTCGAGGCGCGCGCGGCCAAGGCGTCGGCCGCCTTCGAGGAACGCAAGGCCCGCGAGGACCGGGACTGACCCTCGGGTCCACGCCATGGCGACGCTGCGCGTGACCCGCGGACAGGCACTCGCCTGGCGCCTGGGGCGGCACCACCTGCTCGCCGGTGCCGCCGACGCGACCGAGGTCGTCAGGACCCTGACGGCCGTGTCGGTCTTCGGCTCCGACCCCGACCTGTCCGTACGCCGACGGCTCGCGTCGCCCGGCCCGCCCGGAGAGGTGCAGCGGGCCCTCGCCGACGGTCGGCTGGTGCGCACCTGGTCCTTCCGCGGGTCGGTGCAGGTGATGGCGCCGGAGACGGCCGGCGCCTACCTCGCGGTCCGCTCGGCCGGACGGCAGTGGGAGCGGAAGAGCTGGGTCGAGCACTACCGGCTCGCGGCGGACGACTGGCCCGACCTGCGCGCGGTGGTGCGTGAGGTCGTCGCCGACGGCCCGGTGCCGCCGCAGGCCGTGGCCGACGTCCTCGCGGGCTCGGCCCGCTTCGGGCACCTGGCGCCGGAGTTCGCCGAGCCCAACCACACCCTGCTCAAGCCGTTCGCCTGGCAGGGCGACATCGCCCTCGGGCCCGACCTCGCCGGCCCGCTGGTGCTGCAGAGCCCGAGCGCGGCGCCCGGCTGGGCCGGCATCCCCGACCTCGACGAGGCGGGGCCGCAGACGGTGCTGGAGTACGTCGACGCGTACGGCCCCACGACCCCCGACCACGTGCACTACTGGCTGGGCGAGGGCCTGAGCGCCGGGCGCACGCGCCTCGCGCGGTGGTGGCGCGAGGTGCGGGACGACCTGGTCGAGGTCGACGTCGAGGGTGAGACCCGCTGGCACGTCGCCGAGCGCGCCGACGAGCTGGCCGGCACGCGCGCGCAGCCGACCGTGGTCCTCCTTCCCGGCAAGGACGACTGGGTGATGGGCCCGGGCACCAAGGACGCGTGGGTCGTGCCTGACGGCCTCCGCACCGACATGACCCGCGGCGCCGCCCCGGTGCTCGTCGACGGGGTCGTCGCAGGCACGTGGCGGGTCGTCGGCGACGCGCTCGAGGTGACCACGCCGCCGTCCCCAGACCTGACCGGGGACCTGTCGGCCGAGGTCGCTCGGCTGGGCTCCCTCCTGGGCAGCGCGCTCGAGCTCAGAACCCGGTGAGGCTGTAGGCCGGCTCGCTCAGGTCGGCCATCGCGGCGAGGCGGCGTACGGCCTCCTCGGTGCCGTCGAGACGACCCGCGCGGTGCAGCTGCCGTACGGGCGCGCCGCCGAGGTAGAGGGTCCCCAGTGTCTCCGCAGCGAGGCGTACGTCTGCCTCGTCGTCGGTGGGCGTCACGGTCGCGACGCCTCCGGCGGCGGTCACCGCGAAGCGTCCGGCCGCGTACGCCTGCGGGTCGTCGACCTCGATCACGAGCGAGCCGTCGGCCGCCCACGGGCGGGCGGCGAGGCAGCGCGGCACGTCGAGGACGCGGAGCCAGAGGAATTCCTGGACCTCGGTCGTCCTCACCCGGTTGAGGTCCGTGAGGGCCCACATCAGCGGGTCCTCGGGGTGGAACAGGTTGAAGGTGACCTTGGCGACCCGGTCCATGTCGCCCAGGAACGACCAGAGGGCGAGCTGTGCCTGCGGGGTGAGCGTCGCCATCTCGTCGACCTTGACCGTGTTGTCCTCGCCGGGCTTCCAGAGGGCGAAGCCGTCGACGGCGCCGCCCGCGTCGAGGTGCACGGCGGCGCGGACCTTGCGGTTGGCGCCGCCGCTGCTGGGGTCCCACGCGCCGGTGTGCATGTCCTCGTACTGCGCGGGCCACTCGACCGAGCCGCGCTGGCGGGCGTGGAAGGTGTCGAAGACGGCCTTGACGTGCGGCCACGCGTCGGCGGGCTCGACGAGCTCGACGCGACCCGGGTCGACGAAGTCGCGGAACCCGAACCCGGGCGTCGTGTCGACCTCGACGCCCACGCGGAAGGTCGCCGGGCCGAAGCCCCACCGGCCGTAGATGGTGGCCTCGGCGGCCGTGAGCGCGGCCATCGGCACGCCCTGCGCGACGGCGTCGGCGAGGTCGTCCTCGATCAGGCGGCGCAGCAGGCCCTTGCGGCGATGGGTGGCGCTCGTGGTGACGTCGGTGATCATCCGCAGCGGCAGCAGCTCGCGGCCCGCGTTGAGCGTCTTGTCGAGGCTGGCGTAGGTCGCGACGGGCATGGGGCCCGCGCCGAACTCGCCCTCGGGGAGCCACGCGCCGCGGACGGTCACCCCGTCGGCGCGGTAGTGCTTCACCCACCTCTCGACGGAGTCGTCCTCGGGGCGGTCGTCGCGGAAGCCGCGCAGGACCGCCTCGATCCACCCGCGGCGCCGGGCGGCGGCCTCGGGGGAGTCGTCGGAGAAGTCGAGGATGTCGAAGTCGTAGTCCACCCGGTCACGCTAGTGAGCGCCGCCCGGACGGGCCACGGGTTATCCGAGGAGGAGCAGCGGCACCGCGACCAGCACGGACCAGATCAGCTCCGAGGCGCCCGTCGCGGCCAGGACCGGGATGAGCGCCGGACCCTGTGCGCCGCCGAGGACGGCCCGCGTCGGGACGGCCGCGCGCGCGAGGAAGCCGAGCCCGACCAGCGCCCACCACGTCGTGGCGGCGGCGACCGCGACGACCGCGGCGGCTGCGACCAGGACGAGGAAGGCGTACAGGTAGCGGGTGCGCTCGTCGCCGAGGCGTACGGCGAGGGTGCGCTTGCCGGCGACGGTGTCGGTCGGGATGTCGCGCAGGTTGTTGGCGACGAGGATGGCGCAGGCCAGGGCGCCGATGCCGGTGCCGGCGTAGAGCGCGGGCCACTCCCACGTCTCCGTCTGGACGTAGGTCGTGCCGACCACCGCGACCAGGCCGAAGAAGACGAACACCATCACCTCGCCGAGCCCGAGGTAGCCGTAGGGCTTGTCGCCGCCGGTGTAGAACCAGGCGGCCACCACGCACACGAGGCCCACGGCGACCAGCCACCACGCGGTGGTCGCCGCGAGGACCAGGCCGGCCACGGCCGCCACGCCGAAGGCGGCGAAGGCGGCGGTCTTCACCGCGCGCGGCGTCGCCGCACCCGAGCCGACCAGGCGCATCGGACCGACCCGGTCGGCGTCGGTGCCGCGGATGCCGTCGGAGTAGTCGTTGGCGTAGTTGACCCCGACCTGGAGCGCGAGGCTGACGACCAGTGCGAGCAGGGCCTTCCACCACACGACCTGGTCGACGTACGCCGCGACGCCGGTGCCGGCGAGCACGGGCGCGACCGCAGCGGGGAGGGTGCGGGGGCGGGCGCCGGCGATCCAGTCAGCGGTGGAGGTCACCGGTGGATTCTGGCAGGGGCGCGTCGGGCTCCATCGGCAAGGGCTCCTGGGAGACCGCGAGGTCCACGTGCACCGGTTCGCTCGCCCGGGCGTCCGCGAGGATGTCGGCGGGGACGTGCTGCTCGAGGAAGCGCCGGCCCGCGTGCGCGGACTTGTGCAGGCCTGCCGCGGCGACGACGACGATCGCCGCGATCGTGAGCCAGCCGAAGGCGCCCCACTCCATCGCGAGGAAGCCGTAGGCCGCCGGCGCCCAGAACCGCCCGAGCGTGCCGCCGAGCTCGGAGACCCCCTGGTAGTCGCCGCGGCGACGGGGGTCCATCAGCTCGGCCTCGAGGGTCCAGCCCGAGGCGGAGAGGAACAGCTCGGCCCAGGTGAGGACGATGTGGCCGAGGAAGAACAGGACGATGGTCATCCAGCCGGTCGTCTCGTGCGTGGCCAGCGTGACGAGGCACGTCAGGACGAAGAAGAGGGTGGACAGCCGTACGGCGCGCAGGGCGGTCTCGACGTTGCGGATGCCGCGCGAGGCGAGCCGCGGCAGCACGATGCACATGACCGTGTTGGTGCCGAAGAGCACCGCGACCAGCACCTTGGGCGCGTCGGTCTCGGTCACCAGCCACACCGGGATGACGGTGTGCAGCAGCACCTGGTTGGTCCACATGACGCCGGTGAAGAAGGTGACCGCGATCCAGCTGCGGTTGCGGATGGCTGGGATGCCCTCGGGCTTCACCCGCGGCTCGGAGCTGCGTACGTCGTGGGTGGCGTCGGGCAGCCGGGGGATCGCGGCACTGTTGAGCAGGAACAGCACGGCGCTCAGCAGGGGCGACCAGCGGAGCACGTCGGTGCCGAAGGCGATCGCGCCGCCTCCGAGGAAGGCGCCGATGCTGAAGCCGACGTTGAGCGCGGAGTAGAGGTAGGCACGCGACTCGACCCGCTCCGCCGGAGGCAGGATGTCGATGACGTACGCCCCGTGCGCCGTGCCGCCGAGCGTGCCGGCGACCTCCATCGCGACGGCGAGCGCGACGTACTCGGGGAAGCTGTCGATGAACGGCCAGGCCAGGAACAGCGCTCCCTGCATCGCGGCGGACAGCGTCCACATGCGCTTGGGCCCGAAGTGGTCGACCAGCTTGCCCATCGGCACGGCGACGATGAAGCTCGCCACGGCGGCGATCGTGAGGCCGATGCCCACCTCGGCCAGTGAGAGGCCCACCACCAGGGTGAAGAAGACGGCCGATCCGGCGAGGAACGCGCCGTCGCCCGAGGCGAAGAGCAGGGACTGGACCGACAGCCTGCGGGCGAGGGTGGACGGGGGCGTGGCGTAGTTCTTCAGGGCGGTGAGCATCGCCGGTCATCCTCCCCCGCGGGACCGACAGTCGTCCTGCGATTTTCGGCCGGGGCAGTGGGTGGCGGGCGTGCTCTCGGTCACGCCTCGCTGGTCGAGCAGCCGGTCACCCGCTTCGGTGGTCGTGCGGTCGACGTATAGAGACCCGGCTCTGGGTTGCACTCGAGGAGGTCGCGGCCACGCTTCGAGCAGCGCGGACGCGTCGACTCACGATGCAGGCGGTTCACGCCCGTCGGGCTAGGGGCCGCCCATGAGGCCGTACACGTAGACGCTCCACCCGTCCTTCACGTAGAGGAGGGTGCTTGTGCCCGAGGGGCGTCCGGTCTTGAAGATCTGCCCGCCACCGAGAGTCTCGCCCTTGAGCACCGCGTCAGGGGGCACTCCTCCGGACTGCTTGCCTCCACGGTCGTAGTCCCTGCCCTCGAAGTGAATCTTGGGTGGGGCTGGCGAAGGTGACAGCGTCCACTCCCAGCCGTAGCCGTGGACCTGAGTCGCGCGAGCGCCAAGCGCGACGACACTTACGCTCGCCAAGAGAAGGCATACACGGATGATGTTCCGTCGACTGGCCGCGTTCCCCATGTCCCAAGCGTAGGGCTACAGCCGGTGATGCGTGTGGGCTGAGATTGTGCTTGGAGCGTAGGGCACATGTTCGGAAATACTCCTCCACAGTCCTGTTCTCGCAGGTCGGAGTGTCGGTGGGCTCTGGGAGACTGGACCCATGTCCACCACCGCTCCGGCACCCGCCACCAGCACCCGGCTCTCGAGCCGTGTGGTGCTGGATCGGGCGGTGGCGGCGATGCGTGCGAAGCGGCGTGTCGAGGTCGAAGTCATGGAGTCCGCATTGGCCTGGGCGCACGCGCACACCGTGACCGACGAGGAGGTCGCGGCGGGGTGGCGTTCGGAGACGATCCGTACTCCCGGCACGGCGGCGGCACTGTTCGGGGAGCGTCCCCTCCCGATCGCCGGAGACGGGACCCCGTTGGTCGCGGAGTTCGCGGTGATCGAGCTCGCGGGCGTGTTGGAGCAGTCCCACGAGGCGACGCTGGCGTTGTTGGGTGACGTGCTGGACCTGGCCCACCGCCTGCCACGCCTGTGGGCACTTGTCCGCTCGCTCGACGTTCCGGTGCGGCTGGCCCGGGAGGCGGCGCGGGTGTCGCGGGACCTCGACGTGGTCGCGGCCGGGCACGCGGACCGGCTGCTGGTGTGGCAGCCGCGTCGGCTCAACCCGCACCGCGTGGGGGTGCTGGTCCACGAGGCCCGGTTGTACGCCGACCCGGACCGCGCGATCGCCGACCACGACGAGGCCCTCGCCGCCCGCCGCGTCGAGGTGCACCACGAGCAGGGAGCGCCTGGGGTGAGCGAGGTGTTCATGAGTCTCGACACCGCCGATGCGATCGCGTTCGACAACACGGTGTCGACGATGGCCACCACGATGAAGGCGCTGGGTCACCACGGCGACCTCGGCGTACGACGGGCTCATGCGGTCGGGCTGCTGGCCGACCCCCAGCAGGCGCTGGATCTGCTGGCCGCTGCGGATGTCGCGGACCCCGACCGTGAGGTCGACCCCGACCGGGACGAGGCGGTGTGCGTGGCCGAGGAGGCCGCCTACGCCGCCGCGGACCCGTTCCGCCGCCCCACCACCCACCCGCGAAACGGCCAGACAGGCCAGACAGGCCGGACAGGCGGGTCGGGTGAGGTGCGGCTGGTCCTGCACGTGACTGACCGCGACCTCATCGCTCACGACCAGTCGGTTGACTCGCACGGCATCGATCCGCGCGGTGTCGCGCGCAGCGACGAGCTCGGGCCGATGCTGTTGGGCCGGCTCCAGGCGTGGCTGCTCACCGCAGGCAAGGTGGTCATCCAGCCCGTCCTCGACGCAGAGCGGATGCCTGCGGTGGACGCGCACGACCCGCCCACCCGGATGGCCGCCGCGGTCCGGCTGCGCGACGGCACGTGCGTGTTCCCCGGCTGCAACCGACCCTCCGACCGGGCCGACCTCGACCACATCACCGCGTACGTCCCCATCGACGACGGCGGACCACCCGGACAGACCCACCCGAACAACCTCGCGCCCTTGTGTCGGCGGCACCACCGGGCCAAGACCTTCGGCGCCTTCACCTACCACCGACGACCCGACGGCGCGTACGAGTGGACCCTCCCCTCAGGGCGACGGATCACCACCGACCCACCACGCCCACGACCCAGACCTGACCGCCCCGATGAGCCCGACCACTTCACGTGATCGGGCCATCCTCACGCCACTGGCAGCTGGCCGCCGAGCACGTTGCGGATGTCCTTCAGGATGCGAGTCAGGACTCGGGACACCTGCGCCTGCGTGAGCCCCACTGCTTCACCGATCTCCTGCTGCGACCGCTCTTCGTAGAACCGCAGGTAAACGATGCGTCGGTCACGGGCCGACAGGTTCCGGACGGCCGGCTCGAGCATGACGGACGCCTCGGCAGCGTCGTACGCCCGGTCGTCGGCGCCGAGCCGGTCGCAGAACGCAGAGGCGCTGTCGCCCACGGGTGCGTCGAGAGTCGAGGGAGCGAAGCAGCCGTCGACTGACAGGGCTTCGACGACGTCGCTCACGTCGACGTCGAGGTGGGCGGCGAGCTCGCTGGGTCGCGGTGCGTGACCGAGGATGGCGAGCAGCTCGTCCTGGGCCTGCCCGATCCGTGCCTGGAGCTCCTGGACCCGGCGTGGTGGGCGGACCATCCACCCACAGTCGCGGAAGTGGCGGCGCAGCTCGCCGCGGATGGTGGGGACGGCGAAGGACATGAACGCGTGACCGGCATCCGGGTCGAACCTGTGCGCTGCCTTGGTCAGACCGAGCAGCGCCACCTGCTCGAGGTCGTCGAGGTCGATGCCCCGGTTGCGGTAGCGCAGTGCCATGGACCTGGCGACCTCGAGATGAGCCTCGATGAGCTCGTCGACGAGGAGGTTGCGCCTCGACACGTGGTGGGGCGATTCGAGCTCGTAGATAGTGACCTGCACATCGACCACGGCCGTGGTCCTTCCCGCTCTCCGGGCACTCACCGTGGTCTCCAGTGAGCCGTGTGGGGCAAAGGATCTACACCACCGCGACGACCCGCCACAAGGCTCGATCACCCTTTCGTGGGGTCCTCCTACCGCCCCGGGCCACGGTCGTCCGAGCCGTCGTCCGGACTCCCGCCCGACGCGTCCTCGGGCCGCCCGCGCGCCATGTCCCGTGTGTCCCGCTCGATCCCCTGGGCGCGGCGCTTCTCGAAGAGCAGGATGGCGACGACCACCCCGGCCATCACGAGGACGGTCAGCGCGAGGCGGTAGACGTCCATCCGGTCAGGCTCCCGGCACCACGCGCATGTCGCGGTCGGCGCCGCCGTCGAGCGCGCGCAGCGCCTCCTGGTAGGCCTCGCTCTCGTGCGCAGCGACCGCGGCCTCGACCGAGTCGAACCGGATGACCACGGTGCGGGTCGCCTCGCCCTTCTCGAAGGTCGCCTCGGGCATCCCGCGGACCAGGAACGTCCCGCCGGCGGCGCGCAGGGCGGGGCCGGCGAGCTCGGCGTACGCCGCGACCTTCGCGGGGTCGTGCACGGCCTGGTAGGTGGTGATCCAGTAGGCAGTCATGCCACGAGCCTATGCCGGGTGCGGGGGACTCCAGTCGAGCACGGCCTCCACCAGCTCCTGAGGGCTGGCCGCGCTGTCGAGGCGGAGCACGGGCTGGCCGCGCCCCGCGAGCCACGCGTCGTGGGCAATGCGGCTCCGTCCCTCGAAGGCCGGCTCGTCGTAGCCGCGTGCCCAGGCCAGGAAGGCCGCCCACGCGTCCTCGTCGAAGCCACGGCCCGCCCGCCGGTGCACCTCTCGCGCCTCGAGGCGGCGCAGTCGCTCGTCGGGGTCGAGGGTCAGGAAGACGATGGCGTCGCACTCGTCGACGACCGCCTCGCCCCACCCCGTCATCGACCCGGACAGCACCCACGCCTCGCGAGGCACGAACACCTCGCGCATCAGCGACACCCGTGCCGCCTCGTCGCGCCTCTCGACGTACGGCGGGTCGGTCGGCACCCAGAAGTAGTCGTCCGCGTCGGCGTGCGGAACCGACCAGTGGTCCGCCAGCGCCCGTGCGAGCGTGCTCGTCCCCGATCCGCTGGCCCCCATCACGTGGAGCTTGCACCGTTGCATGGCGACATCCTCGCCGCATCGCGCCCGGACCTGACGAGCGGCTAGCGTTCGCGGTGTGAGCTTCCTCCGGCCCTCGGACGAGCCCTCCGTCGCGATCCGGCAGCTGTCGCGGTGGCTCGAGGCCGACACCCCCGCCCCGCTGCTGATCGAGACCTCCGGGTCCACCGGCCGGCCCAAGGGCGTGGTGGTCCCGCGTCGCGCGGTGCTGGCCAGCGTCGAGGCGTCCGCGCGCCGGCTCGGCGAGTCCGGTCGGTGGCTGCTCGCCCTGCCGTCGTCGTACGTCGCGGGGGTGCAGGTCATCGTGCGCTCCCTCGTCGCGGGCCACGAGCCCTACGTCGTGGACGGCCTCGACATCGGCCGCGCGGCGGCCGCCGACCACAGCGACACCCCGACCTTCGTCTCGCTGGTGCCCACCCAGCTGCACCGGATCCTGGGCAACCCCGAGCAGGTGGCCGCCCTCGCCCGGTGCCACACGGTCCTCGTCGGCGGTGGCGGGCTCGACGCCGACCTGCGGAGGCGCGCCGAGGAGCAGGGCGTCAGCCTCGTCGCGACCTACGGGTCGTCCGAGACCGCGGGCGGGTGCGTCTACGACGGCGTCCCGCTCGACGGCGTGGGCGTGACCCTCGGCGAGGAGGGACGCGTACGGATCGCGGGGCCCACCCTGTTCAGCCACTACCACGACGACCCGGAGCTCACCGCCGCCACGGTGGTCGACGGCTGGTTCCTCACCTCCGACGCCGGCCGCTTCGACGAGGACGGCCGGCTGCGGATCACCGGACGCATCGACGACGTCGTCATCAGCGGCGGGGTGAAGATCCCGCTCGCCACCGTCGCTGCGCGCCTGCGCGCGCACTGCCTCGTGGAGGAGGCCGAGGTGTTCGGCGTGCCCGATCCCGAGTGGGGCCAGCGGCTCGTCGCCGTCCTGGTCGGCAGCGTCCCCGACGCCGAGCTGCGCGACTGGATCAGCATGGAGCACCCCCGCTCGTGGGCCCCCCGCGAGTTCCGCCGGGTCGAGCGCCTCCCGCTGCTGCCCAACGGCAAGGTGGACCGCCTGGCCATCCGGACCGGCCTCTGATGCGCGACCTGCACGTCTTCTCGATCCCGCTGCGCACGAGGTTCCGCGGCATCACCGTGCGCGAGGGCGTGCTGCTGCGCGGCCCGGCCGGCTGGGGGGAGTTCTCGCCCTTCCTCGAGTACGACGACGCCACCTCGCGCCCCTGGCTCGCGTGCGCGCGCGAGTCGGCCGACGAGGGCTGGCCCGAGCCGGTGCGCGACCTCGTCCCCGTCAACGTGACGGTGCCGGCGACCGACCCCGAGCGGGCACACGCGGTCGTCGCCGCCGGCGGCTGCCGCACCGCCAAGGTCAAGGTCGCCGAGCGCGGTCAGACGCTCGCCGACGACGTGGCGCGCGTGGAGGCCGTACGCGACGCGCTGGGGCCGGACGGCCTCGTGCGGGTGGACGCCAACGGAGGCTGGGACGTCGACGAGGCGGTGCGCGCGATCGCCGCGATCGACCGTGCCGCCGGCGGGCTGGAGTACGTCGAGCAGCCGGTCATGGCCGTCGAGGACCTCGCTCTCCTGCGCCGGCGCGTCGACGTCCCGGTCGCGGCCGACGAGTCGATCCGCCGCGCCGAGGACCCCTACCGCGTGCGCGACCTCGAGGCCGCCGACATCGCCGTCCTCAAGGTCCAGCCCCTCGGCGGCGTACGCGCGTGCCTGCGGATCGCCGAGGACATCGGCCTCCCGGTCGTCGTCTCCAGCGCGATCGAGTCCAGCGTCGGCATCGCGGCCGGGGTCGCGCTCGCCGCCGCCCTGCCGGAGCTGCACCACGCGTGCGGGCTGGCCACGGTGCAGATGCTGACCGACGACGTGGCCGTCGAGCCGATGCTGCCGGTCGACGGGATGCTGCGCGTGGCACGCCCTGACGTGGACGACGAGGCACTCGCCCGGCTCGCGGCGCCGGCCGACCGGGCCGACCACTGGCGCGCCCGGCTGGCGTCGGTGGGGCAGGATCGGCCGACATGACCAACCCCTCGACGCGGCTCGCCCGCACGGTGGTGACCGCGCTCCGCGGGTCCGGCGTGCGCGAGGTCGTGATCGCCCCGGGCTCGCGCAACGCGCCGCTCTCCTTCGCGCTGTACGACGCCGCGCAGGCGGGCGTCCTGCGCCTCCACACGCGGATCGACGAGCGTACGGCGGGGTTCCTCGCCCTCGGCCTGGCCAAGGTCGGCAACCGGCCCGCCGCCGTCACCTGCACCTCCGGCACCGCCGTCGCCCACCTCCTCCCCGCCGTGATGGAGGCCGCCCACGCCGGCGTCCCGCTCGTCGTGGTCACGGCCGACCGTCCCGCGCGGCTGCGCGGCACCGGCGCCAACCAGACCACCGACCAGGCCGGGATCTTCGGCACGTTCGCGCCGACGCTCGACGTGGCGGTCGCCGATCTCGAGGAGCTGCTGGCCTTCGTCCGCACCCACGACTTCCGGCGGCCCGTGCACCTCAACGTCCAGCTCGACGACCCGCTGCTGCCCGACGACGGCTGGGAGGTCGGTGAGGTCGCCGAGTGGGAGGGGACCCCGACCACCCGCGGACCGCGGGACCACCTCCTCGGTCTCGGTCCTCGCACCGTCGTGGTGGCCGGCGACGACGCCGGTCCGCCGGCCCGCCAGCTGGCGGAGCGCGCAGGCTGGCCGCTGCTGGCCGAGCCGTCCAGCGGCTGCCGCACCGGCGACAGCGTGATCCGCACCTACCGGCTGCTCCTGGCCGGCGAGCTCGGCCGCCAGGTCGAGCGGGTGGTCGTGTTCGGCCACCCGACCCTCTCCCGACCGGTCTCGCGCCTGCTCGCCCGCGACGACGTGGAGGTCGTGTCGGTGCGGCCCCGCGGCATGTGGCCGGACCGACCGTTCCCGGTCGCCGGTGAGCACGAGGCGATCCGCGTCGACGGGCCGGACGACCCCGCCTGGTTCGAGGCGTGGCGCGACGCGGACCGGGCGACCTCCCGGGACCTCGACCGGCTCCTCGCCGCCGAGCCCGACCTCACGCCCCACGAGGTGGCCGGCGCGGTCAGTCGCGCCCTGCCGCCGCGCGGGCTGCTCGTCGTCGGGGCGTCCAACCCGGTCCGCGACCTCGACCTGATGGTCGCGCCCTACGACGTGGGCGGGCGCCGCAAGGTGATCGCCAACCGCGGGCTGGCCGGCATCGACGGCACCACGTCGAGCGCGATCGGAGCCGCGCTCGGGCGGCCCCGGTCCTCGCGCGCGTTCGCGCTGATGGGCGACGTGACCTTCCTGCACGACACGACGGGCCTGTTCCTCGGGCCGCGCGAGGAGCGTCCCGACCTGACGATCGTGGTCGTCAACGACGACGGCGGCTCGATCTTCGCCACGCTCGAGCAGGGCGCCCCCGAGCACGCCGACCGCTTCGACACGCTGTTCGGCACGCCGCACGGCGTCGACGTCGCGAGCCTGTGCGCGGCCGCACGGGTGCCGCACCTGCGGGTCACCGGCCTGCCCGAGCTCGAGCAAGCGCTCGCCTCGCCCAACGGCGGCATCGAGGTCGTCGAGGCGCGCGTACGCCGCGACGACCGCCGGGCACTGGACGAGAAGATCCGCGCGCTGGCCCCCTGAGGGGACCAACGCGCGGATCGTGGTGGTGCCTGGCTGCTCAGCCGATCAGGACTGCGGGGTCTCCCACACGCGGACCCAGTCGACGTACATGTGCTGCGGCAGCTTCTTGTCCGACATCTCCAGCGCCTCGTAGTCGGAGGCGAGCAGGCTCAGGATGAGGTACTGCTGCTCCTTGGAGACGCGGGCCGACGTGCGCCAGGTCTCCTTGCCGTCGATGTAGAAGACGATCTTGCTCGGGTCCCACTTGACGGAGAAGACGTGGTAGTTCTTCGACCAGCCGTCGCGCTTGTTGTCGAGGAAGGACCTCGAGTCCTTGATCCACGAGCCGGTCTTGATCAGGCGCTTGCCCTTGTACCAGTGGATGAAGCTGGTCAGGCCGCCCTGCGGGTGCTTGTCGCCGAAGTACTCGATGACGTCGATCTCGTGGCCGTCGGAGTGCGGGCCGTTCTCGTTGGTCGGCTGCGACCAGAAGCTGGCGTGCTGGCCCTGGCTCTTGTGCATCTTGATGCGGGCCGCGGCGACGCCGTACTTGAAGTCGAAGCCGCCGTTGGTGCCGACGTGGCCGTTGAGGCGGTAGGCGATCTTCTTCTTGAGCTTGCGCGACTTCGCCAGGCACTTGCCCTTCTTGGCGCGGTCCTTGATGACGCTCAGGCGCAGGGCGCCGCCGGTGACCTTGACGGCCTTCGGGTCGCCCTTGGAGCACTTGCGCTTGCTGGTCGGCTCGTAGTCCTGGCCGCGCATGCTCCACACCGGGCTCAGCGTGCTGCCGGAGAACTCGTCGGTGAACGTCGGGACCAGCCACTGCGAGGTGTCGGCGGTCTTGCTGGTGACCTTCTTGAGGCCCTTGAACTTCATCGCGGTGACCCGGTAGGTCACGGCCGCGCCGCCCTTGGAGACGACGGCCGAGAAGTGGGCCCGGCCGGACTTCTCCTGCTTGGCGGTGCCGACCTTCTTCCAGGACGACCCGTTGAGCTGCTCGAGGACGACCTTGCGGCCGACCTTGACCGGCTTGATGGTGGCGGTGACGCCGGCCTTGGCCTTGTCAGGGCTGGCGGTGCGCTTGCCCTGCTGGACGATCTGCGGGAGCACCTCCAGGGAGATCTTCTGGCTGGCCTTCTTGGTCACCGACGTCGACGCGGGGCGAGCCGCGGAGTCGGAGGCCGAGCCGGTCTCGACCGTCAGGAGCAGGGACGCGGGCAGGAGCAGCGCGGTGACGCTGCCTGCGAGCACGCGGCGTGCAGACATGTAGGACTCTCTTCGTCTCGGGTGCGATTGGTGATTCCCCCAGGGCACTCCACCCGTCGGAGGCGGCCCCACCTTAACCTTCCGTCCCTCCCGTCGGACGATTCGGCGCGATCTCGACGCGCCTAGGGTGGGGTCATGCGGATCACCAAGTTCGGCCACGCGTGCGTGCGGGTCCAGGGAGACGGCGGCGTCGTGGTCATCGACCCAGGGGTGTTCACCGACGCCTCCGCCCTCGACGGGGCGGACGCCGTGCTGATCACCCACGAGCACGCCGACCACGTGCACTCCGACCACCTGCGGGAGCGCGACGTACCGATCTGGACGATCGCCGCCGTGGAGCGGCTGCTGCGCGAGCAGGCGCCCGACGTGGCCGCGCGGGTCACGGTCGTACGCCCCGGCGACAGGCTCGAGGTCGCGGGCACCGCCGTGCAGGTGGTGGGCGAGAAGCACGCGGTGATCCACCCCGACTACGACCGGTTCGACAACTCCGGCTACGTCCTCGAGTCGGGCGGGGCCAGCGTCTACCACCCGGGCGACGCACTGACACCGCCCGGCCGCGCGGTCGACGTCCTCCTCGCGCCGGTGAGCGCACCGTGGCTGAAGGTCAGCGAGGCCGTCGACTTCGTGCGCGAGGTCGCCGCCCCCAGGTCGCTGGCGATCCACGACCGCGTCTACAGCGACATCGGGCTCGACATGGTCGCCACCCACATGGGCAACCTGCTGCCCGAGGGGCAGGCCTTCGAGCGGCGCGACCCCGGCCAGGACCTCTGACTCAGTCGGCCTCGAGGGCGTCGCGGACCGGCACGAACTTGGCCTGCGACTCGGCCAGCTCGGCCTCGGGGTCGGAGCTCGCCACGATGCCGCAGCCGGCGAAGAGGCGTACGCCGCGGTCGGTGACCATCGCCGAACGCAGCGCGATGCCCCACTCGCCGTCGCCGGAGGCGTCCATCCAGCCCACCGGGCCGGCGTAGCGGTCGCGCGGCATCCCCTCGATCTCCGCGATGAGGCGCGTCGCCTCGGGGGTGGGGGTGCCGCCCACGGCGGCCGAGGGGTGCAGCGACTCGGCGAGCTGGAGCGACGTCGCGACGTCGTGGACGACGCCGTTCACGTCGGTGGCCAGGTGCATCACGTTGGGCAGGTGCAGGACGAACGGCGCCTCCGGCACGTTCATCGACGAGCAGTGCGGCTCGAGCGCGTCGGCGACCGAGCGCACGGCGTACTCGTGCTCCTCGAGGTCCTTCGACGACCGGGCCAGGGTCGCGGCCAGCGCCAGGTCGCGCTCGTCGTCGCCCGTACGCCGGATGGTGCCCGCGAGCACGCGGGAGGTCACCAGGCCGCGCTCGCGCCGGACCAGCATCTCGGGGGTGGCGCCGAAGAGGCCGTCGACGTGGAACGTCCAGCACATCTCGTACTGCGAGGCGAGGCGGCGCAGCGGCCAGCGGACGTCGAGCGGCTCGTCGGTGGTGGCGATGAGGTCACGGGCGAGGACGACCTTCTCGAGGTCGCCGGCGCCGATGCGACGCACCGCCTCGGCGACCACCGACATCCACTCCTCGCCGTTGCGGGCCCCGTCGGAGAAGACCAGTCCCACCGGCGCGGCCGGGGCCGGCGTGGGCGCGAGCGTCGGGGCGTCGACGGACACCGTCGTCAGCCACGTCCGGTCACCGCGCCGGCCGACGACGACCTGGGGGATCACGAGCACGGAGTCGCCGGGCTCGTCGGCGAAGGCGAACGTGCCGAAGCAGACGGGGCCGGTGCCGGGCTCGCCGACGTGGTCCTCGACGTCGGCTCGCGCGACGGTCTCCGACCACCACTTCACCGCGTCGCTGAACCGGGTCGGGCCGGAGGTCTCGAGACGGGCGGCGACACCCCAGCCGACCAGGCCCTCGCCGCGGCGCAGCCAGCTCACCGGCTGCTCGCGGGGGAGCAGGTCGAGGAGCGGGAGGTCCGCCAGGTCCACGGGGACCGTGCGCACGACAAGCGGCGCAGCAGGTCCGGGGGAGGGAGCGGACGCGGGGGTCGTCACGAAGGGGGAGCCTACGCCCGGGCGCACAGCGCGGTGACGTGAGATCGGCCAAACGGCGAACAGGAGAGGCGTACGTCACCTACCTTGCTTCGACACAGCGAGCCATCTAGGAGCCACCGTGCCTGTCGACGAATCTCCTCTCGTCCGGTTGGAGCGGCACGCGCGCAACCGCGCGCTCGAGGTCGCGGTGATGGAGCAGCGGGGCGGGGTCTGGTCGTCGCTGACGTGGAACGAGCTCTACCGCCGGGTGATCGACGGCGCCGCCGGCATGATCGAGGCCGGGGTGAACCCGGGCCAGGTGGTGGTGATCCGCGTCCCGACCGGCGTCCGGCAGCTCGAGCTCGAGCTCGCCACCCGCCTCGCGGGCGCGGTGCCGCTGCTGCTGCCCGACGAGCTCGACGCCGCCGAGGTGGGACGGCTCCTCGACGAGGTCCAGGTGCGCCTGGTCGTGGTGGACGAGGAGAGCCGGCTGGCACTGTTGCGCCGCGCCGCGCTGGCCGACGCGCAGCTCTTCGAGTGCGACGACCGCTCGTGGGAGCGGCTGCGGGGCATGGGCCTCGAGCGCCGCAAGCGCCAGCCCGACCTGCTGACCTGGGTGGCGGGCGCCCGTACGGGGGCCGCGTCCGGCGCGGTGCTCGGCCTGCCCCGCGAGAAGAGTCTCGCCTGGCTGTTCCGTCCCGAGTGCTCGGGCACCCTGTCCGACCTGACCGGCGACGACGTCGTGCTGCTGACCGGCGCGGCGACCGACCGCTTCACGACCGTCGCGCGTGACGCCCACCTCACCTCCGGGTGCGCGCTCGCCTGGGTGGAGTCGCCCGCGCAGCTCGAGGCGGCGCTCACCCACGTCGCACCCACCCACGTCCTGCTCGACCACGCCAGCGCCCGGGCGCTGGAGGACCTGCTCGAGGCAGGCACCGTCGACGGTGTCGCGTGGCACCCGACGCCGCGCGACGTGCTCGACGCGATGTCCGCGCAGGTGGCCGAGGCCCGGCTGGGCTCGCGCGCGCGAAAGCTCGCCGCGGACGTCGCGGCGCTCAGGCCCTGGTGGGGCGGCCGGCTGCGCGTGCTGGTGCTCGACACCCGCGTCAACCGGACGATCAGCGGCCTCGCGACCTCGCTCGGCTTCCGGATCGGCCGGATCGCCCACCACCCCGCGGTCAAGCTCGAGCTGTCCCGCGAGTACGCCGTGGTGCAGGTCCCGGCGGCATCCCGGGTCGAGGCGGCCGACGCGTCGCTCCCGCGCCGTGGTCGTGCGGGCGAGGGCCTCGACACCGCCTTCTCCCTGGCGGGCTCGCCGGGCGCCTGAGCGGGCCCGGGGTTCAGGACCGGTAGACGATCACCTTGTCGCCGATCAGGACCCGGTCGAACAGCCACGCCACCGCCGGGCGGTCGCGCACGTTGACGCAGCCGTGCGACGCCCCGTCGTAGCCGTTGGCGGCGAAGTCGGGGGAGTAGTGCACGGCCTGCCCGCCGGAGAAGAACATGGCGAACGGCATCGGGGTGTCGTAGAGGCTGGAGACGTGGTCGCGCGACTTGCGGAAGACCGCGAAGGCGCCCTCGCGGGTGGGCAGCTCGTCGGAGCCGAAGCGCACCTCGACGGTCTTGAGCACGACGCCGTCGACCACCCAGCGCAGTGACCGCGAGGTCTTGTCCACGCACATCGCCCGACCCGTCGTGCACCGCGGGTCCAGCGCGGGGCCGCTCGCGACGATGTTGAAGAGCTCGGCGCGGGTCGGCGTGCGCGTCATCTGCTGGAGGCGGGTGAGCGTACGGCGGTCGACCTGCCCGGTGACCGGGATGCGCCGCTTGGCCTGGAAGCCCTCGACGGCCGCGACGGTCGAGCGGGCGTAGCGGCCGGTGACGCGGCCGTCGTACCAGCGGACCTGCTTGAGGCGCGCCTGGACGTGGCGGACCCGCAGGCCGGTGTCACCGCGCTGGAGCAGGGGCCGACCGGGTGTGTAGACGTTGTGCAGCGCCTCGGTGGTCGGCTCGGTCGTGATCGCGGTGATCTTGAGCCAGGTGCGCTCGTCGACGACGCCGTCGGCGCGCCAGCCGCGACGACGCTGGAAGGTCGCGACGCCGGCCCGGGTCTCGCGGTCGAAGCGGCTGGTGACGACCTCGGAGTGCAGGTCGAGCTGGTGCAGGCGGCTCTGGAGCTCGCGCACCCGCCAGCCCGTGTCGCCGATCCGCATCGGGGTGAAGTCGGCGCGTGCCGCGCCGGCGGCGGTGGTCGTGCCGACCGCAGCGAGGCCGGTCAGGGTGACGAGCAGGACGAGCAGCGGCGCGACGAGGCGCTGCGCGGGACGGTGCGGCATGTGGTTCCTCCCCCGGGAAGCCGACGACGGGTCGATCATAGGGACGCCGTACGACGCCCCCGCGTTGCACGTGCCGTGGATCGGACGCCTACGCTCACGACGTGGCCCGCGCTGACCTGGACAAGCAACCGACCGACGTTCGTCGCATGTTCGACACCGTGGCCAGGCGCTACGACCTGACCAACGACCTGATGACGGCCGGCATCCAGCGCAGCTGGCGACGCTCCATGGTCGAGGCAGTCGCCCCGCGTCCCGGCGACCTGGTGCTCGACCTCGCCGCCGGCACCGGTTGCTCGAGCGAGCCGTTCTTCGAGCGCGGCGCCACCGCCGTGCCGTGCGACTTCTCCGTCGGGATGCTCCAGCAGGGCAAGAAGGACCGGCCGGCGCTGCCCTTCGTGGCCGGCGACGGCACGCGGCTCCCGTTCCTGGACGACACCTTCGACGCGGTCACCATCTCCTACGGCCTGCGCAACTTCGTCGACCCGGTCGCCGGGCTCAAGGAGATGCTCCGGGTCACCCGGCCGGGCGGCCGCCTGGTGGTGTGCGAGTTCAGCACACCCACCAACGGCGCCCTCCGCACCGTCTACATGGACGGCTTCATGCGCGCGCTGCCCGCGATCGCCTCGCTGACCGCCAGCGCCGCGGACGCGTACGTCTACCTCGCCGAGTCGATCCGCGCCTGGCCCGACCAGGCCGGGCTCGCCGACCTGGTCGCCGAGGCGGGCTGGCAGCGGCCCGAGTGGCGCGACCTCACCGGCGGCATCGTCGCCCTGCACCGCGCCACCGCCTGACGGGCCCGGCGCACGCGACGGCCCATTTAGGGCACGGTCCCGTCACCTAAATCCGCAGGTCAGGGCCGCAAACGGGGCCGATCGGCTGGTCCGGACCCCCGCGTGACGTACGTGACATCCGAGTCCTAGACTGTGGCACGCGCCACTCGTGAAGCCATTCACAAAGTCACATTCTCGGTGACGGCGCAGGTCCACCGGAAGGGAATCGATGGAGCTCTACACGCCGGTCCTCGCCCTGGCGCTGCTCGCGACGGGTTTTGCGGTCTTCTCCGTGGTCGTCAGCGCCTTCACCGGGCCCAAGCGCTACAACCGGGCCAAGCTCGACTCCTACGAGTGCGGCATCGAGCCGACTCCGCAGCCGATCGGCGGCGGCAGGATCCCGGTGAAGTACTTCATCACCGCGATGCTCTTCATCATCTTCGACATCGAGATCATCTTCCTCTACCCGTGGGCCGTCCACTTCGACCAGATGGCCCTGTTCGGCCTGATCGAGATGGTCCTCTTCATCGGCACGGTCTTCGTCGCCTACGCATACGTTTGGCGACGCGGCGGACTGGATTGGGACTGAGGCCCGTGATGCACGCACATTGCCCGCGTTGTCGTCGGTCGACGACCGCTCCGCTGCGCTCCGCTGAAGGTCGCCTTCCCTCCTCCGCCTTGGCACTGCACGCGCCTCACGACCCTCAGAGGGAGATCTGACATGGGACTGGAAGAGAAGCTGCCGTCCGGTGTCCTGCTGACGACCGTCGAGGGCGTCGCGGGCTACATGCGCAAGGCGTCGTTCTGGCCGGCCACCTTCGGCCTGGCCTGCTGCGCCATCGAGATGATGACCACCGGCGGCCCCAAGTACGACCTCGCCCGCTACGGCATGGAGGTCTTCCGGGCGAGCCCGCGCCAGGCCGACCTGATGATCGTCGCCGGTCGCGTCAGCCAGAAGATGGCCCCGGTCCTGCGCCAGATCTACGACCAGATGCCCGAGCCCAAGTGGGTGCTCGCCATGGGCGTGTGCGCCTCGTCGGGCGGCATGTTCAACAACTACGCCGTCGTCCAGGGAGTCGACCACGTCGTTCCCGTCGACATGTACCTCCCCGGCTGCCCGCCGCGTCCGGAGATGCTCATCGACGCGATCCTCAAGCTGCACGACCAGGTCCAGCAGACCAAGCTGGGCGTCAACCGCCGCAACGAGATCGCCGAGCTCGAGACGGCCGCGCTGCGCGCCCTGCCCACCTCGGAGATGAAGGGCCTGCTGCGGTGACCGACAAGCCTGACGAGAAGCACGACGAGAAGCACGACGAGAAGGTGGCCGGCAAGGCCGAGGGCGAGACGGACGACAAGACCGACGCCAACGAGAGCGCCCGGCCCGCCGAGGAGCGCAACCTCGAGGCGGCCAAGGCCGAGACCGGCACCGGCAGCGGTGTCGAGCAGCCGGCCCCCGAGAAGTCCCCGGAGAACGTCCCTGCCCCGACCGGCGAGGTGCGCTCCGTCGGGGCCCGCCACGGCATGTTCGGCGTCAGCGGCACCGGTGACACCTCCGGCTACGGCGGCCTGGTCGCCGCCAAGGTGTTCCCGGCCCCGTCCCAGAAGCCCTACGGCGGCTGGTTCGACGAGGTCGCCGGCGCCCTCGAGGCACGCCTGGAGGCCACCGAGCTCACCGCGGCCATCGAGAGCGTCGTGGTGCACCGCGGCGAGATCACCTTCCACGTACGCCGCGAGGACCTGCCGTTCGTGGCGCAGATGCTGCGCGACGACGAGGCGCTGCGCTTCGAGTTCTGCTCCGGCGTCAGCGGGGTCCACTACCCCGAGGACACCGGGCGCGAGCTGCACGCCGTCTACCACCTGACGTCGATGACCCACAACCGCCGCATCCGGGTCGAGGTCACCGCGCCGGACAGCGACCCGCACGTGCCGAGCCTGGTGAGCATCTACCCCACCCTCGACTGGCACGAGCGCGAGACGTACGACATGTTCGGGCTGGTCTTCGACGGCCACCCCGCTCTCACCCGGGTGCTCATGCCGGACGACTGGCCGGGCCACCCGCAGCGCAAGGACTACCCCCTCGGCGGCATCCCCGTCGAGTACAAGGGCGGCTCCATCCCTCCGCCGGACCAGCGAAGGTCGTACAACTGATGACTACAGAGCAGGACTTCTACTCCGCGCCCGGCGAGACCAGCCAGGGCCGAGTCTTCACCGTCACCGGCCAGGACTGGGACTCGATCACGCAGAGCATCGGCGAGTCCGCCGAGGAGCGCGTGGTGGTCAACATGGGTCCGCAGCACCCGTCCACCCACGGCGTGCTCCGGCTCATCCTCGAGCTCGAGGGCGAGACGGTCACCGAGGCCCGGTGCGGCATCGGCTACCTCCACACCGGCATCGAGAAGAACATGGAGTACCGCTCCTGGGTCCAGGGCACCACGTTCTGCACCCGGATGGACTACCTCTCGCCGTTCTACAACGAGGCGACCTACGTCCTGGGCGTGGAGCGCCTGCTCGACATCGAGGACGACATCCCGGAGAAGGCGCAGGTCATGCGCGTGCTCCTGATGGAGCTCAACCGCATCTCCTCCCACCTGGTCGCGGTCGCGACCGGCGGCATGGAGATCGGCGCGCTGACGGTCATGACGATCGGCTTCCGCGAGCGCGAGCTGGTGCTCGACCTGTTCGAGCTGATCACCGGCCTCCGGATGAACCACGCGTTCTTCCGTCCCGGCGGCGTCGCCCAGGACCTCCCGCCCGGTGCCCTCGACGAGATCCGCGACTTCATCGCCCTGATGAAGAAGCGCCTGCCCGAGTACGCCGCGCTCTGCAACGCCAACCCGATCTTCAAGGGCCGTCTCGAGGGCGTGGGCCACCTCGACCTCGCCGGCTGCCTGGCCCTCGGCATCACCGGCCCGGTCCTGCGCTCCACCGGCTACGCCTGGGACCTGCGCAAGACGCAGCCCTACTGCGGCTACGAGGACTACGACTTCGAGGTCCAGACCTGGGACACGGCCGACTCCTACGGCCGCTTCCGCATCCGCCTCAACGAGATGTGGGAGTCGCTCAAGATCGTCGAGCAGTGCGCCGACCGCCTCGCCGGCCTCGAGGGCGCGCCGGTCATGGTGGCGGACAAGAAGATCGCGTGGCCCAGCCAGCTCGCCATCGGCAGCGACGGCATGGGCAACAGCCTCGACCACATCCGCCACATCATGGGCGAGTCGATGGAGGCACTGATCCACCACTTCAAGCTGGTCACCGAGGGCTTCCGGGTCCCCGCGGGCCAGGCCTACGTCCCGATCGAGTCGCCCCGCGGCGAGCTGGGCGCCCATGTCGTCTCCGACGGCGGTACGCGTCCCTTCCGCGCGCACTTCCGCGACCCGTCCTTCACCAACCTGCAGGCCACGAGCGTGATGAGCGAGGGCGGCATGGTCGCCGACGTCATCGTCGCGATCGCCAGCATCGACCCCGTGATGGGAGGCGTCGACCGATGAGCCTGGACCAGAAGACCCGGGACGAGCTGCGCGAGATCGCGGCCCGCTACCCCGAGGCCCGCTCCGGCCTGCTCCCGATGCTGCACCTCGTGCAGTCGGTCGAGGGCCGGGTCACCCCCGAGGGCATCGAGGCGTGCGCCGAGGTGCTCGGCATCAGCGCCGCCGAGGTCAACGGCGTGGCGACGTTCTACACGATGTACAAGCGCAAGCCGGTCGGCGACTACCACGTCGGCGTCTGCACCAACACGCTGTGCGCGGTCATGGGCGGCGACCTGATCTTCGAGCGCCTCAAGGACCACCTCGAGGTCGGCAACGACGAGACCACCGAGGACGGCACGATCACGCTCGAGCACATCGAGTGCAACGCGGCGTGCGACTACGCCCCGGTGATGATGGTCAACTGGGAGTTCATGGACAACCAGACGCCGGAGTCGGCCGTGCAGGTCGTCGACGACCTCCGCGCCGGCAACGAGGTCCACTCCACCCGCGGGCCCCGGCTGTGCACGTGGCGCGAGGCCGAGCGCGTGCTCGCCGGCTTCCCCGACGACCGCGCCGACGAGGGCCCGGCCGCCGGGCCCGCCTCGCTCGCCGGCCTGAGGATCGCCCGCGAGAAGGGCTGGACGGCTCCGGCCGGGGAGAGCAAGGGGGAGAGCAAGTGACCGACACGTTGACTCCGGTCCTCACCGACAACTGGGACGCCGAGCGCGCCTGGACGCTCGCCTCGTACGAGGAGCGCGGTGGCTACGCCGCCCTCGACAAGGCGTTCGCGATGGCGCCCGACGACGTCATCGCCGCCGTCAAGGAGTCCGGCCTGCGTGGCCGCGGCGGCGCGGGCTTCCCCACCGGCATGAAGTGGGGCTTCATCCCGCAGGACAACCCCAAGCCGAAGTACCTCGTCGTCAACGCCGACGAGTCGGAGCCGGGCACCTGCAAGGACATCCCGCTCATGATGGCCAGCCCGCACACGCTGGTCGAGGGCGTCATCGTCAGCTCCTACGCGATCCGTGCCAACACCGCGTTCATCTACGTCCGCGGCGAGGTCCTCCACGTGATCCGCCGCCTCCAGCGCGCGGTGCAGGAGGCCTACCTGGCCGGTCACCTCGGCAAGAACATCCACGGCTCCGGCTACGACCTCGACCTGATCGTCCACGCCGGCGCGGGCGCCTACATCTGCGGTGAGGAGACGGCGCTGCTCGAGGGCCTCGAGGGCCGTCGCGGCCAGCCCCGCCTGCGCCCGCCGTTCCCGGCGGTCGCCGGCCTCTACGCCAGCCCGACCGTCATCAACAACGTCGAGTCCATCGCCTCGGTGCCGAGCATCATCGTCAACGGCCCGGCCTGGTTCGCCGGCATGGGCACCGAGAAGTCCAACGGCTTCGGCATCTTCAGCCTCTCGGGCCACGTCGCCAACCCCGGCCAGTACGAGGCCCCGCTCGGCATCACGCTGCGCGAGCTCATCGACCTCGCCGGCGGCATGCGCGAGGGCCACGAGCTGAAGTTCTGGACGCCCGGCGGGTCGAGCACCCCGCTCCTGACGCCCGAGCACCTCGACGTGCCGCTCGACTTCGAGGCGGTCGGCGCGGCCGGCTCGATGCTCGGCACGCGGGCGCTGCAGCTCTTCGACGAGACCACCTGCGTGGTCCGTGCGGTGCTGCGCTGGACCGAGTTCTACAAGCACGAGTCCTGCGGCAAGTGCACGCCGTGCCGCGAGGGCACGTGGTGGCTCACGCAGACGCTGGCCCGGCTGGAGAAGGGGCAGGGGAGCGAGGCCGACCTCGACCTGCTGCTCGACCAGTGCGACAACATCCTGGGCCGTTCGTTCTGCGCGCTCGGCGACGGCGCCACCAGCCCGATCTCGAGCTCGATCCAGTACTTCCGCGACGAGTACCTCGCGCACCTCACCCACGGGGGCTGCCCGTTCGACCCGGCCGCCTCGACCACCTTCCCCTCGCTGTCCGACACTGCGGCTGGAGCCACTGCATGACGACCACCCCTGCGCGTACGGAGGTCGAGACGGTCACCCTGACCATCGACGGCGTCCAGGTGAGCGTCCCCAAGGACACCCTGGTGATCCGCGCCGCCGAGCAGGTCGGCGTCCAGATCCCGCGCTTCTGCGACCACCCGCTGCTCGACCCGGTCGGCGCCTGCCGCCAGTGCCTGGTCGACATCCCCGACGCCGGCAACGGCCGCGGCTTCCCCAAGCCGCAGGCCTCCTGCACGTTGCCGGTGGCCGAGGGCATGGTCGTCAACACCCAGGCGACCAGCGAGGTGGCCGACAAGGCCCAGCAGGGCGTGATGGAGTTCCTGCTGATCAACCACCCGCTCGACTGCCCGGTCTGCGACAAGGGCGGCGAGTGCCCCCTCCAGAACCAGGCGATGAGCAACGGCCGCGGCGAGAGCCGCTTCGCCGGGTCCGGTGGCGTCAAGCGCACCTTCCCCAAGCCGATCAACATCTCCGCGCAGGTCCTGCTCGACCGCGAGCGGTGCGTGCTGTGCGCGCGCTGCACCCGCTTCTCCGAGCAGATCGCGGGCGACCCGTTCATCGCCCTCGCCGAGCGCGGTGCGCTCCAGCAGGTCGCGATCTACGAGCGCGAGCCCTACGAGAGCTACTTCTCCGGCAACGCCATCCAGATCTGCCCGGTCGGTGCGCTCACCTCGGCCGACTACCGCTTCCGCTCGCGCCCGTTCGACCTCGTCTCGACGCCGGGCGTGGCCGAGCACGACTCCTGCGGCGCCGCGATCCGCATCGACCACCGGCGCGGCAAGGTCATGCGCCGCCTCGCCGGCAACGACCCCGAGGTCAACGAGGAGTGGATCAGCGACAAGGACCGCTTCGCCTTCCGCTACACCCAGGTCGAGGACCGCATCACCTACCCGCAGATCCGCGAGGACGGTGAGCTCCGGCCCGCGTCGTGGCCCGAGGCCTTCGCCGTCGCCGCCCGCGGTCTCCGCGACGCCGGTGCCGCCGCGGTCCTCACCGGTGGCCGCCTGACCGCCGAGGACGCCTACGCCTACGCGAAGTTCGCCCGCGTCGCCCTCGACACCAACGACGTCGACTTCCGCGCGCGTCCGCACACCGCCGAGGAGGCCAGCTTCCTGGCCTCGCACGTCGCGCTGTCCGGTGACGTGACCTACTCCGACCTCGAGGCCGCTCCGGTCGTCGTGCTCCTCGGCCTCGAGCCCGAGGACGAGGCCGCCACGATCTTCCTGCGGCTGCGCAAGGCCGCCAAGCGCGGTCGTACGCAGGTCGTCTCCGTCGCGCCCTACACCTCGCGCGGCCTGGCCAAGATGAAGGGCCGGCTCGTGCCCACCGCCCCGGGCGCCGAGGTCGAGGCCATCGGCTCGCTCCGGGACGCCGAGCACGGGATCACGAGTGACGCGATCATCCTCGTCGGCGAGCGCCTGGCCCAGACCCACGGAGCGCTCAGCGCGGCCGCGGACCTCGCGGCCGGCACCGGTGCGCGCCTGGCGTGGGTGCCCCGTCGCGCGGGTGACCGCGGTGCGGTCGAGGCCGGCGCGCTACCCACCCTGCTGCCCGGTGGACGTCCCGTCGGCGAGGCCTCGGCCCGCGTCGACGTGGCTGCCGCGTGGGGTGTGGGGTCGCTGCCCGCCAAGCCGGGTCGTGACGGCAACGCCATCGTCGCGGCCCTCGCCAAGGGTGACCTCGGCGGCGTGGTCGTCGGCGGCGTGGACCCCGACGACACCGCCGACCCGGCCGCCTTCCGAGCCGCCCTCGACGCTGCCGGCTTCGTGGTCAGCCTGGAGCTGCGCGAGACCGACGTGACCCGCGTGGCCGACGTCGTGCTCCCGGTCGCCCCGGTGACCGACAAGGCCGGCACGTTCGTGACCTGGGACGGTCGCCCGCGCTCCTTCGACGCCGTCTTCACCAACCCCTCCTCGCTGCCCGACCTGCGGGTCCTCGCCGGCATCGCCGACGAGCTGGCCGCGCTGGGGACGGGCCGCTCGCTCGGCTTCCGTACGGTCGCCGAGGTGCGCGCGGAGATGCAGGCGCTCGGCCCGTGGGACGGTGCCCGCCCCGCCCTCGACGCCGGCAAGGCCCCCAAGCCCCCCAAGGGCCCGCGCAAGGGCGACACGCCCCTCGTGCTCGCGACGTGGAAGCAGCTGGTCGACCTGGGCTCGATGCAGGACGGCGAGGAGCACCTGCGGGCCACCGCCCGTACGCCCGTCGCCCGCGTCAGCCGCGCGACCTACGAGTCGGCACTCGGCATGCTCGAGGCCCAGCCGGCCGGCGAGCAGCTCGTCACCGTCACCGGTGACCGCGGCAGCGTGACGCTGCCGGTCGTGGTCGCCGACCTGCCCGACGGCGTGGTCTGGGTCCCGGCCCGGTCCTTCGGTCGCGGGGTCCTCGCCGAGCTGGCCTCGCCCGGCAGCCCGGTCACCCTGAAGGGAGCCTCCTGATGAAGCAGCTCGCTCCGCTGGCAGCGGACCTGCCCGCCCCGGGACTGGACGCGTTCGGGCAGGACCCGTGGTGGGTCATCCTGCTCAAGGCCGTCTTCATCTTCCTGATCCTGGTCCTGCTGACGCTCTTCAACATCTGGTTCGAGCGTCGCGTCGTGGCCCGGATGCAGCACCGCGTCGGCCCCAACGTGCACGGCCCCTTCGGCCTGCTCCAGTCGCTCGCCGACGGCGTCAAGCTCGCGCTGAAGGAGGACATCATCCCCAAGGCGGCCGACAAGGTCGTCTTCCTCCTGGCCCCGGTGATCGCCGTGGTGCCGGCCTTCGTCACCTGGGCGGTCATCCCGCTCGGGCCGACGGTCAACTTCTTCGGCCACCAGACGCCGCTGCAGCTCACCGACATGCCGGTGGCGGTGCTCTTCATGCTCGCCATCGCCTCGATCGGCATCTACGGCATCGTCCTCGGCGGCTGGTCCTCCGGCTCGACCTACTCGCTGCTCGGCGGCCTGCGCTCGAGCGCGCAGATGATTTCCTACGAGGTCGCGATGGGCCTCGCCCTCGTCGCGGTCTTCCTCTACGCCGGCTCGATGTCCACCTCGGAGATCGTCGCCGCGCAGGACCGCCTGTGGTTCGGCCTGATCCTGCTGCCGTCCTTCGTCATCTACGTCATCTCGATGGTCGGCGAGACCAACCGTGCCCCCTTCGACCTCCCCGAGGCCGAGGGCGAGCTGGTCGGCGGCTTCCACACCGAGTACTCCAGCCTGAAGTTCGCGCTGTTCTTCCTCGCCGAGTACATCAACCTCGCGACCGTGTCGGCCATCGCCACCACGCTGTTCCTCGGCGGCTGGGCCGCACCGTGGGGCATCGAGAACGTGTGGGAGGGCGCCAACAGCGGCTACTGGCCCCTGCTGTGGTTCTTCGGCAAGGTCTTCATCTTCATCTTCATGTTCGTCTGGCTGCGCGGCTCGCTGCCCCGCATGCGCTACGACCAGTTCATGGCGCTCGGCTGGAAGGTCCTCATCCCCGTCTCGCTGGCCTGGATCGTGGCCGTGGCCACCATCCGCGTCATCTCGATCGAGGGCAACATCGACCGCACCTACCTCGTCGCCGCCATCGCGGTGCTGCTCGTCCTGACCATCGGCCTGATGTTCGTCGGCGAGAAGAAGGCCGAGGAGGCGCCGGTCGAGGATAGCGAGGAGCCCCACGACGCGTTCGCCGGCGGGTTCCCCGTCCCGCCGATGCCGGCGGGAGGCCCCGTACGCGGTGGCGCCGCGCCGCTCACGTTCGCCACCGGCCGCACCACCGTCACCGCTTCAGCGGAGGAGAACCATGAGTGAGTCCCCCCAGAACCCCGGCCAGGAGTCCAAGGGGATCAAGGAGAGCTTCTGGGACCCGATCGCCGGGTTCGGCGTCACCTTCCGCACGATGTTCAAGAAGGTCGTCACCGAGCAGTACCCCTTCGAGAAGCTCCCGACGGCGCCCCGCTTCCACGGCCGGCACCAGCTCAACCGCTGGCCCGACGGCCTGGAGAAGTGCATCGGCTGCGAGCTGTGTGCATGGGCCTGCCCGGCCGACGCGATCTACGTCGAGGGCGCGTCCAACGTCGACCTCGAGGACGGCTCCGGCCGCTTCAGCCCCGGTGAGCGCTACGGCCGCGTCTACCAGATCAACTACCTGCGCTGCATCCTGTGCGGGCTGTGCATCGAGGCGTGCCCGACGCGCGCGCTGACGATGACCAACGAGTACGAGCTGGCCGACAACAACCGGGCCGACCTGATCTACGAGAAGTCCGACCTGCTGGCCCCGCTGCTGCCCGGCATGGAGCAGCCGCCGCACCCGATGCGCCTCGGCGACGACGAGGGCGACTACTACAGGGGGACCACGCGATGACGTTCTGGATCCTCGCCCCGATCATGGTCGCCGCCGCTCTCGGCATCCTGTTCGTCCGCAAGGCCGTGCACGCCGCGCTGCTGCTGGCCGTGGTGATGATCAGCCTGGCGTTCCTCTACGCCGTGCTCGACGCGCCGTTCCTGTTCGCGGTGCAGATCATCGTCTACACCGGCGCCATCCTCATGTTGTTCCTGTTCGTGATGATGCTGATCGGCGTCGACGCCGCCGACTCGGTCGTGGAGACCATCCGCGGCCAGCGGGTGATGGCGGTCGTCCTCGGCCTGGCCTTCGGCACCGTGCTGGTGCTCGGCATCAGCCAGGTGACCTTCGGGGTCGTCGTCGGCCTCGACGAGGCCAACGCCGGCGGCAACGTGCCGGCCATCGCCAACATCCTGTTCTCCCGCTACGTCTTCGCCTTCGAGGCCACCAGCGCCCTGCTCATCACCGCCGCGCTGGGCGCGATGGTGCTGGCGCACCGCGAGCGCCTCACGCCGAAGGCCGGCCAGGCCGAGCTCGCCGCGCAGCGGATGCGCGACTACGCCGAGCACGGCAAGCACCTCGGGCCGCTGCCCTCGCCGGGCGTCTACGCCCGGCACAACGCGGTCGACACCCCGGCGCTCCTGCCGGACGGCACCGCTGCCGAGTCCTCGGTGTCCCGAGTGCTCGCCGCCCGCGGCACCGTCCGGTCCGCTCCCGCGCTCGCCGACGACATCGACGACGTACGCCGCCAGCTGGCCGGCCTCGAGGGGCACAGCGACCCGGCCGCGATGCCCGAGACCTCCGGCAAGGCCGGCGCGCCCGCCAGCACCGAAGAGGACGTGGACAAGCACGTGGACAAGGACGTGGACAAGTGACCCAGTACATCGTCCTGTCGGCGATCCTCTTCACGATCGGCTGCGTGGGTGTCCTCACCCGCCGCAACGCGATCGTGGTGTTCATGTGCGTCGAGCTGATGCTCAACGCCTGCAACCTGGCGTTCGTCGCCTTCGCCCGCCAGCACGGCAACCTCGACGGCCAGATCACCGCGTTCTTCGTGATGGTGGTCGCCGCCGCGGAGGTCGTGATCGGGCTCGCGATCATCATGACCATCTTCCGCACCCGACGCTCGGCCTCGGTCGACGACGCCAGCCTGCTGAAGTACTGAGGGAGCGCTCGTGAACCTGTTGTCCCACTCGGCGCTGCTCGTCGGCCTGCCCATGGCCGAGGAAGGAGCCCACGCGCCCGTGGTCGCGCCCGACATGGGTGCCGGCGGCGTGTTCGACCTGCTGTGGCTGGTCATCGCGCTGCCCGTGCTCGGCGCTGTCCTGCTGCTCGGCGTGGCTCCGTTCCTCCCGCCGTCGCTGAGGGCGACCGTCGACAAGCACGGCCACCTGCTCGGCACGGCGATGGCCGCGCTCTCCTTCGTGCTCAGCCTGGTGCTGTTCGTGACGCTGCTCGGCCGCGACGCGGAGGAGCGTCAGATCGGCCAGCAGCTGTGGACCTGGTTCGAGACCGGGTCGCTCACCGTCGGCATGGACCTGCTCTACGACCCGCTGGCCGCGCTGTTCCTGCTCCTCATCACCGGCGTCGGCTCGCTGATCCACGTCTACGCCATCGGCTACATGGAGCACGACCCGCGCCGCCGCCGGTTCTTCGGCTACCTCAACCTCTTCGTCGCCGCGATGCTCACGCTGGTCCTCTCGGCGAACTTCGTGGGCCTGTTCCTGGGCTGGGAGGGCGTCGGCCTGGCGTCCTACCTCCTCATCGGGTTCTGGCAGCACAAGCCGTCCGCGGCCGCCGCGGCCAAGAAGGCCTTCGTCATCAACCGCGTCGGTGACATCGGCCTGTCGCTGGCGATCGCGCTGATGTTCGCGACGTTCGGCACCACCGACTTCGGCGCGGTCAGCGAGCTGGCCGGCGAGGCCGACCAGGGCACGCTCAACGCCCTCGGCCTGCTGCTCCTGCTCGGCGCCTGCGGCAAGTCCGCGCAGGTCCCGCTCCAGGCCTGGCTGCTCGACGCGATGGAGGGCCCGACCCCGGTCTCCGCCCTCATCCACGCCGCGACCATGGTCACCGCCGGCGTCTACCTCGTGGTCCGCGCCAACTTCATCTACGAGCTCACCCCCGTGGCGCAGACCGCGGTCGTGGTCGTCGCGACGGTCACGCTCCTGTGGGGTGCGATCCTCGGCTGCGCCAAGGACGACATCAAGAAGGCGCTGGCCGGCTCGACCATGAGCCAGATCGGCTACATGATGCTCGCCGCGGGCCTCGGCCCGGCCGGCTACCCCTACGCGATCTTCCACCTGCTCACCCACGGCTTCTTCAAGGCCAACATGTTCCTGGGAGCCGGCTCGGTGATGCACGGGATGAACGACGACGTCGACATGCGTCACTACGGCGCGCTCCGCAAGGCGATGCCGGTCACGTTCCTGACCTTCGCCATGGGCTACCTCGCGATCATCGGCTTCCCCGGCTTCTCCGGCTTCTGGTCCAAGGACCGGATCATCGAGACCGCGCTCGCCGAGAACCTGCTCGTCGGGATCCTCGCGCTGCTGGGCGCCGGCATCACCGCGTTCTACATGACCCGGCTGATGCTGATGACCTTCTTCACCAGCAAGCGCTGGGAGGAGGACGTCCACCCGCACGAGTCGCCCCGGGTCATGACGGTGCCGCTCATCGTGCTGGCCGCGCTCTCGGTCCTCGGCGGCGTGCTGCTGCTCGGCGACTGGATCAAGACCTGGCTCGAGCCGGTCACCGGCACCGTGGAGCACCACGAGCCCCCGCTGCCGGCGATCGTGATCACCCTGATCATCACCGCGGTCGTCGCGATCGGCGTCGCCGCCGCCTGGTTCCTCGTGGGCAGGCGCGAGATCCCGCGCGAGGCCCCGCGCGACGTGTCCTTCGCGACCCGTGCGGCGCGCGCCGACCTCTACGGCGACGCGATCAACGACGCGGTCGTCGTACGCCCCGGTGCCGGGCTCGTCGGCGGGCTCACCGCCTTCGACCGCCACGGTGTCGACGGTGCCGTCGAGGGTGGCTCGCTCGCCGTCGGCGGCCTGTCCTCCACGCTGCGGCGTGTGCAGAACGGCTTCGTACGCTCCTACGCCCTGTCCCTCCTCGGTGGCGCCCTGCTGGTCGTCCTGGCTCTCCTGGCGGTGAACCTCCGATGATCCTCACCATCCTGATCCTGCTGCCGCTGCTCGGCGCGGTCGTCACGGCCCTCGTGCCCGGCGCGCTCGCGCGGCTGGTCGGCCTCGGCTTCTCCGCGGCGACCCTGGTCGTCGGCGTCGTCGTCGCCACCCGGTACTCCCTGGGCGGGGGCATGCAGCTCACCGAGACCCGTACGTGGATCGAGTCGCTCGGGGTCCACTACGCCCTCGGCGTCGACGGCCTCGGCCTGCTCATGGTGCTGCTCACCGTCGTCCTCGTGCCGATCGTGCTGCTCGCCGGCTGGAACGAGTCCGAGGCCGAGGGCAACAACGGCGCCCGGTCGTTCTTCGCCTGGACTCTCGCGCTCGAGGCCATGTCGCTGGCGGTGTTCACCGCCACCGACGTGCTCCTCTTCTACGTCGTGTTCGAGGCCACGCTCATCCCGGCCTACTTCCTCATCGGCGGCTTCGGCCGGGCCGGTCGGGGACGTGCCGCGACCAAGTTCCTCATCTACCAGCTCGCCGGCGGGCTCATCATGCTCGCCTCGGTGATCGGGCTCTACGTGGTCTCGGCCGACGCCGGCAACCCGAGCTTCCTGATCAGCGACCTCGCGGCGCTCGACATCGACGAGACCACCCAGCGCTGGCTGTTCGTCGGCTTCTTCATCGCCTTCGCGATCAAGGCGCCGATGTTCCCGGTGCACACCTGGCTGGCCGACACCACCGAGAAGGCGACCACCGGCACCTCGGTGCTCCTGGTCTGCATCCTCGACAAGATCGGCACCTTCGGCATGCTGCGGTTCTGCCTCGGCCTGCTGCCGGACGCCTCGCAGTGGGCGACGCCGGTCGTGGTGGTGCTCGCGCTCATCTCGATCATCTACGGCGCGCTCGTGGCCATCGGCCAGGACGACGTGCTGCGCCTGATCGGTCTGACGTCGCTCTCGCACTTCGGCTTCATCGTGCTGGGCATCTTCGTGTTCAGCCCGACGGGCGGCACCGGCGCGATCCTCTACATGGTCAACCACGGCATCGCGACCGCCCTGATGTTCCTGGTGGCGGGTTTCCTGATCCACCGGACGGGGACGGCGTCGATCCGCGAGATGGCCGGCGTGGAGAAGAGCGCCCCGGTGCTGGCGGGCTTCTTCCTGGTCGGCGGCCTCGCGGCGGCCGGCCTGCCCGGCCTGTCGCCGTTCGTCTCGGAGATGCTGGTCATCGTCGCCGCGTTCGACCACCACTGGCTGGTCGGCTCGGTCGCGGTGCTGGCCATCGTGCTGGCGGCGTTCTACGCGCTCTGGATGTACCAGCGCACCATGACCGGCCCGGACCGCCCAGGCGTCGCCCCGGTGGTCGACCTCGACCGGCGTGAGGTCGGCATCCTCGCGCCGCTGCTGCTCGCGCTCGTGCTGTTCGGCTTCTACCCGATGCCGCTGCTCGACGTCATCAACCCGTTCGTCCACGACTCGCTCGCGGCGGTGGGCATCGGCCAGGAGGGTGGTCCCCAGTGACCGAGTTCGTGAAGCCCAGCATCGAGTACTTCGAGCTCTGGCCGCTGCTGGTCGTCTTCGGTGTCGCCTGCCTCGGCGTCGTCGTGGAGGCGTTCCTGCCGCGCACGCTGCGCTACCCCGTCCAGGTGGTCCTCGCCCTCGGCGGCCTCGCCCTCGCGCTCGTCGGCGTGGTGCTGGTCGCGCAGGACGTGCAGACGTACGAGGACGGCGCCGCGCGCGGCATCCTCGCGGTCGGCGGCACGATCGCCGTCGACGGGCCGAGCCTGTTCATCTGGGGCCTGGTCCTCGCGCTGTCCATCGCCGGGGTCCTGCTCTTCGCCGAGCGTCACCTCGACGGCGGGGTCTCGGCCTTCGCCGGCCAGGCCGCCGCGGTGCCCGGCACCGACGCGGAGACCGCGTCCATCGCGGCCAACCGCGAGCACACCGAGGTCTACCCCCTCATGGTGTTCGCGGTCTTCGGCATGATGCTGTTCCCGGCCGCCAACGACCTGCTCACCATGTTCGTCGGCCTCGAGATCCTGTCGCTGCCGCTCTACCTGCTCAGCGGCCTCGCGCGGCGTCGTCGCCTGCTCAGCCAGGAGGCCGCGCTCAAGTACTTCCTGCTCGGCGCGTTCTCGTCCGGTTTCTTCCTCTACGGCGCGGCCCTGCTCTACGGCTTCGCCGGCTCCATGGACTTCGCCGCGATCAACGAGGCCGTGCGCAACGACGTCGGCAGCTCGAGCCTGCTGCTGATCGGCACCGGCCTGATGTCGGTCGGCCTGCTCTTCAAGGTCGGCGCGGTGCCGTTCCAGGCGTGGACCCCCGACGTCTACCAGGGGGCGCCGACCCCGGTCACGGCCTTCATGGCCGCCGGCACGAAGGTCGCCGCCTTCGGCGCGATCATGCGCCTCTACTACGTCGCGCTCGGCGCGGACCGCTGGTCCTGGCAGCCGATGCTGTGGATCATCGCGATCCTGTCGATGTTCGTCGGCGCCGCGCTCGCCATCACCCAGAGCGACATCAAGCGCCTGCTGGCCTACTCCTCGGTGGCGCACACCGGCTTCATCCTCACCGGCGTGCTGGGCGTGCAGGCCTCCGGGCAGCTCGCGACCGGCGAGATCAGCTCGGTGCAGGCGGTGCTGTTCTACCTCGCGACCTACGGCTTCGCGACGATCGGCGCCTTCGCGGTCGTCGGCCTCGTGCGCGACGGCGGTGGCGAGACCACCGCGATCGACCGCTGGGCCGGCCTCGGCAAGGAGTCGCCCGTGGTGGCGGGCGTGTTCGCCTTCTTCCTGCTGGCGATGGCGGGCATCCCGCTCACGTCCGGGTTCGTCGGCAAGCTCGCGGTGTTCTCCGTGGCCCTCGCCGCCGGTGCCTGGCCCGTGGTGGTGGCGGCCGTGCTCGCCAGCATCATCGCCGCGTTCCTCTACATCCGGGTCATCAAGGTCATGTACTTCGACGAGCCCGTCGGGGCCGGCCCGAGCGTGGCGTACCCGTCCGTGCTGACCGCGACGACCATCGCCGTCGGCGTGGCCGTGACCCTCGTCCTCGGCGTGCTGCCGGGGCCGGTGCTCGACCTGGCGGCGGTTGCGGGAGAATTCATCAGGTGACCGACTCTCCCCTCGCACTGCCTGTCGTCGACGCCGCTCTCGAGCAGCGGCTGGTCGAGCGGCTGGCGCGCATCGAGGAGCTGCTCGCCGAGCACTGCCGGGGGCGTGCGGACTTCGTCTCCGAGGCCGCGACCCACCTGATGATGGCCGGCGGCAAGCGGTTCCGGCCGCTGCTGGTGCTGCTGGCCGCCGAGACCGGGCCCGACCCTGACGCCGACGAGGTGCACACCGCTGCCTGCGTCGTCGAGCTCACCCACGTCGCCTCGCTCTACCACGACGACGTCATGGACGAGGCCGACCTGCGGCGCGGTGCGGCCACGGGCAACGCCCGCTGGGGCAACAACGTCGCGATCCTCACCGGCGACTTCCTCTTCGGCCGGTCGTCGGAGCTCACCGCCGACCTCGGCCCGGAGGCCGTACGGATCCAGGCGCAGACCTTCACCCGCCTCGTCGAGGGCCAGATCATGGAGACGGTCCCGCCCGGTCCCGGCGAGGACCCGCTCGCGCACTACCTCGACGTCGTCGCCGGCAAGACCGGCTCGCTGATCGCGACCTCGGCGCGCTACGGCGCGATGTTCAGCGGGGCGCGGCCCGAGGTCGTCGAGGCGCTCAGCGCCTACGGCGAGATCGTCGGGTCGGCGTTCCAGCTCACCGACGACATCCTCGACATCGCATCGGAGTCCGACGCCTCCGGCAAGACGCCCGGCACGGACCTCCGCGAAGGCGTGCCGACCCTCCCGGTCCTGATGGCGCAGGCCTCGACCGACCCGGCCGACGCCCGCCTGCTGTCGCTGCTCGGTCGCCCGCTCACCGACGACGCCGAGCACGCCGAGGCACTCGAGCTGATGCGCGCGCACCCCGCGATGGACCAGGCCCGCGACCACGTGCTCGCCGAGGCCGCTCGCGCCAAGAAGCTCCTCGAGGCCCTCGACCCCGGTCCCGTCCGCGAGGCGCTGGAGTCCTTCGCCGACATCGTGGCCACGCGCACGTCCTGACGCGGGCTCGCCCGCGACGCTGTCTCACACCTGCTCCTGCTGGGGCGCCGGTGCCAGCTCCCTCGAGTGCCGGTCCCAGATGGTGTCGAAGTGCGCGACGTACGCGTCGTGGATCCGGGGCCGCGGGATCATGACCACCAGCTCGTCGTTGAGCAGGGAGACGTCGGACCAGTTCTCGGAGCCCGTCCACACCGCTCGGGTCGCCGAGCCGTCCCAGGTGCCGTCGACCGACATCCACTTCTCGTGGACGAAGTGCTCCCAGCCGGAGTCCTCGAACCCGGTGGCGACGTCTCCGTCGACGTCGAGGGAGGCGCTCCGGATGCGAACGCCGGCGCGGACCAGCGTCTCCACGACGTCCGGCCCGGCGGCGCTCACCAGCGCCTGGACCCGGCATCCGGCGCCGCTCAGCCGGGCGACCCGCCGGGCCAGGTCGAGGCCACGCTGACCGCGCCAGCCGTACATGCTGATGCGGACGACGGTCCGGCCCGCCTCCCCGGTTCCCGGCGGCGCGTCACATGTGACGCCGGTGAGGCGCTCGGCGACGGCATCGGCACCGGGGCTCGCTGACGGTCCCGCCCCGACGCTCGTCGTGACGTCACCGTGCGTCACCCGCACCTCGGGTGCCTCGACGTGGCGGTCCGCGGCGAGCTCGTCGAAGACCCGGCCGTAGTCGACGTACAGCTGCTCGCTGCCGGTGAAGGTGACGAGGTCGTTCCAGTGGACCCCGGCGGCGTAGCCGGTCAGGTTGGCGGACCCCAGCATCACCACGTGCGGCTGACCGCCGGTCGCGGAGAACAGGTAGACCTTCATGTGCTGGTTCCCGCGGTCGCCGAGCCGGCAGCTGGCGTGGCAGACCTTGACGAAGCTCGGCGCCGCTCCCGCTCCGGCCTCGCTGCCGGGGTCGCAGGCGCCGCGGCTCGACAGCGCGTCCGTACCCAGGAGCCGCCGCAGGTCACGGGACGACTCGGAGACGAAGTTGTCGTTGAGGACGACCTGGACGGTGACGTGGCGCTGGGTGCACGCCCGGGCGAGCGCCTCGGCGATGTCAGGCCGGTCGAAGCTGTAGGCCGCCATCCGGATCGTGCCGTGGTGCGGGGTGGCGTCGATGGCTCGGCGGATGTGGTCGGCGATCCGGTTCTGCGCGGCCTTGTCACCGGTCGGGTCGTTGAAGACGACTGCAGCGCTCGGAGGCGTCGCAGTCGGTGCTGCCGGCACGGGCGCGACGCCGCGTGCGGGCAGCGGCGACGAGGCGGCCGGGTCGCCCCCGAGTGCTGCACCCAGCGCGGGCGTTGCCAGCGCCGTCGCCAGCCCCACAGCGATCGCTGCCGCCAGGAGTGAGGTCCGCATCTCGATCACCCGATCCCGTACGGCGGGAACCTCCCGCCTCCTGGATCGACCGTCGCTCCGCCGTGTGTCCCTGCGCCCGAGCCCGGGATCTCAGCCGCTCCGGGAATCGTCGGACAGGCCCGGGAGCGCAGCCTCAGCCAGCGGCCGCCGGCGGGTCGTGCGGGCGCTCGGGTCCTGACGGTCCCGGTCGCGCGTGGGACTGCGGACCCATGTCGCGGTTCGTAGGCGGCGCGAACCGTGTGTGGTCCCCTTGGACGATGGACGACGAGGACTATGCCCGGCAGCTGCATGCGATCCTCACCGCGCCGCCCGATCCGCGGATCTCGCCGGGACACCTCGGCGACGACTGGATCGACCGCGGCGACGGATTCGGCACTGACGTGAAGGTGACGGCGATCGCCGTGGTCCCTGGGGAACATGGCAACCAGCTCGACATCTCCTACGTGCTCGACCTTCCAGACGATGTGGTCGTTCCCCGGGAGGGTTCCCTGCTGCTCCCCCTCGACGCTGAGTGGCGAGAGGTGAGCGGCTACACCGAGCCCGAGGACTACGCGCCTCGCATCGCATCGCGGCTGGTGCGCCACATCCCTGAGCACGTCAGGGCACACGAGCAGTCCCGGGACGACGACCGTGACTTGCCCGCGCGTGCCGAGCAGCACGCCATGCTCCTGGAGGTGCTCGCCCACGAGGGTCAGGTCGATCAGCAGGCCCCGAACCGCTACGTCGTAAGGCGCGAAGGGCGGCAAGATCTCACTGTTCTCGTGACGCCCGACCAGTGGGAACGGGTGATCCGGAGACACGGGCTGCGGCGCACGTGGCTCCTCGAGCACTTCGACGAGTTGTTCGCCTCAACTCCTCCGGAGGAGCGCTTCCTCGTCTTCTGGGAGGGTGACGTCACGACCTCGACGCGGGAGAAGCTGCCTCCCGCCAAGAGGCCGTTCCCCCCGCTGAGCGAGACCCGGCGCCGACTGGCCGAGGCGCGGGCGAGTGGTCGGGACATCGGCTGGTTCGCCTACACGCCCGGGTCGCGCGACTGACCTCCCGCGCGTGCTGGCTCCCCTCGTGTGGACGCGGTGGCAGGAGGGGGGCACCCCCTGGCAGCCGGCGACGCACCTGGTCAGAGCGGCGAGTGGGGCTTGGCGTGCCTGTGACCCCGACCAGTCGGTCTCTGGCGGGGTGTGGGGCGGGGTCATCGTCGGCGTGGTCGCTGGATGCCGGGTGGTGCGGGTGGGTCGAGTGCGGTGGTGCCTGATCTGTCGCGGCGGTAGCGGTGGCCGTGGGGGCTGGTCCACTCGAACACCCCGGGCGCGGTCATCCGGTAGTTCCAGGCCGAATGCGTCTTGAGCCGGTGGTGGAACCGGCACAGGCAGGCGAGGTTGTCCGTGATCGTCGACCCGGGTTGGGGTCTGCCCTCGGCCTCGGCGTGATGGTCGTACGCGGTGATGTGGTCGATGTCGCAGCCGCGGGCCGGTCTCGTGCACCACGGGAACACGCAGGTGCGGTCGCGGAGAATGATTTGCTCACGGATCCGGTCCGGGATCTCGTAGCCCTGGGCGGTGAGCTGGGCGTTGAGGTCGATCACGGGCTTGATCGTCACCGTTGTGCGGCTGTCGGCGCACCACGACCGGACCTGGTCCAGCAGCACGAGACGCTGCCCGTTCTCCATCCGACCCGTGGAGCCGAACACGGTCTGCTCGCCGACCACGGAGGCGTCGAAGTGGGCGTGGATGACGACCTCACGCGCCGCCGGCAGGTCCGGCCGGTCGTCGGTGGAGTCCGCCCGGTCCTGTCTCCGGGTCTCCGGGTGCGGCCCGCTGGCGCGGTCCGTGCCCGGGCCCCCGGTCAGGAGGTCGAGCGCGGTCTGGGTGCGGGCGAGGTCCCCGAGGGCCTTGGCCCGCCGCACGTCGAGCGATTCGGTGGAGCCGAGGGCCTTCCGGACTGCTGCGTGGTGCGCGACGGCGCGGTCGAGGTCGAGGGCGTCGGCGATGTCGAGGTCGGCCTCGAGGTGCAGGGTGCCGGCGTAGTGCACGTCGTCGGTGTCCACGGTGACGTGACGGGGGTCGACGTGCTGCCATCCGTCCTCGGGGTCGGCGGTGGGGTCGGCGGTGGCGAGGTCGTAGCGCTTGATCGTCTCCGCGACGAGCCGGTCGAGCTGCGCAGGACCGATCCGCCCGGCCACGGCGGCGACCTGGGAGTCGACGAACCCCGCCGCCTCAGCCGTCAGCGAAGGAGTCGAGTGGATCGTCGTCTCCGCAACCGCACGGGCCCGCCACGCCGGGACCCGGCCGGCGTGGACTTGCGCCCACAACCGCGGCAGGCGGTGGCGCAGCTCGAGGGCGTGGCCGATGAGCTTCTTCGCCGCCGTCGGGGAGATGCCGAGCACGGTGCCGAGCTCGGCGACACAGAACTCCGCCACCAAGGGAGTCCCTTCGCCGGCGATGGGCTCCTCGTGCTCACACCCCGGCACCGTGAAGGACGCGGCGTCGTGGATCGACTCCGGCGGGTGCAGGTCCGCCCACGCCGCGGCGAGACCGAGCTGGCGGGCGGCCTCGGCGTGCTCGAGGTCGCGGGAGGCCTTGATCGAGGCGAGCAGCTCGGAGGCCGAGAGGTCGTCTGCGACCCCTCTTGCCTGGACTGCCAGTTGCTCGATCATGCGTTCGATTGTAGGGATGGCCACCGACACTGGCCTCGAACGGCGGCGGTCTCGACACACCCGCTCGTCCCTCGCGGGCTACGCGACCCGCGATATGGGTGAGCGGGGCGGCGCTCGCCACTCGATCACCTACGCGGTGCGTCAGCCCCGCGCGACGTACCGGGACCATGGCCAGCCACCGGTCCTGCTCTCAGGGGTGAGGTCGGCGTCGCTCCCGATCTCGGTGATCACCCGTACGCGGACAGCGCCGTAGTCGCCGGCTCGGAAGCAGGCGGCCGGCAACCGAACGGACGCGGTCTCGGCATCGCTGTCCCAGTCGACCCGCAGTCCCGAGCAGTCCTGCCGCCCGCCCTCGGCGAGCAGGCCCGCCCGGTCGCCCGCGGCGCGGTGTGTACCGAAGACCACGACCTGGTCGCGAGCCTGTGTGCCACGAGCCTGGATGCGGACGCCAAGATCGCCCACTGCGACGCGGACGAACGAGACGTCCACGCGGATCGCGCCCTTGCCGTTGGCCACCGTCACCCCGGTGATGTCGAGCCGCCGTCCCTTCAGGCCATCGCCTGCGGGGTCGGACAGGTGGTGGGTGTCGGAGCTGGCAGGCGACGCCGGGAGGAGCAGGGCTGCCGACGCGACGGCCGCGGCGAGGCGCGAGGTGGGACGCATGCCGCGAAGGCTACGGCTGCGACGACCCTGGCGGAGGAGAAGCGGTGGATCAGATCGCGCTGGCCTGCGCGACCAGCCGCAGCTGGCGGCGTCGGTGGTTGACCGCCTCGACGGTGAAGATCACGAGCGCGACCCACACCAGGCCGAAGCCGATCCAGCGGCTCGCGGGCATGTCCTCGCGAAAGACGAGCAGGCCGAGGGCGAACTGGATGGTCGGGGCGAGATACTGCAGGAGGCCCAGGGAGACCATCGACACCCGGATGGCGGCGGCGCCGAAGAGCATCAGGGGCACCGCGGTGATGATGCCGGTCGTGGTGAGCAGCAGCGCGTGCCCGAGACCGTGCGTACCGAAGTTGGACTGGCCCGCCGCCACCAGCCAGCCGATGTACGCCGCGGCGAACGGCGCGATGACCATCGTCTCCAGGGTGATGCTCTCGACCGCACCGACGCCGGCCTGCTTCTTGAGCAGCCCGTAGGTGCCGAACGAGAACGCGAGGACCAACGCCACCCACGGCGGCCGGCCGTAGTCGACGGTGAGCACGACGACCGCGACGAACGCGATGGCCATGGCGATCCACTGCAGGCGCCTCAGCCGCTCGCCGAGGACGAGGACGCCCATGAGCACGGTGACGAGCGGGTTGATGAAGTAGCCCAGCGACGTCTCGACGACGCGGCCGTTGTTGACGCCCCAGATGTAGCCGCCCCAGTTGACCGTGATCACGACGGCCGCGCAGCCGATCAGGAGCAGCCGGCGACGGTCGCGAACCAGCGCGCGGAAGTGGTGCACCCGCCGGGCGAGCACGAGGATCACCGCCATCGTCAGCACCGACCAGACGATGCGGTGCGCGAGGATCTCGATCGCGCCGCCGGGCTCGAGCAGCGTCCAGTAGAGCGGGAAGGTGCCCCACAGGGTGTACGCCGACGCGCCGAAGATCAGTCCACGACGGCTATCTGGCACTCACGGAGTGTAGTTGCGGCTCGTCGCCTACGATGGTGCGGTCTCGGGGTGGGGTACCCCGACGGTCAGACGCCATCGTTCTCGAGGGGGAATCAACCATGCGGACACTCCGCACCGTCCTGGCGGCACTGCTCGCCGCACTGCTCGTCGCCGGCGTGCTCAGCGCGAGCGCGAGCGCCGGGTCGCAGCCCAAGCGGATCATCGACGAGATCCCGCCGGACACCAAGCAGGTCTCCTACAACGCCTTCAAGCTCAAGGGCACCGTCATGGAGCCGCAGCTCGACGGCACGCTGCTGCCCTACGCCAACCAGCAGGTGAAGATCCTCAAGAAGAAGTGCGGCACCTGCAAGTGGAAGACCGTCAAGAAGATCAAGACCAACGACAGCGGCGTCTTCAAGACCCGCATCTACGCCCCCGAGAGGGGTCGCTGGAAGTGGCGCTCGAAGGTCGACCACTCCAACGGCTACGGCAACACCAAGGGCGAGGTCTGGACGCTCTACTTCGACTGACCCACAGCCGGAGCCGACACCTGGACGAGCAGCTGGACGACCAGGCAGACGATCAGATGATCGTCCAGGTGTCGCCACCGCCGATCAGCGCCGCCAGTCGTGCGGCGCGGTCGGCGGTGTCGTCATTTCCGGAGGCGTCGGGAGTGGCCGCGGCCACCTGCTCGCGCGCCTGGTCGTCGTACGTCGGGCGCTCGACCTGGCGGAAGATGCCGATGGGCGAGGTGTTGAGGTAGCCCGAGTCGGTCAGCCGCGAGATGCCGAAGGCGACGGTGGGGTCCTCGTTGTGGGCGTCGTGGACGAGGATGTCCGCGGCTGCCACGTCGGCGGTCGCGACGACCTTCACGCCGCCGGTCTGCTCGTCGCGCACCAGGGCCTTCGCGCCCTCGGCGCCGAAGGTGACCGGCTGGCCGTGCACGAGCGGGATGATCGCGTCGGCCTTGGTGTCGGGCGACTTGATCGCGTCGAAGGCGCCGTCGTTGAAGATCGGGCAGTTCTGGTAGATCTCGACCAGCGACGTGCCCCGGTGGGCGGCGGCCGCAGCGAGCACGGACGTGAGGTGCTTGCGGTCGGAGTCGATCGTGCGCGCCACGAACGACGCCTCGGCACCGAGCGCGAGGGACACCGGGTTGAACGGGTGGTCGAGCGAGCCCATCGGGGTCGACTTGGTGATCTTGCCGGTCTCCGACGTGGGGGAGTACTGGCCCTTGGTGAGCCCGTAGATGCGGTTGTTGAAGAGCAGGATCGTCATGTTGACGTTGCGGCGCAGGGCGTGGATGAGGTGGTTGCCGCCGATCGACAGCGCGTCGCCGTCGCCGGTGACGACCCACACCGACAGGTCCTCGCGGGCCGTGGCGATGCCGGTCGCGATGGACGGCGCGCGACCGTGGATCGAGTGCATGCCGTAGGTGTCGAGGTAGTAGGGGAACCGCGACGAGCAACCGATGCCGGAGACGAAGACGATGTTCTCGCGGCGCAGGCCGAGGTCCGGCAGGAACGACTGCACGGCCTTGAGCACGGCGTAGTCGCCGCACCCGGGGCACCAGCGGACCTCCTGGTCGGAGGTGAAGTCCTTGCCGGTCTGCGGCTGGGCGCCCTCGGGCAGGGTCGGGACGCCCTCGGTGCCGGAACGCAGGCCCGGGAGGCCCAGGTCAGCAGGAATGCTCATCAGATGTGCTCCTTCTGGGTGGGCTCGCCCCACACGCCGAGGTCGATGTCGATCCCCTCGGCCTGTCCGACCAGCTCGCCGATGGCGTGGGCGAGCTCGGTGGCCTTGAGGGGCAGTCCGCGGACGTGGTTGTAGCCGACCGCGTCGACGAGGTACTTCGCGCGCAGCAGCAGGGAGAGCTGGCCGAGGTTCATCTCGGGCACGAGCACCTTGTCGTAGCCCTTGAGGACCTCACCGAGGTTGCTCGGGAACGGGTTGAGGTGGCGCAGGTGCGCCTGCGCGACGTGGTAGCCGGCCTTGCGCACGCGGCGTACGCCGGCGCCGATCGGGCCGTAGGTCGACCCCCAGCCCAGCACGAGGACCTTCGCCTCGCCGGACGGGTCGTCGACCTCCACCAGCGGGATCGAGTCGGCGATCCGGTCGACCTTGGCCTGGCGGGTGCGGACCATGAAGTCGTGGTTGGCCGGGTCGTAGGAGATGTTGCCGTGCCCGTCGCCCTTCTCGAGCCCGCCGATGCGGTGCTCGAGGCCGGGGGTGCCCGGGATCGCCCACGGGCGCGCGAGGGTCTCGTCGTCGCGGAGGTAGGGCCAGAACTCGGCCTCCTCGCCTGAGCCGTGGTTCTTCTCGGTGGCGAAGGCCGGGTCGATGACCGGCAGCTCGTCGACGGTCGGCACCCGCCACGGCTCGGAGCCGTTGGCGAGGTAGCCGTCGGAGAGCAGAAGCACGGGGGTCCGGTAGGTGACCGCGATCCGGGTGGCCTCGACGGCCGCCGCGAAGCAGTCGCCGGGGGACTGGGGCGCGACGATCGGCACCGGCGCCTCGCCGTTGCGGCCGAACATCGCCTGCAGCAGGTCGGCCTGCTCGGTCTTGGTGGGCAGGCCGGTGGAGGGGCCGCCGCGCTGGACGTCGATGACCACGAGCGGGAGCTCGGTCATCACCGCGAGGCCGATCGCCTCGGACTTGAGCGCCACGCCCGGGCCGGAGGTGGACGTCACGCCGAGGTGCCCGGCGTACGACGCGCCGATCGCGGCACCCACGCCGGCGATCTCGTCCTCGGCCTGGAAGGTCGTCACGCCGAAGGACTTGTGCTTCGACAGCTCGTGGAGGATGTCGGAGGCCGGGGTGATCGGGTAGGTCCCGAGGAACACCGGCAGGCCGGACTGCACGCCACCGGCGACGAGGCCGTACGCCAGCGCGAGGTTGCCGGTGATGTTGCGGTAGGTGCCGGGCGGCATGACGGCCGGCTTGATCTCGTACTGGACCGCGAAGGCCTCGGTGGTCTCACCGAAGTTCCAGCCGGCCTTGAAGGCCGTCACGTTGGCGTCGCGGATGTCGGGCACCTTGGCGAAGCGCTTGGCGAGGAACGACGTCGTCGGCTCGGTCGGGCGCCCGTACATCCAGGACAGCAGGCCGAGCGCGAACATGTTCTTGGCGCGGGACGCGTCCTTGCGGGAGAGGCCGAACTCCTTGACCGCCTCGACCGTCATGCCCGTGAGGTCCACGGTGTGGAGGGCGTACTCGGCGAGGGTGTCGTTGTCGAGGGGGTTCTCGGTGTAGCCGGCCTTCGTCAGGTTGCGCGCGGTGAAGTCGTGCGTGTCGACGATGATCGTGGCGCCCTTGTGGAGGTCGCCGAGGTTGGCACGCAACGCGGCCGGGTTCATCGCGACGAGCACGTCGGGGGCGTCGCCCGCGGTGAGGATGTCGTGGTCGGCGAAGTGCACCTGGAACGACGAGACGCCGGGGAGCGTGCCCTGGGGCGCGCGGATCTCGGCGGGGAAGTTGGGCAGGGTCACCAGGTCGTTGCCGAACGCGGCGGTCTCCTGGGTGAACCGGTCACCGGTGAGCTGCATGCCGTCGCCGGAGTCGCCCGCGAACCGGATGATGACGCGGTCGAGCTGCTTGACCTGCTTGGCGGGTTGGGTCACCTCTTGCCCCTGCTTCCTACGTGTCTCGAGAGTCCTCTCCCAACCCCCAACAGTAGCCGCGGGACGGGCGATGCGATCCCGCTCCCCACGTGATGGACGCCTCCTGAGCAGCGTCCACGCGCAGGGCGTGACCCACGACACGCGGGCACTCGACGACCAATGTCACCGAGGTCAATAAAGTCATGTATGTTACTCGACATTGCTCACCGATCGAGAAAGCCGAGATCCCCCATGCAGATCCGTTCACGTGCCGCCCTCGCGGCAGCGCTCGTCTCCGGGCTGGCCCTCACCGCCTGCGCGTCCGGCGGCGCCGCCAGCGGCGACTCCGGCGCGGCCGACACCATCCACATCGTCGGCTTCGCGGTCCCCGAGGCCGCCAACAAGAACATCGCCTCCGAGTTCGTCAAGACGCCCGAGGGCGAGGGGGTGGAGTTCCAGACCTCGTACGGCCCGTCGGGCGACCAGAGCCGCGCGGTCGCCGCCGGCCTCGAGGCCGACTACGTCCACTTCTCCGTGCCGACCGACGTGACCCGGCTGGTCGACGAGGGCCTCGTCGCCGAGGACTGGGACCAGGGCGAGAACAAGGGCGTCGTGTCGCACTCGGTCGTCGTGTTCGGCGTCCGCGACGGCAACCCCAAGAACATCAAGACCTGGGCCGACCTGGTGAAGCCGGGCGTCGAGATCGTCACGCCCAACCCGGCCTCGTCGGGTGCAGCCCGCTGGAACGCGTTGGCCGCCTACGGCCAGGTCATCAGCGACGGTGGCACCGAGGAGGAGGCCACCGACTACGTCGACAAGTTCTTCGAGAACGTGGTCTCCCTGCCGAGCAGCGGTCGTGACGCCACCACCGCGTTCCTCGGCGGCACCGGCGACGTGCTGATGGCGTACGAGAACGAGGCCATCCTCGCCGCGCAGAACGACGAGGGCTTCGAGTACGTCCTCCCGGACACCACGCTGCTCATCGAGAACGCGGGCGCGATCCTCGAGGACGCCTCCGAGCCGTCGCAGGCCTGGCTCGACTTCGTCCTCTCCGACGAGGGCCAGACGCAGTTCGCCCTGACCGGCTTCCGCCCGATCCGCGACGACGTCGACTTCGGCGGCACCGTCGAGGGCGCCGCCGACCCGAGCAACCCGTTCCCGCCGGTCGAGACGCTGCTCACCGTCGACGACGACTTCGGCGGCTGGGACGAGGTCTCGACGAAGTTCTTCGACGAGGACAACGGCCTCATCTTCGAGGCCATCCTCGGCGCCGGTCTCTCCCTCGAGTGAGCTGCCCTCGTCCATGACCTCCACCGAGATCGCAGCGGTCCGACCGGCGAGGGCTCCTCGCCGGTCGGGTCCGCGCTCCACGCTCACGCGGTCGTCGGGGCTCGGGCTCGGCATCGCCATGATCTGGTTCAGCGCGCTGGTCCTGATCCCCCTCATGGCAGTCGTCGTCACGGCCGTCGAGGGCGGCTGGGACGTCTTCTGGGCGACCATCACCAACGGCCAGACCTCCGCCGCCATCCGGCTCACCGTCCTCACCGCCCTCGGCGTCACGGCCGTCAACGTCGTGATGGGCCCGCTCATCGCCTGGGTGCTGGTCCGCGACCGGTTCTGGGGCAAGTCGGTGCTCGAGGTGATGATCGACATCCCCTTCGCGCTGCCGACGATCGTCGCCGGCCTGGTGCTGCTCTCGCTCTACGGCAACGACAGCCCGGTGGGCGTCGACATCGCCAACGAGCGACCGGCGGTCTTCCTCGCGTTCCTGTTCGTCACGCTGCCGTTCGTCGTGCGGATGGTGCAGCCGGTGCTCGAGGAGCTCGACCGCGACGTCGAGGAGGCGGCCGCCTCGCTGGGCGCGAGCCGGATCACCACGTTCCGACGCATCATCCTGCCCAGCCTCGCGCCGGCCATCGCCGCCGGCGCCGCCCTGTCCTTCGCCCGCGGCGTCAGCGAGTACGGCTCGCTGGTGCTGCTGTCGGGCAACCTCCCGTTCAAGACCGAGGTCACCTCCGTGCGCATCCTCAGCAGCATCGAGAACGACAACGTCCCGGCGGCCGCCGCCGTCGCGACGGTGCTGCTGGCCATCTCGCTCGCGGTGATCGTGCTCCTGGACCTGATCCAGAGGCGGGTGGCCGCACGTGGCTGACACGCTGGTGCCCGAGATCGTCGATGCGCCGCCCGCCGAGGAGCGTCGACGCCCGCCGCGGGTCCGCAAGACGCCGGTGACCTACCTGATGCGGTTCGTCGTCACCGCCTACCTGTTCTTCCTGGTCGCGTGGCCGGTATCGCTGGTCGCGACCAACACCTTCGCCAACGGCTTCGACTCGATCCGCTCGCTCGTCGAGGACCCCGACATGGTCGTCGCGCTGCAGCTGAGCGCGTACGTCGCGGTGTGGTCGGTCGTGATCAACACGCTGTTCGGCGTGGGGATCTCGCTGCTGCTCGTGCGCCACGAGTTCCCGGGGAAGCGGCTGCTCAACGCGCTGCTCGACATCCCGCTGTCGGTGTCGCCGATCGTCGTGGGCCTCGCGCTGGTGCTGGTCTACGGCGGCCGCAACGGCTGGTTCGGCCCGTTCCTGCTCGACGCGGGCTTCCAGGTCATCTTCTCCACCCCGGGCATCATCATGGCCACGACGTTCGTGGCGCTGCCGTTGATGATCCGCGAGATCGTGCCGGTGCTCGAGGAGATCGGCACCGAGCAGGAGCAGGCCGCCGAGAGCCTCGGGGCGAGCGGCCTGCAGCGCTTCTGGCGGATCACCCTGCCGTCGATCAAGTGGGGCATCACCTACGGCGTCGTGCTGACGCTGGCGCGATCGCTCGGCGAGTTCGGCGCGGTCAAGGTCGTCTCGGGCAACGTCCTCGGGCAGACGCGTACGGCCACCCTCGCCGTCGAGGAGAAGTACCTCAACTTCGACCAGCAGGGCGCCTACGCGACCGCGTTCCTGCTGGCCATGGTGTCGGTCGCCTGCATCGTCGTCGTCGCCATCATCCGTCCCAAGAACCACCCCTGAGAGGTCAGTCATGAGCATCGAGGTCCGAGGCCTGAACAAGAACTTCGGTGATTTCGTCGCACTCGACGACGTCGACGTCACCATCCCCACCGGCCAGCTGACGGCCCTGCTGGGGCCGAGTGGCGGCGGCAAGTCGACCCTGCTGCGGATCATCGCCGGGCTGGAGAAGGCCGACACCGGCTCGGTCAGCATCGAGGGTGTCGAGGCCACCCACCTGCCCGCGCAGAAGCGCAACGTCGGTTTCGTGTTCCAGCACTACGCGGTCTTCAAGCACATGACCGTCGCCAAGAACGTCGCCTTCGGCCTGGAGATCCGCAAGCGGCCCAAGGACGAGATTGAGCACCGGGTCCGCGAGCTGCTCGAGCTCGTGCACCTCTCGCAGTTCGCCCACCGGCTCCCGTCCCAGCTCTCCGGCGGCCAGCGCCAGCGCATGGCGCTGGCCCGTGCCCTCGCGGTGGAGCCGAGCGTGCTGCTCCTCGACGAGCCGTTCGGCGCCCTCGACGCCAAGGTGCGCAAGGAGCTGCGCGACTGGCTGCGGCGACTGCACGACGACGTGCACGTCACGACGGTCTTCGTCACCCACGACCAGGAGGAGGCCCTCGAGGTCGCCGACGAGATCGTCGTCATCAACGAGGGGCGCGTGGAGCAGGTCGGGACGCCCGACCAGCTCTACGACGAGCCCGCCAACGACTTCGTGATGTCGTTCCTCGGCGAGGTCACCCATCTCGGGGGGCTGGCGCTCCGTCCGCACGACATCGAGCTCGAGTCCTCTCCGTCGCTCGCGGGCAGCGTGGAGGGCACGATCTCCCGCCTGGTCCGGATCGGCTTCGAGGTCCGGCTGACGGTGCTCACCGTCGACGGCGAGGAGGTGTCCGTGGTGGTCACCCGCGCCCACGCCCGCGCCCAGCGGCTCGAGGAGGGCAGGACCGTCTGGCTGACCCCGGCCCCCGGCGCGGCCGTGGTGCCCCGGATGGCGGCGGCCGTCTGAGGCCCCACCCGGCGGGGCGGGAGCAGCGGCCGAATCCTCCCGGGCGGGCCCGCGGGGCACTAGCGTGCGAGGTGTGACCATCACGACCACCACCGACGAGCTGTGGGCAGCCGTCGAGACCTTCGACGCCGAGGCGGCGGAGATCGCCATCGCCCGGCTCCTGTGGGACGTACCCCTCTCCGGGGCGGTCACCGGTGTCGTCCTGCCCTTCCTCCAGGAGGTCGGCGACCGCTGGGAGTCCGGCACGCTCTCGGTCGCGCACGAGCACTTCGTGAGCGACATGCTCCGGCGCAAGCTCACCGCGCTCGCGGCCGTGCCGCCGCACGCCGTGGACGGCGCGGCCACCGCCCCAGTCGTCCTGCTCGCGTGCCCGCCGGGGGAGCGCCACGACATGGTGCTGCTCTGCGTGGCGCTGATGCTGCGCGAGCGCGGCGTACGGGTGCGCTTCCTGGGCGCGGACACCCCGGTCCCCGCGATCCTCACCGCAGCGCGTGGCACCGCCGCCGACGCGGTGGTCCTCGCGGCCACGAGGCCGACGATGTTCACCGCCAACGCCTCGGCGCTGCGCAAGCTCGCCGCCGACCACGCCCTGTACGCGGCCGGGCGGGGCGCCGACGACCAGACCGTCGCCGAGATCGGGGCACGGGCGCTGCCCGCCGACCCGGTCCGCGCGGTCGTGGTGCTCGTGGGCGAGCTCGCGGAGGTCAGGCGCTGGTGATCACCGGTCGCTGGTGAGGCGCTGGACCCACGGCGGGCATGCGGCCCGAGCGGCAGGGTGGGAAGCGGCACAGCAGTCCCGATGTGCGTCGACGCGGCAGGACCGGGGAATCCGAGCTCGCCCAGGGCAAGCCATGACTCCCCGGTCCGCTGTCCACCATCCTTGGATGAACCCGCCGACTGCTCGCCGTCCCACGCTCAGAGGCGCGCGGCTCAGCGGTAGTTGGTGAACTGCACCGCGAAGTCGTAGTCCTGCGCCTTCACCAGCTGCTGCACGGCCTGGAGGTCGTCGCGCTTCTTCGACGACACCCGCAGCTCCTCGCCCTGCACTTGCGCCTTGACGCCCTTGGGGCCCTCGTCGCGGATCAGCTTGGAGATCTTCTTGGCGTCCTCGGAGGTGATGCCCTCCTTGAGCGCGATGTCGATCTTGGCGACCTGCCCGGACTGGCGCGGCTCGGAGGCGTCGAGGATCTTGAGGCTCTGGTTGCGCTTGATCAGCTTGTCCTGGAAGACGCTGAGCACGGCGCTGGCGCGGTCCTCGGCGGAAGCGGTGATCTCGATCGCCTTCTCGCCCTTCCACTCGATCGACGCGCCCGTGCCCTTGAAGTCGAAGCGGGTGGCGATCTCGCGGGCCGCCTGGCTGAGCGCGTTGTCGACCTCCTGGCGGTCCAGCTTGCTCACGATGTCGAAGCTCGAGTCAGCCATGGTGTGCCTCCTTGGGGGCTTGCTTGTGGGGTCCTTCTGGGGTGCCCCGGCGATTCGTGGAGAAGTCCGTGCCTTGCTATTGTTCCGCACGGCCCGGCAGGTTGCCCGAGCGGCCAAAGGGAGCTGACTGTAAATCAGCCGGCATTGCCTACAGAGGTTCGAATCCTCTACCTGCCACTGGACGCAGTCCAGTCGCAAGACCCCCGTCGACAGGCGGGGGTCTCGTGCATTTGACTCACGGTGTGAGCGACCAGGGCTTGTCCGGCACCCCTCCCGACGATGCGTGGCTCGACGCGGAGTGCCGTCGTCTGCTCGACTTCGGTCGCCGCGTCGCCCACCCGCTCGGTGGCGCGGCCTGGCTCGACGACGAGGGCGCACCCGACCTGTCGCGTCCGGTCCACACGTGGATCACCAGCCGCATGGTCCACGTGCACGGGCTCGGCGCGCTGCTCGGCGTCGAGGGCTGTACGCCGATCGCGACCGCCGCGCTCGACGGTCTGCGTACGACGCTCCGGGACGCCGAGCACGGCGGCTGGTTCGGCGCGATCGGTTCCGACGGGGAGCCGGAGGGCACAGCGAAGTCCTGCTACGACCACGCCTTCGTGATGCTCGCCGCCTCGACCGCGACCGTCGCCGGGCTGCCCGGCGCGGACGACCTCCTGGCGGAGGCGACGCAGGTCTTCGAGCGACGCTTCTGGGACGAGGACCTCGGCCGGGTCTTCGACGAGTGGGACCGCACCTGGAGCGAGGCCGCGCCCTACCGCGGGCTCAACTCCACGATGCACTCGCTGGAGGCGATGCTCGCCGTCGGCGACGCGACGGGCGACACGAGCTGGCACCGGCGGGCCGGCCGCCTGGCGGGCCTGGTGGTCGACCTCGCGCCGGCGTACGACGGGCGGCTGCCCGAGCACTTCGGGCCGGACTGGTCGGTCGACCTCGAGCTCAACCGCGACCGCCCCGACGACCCGTTCAAGCCCTACGGCGCGACCGTCGGCCACGGCCTGGAGTGGTCACGGCTCCTGCTCCACGTCGAGGCGGCGCTCGCAGCAGAGGCGCCCCCCGGGCTGCTCGAGACCTCGCGGCTGCTGTTCGACCGGGCCGTCGCCGACGGCTGGCACGCCGACGGCGCTCCCGGCTTCGTCTACACCACCGACTGGTCGGGCACGCCCGTCGTGCGCCAGCGCATGCACTGGGTCGCGGCCGAGGGGATCGCGGCCGCCGCGGCGCTGCACCGGCGTACGGGTGAGGAGGCCTACGCACGTCGCTACGCCGAGTGGTGGGCGTACGCCGCCGAGCACCTCCTCGACCGCGAGCGCGGGTCGTGGCACCACGAGCTCGACCCCGCCAACCGTCCGCACGCGAGCGTGTGGCCGGGCAAGCCGGACCTCTACCACGCAGTGCAGGCGACGCTCCTCCCGCGACTGCCGCTGGCTCCCGGTCTCGCCCGCGCCCTGGCCCTGTCGCAGGGTCGGTCCGCCCCGGCATGATGGAGCCCATGACCCCCACGCAGCCCCGGGTCCTCGTGGTCGGCGAGGCGCTCGTCGACGTCGTCCCCGGCCCGGACGGGCAGCCCCTGGACTACCCGGGCGGCAGCCCCGCCAACGTCGCCATCGCCCTCGGCCGGCTCGAGCGCGACGTGCGCCTGGTGACCCTCCTCGGCGACGACGCGCGTGGCTCGGCCGTGCGCGCCTGGCTCGAGTCGAGCAACGTGGTCGTGCTGGCCGGGCCCACCGGGTCGGGCCGCACGTCCAGCGCGGTCGTGACCCTCGACGACGCCGGCGCCGCGAGCTATGTCTTCGACCTCGACTGGGACCTGCCCGCCGTGCCCGACGAGGAGTGCGAGGTGCTCCACGTCGGCTCGATCGCCACGGTGCTCCACCCGGGGGCCGACGCGGTCCTGGCGGCGTTCGAGGCGCGCAAGGGCCGCGCGCTGCTCTCGCTCGACCCCAACGCCCGACCTGCCATCACCCCCGACCGGACCGGCCCGGTCGCCCGCGTCGAGGAGCTCGTCGCCCTCGCCGACGTGGTCAAGGTGAGCGACGAGGACCTCGCGTGGCTGCACCCCGACGACGACCCCGTCGCGACCGCCACCCGCTGGGCAGCGGCCGGCCCCGGGCTCGTCGTGGTGACGCGCGGCGGTGCCGGCGCCGTCGCCGTACGACCCGGCGGCACCACCCTCGAGGTCCCCGGCGTGCCCGTCGAGGTCGCCGACACCGTGGGCGCGGGCGACACCTTCAGCGGCGTGCTGGTCGACGCGCTCATCGCCCTCGGGGCACACGGGGCGGCGGCGTCCGACGCGCTGCGCGCGCTGTCGGACCGCGACGTGCTCGGTGCGGTGACGACCGCGGCCATCGGCGCCGCGATCAACGTCTCGCGACCGGGCGCCGACCCGCCGTCGCGCGCCGAGCTGAGCGCCGCGCTCGGCGGCTGAGGACCCTCAGCGCGACCTCAGCGCGTCGTGGTCATCTGCACCACGACGGGGTGACGTGCGTGAGGAGGGGCCGTGACAGGCAGGTCCGACGAAGCAGTGGCGCGGGCGCTGGGCGAGGTGCTCCGCGACCACGGGTGGGACGTCGCCGCGAGTGCGCGGCGGCTCCGGGGCAGCCTCAACGACGTCCTGGGAGCGGAGGCCGACGAGCACCGTGCCGCCGTCGACGCGGTCGTGCTCGCCGTCGAGGAGGGGATCGTCCCCGACCTGCTCGAGGCGGGACGGGAGAACCTCGAGGACGCCCTCCCCGCGCTCACGGCCCGGCTCGCGGAGTGGGGCCTGGCCCCGGCGCCGGCAGCCTGGGCGGTCAGGACGTGGGCCGCCCATCTCCCCGCCACCACGATCCAGCCGCCCGCCACCCGGCCCCCGGCTCAGGAACCGACCACGCTCCCGCCGGCGGCGACGGCGCCCGAGGCCGACGTCACGCTGGCGCCGCCCGGTCCCGCGAAGGACGCCACGGTCCTCCCGCCGACCGGGACCCCCAACCCCGTACGCCCGCCCCGGCCGGCCCGTCGCCGCCCCTCCGGACGCGCCGTGGCCGTGGCTGGAGCCGTGCTGGTGCTGATGGCCGGCGGCGTGGCCACCGCCGTCGCGCTCAACGGCGGCGACACGGAGGAGCCGGGACGGGGCGACGCCGGATCCGCGACCGGTGCGCCCGACGAGACCGTGGAGACCGAGGCTGCTCCTCCTCCTCCGCCCGCCGAGCCGGGCGTCGTCCTGGCAGCGCCCGGCGTCCGGGCGCCGCGCGTCGAGGGCCCCCTGGCGATGGCCGGACGCAGCGGAGGCGTACGCATCGCCCAGCTCGGCGAGGTCGACAGCGTCGCCGTGGAGGACGTCGAGCGGTCCGCGCCCGAGGGCGGCCGCCTCGTGGCGTTCCGGCTGGCGACGTGGGCATGCGGCTCGGAGTCGTGCCGTCCCTGGCGCGAGCTCGGTCTCAAGGTGGCCGTCGACGGCGAGCGGCAGGCCCTCCCGGCCGCCAGGAGCACCGACACGTACGTCGTGGCTGTGCCCGCCGACGCGCGGAAGGCGGACCTCGTCCTGCGCGCGGACGGGCTCACCCAGACGCTCTCGCTGCTCGACGCCGAGCCCGGCAAGGACAACATCGCCGTGCTGGCGCGCAGCGGCCGGGTGGACCGCGTGGGCGAGCGCTTCACCTTGACGGAGCGGACGAGCACCCCGTTCAACTACGACGGCGTCGACCGCCTGAGCGTGCCGCGCGACGTCACGGTGTCCCGCGCCGAGCTGACCTGGTTCGCCGGCGGCGTCCACCCGAGCTCGCCCCGCAAGGCCTTCCTCAAGGTGAGCTCGCACTACACGATCCCGCTGGGCTCCTACGCCGGCAGCGAGTACGCCTTCGAGCCGAGGGAGATGGTCTTCGTCGTGGCCGACGGCACGACGTACGAGGCCCGCGACCTCGACGACGGGGCGGGTGTCAACGCGGTCTTCGAGGTGCCGGCCGGGCTGAAGGGCGGGCGGCTCGTGCTCGGTGGCGACAGCTACGCCGCCCTGAGCGGCAGCACGCAGTTCACGCGGACCCTGACGAGGAAGGCGATCCCGCTGCGGTTCGGCTGATCAGCCTGCGCCGATGAATCGCACCACGGTGTCACCGACCAGGATCCGGTCGCCGGGCTTCAGCGAGGCCGGCCCGGCGATGGGCTGGCCGTTGAGCAGCGTCCCGTTGGTCGAGCCGAGGTCGACCAGGACGAAGCCGTGGGGACCGGGCTCCACCTGGGCGTGACGGCGGGAGGCCTGGTCGTCCTGGAGGACCAGGTCGCAGTCGGCCTGCCGTCCGAGCACCACGGGGGACCCGGCGAGCACGATCCGCTGCCCTCCGTGTGCCACGAGGGTCGGCGGCGCGTCCTGGGGCTCGGACGTGGCGAGTCGCGTCGGGACCACCGTGTGGCCGGCGCCACCGCCGGTCGGCTCGGCCCGCTCCGGCCACAGCCACGACTCCTGGCGCAGCACCGCCTCGTGGATCCGGTTCAGCCGCGCCGACGGCTGCACGCCGAGCTCGTCGTCGAGCACCTTCCGGGCAGTGCGGTAGGACGACAGCGCCGCGTCCTGGCGACCGGTGCGGTAGAGCGCCACCATGAGCTGCTCCCACAGGCGTTCGCGGGTGGGGTTCTCGGCGATCAGGTCCTGCAACGGGGCGATGAGGTCCTCGGAACGACCGAGGGCGAGCTCAGCGTCCGACCACGCCTCGGCACAGGTCAGCCGGCAGCTCTCGAGCGCCACGGCCCGTCCCTCGGCGAACGGGAACTGCCACAGGTCTGCGAGTGCGTTGCCGCGCCACAACGACAGTGCGGCGGCGTACTGCTCGGCGGCCGTGGTGTGGTCGCCCAGCGCGGCGCCACGCGAGCCGGCCGCGATGTGCGCCTTGAACTCCGCGACGTCGGTGTCCGCACTCAGGCTGTAGCCGGGGTCGCGGGTGGTGAGGCAGCCCGCGGCGCCCTGGGCCGCGAGCGTCTTGCGGAGCACCCCCACGTGGTACTGCAGCGTGTTGCGCGCGGTCGCGGGCAGGTCCTCGCCCCACACGGCGGCGAGGAGCTCGTCGACGCTCACCACCCGGCCGCCGGCCAGCCCGAGCACGGCGGCGATCGCACGCAGCTTCGGACCGCCGGCGGCGACGAGGCGACCGTCGACCGTCACCTGCAACGGCCCGAGCAGCTCGACCCTGACCCGACCTTCCCCCTCGTTGCTCATGGCGGCCCCAGTCACTCGATGGTGAAGTCGGTCATGTCGACGACGACCCGCAGGTCGCCACCGACCCCGATCCGCAACCGGTAGGTGCCGGGATCGACGTCCTCGCTGAAGGTGAGCGACATGCAGCCCTTGGGTGGCAGCCTGGTCGGGTAGAGGGCGAAGCTCCAGGCCACCGGGGTCCAGTCGACGCCGTCGGAGACGCTGAGCGTGGCCATCACGTCGGTGTGCCTCTTGCCGCGCGGGAATCCTTCGTAGTCCACGTTGATGGTGGTCGGGGAGACCCCGGGGCCGGAGGACCGGCAGTCGTCACCGACGACGCCGCGGGTCCCGGGAGCGCCGTAGTTCCAGAACGGGATCTTCGCCGATCGGGGTCCGCGCTCGACCCACGGCGAGCGGTACTTCTCCCCGGCCAGGGCGGCCTCGATCACCGGCTTCGCGAGGTTGATGGGGCGGACCCGGGAGAAGGCCGTCTCGCCGCGGTCGTTGAAGGTGCGCCAGGTGGCGATCCCGACGACGTGACCCGTCTCGTCCACCGCCGGTCCCCCCGAGTTGCCCGGTGAGATCTCGGCGTCGGTGTTGATGACGGCCCTGAACTCGTCGAGCCGCTCGTCCTGGACCGGGCCCGACACCACCCCGGTGGTGTAGGTCGGAGCGGCCGAGTCGCTCGCCTCCGGATACCCGTAGAAGGAGATCTTGTCGGACGTGCCGAGCCCGTCGGAGTCGCCGAGCGGGACATCCGTGAGCTGGTCGAGGTCGTCCTCGTCGGCAGGGGCTCCGGAGAGCTTGCTGCGGATCCGGATCACTGCGACGTCGAGGTAGCCGTCGACCGTGACGAGCTCGGCCCAGAAGCGCGGTTCGGCGGACTCGTCGAGGCCGTCCGAGACGTCGACGCGGATCTCGTCGGGGTTGGGGTCCTGGTCGTCGGCGAACTCGTTGAGGAACACTCCGAGACCCGGCGCGGACGGGGCTGCCACGTGTGCGTTGGTGAGGATCAGTCCCTTCTCGCTGTCGATCACCACTCCCGAGCCGCGGCGGCTCCCGGCGGTCAGCTGGACCGTCGCGCGAGCGATGTCGTCGGGCGACACGGTCGTCACGGTCTCGGGCTCGGGGCCGTCCTCCGGCGGGGGGTCGCGGAGCACCCACGACAGGCCGAACCCACCGGCGATCACCACGAGCACGAGCGCGACGACACCCGCGACCGCGAGTCCGCGCCGTTCGCCGGCTGCGCGGCCCGGCGTGCGACCGGTGGGACGTACGCCGCCCTTCGGACGGTCCCCAGCGGTCTCGGTGACCAGACGGTCTCCCTCGGCGACGTCGCCGAGCACGAACTCCTGTCGACCGGACAGGGTCGCGGGCGCGGTGAGCCGGGTGCCGTCCAGCCAGGTGCCGGACGTCGAGCCGAGGTCGTCGAGGCGCCACCCGCCGGCGGTGTGCTCGATGCGGGCGTGGTGCCGGGACACGGTCGTCTGGCGGGCGACGAGGTCGTTGTCGTCCTCGCGGCCGATCGTGAGGCTGCTGCCCGGACGCAGGGTGCGGGTCGTGCCGTCGAGCGTGACCGACAGCGGCGGGCCCGCGGGCGCTCCGCCGCCGAGCTGGGTGGCGGGTGCGCCCCCGGCCAGGGCACCGCCGGGTCGTGCGCCGGGGATCTCGGTGGCCTGTGCGGGCCGGGGTCGCTGCGGGGCCCGGGTCATCGCCTCGCCGAACGGGGCGAACCGGACGACCACGGCGTGCTCGCCCTGGCCGAGGGTCACCGTGGTGTCGCCGCGCAGCGCGGTCGTGGTCACCGCGACGCCGTTGACGAAGCTGCCCTGGGTCGAGCCCTCGTCGCGGAGCTCCCACCCACCGGGACCGTACGACACCCGGGCGTGCAGCCGGCTCACGGCCGGGCTGTCCACGGTGATCGTGCAGTCGGGGTCGCGCCCGATGGTCACCATCGTGCCGGCCGGCGCGACGTGCCGCCGCTCGCCCACCCGGACCACCAGGTCGTTCGACCCGGGCCCCCCGCCCGGGGCGCCCGTCACCGGCGGGGCGCCGGCCCCTGACGGTGCGGAGGGGACGGTCACCATGCCGAGCGCGGCGGCGATCGACTCCACCGCCCAGATGGCGTCGGCAGGCTGCACCGAGCTGCTGCGGTGGAGGTCCTGGGCCACGGCGTCGATCGCCGCCGCCGGTCCGCGGGGATCCCGCTCGGCCTCACGCAGGCGGGTCGGCACGCCCGAGGCGAGGGCCAGCGCGATGAGGTTGGCCTCGGCGGTGGCGCCGGCCACGGCGTCGGCGAGCATGGCGCGCACGCGCCTGCTGTCGTCGAGCAGTCCGGGGCCCTGGCTACGCACCAGCTCGATGAGCTGGCGACGAACCGCCGCCGCGTGCGGGGACTCCGGAACCTGACCCATGAGGGCACTCCTCCCACCTGGTCGGGGGCTGGGTGGCTAGGTCCCGAGTGCACCCACTGCTGCCGAGGGTCCCTCCCGGTCGTTCGCGCCGTCGTCATCAAATTGGGCTACTTGGACCAGCTCGGTCACGCCGTGCTGCACGAGATACCCCCTCCCGGGTGGGCCGAGCCGTTCCAGTGGGGTGCGGAGCCGTACGCCCACGAGGTCGCCGTCGAGCTCGACCTCGGGCGCGAGGAGCACGCCCAGCTTGGACTTCCTGACCTCGGGCACCACGCCGCCGTACGCCCTCGCTGCCCAGCGGTTGTCGGCGGCGACGACCACGCGCACGAGCTCGTCCCGACCGCGACGCGCCAGGTCAGCGAGGGCGGACGACGTGCTGTCGGGCAGGGCGTCGGCGTCGTCCACGAGGCAGAGCACCGGCCGGCCCTGGGACACGAGGGCGGAGATCGTCGCGAGGGCCCGGGTGACCTCGGCGCCGTCGTGGCCGTCCACGGGTCCCACGTCCCAGGCCAGGGGCTCGGGCTCGTGGCGGCGTCGCGCCGTGATGCGGGCGAGGGCGACCGGGGAGGTGGCTCGTCGGGCCGCGACGGCGAGTCCGTCCAGCACGGTCGTACGTCCGCTGCGGGGCGGACCGGCGACCAGCGCGTGCGCGTCGGACAGGTCGAGGGCGACGGGGGCGACCTCGGTGTCCCCGACGGCGAACGGCAGCACCCACGGCGTGACGGGGTCGGGCAGCTCGCGGGCGCCGACGCTGGGTGGCATCGCGGCGAGCAGCGGCGTCCGGTCCGGCCACCGCGAGCGGGCGCGTTCCGCGACGGCGAGGAGCGCCCGGTGCTCGTCGTCCGCGTCGCCCGTGGCGAGCACCGCGACCTGCACCTCGGTGGAACCTTGGATGAAGCCACGGCCCGGCGCCAGCCGTACGGCGCGGACGGCGGAGCTGTCCAGGCCGAGCAGGGCGTACTCCTCCCGCTCCGCCATCCGGAGGACGAGCCGGGTGGTGATCACGCTGACGAGGGCGCTGGGCACGGCCGCGCGGCGGTCCGCGGTGATGAGGAAGTGCACGCCCACCGACGGTCCGTCGGAGACGAGTCGCTCGAGCTTCGTCATCAGGCGCCCGCCGGCGAGGCGCTCGAGGGCGGCCGCGGCTCCGCCGTACCCGTCGAGCAGCACGACCACCCGGGGGACCGGCGTCGGCGACACCCGTTCGAGGTCGTCGAACCCGGTGAGCCCGGCCGACGCCATGGCCCGCTTGCGCTCGTCGACCAGTCGACCGAGCCGGTTGAGCAGGCGATCCACCCGTCCCGGGTCGTCCGGGCCCACCACGCCGCCGCAGTGGGGTGCGCCCTCCAGCACGTGGAGGCCGTGCCCGGCGAAGTCGAGGCCGTAGAGCTGGAGCCGGTCGGGGCCCGCGCCCTCCATCAGTCCGGCCGCCAGCGTCCGCAACGCCGTCGTCTTGCCACTGCGGGAGGTGCCGAAGACGAGGAGCCCCTGGTGCCTGGCGAGGTCGAAGGTGACGACCGGCTGCGACTGCCGCCTGGGCAGGTCCGCCAGTCCCAGCACGGCGCTGAGGGGAGCCGTCGGCGCCCGGGCGCTGAGGGTCGCGGCCGGAACGGCTGCGGGCAGGGCGGGGAGCCACGGGACGTGCGGGGCACGCCACCGGCCGAGCCGGGCGACCTTCGACGTGGCGTCGACCACGGCCTCGAGGACGGTCGTGCCGCCTTCGTCGCGGCCGGCCGGGACGAAGGCAGTCGGGTCGAGGTCGTGCACCTGGATGGCCGCCGTGACGCCAGTCGTGGCCGCGCCGCCCACGTACGCGCTCTGGAGCTCGGTGACGTGGCGGTGCACCTTGAGGTAGGCACGGCCGGGGAGGGTGCGTGGCACGTGGGCCGCCTCGGGCTGGCCGATGACGTCGTGGCTGTCGGCCTCGTCGTTGAGGCGCAGTGCCACTCGCACGCCGACGTTGGCGCGGATGCGGTCGTTGATGACCCCGGCCGGACGCTGCGTGGCCAGGACCAGCCGGAGACCGAGCGAGCGTCCGCGGGCCGCGATGTCGACCACGCCCTCGACGAACTCGGGGATCTCCTTGGCGAGAGTGGCGAACTCGTCGACCACGATGAGCAGGTCCTCCGGGGCCTCCTCGCCGATGCGTGAGCGCAGCTCGGTGAGGTCGCGGGCGCCGGCACCGGCGAGCAGCTCCTCACGGCGACGGATCTCGGCGTCCAGGGCCTGGAGGACCCGTCGGGTCAGGTGCTCGTCGAGGTCGGTGACGACGCCGACGCAGTGCGGCAGCCGCTGCGCGTCCTTGAAGGCGGCGCCGCCCTTGTAGTCGACCAGGAGGAAGCCGACGCGGCTCGGCGGGTACTCCGCCGCCAGGGACGCCACCATCGTCTGCAGCAGCTCGCTCTTGCCGGCACCGGTGGTGCCCCCCACCAGCGCGTGCGATCCCTCGGGGCCGAGGTCGAGCTCCACCGGCCCGTCGGTCGAGACCCCGATCCGGGCCACCAGCCGGTTGACGGGCGCCGACTCCCACCGGCGGCGAACGGCGGCGGGTGACGCCAGGTCGGGGACCAGGTCCTCGAGTGACAGGCGCTCGGGCAGTGACCGCGCCTGCCGGGCATCGGCGGCGTCGCGCAACGGTGCGAGGGAGGCCGAGAGGTCGAGGGCGGTGCTGTGTCCGATCCGGTCCGGCGCGACGTCGAGCCGGTGGCCGCCGTCGTGGTCCACGAGCTCGGCGTGCGTACCGTCCTTCCCGACGGCCAGCACGAAGGGGGCGCTGGTCGGCACCGAGCGGGCGTCCCGTCCCAGCCACACCACGCAGATCCCCTCGTCCACGTGGTCGCACACCGCCCGCAGCAGGGACGGGTCGGGGCCGAGCCGGTCGTCGACCACCACGACGAGCGTCGCACCGGACCCGGTCGTACGGCGCCGGGAGTCGCGCGCCGCCCGCCGGGCGGCGCCGAGGTCGGCGACGGCCTCGAGGAGGGCATCGGCTGCGCGCCGGTCCGCCGCCAGCGGCGGGCACGGCAGCAGGTCCGTGGCCAGGTGGGGCAGCCAGTGCCACCACTCCCGCGCCGGCTCCTCCGCCAGCACGCCGGCGATCACGACGTCGGCGGGACTGTGCAGGGTGACGAGCTGCGCGACGAGCCAGTCGGCGACCCGGTCGATGTCGCCGTCCGGACCCCGCACGGCGAGCTGGCCGGCCGCGCGGAGGTCGACGTGCACCGGCGCGTCGTCCACGAGGGCAGCCGACTCGTAGTCGGGCCGGTCCGGGCTCGGCGCCGCTCCCGCCAGGTCCTCGCGCATCGTGACCGGGGCACGCAGGGTGGCCTGTCCGAGGCGCAGGTGCAGGAAGTCGGGGTCGCCGGGCACGCGCTCCCACAGGCGGGGGCCGACGGTGCGTCCGATCTCCACCACCTCGGCCGGGGGCGGGTGGTGCCGGTGCGTCCAGTCGGCCCACGCGCGCGCCGCTTCCCGGACCCGGTCGAACGTCGCCGCCACGGCGTTGTCGTAGGAGCGGCCGAACTCCGCGACCTCGTCCTGGTGCGCGCGCTTCTCCTCCACGTGGTTCCACAGCACCATCACGGGAGAGAACAGCGAGAAGAGGGCGAACTCCCACTTTCGCATCACCACCCCGAGAACCAGGCCCATCAGCAGCGGCACGAGCATCGCGCCGAGCGGGAACCGGCGTGGCCGGCGCACCCGGTTGCGGGCCGGGACGGGCAGGCTGGTGGCGGGTTCGGGAGGTGCCGTGCGTGGCGGGCGGTTGACGGCGACGCGGCCGTCGGTGGCCGCTGTCGTGTCCGTACGCCAGTCGGACCAACGGGTCAGCGGCCGAGGCGACTCGGCGGGGGCCAACCCCACCACGAGGCTGAGCCGCTCCCCCCGCAGCAGTCCGGTCGCACCGACCGGGGAGGACCGGTCGAGCCAGGCCCCGCTGATGAGGGACCGCGCCTGGACGGCCCCGGCGGCACCCACCAGGCCGAGGTGGGCGCCGAGCACGTCGAGCACGGTGCCGGTGGACGCGGCAGTGGGCGCGGTGACGGCGATGCGACGCGCCGGCACCCCGGGTCGCGAGGCTTCGACCTCGACCCGCAGCCGGGGCGCGCCCTCGCCGCTCACCACACCAGCAGGCTTCCGTCGGCGGCGACGGGCACGTCGGGTGTGGGGACCACGCGCGACGACTCGGCCCCTGCGGGCGAGGACGCCAGCTGGGAGGCCGCCGTGGACACGAACCTGACGAGGTAGGCCAGCTGCTCGGGGTCGTTGGCCGTGAAGGGCGGGATGTCGGGGTCCCCGATGAAGCGGCTCAGCACGTCGAGGTCGGCGTCCGACCCGATCGCGATGGCCAACCGCACGGCGCGCCGTCCCCACGGCTCCGCCATCAGGCGCTCGAGCCCCGCCTCGAAGTCGTCGGTGGGTCGTCCGTCGGAGACGACCACCAGGACGGGAGGGAACGCCCGCGCCTCCATCGGGGGAACAGTCAGCACCTCTGCGACCTTCACCAGGGCTGCGCCGAGGTCGGTGTAGCCGCCGGCGACGACGGGCGGCCAGGAGACGTCGTGGACCGGTGACGGGTCCCCGATGTGCCAGCGCGCCCCGTCGGAGAACGCCACCGCCCGGACGAGGATCTCGACGAACGGGTTCTGCGACGCGAGGTCGCGCAGGTGGGGGAGGGCGTCGCGGATCGCCTGGTTGAGGGCGTCGATCTTCCCGTCGACCGCCATCGACCCCGACGCGTCGAGCAGGAAGATGAAGTGCAGCGGCCGGCCGGCCAGGCGGGCTCCGGGGCGGAAGGTCATGAGCGCCTCCCCTGCGTCGAGTTCGGAGCGAGGTAGACGTCGTTCATGTAGCCCTCGCGTCCGTACCTGTCCACGTAGCGCCCGCCCTCGGTCGGAGTGAGCCCGTAGGGAGCGACCGCCGTGCCCGGGTCCATGGCATGGGTGAGGAAGGGGGCGAACTGGCTCTGCATCTCCAGGCGCGGATCGGGTCGCGAGCCGACCGTGACCGGGGTGTACGTGGAGATGACGAGCGGTCCGGGATCGACGAACGTGACCGCGGTGTCCCAGGGGCGCGTGCCGACCACGACGGGGGCGTTGCTCCCCACCACGAGCGGGCCCGGGTCGGGGGAGGCGACCACGTCGCCCAGCGATGGCGCATCAAGAGCGGGCACCGCGGTCGCCAGCGACTGGTCTGCCTGGATCTGCTGGGCGCGGAGGGCAGTGTCCAGCGCGGCGACGACGTAGAGAACCTCCGCCAGGCGGGCGTGGACGGCGATGTCGTGCAGCTCGTCGGCGAGCCAGCCGGACAGGGAGGGTGGCACCTCGGCGGCGCACGCGCTCTCGAGGTCTCCGATCGCGGTGTCGACCTCGCGCGCGTGCTCGCCGATGGCGACTGCGACGGCGCCCATCGCCACCGGGTCGAGGTAGATCGTGCTCATCTGCCACCCGCCTCAGTCGACCAGGTACTCGCCGGCGCGGTCGGGGTTGCGGTACACGTCCGTGATGGAGCCGATGTTGCCGTCGTTGCCCCTGTAGAGACCGTCCCCGATGTAGGACGCCCCTGGCCGCGAGTTGATCCACGTGCTGCCCATCTCCGCGTTGCTCGTGAACAGGGAGGAGTGCAACCCCATCAGCTGGGCAGCCGCCGCGGGATTGGTCGCCTGCAGGTTGCTGGCGGCGCCGAGCAAGGGGTTGTTGGCCAGGAACGCGTCCGTCGAGAGACCCGGCATGCTCACGCCCGTGCCGGAGCTCGCTCCGAGGAAGAAGCCGCCGACGGTGCTGACACCGGGCCCCACGAAGTCGTTGACGAAGGCGGGACCTGTGCCACCCACGACCGTCGCGCCCGCGAGGACCGCGCCGAGGTCGTACGTCGAGGTGACGTCAGCCGCCGGGGTGCCCAAGGGGGGCCAGGCCGTCGCCAGCGACTGGTCGGTCTGGATCTGCTGGGCTCGGAGGGCGGTGTCGAGCGCTGCGACGACGTAGAGCAGCTCCGCCAGGCGGGCGTGGACGGTGATGTCGCGCAGCTCCTCGGCGAGCCAGCCGGCCAGGGACGGGGGCACGTCGGCGGAGCAGGTGGTCTCCAGGTCGCCGATGGCGGCGCCGACCTCCTTGGCGTGCTCCCCGATGGCGCCTGCGGTCGCGTCCATGGCGAACGGGTCGAGGTAGATGGTGCTCATGACGTCTCCTGTTCACACGCCGACGCGGTACTCGCCCGCGCCGCCGGGCACTCGATAGATCTGGTCGTCGATGCGGCCATTGCCGGCGAACAGGCCGTTGCCGATCGCGGTCGCCCCGCTCACCGAGTTGATGAAGCGACCGCCGAGGTTCATCGTGCTCTCCTGCACGCCCATGAGCTGCTGTGCGAGCCCGGGGTCGGTGGTCATCGCGTTGCCAGCCATCACCAGATGAGGGTGCGCCGCGGCCCAGGCTGCCTGGCTCTTCGGCAGGAACGCCGTCGCGAGGCCGTCGTAGGTCGCGATGCTGGGCGCCTGCCCCAACACGAAGCCGGGGGTGCCCGTGCCGTAGGTCAGCGGCCCGTACGAGGACGTGTCGACCTGTCCCAGGACGAACCCGTTGCCGCTCCCGGCCGAGGTGTACGACGTGTCCGCCGGTTGAGCCTGCCCGAGCACCAGGCCACCGACGAGAGGGGCTCCGGCGAAGGCGGGCGTGACGTCACCGAGGGGCGCGAACGCGGTCGCGAGCGACTGGTTGGTCCGGATCGCCTCTGCGCGCGTGATGGTGTCCATCGCTGCGACGAGGTAGAGGACGGCGGTCACCCGGATCGTGGTGGCGATGTCGGCGAGCTCCTTCTCGAGCCAGCCGGCGAGCGAGGGGGGCACCGCACCGGCCCCGAGTCCCTCCAGGCCCCGGGCGGCCGCCTCGACCTCGGCCGCGTGGGCACTGATGGCATTGGCGGTCGCGTCCATCTGGTCCGGGTCGAGGAAGACGGCATTCACGGCGCACCGCCCACGTGGGTCTGGGTAACCAGACGGCCGAGCGCCTCACGTACGCCCTCGGGTGCGTCGTCCCCGTGCCACGAGGTTTCGTCACCGACGACATGGCCGTCGGCCCGGTATACCGCGGACGCGCTCACCTCGGCGTCCTGGGCGGTGCTCGCGAGGACGAGGTCGGCCAAGTCGGCGGTGGGGTGCGTGGTCAACGTGATGCGGCCGGCGCCCGAGGGGCGGAGCCGGACCATGCGGTCTGGGCGGGCCGCGAACCACTGCGTGCTCGACTCCTCGCCACGGCGCCCGGTGACCATCACGATGAGGTCGTGGCTGGCGGCCAGCTCGAGCGCCTCCCCGAGGTCGGTCCCGTCCGCGGCTCCCCGCGCTTCGAGGCTCCGCCAGGCCACCGCGGCCGCGAGGTCGCGCTGGGCCATGTCGAGCTGGTCCCACAGGCTTGTGTCGGCCCCGGGGAGCATCGCGACACCGAAGTGCTTCGCGGCGCCGAACGACTCCTCGGTCGTGATCACGTGCTCCTCGCGGGGCTCGGGCCGAGTGCCCTCACGCCAGGCGCGAGCGACCTCGCTGAGGTCCACCCTTCCGGGACGGAGGGGCAGCTGGTCCTCGGGCATGTGCACCGGCTCGCTGACGCGGATCGATGCCACGACTCCCGCGGCTGCGCCGGCGAGGGTGGGATCGTCGACCGGGGTCACGGTGGTGACGACCACCAGGCGACCCCGGTCGAGGGCGTAGTCGACGACGGCCTGCAACCGACCGTCCTCGTCGGACCAGGTGACCGTCCGGCGGCGGCCGTCGGCCGAGCCGAGCACCTCGTGCGGCTCGGTTCCCGAGTCGGTCCCACCCTCCACCGCGATCCTGACCCCGTGCTGCGCCGCCAGCGAGTCGATGTCGGCGTCCGGGGGGACGCGGTAGCGCTCCACCCGTACGACGGCCCGACCGCTCGCGTGCGGGACCTCGAGCTGCTCCACCGGAGCCCAGCCTGACGGTCCGGACACCGAGATCCGCGACGTCGTGGTCCAGATGTGCTCGTCCATGTCAGTACATCCCTTGGTCTGCTTGGAGCCGGGCGGCCTGGAGGAGCTGCTGCTCCTCCACCACGGCCGCCTGGCGGGTGAGGGTGTCGGCGACGTTGACCATCCGTGCCGACATCGAGTGCAGGCTGGAGCTGCTGGTGGCGATCGCCTCCCGGAAGCGGTCCGCGGCCGGGCCCACGTAGGTGAGCGCGGCCACGTCGCAGTCGACGTTGCTCGCGACCCGGCCCAGCGTCTCCGCGCGGAGGCGGAGCTGGGCGGCGGCCGCCCGCATGCTCGCGGGGTCACCGGGCGCGAGGTACATGTCAGCTGCCTGCCTGCATCAGAGCCTCGCGGCGGCGCGAGACCTCCATCGCGGCGTCCTGGAGGGCCGTGCGGAGCTTGGAGAGGCTCGGCTCGAACTCGCCGTCCCACATCTGGCGGAAGCGGTCCGCGGCCGGGCCCTCCCACGTCGTCGAGGCCAGCTGGCCCCTGATGCTGCGCGTCAGCTCGTCGACCGATCCTGCTTCGCGGTCGAAGACGCCGCGCAGGGTGACCAGTTGCTCGAGCTCTCCACCGATGCGTGCCATGGTTCCTACCTCCGTGTGTGATGTGCCTGGTTGGTCCGCCGGAGCCGGCGGTGGGACGACTGTGTCGTGGGGCGCTGAGGCGTCGCTGAGGTGCGGGCGGGCCCGTCATTCCTGGCCGGACAGGGGCTTCGCAGGTCCGCCGTCGTCCTTGCCGTCGCCGCCCTGTCCGCCCTCCTTCTTCTTCGGCTTGCCGGGAGACGTGCCCTCGGTGTCGCCACGGTCGGACTTCTTCGTCCCCTCGCTCGTGGGCGTCCCGTCCCGCGGCTGGGTGGGCGTCAGCGAGGTGGTCGGGTCCGTGGGCTCGACGGGCGGTGCCTCCGACCGCCCGGGGCCGAGCAGGAAGAGCGTGGCCACGACGCCCAGCACCGCGGCCGCCGCGGCGATGACGGCGACGAGCCCTGCGCGTCGCGGCGGGCCGCCCGTCGCAGCGCCGGCAACCGCTGGTTCCTCGGACGTCTCGGCCAGCTCACGGGTGCGTGGCGGGGTCAGCACGCGGTCGTCGGCGAGCGAGTCACGCACCAGCAGCACTGCCGACACGTCGTCCCCGCCCACGCGTGCGGACTCCTCGAGCCACCCGGGCAGCTCGTCGGCGACGCGGTCGAAGCCGGAGCGCACCACGAACGTGGCGAGGTCGTCGACGAGGCCGTGCCACCAGTCGGCCTGGGCGAAGGAGTTCCCGTAGCCGTCGGTGGTGAGCAGCACCAGGTCGGGCTCCGCGCTGTCGGGCACCACGGCGTACCGGAAGTCGTCGACCGCGGAGTCCAGGCACAGGCTCGTGGTCTCGCCGGCGACGAGCCGGTCGTCACCGGGGACCGGCCGGGTGGCGAAGCCGTGGCTGCGCACGAGGGCATCGCCGTCGCCCACCTGCGCGACCGCCACCCCGTGCCCGCCGACGACGGCGACGAGCAGGGTGGCGCCGTACGCCGTGGCGCTGCCGTCACTGCCGCGAGCGCGCTCGTCCTCGGTGAACGGGTGCTCGCGGGCATCGGCGGCGACGTGCGCGCGCCACTCCTCGACGATGCGCGGCACGACCTCGCGCAGGACGGCGGCCGGGTCGTCCCGGTCGGGGAGCGCGTCGGCCACCGCCCGGACCGCGACGTCGACGGCCGTCCGGGCACCGACGTCGGAGCGTACGTAACGGGCGCCGCCGTGGCCGTCGGCGACGGCGACGATCCAGACGTCACCGCGCGTGCCAGCCACGCGCCGGACCTGGACGGCGTCCTGGTTGGGCACGCCCTCGCCGTGCGCGGACCCGCGCCGCGAGGCGCTGACGGCTCGCCAGGCGCTGGTCCCCGTGGTCGTCGCGCCGCTCACCAGACCGTCTCCTCACCGGAGTCGGCCGACCACGCGGTGACGTGGACGGGTGGAGGGGCAGCGGGTGCCAGCGACGAGGCGGCACGGGCGACGTGGACCGTGGCCCAGCGCAGCGCCATCATCAGCTGCTCGGGGTTCGAGGCGGTGACCGGCTCCAGCGCGGGGTCGGCGATGAAGGCGGCCAGCGTCTCGTAGTCGGCGTCCTGTCCGATCGCGACCGCCATCCGCACGGCCCGTGCCCCCCACGGCAGCGCCAGCAGGCGCGCCATCGCCACCTCGAAGTCGTCCGTCGGCATCCCGTCGGAGACCAGGACGACGGCGGGTGGCAGGGCGCGGTCCTCCATGGGGGGAACGGTGAGGGCGGTCCCGAGCAGGTCGATCGCCGCGCCGAGATCGGTGTAGCCCCCGGCCTCCAGGTCCCGCCACACCAGCTCGTCGGGGTGCGTCGGCGCCTCGACGTGCCAGTGGGCGCCGGTCGAGAACGCCACCACCCGCACCGACACCTCGGCGTGCGGGTTGCCGTACGACGTCTCCGCCAGGTGCGGCAGCACCTCCCGCACCGCCGTGTTGAGCGCCGTCATCTTCCCGCGCGAGGCCATCGAGCCCGAGCAGTCGAGCAGGAGGAAGAAGTGCAGGGGGCGGCGGGCCAGCCGGGCGCCGGGTCGCTCCGTCATCGTCGACCTCCTCGTGCGCCGGATCCTGTGGTGCAACCGACTGCCCTGGGTGATGATGTGCGCCTGGGCGTCGAGAGGGGGTGGTGGGCGTGCTGTCCGTCGGCACCGAGCTCGACCTCCCGCGGCACGGCAGTCGCTGGCGCGTGGGCTCGTTGCTCGGCGAGGGCGGCCAGGGGGCCGTGTTCTCCCTCGACCCGGTCGACGGCGACGGCCCGAGCCTGGCGCTGAAGTGGTACCGCGCCGAGGCCGCCCACCCCGAGCAGCACGCGGCGCTCGTACGCCTCGCGCAGCTGCCGGCCCCGTCCGCGGCGTTCCTGTGGCCGGTCGAGGTGGTCGCCGGACCGGACGGCGGGTTCGGCTACGTGATGCCGCTGCGCCCCGACGGGCACGTCCCTGTGGCCGAGCTGCTGACCGGACGTGTCGACGCGCCGTTCTCGACGGTCACCCGTCTGTGCATGGGCCTGGCCGACAGCTTCCTCCAGCTGCACGCCCAGGGCCTGTGCTACCGCGACATCAGCCTGGGCAACGTGTTCTTCGACCCCGTCTCGGGCGACCCGCTCGTCTGCGACAACGACAACGTCGGCATCGACGGCCGCGACCCGGCGCGGGTGCTGGGCACGTCGCGCTTCATGGCGCCGGAGGTCGTGGTCGGCGACGCCCTTCCCTCGACGGGCACCGACCTCTACTCGCTGTCCGTGCTGATCTTCTACCTCCTGATGTTCCACCACCCGCTGCAGGGCCGGCGCGAGCTGGACCACGCGTGCTTCGACCGCGACGTGGAGCGACAGCTCTTCGGCACCGAGCCGCTGTTCGTGTTCGACCCCGACGACGACTCGAACGCGCCCGACCCGGTCGTCCACGGCGCGGTCCTCCAGTACTGGCCGCTCTACCCGCGCTACCTGCGCGACGACTTCACCCGTGCCTTCACCGTCGGCCTCCGCGAGCCCTCGCGCCGGGTCCGCGAGGGGGTGTGGCGCTCCCACCTCTCGCGCCTGCTCGACGGGATCGTCGTGTGTGCGTGCGGGCGCGAGAACCTCACCGACGACGGAGTCCCCCTGGGGTCCTGCTGGTCGTGCGGTGCGACCCTGCCGCCGCCCGTCCGGCTCCGGTTCGGTCCGCGGGTGCTCGTCCTCAACGCGGGGACCCGCGTCACGGGCCACCACCTGCGCCGCGACTACGCCTACGACGACACGGTCGCCGAGGTCGTCGTCCACCCCACGCGGCCGGACCTCTGGGGCCTGCGCAACCACACCTCCGCCACGTGGCGCGTCGCCGGGCCCGACGGGAGCGAGCAGGAGGTCGGCCCCGGTCGCAGCATCGGGCTCCTGCCCGGGGCGACGCTGCAGATCGGCGGAGTGACCGCGACGATCGAGACCTGAGCCGCTCATCGCCGGCTCCCCGCCCGTGCTGCCGCGGCGGCGACGAACGCGCGGTTGCGCGGGCCCACCTGGACCCGCCGGCCGGCCAGCCTCAGCACGCTGACCCGGCCCTGCTCGACCGCGACCTGCGACCACACCGCGCCGAAGGACTGGTCGGGCTTCGGCTTGCGCAGGGACGTGTCGTACGGCGTGAACTCCAGGCCGTTCGCCGACGCCACCAGGGCGCCGCGTCGCAGGCCCGCGACGAGGAGCTTGCCGCCGCCGATCGCGACGATCGACAGCATGCCGCCGGCCGGACCGATGAAGAGGATGGGCAGGCACAGCACGACCGTCAACGCGACACCGAGCGCCAGGCAGAGCGGCAGGCTCATCCCGGCGTACGCGAGGGTGACGCCCAGCGCGGGCTCGCCGGCCAGGTTGGCCGTGTGACGGGCGAGGTTCTTCGGCAGCGGCGGCCACGCGGGCGCCGCCTCGTGCGGCCGGGGGCCGGGGCCCGGCGGTGGACCTGGCCGACGGGCGGCGGCAGGACGCGCGGCAGGACGAGCCTCGGGGAGGAGCGTCGCCGAGAGGGGGAGCGGTGTCGCCACCGGCGCCGATCCCTGTGGTCGGGTCGGGGACCCGTCGCGCGGCCACGATGCGGAGGCCAGGTCACCGAACCCCAGGGCGGACGCCCACAGCTGCGTGGTCCGCTGGGCCGCCTCCGGGGTCCACCCGCGGGCGGCGGCCAGGTCCTGGCTGAGGCGCTGGAGCGACTGCGCGGTCAGCGGGGTGATGCGGCGCAGGTCGTGCGGCAGGTTCTCCTCGGACGCTGCGACGACCTGGTGGGCGAGCCGGCGCAGGCGCACGCTGTCGTCCGGACCGAGCGCCTCGTCGAGGCGTTGCCGCAGGCGGCCCGGCCGGTCGGCGTCGGCAGGCGTGGCCACGGCGACCCGCAACGCGGCCAGCATGGTCCTGAAGTCCTCGGAGACGTCCTGCACGCGGACACCTTCGGCCAGCGCGCTGAGGCCGCGCTGAGGCGCTGCTGAGGTCGGACCTCAGCGGGACCTCAGCGGGTGTTCCTAGCGTCTGCGAGACGCACGCCCGACGACTGACGGAGATCCCCATGCGCAGGACAGTGATCGCAGCGCTGGCAACGATGGTGCTCGGCATCGGACTGTTGTCGCCACCTGCCGCGCACGCCGCCGCGAACTCGTACGTCGTGTCGGGCCACCCGATCACCTCGGCACCCGGCATGGCGCTGCTCGGCGACTCGTGCAGCACCAGCGGAGCGACGCCGCCCACGGTCAACACGTTCGAGCGCGATGGGGGGACTCTCGGGTCTTCGGCGTTGGGATGGTCGATCACCCAGGCGGACTTCGAAGCCGGTCCGGTGGCCACGCTGGCAGGCAATCCCGACAGCCTCAACGCGTACCACGTCGACGTGCTCGCCCCGGCCGGCACGAGCGGACACGCCTACGCGCGCATCAACTGGGATGCCGACACCTGGTACATCGGCTGGGCGTCGGTCGACGTGCCGGCCTCCGGCTGGCAGGTCCTGGACCTGGTGAACCGTTCCTACACCTGGACTCTGTACGACGCGGGCACGACAACCACCTACGAGTCCCCACTCACGGTGCAGGCGTTCGTGACAGGACCGGGGTTCCAAGCGATCAGCCTCGGAGTTCTTCTCGGCTGTGGAGGGGAGCAGTTCTTCGTTGATCGGATGGTTCTCGGCAATGCCGAGAACTCCTCGTCGTACGACTTCGAGAAGAAGCCCCCTCCGCCTCCCCCGGATACCGGTCACCTCATGGCGCACATGGAGTGGTCGACGAACGGCAAGGACGTCGAGGTCGGTGAAGGCCTGACCATCCGATACGGACAGCGTGTCTGGCTGCTCGGCCACGGCCACCTCCACTTCGCCAACGGCACCAACGAGTGGTACTCGGGTCAGGGGACGCTCCACAAGCAACCCGCTACCGGTGACCGGACCGCTGCGGCCAGCGGGACCTTCAACGCCACCCAGTACGCGGGATTCCCCGTTGCTCCGAAGACGAACACGATCTACCAGTTCACCGTCGCCGGGCACCAAGGGCGTCCAACTGCAGAGTCCAAGAGGGTCACCGTCTGGGTGCAGCCGAAGGTGAAGGCGAAGATCCGTGACAAGAACCTGGTCCAGGGCCAGACACTCGCGGTCAGGGGCCGGATTCTGCCGGCGGCCAAGCGGGTCAAGGTGACCCTGCAGCGGAAGGTCGGCAAGAAGTGGACCAAGCTGTCGACGTCGAGGACCAAGAAGCGTGGACGGTTCGACCTCGCGACGACGGTGCGCCAGACCGGAAGCTGGAAGGTGAGAGTCACCGTGGCAGCGACGCTCGACAATGCCGGCACCACGACGGGTCAACGGAAGGTCACGGTGAAGAGGTACGTGCCTCCGAAGAAGAACCCGGGCCCGCCGAAGCCCCCGCCGCCGGACCCGACCCCAGAGGTGGGTGGGGTGTCCACGCCCCCGCCTCCTCCTGCTCCTCCGGAGGACGCCCCGAAGCCCCCGCCGCGGCCGACCAACACGGGGCGCATCGCCGCCGACGCCGACGCGGGCGGGGTGGCGGGTCGAGTGCGAGCCGGCGCGGTCGAGGGGGAGTCGGGAGCCAAGCCCTGAGGGCCTGACATGCTGGCGCGGTGACGGCCGAGCAGATCCACGACATCGGTCGTCGCCGCGCCTGGGTCATCTGGCTCGTCGCGCTCGCGGTCTACGTCTTGGCCGTCTTCCACCGCAGCTCGCTCGGGGTCGCGGGCATCATCGCCTCCGACCGGTTCGACATCAGCGCCACCAGCCTGGCGACCTTCACCGTGCTCCAGCTCGTCGTGTACGCCGGGATGCAGGTGCCGGTCGGCGTCCTGCTCGACCGCTACGGCTCGCGCACCATGCTCCTGGTCGGCTTGGTGCTGATGACCGCCGGTCAGCTCGCCTTCGCGTTCTCCTCCTCCTTCGCCGGCGCCGTGGCCGCGCGGGCGGTCGTCGGCGCGGGCGACGCGATGGTCTTCGTCAGCGTGATCCGGCTCGTCACGATCTGGTTCCTGGTGCGGCAGGCGCCGCTGGTCACCCAGCTGACCGGCCTGACCGGCCAGCTCGGCGCGATCGTCGCGGCCGGCCCGCTGGCGTTCCTGCTCCACGAGCTCGGCTGGACACGCACCTTCGCGCTGACCTCCAGCGTCGGCGTCGTGCTGCTCGTCGGGGTGGTCGCGCTGGTGAAGGACTCGCCGTACGCCCGCGCCGACGTCGTGGCCGTCAAGCTGCGCGCGCTGGCGCAGTCGGTCCGTACGGTGTGGGGCAACCCCGGCACCCGGCTGGGGATGTGGTCGCACTTCTCCTCGCAGTTCTCCGCCACGGTCTTCGCGCTGCTGTGGGGCTATCCGTTCCTCGTGCAGGGGCTCGGCTGGTCGACGCGAGGGGCCAGCACGCTGCTGATGGCGATGACCGCGTGGGCCGTGGTGAGCGGCCTCGTCCTCGCCCGCCTGGTGGCGCGACTGCCCTACTACCGCTCGTGGATCGTGGTGGGCGTCGTCGTCGCGATGGTGGTGCCGTGGACCGGGGTGCTGCTGTGGCCTGGCGTGGCACCGACCTGGCTGGTGGTCGTGATGGCGTTCGCGACGGCGAGCGGCGGACCGGCGTCGATGGTGGGCTTCGACCTGGCGCGCTCGTTCACGCCGCCGCACGAGACCGGTCGCGCCAACGGCCTGGTCAACATCGGCGGCTTCACCGCCTCGCTGCTGACGATGGCGCTGATCGGCGTCGTGCTCGACCTGTCGGCGAGCGGCGGGATGGAGTCCTACACGCTCGGCGACTTCAAGCTCGCGATGGCCGTGCAGTACCTCTTCTGGACCCTCGGGGTCGTCCAGACCCTGCGCTACCGCCGCCGCGGCCTCGCCCACCTCGCGCGGGTGCACCCCGGCTCCGTCGAGCAGATGCGGGCGGGGAAGCCGTTCGTCCACCCGGGCATCGGCACCGAGGGCGTGTAGTCAGCCGGGCGATCCCGGGGACACCCGCGCCGTGGTGGTGAAGGATGCCCGCATGGGCATGTTCTGGAAGTCACGGGGGCGGGACCAGGGTCCCGCGGACGACGCGCTGACCTTCTTCTCGCGCGACCAGGCCGACGAGTTCCGGGCGCTGGTCGGGGCGACCCTCGGCGAGCGCGGGCTCGAGGTGCAGATGAGGCCCGACCACGCGGTGGACGCCGCCGGTCGGCAGTTCGGGCTGTGGAACCTCGCCGCCCAGTGCGTCGAGGCCCGCCGCCGTGAGTGGCCGCGACTCGCTGCCGAGCACGTCGACCGGGTGCTCGCGAGCCTCGATGCGCCCGACCCGTTCGAGGACCTGTCCCCGGACGAGGCAGCGCTGCACACCTACGCGCGGCTCTACGACGAGAGCGCGATGCCGTCGCTCGACGGCTTCCCCCACCGCGAGTTCGTGCCCGGCGTGCTGGAGCTGCTCGCCCTCGACCTGCCGGAGACGGTGGCGATCTACAACCGCGAGCACGCGTCGCGGCTGGGCGGCTGGGAGCAGCTGCGTGAGCACGGTGTCCGCAACCTGCGCGCGCTCCCCGTCGAGCACCTCGAGCAGGTCGACGTCCCGGGTGGCGGGTCCTTCCACGCGCTGCTCGGCGACTCCGTGCACACGGCGAGCCGCGCCCTGCTGATGCCCGAGCTCGCCTCGACGCTGGCCGGTCACGAGGACCTCGGTCACGGCTGGCTGATGAGCATCCCCAACAGGCACCAGGTGACGTGGCACATGATCCGCGACGCCTCCGTCATCCCGGCCGTCTCGGCGATGGCCCACTTCGCCGCACTCGGGTACGCCGACGTGCCGAGCCCGCTGAGCCCGCACGTCTACTGGTGGGACGGGACGGGCTACCAGCAGCTGACCCGGATCGACGCCGACGGGACGAAGTCCGTCCACGCAGGTCCCGAGTTCACCGAGATGCTCAACGAGGTCGTCGGCGACGACCAGCCCTGAGCTTCAGCCGATCTCGCCGTGCCCGTCGGGGTCGAGGTCGCCGGTCGGGTCCTCGGCGGTCGGGTCCTCGAGGAAGTCGCCGCCCACCGGGTGGCCCTGCCACGACACCATCTCCCAGCCGGACTCCACGTCGCCCTCGAGCACGATGAGCGCGGTGTTGTGCAGCGGCTGCGTGGCGGGCGGCGCGTCGGGGTGCGGCGTCATCCGGGTGGAGACCCACGTACGCAGCGCGGCGCCGTGGCTGACCACGAGCGCGGCGTCGTGCCCGGCCTCGACGATCGTGCGGACGGCGGCGTCGTAGCGGGCCAGGAACTCCTCGCCGGTCTCGGCGCCGGGCATCCGGTGGGTGAGGTCCCCCTCGAGCCAGGTCGCCACGGAGCCGATGTAGGCGGCGACGGCGTCGTGGTCGCTGCGCATCTCGAAGTGGCCGGCCGCGATCTCCTCCAGTCCGTCGAGCTGGGTCGGGGTGAGCCCGCGGTCCTCGGCGGTCGGCGCGGCCGTCTGGTGGGTGCGCACGCGGCTCGAGACGTAGATCGCGTCGAGGCGCTCCTCGGCGAGGGCCTTCGCGGCGGCCGCGGCCTGGGCGCGGCCCAGGTCGGTCAGGTCGAGCCCGGGGTGGGCGGTGTCGAGCTCGCCCGAGACGTTGGCGTGGGTCTGGCCGTGGCGCATGAGCAGCAGTCGCAAGGGAGTGGTCCTCGGCAGGGTCGGTGGCTAGCTGTTGAACTGGGAGGTCTTGCTGGAGGCGAGCTCGCGCGCCTGCTCCAGCGGCACCGTCTCGAGCGCCTCGGCGACGTCGGAGCCGATGTGGCTCACCTCGACGCCGCGCTCGAGCGGGACGAGCGTGTGCACCAGGCGGTCGTCGTAGGCGTGGACCATGGTGAACGCCTGGTTGGCGTCCACGCCGGAGACGAAGCGGTCGACGGGAGCCGGGTCGCTCGTGTAGCAGCTGGCCGAGGTGACCGAGACCGGGACGCCGGCGAAGGTCGACCACGTGGACAGGTGGAGGTGACCGGCAAGGATGCCGCGCACGTCGGTGCCGGCGACCACGTCGGCCAGCGCCTGCTGGTCGTGCAGCTCGATCAGCTCGGCGGCGCGCAGCATCGGCAGCGGGAGCGGCGGGTGGTGCATCGCCAGCAGGGTGCCGTGCTCGGCGGGCGTGGCCAGGACGTCGGCCAGCCAGGCCAGCTGGTCGGACGTGAGCTCACCGTGGTGGTGCCCGGGGACGCTGGTGTCGAGCGCGACGATGCGGAGGCCCTCGACCTCGTGCACGCGGTCCTGGGGGCCGGCGTCGTCGGAGTCGAAGAGCCCGCGGGCGAACGGCTCCCGCTCGTCGTGGTTGCCCATCGTCCACACCACGACGGCGCCCATCCCGGCCGCGAACGGCTCGACGATCGAGCGGATCGTGGCATAGGCCTCGGGCTCGCCGCGGTCGGCGATGTCGCCGGTGATCACCAGCGCCTGCGGCGCGGGCCGTACGGCCGCCAGCCGGTCGAGCGTGCGCCGCAGGTGGGCGACGTTGTCGATGACGCCGTAGTGGAGGCCCCCGCCACCGATCAGGTGGGGGTCGCTGAGGTGCGCGACGACGTGCCGCGGGGCGGCGTACTGGCCGAGCTGCTTCACGACGAGCAGCCTAGGACCAGCAGCAAGTCCCGAACGGGGTCGCCGAGCGGCTCCCCGCCGCCGCTCACCCGGCGGTCACGGAGCGGCCGGCCGGTACCGGTACCGGCACCGGCACCGGCACCGAGGAGTGGACCTCCAGCATCGACGCCACCGTCGCCGACCAGGGATAGCGCGCCGCGCGCTCACGGGCCGCGGCGCGCCGGCCCGCCACCGGGCGGGCAGCCACCTCGAGCACCGCATCGGCGAGGGACACCGGGTCGGGGGAGCCCCAGGCGCCCGACGCCTCGTCCACCAGCTCGCGTGCGCCGCCGCGGTCGGCGGTCACCACCGGCGTCCCCGACGCGAGCGCCTCGAGCACCGCGAGGCCGAAGGTCTCGCCCGGGCAGACGCTGAGCGCGACGTCGGCGTGCCCCAGCGCCCGGCTCAGGCGGGCGGGCGAGTCGACGTACCCCCGGAACCGCACGGGCGCGGAGCCGGCCAGCCCGACCAGCTCGTCGCGGTGCGGGCCGACGCCGTAGACGTCCAGCCGGACCGGTACGCCGCGGCGGTGCAGCTCCACCGCCGTGGCGACGGCGAGGTGCGGGCTCTTCTCCCGGGAGAGCCGGCCGGCGTGCACCAGCCGCAGCACCTCGACGGGCCCACGCGGGTGCGGACGGAAGGTCTCGAGGTCCACCCCGAGCGGGACGCGTACGACGGGGCAGCCCGCGGCGCCGGCGACCGTCGCGAACTCGTGGCGGGCGTAGTCGGAGGTGACGACGACGGTGTCGACGCTGCGCACGAGGAGCCGGTTGAGCAGGCCGACCGAGACCTTGGAGGTCGCGTCGAGGCCGGTGCGCAGCGCCAGCATGTCGTCGAGCCGCTCGTGGGACAGCAGCACCGACCCGACCCCGCTGCGGCGCGCCCAGCGGGCGACCGGCAGGAGGGTGAGCTTGTCACTGAGCTCGATCGACGTCGGCCGCCACTGCTCGAGGACGTCGGTCACCCGCCACGGCTCGACGATCAGCCGGTAGCCGCCGCCGACGCGTGGGGCGCGGAGCTGGACGACGTCGCCGAGCGGCGTCGAGGTGCGGGCGTCCTCGGGACCGGGCACCACGAGCAGCCGCTCGCAGCCGGCGGCGACGTACCCCGCACCCAGAGCGCGCAGCGCCGTACGCATCCCTCCCGAGGCAGGTCCGACGAAGTTGGCGAGCTGGGCGATGCGCATGCGCGCACGCTGGCGCAACCAGGTGAACGGACCGGTGAACGGACGCCGACGCCCGAGGAGACGTCAGCGGGCGGGCAGGATGCGCCCCGTGACCTCGCCCAGCGAGATCCGGCCGCCGCCGGTGCCGGGCGCGGTGTAGCGCAGCGTCACCTCGTCGCCGTCCTCGAGGAAGGTGCGTTCGCGCCCGGCGACGGTGAACGGCTCCTTGCCGCCCCACGACAGCTCGAGCAGCGACCCGCGCTGGTCCCGCTCGGGGCCCGACACGGTGCCCGAGCCCCACAGGTCGCCGGTGCGCACGCTCGCGCCGTTGACCGTGGTGTGGGCGAGCATCTGCGCGGGCGACCAGTACATGGTGCGGTAGGGCGGGCGGGCGACCACCTCGCCGTCGAGGACGACCTCCACCTCGATGTCGAGGCCGGCCGGGCCGTCGACGCGGAGGTAGTCGAGGACCTCGGGGTCGTCCTGGCCGGGCAGCTCGGTCCACGCCGCGTCGAGAGCGGCCAGCGGCGTGACCCACGCGCTGATCGAGGTGGCGAACGACTTGCCGAGGAACGGTCCGAGCGGGACGTACTCCCAGGCCTGGATGTCGCGCGCCGACCAGTCGTTGAGGCCGACGACGCCGAAGGTGTGCCGGGCGAAGTCGGACGTCGCGACGCGCTCGCCCATCGCCGACGGCACGCCGACGACGAAGCCGAGCTCGGCCTCGATGTCGAGGCGCTGGGACGGGCCGTACGTCGGCTGGGGCGCACCTCCGTCGGTTGAGCCTGTCGACACCCGCTGCCCGCACGGGCGGACGACGTCGGTGCCCGAGACGACCACCGTGCCGGAGCGGCCGTGGTAGCCGACGGGGAGGTGCTTCCAGTTGGGGAGCAGGGGCTCGGCGTCGGGGCGGAACATCCGGCCGACGTTGGACGCGTGGTGCTCGGAGGCGTAGAAGTCGACGTAGTCGCCGACGGTGAACGGCAGCAGCATCGTCACCGAGTCGAGCGGCGCCAGCGCCGGCTCGACGAGGTCGCGCTCGGTCTGGTCTGTGAGCAGTCCGGTCACCCAGGCCCGGGTCGAGTCCCAGACGGCGGGCCCGGCCGCCATGAACGGGTTGAGGGTGGGCTGGTCGAACAGCTCGTGGGTGTCGACCATGTCGGCGGCCGCGACGACGCTGAGGTCCAGCACCTGGTCGCCGATCCGTACGGCGACCCGCGGTCGCTCGCCGGAGCGCGCGAACACGCCGTAGGGCAGGTGGTCGACGTCGAAGCCGGAGCCGGCGGCTCCCTCGACCCAGCTGCTCGGGGTGGCGGGTGTGCTCATGAGGCGTCCTTCCGGTGGGGCAGCAGCCCGAGGGCGACCAGGTCGTCACGGGGCTCGGTGACCGAGCACGAGCCGAACGAGGTGAACCAGCGGCGGGCGGCGGCGACGCCGCCGTCGGCCAGGCCCGCGGCCAGCGCCGCGCCGTCGCGCTCCTCGAGCACCGCGATCGTGTCGTCGACCGAGCCGCCGTCCCACAACGCCTTCGTCGCGGCGGCCACGTTGAGGAAGCCGTGCATGCCGCCGCCCTCCGGGTCGTGGCGCACGGCGCGGTGCAGGCCGGCGGTGGCCTTGAACCCGGTCTCGCGGTCGAGGGCCGCGTCGATCCATGCCGCCACGGTCGCGGAGTCGGGCACGAGGTCGTGGTCGACGTGGCCGAGTCGCAGCTTGAGCCGGTGGTCGCACGCGGCGACCTCGTCGGCCGCCGCCAGCCACGTGGCGGTCGGCGGCCCCGGGAGCTCGATGAAGAGGGGCACCTCCAGGTCGGCGTCTCGTGCCGCGGCGTCGATGCGGCGGACGTTGCCGACCGGGTCGTCGGTGTCGCGGACGACGATCTCGACCGCCGCGACGTCCAGCCCGAGCCTGGCCGCCGCACCGAGCGGGCCGGCCAGCTGGCCGGCGCCCCCGGTCACGACGACGGAGAGCGGGCCGGCGAAGCCGCGCACCAGCGGCAGGTCGGTGTCGCGGAGCACGAAGCTGCCGACGAGGTCGGCCCACCACTCCTCGCGGCGGGCGGCGTACGCCGCGGTCGCGTCGTGGAGAGGGGCGTCGCCCGGCGGGAAGACGGCTGCGTCGTCGACGAGGCCGCTCCACTCCGCGGGGAAGCCCGAGGGGTCGGCGGGAGGGACGGGTGCGGGGTCGACAGGTGGTGGGGAGGGCGTCACGGGACTACTCTAACCACCAGATAACGGACGTAAGAGTCCGATAATCGGATGATGGGATCGTACGATGGCCTACTACCGAGCACTCGGCCGGCTGCCCCGCCAGCGCCACACCCAGCTGCGCGACGAGGACGGCCACCTGTTCCGCGAGGAGCTGATGGGCGAGGAGGGCTTCTCCTCCGACTCCTCGCTGCTCTACCGCCGTGGCGTCCCGAGCGCGATCACCGACAGCACGGTCTGGGAGCTCGCCGACCAGACGCGCACGCCCAACCACCCGCTCAAGCCGCGCCACCTCAAGCTGCACGACCTGTCGACCGGCCAGTGCCCGGTCGAGGGGCGCCGGCTGGTCCTCGGCAACAACGACGTCCGCATCGCCTACGTCGTGACGGGCACCGAGCCGTCCCCCCTCTACCGCAACGCCATCGGTGACGAGTGCGTCTACGTCGAGTCCGGCAGCGGCACCGTCGAGACGGTCTTCGGCGTGGTGCCCTACCGGTCCGGCGACTACGTCGTGGTCCCGCGGGCGACCGACCACCGCTGGGTGCCGGCCGAGGCCTCGCGCCTCTACGCGATCGAGGCCAACAGCCACATCCACCCGCCCAAGCGCTACCTCTCGCGCTTCGGCCAGCTGCTCGAGCACGCGCCCTACTGCGAGCGCGACCTGCACGGTCCCACTGAGACCTTCCAGGCGGATGGCGCCGACGTCGAGGTGCTGGTCAAGCACCGCACCAGCGCCGGCATCGTGGGGACCCGGCTGACCTACGCCACCCACCCCTTCGACGTGGTCGGCTGGGACGGCTGCCTCTACCCCTACACGTTCAACATCGAGGACTACATGCCGATCACCGGCAAGGTCCACCAGCCGCCGCCGGTGCACCAGGTCTTCGAGGGCTGGAACTTCGTCATCTGCAACTTCCTGCCCCGCAAGGTCGACTACCACGAGCTCGCGATCCCGGTGCCCTACTACCACTCCAACGTCGACTCCGACGAGGTCATGTTCTACGTCGGCGGCGACTACGAGGCGCGCAAGGGCTCGGGCATCGGGATCGGCTCGATCAGCCTGCACCCCGGCGGCCACGCCCACGGCCCGCAGCCGAGCGCGATCGAGGCGTCCCTCGGCGTGCAGTACTTCGAGGAGTCCGCCGTCATGGTCGACACCTTCGCCCCCCTCGAGCTCGGCGAGGGCGGCCTCGCGGTCCAGGACCCGGCGTACGCCTGGACCTGGGCCGGGCGCGGTCCCGGCCCCTCGGGTCCTGCCTCCGGGGACGACGGCGGACCGGCGGTCTTCAGCAACAGCTGAGCGCACCGTCGCCGCGGCCCCCTTCCTTCGGGTGGTCGTTAGCGTGGCCGGCATGACGACCCCCGAGAACGGAAGCGGGGACGCCGACCTCCCGCCCTGCGTCCTGCTCCTCTTCGGCGCCCGCGGCGACCTCGCCGCCCGCAAGCTCTTCCCCGGCCTCTACCGCCTGGCCGCTGCCGGCCGGCTGCCGCGCGACTACGCCGTGATCGGCAGCGGGCGGCACTCGCCGGGCTCCGACGACGACTTCCGCGCGGAGGTGATGGAGGGCCTGCGCGACTCCGTCGACGACCTCGACGAGGAGGTCGCGCGCGAGCTGCTCGGGCGGACCTCCTTCCGCACCTCCGACGCCGACGACGGCAGCGACCTCGCCGCCCGGGTGCGCGAGGTCGAGGAGGACCTCGGCGACGACGTGCTCCGCCTCGTCTACCTCTCCGTCCCGCCGACGGCGATGTCCGGGATGGTGGCGATGCTCGGTCGCGAGGGCCTCGCCGAGCGGGCCCGCCTGGTCATCGAGAAGCCCTTCGGCCTGGACCTGGAGTCCTTCGAGGAGCTCGACGACGACGTGCACGAGGTGTTCGAGGAGGAGCAGGTCTTCCGCATCGACCACTTCCTCGGCAAGGAGGCCGTCCAGAACCTGCTCGCCCTGCGGTTCGCCAACGCGCTGTTCGAGCCGGCGTGGAGCCGCCACAGCATCGCCTCGGTCCAGGTCGACGTCCCCGAGACGCTCGCCATGGAGGGTCGGGGCTCGTTCTACGAGTCGACCGGCGCGCTGCGCGACATGGTCTCCACCCACCTCTTCCAGATCCTCGGCGCCGTCGCGCTCGAGGACCCGGGGGAGTGGTCCGCCACCGCCGTGCGTCGTGCGCGGGCCGCGGTGTTCGCGGACGTACGCCCGCTCGACCCGTCGCGTGTCGTGCTCGGCCAGTACGACGGCTACCGCGACGAGGACGACGTCGACGAGGACTCCGACGTGGAGACCTTCGTGGCGCTCGAGGCCTTCGTCGACAACGACCGGTGGCGCGGCGTGCCCTTCCACCTGCGCACCGGCAAGGCCATGGCGGAGACCCGGCGCACGGTGACGCTGCGCTTCCGCGAGCCGGAGTCGTCGGTGTTCGGCACCGGCCTCGCGCCGGCCGAGCTCGTCCTCGAGCTCACCGACGAGGCGCAGGTGCACGTCGACCTGCTCGGCAAGCGTCCCGGCCCGGAGATGGAGCTGGCCCCGGCCACGATGCGGCTCGACCTGGGCGACGAGCTCCCGCACGACGAGCCGCTCGAGGCCTACGAGCGCCTCCTCCTCGACGTGCTCCACGGCGACCACACGCTGTTCGCCCACGCCGACGAGACCCGCCGGCTCTGGGAGGTCTGCCAGCCCGTCCTCGACGACCGCCCGGACCCCCGCCCGTACGCCTCCGGGTCGTGGGGGCCGCAGGAAGCCGTCGGCCTGCCCGACGGCGGCTGGCGGCTGGGGCGCGGGGACTCCGATGGGTCGTGACAGGGGGAGCGGTCCCGCGGCCCTCCCCATCGCGGAGCACGGCCTCGTCGGTGACCTGCGCACCGCCGCGCTCGTGGCGACCGACGGCACCATCGACTGGTTCTGCCCGGGCCGGTTCGACGCCCCGAGCGTCTTCGCGTCGATCATCGATCCGGGCGCCGGGTCGTGGCGGCTGCGTCCCGAGGACGAGGACGCCCGCAGCCAGCAGTACTACCACCCCGAGACCAACATCCTCATCACCCGCTTCATGACCGAGCGCGGGGTGGTCGAGGTCCACGACTTCATGCCCGTCCTGCGCGCCCACGACCCCGACCACCGGCAGCGCCTCGTACGCCGCGTCGTCGGGCTGCGCGGGTCGGTCGACCTCGCCATGTCGATGGCGCCGCGCCCCGACTACGGCACGACCGAGCCCGGGCTCGACGTCGCGGACGGCGTGGTCCGCTTCGCCGACGGCGACGTCCACCTGGCGCTGTCGAGCACCGTGGACCTCGACGTGGACGACTGCTCCGCCTCGGCCCGGCTGTCCCTGCGCGCGGGCGAGTCCGCCCTGTTCGTGCTCGAGGTCCTCGCCCCCGACGAGCCGGCCAGCGGGTGCGGAGAGGGCGACGTCGACGAGCTGTTCGACGCCACCGCCGCCTTCTGGCGCTCCTGGCTGTCGCAGAGCACCTACACCGGGCGGTGGCGCGAGTGGATCGACCGCTCCGCGCTCACCCTCAAGCTGCTGTGCCACGAGCCCACCGGCGGCATCATCGCCGCCCCGACCACGAGCCTCCCCGAGAGCATCGGCGGCACCCGCAACTGGGACTACCGCTACGTCTGGGTGCGCGACGCCGCGTTCAGCGTGTACGCCCTGCTGCGCCTCGGCTTCACCGACGAGGCGGCGGCCTTCGTGCGGTTCCTCTCCGAGCGGCTGGGCGAGGCGGCCGAGGACGGCGACGACGAGCTCGGCCCGCTGCGGGTCCTCTACGACCTCGACGGCAACCTGCCCCACGAGCGCGAGCTCGACCACCTCGCGGGCCACCGCGGCTCGCGGCCCGTACGCGTCGGCAACGGCGCCGTGGACCAGCTGCAGCTCGACGTCTACGGCGAGCTGATCGACTCGGTCTACCTCTTCGACAAGCACGGGCGCGGCATCAGCCACGACGCGTGGTCGGACCTGCGCCGCATCGTGGCCTGGCTGATGGACAACTGGGAGCGACCCGACGCCGGCATGTGGGAGATCCGCGCCGAGCCGCGCACCCACACCACCTCACTGGTCATGAGCTGGGTCGCGGTCGAGCGGATGATGCGGGTGGCGCGGCGGCGTGGGTTGCCGAGCGACCTGACCGAGCTGGCCGCGACCCGCGACGCGATCTACGAGCGGGTGATGACCGACTGCTGGAACGACGAGCTCGGTGCCTTCACCGCGTTCGCCGGCGGGGACGTGCTCGACGCCGGCGCCCTGCTGATGCCGATGGTCAAGATGCTCGCGCCCGACGACCCGCGGTTCCTGTCCACCCTCGCCAAGGTCGAGGAGCGCCTGGTGTCCGACAGCCTCGTGCTGCGCTACGACCCGGAGGCGTTCGACGACGGTGTCCCGGCCGCCGACGGCGAGGGCACGTTCTCGCTGGCCTCGTTCTGGTACGTCGAGGCCCTCACCCGCGCCGGTCGGCTGGCCGACGCGCGCCTCGCGCTGGAGAAGATGTTCACCTACGCCAACCACCTCGGCCAGTACGCCGAGCAGGTGGGGCTCAACGGCGAGCAGCTCGGCAACTTCCCCCAGGGCTTCACCCACCTGAGCCTGATCAGCGCCGTGATCAACCTGGACCGTAGCCTCGACGCATGACCAGCGCGCCGGGGACCCGTCCGGCCCGCGGCACCCTGGCGCTGATCCCGTTCGTGCTGGCCATGCTGGCGATGCTGGGCCCGTTCAGCATCGACACCCCGTTCCCCGCGTTCTCGCAGATGGGCGACGCCCTCGACGTCTCCGCCGGGGAGCTGCAGCTCGTGGTGACCGCCTACATGCTGGCGTTCGCGGCGATGAGCGTCTTCCACGGACCGCTGTCGGACGCGGTCGGCCGCAAGCCGGTGATCGTGTGGTCCCTCGCGGCGTACGCCGTCGCCTCCGTCGCGTGCGCGTTCGCGCCGACCCTCGAGTGGCTGCTCGCCGGGCGGGTCGTGCAGGGGCTGGCGGCGGGCGGCTCGACGATCGTGAGCCGCACGATCATCCGCGACCTGTTCGACGGCGCCGACGCGCAGCGCCTGATGAGCCAGGTCGCGGTGATCTTCGGACTGGCGCCGGCGATCGCGCCGGTCGTGGGTGGGCTGCTGGTGCAGGTCGGCCCGTGGGAGACGGTGTTCTGGTTCATGGCGGCGTTCGCACTGGTCCTCCTGGTGGGCTCGCTCGCGCTGCTGCCCGAGAGCCACCCGCCCGAGCGCCGGGTCCCGCTGCGCGTCGGCGAGGTCGTCGCGGGACTCGGCGCGGTCCTGGCGGTGCCGGCCTTCCACCGGATGGCGTGGGCGGGCACCCTGGTCTTCGGCGCCCAGTTCCTCTACATCGGCGGCGCCGCGATCTTCGTCGTCGACCTCCTGGGCGAGGGCGAGCTCGACTTCTGGAAGCTGTTCGTCCCGATGATCGGGGCGATGGTGGTCGGCTCGGTCCTGAGCGGGCGCCTCGGCCCGCTCGTGACCAGCTCGCAGCTGGTGTCCGCCGGGTACGCCGCCAGTGCCGCCGGTGCGCTCCTCGGCGTCGTCGTCGCGCTGACCCCCGCCGGCGAGGTGCTGCCGTGGGCGGCGGCGGGCGTCGCACTGGTCGCCTTCGGCAACGGCCTGGCCTACCCCAACATCCAGCTGCTCATGCTCGACCTCGTCCCCACCCGTCGCGGTGCGGTCATGTCGGCGGGAGCGTTCGTCACGCTGGTGTTCAACGCCGTCAGCGCGGCCGTCCTCGCGCCGTACGCCGGTCGCTCCGTCCTCGGTTTCGCTGTGGCCGCGGCCGTGTGCGTGCTCCTCGGCTGGGCGTGCTGGCGCTGGCACTTGCACGCCTCACGCACCTCGGCCCCCGCCTGAGGACCGCCCGCTGCCGGGGTGGCGGCAGGTCCCTCAGGAGGTCCAGGCCCGCCAGAGCGCGGCGTACTCCCCGTCGAGGTCGATCAGCTCGTCGTGGCTGCCGAGCTCGACGACGAGGCCGTCCATGACGACCGCGATGCGGTCGGCGTCGTGGGCGGTGTGGAGGCGGTGGGCGATCGCGACGACGGTGCGGCCCTCGAGCAGGTTGTTCATCGAGCCCTCGAGGGTGCGGGCGGTGCGCGGGTCGATCAGCGAGGTGGCCTCGTCGAGCACGAGCGTGTGCGGGTCGGCGATGATCAGCCGGGCGAGCGCCACCTGCTGGGCCTGCGCCGGGGTGAGGGCGAAGCGCCCGGACCCGATCATCGTGTCGAGGCCGTCGGGCAGCCGCTCGACCCAGGCGAGCGAGCCGACGGCGCGCAGCGCCTCGCGCACGGCGTCGTCCGAGGAGTCCTCGCGCGCGAGCACGATGTTGTCGCGCACCGTCCCGATGAAGACGTGGTGCTCCTGGGTGACCAGGGCGACCTCGGTGCGCAGCACCTCCAGCGGCAGGTCGACCAGGTCGACGCCGCCCACCCGCGCGGACCCGGTGCGGGGACGGTTGATGCCCGAGAGCAGCCGCCCGAGCGTCGACTTGCCCGAGCCGCTGGGCCCGACCACCGCGAGCCGCTCGCCCGTACGCAGCCGCAGGTCGACGCCGTGCAGCACGTCGTGGCCCTCGCGGTAGGCGAACCGCAGGTCCTCCCCGACCAGCTCGACCCCGTCGGGCAGCCGGTCGCCGGGCTCGCGGTCGGGCTGGACCTCGGCGATGCCGAGCAGGCGGCTGGTCGAGGCGGCACCGACCTGGAGCCGGTCGACCTCGCCGATGACGGCGTCGAGCGGCTCGCTGAGCGCCACCACGTAGAGCATCGCCGCGGTGATCTGCCCGAGGTCGACCCAGCCACGGCCGTAGGCGTACGCGCCCACCAGCAGCGTGACGACCTGCGGCACCTGGAAGGCGCCGTTGAGGGCGGCGAACAGCACGTTGCGCAGCGTCATGCCGTAGCGCTCGGCCTGCGCGGAGACCTCGATGTCGTCGGAGCCGGCGCGCACCCGCGCGGCCGAGAGTCCGAGCGCCTCGACGGTGCGGGCGCCCTCGACGGTCTCGGTGAGGGTCGTGTTGATCCGCGAGTAGGTCGCGCCCTCGGTGATGTAGGCCTTGGGCGCGCGCGTCAGGTAGGTGCGCACCGCCGGCGTGCAGAGCGAGAACACCAGCAGGGCCGGCACCGCGAGCACCACGGAGTTGAGCAGCATCGCCACGACGGAGAGCAGGACCGTCAGCAGCGAGATCAGCAGGCGGGGTACGCCCCACTGCACGCTGCGGGCCATGGTCCCGACGTCACGGGTGACGCGCGTGACCAGGTCGCCGGTGCTGGCACCCTCCACCCGCCCGACGGGCAGGCGCAGGATCGTGCCGACGATGTACTCGCGTGCCGAGGCGAGGAGGTCCTGGCCGAAGTGGGTGGAGGTGCGCTGGGCGCCGAAGGTGAAGAGGGCCTGGAGCAGGACCACGCCGACCACGACGAGGGCCAGCGTGTCGAGGCCCTCGACGGCGGCCCCCTGGGTCTGGACGCGGTTGACCAGCTCGCCGAGCAGCCGCGGCACGACCAGCGCGGAGCCGGCGGCGAGCGCGTTGAGGGCGACGAGCAGGGCGAACGACTTCTTGCGGCTGCGCACCAGGTCGCCGAAGAAGGCGAGCACCGCGCGGTTGCCCGACACCGGCCAGCCGCGGGCCGGGTTGCGGGACGCGGCGTAGACGTCCTCGGCACGCTGGCGGCGCAGGGCGTGGCGCTGCCACAGCGCCCGGTGCCGCTCGCGCACGCCGACGCCCTGGGGAGGGCGCAGCTCGTCGGGGATGGCGGGCGGGTCCTCGGTGCGGTCGCGCCAGGTCGCGGCGGAGGTGGCCAGGGGGTCATGGCTGAGGCCGGTGCTCATCGGGTGGCCTCCTCCTCGTCGAGCGCGCGGGCGACCACGCGGCGGTAGTCGTCGACGGCGAGCAGGTCGGCGTGCCGGCCCTCGGCCACCACGGTGCCGTCGTGCAGCAGCACGACGTGGTCGGCGTGGTGCAGCCACAGCGGCGAGACCGTCGTGACCACCGTGGTGCGGCCCCTGCGGGTCCCGGCGACCCGCTCGGCGATCCTGGCCTCGGTGTGGGCGTCGACGGCCGAGGTCGGCTCCACCAGCACGAGGACCGGCGGGTCCGCCGCGATCGCCCGGGCGAGGACGACGCGCTGGCGCTGCCCGCCGGACAGGCCGCGGCCGCGCTCGTCGAGCTGGCCCTGCCACCCCTCGGGCAGCGCGTCGTAGACGTCCTCGGCGTTGGCGACGCGGAGGGCGTGCTCGGCCTGCTCGCGGGTCAGCCGGCCGTGCGGGTCGACGGCGTCCTGGAGCGTGCCGGCGAACAGCTGGCTGCCGGTGTCGCTGACGAGCACCTGGCGGCGTACGTCGGCCAGGTCGGCGCGGGCCAGGTCGACACCGCCGAGGGTGACGCCCCAGTCGTGGCCGGCGCGCTCCTCGTCGAGCGCCGCGATCCGGGCACGCTCGCGGGCCTTCTCGGCGCGGGCGCGTCGGGCGGCCCGGCCCCGCACGCCGTCGTCGCCGTCGACGGGGACGGGCTCGGTGTCGGCGGGCAGGTAGCGGCCGAGCCGGTCGGCCAGGGCGGAGCTCTGCTCCGGGACGGCGCTGACGACGACCGTGAGGATGCCCGGCTGCACGGTGAGGCCGCTGGTGGTGTCGTGGAGGGCCCCGGTGCCGTCGAGCGCGACCGGCTCGGCCGGGGCTCGCCACGGCGGTCGCTGCTCGAAGATCGCGATGGCCTTGCGGGCGCTGACCATCGAGCGCACGCCCTTCTGCGCGAACTCGAAGAACGTCCGGATCGGCCCGACCATGAACAGGCCGTAGCCGAGGAAGGTGATGAGCTCGCCGACGGTCAGCGTGCCCGCCTCGACCTGCCGGGTGCCGAGCCAGACCAGCGCGACGAGGAAGATGCCGGAGAGCAGCACGCCCACGGCCTCGACGACGGCCTGCCAGATGCCGGCGGCGACGCCCGCCTCCTTGGCCGACTGGGACTGGCGGTCGTAGTTGGCGCCGAAGGTCTGCTCGCCGCCGATGCCGCGCAGGATCCGCAGGCCGGCGACGATGTCGGTGGCCAGCGACGTGAGGTCGGACGTACGGGAGCGCTCCAGCTGCTGGCGGCGGTGCAGCGGCCGCAGCAGCGGCAGCGCGGCGCCGACGAGCACCGGTGCCGCGACCAGCGTGAGCAGGCCGAGCTGCCACGACATGGTCAGCACGATGAACGCGACCGTCAGGTAGGAGACCAGCTGGCCGACCGTCCGGGCCAGGATCTCGGTGAGCGCACCGAACTCGTCGGAGTCGCTGGAGGCCACGCTCAGCACCTCGCCGGTCGGCGAGCGCCGGGGCAGCACGTGCCCCATCTGCACGACCTTGCGGGTGACCATCTCGAGCGCGCCGTAGAGGCCGATGAGCCAGGTGCGCACCACGAGCGTGTGGGACACGATGCCGAAGACGGCGCCGACCAGGACCACGCCGAGCAGCAGCGTCGCCCAGCCGAGCAGCGCAGCCGTCGAGCCGCCCACGATGCCGTCGTCGACCGCGCGGCCGAAGATCCACGGCCCGAGGGTCATCGGCAGGAACCACAGCGAGTAGCACAGCGAGGAGAGCGCGATGAGCGCCTTCTGCTGGCCCAGCACCCACCTCAGGAAAGCGGCGGGCGTCCGGGTGTCGGGGTCCGGGGAGGGGGCGGCGTCTGAACCCGAGAAGAACGTCGCGGTCCGGGGTGGGAAGTCCTGCATGTCACCGACGACCCTAAGCGGTCGGGCCCCGTCCGGACGACGCAATAACGAGGTCGCCCGGACGTGGCCGTACGCCTCAGGCCGCGCCGTGTGCCGGGTAGTCGGTGTAGCCCTCGGCGTCGCCGCCGTAGAAGGACTCCGGGCGCGGCGGGTTGAGGGGCAGCCCCTCGGCCAGCCGACGCGGCAGGTCGGGGTTGGCGATGAACGACCGGCCGAAGGCGGCAGCGTCGATCCAGCCCGCGTCGAGCAGCCGCTCGGCCTTGGCGAGGTCGTAGTTGCCCGCGCCGACGATCGGGCCCGGGTGCGCCGCGCGCAGGGCCCGGCGGTAGTCGTCGTCGAGCTCGGGGCCGCCGGCCCAGTCGGGCTCGGACAGGTGGAGGAACGCCAGGCCGCGGCGTGCGAGCTCGCCGGCGACGTACAGGCCGGCCTCGGCGCCCTCGGGGTCCTCGGTGCCGTTGAAGGACCCGATCGGCGAGATCCGTACGGCCACCCGGTCCGCCGACCACGCGCCGACCACGGCGTCGGTGACCTCGAGCACGAGCCGCGCGCGGTTCGCCAGCGGCCCGCCGTACGGGTCGGTGCGCAGGTTGCTGTCCGCGGCGAGGAACTGGTGCAGCAGGTAGCCGTGGGCGCCGTGGATCTCGACGAGGTCGAAGCCGGCCTCGCGGGCGTTGACCGTCGCCCGCCGGTAGTCCTCGACGACCCGCGGGATCTCCTCGAGGTCCAGCGCGCGCGGCACCGGGCAGGCCACCCGCGTCGGACGGCCGTCCTCACCCCGCACGGTGGTGCGGTTGCGGTAGGGGCCGGCACTGGCCGAGACCGGCAGCGCGCCGTCGTGGAACGACTCGTGCGATACCCGGCCGACGTGCCACAGCTGCGCGGCGATCAGGCCGCCCGCCTCGTGCACCGCGTCGGTGACCCTCCGCCAGCCCGCGACCTGCTCGTCGCTGTGGATGCCGGGGGTGTCCATGTAGCCCTTGCCCTCCGGGCTGACCTGCGTGCCCTCGGAGATGAGGAGGCCCGCGCTCGCCCGCTGCACGTAGTACTCGCGCATCAGGTCGTTGGGCACGTCGCCCGGCACGGTCGCGCGCATCCGGGTCAGCGGCGCCATGAAGGCGCGGTTCTGCGTGCGTACGGCGCCGAGGGACAGGGGCTCGAAGAGGGAGGGCATGACGTGGTCCAACGGGCGCCGCGCGGCCGCTATTCCGGCGGCACCGTCACACCCGCTGCGTGAGCCGACCTGTCCGGACGGTGTGAGGAGCGCCACCGGCGAGGCAGGATGGTGCGGTGACCTTCCTCTCCCAGCTGCGAGACGTGCCCGCCCGGATCCGCAACGAGTCGCGACAGGTGCCCACCGACGACATCGACGAGACGGAGGTGGAGGTCGACCCGACTGCCCACGCGGCGGCCGGTGCGACGGCCGTCGCGGTCGCGATGCGGCGCGCCATCGGGCAGATGGGGTTGCGCCGCACGGCCTCGACGCTGACCAGGCTCAACCAGGTCGACGGCTTCGACTGCCAGGGCTGCGCCTGGCCGGACCCGGCGCCGGGCCACCGGCACGCCGCCGAGTTCTGCGAGAACGGCGCCAAGGCGGTCGCCGAGGAGGCGACCAAGGAGCTGCTCGACCGGGAGTTCTTCGCCACGCACCCGGTGGCGGACCTCGCCGGGCGCACCGAGTTCTGGCTCGGCAAGCAGGGACGCATCACCGAGCCGATGGTCCTGCGTCCCGGCGCGACGCACTACACCCCGATCTCGTGGGACGACGCGTTCGCCACGATCGCCGACCACCTCCGCCGCCTCGACCACCCCGACCAGGCGACCTTCTACACGTCGGGCAAGACCTCCAACGAGGCGGCGTTCGTCTACCAGCTCTTCGTGCGCTCGTTCGGCACCAACAACCTCCCCGACTGCTCCAACATGTGCCACGAGTCGTCCGGGTCGGCCCTCGTCGACACCATCGGCATCGGGAAGGGCTCGGTGAGCCTGGAGGACATCCACCAGGCCAAGCTGATCGTGGTGGTCGGACAGAACCCCGGCACCAACCACCCGAGGATGCTGTCCGCGCTGGAGGAGGCCAAGTCCCGCGGCGCGCGGATCATCGCGGTCAACCCCCTCAAGGAGGCGGGCCTGGTCCGCTTCAAGAACCCCCAGCACGCGAAGGGCCTCACCGTCGGCACCGCGCTGGCCGACCTCCACCTCCCCATCCGCCTCAACGGCGACCTGGCGCTCTTCCAGGCGATCGGCTCGCTGCTGGTGGAGTGGGACGCGGTCGACCGCGACTTCCTCGACACGTACACCACCGGCTACGACGAGTACGTCGCCCACGTGGCCGACCTCGACTGGGCGAAGGTCGAGGCCTCGACCGGGCTCTCCCGCGAGCAGGTGACCGAGGCGGCCCGGATGTTCGCCGACTCGCCCGCGACGATCACCTGCTGGGCGATGGGCATCACGCAGCACCACAACGCCGTCGGGACGGTCAAGGAGATCGTCAACGTCGCGCTGCTCCAGGGCAACATCGGCAGGCCCGGTGCCGGCGTGTGTCCCGTGCGCGGGCACTCCAACGTGCAGGGCGACCGCACGATGGGCATCTGGGAGCGGCTGCCCGACCACTTCCTCGACGCCATCCGCGACGAGTTCGGCTTCGAGCCGCCACGCGAGCACGGCCTCGACACCGTCGGCTCCATCCAGGCGCTTCGCGACGGGAGGATCAGGGTCTTCTTCGCCATGGGCGGCAACTTCGTCGGTGCCGCGCCGGACACCGAGGCGACCGAGGCGGCCACGCGCAACGCCGCGCTCACCGTGCACGTGTCGACCAAGCTCAACCGCTCGCACGTCGTGCACGGCGGCGAGGCGCTGATCCTCCCCGCGCTCGGCCGCAGCGAGAAGGACCTGACCGGTGGGCGCGTGCAGCGCGTGACGGTCGAGGACTCCATGTCCGCGGTCCACGCCTCCCACGGTCCTCTCGAGCCGGCATCGGAGCACCTGAGGTCCGAGGTCGACATCATCTGCTCGCTCGCACTCGCCACCCTCGGTGAGGACTCGCCCGTCCCGTGGGCCGCGTTCCGCGACGACTACAGCGAGATCCGCCGCCGGATCGCGCGCGTCGTCCCCGGGTGCGCCGCCTACGACGAGAAGGTGCACGAGCCCGGCGGCTTCGTGCTGCCTCACCCGCCCCGCGACAACCGGGTCTTCGAGACCCCCAGCGGCAAGGCGGTCATCACCTCGACCCCGCTCGACGTCCTCGACGTGCCGCGTGGGCGGTTCCTGCTGCAGACCATGCGCTCGCACGACCAGTTCAACACCACCATCTACGGCCTCGACGACCGCTACCGGGGGGTCAAGGGCGGTCGGCGGGTGGTGTTCGTCAACCCCGACGACCTGCGCGACCTCGGCTACGCCGACGGCGACGTCATCGACCTGGTCAGCGAGTGGAAGGACGGCGTCGAGCGGACCGCCCGGTCGTTCCGCGTCGTTCCCTACGACCAGCCTCGCGGCTGCGTGGCCGCCTACTACCCCGAGGCCAACGCGCTCGTCCCGCTGGACTCGACGGCGGAGAAGAGCAACCAGCCGGTCTACAAGTCCGTCGTCGTGCGCCTCGAGCGGCCCGGCTCCGACGAGCACGCGCCAGGCGGCGGGCACGGGTCGCCCGACCAAGGAGCCGGCTCCCCTCGCGACGACGAGCCGCACCACCTGAGCTGAGCCTCCGCACGAGTTCACCCGATCGGTTAGCGTGGCCGACGATGACCGCGCAGATCGACGTGCTCACCTCGCGCGAGGTCCCACTGGGGGGCCCCCGGGCCATGCGCGTACGCCGCACGCTCCCGCAACGGCACCGCTCGCTGATCGGGGCGTGGTGCTTCGTCGACCACTACGGCCCCGACGAGGTCGCGCACACCGGCGGGATGGTCGTCGCCCCCCACCCGCACACCGGGCTCCAGACCGCCAGCTGGCTCTTCGAGGGCGAGATCGAGCACCGTGACTCCGCCGGCAACCGCGCGACCGTCCGTCCCGGCGAGCTCAACCTGATGACCTCGGGGCGCGGCATCTCCCACTCGGAGGTCTCCACCGAGGGCACGTCCGTGCTGCACGGCGCCCAGCTCTGGATCGCGCTGCCCGACGGCACCCGCCACGCCGACCCCGGCTTCGAGCACTTCGTGCCGCAGCCCGTGCGCGGCCCCGGGTGGGAGGCCCGCGTCTTCCTGGGCTCGCTGCTGGGCGCCGAGTCGCCGGTGTCCACCCACACCCCGCTGCTGGGCGCTGAGGTGATGCTCGCGACCGGGAAGTCCCTCGAGATCGAGGTCGACGAAGCCTTCGAGCACGGCGTGCTGCTCGACGTCGGCGCAGTCGACGTCGACGGCACCGAGCTCAAGCCCAGCGACCTCGCGTACGCCGCCCCGGGCGCCCGTACGCTCACCGTCACCGCCCACGAGGAGGCCCGCCTGCTCCTGCTCGGCGGCCCGCCCTTCGGCGAGCCGATCGTGATGTGGTGGAACTTCATCGGGCGCACCCACGAGGAGATCGTCGGCTACCGCGAGGAGTGGCAGGCGCAGATCCGCGATGGCCGGCAGGTCGACGGCCGGTTCGGGGTGGTCGACATCGACATGGACTCGATCCCCGCCCCCGAGATGCCCAACGTACGGCTCAAGCTCCGGCACTGACCGCGTCGACCGTGCGACCCGAGCGCCGGGGCGCTTGTCACCGGTGTGGGCGATGATGCGCCCATGGAGAACGGATCAGGTGCCGTCCGCGGCGACGACGGCCTGCACCGCTGCCCCTGGGGCGCCGGCGACCCGGTCAACCTCGCCTACCACGACACCGAGTGGGGGCTGCGGGTCGCGGGCGAGTCCGCCCACCTCGAGCGGCTGACCCTCGAGGCGTTCCAGTCCGGCCTGTCGTGGCGCACGATCCTCCTCAAGCGGGACAACTTCCGCGCCGCGTTCGCCGGCTTCGACGCCGACGCCGTCGCGGCCTACGGGCCCGCCGACGTCGAGCGGCTGATGGCCGACGCCGGCATCGTGCGCAACCGCCGCAAGGTCGACGCCGCCATCGCCAACGCCCGGGCCACCGTCGCGCTGCGCGAGCAGGGCGGGCTGGAGGCGTTCATCTGGTCGTTCCGCCCCGATCCCGGCCCGGCGCCGCGCACCACCGCCGACGTGCCGACCACCTCGCCCGAGTCGGCGGCCCTCTCCAAGGCGCTCAAGAAGGCCGGGTTCGCGCACGTCGGGCCCACCACGATGTACGCCCTGATGGAGGCCATCGGCCTCGTCGACGACCACCTCGAGCACTGCCACCGCCGCGGCTGCGCCGGCTGACCCGCCCGCAGGTCGCCGCCGCTGCGTCATTCGAACCCGAGCCCATACGTCCGGCTTCGCATGACGTACGCCGACGGGGGAGCCCGACGCGGCTGATCCCTGTCGCCGGCACGGTGCGCTGGCTAGTCTCACGCGCATGACGCAAGCCGCCCGCGTGCACGCCTTCTCCGCCGACGACGCCCTGGCCGACCTCGACGCCACCGGCCTGGTGGCCGCGCTCCGGGCGGGGGAGGTCTCGGTGCCCGAGGTGGTCGAGGCGGCCATCGCCCGCACCGAGCAGGTCGACGCCGCTCTCGGCGCGGTGGCGTACGCCGCCTACGACCGGGCCCGGGCGGAGGCGAGGAACCCGCGCGGGGGCTGGTTCGCCGGAGTGCCGACCTTCGTCAAGGACAACGTCGACGTCGCGGGCATGCCGACCCAGCACGGCGCGGACGCGTTCACGGCCCGACCGCAGGAGGCCGACGGCGACTTCGCCCGGATGTACCTCGCCACCGGCCTGATCCCGCTGGGCAAGACCCAGCTGTCCGAGTTCGGCTTCTCGGGCGCGGCCGACCACGTACGCCTCGGCCCGGTGCGCTCGCCGTGGAACCCCGACCACTACGCCGGCGCCTCCTCCGCGGGGTCCGCCGCCCTCGTCGCCGCCGGGGCCGTCCCGATCGCCCACGCCAACGACGGCGGCGGCTCGATCCGGATCCCCGCGGCCGTCAACGGCCTCGTCGGGCTCAAGCCCACCCGCGGCCGCCTCGCCCAGGACCGGATGATGCGGGAGATGCCCGTACGCATCGTCTCCGACGGCGTGCTGACCCGCAGCGTGCGTGACACCGCCGCGTTCTACCGCGAAGCGGAGAAGGTCTGGCGCAACCCGCTCCTCGCGCCGGTCGGTGACGTCACCCGGCCGAGCCGCGCGCGGCTGCGGGTCGCGGTCGTGACCCAGGGCATCGGCCGCGACTGCAGCCCCGAGGTGCGCGAGCTCACCCTCGCCACGGCTGCGCTGCTGGAGTCGCTCGGCCACCACGTCGAGGAGGTCGACAACCCGGTCCCGGCGAGCTTCCCCGCCCACTTCGTGCGCTTCTGGTCGATGCTGGCGCTGGTCATCGCGCGGCGCGGCCGGAAGGACTTCGGCGACACCTGGGACCCCACCAGGCTCGACAACCTCACCCTCGGCCTCGCCAGGCACGCCGCGCGCAACCTGCACAAGCAGCCGTTCTCGATCGCGGTGCTGCGTCGCTCCCAGCACCTCGCGGCCCGCCACCGGGCGGCGTACGACATCACGCTCACGCCCACCCTCGCCACCGAGACCCCGCGCGTGGGGCACCTCCGACCGGACCAGGACTACGAGGAGCTCATGGACCGGCTCATGGACTGGGTGGCGTTCACGCCGCTCCAGAACGCGACCGGCGAGCCGGCGATCTCGCTCCCGCTCGCGACCACCGCCGGTGGGCTCCCGCAGGGCATGATGCTGGGTGCCGGAGCCGGTCGCGAGGCGCGCCTGCTGGGGCTCGCCTACGAGCTCGAGGAGGCGGTCGGCTGGCCCCGGATCCAGGGGTCCGCAGAGGCCGGATGAGGCCGCGCCCGAGTCGATTTCTCATCGTGGCGGGGCGTGTGTATCGTTCTCCGTCGTTGCCCCTTTAGCTCAGTCGGCAGAGCGTCTCCATGGTAAGGAGAAGGTCTACGGTTCGATTCCGTAAAGGGGCTCTGGGTCGGGTCTCCTCCGGGAGCCCCCGACCTCCGCGGCGGGGTAGCTCAGGTGGTTAGAGCACACGGCTCATAATCGTGGTGTCGCGGGTTCGAGTCCCGCCCCCGCTACCACCAGTGTCCAGCAGCTCCACCCCGCACCACCCGCCAACGCAAAGGTTCTCCCATGGCCAGCAAGTCTTCTGACGTTCGCCCCAAGATCACGCTCGCGTGCACCGAGTGCAAGGAGCGCAACTACATCACGAAGAAGAACCGTCGCAACGACCCCGACCGCATCGAGCTGAAGAAGTTCTGCCCGCGCTGCCGCGCGCACACGGCTCACCGCGAGACCCGCTGACGCTTCTCCTCCCACCTCCGACCCGTCCGAGTCCTCGGACGGGTCGTTGCGTGTTCGAGGGCCCGACCCACGCCGTGCGCTCGTACCTCGCGCCCGGCTAGGGTCGTGACATGCCCGTCGACCCCTCGCTGGTGGGGCGTGAGTTCCCCGCGCCGGCTCCCCTGACCGTGACCTCCGACCGGGTCGCCGCCTTCGCCGCTGCCGTCGGCCACCCCGGCGACGACGTGCCGCCGACCTTCCCGATCGTCCTCGCCTTCGACGCCATGATGGCGTTCCTCGATGCCGAGGGGATCGACCTGCACCGCATCGTCCACGGCGAGCAGCGCTTCGCCTACGTACGCCCGCTGGCGGTCGGCGACGAGCTCAGCGCGACGCTGACGGTGACCGGTCTGCGCCAGATCGGCGGTGCCGACATCATCGCCACGACCAGCGAGCTCGCCGACGCCACCGGCGCCGTCGTGTGCACCGGCAAGGCCACCCTCGTCCACTCGTCCGGAGCGGAGACCGCCCAGTGACCACCCAGCTCGCCGCCGGCGACACCCTCGGCCCGACGACCTTCACCGTCACCCGCGCCGACCTCGTCGCCTACGCCGACGCCAGCGGCGACCAGAACCCGATCCACCAGGACGAGGACGTCGCCCGCAGCGTCGGCCTGCCCGGCGTGATCGCCCACGGCATGTACACCCTGGCGCTGGTCGGCCGGGCCGTCGCCGAGTGGACCGGCGGCGCCGAGGTGGTCGACCTCGGCGCGAAGTTCACCAGCCCCGTCGTGGTGCCCGCCGAGGGCGGCGCCGAGGTGGTCGTGGGCGGCACCGTGAAGTCCGTCGCCGACGGCCTCGTCACGCTCGCCCTCGAGGTCACCTGCGGCGGCCAGAAGGTGCTCGGGATGCCCAAGGCGGTCGTGCGTGCCTGACCTGCGCGACCACACCACGTTGCGCCTCGGTGGCCCCGGTCGCGACTGGGTGCGCGCGACGACCGAGGCCGAGCTGGTCTCCGCGGTGGCCGACGCCGATGCGGCCGGCACCCCGGTGCTCGTGCTGGCGGGTGGCTCCAACCTCGTCGTCGCCGACTTGGGCTTCGAGGGGCGGGTCGTCCAGGTCGCCACGACCGGCGTGACCGCCGACGTCGACGACTCCGGCGACCCGTCGTGCTCGGGGGCGACCGTGACGGTCGCGGCGGGGGAGCCGTGGGACGAGCTGGTGGCCACGGCCGTCGAGCGGCGCTGGGTCGGCGTCGAGGCCCTGTCGGGGATCCCCGGCTCGGTCGGCGCCACCCCCATCCAGAACGTCGGCGCCTACGGCCAGGACGTCTCCCAGACCATCGCCCGGGTGCGCGTGTGGGACCGCGTGCTGCGAGGGGTACGGACCTTCGCGGCCGGCGAGTGCGACTTCGGCTACCGCAGCAGCCGCTTCAAGGCCGACCCGGGCCGCCACGTCGTCCTCGACGTCACCTTCCAGTTCCGCATGGGCACGCTGGGCGCACCCGTGGCGTACGCCGAGCTGGCGCGGGCGCTCGGCGTGGCCGAGGGCGCGCGGGCGCCGCTGGCCGACGTCCGCGAGGCGGTCCTCGGGCTGCGGCGTGGCAAGGGCATGGTCCTCGACGAGGCCGACCACGACACGTGGAGCGCCGGCTCGTTCTTCACCAACCCGCTCCTCACCCCCGAGCAGGCGGCTGCGCTGCCCGACGGCGCCCCGCGCTGGGAGCAGCCCGACGGCACGTGGAAGTCCAGCGCCGCCTGGCTCATCGAGCACGCCGGGTTCGGCAAGGGCTACACCAGCCCGGCCGCGGGGGAGCGGGTGCGGCTGTCGACCAAGCACACCCTGGCCATCACCAACCGCGGCGACGCCACCACCGAGGAGCTCCTCACGCTCGCGCGCGAGGTGCGCGACGGCGTGCGCGAGCGCTTCGGCGTCACGCTCGTCAACGAGCCCGTGACGGTCGGCTGCTCCCTCTGACGGGTCAGGCGAGCCAGGCGGCGATGTCGCGCCGGGCTGCCGCGACGACGTCGGACGGCGCGCGCGAGGCCTCGAACGACATCTCCGCGAGCCGCGCCAGGGTGGTGTCGTCGAGGTCGTGCGCGGCGCGCATCGTGGCGTACTGGCCCGCGAGGCGTGAGCCGAACAGCAGCGGGTCGTCGGCGCCGAGCGCCACCGTCGCCCCCGCTGCGAGCAGCAGCGGGAGCGGTACCGACGTCAGGTCGGAGTAGACGCCCAGCGAGACGTTGGAGGTCGGGCACACCTCGAGCGCGACACCGGCGGCGACGATGCGCTCGAGGAGGGCGGGGTCCTCGACGCTGCGTACGCCGTGGCCGAGCCGGTGCGCGCCGAGGCTGTCGAGGCACTGCCGGACGTGGTCGGGGCCGCGCAGCTCACCGCCGTGCGGGACCAGCAGCAGGTCCGCCCGCCGGGCGATCCGGAACGCGCCCTCGAAGTCGGCCGTGCTGCCGCGGCGCTCGTCGTTGGAGAGGCCGAAGCCGACCACCCCGCGGCCGGCGTACTGCGCGGCCAGTCGCGCGAGCGTACGGGCGTCGAGGGGGTGCCGGGTGCGGTTCGCGGCGATGACGACGGCGATGGCCAGGCCGGTGCGCTCGGAGGCGTCGCGCACGCAGTCGAGCACGAGGTCGGTGAAGGCGGTGATCCCGCCGAACCTGGCTGCGTAGCCGCTCGGGTCGACCTGGATCTCCAGCCAGCGGCCCCCGTCGCGGACGTCGTCCTCGGCAGCCTCGAGCACCAGCCGGCGCACGTCCTCGGGGGTACGCAGCACCGAGCGCGCCACGTCGTAGAGGCGCTGGAAGCGGAACCAGCCCTTCTCGTCCGCGGCGCTGAGCTGCGGCGGCCAGTCCTCGACGAGCGAGTCGGGCAGCACGATGCCGTCCCGCTCGGCGAGCTCGAGGAGCGTGCCGTGCCGCATCGAGCCGGTGAAGTGCAGGTGCAGGTGGGCCTTCGGCAGCTGCGACACGTCCCGCAGGGGTCGTACGCCGCCCGCCCCCGTTGCCGTCATGCCCCGCATCGTAGGCAGGGGTGACGACCTCGGTTCGACGCGGGCTGGATCAGCCCCGTATGCTTCCCGATTGGTGGTTTCGCCACATGCTTCGGCATGCCCCCAGCGATGGGACAGAGACCGCCGAAGGGCACTAGCTCAACTGGCAGAGCATCGGTCTCCAAAACCGAAGGTTGGGGGTTCAAGTCCCTCGTGCCCTGCGAGGAATCACTGCACCAGCAACACGCACAGCAACAACGAGAAGGTGGATGACGTGGCCGACGGCAACGCGGTTCAGGACCGGCGCGACTCGCGCGGCGACGACCGTGGGCGCACCAGCCCCGCCACGTTCCTGCGCCAGGTGGTGGCCGAGCTCCGCAAGGTGGTGTGGCCCACCCAGCAGCAGCTCATCACCTACTTCTTCGTCGTGCTGGTCTTCGTCATCGCGGTGATGGCGATCGTGACGCTGCTCGACCTGGCTTTCGGAAAGCTGGTCTTCGAGGTCTTCACCGGCAGCAACACCCAGTGACGACACGGCAGTGATCCACCGCTCGTGAATCCCGCCGGGTGATCCCGGCCCCGGTCCCCGAGACCGGCCCAGCAACGACGTACGGAGTGAGACGTGTCTGAGAACAATGACGTGGACCAGGTCGACGACCAGGTCGAGTCCCCGGACGAGGCGACCCCGGAGGACGCCTCCGCGGACGCCGTCGCGGACACCGAGGACGACACCGTGACCGACGAGTCCACCGACGCCGAGCCCGTCGAGGACGAGGCTGCTGAGGACGAGGTTGTCGAAGGCGAGGCTGCTGAGGACGAGTCCGCCGACGCCGAGGAGAACGACCCCCTCGAGGCCTTCCGCCGCGAGCTGTGGGCCAAGCCGGGCGACTGGTTCGTCGTGCACACCTACTCCGGCATGGAGAAGCGGGTCAAGCACAACCTCGAGAACCGCATCATCTCCCTCAACATGGAGGACTACATCCACGAGATCGTGGTCCCCACCGAGGAGGTCGCGGAGATCAAGAACGGCCAGCGCAAGATGGTCACGCGCACCGTGCTCCCCGGCTACGTCCTGGTCCGCATGGACCTCACCGACGAGTCCTGGTCGGCCGTGCGCCACACGCCGTCGGTCACCGGCTTCGTGGGCCACAGCCACCAGCCCGTGCCGCTGAGCATGAGCGAGGTCGAGGACATGCTCGCGCCGGCCGTCGTGGCCGTCGCCGAGGCCGAGGCCGCGGCCTCGGGCGAGAAGGGCTCCTCCACCACGCCGCGCAAGCCGGTCGAGGTCGCGGACTTCGACGTCTCCGACTCCGTCATGGTGGTCGACGGCCCGTTCGCCACGCTCCACGCGACGATCACCGAGATCAACGCCGAGTCGCAGCGCGTCAAGGCCCTCGTCGAGATCTTCGGCCGCGAGACCCCGGTCGAGCTCTCCTTCTCGCAGATCCAAAAGGTCTGAGCGCGGGATCGGGCTTGCTCGATCCCGATCAGCGAAGAGGTTGAGGAGCGTCGACGCAGACCCGAGCGAAGCGACGGACTGGGTGACGCGTCTCGAAACCCACCCGGGAGGCACGATTTCCCGAGTGGGCCGTACAGAAGCGACAATGCAGTAGCGACAACCCGTGGCAGGGGGCAGGTGCCCTCGTCATGACCACACGAGAGAAAGTAGAAGGCAATGCCTCCCAAGAAGAAGATCGCCGCACTCGTCAAGGTGCAGCTGCAGGCCGGCTCGGCCACCCCGGCCCCGCCGGTCGGTACGGCGCTCGGTCCGCACGGCGTCAACATCATGGACTTCTGCAAGGCCTACAACGCCCAGACCGAGTCCATGCGCGGCAACGTGATCCCCGTCGAGATCACCATCTACGAGGACCGCTCGTTCGACTTCATCACCAAGACCCCGCCGGCCGCCGAGCTCATCAAGAAGGCTGCCGGTCTCTCCAAGGGCTCCGGCGTCCCGCACAAGGAGAAGGTCGGCAAGCTGACCAAGGACCAGGTCCGCGAGATCGCGACCACCAAGCTGCCCGACCTCAACGCCAACGACATCGACGCGGCCATGAAGATCGTCGAGGGCACTGCGCGCTCGATGGGCGTCACGACCGACTGACACGTGGGAGAGCCGCGCTGGCTCGCTAACCACATCCTTCGCACCAGAGAAACGAGAAGACAATGCAGCGCAGCAAGACCTACCGCGCAGCGGCAGAGCAGTTCGACAAGGACGAGCTCTACGCCCCGCTGGCCGCCATCAAGATCGCCAAGGGTGGCTCCAAGAAGAAGTTCGACGAGACCGTCGACGTCGTCATGCGCCTGGGTGTCGACCCGCGCAAGGCCGACCAGATGGTCCGCGGCACCGTCAACCTCCCGCACGGCACCGGCAAGACCGCCCGTGTCCTCGTGTTCGCCAACGCCGACAAGGCCGACGCCGCCCGTGAGGCCGGCGCCGAGTTCGTCGGCGGCGACGAGCTGATCGAGAAGGTCGCCGGCGGCTGGCTCGACTTCGACGCCGTCGTGGCCACGCCCGACATGATGGGCAAGGTCGGTCGCCTCGGTCGCGTCCTCGGCCCCCGCTCGCTCATGCCGAACCCCAAGACCGGCACGGTGACCCCCGACGTCGCCAAGGCCGTCACGGACATCAAGGGCGGCAAGATCGAGTTCCGCGTCGACCGGCACGCCAACCTGCACTTCATCATCGGCAAGGCGTCCTTCTCCGAGGTCCAGCTCGCCGAGAACTACGCCGCCGCCCTCGACGAGGTGCTGCGTCTCAAGCCGGCCAGCTCCAAGGGTCGCTACATCAAGAAGGTCACCGTCTCCACGACGATGGGCCCCGGCATCCAGGTCGACCCCAACCGCACCAAGAACGTCGCTTCCGAGGATGAGGCCGTCCAGGCCTGATCCCCAGCAGCCGCAACGGCCCGGTCGCCCCTCCTCGGGGCGGCCGGGCCGTTTGGCTGTGGAACGATCGGGTAGAACGTCCGCAGGCAACCAGCCGTCCGGCTCGTCGTACCACTCGTCCCAGGAGACACACACATGCGCGTCACGTCCCTCGCCCGCCGCCTCGGCTCCGCCGCCCTGGTGCTGACCATGGGCGCCGGGCTTGCTGCGTGCAGCGACGACTCCGGCTCCACGGACGCCTCGAGCTCGGCGACCGACGAGAGCGCGGACGGAACCGAGGAGTCCGCGGACGACTCCGCGGACGAGCCCGACGAGGCGACGGAGGCGTCGCTGACCGAGCTGTCCGCAGCGGACTTCTACCCGTCGGTCATGGCGGCGCTGCAGGAAGCAGAGACGTTCGCGTTCGAGACGACCTCCGGCACCGGTGGCCAGACGCAGACGATGTCCGGCACGGCTCGCTTCAGCGACGAGGGCGTCGAGATGCAGGCCACCGGCTCCGGCGCCCAGGCCATGGACATGATCCTGCTCGGCCAGGCGATGTACATGAAGTCACCCGACCTCGGCATGGGCGACAAGTGGCTCAAGATCGACCTGAGCGACCCCGACTCGCTGTTCGGGATGATCGGCAAGGCGACCGACCCCGAGGTCATGTTCAAGGCGATGGAGACGCCCAAGAAGCTCGAGCTCGTCGGCTCCGAGGAGGTCGACGGCGTCGAGACCAACCACTACCGGATCACGCTCGACCCGACCCAGTACATCGAGGCGATGCAGTTCCCCGCCGCGATGGCGGACATGATGCCCAAGGAGCTGGTGACCGAGATGTGGGTCGACGCCGACGACCTGCCCCGCAAGTTCGCCCAGACCACCGAGATCAAGGGCGTGGGTGGCGGCCAGCCCACCACCTCGACCACCGAGGGCACCTACTCCGACTTCGGCATCGACGTCGAGATCGAGGAGCCCCCGGCCAGCGAGGTCACCGAGCAGCCGGGACTGTGACGCGTTCGCCTTCGGCTCACTCCCGGAAGACCCGCTCGTCGATCAGCTGCTCCTTGACCTCGCTGCCCTCGGGCTCGTAGCGGCCCTGGTCGAAGCGGGTCCGGAACTGCAGCACGGCCCCGTCGCGACCGAACCGGTTCTTCTCCACCGTCAGCACGGCGTACTCCCGGAACCGGTCGGCGTTGCCGAGGTCGTAGGTCAGGTGGTGGCGGGCGACGATGTCGAACTTGTTGTTGAGCACCAGCACCACGTCGGCCTCGTAGGCCAGGGCGCTGGACCCGCGCAGGTCGTTGGCGCGCATCCGCTTGCCGGAGCGCAGGGCCTCCTTCTCCGCGGCGGCGATGGCCAGGACGGGGGCGGAGATGTCGATGGCGAGGTCCTTGAGGCCCTCCACGATCTGGGTCGTGCTGGACTCCTCGTCCTCGTGGCTGGTCTTCACCTTCTGGAGGTAGTCGACGATCACCAGCGGGGTCGTGCCCGACAGCTCGCGGACGGCCTCGATGGCGGCCTCGATGGCGGAGAGGTCCGTACGCGTGCCGGTCGACCGGTGCACGAACAACATCTCGGAGTACTGCGACACCTTGGTCAGCGCCTCGACGCCGGCAGGCACCGACTCCAGCCGGTGCTCGAGGGAGCTCACCCACAGGTCGTCGAAGATCGACCGGATGCTGTTGACCCGCACCTGGTCGGAGTCGTCGAGCTCGCCGGCCTCCATGGCGATGAGCTTCTGGGTGAGGTCCTCGGCGTCGTGCTCGTAGGAGAAGTAGATGACCGGGCGGCCGGTCGCGGCGTTGTTGCGCGCGACCTGCAGCGCGAAGGTCGACTTGCCGAGGCCTTGGGGGCCGGCGAGGAGGACGAGCGAGCCGGCGCGCATCCCGCCACCGATGATCGGATCGAGGCCGCCGAAGCCGGTCTTCCACACCCTCCCGGCGGCGTTGCGTCCGGTGAGCATGCGTTCGTCGCTGCGAGCCAGGGAGGCCCCTACGGTCATGAGCTGGTGGTCCACGCGACCATGGAACCAGTGATGGGTGCCCGCCGGGTGCCGATTGCGCGGTTTGCCGGGCCGACGGCGCCGATTTGTCCGGTCCGCACGGCGGCGCGTACAGTTCCCACTCGAAACCAGAGACCGCAGGTTGTCACGAGCTCCTCGCCCGTGACCGAAGGTCCGCAGCAGCGGGCGGCCGGCGCAGGTGACAGAGCAGAGCGGAACATCTCGCCCCACGCCCTGAGCCTGTGCTCAGGGCGTTCGTCGTCTGTGGGCCCGACGCCGGTGGTCAACCCCGGAAGGAGACCCATGGCGCGGCCAGAAAAGACTGCCGCCGTTGCAGAGATCGTTGAGTCCTTCAACGACTCCGCCGGCGCTGTGCTGACCGAGTACCGCGGGCTCACCGTGAAGCAGCTGCAGGACCTGCGGCGCTCCCTCGGCGAGAACGCCAACTACGCCGTGGTCAAGAACACGCTGGCCAAGATCGCCGCCACCGAGGTGGGCATCGAAGGCTTCGACGACCTGCTGACCGGCCCCACCGCCATCGCCTTCATCAATGGAGACGTGGTCGAGGCCGCCAAGGGTCTGCGTGACTTTGCCAAGGCAAACCCCGCCCTTGTCATCAAGGGTGGAGTCCTGGACGGCAAGCCGCTCGACGCTGCGGAGGTCGCCAAGCTGGCCGACCTCGAGTCGCGCGAGGTGCTGATGGGCAAGCTGGCGGGCGCGATGCTCGCCTCGCTGTCCCAGGCCGTCTACCTGCTCAACGCGCCGATCGCCCAGGCCGCCCGTCTCGCGGGTGCGCTGCAGGCCAAGGCCGAGCAGGACCCCACGATCCTCGCAGGTGGTGCCGGTACGCCGGCTGCTCCCGCTGCCGAGGACGCCCCGGCGGAGGAGGCCACCCCCTCGGAGGGAGCCGCCGAGCCCGAGGCGACCGACGAGGCTGCCGAGCCGGCCGCCGAGTCCACCGACGCCTGAGCCCAGGCCGACGTACACCACCTGAAACCCGGCACGACCGCACGACGCGGGCGGGCCACACACGGAAGGAACCGCCACCATGGCGAAGCTCAGCACCGACGAGCTCCTTGACGCCTTCAAGGAGATGACCCTGATCGAGCTCTCCGAGTTCGTCAAGCAGTTCGAGGACACCTTCGGCGTGACCGCCGCCGCCCCCGTCGCCGTGGCCGCCGCCCCGGCCGCCGGTGGCGCTGCCGGTGGCGACGCCGCCGCCGAGGAGAAGGACGAGTTCGAGGTCGTCCTCGAGGCCGCCGGCGACAAGAAGATCAACGTCATCAAGGAGGTGCGCGCCCTGACCTCCCTCGGTCTGAAGGAGGCCAAGGACCTCGTCGAGGCCGCCCCCAAGACGATCCTCGAGAACGCCACCAAGGAGGCCGCGGACAAGGCCAAGGAGGCCCTCGAGGCCGCCGGCGCCACCGTCACCGTCAAGTGACGATCCGCTAGTCGCTCCACGAGGGGCGGTCACCGAGAGGTGGCCGCCCCTCGTGCCATTTCGGGTCACGCCACGCCCTGTCACCGACGGCCGGGAGCCACTACAGTGGGGCATCACTGGATGCGCATCACGAAACGAGTTGCTCCATGCGCAACAAGCGAACCGCGGCGACCCTGGTCCGCCTGCTGGAGAACGCCCGCTACGAGGTGCTGCCCACCGCCTCCACGGAGGACAAGGTCCTCGAGCACCTTCCGCGTGACCGCACCGTCACCGTCACCGCCTCGCCCACCAAGGGCCTGGAGGCCACGCTCGACCTGGCCGAGCGCCTCACCGGCCACGGCTACGTCACGGTCCCGCACCTCGCCGCACGCATGGTCTCCGGTCGTGACGAGCTGGCCGAGATCGCCGAGCGGCTGCGCGGGAAGGGCATCACGAGCGTGTTCGTCCCCGGCGGCGACGCCGAGGCCGTCGGCGACTACCCAGACGCGCTCGCGCTGCTCGAGGACCTGAAGGAGCTGGGCTCGCCGTTCGCCCACGTCGGGATCACCGGCTATCCCGAGTCGCACCCGACCATCCACGACGACCTCACCGTGCAGTCCATGTGGGACAAGCGCCGCTACGCCACCCACATCGTCAGCAACCTCACCTTCGACCCGGCCGTGGTGCGCGACTGGGTGCGCCGGCTGCGTGCCCGCGGGGTGGCGATGCCGCTGCTCCTCGGCATCCCCGGACCGGTCGAGCGGGCCAAGCTGCTGGGCATGGCGACCAGGATCGGCGTCGGCGAGTCGACGAAGTTCCTCGCCAAGAACAAGGGCGTCTTCGCCCGCCTCGCCGCGCCGGGCGGGTTCACCGGCGAGAGGTTCCTCGAGAGGTGCGCACCGGCGCTCGGGGAGGAAGGGGCGCTCGTCGAGGGCCTGCACGTCTTCACGTTCAACCAGATCGGCGAGACCGAGGCCTGGCGCACCGGGATGCTCGAGCGTCTGCGGACCTCCCGCTAGACGGTATGGAGTGACCGCTCAGGACTACTGGGGGTTGCAGGCCGGGGCCCCACTCACAAATGGTCGTGGGTTACCGAGTAGGGCTGGCCTGCTCGGCCTATCCAACAGTTGTG
>NZ_JACXYX010000006.1 GCF_014779655.1 Nocardioides ganghwensis
GGCTACGCAACCGCGGCATCGACACCCTGCCCAGCATCAGAACCCAAGACACGGCAGACTAAGCAGCACGAACCGGTGGCCTCGTTTTCGAGCGTCGGATCGGCCTCATTTTCGAGCGTTGCCGACACTGCCTTCCGCCGCGAAGCAGACGTATTGCTTGCCCCACCACGGTGCGAACCGTCGCCGACCATACGTACAGCGCCGCGCCCATTTGGGAATGAAGCCGAGCCACGGCTCATTGCGGATCGGGCGTCCCAGACCTGGGCTGCGCCGAGCGGGCCGGTCACGCGTGCCCACTATGGCTTCTGTTTGACGCCAATGACCTTACCAAGGTTGGCTCCGATTCGCGCCGACCTATGCAGAAAAGAATGAGCCGACCATCTGCGGCTCTAGGAAGACGAGTGGATCCTCGGGACCAAGGACGTATTCGGGCCACTCGCCAGCCAATCGTTCAACCGCATCGGTCTGGTCGCTGCCGTGACTTCGGTGGAGCGAGTTGGGGATCCGGTCGACAAACGCCTGAATGGTGTGATTGACCACTCGCGCGCCGAGAATTGCGGGTATTGTAAATCGGACCGAACTGCCAAAGCTGTCAATGCATATGTGGACGACGTCGCCGTGCAACCGCTTTGTGTCTTCGAGAAGACGCGCATAGTTGAATCGATGATTGTCTCGACCCACGATCGTCACGTCGTACAAGAGTCCGGGCTGGCCGGACGACCGTCCCGACTGCTTGGACGTCTGCCAAGGCCGCTGCAGAACGCCGATCGACATGCTGAACATCGCGTCGGGGTCCGCCACTCCTACCTTGGCCCAACTCTGGGAGTTGACCCTGACGTACGGAAACTGGTCCAAGTGCTGGAATCGTTTGGTGACTGGGTCCTTGGAAGGAGGCAGCACTGGGTACGCATCGTTGTAGCTCGTACAGAAGCGCCAAAAGCCATCGTCAAGATCGCGCATGAACTGCAGAAGTCGCGTCAGGTCATCGAAGTGCCCGAGCCTAAAGTGGGCAACTCGGTTACGGATCTGAGCTACTTCGGATAACTTTGCTTCCCACAGATCGCGAGGCGGCAGATACACGCTGAATAGGTCCCAGTGGTTACCAATGGTTCGACAAAGCGATCCGAAGGTTACATAGCTAATGGGACTCGCGTCAGGGGTCGGCATATGGGTTAGGCGCAGGTCTGCGGTCAGAGATCCACGCGGTTGCCCGGCTACTTCCTGCGTCCAATGGCGTCCGAAGGCCGCACACAGTTCGATGTACACCATCTGTCGGAGCCATGTCTCGAGTTGCCAGAGCCGGGCGTACGTCGCCACGCTCCGCGTAGGTACTTCACGAACCGAATCGATTGGCTCTTCAGACGTACCGGTGCTGCCCGTCATCGTCACCGTCTCCTCCAGCAAAGCTTAGGCCAAGTCTGAAGGTACTGCGGATGGCGAATCAGGGCGTGGCCATCGTGCAAGCGGATCCGGGTTGGGGAGCACCTGTCCGTCAGTGCTTCGTTTCGAAGTGTTTGCATGCGTCTATCCGCCGCGAATGCTTGGCTGCCCTGCAACAGCATGAAGCGGATCGCTGTGCCCACCTCGCCGCATGCCCGCGTGTCTCTTCCCGCCCGCGGCTACTGCTCGAGCCTGCGCAGGGCGAGTCCCTGCGCCTCCGAGAACTGACCGGTCTTGCGTGCCCACTCGGTGACGTCGGTGTCGCGAAGGTTGGCGAGCTGGTGGGGGTCTCGCTCGAGGTCGTAGAGCTCCCACTCCCCGGTGTCGTGGTGCTCGACGTAGGCGTGTGAGCCCTCCCGGAGCAGCGACCAGTCGAGGTTGATGTTCTCGACGATCAGGCGGCGTCGCCAGGAGGACCAGTCGCCGGACCGGAGCGGCTCGAGCATGGATCGGCCGTCGAGCTCGCGCCCGGTGTCGGGGTCGAGGCCGGCGATCTCGAGGGTGGTGGGCATCAGGTCGACCTGCGAGACCAGGGCATCGACCGTCCGGGGCTCGACATCCGGCCCGCGCACGGCGAACGGGATGCCCGCCGCCTCCTCGTACGGCTGCGACTTGGAGAGCAGCCGGTGCTCGCCCAACAGGTAGCCGTTGTCGGAGACGAAGAAGATCCACGTCCTCCTCAGCTGGCCCGTCGATCGCAGGACGTCCAGGACCTTGCCGATCTGGTCGTCGACGTCCTGCAGCTCCTCCAGCTTGCCCTCGTAGATCTGCTGCATCCGGCGACGGTCCTGCGGCGGGAGGTCTCGCAGCCACGGGGGCTTGTCGCTCATGTCGGCCTCGTTGAGCGCCTGTGGGTTCCAGCGAACCCCGTCGAAGTCGTCGGAGTGCTCGGGGCTCGGCGTGTACGGGCCGTGGGGCGCAGTCGGGGCGTACACCGCGAACCACGGACCGTCGTCCTGGCGGCGACGGATGAAGCGGCGCAGCCGCTGGCCGGCGAAGCGGTCGAACTCCCGTTGCGAGCCGACTTTCCGGACGGTGCCGTCCACGTTCACCCGGGGGTCGTCGATCATGCCGTCGAGCAGGGCGACCCAGCGGTCCCAGCCGGGGGCGACGTACGACGGGTCCTGGGCGAGCCCGTTCATGTACTTCCCGAAGTAACCGGTGTCGTAGCCGGCATCCTTCATCCTCGTCGCCGCCGTGTCCCTGTCATGTCCCTGGGCCACGAAGGGCTGGTGGGTCATGTTGGTGGCGCACCCGTGGTTGTGGGGGTAGCGACTGGTGAGGATCGAGGCGCGGGCCGGACCGCACAACGGCATCGCGCTGTACCCCCGCCGGAAGTGGACCCCCTTGCGCACCAGTCGTCTCCAGGTGCGGTCCATCGAGCGGAGCGTCGAGCGCATCTGGTCGTCCGTGACGATCCACAGGACGTTGTCGGCCATGCGCGACACCCTACGCACGCCCGGGCCGCCCACTGCTTGCCCGAGGTCCCTCAGGCGGTGATCGCCGCGTCCGCCCCGCGCGCGACGAGCTGGTCCCGGAGCGCGACGAGCTGGCTCACCTCGGCGAGGAAGCGGCCGGTGCTCTCGCCGACGTGCAGGTCGTCGAAGTAGTGGTGCCGCATCGCGACGCGGGCCAGGTGGTGCTCGTCGTGGGCGAGCCGGTCGGCCAGGAGCGAGGTCAGCCGGTCGATGCTCGTGGGGTCGACGAGGTCGGCGCACCGGCTGATCGGGGCCTGGTGGTGCAGCGCCTCGACGTCGCAGTGGGGGTCGGTGAGGAAGATCGGCTTGTCGGTGTGGAGGTAGAGCCAGTCCAGGCCGACCGAGGACACGTCGGTGACCATCGCGTCGCACCCGGGCATCACCGCGAGGATGTCGCCGGTCAGGACCTGCGTGTGCCCGGCCTCGGGGTCGAGGCGGACCGCCTCGTCGAGGAGCCCCATGATCCGCAGGTGCGCCTCGGCGATCCCCGGGGTCAGGCTCGTGGTGACCTTGGGGTGCGGCTTGTAGACGAGCCGGACGTCGGGGACCTCGAGGATCGCCCGGACGATCTGCTCGCCGAGCACCTCGACCGAGGTGTAGTCGTTGTACTCCGCGTCGCCCTCCCAGGTCGGGGCGTACATCACCGTGCGCCGCGGGCTGGGCTCCAGCAGGGGCGTACGGGGGAGGTCGAGCTGCGGCCGGCCGATCCTGACCAGCCGGGACGCGTCGAAGTCGAGCAGCCCGGCGACGTACCTCTCGACGGCGGCGTCGCCGGCGACGAACACCCGGTCGTAGGCCTTGGCGTTGTTGCTCGCCATCGACTGCTTGTCGCTCTCGCCGTGGTTGACGTGCACGTGCAGCATCCGGCTGTCGACGAGCGACTCGAAGTTGAGCACCGAGTTGTTGCAGTAGAGGACGACCTTGGCGTCGAGCTCGGCGTAGAGCTCGGTGAGCTCGGGGAACGTCGGCGCCGTGAGGACGGTGAGGTCCGTACGCGAGCCGATCAGCTCGGCCGAGTCGGGGTCGCGCAGCACCAGGCCGACCGGGTGGACCCGGTCGAGGATCTCGAGGACCTCCAGCCACTGGGCGAGCTGGTAGGTCCTCGTCGGGTCGCCGGCGAAGTAGGCGATCACGGAGACGTCGTTCACGACCAGATTCTACGCGCACGTCACCCATGCAGGACCTGTTCGGGGCAAGCAGAAGGGCCCGGCGCACCGCGCCGGGCCCTCCTCGGGTCACACCTACTGTTGCCTGTAGGGCACGCCGTCCGCCGCCGGCGGCCGGGAGCGGCCCACCAGGCCAGCCACCGCGAAGATGGTGACGAGGTAGGGGAGCATCAGCATGAACTGGCTCGGCACGGGGGAGCCGATGGCCGAGAGCACACCCTGCAGGTTCGTCGCGAAGCCGAAGAGCAGCGCGGCGAGGGTGGCGCGGATCGGGTCCCACTTGCCGAAGATGACCGCCGCCAGCGCGATGTAGCCCGCGCCGCCGGTCATCTCGCGGTTGAAGCCCGCGACCGAGACGAGGCTGAAGTACGCCCCGCCGAGGCCGGCGATCGCGCCCGCGAGCAGGATGGTGCGGTAGCGGGTGCGGTTGACCTTGATGCCCACCGTGTCGGCCGCCTTGGGGTGCTCACCGACCGCGCGGACCCGGAGGCCCCAGCGGGTGCGGTAGAGCGCGTAGGCGACCAGCGCGACCACGGCGTACAGCACGTAGACGAGCGGGGTCTGGCGGAACAGGATCGGGCCGATCAGCGGGATGTCGCCGAGGATCGGGATCGGGAAGGCGCGCAGTCGCTCGGGGGAGTTGAGCGTCTCGGCGTTGGGGGTGAGGACCTGGCGGAACATGAAGTTGGTCAGGCCCACCACGAGCACGTTGAGCACGACGCCGACGATGACCTGGTCGACGAAGTAGGTGATCGCGAAGAGCCCGAGGATCAGTGCCACGAGCGCACCCGCCACGGCAGCGGCGACCAGGCCCGCCCAGGGGGAGCCGGTCGACGACGCGGTGATGGCGGCGGCGAAGGCGCCGAGCAGCAGCTGGCCCTCGATGGCGATGTTGACCACGCCGGCCCGCTCGCCCAGCACGCCGCCGAGAGCGCCGAACACGAGGGGGATGGCGAGCGCCACCGCGCCGCCGAGGAGGCTCACCAGCCGGATCCGGCCGTCGGCCGCGGCCCAGCTGAGGAAGCCGGTCATCCACGCGATCGCGAAGGCGATCGGGATCCAGCCCGGCTGGCGCAGGTGCGCGAGCATGCGGCGTACGGCCTCGGCGGTGAGGGCGAGGCAGATCACCACCATCACCCAGGCGGTCGGTCCCGAGGGCACGACGATGTCGGGCAGGGTGACGAAGTCGCTCTCCGCCGCGAGCTGGAACGTCGTGTCGCCGGCGTGGCTCGAGCGGAGCAGGATCCCGGCGAGCAGCGCCGTCAGTACGCCGAGCGCGATCGGCAGCTTGCGCGCACCCGCGCCGCGGGTGGGCGTCACGGCGGTGTCGGGCGCGAGGCCGCCGCTGTCGGGGGTCGGCTGGGCGGTCACGGTGCTCACTTGGCCTCCTGGGCGGGGAGCCGGAAGATCGCGCGCACCAGGGGAGGAGCGGCGAGGAAGAGGACGATCAGCGACTGGACCACCAGCACCAGGTCGACCGAGATGTTCTCGGACGCCTGCATGGTGAAGCCGCCCGCCTTGAAGGCGCCGAACAGCAGACCGGCGGCCAGGATCCCGAGCGGACGCGAGCGCCCGAGCAGCGCCACGGTGATGGCGTCGAAGCCGATGCCGGCGTCGAGGTCGAGCGAGACGCCGCTCGGCACCGTGCCGAGGACCTGGTTGACGCCCGCGAGGCCGAGCAGCGAGCCGGCGATCATCATCACCACGGTGTAGGTGCGCCCGACGTTGATGCCGGAGGCGCGGGCCGCGTGCGGGTTCTGGCCGACGGCGCGGATGCGATAGCCCAGCGTGGAGCGGTTGAGCAGCCACCACGCGACACCGACGGCGATGAGCGCGAGGACGAAGCCGAAGTGCAGGTTGAACTGCTCCCCGAGGACGTCGGGCAGGACCGCGCTGTCCTTCATCGGCGGCGACTTCGGGTTCACCGAGCCGGGCGTCTTGAGCAGCCACTCCTTGGTGAGGGCCCAGAAGAGCAGGTAGTAGCCGACGTAGTTGAGCATGATCGTGACGATCACCTCGTGCGCGCCGGTGCGGGCCTTGAGGAGCCCGGCGAGACCGCCCCACAGGGCGCCGGCGGCCATGCCGACGAGCACGGCGAGCGGCAGGTGCACGACGAGGGGCAGGTCGAGCTGGAACCCGACCCAGCCGGCCGCGCCACCCGCGACGAGCATCTGGCCGCGGCCACCGATGTTGAACAGCGACGCGCGGAACGCGAGGCCGACGCCGAGACCGCCGAGGATGAGCGGGCCGGCGAACTTCAGCGTCTCGGTGAGGGGGCGCCACTGCTGGGCGGGCTCGGTGAGGTTGTAGTTGAAGACCGCCCCGCGGAACATCGCGCTGTAGGCGCCGGAGATGGCCTCCCAGACGGCGGCGAAGAAGTCGGAGGGCCGGGCCGTGAGGTAGCCCGCGGTCTCGTGCACGCCCTCGTCGATCGCGGCGATCATCACCGAGCCGACGAAGATCGCGAGGAACACGGCGAGGACGCCGGCGAGCGCGTCGCCGGAGGTGATCTCGCGAAGGAGGGAGCGCGAGCGCTCGCCGCGGGCGTCGTGCGGGTCGACCTCGGGTGCGTCGGTGGCCGGCTCGTCGGTCACCACGGGCGAGTCGGGGTTCTTCTCCGACTCGGGCGTCGGCTGGTCCTTGTCGCTCACGCGACCACGTCCTTCAGGTCCTTCGGGCGTTCGCCGGTCATCATGAGTCCGAGGGTCTCGCGGGGGGTGTCGGCCGGGACGATGCCGACCACACGGCCGCGGTAGAGCACCATGATGCGGTCGGCGAGCGCGACCACCTCGTCGAGCTCGGTGGAGACCACCAGGACCGGGATGCCGCTGTCGCGGGTCGCGACGATCTGCTTGTGGATGAACTCGATCGAGCCGACGTCGACGCCGCGGGTGGGCTGCGCCGCGACGAGCAGGCGCAGGTCGCGGGAGAGCTCGCGGGCCACGACGACCTTCTGCTGGTTGCCGCCCGAGAGGTTGGCGGCCAGCGAGTCGATGTCGCGGGCGCGGACGTCGTACTCCTTGAGCTTCTTCTGCGCGAACTCGCGCAGCGCGCCGAGGCGCAGGCTGCCGTTCTTGACGAACGGCGACTTGAAGCTCCGGTTGAGCATGAGGTTCTCGGCGATGGTGAAGCCGGGCACCAGGCCGTCGACCTGGCGGTCCTCGGGGATGAACCCGACGCCGGCGTCGAGGATCTCCCGCGTCGAGCGACCGACCAGCTCGAGCCCGTCGAGCTTGATCGAGCCGCTGACGTCGTCCTGGAGGCCGAGCAGGGCCTCGGTGAGCTCGGTCTGGCCGTTGCCCTGCACGCCGGCCACGCAGAGGACCTCCCCGGCGCGGATGGTGAAGGTGAGGCCGTCGACCTGGGCGTGACCGGCCAGGTCGGTGACGCGCAGGTCCTTGACCACGAGCGCGTCGGCGCCGAGCTTCGGCTCGCCCTTGTGGACGACGAGCTCCACCGGGCGCCCGACCATCATCGAGGCGAGCTCGGCGTTGCTGGCGGTGGGCTCGGCCTCGCCGACGACCTTGCCGAGGCGGATGACGGTGATCCGGTCGGCGACGGCGCGCACCTCGCGGAGCTTGTGGGTGATGAAGACGATCGCCTTCCCGGCCTCCTTGAGCTGGCGCATGATCTCCATCAGCTCGTCGGTCTCCTGCGGCGTGAGCACGGCCGTCGGCTCGTCGAAGACGAGGAGCTCGGCGTCGCGGGAGAGGACCTTGATGATCTCGACGCGCTGCTGGACGCCGACCGGGAGGTCCTCGACGAGGGCGTCGGGGTTGACGTGGAAGCCGAACCGGTCGGAGATCTCGGTGACGCGCTCGCGGGCGGCGTCGACGTCGAGGGCTCCGGCGAAGCCGGTGGACTCGTTGCCGAGCATGACGTTCTCGGCGACGGTGAAGACGGGGATGAGCATGAAGTGCTGGTGGACCATGCCGATGCCGGCGGCCATCGCGTCACCGGGGCCGGTGAAGTGCTGGACCTGGCCGTCGAGCTCGATCTCGCCCTCGTCGGCCTTGTAGAGGCCGTAGAGCACGTTCATCAGCGTCGACTTGCCGGCGCCGTTCTCGCCGAGGAGGCAGTGGATCTCGCCGGGCTCGACGGTGAGGGAGATCGAGTCGTTGGCCACCACGCTGCCGAAGCGTTTGGTGATGCCTCGCAGGACGAGTCTCATGGCATCGCATCCTAGGGGTCGGAATGTGCGCGAGAAGCGCGCGGAGAAGGGTAACCGTGGCGGGCCCTGCGCCACTGCGCCGAGATGTGCCAAAGGTCGGGCCGCGGCTCTGGCAACTGGGCTCGCGGAGCGGGGGAGGACCCGCCCGGGGGCCAAAAGAGAGGGAGGCCGACGGTTCCGTCGGCCTCCCTCCGTGATGGAGCGTGGTGCTGGTCAGCCCAGGTAGGACGTGACCTCGATCGAGCCGTCGATGATGCCGGCCTTGACCTCCTCGAGCTGACCGGCGAGCTCGGGGCTCACCTTGTCCTCGAAGTTGTGGAACGGCGCGATGCCGACGCCTTCGTTCTCGAGGGTGCCGACGTAGGGCTCGAAGTCGAACTCGTCGTTGCCGGCGGCCAGGACGGCCTCGTAGGTCGAGACCTTCATGCCCTTGAGGATCGAGGTCATGACGTAGTCCTGCGTGCTCGGGTCGGTCTCGTAGAGGTCGGCGTCGACGCCGATCATGGCGATGTCCTTGCCGGAGTCCTCGATCGCGGTGATGGCGCCCTGGTAGATCGGGCCACCGACCGGCAGGATCACGTCGACGTCCTGGTCGAGGATCTGCTTGGCGGTGCTGGTCGCGGCCTCGTTGGCCTCGAAGCCACCGGTGAACGAGCCGTTCTTGCCGTCCCAGCCGACGACCTCGACGTCCTTGCCGTTCTCCTCGGCGTAGTACTCGGCGCCCTGCTTGAAGCCGTCCATGAAGATGGTGACGGTCGGGAAGGGCATGCCGCCGTAGGTGCCGACCTTGCCGGTCTTGGTGTAGTCGGCAGCTGCGTAGCCGGCGAGGAACGCGGCCTCGGCGGTGTTGTAGAGCAGGGGCTTGATGTTCTCGACGTCGGCCTTGCCGTCGAAGGTCTGACCGTCCTCGCCGCCGTCGGCGGAGTCGTCGATCAGGACGTACTCGATGTCGGGGTTGGCCTCGGCCGACTCCTTGGTCGCGGACGCCAGCGCGAAGCCGACGGTCACGATGACGTCGCAGCCCTCGCCGACCAGGCTCTCCAGGTTGGAGGTGTAGTCGTTCTCGCTGTTGGACTCGACGGCCTTCAGCTCCGCACCCAGCTCCTCGGCGGCCTGCTCGGCGCCCTCGAAGCCGAGCTGGTTGAACGACTTGTCGTCGAAACCGCCCGCGTCGGACACGATGCAGGGCAGGAAGTCGCTGGCAGCCTCGCTGCTGCCGCCCTCGCTACCGGTGGTCTCCTCCTCGGGTGCGTCGCCGCACGCCGCCAGGGTCGCGGCCGCCAGCAGGGCCACGAGGCCGCTCGAGACGACCTTCCTCGACTTCTTCACAAATGCCTCCAAGTTCGTGCCCCCGGAGTGGGGTCGCTTTCGGGCAGCATGATGCCTGCCCCGGGGCACCCCGTCACGCGGTTCGGAACTTCCGAAATGCGTTTGAGACATAAAAGTCGCCGGAGAACTTTCGGCGGAACCTGCCAAAGACTGTCGCTTCCTCGTATGCGCCATAGTGGCCGCGTGAACCAGCAGGAGTGGGACGAGCTCAAGGCCGCCGCGGTCGAGGTGATGGGGAGGGCGTACGCGCCGTACTCGCACTACTCCGTCGGCGCGGCCGCACGAGTGGACGACGGCCGCGTGGTGGTGGGCTGCAACGTCGAGAACGCGGCGTACGGGGTGGTGCTGTGCGCCGAGTGCGGCCTGGTCTCCCAGCTGTACGCGAGTGGCGGTGGGCGCCTGACCCACTTCGTGTGCGTCAATGGTGCGGGCGAGATCATCATGCCGTGCGGCCGGTGCCGCCAGCTGCTCTTCGAGCACGGGGGCCGCGACCTGCTGGTCTGGACCGTCTCGGGGGTCAAGCCCATGTCCGAGGTGCTGCCCGACGCCTTCGGGCCCGACGACCTGAACGACCTCGCCACGAGGGAAGGAACCCAGTAGTGCCCGCACACGACGCGGTCGAGGTGATCCTCGCCAAGCGCGACAAGCACGAGCTCAGCGACAGCCAGATCGACTGGGTGATCGACGCCTACACGCGCGGCGAGGTCGCCGACGAGCAGATGTCGGCCCTGGCCATGGCGATCCTGCTCAACGGGATGAACCGCACCGAGATCGCGCGCTGGACCGCCGCGATGATCGCGTCGGGGGAGCGGATGGACTTCTCCACGCTGTCGCGCCCCACCGCCGACAAGCACTCCACCGGGGGCGTCGGCGACAAGATCACGCTGCCGCTGGCCCCGCTCGTCGCTGCCTGCGGCGTCGCCGTGCCCCAGCTGTCGGGCCGTGGCCTGGGCCACACCGGCGGCACGCTCGACAAGCTCGAGTCGATCCCCGGCTGGCGGGCGGCGCTGAGCAACGAGGAGATGTTCGCGATCCTCGAGGACGTCGGTGCGGTCATCTGTGCCGCCGGCGACGGCCTCGCCCCGGCCGACAAGAAGCTGTACGCGCTGCGTGACGTGACCGGCACCGTCGAGGCGATCCCGCTCATCGCGAGCTCCATCATGAGCAAGAAGATCGCCGAGGGCACCGGCGCGCTGGTGCTCGACGTCAAGGTCGGCAGCGGCGCCTTCATGAAGGACCTGACGACCGCGCGCGAGCTCGCCGAGACGATGGTGGCGCTCGGCACCGACGCCGGCGTGCACACCGTCGCGCTGCTCACCGACATGGCCACCCCGCTCGGCCTGACCGCCGGCAACGCCATCGAGGTGCAGGAGTCGGTCGACGTGCTCGCCGGCGGCGGTCCCGCCGACGTGGTCGAGCTGACCCTGGCCCTGGCCCGCGAGATGCTCGCCGGTGCCGGTCGCGACGACGTCGACCCGGCCGACAGGCTCGCCGACGGCTCGGCGATGGACGCCTGGAAGAAGATGATCCGCGCCCAGGGCGGCGACCCGGACGCGGCGCTTCCGCAGGCGAAGGAGTCGCACGTCGTCACCGCGCCCTCGAGCGGCACCCTCACCCGCCTCGACGCGATGGCGGTCGGCATGGCCGCGTGGCGCCTCGGCGCCGGCCGGGCCCGCAAGGAGGACCCGGTGCAGGCCGGCGCCGGCGTGGTCTGGCACGCGCGACCCGGTGACGCGGTCACCGAGGGCGAGCCGCTCTTCACCCTGCTGACGGACGAGCCCGAGCGCTTCGACCGGGCGCTCGCCTCGCTCGAGGGCGGGTTCGACATAGGTGACGGCTCGGCCCACGTCGTGCAGGACCTGGTCATCGACCGCATCGCCTGAGTCCCCAACTCTGGGGGTACGCAGCCCGATCCGGCCTCAGGCTCCCCCGATCGACCTAGCCTCCTGACAGACCTGTGGGAGGTTTGTCATGGACGATCCGGGGACACCATGAGCACGGCCGACGAGTACGACCGTGACCTTCCGCCGCGGGTCCTGCTCGCGGTCGGGATCGTGCTGCTGCTGCTCACCGGCCTGGTCATCGGCGGTGGAGTGGCCTACCTGCTGTGGGCGTCCCCGGACGAGACGGAGCAGGCGAGCGACGGGTGCACCCGCTATCGCAGCGTGGACATCACGGTGGCGGCGGAGATGTACGACGTGGTGGTCGACGCCGTCGACGACGTGGCGCCCGCGTGCACGTCGATCGAACCCACCGTGCGGTCCGGCGCGGAGGTGGCCCTCGGCGTGTCCACGGGTCGCGCCCTCCCCGACATCTGGATACCGGAGTCCCGCATCTGGCTAGGCCGCGCCCGCCTCGGCGACGAGGCCCGCGTACGGGTGCTGGCGCCCAGTGTCGCGCGCACCCCGGTGCTCCTGGTCGGCGGCTCCCGTGCCCGCCGGTTCGCCACGTGGGGCGACGCGGAGGCCTCGGGCCTCGTGACGGTCCCGGACCCGGAGGTCTCCACGGTGGGTGCGCTGGCCCTGGTGGCCCCGCTGGCCGAGGCTCGCCTGAGCGGCCGGACGCCCGCGGAGGCGCAGCAGATGGTGGTGCCGTTCGCGCAGACGTACGGCGCCCGGCGCGCGCGGGGAGCCGACGAGCAGGTGTGGCCGACCATGTTCCGGCCCCTGTCGCCCAGGCTGGTCGTGACCACGGAGCAGGAGCTGACCCTCACGGAGGACGGGCGGCGCATGCGAGACCTCACGCCGGAGGTGGGTGCGCCGGTCCTCGACTTCCCCCTCGTCGTCTCGGAGGACGCGGCGCCCGGCGCGCGCGAGGTGGCGCTGCGCCTGCTCGACCACCTGGTGGGCGAGGACGGTGCCAGGGCGCTGGTCGAGCAGGGCCTCCGCCCCGCGCGCGGTGCGTCGTCCGCCGCCACCCGCTCCGACGTCTCGGCCTACCTGCCGACGCCCACCCCCAAGACGGTCGTCACCGCGGTGCAGTCGTGGAAGACGCTGGCGGTCCCGTCGGCCATCCTGGCCGTCGTCGACGCGTCGGGGTCGATGGACTTCGACGCGGGGACCGGGACGAGGATGGACCTCCTCGCCGACGCGGCGTTGATCGGCCTCTCGTTCCTGCCGGACCACGCCCGGGTCGGGCTGTGGATCTTCTCCATCGACAAGGGCGGTCCCGGCCAGGACTGGCGGGTCCTGGAGCCGATCCGCCGGCTGGACGACCTGCGCTTCGGCCGCACCCAGCGCTATGCGCTGCGCGAGCGTGCGGACGAGATGCCGGGCCTCACCGACGGCGGCACGGGTCTGTACGACACGGCGCTCGCCGCCTACCGGGAGGCGCTGCGCAGCTACCGCCGGAACTACTCGAACGCCGTGGTGCTCATGACCGACGGCCGCAACGAGGACGCGGGGTCCATCGGGCTGGACCAGCTGCTCGCACGCCTCCGGGAGCTGCGCGACCCCGACCGGCCGGTGCGGATCGTGGGCATCGCGATCGGCGAGGACGCCGACCTGGGGGCCCTGGAGCGGATGGCGGGGGTCACCGGGGGCGACGCCTACCTGGCGGCGCGGCCGGAGGACATCCTCGGGGTGTTCGCGCGGGCTGTGCTGTCGCGCTGAGGCGGTGCCTCAGCCGAGCAGGAGCACCACGTGGGCGGCCACGCAGGCCGGCTTGTCGTGGCCGTCGATCTCGACGGTGTGCTCGACGACCAGCTGCTTGCCGGCGGGGAGGTCACGCACCTCGCCGAAGCGCACGTGCGAGCGCAGTCGGCTGTCGACGGGCACCGGGCTGGGGAAGCGCACCTTCTCCAGCCCGTAGTTGAGCCGCGCTCCCGGCGTCTCGAGGCGGAAGACCTGCGAGGCGAAGTGCGGGAGCAGGCTCAGGGTGAGGAACCCGTGGGCGATCGTCGTGCCGAACGGCCCCGCGGTGGCCGCCTCGACGTCGACGTGGATCCACTGGTGGTCGAGCGTGGCGTCGGCGAAGGCGTCGATCCGGGCCTGGTCGACGGTGAGCCAGTCGCTGGTGCCGATGTCGGTGCCCGCGGCCGAGGCGACCTCGTCGAGGGTGGTGAAGGTGCGCATGAGCACGAAGATAGTGCTTGACCATGGCGGGCCCTGCTTGGATGTGCCGGTGAGCACTCCCACCCGCGACCAGGTGCAGGCCGCCCCGAAGGTCCTGCTGCACGACCACCTCGACGGCGGGCTGCGCCCGCAGACCATCGTCGAGCTCGCCGAGGAGATCGGCCACGAGCTCCCGGCCGGCGACGCGGAGTCGCTGGGCCGCTGGTTCGCCGAGTCGGCCGACTCCGGCTCGCTGGTGCGCTACCTCGAGACCTTCGACCACACGGTCGCGGTCATGCAGAACGGCCCCGCGATCGCACGGGTGGCCCGCGAGTGCGTCGAGGACCTCGCCGCCGACGGCGTGGTCTACGCCGAGGTGCGCTACGCACCCGAGCAGCACGTCACCGGCGGCCTGACGCTCGACGAGGTCGTCGCCGCGGTGCAGGAGGGCTTCGACGCCGGCATGGCGGCGAGCGGCGGGCGGATCGTCGTACGCCAGCTGCTGACCGCGATGCGGCACCAGGCCCGGTCGATGGAGATCGCCGAGCTGGCGATCGCGTGGCGCGACCGCGGTGTGGCCGGGTTCGACATCGCGGGGGCCGAGGCCGGCTTCCCTCCCACCCGCCACCTCGACGCCTTCGAGTACCTCCAGCGCGAGAACGCCCACTTCACCATCCACGCGGGCGAGGCCTTCGGCCTGCCGTCGATCTGGGAGGCCATCCAGTGGTGCGGCGCCGACCGCCTCGGCCACGGCGTACGCATCATCGACGACATCACCGTCCACGACGACGGTTCGGTCGAGCTCGGCCGGCTGGCGGCGTACGTCCGCGACAAGCGGATCCCGCTGGAGATGTGCCCCAGTTCCAACATCCAGACCGGCGCGGCGGAGTCCTTCGAGCAGCACCCGGTCGGGCTGCTGACCGACCTCCGCTTCCGGGTCACCGTCAACACCGACAACCGGCTGATGAGCGGCACGTCGATGACGCAGGAGATGCACGGCCTGGTCGAGGCCTTCGGCTACACGCTGCAGGACCTGCGGTGGTTCACGATCAACGCGATGAAGTCGGCCTTCCTGCCCTTCGACGAGCGCCTCGCGATCATCGACCAGGTCGTCAAGCCGGGCTACGCCGCCCTCATCGACGCCCGTACGGAGGCGTAGCCGCGCGGTTGGCGGCCGTGAGCTCGGCGTAGGCCTGGTCGCCCGTGGCGCGGCGACAGCCCTGCCGCACCGCGTGGGCGACGACGCGTTGCTGGTCGCGCATCAGCGCCAGCCCGCGGCGTACGAGCACGAGCGGCGGCTTGCGGTGCTCGCGCAGGTCCCGGGTGAGGCGGCGCCAGAAGGTCTTGAGGGGGTGCTGGGTGATGCAGTACGCCGCCGCGAGCATCCCCTCGTCGCGACAGGTGGCCACGACCTCGGGGGCGAAGATGCCCTCCGCGACGAAGCGGGCGCTGCCGCCGAGGTCGACCGCGCGCGAGCCGGAGCGGCCGTTCTGCGAGATCTCGTAGACCGGGACCTCGCTGCGTCCCGTCGCGCACAGCTCGCGCAGTGCGGCGAGGGCGTCGGCCTCGTGCCAGGAGTCGGGGTGGTCCCAGTCGACGAGCCCGGCGTTGGCCCCGGTGGTGATCCGGGGGAGCGTGGGGTCGTCCCCGTCCTTGTAGAAGTCGTCGAGGCGGAGGACGGGCAGACCGAGGCGTTCGGCGAGCCGGGACTTCCCGGCGCCGCTCGGGCCGGCCAGGACCACCACCTGGGCGTGTGTCATTTGTTACGCACTCGTTTCGTCGTTCGGCCACGGACGGTCGGGCAGGAGATTAGTCTCGCCCAAACCCCCGATTGACGTTCTTGTGGGAGGACATCATGAGTCTGGACGACTCGACCGCGCCCGAAATCGCGGACACCTCCGGCGGCCCCAGCGGGCGCTCCGGCAAGACCTTTGTGCTGGTAGGGCTCGTGCTCGTGCTCGTGCTGGGCATCATCGGCTTCCTCGCGATGCGCGGGGAGGGCAGCGAGCCCGAGGCCGACTGCATCTCCGAGGTGGTCACGCTGACCACCGCGCCGGTGATGGAGGGCCTCGTCAACGAGGCCGTCAAGGACGTCAACGCGGACGAGCCGTGCATCGACATCCAGGTCACGGCCGGCTCCGTGAGCGACGTGGTGGCGCTGCTGAGCGACCCCGCCGCCGAGCTCCCGGAGCTGTGGATCCCCGACAGCCCGACCTGGAAGGGCCAGCTGACCTCGGCCGGCTGGACCGGCGCGCCGATCACCAAGGTGCTCGCCCAGACGCCGGTCGGCCTCGTCGGCGGCCCGGCGGTGAAGGCGCCCGCCTCGTGGGCCGCGGCCCTCGACAGCGGCAGCCTCGCCATGGCCGACCCGAGCGCCGAGGGCGCCTCGGCCCTGGCGCTGCTCGCGCCCTACGCCGAGATGAAGAAGACCGGCGAGACCCCCCTCACCATCGAGGAGAAGACCGTCCCGGTCGCCCAGACGTACGGCGAGCGCGCCGTCGCCGGCAGCGCCAACCAGACGGACCTCTCCACGATCACGGCGTCGAGCACGCAGCTCGTGCCGGCCACCGAGCAGGCCTACCTCGCCGCGCGCCGCAGCAACGACCAGCTCAACCTGGTCGCGCCGCAGACCGGCGTGCCGATGCTGCAGTACCCCCTGATCGACGTGAACCGCGGCAGCTCCGACCTGCTCTCGTCCGGCGGTGACCTGTCGGCCCGCGTGGGCCGCGCGCTGGGTCGCTGGTTCGCCTCCAGCGCGGGCGTCGAGGCGATCGCGGCCGCCGAGCTCCGCGGCCCCGAGGGCACCCCGCTGCCCAACGACATCGGCCTGGGCGATACCACGGTGCTGAGCACCGTCGCGCAGAAGACGACGGACGACACGCTGCGCCAGTGGCGCGTGCTGTCGGTCCCGTCGAGCATCCTCGCGGTGGTCGACCTCTCCGGCTCCATGAAGATGGCGCTCGGCGACACCAGCCGCATCGGCCTGGCCGTCACGGCCTCGCAGGTCGCGCTCGACGCCTTCCCGGCCCAGGCCCGCATCGGCATCTGGGGCTTCTCGAAGAACCGCGGCGAGAACGGTGCGTCGTGGGCCGAGTACGCCGCCCTGGACCGCCTCGACGCCCCCGCCGAGGGCGGGGAGACCCACGGCGACGTCGTCCGCCGCGAGGCGAGCGCCCTCGCCGGTCGCGTGCGCGGAGGCACCGGCGTCATGGACACGACGCTCGCCGCGTACAAGCACGCGCAGAAGATGTGGGACCCGGCGTGGTTCAACTCCGTGGTGATCTTCACCGACGGCGCGAGCGACGACAGCAGCTCGCTGTCGCTCGACGCGCTGGTCAACCAGCTGAAGTCGCTGCGCGACCCGGCCAAGCCGGTCAAGGTGATCATCATCGGCATCTCGCAGGACGCCGACACCGGTGAGCTCGAGCAGATCGCCGCGGCGACCGGTGGGCAGAACTACCTGGTGAACAACCCCAACGAGATCCTCGGGGTGCTGGCCTCGGCCCTGCTCAACCGCTGACCTCGACCACGCACGAAGGCCCCCGGAGGATCTCCGGGGGCCTTCGTCGTGCGTGTACGGGCGGCTCAGACGCCGATCGGGTGCCAGACGGTCTTGGTCTCGAGGAACTGCGTCATCCGGTCGAGGCCGGGCTCGGCGAGCCAGTCGGTGTCAGGGGCGGGGCGGCGTACGCGCTTGAGGTTGTCGGCGGCCGACACCTCGAGCTCGGTGGCGAGCTCGGCGTCCTCGACGCCGGTGAGGTCGATGCCGTTGACGTCCATGTGCGAGGCCAGCCACGGGGCGATCTCGGCCTGCGAGCCGGTGAGCACGTTGACCACGCCGCCCGGGAGGTCGCTGGTGGCCATGACCTCGCCGAGGGTGATCGCGGTCAGCGGGTTGTCCTCGCTGGCGATGACCACGACGGTGTTGCCGGTGATGATCAGCGGCGCGACCACGCTGACGAGCCCGAGCAGGGCACCGCGCGGCGCGACGACGGCGATGACGCCGCTCGGCTCGGGGGTCGACAGGTTGAAGAAGGGGCCGGCGACCGGGTTGGCGTTGCCGACGACCTGGGTGATCTTGTCGGCCCACCCGGCGTACCAGACGAGGCGGTCGATCGCGGCGTCGACGTAGGTGCGCGCCTTGGCCGCGGTGATGCCCTCCGCGGCGCGGAGCTCGGCCTCGAACTGCTCGCGGCGGCCCTCGAGGACCTCGGCGATGCGGTAGACGACCTGGGCCCGGTTGTACGCCGTCCTCGTCGACCAGCCACCGAACGCGGCACGGGCGGCGACGACCGCGTCACGGGCGTCCTTGCGGGAGGCCTGCGCGGCGTTGGCCAGCAGGCGACCCTTGGCGTCGTTGACCACGTAGGAGCGGCCCGACTCCGAGCGCGGGAACTGCCCGCCGATGTAGAGCTTGTAGGTCTTGCGGACGTCGATGCGGCTCACTGGTCAGCTCCCTTGAGGTAGGCCTCGAGCCCGTGGCGGCCGCCCTCGCGGCCGTAACCGGACTCCTTGTAGCCGCCGAACGGCGAGGTGGGGTCGAACTTGTTGAACGTGTTGGCCCAGACCACGCCCGCGCGCAGGCGGTTGGCCATGGACAGGATCCGCGAGCCCTTGTCGGTCCACACGCCGGCGGACAGGCCGAACGGCGTGTTGTTGGCCTTCTCGACCGCCTCGGACGGCGTACGGAAGGTCAGCACGGACAGGACCGGGCCGAAGATCTCCTCGCGCGCGATCCGGTGCGCCTGGGACACGCCGGTGAACAGCGTCGGGGGGAACCAGAAGCCCTTCGTGGGCAGGTCGCAGGCGACCTCCCACCGCTCGGCTCCCTCGGCGTCGCCGACCTCCGACAGCTCGCGGATCCGCTTGAGCTGCTCGCCGGAGTTGATCGCGCCGACGTCGGTGTTCTTGTCGAGCGGGTCGCCCATCCGCAGCGTGGACATGCGGCGCTTGAGGCGCTCGAGCACCTCGTCGGCCACGGACTCCTGCACGAGCAGGCGCGAGCCCGCGCAGCACACGTGGCCCTGGTTGAAGAAGATGCCGTTGACGATGCCCTCGACGGCCTGGTCGAGCGGGGCGTCGTCGAAGACGATGTTGGCGGCCTTGCCGCCGAGCTCGAGGGTGACCTTCTTGTCGCTGCCGGCGACCGCACGGGCGATGGCCTTGCCGACCTCGGTGGAACCGGTGAAGGCGACCTTGTCGACGTCGGGGTGCGACACGATCGCGCGGCCGGTCTCACCGGCGCCGGTGACGATGTTGACCACGCCGGGCGGCAGGTCGGCCTGCTGGCAGATCTCGGCGAACAGCAGCGCGGTCAGCGGGGTGGTCTCGGCCGGCTTGAGCACGACCGTGTTGCCGCAGGCGAGCGCCGGGGCGATCTTCCACGCCAGCATCAGCAGCGGGAAGTTCCAGGGGATGACCTGCCCGGCCACGCCCAGCGGAGTCTCGCCGTAGCCGGAGTACTTCAGCTTGTCGGCCCAGCCGGCGTAGTAGAAGAAGTGGGCGGCGACGATCGGGACGTCGACGTCGCGCGACTCCTTGATCGGCTTGCCGTTGTCGATGGACTCCAGGACGGCGAGCTCGCGACCGCGCTCCTGGATGATCCGCGCGATCCGGTAGAGGTACTTGGCGCGCTCGGCGCCCGACATCCGCGACCAGACCCGGGTGTACGCCCGACGCGCGGCCTTCACGGCCTCGTCGACGTCGGCGTCGTTGGCCTCCGCGACCTCGGCGAGGACCTCCTCGGTGGCCGGGTTGACCGTCTTGAACGACGTGCCGTTGCCGTCGACGAACTCGCCGTTGATGAACAGGCCGTAGGACGGCTTGATGTCGACGATCGCGCGCGACTCGGGCGCGGGGGCGTACTCGAAGACGTTGGTGGGGGTGGGGGTGCTCATCGGCCTCAGTCCAGCGTGAAGTAGTCGGGACCGGAGTAGCGACCGGTCGTCATCTTGGTGCGCTGCATCAGCAGGTCGTTGAGCAGCGTGGACGCACCGAAACGGAACCAGTCGGGGTCGAGCCAGTCGCTCCCGCAGGTCTCGTTGACCATCACGAGGTACTTGATGGCGTCCTTGGTCGTCTTGATGCCGCCGGCCGGCTTGACGCCGACCATCTGCCCGGTCTGCTCGCGGAAGTCGCGCACGGCCTCGAGCATGATCAGCGTGACCGGGAGGGTCGCGGCGGGCTGCACCTTGCCGGTGGAGGTCTTGATGAAGTGGCCGCCGGCCATCATCGCCAGCCAGCTGGCGCGGCGGACGTTGTCGTAGGTCTGGAGCTCGCCGGTCTCGAAGATCACCTTGAGGTGGGCGCTGGACCCGTCAGGCCTGGCGCACGCCTCCTTGACCTGGACGATCTCCTCGTAGACGTCCATGTAGCGACCGGACAGGAACGCGCCCCGGTCGATCACCATGTCGATCTCGTCGGCGCCGGCCTCGACCGCGTCGCGGGTGTCGGCGAGCTTGATGTCCATCGCTGCGCGACCGCTCGGGAACGCCGTGGCCACGGCCGCGACGTTGACGCCGCTGTCGCCGAGGGTCTGCTTGGCGGTCGCGACCATGTCGGGGTAGACGCACACCGCTGCCGTCGCGGGGCAGGACGGGTCGGCCGGGTCGGGCCGCATCGCCTTGGAGGCGAGCGCACGCACCTTGCCGTGGGTGTCCTGGCCCTCCAGCGTGGTCAGGTCGACCATCCGGATGGCCAGGTCGATGGCGAACGCCTTCGACGTGGTCTTGATGGACCGGGTGGCCAGACCAGCAGCACGGGCCTCGCACCCGACCTGGTCGACTCCCGGCAGGCCGTGGAGGAATCGGCGGAGCGAGGACTCCGAGCCCACGATGTCGTCGAAGACGCCGTGCGCGGAGGTGTCGCCCGCCGTGGGGCTTGCAGTGGGTGTCACCGACCCAGCATAGAGTTGGGCGAGAGGCCCCCGGCAATCCGTGTGGGGCCAAAGTCTGCCCAAATCAGCGAGGACGACATGGCACGCCTGCAGCACGACGCCGACGCCGTCGTGGAGCGGTTCCAGCCCACGAGCGGCCGGATCTCCGGCTGGCTGACCGTCGGTCTCAGTGCGGCGCTCGTCGTCGCGGGCGTGGCCTACCTCGACGACGGGTTCCCGGCGTGGGTGGCCGCCGGCGGCCTGCTGGTGGGGGTGCTGGCCTGGGCGGCGATGCTGCGTCCGGCCCTGTGGGTCACCGAGGAGCACCTCGTGATGCGCAACCTCGCCGACACCGTCCACATCCGGCTCGCCGCGGTCGAGGAGATGGCCGTACGACAGGTGCTCGCCGTGCGGGCCGCCGACCGGCGCTTCGTCTCCACGGTGGTCGGTCGCTCGTGGCGCAAGGCCATGCTCTCGCGCCGCACGCACGGCGCCGACGACGGCCCGCGCGACGGGATGGCCTATGCCGACTGGGCTGAGCACCGCCTCCACGAGCTCGTCGACGGCGCGCGGAAGAGCGCCGGCGTACGGCCCGGCTCGCGCGAGCAGCTGGCGCTGCCCGACCCCGTACGCCGCGAGCACGACGTGCTGCCGCTCTCCCTGATCGCGGTGTCGGGCGCCCTGCTGCTCCTCAGCCTCTTCCTCTGAGGTCGCTGCTCAGCGGCCGACCCAGGTCTCGTCGGGGTTGAAGGCCAGGCACGACCGTGGTCCTGAGCAGGCCACGTCAGTCATGTCGCGGGGTCCGGACCCGCGGCTCCGCCAGCCGGTCGGCCCGCGCGACAGCCGCACGACCGGACTGCCGATCCCGGCGACGTAGCACTCGCGGGTCGATGTGCAGGACACGGAGTAGAACCCGGCGTTGCGCGTGCGGAAGGGCACCGGCCGCCACGCGCCGGCTGCGTCGCGGGCGAGGATGAGCCCAGGGCGTCCGTCCTCGCCGCCGGCGACGCAGTGCTCCGCGTCGGCGCAGTCGACCTCGAACAGGGAGAACCCGGTGCCGAGCCTCGTCCAGCGCCACCGCTCGCCGACCAGCGCTGCCTCGAACGAGGTGGGTTCCTGGTCCCCGGTCAGCACCATCGAGGTCACCACCACGCACCGCGAGGCCGTGGGGCAGTCCATCGACGGGCGTCCGGTGAAGGCGTCCTCGCTCTCGACCAGGGCCCCGAGCCGCTGGACCCGCCACCGACCTGCGGCACGTCGCGCGACGAAGACGCCCGTCCCGGCGCGGTTCCTGGCCTGGTAGTGGCCGGAGTAGGTGCAGCGGTCGCCCACGCAGGCCACCCCGGTGATCGCGCCCCGCGCCAGCCACTTCGGGGAGACGGCGGGCAGCACTCGCCAGCGTCCATCCCGCAGCAGGGCGCTGCGGGGCCGCCGGCCCTCCGACCCGACCACGACGCACTCGCCCGGTCGCCAGCAGTCGAGGTCGCGCTGGTCGGCCAACGCAGCCGGGAGCTCCTGCCAGTCGTCACCGTCCCCTCGGACGACGTAGGCGTCCGCGCCGCCCGAGTACCCGATGGCCAGGCACCAGCCACGTGCTGGGCAGGTCGCCTCGTGGGCCGCGGTCTCAGGGAGCCGTACGAGCGCATCGTCCAGCTCGCGCTCCGTCCACTGCGAGCCCGTGCCGTGCAGGGCGCTGGAGTGGGTCCATCCCACGTAGTCGTTGGAGTGGACGACCGCCACCACGCACTCGCCCGGCCGGCAGGCGAGCGCCGAGACGGTGCCGTCGGGCCGCGGCAGCTCGTGCGCGCTCCAGGTGCCGGCGGTCCAGGTCGAGAGCCTGAGGACGGGGCTGCGACGCGGACCGACGAGGTGCAGGAGGTGGCACGTCCCGGTGGAGTCGCACTCCGCGCCGAGCGCGCCCGCGTCGCCGTAGACCGGGCGGCCACCGGGTCTTCCCGCCGGAGCCCACGCGACCTGTGGTGTGCGCAGGTAGGGCGACGGGGAGTTGCCGCCCTGGTCGACGACCAGGGCCATGCACCGGTGGTCGGCCCAGCAGTCGACGTCAGCGACGTAGCCGGCATCGTCCAGGACGGTGGCCGACCACCGCGTGCCGTCCCACTCGAGGAACCCGGTCCCGCCTGCCGCGGCGCAGTAGGTGGGGCTCGTGCAGGAGACGGCGCTGACGCCGGTGATGGTCCGCGGGAGCCACCGGACCGTGCTCCCGTCGAAGACGGCCACCTCGCGGCTGGTGCCCGTGAGCAGGCACCACGTCGCGGACGCGCAGGACACGGTGACGACCTCGGTCGTCCCGAGCGGCACGTCGAAGGAGACCGAGCGCCACCCGGCGGCGGACCGGACCACCAGCCGGCGGGCGAGCCCGCCGTCGTCCCGCGGCTCCTCGAGGGCGACGCAGTCGGTCACGGTGCTGCACGACACGTCGACGAGCCCGGTGTCGGACGGCACGGCCTCGGCGGTCCAAGCCGAGCCGTCCCAGCGCTGGGCGGCCGCGACGCGCGCTCCTGCAGGGTCGGTGCGTTGTCCCACGATGACGCAGGCGGCTCCGGTGGGGGAGCACCCGATGTCGCGTGCCACCGTGCTGGGCCTGAGCGCGACGGGGTCGTTGGTCCTGGTCCACTCGAGGGTGCGGGTCCGCGCGTCCACCTCCGGCCCGGCCGGTCCGGCCACGGCCGGGAGCACGCCGCCGAGGAGGGCCACCGTCGCAGCCGCCACGGGGATGATGCGTGTCAGGCGCATCCTTACGTTGTACGCCGACATCTCCGGTGGCGACAGGGCCTGGCGCACCGGTCCAGTCCGGGACGCGGGTCCCGGCTGGTCGCCATGCGAACGCCACCAGGTGTCAGGACCCGAAGGCCGCCTCGATGCCGTCGAGCACGAGGGCGAGTCCGTAGTCGAACTCGTCGCCGTAGCGGTAGTCGCGACCGACCACCTGCTCGGCGACCATCTCGGCGAGGTACGGGTGGTCGGCCAGGGCGGAGCCGATCTCCCCGACGAACTCCTCGGCCGACTCGTCCGGCCCGAAGGGCAGGTTGACCTCGGTGAGCACGAATCCGTAGACGTAGGCGTCGAGCACGGAGAAGGCGTGGGCCGCCATCGCCACGGAGAAGCCGGCCGTGCGCAGGCAGCCGAGCACGGCGTCGTGGTGGTGCAGCGTCGCCGGCCCGGGGGAGCGGCGCGACTCGAGCAGCCCGAGACCCCAGGGGTGGGCGGCCAGCACCGCCCGCGCCGAGTGCGCCCGGGCCTCCAGCTCGCTGCGCCACGGTCCCGCGGCCGAGGGCGTGTCGATGCGCTCGAAGACCCAGTCGGCGAGCCCGTCGAGCAGCGCCTCCTTGCTGGCGACGTGGTGGTAGAGCGACATCGCCTCCACGTCGAGCTCGCGTCCCACGCTGCGCATGCTCACCCCGCTCAGCCCCGCGGCGTCGGCCACTCGGCTCGCTGCGTCGATGACGCGCTGCGTCGACAGTGCTGGTCGAGGGGGAGGTGGTCTGGACATGGGCGGCTCCTGGGGTGGCTGACTTACAGGCGTAAGGCTACTGTGTCCGAGACAGGTTTACAGGTGTAAGGCAACAGTGGGAGATGAACGTGAAGGCAGCAGTCGTGGAGCGGTACGGCCCTCCCGAGGTGGTCTCGGTGGTCGACGTGCCGGACCCGGTGGCGGGCAAGGGTCAGGTGCTGGTGCGCGTTCACGCCACGACGCTCAACTCCGGCGACGCCCGCATCCGGGGGTTTCGCCTCCCCAGGGGTTTCGCCCTGCCCGGACGGCTCGCCCTCGGCCTGCGCCGTCCCCGGCGGGCGGTCCTGGGGGTCGTCTACTCCGGCGTGGTCGAGGCGGTGGGCCCGGGCGTGGGCGGGGTGGCCGTCGGCGACGAGGTGTGCGGGATGACCGGCGCCCGCATGGGCGCACACGCCGAGCTCGTCGCCGTACGCGCCGACCGGCTCTGCGCCAAGCCGGCCGGGGTGAGCCACGAGCAGGCCGCCGCGATCCTCTTCGGCGGCAGCACCGCACGGCACTTCCTGCGCGACCTCGTCGGTCCCGGCAAGCGGGTGCTGGTCAACGGCGCCTCGGGTGCCGTCGGGAGCGCGGCCGTCCAGCTCGCCCACCTGGCCGGCTCCCACGTCACCGCCGTGTGCAGCGACCGCAACGCGGACCTGGTGCGCTCGCTGGGCGCCGAGGAGGTCGTCGACCACGCCCGGCACCGCGTGGCCGAGCTGACCGGGAGGTACGACGTGGTGCTGGACACCGTCGGCAACCTCGACCGGCGCTCGGGTCGCCGACTGCTGGCGGCCGACGGCGTCCTGGTCCTCGTGGCGGCCGGCCTGGCCGACACCGTCCTCGCGCGTGGCGACGTCCGCGCGGGTGTCTCCTCCGAGGACCCGGAGAACTTCGCCTGGTGGCTCGAGCGGATGGCCGCGGGCGAGCTGCGGGCGGTGGTCGACCGCACCCTGCCGCTCAGCGAGATCGTCGAGGCCCACCGCATCGTCGACTCCGGGCGCAAGGTGGGCAACCTGGTCCTGGTCCCCTGACGGAGCCCGGCCATCACCCCGCTGCGTACCGGGCCGCAGCGGGAGTGCCGGGTGTCGGGAACCAGCGCGCGACGACGGCGGACTGGCCCAGCGTCCACGTCGAGCTGCACACCCAGTAGACGAGCAGCGCGACCGGCACCACTCCGCCTGCGACGAGCATGCCCCCGGCCGACACCACGGGCATGATCCGCTGGGCCGCGAGCATCGCCTCCGGCATGCCGTCGACCGGGGTGTTGGGCGCGACGACGAACCGCTGGGTGACGTAGGAGAGGGCCGCGGCCGTCACGGCGAGCCCGGCGACGACGGCGAGGTGCAGGCCGCCCGAGCCGAGGTAGCCGTGACCGGCCAGGGAGACGCCCAGGACGGACGCGGCGCCGAACGACGACACCAGTCCGGGACCCATCGCGCCGACCGCGACGCCGGACGCCACGTCGGCGAGGAGGTGGTAGAGCGAGATCCAGACGGGCAGCTGGACGAGCACCGGCAGGCAGCCGAGGCGGCTCACGCCGTGCTCGGCGGACACCGCGCGGCGCTCGTCGAGGTGGGCGCGCAGGCTCTCGGCGTCGGTGCGGCCGCGGTAGCGCTCGGCGACGCCGCGCAGGTGCGGCCGGGCACGGGCGGCCGCGTGCGCCTGGCGTACGCCCTGGACGACGAGGGGAAGCAGGGCGAGCCTGACGATGACGACGAGCGAGGCGATGCCGAGCAGCCAGGTGCCGGCCGCGTCGGGCGGGGCGCCGACGGCGTCGAGGGCGTGGTGGGTGGCGGCCAGGACGGCCGCCAGGGCGTGCGAGATCGGTTCGAGCAGGGACATGCGTGCTCCTCGGGGAGGCGGGACGGGTCTGGGTGCGTGTCGCCCGGGGGCGACGTGTCAGACCAGTCCGGGAGCGCGCGGACGGACGGGGTGGTGCCCCACGTCGGTCGTCCGCCCGGCCAGCACCAGGGGCACGCAGGCGGCGCGGCGCCGCGGTCGCAGCGCGCGCAGGGTGGCGTCGGGGACCACGGCGGGCCCGTGGACACCGAGGAGCGCGGTCGCCGCAGCCAGGCTCGCCACGACCACGAGCGCCTCGGCCGACATCGCCGACACGGCGGAGGCGGTCGGTGCGAGCGAGATCGCCGCGACGACCGACGCCAGCGCGACGACCACGGTCCGGAGCACGGTCACAGCCTAGCCGTGGGTGCCACCGAACGCGGCCCCGCGGAGGTCGGCCTTGATCGCGTCGAGGCGACCGGCGGCGGAGATGCGGGCCGCGTCGACGCCGCCCCCGCCGGAGCCGGCCTCGACGGGGATGACGACCTCGAGGTAGCACTTCACCTTGGGTTCGGTGCCGCTCGGGCGCACGATCACCCGCGCGCCCTCGGCCAGGGAGTAGCGCAGTCCGTCGGTCGGCGGCAGGGCGGCGGAGCCCTCGGACAGGTCCTCGGCCCTCTCGACCGCGAGCCCGCCGAGCGTCGTCGGGGGCGTCGCGCGCAGGCGCTCCATCGTGGCGGCGATCTCGGAGAGGTCCTCGAAGCGCACCGACAGCTGGTCGGTCGCGTGCAGCCCGTGCTGGTGGGCGATGTCGTCGAGGACGTCGGTCAGTCCGCGACCCTCGGCCTTGGCCTGCGCGGCGAGCTCGCAGACCAGCAGCAGTGCCGAGACGCCGTCCTTGTCCTTCACGTGCTCGGGGTCGCAGCAGTAGCCGAGCGCCTCCTCGTAGCCGAAGGCCAGGTTCTCGACGCGGCCGATCCACTTGAAGCCGGTGAGCGTCTCCTCGTGCGGCTGGCCGGCCGCGGCCGCCATCTTGCCGAGGAGGCTGGAGGACACGATCGAGTTGGCGTACGTCCCCCGCCGTCCGCGAGCAAGGAGGTGGTGGGCCAGCAGCGCGCCGACCTCGTCGCCGCGGAGCATCCGCCAGCCGTGGGCGTCGGGCACCGCGACCGCGCACCGGTCGGCGTCGGGGTCGTTGGCCACGACCAGGTCGGCGCCCGTCTTCTCGGCGAGGGCCATGGCGAGGTCCATCGCACCCGGCTCCTCCGGGTTGGGGAAGGAGACGGTCGGGAAGTCGGGGTCGGGGTGCTCCTGCTCCTCGACGATGTCGGGCGCGTCGAAGCCCGCGGTCTCCAGCACCTGCGCGACCGTCGTGCCGCCGACACCGTGGAGGGGGGTGTAGACGATGCGCAGGTCGCGCGGGCCGTCCTCGGCGAGTCCGGCGACCGTGTCGAGGTAGCGGTCGACGATCTCCTCGCCGACGAGTCGGCCGGCGTCGCCGCGGGGCAGGTCGGCCAGCGGGCCGACGGCGGCGATCCGCTCGGCGATCTGGATGTCGGCCGGCGGGACGATCTGGCTGCCGTCGCCGAGGTAGACCTTGTAGCCGTTGTCCTGGGGCGGGTTGTGGCTCGCGGTGACCATGACGCCGGCGGCGCAGCCGAGCTCGCGGATCGCGAAGGCGAGGAGCGGCGTGGGGAGCGTGCGCGGCATGACGAGCGCCTTGAAGCCGGCCCCCGTCATGATCTCGGCGGTGTCGCGGGCGAACACGTCGGAGTTGTGGCGGGCGTCGAAGCCGATCACCACCGACCCGCCGCTGTGGCCGGTGTCCTCGAGGTACGCCGCGAGGCCGGCCGCGGCGCGGGTGACCACGACGCGGTTCATCCGGTTGGGGCCTGCACCCAGGGCGCCGCGCAGGCCCGCCGTGCCGAACTCGAGGGTCCCGGCGAAGCGGTCGGCGAGGTCGGTGTCCTCGCCGCGCTCGGCGGCGGCGACGACCGCCTCCAGCTCGGCGCGGGTCTGCTGGTCGGGGTCCTCGGCGGCCCACGCGCGGGCGCGCTCGAGCAGGTCGGTGTCGGTCGGCGTCGCGGTCATGGACGGACGGTATCGCTGATGTCCATCCATCCCTGCGCCCGCTCCACGGCGCTCGCCCAGCGTGCTCGCTCCCGCTCGCGCGTCTCGTGGTCCATCGCCGGCTCCCAGCTGCACGCCCGGCGCCACAGGCGGCTCAGGGTGTCGAGGTCGGGCCACACGCCCGCGCTCAGTCCCGCGGCGTACGCAGCACCCACCGACACCGTCTCGGAGTAGAGGGGTCGCTCGATGCGGAGGTCGAGGACGTCGGCGACGGTCTGCATCAGGAGGTGGTTGGTCGTCATGCCCCCGTCCACGCGGAGCGACGGCAGCGGCTGGTCGACGACACCCTGGATCGCCGCCACGACGTCGGCGGTCTGCCACGCAGCGGCCTCGAGGACGCCGCGAGCGAGGTGGCCGCGGTTGACGAAGGAGGTCAGGCCGACGATGACGCCGCGCGCCGCCGGGTCCCAGCGGGGGGCGTACAACCCCGAGAAGGCAGGAACGACGTAGCAGCCGCCGTTGTCGTCCACCGACGCCGCGAGCGTCTCGATCCCCGGCGCCGTGGCAACGAGTCCCAGGCTGTCGCGGCACCACTGGACGAGCGAGCCGGTGACCGCCACCGATCCCTCGAGGGCGAAGACGGGTTTCTCCCCCGGGAGCACGTAGGCGACGGTCGACAGCAGCCCGGCTTGCGAGCGCTGCGGGACGACCCCGGTGTTGACCAGGAGGAAGGCTCCGGTGCCGAAGGTGCACTTGCTCTGGCCGACCTCGAAGCAGGTCTGCCCGAACAGCGCCGCCTGCTGGTCACCCATCGCCGCGGTGATCGGGACGCCGGGCAGCACGTCGCTGCACTTCCCGTAGGTCTCCGCCGTGGTGCGGATCTCGGGGAGCACGCGCTCGGGTATCCCGAACACGGCCAGCATGTGCGGGTCCCAGTCGAGGTCCTCGATGTTCATGAGGTTCGTCCGGCTCGCGTTGGTCACGTCGGTGACGTGGACCCCTGCAAGGTTCCAGATGAGCCAGGACTCCATCGTGCCGAACGCGACCTCGCCGCGCAGGCAGCGCTCCTCGAGGTCCGGGACGGTGTCGAGCAGCCAGCGCAGGCGGGAGGCGGCGAAGTAGGTGGACGGCGGGATCCCGGTGGCGCGGAGCACGTCGTCGTGGTGGCCATCGGCGACGATCCGGTCGACCACGACCGAGGCCCGGGTGTCCTCCCAGGTGATCACCGGCGACAACGGCTGGCCGGTGGCGCGGTCCCACACCAGGCATGACTCGCGCTGGTTGGCGATCCCGAGCGCCACCACGTCGGCCGGAGTCGCGCCGGCGTCGGCCAGGGCCTCCGGCACCACGCGGCGGACGTTGGCCCAGATCTCGGTCGCATCGTGCTCGGACCACCCGGGCCTCGGGTGGTGCTGGGCGTGCTGCCGCTGCGCCATGCTCACCAGCTGGGCGGACTCGTCGAAGAGCAGGCACCGGGTGGAGCCGGTGCCCTGGTCGATGGCCGCCACCAGGCGGGGGACGGTCATGCCGAGATCCACAGCGTGCGGGAGACGGAGCCGGCGGCCCGGACGAGGGGAGTCACCAGGTCGGGGCGCCCGTTGCCGGATGGCAGCTCCTGGCGTGGGCCGAGCACCGCCAGGGCGGCGGCTGTGTCCCCGAGGGAGTCCCGGACGGGTACGGCGACCGAGGAGACGTCGGGGTAGTACTCGCCGACCTCCATGGCGTAGCCGTCGCGCCTGACCCGGTCGAGCTCGGCCTCGAGCTCGACCCCCTCCACCAGGGTGTGACGGGTGAAGCGCTCCGGGCGCGCCGCTGCGGCGACCGGCTCCGGCGTGGCGTTCGCGAGGAGCACCTTCCCGCTGGCGGTGGCGTGGAGCGGCATCTCCTCGCCCACGCGCAGCCGCTGCGGGCTGTTGTCGGGCCGGTAGACGTGCTGCACCACCACCGCGGCGCTGCCCTGGATCCTGACGAGGTGGACCTCGAGCCCGGTCTCGGCCGCCAACGCATCCATCCACGGGGTCGCCGCGCTGCGCAGGTCGGCGACGTCGAGGGACTGCGCGATGCCTGCCAGCGCGCGGGACACGCGGTAGGCCCCGGTGGGCCGGTCCTGCTCGACCCACCCCACCGAGCGCAGCGTGGAGAGCAGCCCGTGGACCGTCGTCTTCGGCAGGTCGACCGCGGCGGCGATGTCCGCGAGCCCGAGGGGACGGCTGGCAGAGGCCACCACCGTGAGGACGGCGGCGGCTCGCTCGACCGCCTGCACGTTGCCCGGCACGGGTCAGGGCTCCCGACGGGGGACTGTGGCGGACGCGGTCACGACAGCGCCCGCCCGACGGAGCGCTTGCGGATGTCCGGAGCGACCAGCCGTTCGGCGTTGGCGTCGAGGTCGTGCTCCGCCCGCTGCGACTCCCGCTCGGCCGCGACGCGCGCGGCGTACGCCTCGACCTCGTCCGCGACCCGCTCCTCGTCCCAGCCGAGGACCGCGCCCACCAGCGCGGCCGTGGCCGGCGCGCACGCCACGCCACGGTCGGGGGTCTCGATCGAGATCCGGGTGCGCCGGGCGAGGACGTCGTCGAGGTGCAGGGCACCCTCGTGGGTGGCCGCGTAGCGGATCTCGGCGCGCAGGTACTCCGGGGCGCCCTCCAGCGGCTCCCACAGGTCCGGCTCGGCAGCCGCGAGGTCGAACAGCTCGTGGACCAGCGAGCCGTAGCGGTCGAGCAGGCGGCGTACCCGCCACTCAGGCAGTCCGCTGGTCGCGGCGAGCCGCGGGACCTGGTGCACCAGCGCGGCATAGCCCTCGGCCCCCAGCAGCGGGATGTCGGCGGTGACACTGTCGGGCACGGGCCCCGGAAGGTCCTCGGCGGCCAGGTCGACGGCGTCCGCGGCCATCACGCGGTAGGTCGTGTACTTCCCGCCGGCCACGGACACGAGTCCGGGCTGCGAGCGGGCGACGGCGTGCTCGCGCGAGAGCTGTGATGTCGAGTCGCTCTCCCCGGCCAGGAGCGGACGCAGCCCGGCGTACACCCCCTCGATGTCGTCGTGGGTGAGGGGGGAGGTCAGCACCGTGTTGACCTGGTCGAGGATGTAGTCGATGTCGGCCCGGCTCGCCGCTGGGTGGGACAGGTCGAGGTTCCAGTCGGTGTCGGTCGTGCCCACGATCCAGTGGGTGCCCCACGGAATCACGAAGAGCACCGACTTCTCGGTGCGCAGGATCAGGCCGGTCTCCGACGGGATCCGGTGCCGCGGCACCACCAGGTGCACGCCCTTGGAGGCACGGACGCGGAACCGTCCCCCGGCGCCCGAGAGTGCTTGGACGGAATCGGTCCACACGCCGGAGGCGTTGACGACCACCGAGGAACGCACGGCACCGGTCCGGCCGGTCTCGACGTCCTTCAGGAGCGCGCCCACCACACGCTCACCGACCCGTTCGAAGTCGGTGACCTGCACCGAGGTCGCGACGGTGGCTCCGTACGCGGCCGCGGTGCGTGCCACCATCATGGTGTGGCGGGCATCGTCGGCCTGGGCGTCGTAGTAGCGCAGGGCGCCGACCAGCGCGTCCGGGCGCAGTGCGGGCGCGAGCCGCAGCGCCCCACGGCGCGACAGCTGGGAGTGACCGGGAACCGATCGCGCTCCGCCCATCGTGTCGTAGAGGGTCAGGCCCGCGGTGACGTAGGGCCGCTCCCACCACCGGCGCGCGAGCGGGTAGAGGAAGGAGACGGGCTTGACGAGGTGCGGGGCGAGCCGGGTGAGCATCAGCTCCCGCTCGCGCAGGGCCTCGCGCACCAGGCCGAAGTTCAGCTGCTCGAGGTAGCGGAGTCCGCCGTGGAAGAGCTTGGAGGAGCGCGAGGAGGTGCCGCTCGCCAGGTCAGCCTGCTCGACGAGCGCGACCCTGAGTCCGCGGGTGGCGGCGTCGAGCGCGATGCCTGCCCCGGTGACCCCGCCGCCGACGACGAGCAGGTCGAAGCGTCCGCCGTCGAGGGTCTGCCAGGCCTGCTCGCGGTAGGTGGGGTCCAGAGGTCGGGTGGTGGTCACGCGTTTGTCTCCTTCGGTCTCTTCTCTGGCGGCAGGTGCCCTGCGGATTCACCTGCCGCGAACTTTCTTGCCACGGGCTCCGGCGCCGGACGCGTGACGCGCCCGGCGCCGATCCGTCACTCGACGTCGTCGTCGACCCAGTCGAGGGTCTTGGTGACGGCCTTCCTCCAGTTGCGGTAGAGACGCTCGCGCTCGCGCTCGTCCATCTGCGGCTTCCAGCGCTTGTCCTCGCCCCAGTTGGCGGTGATGTCCGCGGTGCTGTCCCAGTAACCGATCGCGAGACCGGCTGCGTACGCGGCTCCGAGGGCCGTGGTCTCCGCCACCTTGGGCCGGACCACGTCCACGCCGAGGATGTCGGCCTGGAACTGCATGAGCGTCTCGTTGACCACCATGCCGCCGTCGACCTTGAGCTCGGTGAGGGGGACCCCGGAGTCGGCGTTCATCGCGTCGAGCACCTCACGTGTCTGGAAGGCGGTCGCCTCGAGCACGGCCCGCGCGATGTGGCCCTTGTTGACGTAGCGGGTCAGGCCGACCAGGCCGCCTCGGGCGTCGGGACGCCAGTGCGGCGCGAACAGCCCGGAGAAGGCGGGCACGAAGTAGGCGCCGCCGTTGTCCTCCACGGTGAGGGCGAGCTGCTCGATCTCGGGAGCGCTGGTGATGAGCCCGAGGTTGTCGCGGATCCACTGGACCAGGGATCCGGTCACCGCGATCGAGCCCTCGAGGGCGTAGACCGGCTCCTGGTCGCCGACCTTGTAGCAGACGGTCGTGAGCAGGCCGTTCTCGCTGGGCACCTGCTCGGTGCCGGTGTTGAGGAGCATGAAGTTGCCCGTGCCGTAGGTGTTCTTGGCCATGCCCTTCTCCAGGCACGCCTGGCCGAACGTCGCGGCCTGCTGGTCGCCGAGGATGCCGGAGACCGGTGTGCCCTTCAGCACGCCCGGACGGCACTCGCCGTAGACCTCCGACGAGGAGCGGATCTCCGGCAGCATCGACGTCGGGATGCCCATGTCGGCGGCGATCGACTCGTCCCAGTCCAGGGTCGACAGGTCCATGAGCATGGTGCGGCTGGCGTTGGTCACGTCGGTGACGTGCACCCCGTCGTGCTCCGCGCCGCCGGTCAGGTTCCAGAGCACCCACGTGTCGGTGTTGCCGAACAGCAGGTCGCCGGCCTCGGCCTTCTCCCGGGCACCTTCGACGTTGTCGAGGATCCACCGCACCTTGGGACCGGAGAAGTAGGTCGCGAGCGGCAGTCCGCAGGTCTTCTTGTAGCGCTCCACGCCGCCGTTGGCGGCGAGCTCGTCGACGATCTTCTGGGTGCGGGTGTCCTGCCAGACGATCGCGTTGTAGACGGGCTGGCCCGTCCTGCGGTCCCACACGATCGCGGTCTCGCGCTGGTTGGTGATGCCGACGGCGGCGATGTTGCCGCTGTTGAGGTTGGCCTTCGACAGCGCGCCGCCGATGACCTTGCGGGTGTTGTCCCAGATCTCGATGCCGTCGTGCTCGACCCAGCCGGCACGCGGGAAGATCTGCTGGTGCTCGATCTGGTCGACCGCGACCACGTCGGCGTGCTGGTCGAAGATCATGGCGCGGGTCGAGGTGGTGCCCTGGTCGATGGCCAGGATGTAGGTGGGGTCGGTCATGGAGTGCTCCTCGTGTGGGGATGGGCTGTTTCAGGGCGGGTCGGGCGACCCGACCGTGCGGGAGTGGGTCAGACGTATCCGACGGCGCCGGCGACCAGGCCGCCGAGGACGCCTCCGACGACGGGCCCGGCGACGGGCACCCAGGCGTACCACCACCCGCTGGAGCCCTTGCCCGGGATGGGCAGCACGGCGTGGGCGATGCGCGGGCCGAGGTCGCGGGCGGGGTTGATGGCATAGCCGGTCGGACCGCCGAGGCTGGCGCCGATGCCGACGACGAGGAGCGCGACGGCCAGCGGGCCGAGCTCACTCGGGGTGTTGCCGAACGAGATGATCACGAAGACCAGCACGAACGTGCCGACGACCTCGGTGACGAGGTTCCACGCAGGCTTGCGGATCGCCGGCATGGTGCTGAACACGGCGAGCTTCTCGTCCGCGCCGGCGTCGGTGAAGTGCTCCTTGTACGCCGCCCAGGCCAGGACGGCCCCGACGAAGGCGCCGACCATCTGACCGCCGATGTAGACGGCGACCTCGCCGGCCGACAGCTCGGCACCGGAGGCGACGAGTCCCAGGGTGACGGCGGGGTTGAGGTGCGCCCCGGACTTGTAGGCCACGAAGACGCCGGCGAATACGGCGATCCCCCAGCCGAAGTTGATCATCAAGAAGCCGCCGCCGTTGCCGTTGGTGCGCGGCAGCACGGCGTTGGCGACGACGCCGCAACCGAGGAGCAGCAGCGTGGCCGTCCCGAGTATCTCGGGAAGAAAGATGTCGGTGAACACGGTCTTGTCCCTTCCTGGTGAGCCGTCGCGAGGGAGCGCGACGAGATGCGACGAGGATGGGAGTGACGTGGGCCACATCTCCACCGACCGCGTTCGACATCGTCGAACGCGCGATCGGTCACGCTCGGCCCACCGCGAACGAGCGCCGGGCCTGATGTCGGAGGGCCGTGCCACGATCGCGACATGATCGATCACCTGGGCATCAACTGCACCGACCTGTCGCGGGCCGCGGCGTTCTACGACCGCGTCCTCGGCGTGCTGGGTCATCGCCGCGTCCTGGACGTCGGTGTCGCCATCGGCTACGGCACCGAGGGGCCCGACTTCTGGATCAGCACCTTCGAGGGCGTCGGCCCCAACAGGGAGGTCCACGTGGCCTTCACCGCCCCCGACGCCGCGACGGTCCGCGCCTGGCACGCGGAGGCCCTCGCTGCCGGAGCCGAGTCGCTCCACGAGCCGCGCCTGTGGCCGGAGTACCACCCCGGCTACTACGGCGCGTTCGTGCGCGACACCGAGGGCAACAACATCGAGGCGGTCTGCCACACCGGCGACAGCTGAGCGATCGGCCCGTCGCCTCACGCAGGCGCACCAGCTGATGTGCGTCTCGCACCTTGGGGGTGACGACGGCAGAGCACGACTCGACAAAGCTCTTGAAGGACGTGAAGCGCAAGGTCTTCTCGTCGAATGCTGGATCGATCCTCTTCATCTGACTCTTGGGCTTGTCGGCGAGGCGGATGTCCCCTCCTTCGCAGACGCCCTTGCCGAGGTCTTCCTGACGGTCGCGTGAGTTGGCGGCGGCTCGGCACGCACCGGTACCAAGCTGGTCGACCGGGCCAGGCCGATGCCGACGATGCTGCGGCCGAGCCTCCTGCAGCGTTGCGCCAGGGGCACGTAGACGGAGTCCCCTCCCACGAGTACGACGTGGGTGATGACGTGAGAGCTGGACGAGGTCGACGCCCCCATCAGAGGATCGTGGAAGATGCGAGTCACCGGGTGACCCGGATCTTCCACGATCGTCAGCTGCGGGCCCGGGAGCCGCGATATCCACGCGCGTACGCGCCTCCCGCCCGGCTAGCGTTGCCGCGTGATCGCGACCGTCCTGTCCGTCAACGCGGGCTCCCTGGCCCGGGTGGAGGGACTCAAGCGCCCGAGTGGCATCCGCAAGCACCCGGTCGACCGGATCGCGGTGCGCGACCCCGGTCCCAAGCGCGGGGGTCTCGGCAGCGGCGTGGTGGGTGACGAGATCTACAGCCGCAAGCACCACGGCGGCGACACGCAGGCGGTGTACGCCGTGGCGCGCGAGGAGCTCGACCGGTGGGAGCGTGAGCTCGGGCGCGAGCTCGGCAACGGCATGTTCGGGGAGAACCTCACCACCTCGGGCCTCGACGTCGACGCCGCCGAGGTCGGCGAGCAGTGGCGGGTGGGGACCTCCCTGCTGGAGGTGTGCGGGCCGCGGGTCCCGTGCGCGACCTTCGCCGCCCACATGGGGGAGCCGCGCTGGGTGCGGCGGTTCGCCGACCACGGGCGCACCGGTGCCTACCTCGCGGTCCGCGAGGCCGGGGTGATCGAGACCGACGACCCGATCGAGGTGGTGCACCGCCCCGGGCACGGGCTGACGGTGCCGATGTTCTTCCGCGCCTGCATGGGCGACGGGGACCTCGCGGACGTCTTCCTCGACGCAGGCGTGCTGCCCGAGGCCGAGCACGAGTGGCTCGCGTCGCGGCGCTGACCGCGCGGCGGCGCACTCGCGCCCGGCCCCCGGACGAGGACGTCCGGAGGGGACGTCAGGAGAGTGCGGCCACCGCGGCGTCGTAGTCGGGCTCGGTGCCGATCGCGTCGGTCAGCTGCGTGTGGAGGACCTTGCGGTCCGTGTCGAGGACGACGACGGCACGGGCGAGCATGCCCTGCCAGCCGCCGTCGGCCATCGTGACGCCGTAGTCCTCGCCGAAGGAGGAGCGGAACGCCGAGCCCACGAGCACGTCGTCGATGCCCTCGGCGCCGCAGAAGCGGGCCTGCGCGAGGGGCAGGTCGACCGAGACGTTGACGACAGCGGTGTTGTCGAGGCCCGCGGCGAGCTCGTTGAACTTCCGCACGCTCGCCTGGCAGACGCCGGTGTCGATGCTCGGGAAGATGTTGAGCACCACGCGCTTGCCGGCGACGTCGGCGTCGGTGAGTGTGCCGAACTTGAGGTCGACCAGGTCGAAGCCGGGTGCCTGCGAGCCGACCGCGGGGAGCTCGCCCACGGTGCTGACGGTGTTGGGGCCCAGTTGTGTGGTTGCCATGGGCCCCAACCTACTGGGCGGCGGTCCTAGAGTGCCCACATGGCCACTGCGCGAACCGCCGCCCGGACCGATGTGATCATCGACGTGCTGCAGGACGCGTTCGCGCCCCTCATGCGGGCCGACCCCGCGGCCTTCCGGGCGAAGTACCGCAAGATGGCGCGTGACCCGCTGGCGTTCTACCGCGGGTCGGCCTGTCTCTTCTACTGCGACGTCACCGGCGAGCAGGACCAGTGGGCGGACCAGGGGGCCGATCGCATCTGGATCCACGGCGACCTGCACGTGGAGAACTTCGGCACCTACCTCAACTCCGACGGCCGGCTGATCTTCGACGTCAACGACTTCGACGAGGCCTACGTCGGTCGCTTCACCTGGGACCTGCAGCGGTTCGCCGCGAGCCTGGCGCTGCTCGGCTGGCAGAAGGCGCTCCCCGAGGACGCGATCCGCAAGCTCATCGCCCGCTACGGCCGCTCCTACCTCGCCCAGGTCAACCACTACACGGGCACGGACGACGACGAGGAGTTCGAGATCCGGCTCGACACCGCGCACGGTCCGGTCCTCACCGCCCTGGAGTCGGCCCGCAGCATGCGGCGCGCCGACCTGCTCGACGACGTCACGTCGATCCAGCGCGGCACCAGGAAGTTCATCGAGGACGGGACGACCCGGCGGCTATCCCGCACCGAGCGCTCGAAGGTGGTGACCGCGTTCCGCGGCTACTTGGAGACCATCCCCGAGTCGAAGAGGTTCGACCGCGCGCTCTTCTACGAGCTGCGCGACGTCGTGGGCAAGTCGGGCTTCGGCATCGGCAGCGCAGGTCTCCCGGCGTACAACGTGCTCGTCGAGGGCTACAGCCAGGCCCTGGACAACGACGTGGTGCTGAGCATGAAGCAGGCCAACATCCCGGCAGTCAGCCGGTTCGTCGACACCGCCGAGGTCGACGCCTACTTCGAGCACGAGGGGCACCGCACCGCGGTCAGCCAGCGCGCCCTCCAGGTGCACACCGACCCGCTGCTCGGTCACACGAGCATCGACGGCGTCGGCTACGTGGTCTCGGAGGTCTCGCCCTACGAGGTCGACCTCGACTGGAGCGAGATCAACGAACCGGAGGACATGCGCAAGGTGGTCGACCTCCTCGGCCGCGCCACCGCCAAGATCCACTGCGCCTCCGACGAGGACAGCCACCAGGACCTCGTCGACTTCCAGGTCGAGGAGGCCATCGCCGCATCGCTGGAGGGCCGGCGCAACGACTTCGTGACGTGGCTGTGCGACTGGGGCATCGACTACGCCGTACGGGTCCGCGACGACCACGCGCTGTTCGTCGACGCGTTCCGCGAGGGCCGGGTCGGCATCGCCGCGACGTGACCTGGGCCCTCCGGCCCCCGCGGCGCGTCGTCGCCTCAGGCGTCGATGTGCGACATGTCGCCGTACCGGTCTCCGGCCACGGCGCCGCGCGGCACCGCCTGCTCGAGGGCCTGCAGGTCCTCGGCCGTGAGCTCCACGGCGAGGGCGCCGACGTTCTCCTCGAGGTAGCGCACGCGCTTGGTGCCGGGGATGGGGACGACGTCCTCGCCCTGGGCGAGCACCCAGGCGAGCGCGAGCTGACCCGGGGTGCAACCCTTGGCGGCCGCGACCTCCCGCACCCGGTCGACCAGCGCGAGGTTGGCGTCCAGCGCCTCGCCCTGGAAGCGCGGGAAGTACGCCGAGCGACGGCGGTCGGCCGCGCCGTCCGCGCCGCCGTCGGCGCTGATCGCGCCGGTGAGCAGCCCGCGGCCGAGCGGGGAGTAGGGCACCAGGCCGATGCCGAGCTCGCGGATGGTCGGCAGGATCTGGTCCTCGAGGTCGCGGGTGAACAGCGAGTACTCCGTCTGGAGGGCGGTGATCGGGTGCACGCCGTGGGCCCGGCGGATCGTGGCGGCGGAGGCCTCGGAGAGACCGAGGTGGCGCACCTTGCCGGCCTCGACGAGCTCGGCCATCGCGCCCACGGTCTCCTCGATCGGCACCGCCTTGTCGACGCGGTGCTGGTAGTAGAGGTCGATGTGGTCGACGCCGAGCCGCTTGAGCGAGGCGTCGCAGGCGGAGCGGACGTAGTCGGGACGGCCGTTGATGCCGACCATCGTCCCGTCGGGGAGCCGCTCGTTGCCGAACTTGGTGGCGAGCTGGACCTCGTCGCGACGCCCGGCGACGGCCTTGCCGACGAGCTGCTCGTTGGTGAACGGGCCGTACATGTCCGCCGTGTCGAGGAAGGTCACGCCGAGATCGAGGGCGCGGTGGATGGTGTCGGTGCCGCCCTGCTCGTCAGGGGTGCCGTAGAACTCCGACATCCCCATGCAGCCGAGGCCGAGGGCGGAGACGGTGAGCGGGGAGGTGGTGCCGAGCGTGCGCTGCTGGCTGGTCTCGTTGGTCATGCCCACCACCACACTCCTTGGAGCGCGCTCGAAGTCAAGGCCTCACGCCGACTCGTCGAGCTTGTTCTCGTAGAGCGCGATCTTGTAGTCGATCGCGCGCAGGTGGGAGGTCACCTCGGCCAGCTGGCGCTCGACGACCTCGCGGTGGGCGAGGAGGAGGGCCAGGCGCGCGGACTCGTTGCCGTCGCCGTCGCGGACCAGCTCGGCGTAGCGGCGTACGTCACGGATGGGCATGCCGGTGGACCGCAGCCGGGTCACCATCTCGATCCAGCGCAGGTCGTCGGCGGTGTAGCGACGGTGGCCCGACGGCGCGCGGTCGACCGCGTGGAGGAGCAGCCCGTCACGCTCGTAGTAGCGCAGCGTGTGGGCGGTGAGCCCGGTCCGGGCGGCGGCCTCGGCGATGCTCAGGCTGGTCACCGGTCCAGTGTCGGACTTGGAGTGCACTCCAAGTCAAGGGACGTCGAGCGAGCCGTGGGTCAGTCGCCGAGCGCGGGCCGGTGGAACTGCGCGGTCGCGAACGGGCCACCGACGAACTCGGCCTCCGCCTCGTCGTCGGGGCGGGGCTCGATGCGCCCGGCGTACGCCTCCGCGTCGTCCTGCGGCTCGTAGCCCAGGCGGCGCCCGGGCTCGAGGTCCCACCAGGCGCGGGTGTTGGCGCTGATGCCGTGGAGCACCGCGAAGCCCGGAGCCGGCGCGGTGAGGGCCGCCTCGACCATCCGGACGCCGTCGCCGTGGGACAGCCACGTGGAGAGCGCGCGGAGGCTGGTCGGCTCATCCAGGAACGAGCCGATCCGGCAGGCCACGGCGTCGATGCCGTGCCGGTCGGCGAACAGGCGCATCAGCGCCTCGGCCGCGACCTTGGCCACGCCGTAGTAGGTGTCGGGCCGGGGCAGGGCGGCCTCGGTGAGCTCGCCGTCGGCGCGAGGCGTGCGGCCGACCGCGTGGTTGGAGGAGGCGTAGACGAGGCGCGGCACGTCGTGGGCCACCATCGCGTCGAGCAGCGCCGCGGTGGTGAGCACGTGCGAGGTGAGCTCCTCGGGGAGAGACCGCTCCTCGGGCATGCCGGCCAGGTGGACGACGGCGTCGAGCCGCTCCGCGGCGAAGACCGCCTCGATGGCGTCCGCGTCCGCGCAGTCGACCTCGTGCCAGGCGAACGTCGTGCCGTCGGGAGGCGGGACGAGGTCGAGCCCGACCACGTCGTGGCCCAGGCCCTCCAGGCCGGCGGTGACCACCCGGCCGAGGCTGCCGGCGGCACCCGTGACCAGGACGCGCATCGTCGGGTCCTCAGATCTTCGCGACGACCTGGCTGAGCAGGCCGCCCATCCGGCTGGCCGCGGCCTTGCCGGCCTCGAGGACCTCCTCGTGGTTGAGCGGCTCGCCGCTCAGGCCCGCGGCGAGGTTGGTGACCAGGCTGATGCCGAGGATCTCCATGCCGGCCTCGCGGGCGGCGATGGCCTCGAGCGTGGTGCTCATGCCCACGAGGTGGCCGCCCAGGATGCCGGCCATCCGGACCTCGGCGGGGGTCTCGTAGTGGGGGCCGGGGAACTGGACGTACACGCCCTCGTCGAGGGTCTCGTCGACCTCCTTGCACATCGCGCGCAGGCGCGGGCTGTAGAGGTCGGTGAGGTCGACGAAGTTGGCCCCGACGATCGGGCTGGTGCCGGTCAGGTTGATGTGGTCGGAGATCAGCACCGGCTGACCGGGCTGCCAGCCCTCCTTGAGGCCGCCGCAGCCGTTGGTCAGCACGATCGCCGAGCAGCCGGCGGCGGCCGCCGTACGGATCGGGTGGACGACGGCGGCGACGCCCTTCCCCTCGTAGTAGTGGGTGCGCGAGAGGAAGACGAGGAGGTTCTTGTCACCGCTCCTGATGGAGCGGATCCTGCCGCTGTGCCCGGCGACCGCGGCGGCGCTGAAGCCGGGCAGGTCGGTGGTGTCGATCTCGGCGGTGGCCTCGCCGAGCGCGTCCACGGCCGGCAGCCAGCCTGAGCCCAGGACGAGGGCGATGTCGTGGCGCTCGACGCCGGTCAGCTCGGCGAGCCTGGCGGCGGCCTCGGCGGCGCTCTCGTACGGCGTGGGGGCAGGGGCTGCGTGGGTCACGCGGCGAACTCTAGACCGACCCGCCGACGAGGTTCAGAGGCCGGTGGACCGGCACGCGCGGCGGCGCAGCGCCGCCACGTAGTCCTCGGGTGCGCCGGCCGCCTCGGCGGAGTCGGCCAGCACGCCGAGGTAGGACGCCGACGGCAGGCCGCCCTCGTACGCGTCGAGCACGTAGGCCCACACGACGAGCTCGCCGGTCATCGTCTGCACCCGCACCTTGGTCTTGCGGTAGAGGCCGGTGTCGGCGGCCTCCCAGCCGTCGAGCGCGCGCTCGTCCTCGGAGGTGACGTCGTAGACGGCCACGAAGACCTGCTCGAACGGGTCCTGGACGATCGTCGAGAGCGCTCCGTCCCAGCCGTGCTCCTCGCCCCCGAAGGTCAGTCGCCACCCCGTCAGCCAGCCGGTGGAGTGGAGGATCGAGTGGGGGCAGCGCTCGCCCATGCGGGCGGGATCGAGGTTCGTCCCGTAGGCGGCGTACAGGGTCACGGACCACAGGGTATCGAGCCTCGACCTCGGGTGTTCGCACGGCGGCGTCGACAACTAGGGTGGGGGCGTGACCGACACGCACTTCGACACCCTCGTCCTCGGCGCCGGCCCCGGTGGCTACGTCGCCGCGATCCGCGCAGCCCAGCTCGGCCAGAAGGTGGCCGTGGTGGAGGAGAAGTACTGGGGAGGTGTCTGCCTCAACGTCGGGTGCATCCCCTCCAAGGCGCTGCTCAAGAACGCCGAGCTGGCCCACACGCTCCAGCACGAGAAGGCCAAGTTCGGCATCGAGGGCGACGCCACGATGGCCTTCGGTCCGACCCACAAGCGCAGCCGCGACGTGAGCGCCGGCATCGTCAAGGGCGTCCACTTCCTGATGAAGAAGAACAAGATCACCGAGATCGACGGCTGGGGCACGCTCACCAGCGCGACCGGGATCGACGTGGAGAAGGACGGCGACAAGGCGTCCTACACCTTCGACAACCTGATCATCGCCGCCGGCGCGACGGTGCGGCTGGTCCCCGGGGTCGAGCTCAGCGAGAACGTCGTCACCTACGAGGAGCAGATCCTCACCGACCAGCTCCCCGAGTCGATCATCATCGGCGGCTCCGGCGCGATCGGAGTCGAGTTCGCCTACGTGATGGCCAACTTCGGCGTGGACGTCACGATCGTGGAGTTCCTCGACCGGATGGTGCCGACCGAGGACGCCGACATCTCCAAGGAGCTCGCCAAGCACTACAAGAAGCTCGGCGTGAAGGTGCTGACCTCGACCGCGGTCAAGAAGGTCGAGGACACCGGCTCGGGCGTGAAGGTCACCGTCGCACCGGCCGCGGGCGGCGACGAGCAGGTGCTCGAGGCCGGCAAGTTCCTCGCCGCCTTCGGCTTCGCTCCCCGGGTCGAGGGCTACGGCCTGGAGAACACCGGCGTCAAGGTCTCCGAGCGCGGCGCCATCGAGATCGACGACTTCGGCCGCACCAACGTCGACAACGTCTACGCCATCGGCGACTGCACCGGCAAGATGATGCTCGCCCACGTCGCCGAGGCGATGGGCATCGTGGCCGCCGAGACCATCAACGGTGCCGAGACCATGCCGGTCGCCTTCGACTTCGTGCCCCGCGCGACCTACTGCAACCCGCAGGTCGCGTCGTTCGGCTACAGCGAGGCGCAGGCCAAGGAGAAGGGTTACGACGTCAAGACGGCGTCCTTCCCCTTCACCGCCAACGGCAAGGCGATGGGCCTCGGCGAGCCGGTCGGGTTCGTCAAGGTCGTCGCCGACGCGGGGCACAACGAGATCATCGGCGCGCACATGATCGGCCCCAACGTGACCGAGCTGCTGCCGGTGCTGACGATGGCCCAGCAGTGGGACCTCACCGCCGACGAGGTCGCCCGCAACGTCTTCGCCCACCCGACCCTCGGCGAGGCCGTCAAGGAGGCCGTCCACGGCATCGCCGGCCACATGATCAACTTCTGATGACCGATCGCATCGTCATCATCGGCGGCGGCCCGGGCGGCTACGAGGCGGCCCACGTGGCGGCCCAGCTCGGCGCCGAGGTCACCGTCGTCGACACCGACGGCGTGGGCGGCTCGGCGGTCCTCACCGACTGCGTGCCGAGCAAGACGCTCATCGCCACCTCGGAGCTCATGACCGAGATGTCGACCGCGCAGGAGCTCGGGGTCAACTTCCACGACCTCCAGGGCGACGCGGCGACGGCGATCAGCGTCGACCTGGCCCGGGTCAACGCCCGCGTCAAGCAGCTCGCGGCGGACCAGTCGGCTGACATCGCGGCGCGCCTCGACCGCGACGGCGTACGCGTCGTCACGGGCCGCGGCCGCCTCGGGCCGGACCTCACCGTCGTCGCGACCACCGCCGACGGTGAGGAGACGCTCGAGGCCGACGCGATCATCGTCGCGACCGGAGCCGCACCCCGTACGCTCCCCAGCGCCCAGCCCGACGGCGAGCGGATCCTCACCTGGGAGCAGGTCTACGACCTGACCGAGGTGCCGGAGAAGCTCATCGTGGTCGGCTCGGGCGTCACCGGCGCCGAGTTCGCCAGCGCCTACCTCTCGCTGGGCATCGACGTCACCCTCGTGAGCAGCCGCGACCGGGTGCTGCCCGGCGAGGACGCCGACGCCTCCGCGGTGCTGGAGGACGTGCTGACCCGCCGCGGGATGAACGTGCTCGGCCAGTCACGGATGCAGTCGGTGACCCGCGAGGGCGACGAGGTGACGGTGACCCTCACCGACGGCCGTACGGTGTCGGGCAGCCACTGCATCCTCGCGCTCGGCTCGATCCCCAACACCGCCGACCTCGGGCTCGAGGAGGCCGGTGTCGCGGTCGACGACGGCGGCTTCATCACCGTCGACCGGGTCTCGCGCACCTCGGCGCGCGGGATCTATGCCGCGGGCGACTGCACGGGCGTGCTGATGCTGGCCTCGGTGGCCGCGATGCAGGGCCGCATCGCGATGTGGCACTTCCTCGGCGACGCGGTCGCACCGCTCGACCTCAAGAAGGTCTCCTCCAACGTCTTCACCTCGCCGGAGATCGCCACCGTCGGCTGGTCGCAGAACGCGGTCGACGCCGGCGAGATCACCGCCGAGGTCGTGACGCTGCCGCTGGCCGGCAACGCGCGCGCCAAGATGCAGGGCGTGCGCGACGGCTTCGTGAAGCTGTTCTGCCGTCCGGGCACCGGCATCGTCGTCGGGGGAGTGGTCGTCGGACCGCGTGCCTCCGAGCTGATCCACCCGGTGTCGATCGCGGTCGCGGAGTCGTTGACCGCCGACCAGCTCGCGCACGCGTTCACCGTCTATCCGTCGATGAGCGGGTCGATCGCCGAGGCCGCGCGGCGCCTTCACCACGTCTGAGTCCGCGCCCGGTCCCGACCCCTGGTCTCCGGACCCGGCCCGGGCTGGCACGCGGGGCACCACCACGTGCGCCGGTTGGCGGAGTCGCCCGGGACCTCGGCCTGCACGCTGACCGGTCCGCGGCAGCGCCGGCAGCCCTGCCGCTGGCGACCGGTCACCCAGTGGTCGTCGCCCTTGACCGGTGACCCGGTGGTCACCTGGTAGGCGCCCGGGACCGTCGCCGAGTGCCGCAGCATCGTCGCCGCGCGCTCGACCAGCCGCGTCACGTCGACCTCCCCGATCGGGGTCCACGGGCTGACCCCGGTGAGGAAGGCGAGCTCGTTGGCCCAGAGGTTGCCCAGGCCGGCCATCGCGCGCTGGTCGAGCAGGGCGCTGACCAGCGGGGTCGTCGGCGACGCGAGCAGGCGGCGGACCGCCTCGTCGGCGTCCCAGTCCTCGCGCAGCGGGTCGGGTCCGAGGTGGCTGACGAGGTCGTGCTCGCGGTCGGTGGGCACCAGGGCGAGGTCGTGCAGGCGGATGCCGTGCACCGTGCGGCCGTCGTCGAGCCCCAGCACCAGGCGCACGTGCGGGACCACCTTGCCGGGCAGCCGCTTGCCCGGCGCGAGGGTCGACCACGACCCGTCCATGCGGAGGTGGCTGTGGAGCGTGGCCGCGGGCGAGCCGCCCGCGCCGGAGAGCCGCGTCAGCAGGTGCTTGCCGTGGGTGTCGTGGCCGAGCACCTGCCGGCCCGAGAGGTCGCGGGTGGCGAGTGCCGGCGTACGGAAGTCGGAGCGCACGACCGTGTGTCCCACGAGCTGGCGGTCCAGCCGGCGGGCGAGCTTCCAGACGCTGTCTCCCTCGGGCACCCCGTCAGTGTCACAGGCGGGTGGGACACCGGGTCAGCCGAAGGGACCGTGGATCCCGCTGCCGCCGTCGGTCGTCTGCTTGAGGTAGGCCGCGGCCAGGTTCTGCTGGCCGTGCACCCCGTGGGAGGAGCCCCTCGCGAGCTGCACCCCGGCGTCGACGGCGCCGCCGATGCCGCTGGTGAGGTGCCACGGCACCCAGCGGTCCCCGACGCGGACGAGCCGCACGAGCGGCTCCTCGCCGGCGGAGAGGCGACGGGCGTCGGCTGCGCAGACGGCGATCACCCGGGCGGTGCCGCCGGGCGGGGTCCACTCGACGTCCTGCATCGACGGACCGTGGCGCGGGTCGAAGAAGCACGGTTCGCGGCGCTCCGGCACCGGCTCGCCGTCACGCACGGCGATGACCGCGGCGCGGTGGTAGCGGGCGTCGGCGACGACCTGCTCCACTGCGACGACGTCCTCGGCGGTGGTGCTCGCGGCCAGGAGGTGCGTCGCCTGGTCGTAGTGCTCGAGCGCCCGCCTGTAGTGGTCGCGTGCCTCGTGGTCGAGCTCGTCGCCGAGCGTGTCGACGTGCAGGTCCGCGAGCTGCTCGCCGAGGACGGTCACGTCCTCGTCCATCAGCCGCCGTGCCACGCGCCAGCGGTCCTTCTCGGCGAGCTCGGCCTCGCGCCTGCGTCGTCGTCCCCCGAACATGGGCGGAGTCTGCCACGGCCGTGGGTCGCGCGGGGTCAGTCGCCGCCGCCCCCGCCGCCCCCGTCGCCTGCAGCGCCGCCGTCGCCGGCGCCGCCCCAGCCGTCGCCGCCGTAGCCCGTGAAGTCGTGGCCGCCGATCATGCCGCCGCCGTCCCACGCCCCGGGGTCGCTCCACGCCACGGCGAGGGGCAGCTGGGCGCCCGCCGTGCCCGGCGGCGTCCCGGCGTACGCCATGGTGAGCCGTTCGGCCTCGATGCGGCCGTCCTCGACCAGCTCGGCGTACCAGCCGCCGGCCCACGCGGCGTACAGCGGCCCGGAGGCGTACCACGCCACCCGCCGGTCGCCCAGGCGGACCAGCCGGGTCTCCGGCTGGGCGCCCGCGGCGAGGCGCTCCGCGTCGCGGAAGCACACCGGCACCTCGCGGGGCACCCCGCCCGGCGGCGCCCACTCGACGTCCCGGCTCGCTGGCCCGTGCGCCGGGTCGAAGAAGCAGGGCGGTCGTCGGGCGGGACGCTCGTCGCCCGCCTGGGCGGCGAGCACGCAGGCGTGGGAGAACCGGCCGTCGGCCAGGGTGCGGGTCACGCCCGTGACGTCGGCGGCGGTGGTGGCGCGCGACAGCGCCGCCTTGGCGTCCTCGTAGGCGTCGAGCGCGCGTTGGTAGTCCCCGCGCATGTCCTCGTCCAGCTCGGTGGTGAGGGTCTCGAGGTGCAGGGAGGTGAGCTCCTCACCGAACCGGGTGACGTCCTCGTCGGCCGCGCGGCGCACGTGGCGGAAGGCGTCGAGCTCCGCGAGCTCCTCGTCGTGCCGTTGCTTGCGACGCTTGCCCAGCATCCGTCCATGGTGCCACTGATACGGAGGTCCGGACCCGGGCGCTGTGGACCACCTGTACGCTCGGAGGTTCTGTTGCCGACTCGCGGGGGAGAAGCCGACATGCGCCGTTCTCGCACCCTGCTCGCGCTCGCCGCGGGCGCGTTGCTGCTGCCCGTCCTGCCCGGGGCCGCCGCCGCGGCGGCCGAGCCGCGCCGCGCTGTCGAGACCTGGAGCACGCCCGGCGCCACGGCCATCACGATCACCGGGCACGGGTTCGGGCACGGCCACGGGCTGTCCCAGTACGGCGCCCTCGGTGCGGCCGAGCAGGGGCTGACCTGGCAGCAGATCGACGAGTTCTACTACCCCGGCACGACGTGGGGCACGATCGGCGGCAAGGTCCGGGTGCTCATCACCGCCGACACCGGTCGCGACGTCCAGGTCGCCGCCGAGCGCGGGCTCAAGGTCACCAGCCTCGCCCGCCAGCGCACCTGGCGACTCCCGGGCCTGGCGGCGAAGAAGTGGCGCCTGGTCGCCGCTCGCGACGACACGGTGGTGCAGTTCACCAAGCGTGGCCGCTGGAAGACCTGGAAGAAGGTCCCCGGCGAGGCCGAGTTCTCCTCGGCCGACCGCGTGCTCACGCTCGTCCTGCGCGGCGCGCGCCGCGACTACCGCGGCACCCTGCAGTCGATCGCGACCCGCCCGGGCAAGCGCCAGACGGTCAACAAGCTCAGCATGGAGGCCTACCTGCGCGGGGTCGTGCCCCAGGAGGTGCCCGCGCTGTGGGAGCCGGACGCGGTGAGCGCGCAGTCGGTGGCCGCGCGGACGTATGCCGCGTTCGAGCGGCAGGCGCGCAAGGGTGAGCGCTACGACCTCTGCGACACCTCGCAGTGCCAGGTCTACGGCGGCGTCGACGTCGAGCACCCGGCGGCGACCGAAGCGATCAAGGCCACCGCCAAGCAGGGCCTCTACTACGAGGGCCGTCCGGCCTTCACCCAGTTCTCCGCCAGCAACGGCGGCTGGTCGTCGGCCGGCTCGATGCCCTACCTCGTGGCGCAGGCCGACCCCTACGACGGCCTCGCGAACCCGACGTACTCGACGTGGACCACCACGATCGACGACACCCAGGTCGAGAAGCAGTGGCCCGGGATGGGCGACCTGACCGGCATCGAGGTCGTCGCGCGCGACGGCAACGGCGAGTGGGGCGGTCGGGTCACCGACATGGCGTTCGTCTTCACCGGTGGTCGGGTCGCCGTCGACGGCGACACCGTGCGGTCCTCCTTCGGCCTCTACTCGGACTGGTTCACCTTCGGCGTGACCCCGCGGCAGACGGGTCCGGCCCGCCAGTGACCCGCAGGCTCCGCGTCGCCGCCGCCGTCGCTGCCCTCGCGCTCGCCGCGTCCGCGTGCGAGTCCGGCCGGGCGGCCGACGGCACGGTCGACCTGCCCGACCCCGTCGTGGCGACCGGCGCGACCTCGTCGGTGGACTACGTCGCGCTGGGGGACTCGTTCTCCGCCGGACCGTTCATCGGCACGATGCGCGCCGACCCGCAGGGCTGCGCCCGCTCCAAGGACAACTACCCGGCCTTCGTCGCCGACTGGCTCGACGTCGCGACCTACACCGACGTGACCTGCTCGGCGGCCACGACGAGCGACCTCTACCAGCCGATGGTGATGTTCGACGGCAACACCACCCGCCCCCAGCTCGACGCGGTCACCGCCGAGACCGACCTGGTCACGCTCGGCATGGGCGGCAACGACTTCGGCATCTACGACTCGCTGATCCAGTGCCAGCAGGGCACCGCGGCGGCGTGCCCGGTCGCGCAGCTGCGCGCCGACGCCGGCAAGGTGGCCGGCCGGATCCGGCAGGCGGTGCGCCGCATCCTCGCGGTCGCGCCCGACGCCGAGGTCCTCGTCGTCGGCTATCCCGACATCCTGCCCACCGAGGGCACCTGCCGCGCCGTCGGCGTACCCGCCGAGGTGCTCGGACCGGTCGCGGAGGTCGCCGGGCTGCTCAACGCCTCGCTGCGCCGAGGGGCGCAGGCGGCGGGAGCGGCGTACGTCGACATGGCCGCCGTGTCCGAGGGCCACGACGTGTGCGCCAAGGGGCGCGCGTGGGTCAACGGCCCCCGGCTCCGCGTGGGCGTGGCGGCCCCGTTCCACCCCAAGGTCAACGGCATGCGCGCCGTGGCCGTCGAGGTGTTCCGCGAGGTGACGGGCGAGGAGCCGGCCGAGGTCACCGAGTACGCCGAGCCCGACCCGGACGCGGTCGTCCTCAACGCGAGCTGAGCGCAGCACCTCACTGACGGGAGGCCCGGCGTGTCGCTCCTCCAGGGGGTCCTTCGCCCCGATCGGCTCCCGTTGCTCTCCGCGGTGGCGGCCAACGCGGCGGCGGGGACCCTGTTCGCCTGGAGCGTCCTGGTCCCGGCCCTCAGCGCAGATCTCGACCGACCCGCCGTCGAGCTCGGATCCGTCTTCTCCATCAGCATGGTCGCGTTCGCGGTCGCGGTCCTGTGCGGGGGCTCCGCAGTCGATCGGCACGGTCCGCGCCGTGCCGTGTCGGCGGGAGGTCTGCTCTCCGGTGGGGGACTCGCCGTGGCGGCGGCGTCAGGGGACCTGCTGGCACTCCACCTCGGCGTCGGGGTCCTCTTCGGCCTCGGCAGCGGCCTCACCTATCTCAGCGCGGTCTCCTGGGCGACCACACGCGCGGGCGGGCTGTGGGAGGTGGGCGTCGTCGTGGCGGCGTACGCCGCGGGGCCGGTGGTGACCGCGCCGCTCGGCAGTCTGGGGGTCGAGCGCTGGGGATGGCGGACGACGTTGGTCCTCGCCGCCGCCCTGGTCGGGGTCGTCATCGTCCTGGCGAGCCGCGGCCTGCCCGGCCCACCCGGACCGTCCCCGGCGGGCACCACCCGCGTGGCGGCGGGGCCGCCCGACGACGCGCTCGCACTGATGGCCCTGTGGTGGTTCTCGCTCGGGGCCTTCGCGCCGGGCCTGCTCGCCTTCGCCAACGCCGCCGACGTGGCCACCGAGCGGGGCGTCTCCCCCCGAGGTGCCGGCGTCGCGGTCGCGCTGATGGCGGCCGCCAACCTCGCGGGTCGGCTCTGCGCCGCATCGTTGGTCCTCAGGATCGGTCTGCGCCGGGCGCTCGCCGCCGACCTCGCCGCCGTGACGCTGTCGCTCGTGGCGTTGGCCTGGCTCCCAGGCGCCGTCGCGGTGATCGCGGGCCTGTCGCTGCTCGGCGTGCAGTACGGCCTCACGTCCGCGCTCCTCCCGGCGATCACCCGGGAGATCGTCGGGGACGCCCGGTTCGGCACGGCGTTCGGCCGGGTCTTCTCGTCCTGGGGCGTGGCGGGGCTGGCGGGGCCTGCGCTGGGAGCCGCACTGCACGAGGAGTCGTACGGCTACTCCCACAGCTTCGCGGCGGCCCTCGGAGGCGCCGCGATCGCCGCGCTCGCGCTCGCGCTCGTCGCCCTGCGGCACCGTCGACGGCCGCGTCACCACGCCGACCCGGACTGCTGAGCGGCACCCGGCCGGTCAGGATGCGTCGGCGCCGTGGCCGAGGTCCATGGCGGCCAGGACGACCTCCGTGCAGATGTGCGAGGGGACGTCCTCGTCGCGCATCGCGACCACCACGGCCCAGGCCGGTCCATCGGCACCGGTGCGTGGCACCAGGGCGGCGACGCAGGCGACCCCGTCGCGGAACTCGCCGTGCTCGACCACGGGAGCGCCGGGGCGCACGGAGCGCAGCTCCTCCTCCAGCCGGTCCAGATCGGTCTGCGTGTTGGCGGTGTAGGGACGGAGGCCGTGCCCGAGCAGCAGGTCGCGCCTGGTCCGCGGCGGCAGTGCGGCCAGGAGCGCCTTGCCCAGCGCGGTCGCGTGCGCCGAGACGTCCAACCCCACCTCGAAGTCCTCGAGGTGGGGGGAGCCGGGCCTCTCCGCGACCTCGACGACGGTCACCCGCTCGTCCCGGAGCAGCCCGAGGTAGGCGCTGAGTCCGATGCGCTCGGTGAGCTGGTGCAGGACGAGCGCAGCGTCGGGGGGTCGCTCGAGGGAGGCCGCCAGGTCGTGGAAGCGCCGGGCCACCGCGTCCCCGATCACGTAGGTGCCGTCCGGCAGCCGCACGAGGTAGCCCTCGTAGGCGAGGGTCCGGACGAGGTGGTAGGTCGTCGAGAGGTTGAGGGAGCAGCGGCGCGCGATCGCCTTGACCGGCAACCCGGGGCACCGACCGACCACCTCCAGGATGAGCATGGCGCGCCCGACGCTCTGCACGAAGTCAGCCGGTTGCGGGCCAGCCTCTGACTCCATCGCGGACTCCTCGCTCCGGCTGTCGAAGGACCATCGTAGCCACCGGCGTCACGGCGTCCAGCGTTTCGTCATGTGAAAAGGCCGGGGGTGTCCGGGTGCCCGGCCGCGGGGTGAAACTGGCGCACGGACGGCGTCCACGCCACACCGAGCGAGGAGGGCACCCATGACCGTGCAGCACACGGAGCGGGTCGAGGAGTCGGTCCGCGACGTCCTCGCCGACGTCTACGACCCGTGCTGCCGCGACAAGGGCATCTCGGTGGTCGACATGGGCCTGCTGCACCGCGCCGAGATCCACGACGGGCACGCTCGCGTGGAGCTGGTGCTGACCTCCGGCTGGTGCCCCTTCGCCGCCAGCGTCCTGACCGACGTCGAGACCGCCGTCCTGTCGATCCCCGGCGTGGACACCGCTCGGGTCGAGCTGGTCTGGGACGAGGTGTGGACACCGGCACGCCTCTCGGACAGCGCGCGCACCACGCTGCGGTTCCTCCCGGATCCGTCGGAGGTGCGCGACCCCGCGGCGTACGTCGCCGCTGCCCGGCCATCACCCACGACGACGGAGGAGCTCTCATGATCGGTGACGCACTGGTGTTCGACGGGGTCGCGCACCCCTTCAACTTCGAGCCCGACAACGCCTACGGGCCGGCCGGCCAGATGTTCTCCAACCACCTCTACGCCTTCCACACGGTGCTGACTCCCGAGGGCGAGCCGCTGATGAGCGCGGAGGAGTTCCTGAGGAAGTGGAGCGTGGAGGACATCCGCGAGATGGTCTACGAGAAGTCGCAGACCGACATGCTGGTCGCGATGCCGTTGCCGCTCACCGACCTCTACCGCGACGGGCTCTCGCCGTGGCAGGAGTGCGCCAGGCTGGCGCAGCTCGACCCTGATCGCACCGTCCTGTGGGGCACCGTCAACCCGCTCGAGGGCAAGAGGGCGCTCGACGACGTGACCCGTCAGGTCGAGGAGTACGGCGCCCGCGCGTTCAAGTTCTACAACGTGCGCTACGAGGACGGCGGCCAGGTGCCGTGGCGGATGGACGACCCGAAGGTGGCCTTCCCGGTCTTCGAGCGGATGCAGGAGCTCGGGGTCAACCTGGTCGGCGTGCACAAGGGGGTGCCGCTCGGGCCGCAGATGATCGAGCACACCCAGACCTGGGACATGGACGGCGCGGCCGGCAACTTCCCCGACATCAACTTCGTGATCTACCACGTCGGACTGCCGTTCATCGACGAGACCTGCTGGCAGCTGATCCGCTACCCCAACCTCCACGCCTCGCTGGCCGCGTCGATCAACTTCGTGGTGCGGGCCCCGCGGCTCTTCGCCGAGCTCCTCGGCAAGCTGCTGTTCTGGTGCGGCGAGGACAAGATCGTCTACGGCAGCGAGGCACCGATCTGGCAGCCGCAGTGGGCGCTGGAGGCGTTCTGGAACTTCGAGCTCCCCCAGGACCTCTGCGACGGCTACGGCTACCCGCAGCTGACCGAGCAGGCCAAGAGGAAGATCCTCGGGGAGAACCTGCTGCGGCTGCACGGCATGGACGTCGCCGAGACCCGGGCGCGCCTCACCGGCAGCTGACGGGGCGAGTCAGCCGATCACCAGCACCAGGTCGCCGCCCTCGACCGCCTGCGTCGAGGGGACGGCGAGCCGGGTGACCGTGCCCGCGACCGGCGCGGTGATGGAGGCCTCCATCTTCATCGCCTCGATGGTCGCCACGGTCTGACCGGCCTCCACCGCGTCGCCCTCGGCGACGGTCACGGTCACGGCGCCGTCGTAGGGCGCGGCGACGTGACCGCTGTTGGCCGGGTCGGCCTTCTCGGTCGAGGCCACGTCGGCGGAGATGCTGCGGTCGCGGATCTGGACGGGCCGCATCTGGCCGTCGACGGTCGCCATCACGTTGCGGAACCCGCGCTCGTCGGGCTCGCTGACCGCCTCGAGGGCGAACAGCATCTCGCGGCCCTCGCGGACCTGCACGCGGTGCTCCTCGCCGCGGCGCAGGCCGTAGAGGTAGTCGATCGTGGAGACCGCCCCGAGGTCGCCGTAGGCCTCGCGGGACTCGAGGAAGGTCGCGGTGGGTCCCGGGAAGAGCAGCTCGTTGAGCGTCGCGCGCCGGTCGGAGGCGAGGCTGGCCCGCTGCTCGTCGGTGAGGCTCTCGGTGGGCTGCTTCCAGGTCCGGCCGGCGAGCGCCTTGGTGCGGAACGGCTCGGGCCAGCCGCCGGGCGGGTCGCCGAGCTCGCCGTTGAGGAAGCCGATGACGGAGTCGGGGACGTCGTAGGACGCCGGGTCCTCCTCGAAGGCCGCGGGGTCGGCGCCGGCCGCGACGAGCGCGAGGGCGAGGTCGCCGACGACCTTGGACGACGGGGTCACCTTGACCACGTTGCCGAGGATGTCGTTGGCCGCGGCGTACATGTCCTCGACCTCCTCGAACCTCTCGCCGAGGCCCAGGCCGATCGCCTGCTGGCGCAGGTTGGACAGCTGGCCGCCGGGGATCTCGTGGCGGTAGACGCGGCCCGTCGGGGCGGGCAGGCCTGACTCGAACGGCGCGTACACGCGGCGCACGGCCTCCCAGTAGGGCTCCATCGCGTTGACGGCCGGCAGCCACAGGCCCGTCTCGCGCTCGGAGTGGTCGGTCGCGGAGACCAGGGCCGACAGCGCCGGCTGGGACGTGGTCCCGGCCATCGCGGCGCAGGCGGCGTCGACCGCGTCGACGCCGGCGTCGATCGCCGCGAGGAGGGTGGCGAGCTGGCCACCGGGGGTGTCGTGGGTGTGGAGGTGCACGGGCAGGTCGAAGCGCTCGCGCAGCGCGGTGACCAGGGTGCGCGCCGCAGGGGCGCGCAGCAGGCCGGCCATGTCCTTGATCGCGAGCACGTGCGCGCCGGCGTCGACGATCTGCTCGGCGAGGCGGAGGTAGTAGTCGAGGGTGTAGATGCGCTCGGCGGGGGACGACAGGTCGCCGGTGTAGCACAGCGCGACCTCGGCGACCGACGTCCCGGTCGCACGGACGGCGTCGATGGCCGGGCGCATCTGGGAGACGTCGTTGAGGGCGTCGAAGATGCGGAACACGTCGATGCCGGTGTCCGCTGCCTCCTGCACGAAGGCGTCGGTGACCTCGGTCGGGTAGGGCGTGTAGCCGACGGTGTTGCGGCCGCGGAGCAGCATCTGCAGGCCGATGTTGGGGATGGCCTCGCGCAGGGCGGCCAGCCGCTCCCACGGGTCCTCGGCGAGGAAACGGAGCGCCACGTCGTACGTCGCCCCGCCCCAGCACTCGACCGACCACAGCTCGGGGGTGGTGCGGGCGACGTGCTCGGCGACGGCGAGCAGGTCGCGGGTGCGGACACGGGTGGCGAGCAGCGACTGGTGGGCGTCGCGGAAGGTGGTGTCCGTGACGGCGACGCGGTCCTGCGCGCGCAGGCGGCGGGCGAACTCCTCGGGCCCGACCTCGCGCAGCAGCTGCCTCGTCCCGTCGGGGACCGGGTGGCTGCGGTCGAGCTCGGGGAGCTTGCTCACCGGGGACACCGAGACCGGCGCGCGGCCGTGCGGCTGGTTGACGGTGACGTCGGCGAGGTAGGCGAGGAGCTTGGTGGCGCGGTCGCGGCCGAGCTGGGCCTTGAGGAGCGAGGGGTGGTCCTCGATGAAGGACGTGGTGACGCCGCCGGCGGCGAAGTCGGGGTCGGCGAGCACGGCCTGGAGGAAGCCGACGTTGGTGGAGACGCCGCGGATGCGGAACTCGAGCAGCGCGCGGCGGGCCTTCTGCACCGCGGCCTCGAAGGTGCGGCCGCGACAGGTGAGCTTGGCGAGCATCGAGTCGAAGTGCGGGCTGATCTCGGCGCCGCTGTAGGTGGTGCCGCCGTCGAGGCGTACGCCGGGGCCGCCGGGGGAGCGGTAGGTCGTGATCTTGCCGGTGTCGGGACGGAAGCCGTTGGCCGGGTCCTCGGTGGTGATGCGGCACTGGAGGGCGAAGCCGCGCGGCTGCACCGAGTCCTGGGTGAGGTCGAGGTCGGCGAGCGTGGCGCCGGCGGCGATGAGCATCTGCGACTGCACGAGGTCGACGGCGGTGACCTCCTCGGTCACCGTGTGCTCGACCTGGATGCGCGGGTTCATCTCGATGAAGACGTACTTGCCGGTGGGGTCGAGCAGGAACTCCACGGTGCCGGCGTTCTTGTAGCCGATCTCGCGGGCGAACCGGACCGCGTCGGCGCACATGCGGTCGCGCAGCTCGGGGTCGAGGTTGGGCGCGGGGGCGATCTCGACGACCTTCTGGTGACGCCGCTGCACCGAGCAGTCGCGCTCGTAGAGGTGGATGACGCCACCATCGGCGCCGGTGCCGTCCGACAGGATCTGCACCTCGATGTGGCGGGGGTCGACCACGGCCTGCTCGATGAAGACGGTCGGGTCGCCGAAGGCGCCGTCGGCCTCGCGCATGCAGGTCTCGATCGCGTCGCGCAGGTCGGCGCGGTCGTCGACGCGGCGCATGCCGCGACCGCCGCCACCGGCGACGGCCTTGACGAAGAGCGGGGCCTCGATGGTCTCGGCGGCCGCGAGCAGCTCCTCGACGTCCGTCGACGGGGGCACGGACTCCAGCACCGGCACGCCGGCGGCCTTGGCGGCGGCGATCGCCCTCGCCTTGTTGCCGGTGAGCGTCAGCACCTCGGCGCTGGGCCCGATGAAGGTGATGCCGTTCGCCGCGCACGCCTCGGCGAGGGCCGGGTTCTCCGACAGGAAGCCGTAGCCGGGATAGATCGCGTCGGCACCGCACCTCACGGCGACCTCGACGATGGCGTCGGGGTCGAGGTAGGCACGTACGGGGTGCCCCTCCTCGCCGATCTGGTAGGCCTCCTCGGCCTTCATCCGGTGCTCGGACCCGCGGTCCTCGTGGGGGAAGACGGCCACCGTGCGCGCGCCGATCTCGCGTGCTGCACGGAAGGCCCGGACTGCGATCTCGCCACGGTTGGCGACGAGCACCTTGGAGAACATGGGTGGAACGCTATCGAGTGACGGGTGTGACCCGGGTTACTCGTCCGTACGCCGGTCAGGCGGCGGCCCGCTCCTGCGCCCGCCACCAGGCGACCGTGGTCGCGAGCCCCTCGGCCATCGGCGTGGGCGACAGCCCGAGGCGCTCCTCGCTGGCGCTCGAGTCCATGACGAACGGCGCGGTGAACATGTAGGACGTCTCGGCGAGCTCGCGCATCTCCCGCGAGACCACCCCCGACGCCCGCAGCACCCACGGCGGGATCGCGGACGTGCGCGGGACCGCGACGCCGCCGGCTGCCGCGACCATCTCGACTAGGCGCTGCTGGGTGACCGGAGCGGCCGTCGGCGCGTGGAGGAACGAGTTCCACAGGTCCTCCCGGGCGGCGGCCGTGATCATCGCGGCGGCGAGGTCGGGGACGTAGGTGAAGGAGTGCGGCTGCTCGAGGCTGCCCAGGACGCGCATCGTCCTCCCGGCGAGGACCGTCGGGACCATCCGCTCGCCGGCGTGCGCGTTGTGGACCGCGGGGCCGTAGAAGTCGGAGGCCGCCACGCTGACCGTCGGGGTCGCCGACGCGTCGCGCTGGGCCAGGAGCTCGGTGCGTACGCCCAGCTTGCCGGTCGTCGCGGTGCGCGGCAGGTCCTCGGTCATGGTGCCCGCGACGGGACCGTAGGAGTAGAGGCTCTCGGGGAAGACGACGACCGCGCCGACCCGCCCGGCGGCGTCGAGGACGGCCTCCTCCGCGCGGGGCAGCTCCTCGCGCCAGACCCGGGCGTCGTACGCCGAGCCGTGGATGCAGTGGTGGACCGCGGTCGCGCCGGCGAAGGCGTCAGCCAGCGCGTCGGGGCGGGACACGTCCACGCGACGGCGGTCGATCAGCGGGTGGTCGGGCCCGCTGCCGGACCGGGTCAGCAGTCGTACCTGCTGGCCGGAGTCGGCGAGCTGCCGGGCGATGGTCGAGCCGACGGGGCCGGCTCCGGTGACGACGTGGACGGTGGTCATGGGATCTCCTGGAGGAAAGAGAGAGCGGTGCTCTCGGTTTACCCAGCATGACGCGTCGTCCGTGATAAAGCAAGAGCACTGCTCGCTTTCGTCATCTATGCTCGCTCTCGTGCGAGGATGGGGGATGACCGACGCCCCGCACCTCACCCCGCGCGCCCGCGCGCGCCAGCAGACGATGCGCGACATCGTCCGCATCGGACGCGAGCACCTGGCGACGGAGGGTGCCGCGGCGCTCTCGTTGCGCGCGGTCGCCCGCGACCTCGGGCTGGTCTCGTCGGCGGTCTACCGCTACGTCGCGAGTCGTGACGAGCTGCTGACGTTGCTGGTGGTGGACGGCTACGACGAGCTCGGCGACGCCGTGGACGCCGCCCTCGCCCGGGTCGACGCGTCCGACCACGCCGAGCGGATGCGGGTGATCGGTCGCGCGGTGCGAGCCTGGGCACTGGCTGAGCCCGCGACGTACGCCCTGCTGTTCGGCAGCCCCGTGCCGGGCTACGAGGCGCCGGCCGAGCAGACCACCGGTCCCGGCACCCGCGTCGTCGTACGCCTCGTGGAGGTCTGGGAGGACGCCTGGCGTGCGGGCGCGGTGGCGGTCGACGACGCCTCGCTCGCACCGCGCCGGCTGTCCCGTGACCTGGCGAGGATCCGCGGGCAGCTGGGGATCACGGCCCCGGACGCGCTGATCGCCCGCGGGCTCTTCGCCTGGGCGGCGCTGTTCGGGTGCGTGTCGTTCGAGGTGTTCGGGCAGTACGGCGCCGACACGTTCGGCGACCCGCAGGACCTCTTCGAGCAGCACCTCGACGCGCTGGTGGAGTCGGTCGGGCTGGTGTAGCGCGCCTCGCGCGGCCCGTCGCGTCTGACTCGAAGTCCACTCGCGCCCGGACGAGCGAGCCTCCGAGCATGCCGGGCCTGGCCCTCGGTGGTGTCGTGCGGCGACGAGGCCCATCTGGTGGCAGGTGCAGGGATCTCGCTCCGATGACATCCGCTCATGGCGACGAGCGGGTGCACTGAGCGGCTATGCCGAGTTGAGCACAGCCCACCCCAAGAAGACAGCGACGCCAGACGTCAGCGCCAAGAAGCACCCAGCGGCTACCGAAATGACCAACCGACGAGGGCGCAGAGTCAGACCAGCGGAACCAACAACAATGAGGGCACTGATGGTGCTGAGCATCAACCACTCGTTGAAGTCCTTGTTGTACCAGACGCCACGGCCGCGTGACATGTCGTTGACCACGAACCATGCGACAAGACAGATCGACGCCTGGATGGCGAACGCTGCGAGCACGACCCGAAGGGTTCGTGCGTGTGTCGAGGTGCGGACAGCGATGCGGGGCGACATGCGCATTAGGATGACACGGCGACCTGATAGCGGTGGCCCACGTCATGAGCTCATCCGGTTCGAACCGGCGATTCTCATGACGTCCCGCAGTGGTCAGCGGGCCAGCGCCCGCCCCACCGCCCGTCCGGAGAAGATGCAGCCGCCGAGGAACGTGCCCTCCAGCGCGTTGTAGCCGTGGACGCCGCCCCCGCCGAAGCCCGCGACCTCGCCCGCGGCGTACAGGCCGGGGATGCGCGAGCCGTCGGCGGCCACGCACTGGCCGTCGAGGTCGGTCTCGAGCCCGCCGAGGGTCTTGCGGGAGAGGATGTTGAGGCGTACGGCGATGAGCGGGCCGTGGGCCGGGTCGAGGATCTTGTGGGGCTTCGCGACGCGGACCAGCTTGTCGGTCCGGCTGCGGCGGGCGTTGTGGATCGCCATCACCTGGACGTCCTTGGTGAAGGAGTTGTCGAGCTCGCGGTCGCGGGCCACGATGTGCCGCTCGAGGTCCTCGACGTCGAGCTTCGGGCCGCGGGCGAGCTCGTTCATGCCGGTCACCAGGTCGGCGAGGTCGTCGGCCACGACGAAGTCGACGCCGTGCTCTTTGAAGGCCTCGACCGGGCCGGGGGCGCCCTTGGCCAGCCGCGTCTTCGCCAGGAACGTCAGGTCCTTGCCGGTGATGTCGGGGTTCTGCTCGGAGCCGGAGAGGGCGAACTCCTTCTCGATGATCGACTGGGTCAGCACGAACCAGGAGTAGTCGTGGCCCGCGGCCAGGATCTGCCTCATCGCGCCGATCGAGTCCGCGCCGGGCACGCCCGACATGCCCTCGAGCCGCTTGCCGGTGGCGTCGAACCACATCGACGACGGGCCAGGCAGGATGCGGATGGCGTGGTCGGGCCAGACCGGGTCCCAGTTGTGGATGCCTTCGACGTAGGCCCACATCCGGTCGCGATTGACCATCGTGGCGCCGGCCTCCTCCGAGATCGCCTGCATGCGGCCGTCGACGTGCGCGGGCACGCCGCAGATCAGGTGGTCGGGCGCGGGACCGACGCGCTCGGTCGGCCAGCTGCGGCGCATCAGCTCGTGGTTGTGGCCGATGCCGCCGCTCGTGACCACGACTGCGGCGGCGCGGTGCTCGAAGTCGCCGGCCGCGTCGCGGGAGGACTTCACGCCGCGCGCCGAGTCGTCGTCGGCCAGCACGGTGCCGCGCACGCCCACGACGGCGCCGTCCTCGACGACCAGCTCGTCCACCCGGTGGCGGAACGCGAGGCGTACGAGGCCGTTGGCCTCTGCCTGCTGGACCGGCTCGGCGAAGATCCGTACGACCTCCGGGCCGGTGCCCCAGGTGAGGTGGAAACGGGGGACGGAGTTGCCGTGGCCGGTCGCGCGGCCGTCGCCGCGCTCGGCCCACCCGACGAACGGCAGCCAGCGCAGGCCGAGGGCGCGGAGGTAGTCGCGCTTCTCCTCGTGGGCGAAGCGGACGTACGCCTGCGCCCACTGCTGCGGCCAGAAGTCCTCGCCGCGACCGGGCCCGTCGGTGCCGTCGCCGAGGCGGTCGAACTGCGCCGACCCCTGCCAGTCCTGCCAAGCCAGCTCGGGGGAGTCGGCGATGCCCATCCGCCGCTGCTCGGGGCTGTCGACGAACAGCAGCCCGCCGAGCGACCACCAGGCCTGGCCGCCGAGGTTGCGGTGGTTCTCCTGGTCGAGCACCAGCACCTTCTTGCCGGCCAGCGCGAGCTCGTGGGTGGCGACGAGCCCGGCGAGCCCGGCGCCGACGACGACGACGTCAGGGGTGAAGGTGGGCTCGCTCATCGCGTCTCCTGCTGGGGGTAGTGGCTGACGACCATCTCGGCGAGCAGGCGCAGGGCCCGCTCGACCGTACGACCGGGGGCGGCGGTGGGGTCGGGGTCGAGGGCGGAGAAGGCCAGCCCGTCGAGCATGTTGACGACGATGCTGAGGACGGCGGGGAGGTCGTCGGCCGGCAGCCGGTCGCCCCAGAGGTCTGCGGCGGCGTCGAGCATCTGGCCCTGCAGCGACTCGCGGGCCGGCAGGAGGGCCGTACGGAGGTCGGCGTCGGAGCGGGCGGCGACGAGCAGCTCGCGCCAGGTCTGGTTGGCGGGGGAGAGGACCGTGGCCCGGAGGTGGCCGAGCACGGCGGTCACGTCGTCGACCGAGTCCACGGCCGCGCCCGCGGTCGTCGCGCGGAACGCCTCGACGTTGCGGGTGGCCACGTGCTCGGCGGTCGCCACGAGCAGCGCCTGCCGGGTCGGGAAGTGGCGGAACAGCGCTCCCTGGCTGACGCCCGCCTCCGCGCAGACCGCGGCGGTCGAGGTCGCGGCGTACCCCCGCTCGGTCAGGCACGAGACGGTCGCGTCGAGGAGCGCGGCGATCGTGCCGGCGCGGCGGTCGGCCTGCGTACGGCGGCTCGGCGGGGTGGTCACATGGGAGAGTGTGACATAAAAAGTGAGTGCTCGCTATCTATGGTAGGTGCAAGCGGTGTAGGAGCCACATTGCGGGCACTCGACATGTGGCTCCTGCACCGCTCACGGGCGAGCCGCGGGGCGACACGAAATGAGCGGTGCCCCAGCCACCTCGACGTACGTCGGGATGTGGCTGGGGCACCGCTGGGCGGGGTGAGGGGTCAGTCCTTGATCTCGCAGATGACCGCGCCGTTGGTGACGGTGGCGCCGACCTCGGCCTGGAGGCCGGTGACGGTGCCGGCCTTGTGGGCCTTGAGGGGCTGCTCCATCTTCATCGCCTCCATGACGACGACGGTGTCGCCCTCGGCGACCTCCTGGCCCTCCTCGACGACGACCTTGACGATCGTGCCCTGCATGGGCGAGGTGACCGAGTCACCGGAGGCCGCGGCGCCGGCCTTCTTGGCCGAGCGCTTGGCCTTCTTGCCGCCCGCGGCACCACCGTTGGCGCTGCCGACGGCGAGTCCGCCGAGCCCGGCGGGGAGGACGACCTCGAGGCGACGACCGCCGACCTCGACGGTGACCTTCTGCCGCTCTGCCGGCTCGTCGGCCTCGGCCGTGTCGCCGGCGTAGGGCTCGATCTGGTTGTCGAACTCGGTCTCGATCCACTGCGTGTAGACCGTGAACTCGCCAGTCCCATCAGAGCTGCCGGACGGGGTGGATGCTCCGACGTACGCCGGGTCGCGGACCACGGCGCGGTGGAACGGGATCACGGTGGGCATGCCGTCGACGACGAACTCGTCCAGGGCGCGGCGCGAGCGCTCGAGGGCCTGGGTGCGGTCGCGGCCGGTGACGATGAGCTTGGCGATGAGCGAGTCGAAGGAGCCGGGGATGGTCTCGCCCTGGTCGTAGCCGCCGTCGAGGCGTACGCCCGGACCGGCCGGCGGGTGCCAGCGGGTGAGCGTGCCCGGGGCGGGCATGAAGTTGCGACCACCGTCCTCGGCGTTGATGCGGTACTCGATGGAGTGGCCGCGGATCTCGGGGTCGCCGTAGCCGAGCTCCTCGCCGGCGGCGATGCGGAACATCTCGCGCACGAGGTCGATGCCGGTGACCTCCTCGGAGACGCAGTGCTCGACCTGGAGACGGGTGTTGACCTCGAGGAAGGAGATGGTGCCGTCCTGGGCGACGAGGAACTCGCAGGTGCCGGCGCCGTGGTAGCCGGCCTCCTTGAGGATCCGCTTGGACGACTCGTAGAGCTCGGTGAGCTGCTCGTCGGTGAGGAACGGCGCGGGCGCCTCCTCGACGAGCTTCTGGTTGCGGCGCTGCAGCGAGCAGTCGCGCGTCGAGACCACCACGACGTTGCCGTGCTGGTCGGCCAGGCACTGGGTCTCGACGTGACGCGGCTTGTCGAGGAACTTCTCGACCAGGCACTCGCCGCGACCGAAGGCCGTGACGGCCTCGCGGACCGCGGACTCGTAGGCGTCGGGGATCTCCTCGAGCGTGCGGGCGACCTTGAGGCCGCGACCACCGCCGCCGAAGACCGCCTTGATCGCCACGGGCAGGCCGTTGGCCTCCGCGAAGGCGACGACCTCGTCGGCGTCGGCGACCGGGTCCTTGGTGCCCGGCGCGAGCGGCGCGTTGGCCTTGTCGGCGATGTGCTTGGCCTTGGCCTTGTCGCCCAGCGCCTCGATCGCGGCCGGCGGGGGGCCGATCCAGATCAGCCCGGCGTCGATGACGGCCTGGGCGAAGTCGGCGTTCTCGGCGAGGAAGCCGTAGCCGGGGTGGACGCTGTCCGCACCGGACTTCTCGGCGATCGCGATGATCTTCGCGATGTCGAGGTAGGACTCGGCGGGCGTGGCACCGCCGAGGGAGTGCGCCTCGTCGGCGAGGCGTACGAAGAGGGCGTCGCGGTCGGGGTCGGCGTAGACCGCGACGGAGCCGATGCCGGCGTCCTTGCAGGCACGGACGACGCGGACGGCGATCTCGCCGCGGTTGGCGATGAGGACCTTCTTCAAGCTCACGCGAGGACTCCTGGCGGTGACACGGGGCTGGCGGCTGGGGTAGCCGGAGGGCGTACCGCTCGGCAGGCTACCGCGCCCGGAGCACGGCGCGACCGACAGCCTGATGCACCGGACGCACGACCCGCGCGTAGGCGATCCCGACTGTGAGGGACGCCACAAGGGCGAGCCACTGGTGGCCGGCGTCCTCGAGCGGCGGGTAGACCTGCCAGTGGGTGAGGTAGACGAACAGGCTCGCCCCGGCCAGCACGCCCGCGGCTCGCGCGAGCGGCGCGGGCACGGCGAGGTGCGGCACCCAGAGCATCAGCAGGAACCCGCCCAGCACGATGACCTCGCGGTGCGGCTGACCGAAGAAGCCGACGGTCATCACGACCGCCAGTGTGGTGACCAGCCACCGCTCGCGGGTCGTGGTCGCCCGCGCCCCGGCCCAGCCGAGGGCGAAGAAGAACGCCACGACGAGGATCGTGTAGCGCTCGGTGGCGCCGGCGCGCCATCCCACCTCGGCGAGGCGGGCGAGGGTGGCGACGGCGAGCACGCCGAGGGCGAAGCGGAACGGCGTACGCCTCTCGAGCCGGTGCAGCACCGGCAGGGTCGTGACGGCCAGTGCCGCGACCGTGAGCCACACGAGCGACTCGAGGAACCACAGCTGCCACTGGTCGTCCCACTCCGACCCGTTGACCACCTCGCGGACGAAGAGCACGGTCGTGAGGTCGTAGGTGCCGAGCAGGAGCGCGACCCCGCCCACCCAGAGCACCGATGGGACGAGGAGCTGGGCGATGCCCGACAGGCCGTGGCGCAGGCGGGTGCGCGCGTCGCCGGCGGCCGAGAGCTGGAACCGGGCGAAGTTGAAGCCGGCCAGCGCGAGAAGCAGGTGCGCTCCGCCCTCGAGAGCGACGAGGTCGACATGGCTGGCCACCACGAACAGGATGGCGAGCGCTCGCAGCCCGACGGTCGTGTCGAGGCGCGAGCGGCGTTCGGGCCCGCGGTCACCGTCTGCCGCACCGTCCTGCGCGAGGCGCTCGAGGTCGCCGATGGCGCGCGTGTGCCAGCCGGCGGGCAGCCCTCCGGGGAAGTGCGCGGCGAGCCGGGTGGAGAGCTCGACGTAGGACAGCGAGTCGCCCCCGAGGTCGACGAACGAGTCGGTGTCGGCGGCGTCGGGGCGTCCGAGCACGCGGACGAAGTCGGCGCGGACCGACCCGGTGCCGGGCTGCCCGGCCTGCTCCTCGGCCGGTGCGGCGAGCTCCGCCAGCGCGGCGTAGTCGGGCTTGCCGGAGGAGGTGTGCGGGACCTGCGGCACGACGGTCACCCGGACGGCGTGGGGAGGTACGCCGCAGTGGTCGGCCACGAGCGTCCGCGCGGCACCGCTGCCGCGACCGCTGGTGACGAACGCGTGCACCGCATGGTCGGTGGCGACGACCCGAGCGCGCGGGTCGACCTCGGCGCGCAGGCGCTGCTCGACGGCGTCGAGGTCGATGCGCAGCCCGAACACCTTGCCGCGGCGGCTGCGGCGGCCGACCACCTCGAAGAGCCCGTCGCGCTGCTGGGCGAGGTCGCCGGTGCGCAGCTCCGTGGTGACCCGGCCGAGCGCCAGGTCGGCCGGGGTCGTGGCATAGCCGAGCATGACGTTGGGGCCGGAGTAGACGAGCTCGCCGACGCCGGGCCGGTCGTCCGCGGCCTCGTCGAGGTGGAGGTGCCCGCCGGGGATCGCGACGCCGATCGCGCCCGGGTGGTCCTCGGCGAGGTGCGGCGGCAGCCACGCCATCCGGGCGGTCGCCTCGGTGGCGCCGTACATCACCACGAGGTCCCACCCGCGGGTGCGGCCGAGCCGGCTCCAGCGGCGTACGTCGTCCGGGGCGAGCCGGCCGCCGGCCTGGGTCACCTGGCGCAGGGTGGGGAGGTCGCGGGCCTCGAAGCCGCTGGCGGCCAGCAGGTCGAAGGTGTGGGGGACGCCGGCGAGGGTGGTCGCGCCGGTGCGGGAGAAGAGGTCCCAGAAGCACTCGTCGACGACGCTGAGGTCGGTCAGCGCGACGCTGGCGCCCGCGACGAGGTGCGAGTGCAGCACCGACAGGCCGTAGCAGTAGTGCAGCGGCAGGGCCGTGATCGCCCGGTCGGTCGGGGTGAGGGCGAGGTAGTCGGCGATGGCGGCGGCGTTGCTGGCGACGTTGGCGCGCGAGAGCCGCACCAGCTTGGGGGAGCCGGTCGTGCCCGAGGTGCTCAGCAGCAGGGCGAGGTCGGGGTGCAGCTCGTGCGCGCTGAGCGGGCGGCGTACGTCGTCGGGCGCGGCCGCGGTGCACACGACGTCCGGGTCGTAGGCGGCGACCGTCGCGTCGCGCTGGTCGGGCCGGCCGTCGGGCACGACCAGTGCGACGTGGCCGTGCTGCAGGGCGGCGAGGTAGGCGACGAGCGAGTCGAGGTCGTTGGCGCCCTCGACCAGCACCAGGCGCCGGGCCGGGCCCCAGGTCGCCGCGCGGTCGGCGACCCGGCGCGCGAGGTCGGCGTGGCTGAGGACGGTGCCGTCGGCCACGACCGCGGGGGCGTCGCCGAACCGGGCGTGGTCGAGGACCGGCCCGACCCTGGTCGGCGTACGGGGGGCGAGCGCGGGCTGCGGGGACGTGAGGGTCACGGCGCCCCCGCGGGCCGGTAGGCGCGGACCAGCCCGGTCACGCGGAGGTGGACCGTGTCGCCGGCCACGGGGTGGCGCACGCCCGCCATCCGGGCCAGCACGGACGTGCCGTCGTCGAGGCGCACCTGGACCGCGCAGTCGTGACCGTAGTAGCTGACCTCCTCGACCGAGCCGCGCACCCCCTCGGCGTGGGTGAGGTCGACGTAGACCTGCTCGGGCCGGATCATCAGCGCGACGGGACCGGTGGCGGCCTCGGACAGCACCACCTCGCCGAGCGCGCACGTGGCCCGGGCGTCGGTCGCGGTGCCGGGCAGGACCACGGCACGACCGACGAACTCCGCCACCTGCGGGTCGCTCGGGGAGAGGTAGACCTCGGCCGGCGGGGCCGACTGCACGAGCCGGCCGCCGCGCATCACGGCGACCTGGTCGGCGAGGGAGAGCGCCTCGTTCTGGTCGTGGGTGACCAGCAGCGCGGTCGTGCCGGTCGCCGCCAGCGCCCGGCGCACGGCGATGGCGGTGGTGCCGCGCAGGCTCGCGTCGAGCGAGGAGAACGGCTCGTCGAGGAGCACGACGGCAGGCTGCGGAGCGAGCGAGCGGGCGAGCGCCACCCGCTGCTGCTGCCCGCCGGAGAGCTCGTCGGGGCGGCGGTCGGCGAAGTGTGCAGGAAGCTCGACGAGGTCGAGCATCTCGGCCACGCGCTCGCGACCCTCCCGGCCCGCGCGAGCGTGCCCGGGCAGCCCGAAGGCGATGTTGGCGGCGACGTCGAGGTGCGGGAACAGCGCTCCCTCCTGCGGGACGTAGCCCACGTGGCGCGCCTGCGGCGGGACCGGGCGTACGCCGTCGCCGGCGACCGTGGTGTCGCCGAAGGCGATGCTGCCCGCGTCGGGCACGAGGAAGCCGGCGATGAGGCGCAGCAGGGTGGTCTTGCCGCAGCCGGAGGGCCCGAGCACCGTGGTGAACGAGCCGTGCGGCACGTGGAGCGTGACGTCGTCGACGGCTCGGGTGGCGGTCGGGCCTGTGCCGAAGGACTTGGTGACGCCGGTGATGCTCAGTGAGCTCATGCCGGAACCCTCTCCGTCTGGGCAGCGGGGCTGTCGGCGCGCATCAGCAGCACCGTGGCGGGGATCGAGACGAGCACGAGCAGCAGGGCGTACGGGGCGGCGGCGCCGTAGCGGAGCTCGGACGAGGCCGACCAGAACTCGGTGGCCAGGGTGCTGGTGCCGATCGGGGAGAGCATCAGGGTGGCCGTCAGCTCGGTGGAGATCGCGAGGAAGACCAGGGCGGCGCCGGCGCCGAGGCTCGGCGCGATGAGCGGCAGGGTGACCCGCCGCGCGGTCGCGAGGGGGCCGAGGCCGAGGCTGTGGGAGACGTCGTCGAGCACGACGGGCGCCTGCTCGAGGCCGGCGCGCACGGTCACCACGGCGCGGGGCAGGAAGAGGATCGCGTAGGCCGCGACGAGCAGGCCGGCGGTCTGGTAGACGACCGGCACCAGGCGCAGCGAGGCCACCACGAGGGCGAGGCCGACCACGATGCCCGGCAGTGCGTTGGCGACGTAGGTGCTCCGCTCGATCACGGTGCTCGCCCAGCCACGGTGACGTACGGCGAGCCAGACGACGGGGATCGCGGCCAGCGTGGTGACGACCGCGCCGGCGAGGGCGAGCGCGAGGGTGGCGACGAGCGCCTCGGTGAGCTCGGCCACCGGGAACTCCGTCGAGGTGCCGGCCACGAGCCAGCGCAGCAGCGAGAAGGCGGGCACGCCGAGAGCGAGGACGACGACGCCGCCGACCGTCGCCAGCAGCGGGAGGCGCCAGCGTCCGAGTGCGAGCGGTACGGCCGTCCGGGCGGCGCCGCGACCGACGCGGGCGTACCTCCGGTCGCCGCGCAGGCGCAGGTCGGCGAGCAGCAGGACCAGGCACAGCAGCACCAGGACCACGGCCATGGCGGTCGCGGCCGCCCCGTTGAAGGTCGAGCCGTACTGGTCGTAGATGGCGGTGGTGAACGTCGGGAACCGCAGCAGCGACAGCGCGCCGAACTCGGCGAGCAGGTGCAGCCCGACCAGCAGGGCGCCGCCGAGCAGTGCGGGTCGCAGCTGCGGCAGCACGACGGTGCGGAAGGTGCGGGTGCGCGAGTGGCCGAGCGAGAAGGCCGTCTCCTCCAGCGCGGGGTCGAGGCGCCGAAGCATCGCCACGACCGGGAGGTAGACGAGCGGGTAGTAGGAGAGCGTGACGACGGCGAACGCGCCACCGAACCCGTTGATGCCACGGTCGAGGGAGACCCAGGCGTAGCCGTTGACGAAGGCGGGCACCGCGAGCGGTGCGACGAGCAGGCCGTGCCACAGGCGCCGTCCCGGCAGGTCCGTGCGCTCCACGAGGACGGCGAGCGCGACGCCGAGCACGGAGGTCGCCGCCATGCACGCGAGCGCGAGCGTGATCGTGTTGCGCAGCAGCTCGGCGATCCGGGGCCGGGCCAGCAGCTGCCAGAGGTCGACGGGGCCGATCGCCACGACGTAGGAGGCCACGTAGGCCAGCGGCACCAGCGCCAGGACGGCCACCGTCGCCCCCGCCACCAGGAGCAGCGGCGGGGTGCGACGGTCGGACCCGGTGGCTGTCCGGGCCGTGGGGGTGGTGGTCGTGGTCAGAGCAGGCCTGCCGCGGTCATCAGATCGGTCACCTGCGGACCGTTGAGGTTGGCCACGTCGACCGCCGGCGGCTCGAGCTCGTCGAACGGCTTGACCTCGGGGTTGAGGCTGGCGTCGGGGTTGAGCGGGTACTCCAGCGCGTACGACTCCGCCATCGCCTGCTGCGCCTCGGTGCCGGTGAGCCACGTGACGAACTCCTGCGCGGCGTCCTGCTTCTCGCTGCTGGCGAGGATGCCGGCGCCGGAGATGCTGAGGAACGCGCCGGGGTCCTGGTCACCGAAGAAGTGGAGCGCCGAGGTGTCGGAGTCGGTGCCGTTCTCCTGGCGGTCGCGGTACCAGTAGTAGTGGTAGGCGATGCCCGCGTCGACCTCGCCCGAGTCGACCGACTGCATCACGACGAGGTTGTTCTGCACGATCACGCCGTTGGCCTTGAGCCCGGCGAGCCACTCGGCCGTGGCCTCCTCGCCCTCGAGCTCGAGGACGGCGGACACGATCGCCTGGAAGTCCGCACCGGTGGGGGAGAAGGCGACGCGGCCCTGCCACTCGGGGTCGGCGAAGTCGAGGATCGAGGCGGGCATGTCGGCCTCGGTCATGGTGTCGGTGTTGTACATCGCGACGGTGGAGCGGGCCAGGAAGCCGGTCCACGTGCGGTCCGCGGGGACGTACTGCTCCGGGATCGTCGCGGTCGCGGACTCGGGCAGCTCGGCGAAGAGGCCGGCGTTGTCGACGATGGTCATCGCGGGGGAGTTCTCGGTGAGGAACACGTCGGCGGGCGAGTCCTCGCCCTCCTCGACGATCTGGTTGGCCATCTCGAGGTCCTTGCCGTGGCGGAGCTCGACGTCGAGGCCGGACTCCTCCTCGAACAGCGGGATGATCTCGTCGAGCAGCTGCTCGTGCTGGGCGTTGTAGACCACCAGGTCGGGAGAGCCGAAGACGCCGCAGCCCGACAGGGCGGAGGCGGCGAGGAGGCTGCCGGCGAGAGCGACAGCCGTACGGGGGGTGGCGCGGCGCGGGGGAGTCGTCACGAGGGTGTCCTTACTTTGCTTAGGCTCGCCTAACTCTAGTCCCGCTTCGCGCGCATGGGGGAATCGAGCCCGTGATGCTGGTCTCATGGGGGTTAGCGATCGCTAACCTGCTGGCGCTAGCATGCGAGGCATGACCTTCGAGCTGTCCCCCGAGCACGAGCAGTTCCGCCGCAGCGTCCGCGACTTCGCCGAGGCCGAGATCGCGCCGCACGCCGCCCAGTGGGACCGCGACCACCACTTCCCGACCGACGTCGTGCAGAAGATGGGCGCGCTCGGGCTCATGGGCCTGACCGCGCCGGAGGAGTTCGGTGGCGCCGGGATGGCCGGCGAGGACGGCGGCTTCACCTCGCTCTGCATCGCGATCGAGGAGATCGGCCGCGTCGACCAGTCGATGGGCATCACGCTCGAGGCCGCGGTGGGCCTGGGCATCAACCCGATCCTCACCTTCGGCACGGACGAGCAGAAGAAGACGTGGCTGCCCGACCTGGTCGCCGGCGAGGCGATCGCGGGCTTCGGGCTCACCGAGCCGGGTGCCGGCTCCGACGCCGGTGCGACCAAGACCAAGGCCGTCCTCGAGAACGGCGAGTGGGTCGTCAACGGCGCCAAGCAGTTCATCACCAACTCCGGCTCCTCGATCACCTCGCTCGTCACCGTCACCGCGCGCACGGGCGAGCGGGCCGACGGCCGACCGGAGATCTCGACGATCATCGTGCCCGCGGGCACGCCCGGCTTCACCGCCGAGAAGGCCTACGACAAGCTCGGCTGGCACGCCTCCGACACCCACCCGCTGTCCTTCGACGACGCCCGGGTGCCCGAGGGCAACCTGCTCGGCGAGCGCGGGCGCGGCTACGCGCAGTTCCTCGCGACGCTCGACGACGGTCGCGTCGCGATCGCCGCCCTCGCGGTCGGGTGCATCCAGGCCTGCCTCGACATGTCCGTGCAGTACGCCGGCGAGCGGCAGACCTTCGGTGGGCCCATCGGTCGCAAGCAGGGCCTCGCCTTCCAGGTCTCCGACCTGCAGGTGATGCTCGACGCGTCGCGGCTGCTGACCTACAAGGCGGCCGCGATGAAGGACGCGATGGACGCCGGCTCCTCGTCGGTGTCGACGGCCGCCTTCAAGCAGGCCGCGGCCGTCGCCAAGCTGTACGCCACGGAGTCCGCGGTCACCGCGACCCGCATCGCGACGCAGGTCTTCGGCGGCTACGGCTTCATGGAGGAGTACCCGGTCGTGCGGTTCTACCGCGACGCGAAGGTCCTCGAGATCGGTGAGGGCACCTCGGAGGTCCAGCGGATGCTGATCGCGCGGGGGCTCGGCCTCCCGGTCGAGTAGACGCCCGGCAGGTCGATCGGGCGACGTCCTTGGGCAACTCTCCAGCGAGCAGGCGGCGTCAGGGTTAGGTTGACCGGTGCAACTGCGAGGACGAATGAGTGGCAGGGGGACGTGTTGAGCCAGCTCGTTGCGTACTACGAGGATGAGCCGGTCCGAACCAAGGGCCGCGTCGAGGTCGAGCAGGTCCCGTTCGTGCCCACCGCGCCCATGAAGGCGTCGGACGGGGACGTCAGGCCGAACGTGGTCTACGTGGTCGTCGCCAATCCGGTCGGCACGCCTCTGCACGTACCGTTCGCGGCATTCGACGAGTGGTTCCTGCGGGACCGCTACGGCGAGGCCCTGCGGATCGTCAACACGTTGGGTGCGTCGAGCGTGGAGTGCAAGACCTCTCGCGACTCGCGCCGGCGTTCGGGCGTCTCGGGGGCGGTGAAGGGATTCGGAGCCAGCCTTCGCCGCAACCGGCACCAGACGAGCATGTTCGACTACTCGCACGTCGGCACTGGTAGCCAGCCGCGGGATCCGCGCCCGCTCAAGTGGCCGGACGAGCCCGGCTTCGGCGCAGCCGTCTCGAGCGTCCTCGACAACAAGGCCACCGCGGTGACGATCAACATCAGCAGCACAACCCGTCACTCGGTCAACGGGAGCCTCGGAAAGAAGCTCGCGGCCCTTGGCTTCGAGCTGGGAGTCAGCGGCGAGAGCAGCGACGCCGTGTCGTTGCACATGGTGGCGAAGTTCCCCGAGCGCTCCCGCTGGCGCTGATCTCCGCCTCCCGACGGATCCGCCGGCCCCCGCCTCGCCCTACCCTCGCAACATGCCGAGCACGAGCCAACGCGCCCTCACGTGGTTCGGCGTGGACGACGACTGGGAACGCCCCCGCCCGCCGGTCGGCCGCCAGGACGTCGTCCTGGCGGCGAGCGTCGAGGCCGTCAGCCTGCTGGCGCTCGAGCTCGTGCGCAGCGCGGGCGGCCTCGACCACACCGACGCGCCGGTGTGGTCCCAGTGGCTCGCGGTCTCGACGGGTGCCGCGCTCCTCCTGGGGCGTCGCCGTTGGCCGCTGCTCGTCGCGAGCCTCGCGGCGCTGCACATGTTCGTCGTCGGCGTGACGATGCCCCAGGTGATGGGCCAGGTGTCGCTGCAGATCGTCTACTTCGTCGCCCTGCTCTCGGGCGTCGCCTGGGCCCGCGACCGGCGCGCGATGGTGGTCGTCATCGGCACGATCGTGCTGGTCATGTTCGCCTGGATCACCTGGCAGTTCGCGGTGGGCTCGGCCGCCCAGGACATGATCGACGCGATGGACGCGGGTGATCGCGTCGGGTTCTTCCCGCCCATCCCGTCGGCAGTGGCGATGACGCTGCTGGTCAACGTCATCTACTTCGGCGGAGCGATCGTCGGTGGAGGCGTGTCCTGGCGTGCCGCCCGGCAACGCCTGCGGCTGCAGGAGCAGGCCACGACCATCGCCGCCCAGGCCGGTCGCCTGCGCGAGCAGGCCGTCGTCGACGAACGGCTCCGCATCGCGCGCGAGCTGCACGACGTGGTCGCCCACGGCGTCTCCGCGATGGGCATCCAGGCGGGGGCCGCACGCCGGGTCCTCGACCGCGACCCGGACGCCGCGCGTACGGCCCTCTCGCACGTCGAGGACGCCTCCCGCGACGCGGTCACCCAGATGCGCCGACTGCTCGGCACGCTGCGCGAGGGCCCCGGGGACGGCACGGGCGACGGCACGGGGACGCGTACGACCGACGCGGCCATCGGCGACCTGCCCGCGCTCGTCGCCGCGGCCCGCGAGCACGGCCTCGCGGTCCACCTCGACGTGGTCGAGGCACAGCCCGACGCGGCCGACCGCCTGCCGCGCGGCATCGGGCTCGCGGTCTACCGCACGGTGCAGGAGGCCCTCACCAACGTGCGCCGCCACAGCACCGCCGACACGGTCTCCGTCGTCGTGCGGGTCGACGAGGCCGCGGCGTACGCCGAGGTGGAGGTCGTCGACAACGGCCGGCCCCGCCACGGCACCTCCGGCAGCGGGCTGGGGCAGCTCGGCATCCGCGAGCGGGCCGCGACCCACGACGGCCAGGTCGACATCGGCCCGCGCGTCACCGGGGGCTACCGCGTGCGCGTCCGCTACCCGCTCGGGGTGTCGTGATGGAGGCGCCGCTCAGGGTCCTGCTCGTCGACGACCACGCGATGGTCCGCTCCGGCTTCGCGATGGTGCTCTCGGTCGAGGACGACGTCGAGGTGGTGGGGGAGGCCGCCGACGGGCTCCAGGCCCTCGAGACCGCCCGCGCGACGCGGCCCGACGTGGTGCTGATGGACGTCCAGATGCCCCGCATGGACGGCATCGAGGCCACCCGGCACCTCGTCGCCGAGGACCTCGGGCACGTCGTCATCGTGACCACCTTCGACCGCGACGACTACCTCTTCGACGCCCTGCGGGCCGGCGCCAGCGGCTTCCTGCTCAAGAACGCCGGGCCCGAGCAGCTCCTCGACGCCGTACGCGCCGCCGGTCGCGGCCACGCGCTGCTCGCGCCGGAGGTGACCCGGCGCGTCATCGGACAGATGGCGGGGGGACCGACGCCGGTCCGCCGCACCGAACCCGCCGAGCTGGCGCGCCTGACCGCCCGGGAGCGCGAGGTCCTGGTGCTGCTCGCGCGCGGCCGCTCCAACGGCGAGATCGCCACCGAGCTCGTGCTCGGCGAGGCGACGGTGAAGACCCACGTCTCGAGCGTGCTGGCCAAGCTCCACCTGCGCGACCGCGTGCAGGCGGTCGTCTGGGCGTACGAGGCCGGCCTCATCCTCCCGGCGGAGGAGTGAGCGTCCCACCGGCCGGCTCCACCCCGAGGTTCCGTCGCACGGGGGATCCGGCGGCGCGCGCACCTCACTAGCGTCGTCGCCATGCTGGAGATCCGGGAGCTGACCAGGCGGTTCGGTGAGAACACCGCCGTGGACCACGTGTCGTTCGAGGTGCCGGCCGGACAGATGACCGGCTTCGTCGGCGGCAACGGTGCGGGCAAGACCACGACCATGCGCATGGTGATGGGTGTGCTCGGCATCGACGAGGGGGAGGTGCTGTGGCAGGGCCGGCCGATCACCCGGCTGGACCGTCGCACCTTCGGCTACATGCCCGAGGAACGCGGCCTCTACCCCAAGCAGCCGATCCTCGACCAGCTCGTCTACATCGCCCAGCTCAAGGGCCTCGAGCGCGTCGCGGCGCGGACCCAGGTGAGCGAGCTGCTGGAGCGGTTCGGCCTGGGCGAGCGGACCAGGGACCACCTGGAGAAGCTGTCGCTGGGCAACCAGCAGCGGGTGCAGATCATCGCCTCGGTGCTGCCCAGGCCGGCCGCGCTGGTCCTCGACGAGCCGTTCTCGGGGCTGGACCCGCTGGCGGTCGACTCGATGGTCGACCTGCTGCGCGAGTACACCAGCGACGGGATCCCCGTCCTCTTCTCCAGCCACCAGCTCGACCTGGTCGAGCGCCTGTGCGACCGCCTGGTCGTGCTGGCCCACGGACGCCGGGTCGCCGCCGGGACGGTCACGGAGCTGCGCGACGCGGGGGTGCCGCGCTTCCGTCTCGTCCTCGGCGGCGACGCCGGTTGGGTGCGTGACCAGAGCGGGCTCGAGGTCCTCGACCTCGACGGTGGGACCGCGCTCGTCGAGGTCCGCCAGGAGGGCGCCGAGCAGCGCCTCGTCGCCGAGGCGACCAGCCGCGGCGACGTCCACGAGTTCGTGCGGGTGCGTCCCGCCCTCAGCGAGATCTACCGGGAGGCCACCGCATGAGCACCCAGCCCCGCACCGACGAGAACACCGAGCCCGCATGGCTCCTCGTGACCCGCCGCGAGGTCGTCTCCCGGATCACCGACAAGTCCTTCCTGCTCGGCACGGCGTTCATGGTGGTGCTGATCGCGGGCTTCATCGGCTTCTCCGCCTGGCAGGGCGAGCGGACCGAGCGGGTCACCCTCGCCGCCACGCCCGACGCGGTCGCGATGGCCGGCGCGATCGCCGACTCCGCGCCCGAGGTCGACGACAAGGTCGAGGTCACGGTCCTCGAGACGGACGACGAGGCCGCCGCCGAGACGGCGCTGCGAGAGGACGAGGCCGACGCCTGGCTGCACCCTACCGACGACGGCTGGCAGCTGACGTCGGAGTCGAGTGAGCAGGACGCGCTGACCGCCGTCGCCCGCGCCGTCGTACGCCAGCAGGTCCTCGCCGACAACGCCGCGAGCGCGGGCACCTCCGTCGAGGCGCTCGAGACCGGCAGCACCGTCACGACCGACTTCCTGCGCGGCGACGCCGAGCGGGCCGGCGTCGCCGAGGCCGTCGGCTTCGTGTTCGTCTTCCTGTTCTACTTCGCCGCGCTGGTCTTCGGGATGCAGCTCGCCTCCTCGGTGATCGAGGAGAAGCAGAGCCGCATCGTGGAGATCATCGCTGCCGCGATCCCGCTGCGGCACCTGCTGGCCGGCAAGGTCCTGGGCAACACCGCGCTGGCGATGATCCAGCTGCTCGTCTACCTCGCGGTGGGGCTGGTCGGGCTGTCGTTCACGCCCTACAAGTCGTTCGTGCCGGCCCTGTCGGGACCGACCGCCTGGTTCATCGGGTTCTTCCTCGCCGGCTTCGTCGCCCTGGCCTGCCTGTGGGCGGTCGCGGGCTCGCTCGCCTCCCGCACCGAGGACCTCCAGGCGACCTCGACCCCGCTGACCATGCTGATGCTGGTGATGTTCTTCGGCGGCGTCTCGCTCGACGGCCGTGCCCAGGTGGTCGCCTCGTTCGTCCCGCCGGTCTCGGCGGTCGTGATGCCCAAGCGGATCCTCGCCGGCGGCGTGGAGTGGTGGGAGCCGCTGCTCGCCCTGGGCCTGCTGGCCGTCTTCGCCGCGATCACCGTCTGGATCGGTGAGCGGCTCTACCGTCGGGCGCTGCTGCAGACCGGTGGTCGGGTCAGCCTGCGTCAGGCGTGGGGCGCCGCCGAGTAGCCCCGGCTGACGGGACCCACCCGTCAGAACAGGTCGACCAGCGACGAGGTCCCGGTCACCACGGCCCAGAACCGGAGCCCGCGCCCCAGCAGGCCGGTCACCATGAAGATCCAGAACGGGACGCCCAGGGTGCCGGCCAGCACCGCGGTCACGGCGTACGGCGGGATGCCGGTGCTCGCCGACACGAACAGCAGGCCCGCGGTGAACCAGGGGCGGCCCTCGGCGCGCGCGTGCCACGTCTCGAGCGACGCCCTCGCCTTCGGCTTCTGCAGCTGGCGGTGCACCCACGGTGCGCGGTCGACGTGCATGCCGCCCCAGTACCAGAGGATCTTGCCCAGCATCTGCCCGATCGTGGCCGCGACGATCAGCCCCCACATGTGGTGCGGGGCCTGCGTGACGGCCACCGCGAGGATCGCCTCGATGTTGATCAGCGGGAGCAGGGCGGAGCCGATCGACGCGCCCAGCACGCTCCAGAAGAGCATCAGCCGACGGCCCCGGGGACGGGCAGTCCGATCCGCACCAGTCGGTGCAGGGAGACGCACTTGAGGACCAGCAGGGCCGAGGCGATCGCCAGCCCCACCCACATCCAGCCGGTCACGAGCAGCAGCACGGCGAAGAGCGCGCTGTTGACGGCCTTGGCTGGCTTGGACCAGTTCCACAGCCAGATCGGCCGGTCGACGACGAAGAAGTAGTTGGGGCTGCGCACCGGCCACGCCAGGAACGCGATCGACAGGAAGAAGTCGACCACCATGAACTCGGCGAGGTAGACGAAGATCGCGGGCGACAGGTCGGGCTGGAGCCAGGCGAGGCCGATGTAGAACGCCGCTGCGTTGAAGCGGTCGCACATGATGTCGAGGACCGCGCCGATCCGGGTCTCGCAGTCGCGGACCCGTGCGTAGAAGCCGTCGAGCATGTCGCCGACCCAGTAGACGCCGAGTGCGACGACGAGCAGGGTCAGGCTCTGCTCGTAGGCCGCGGCGGCGGCCAGGACCACGGAGACGACGGTGCGGAGCGCGGTGATGACGGTGGCGCCCGTCAGCAGCCGCTCGACGCGTACGCCGTAGAGGTTGTCAGGATCCGCGACCGGCTGCGCCGACCAGCCCCCGTGCCCGCCCTGCTCCCCGCTCCCCACGGTGCGTGATGCTAGCGGGTCGGCGACCACAGGTCGGGCCACGCGTGGCCGAGCTCGAGGACGAGCTCGCGCAGCAGCGGCAGGCTGACGCCGACCACGTTGTGGTGGTCGCCCTCGATCCCGCGGACGTACGCTCCGCCGAACCCGTCGATCGTGAAGGCGCCCGCGACGTGCAGCGGCTCGCCCGTGGCGACGTACGCCTCGATCTCGTCGTCGCCGAGGTCGGCGAAGTGGACGGCGGTCGACCCCGTGGCCGCCGCGACCCGTCCGGTGGCGGTGTCGCGGAGGCTGTGCCCGCTGTGGAGCACGCCCGTGCGCCCGCGCATCGCCTGCCAGCGCCGCCGTGCCTCGTCGGGGTCGTGGGGCTTGCCGAGCGCCTCGCCGTCGAGCTCGAGCACCGAGTCGCAGCCCAGGACGAGCGCGCCGGGCGGCACGTCGTCGCGCGCGGCGACCGCGGCGCACTTGAGCTCGGCGAGCTGGAGTGCGAGCTCGGCCGGCGGGAGGTCGCTCACCTGCGACTCGTCGACGCCGCTGACCACGACGGTCGGGTCGAGTCCCGCGGCACGCAGGGTCGCGAGCCGCGCCGGTGAGGCCGAGGCGAGGACGAGGGTCGTCACATCCGCTCCAGGGCGGCGCGCAGCGGGTCGAGGCCGAGCGAGCCGAGGTCGAGCGCGGCCCGGTGGAACGCCTTGAGGTCGAAGTCGTCGCCCTGTCGCTCCTGCACCCCGGCCCGGGCCTCGAGCCAGATCCGCTCGCCGACCTTGTAGGACGGCGCCTGCCCCGGCAGGCCGAGGTAGCGCTTGACCTCGAACTGGATGAACTCGTCGTCCATCCGGCAGTGCAGCCGCATGAACTCCAGGCCGAGCTCGGGCGTCCAGGTCTCGCCGGGGTGGAACGCGGCGCCGTGGGCGCCGAGGCGGTTGTCCTCGGGGATCCGCAGCTCGAGGTGCATGCCGATGTCGACGATGACGCGGGCCGCGCGCAGCGACTGCGCGTCGAGCATCCCGAGGAGGTCGGCAGGGTCGTCGAGGAAGCCGAGCTCCTCCATCAGCCGCTCGGCGTACAACGCCCAGCCCTCGCCGTGTCCGCTGCACCAGCACATCAGCCGCTGCCACCGGTTGAGGGTGTCGCGGCGGTAGGCGGTCTGCGCGACCTGGAGGTGGTGGCCGGGGACGCCCTCGTGGAAGACGGTGGTGACCTCGCGCCAGGGGTGGAAGTCGTCGATGCCGTCGGGCACCGACCACCACATCCGGCCCGGGCGCTCGAAGTCCTCCGACGGCCCGGTGTAGTAGATGCCACCGTCGTTGGTGGGCGCCAGCATGCACTCGATGCGGCGGATCGGATCCGGGATGTCGAAGTGGACGTCGGCCATGTCGGCGACCGTGCGGTCGGCGAGCTGCTGCATCCAGTCGCGGAACGCCTCGCGGCCGTGCACCACGCGCTCGGGGTCGGCGTCGAGGTGCGCGACGGCCGCGTCGACGTCGCCGCCGGGAACGATCCGCTCGGCGGTGGCGGCCATGAGGTCGGACAGCCGCTGGAGCTCGGCCCAGCCCCAGGCGTACGTCTCGTCGAGGTCGACCTCGGCGCCGAGGAAGTAACGGCTCGCGAGGGCGTACACCTCGCGGCCCACGCCCTCCTTCTCCCTGCCCTGCGGCTCGAGCTCGTCGCTGAGGAACAGCCCGAACGCCGCCGTCGCGGCACTCGCCTCACCCGCCAGGGCGCGGAGCCCGGCGCTGTCGGCGGACGTGCCACCGGCGCCCAGCCGGTCGGCGAGGCCGAGGTAGAAGTCGCCCGCCTCGCCGGTCTGGCCGGTCCAGCGACGTACCTGCTCGGCCACCTCGGCGTACTGCCGGGCCGCGACGACGTTGCCCCGCCGGGCCTCGTCGGCGAGCGTCACGCGCAGCCCCTCGAGCGCGGCGGGCACGCCGGCGAGGCGCGACGCGATCGCCTCGACAGCCTCCTCGCCCTCGATCGGCATCAGGTCGAAGACGCCCCTGATCTCGTGCAGCGGGCTCCACAGCACCGACATCCGCGACCGGTTGACGCCGGCCTCCTCCAGCTCGATCTCGAGGCGGGTGCGCTCCAGGAACGCGTCCTTCGCCGCGGCCTCGCGGTCGTCGACCGGCGTGGCGGCCTCGACGGCGGCGACGGCCGACCGCGCCAGGGCCAGCCGGGCGTCGAAGCCCGCGGGCGAGAAGTCGGTGAGCTCGTGCTCGTGACCGCTGACGCCGATCGACGTGGCCGTCAGCGGGTCCAGGGCGCAGTAGTCGTCGACGTAGGCGTCGCAGAGGGCGTCGATGGTGCGGGTGGGCGTCGAGGCGTCGGTCACGCGGCGACCCTAGCCCCGCGCCGGTGGCGGTCGGCGGCCGACAGTGGAGCGCGCGGCCGCTAGGTCCGGCCGTACGCTCCACTGTCCGCGTTCAGGAGGGCGCTCAGCGTGGCAGGCCGCTGGCCCGCCAGGCGCCGGGACCGCTGCGGTGCGTCTGGCGCACCCCCCGGGCGGGGTGGTTCCAGACGGGTCGCGGCAGCTTCGGGGGGTCGTCCGTGCCGGAGCCGAGGGCCGAGAAGACCGCGACGAGGGCCGCGACCTCCTCGGGGGTGGCGTCCTTGTTGATGACTCGGAGCAGGGGAGCCTGCTCGGCCTTCTCGTCCGAGGTCACAGCGGGATGTTCCCGTGCTTCTTGGCCGGCAGGGTCTCCCGCTTGGTGCGCAGCAGCCGCAGCGAGCGGATGACCTCGATGCGGGTCTCGTGGGGCGGGATCACCGCGTCGACGTAGCCGCGCTCGGCCGCGATGTAGGGATTGGCGAGCGTGGTCTCGTACTCGTCGATGAGCTCCGCGCGCCGGGCCTCGACGTCCCCGCCCTCCTCCGCGACCTTCTTGAGGGTCTTGCGGTGCAGGATGTTGGCGGCCCCCTGGGCGCCCATCACCGCGATCTGGGCGGTGGGCCAGGCGACGTTGATGTCGGCGCCGAGGTGCTTGGACCCCATCACGTCGTAGGCGCCGCCGTAGGCCTTGCGGGTGATCACGGTGATCAGCGGGACGGTGGCCTCGGCGTAGGCGTAGATGAGCTTGGCGCCGCGGCGGATGATGCCGTCCCACTCCTGGTCGGTGCCGGGCAGGAAGCCGGGCACGTCGACGAAGGTCAGGACCGGGAGGTTGAAGGCGTCGCAGAACCGGACGAACCGGGCGGCCTTCTCGGAGGCGTCGATGTCGAGGGTGCCGGCGAACTGCATCGGCTGGTTGGCCACGACGCCGACGGACTGCCCCTCGACGCGGCCGAGGCCGACGATGATGTTGGGTGCGAACAGCTCCTGGACCTCGAGGAAGTCCTCGTCGTCCACGACGGCGGTGATCACGTCGTGCATGTCGTAGGGCTGGTTCGCCCCGTCGGGGATGATCGTGTCGAGGGACCGGTCGAGGTCGGTGACCTCCATGTCGGGAGCCTCGTCGAGGACGGGGGCGGGGTCGAGGTTGTTCTGCGGGAGGTAGGACAGCATCGCCTTGACGTACTCGATGGCGTCCTCCTCGTCGGAGGCCATGTAGTGGGCGTTGCCCGACTTGGTGTTGTGGGTGCGCGCGCCGCCGAGGTCCTCCATCGTGACGTCCTCGCCGGTGACGGTCTTGATGACGTCGGGACCGGTGATGAACATCGCCGAGGTCTTGTCGACCATGACCGTGAAGTCGGTGACCGCGGGGGAGTAGACGTGGCCGCCGGCGCAGTTGCCCATGATCAGGCTGATCTGCGGGATCACGCCGGAGGCGTGGACGTTGCGGCGGAAGATCTCGCCGTAGAGGCCGAGGGAGACCACGCCCTCCTGGATGCGGGCGCCGGCACCCTCGTTGATGCCGATGATCGGGCAGCCGGTCTTGATCGCGAGGTCCATGACCTTGGTGATCTTCTCGCCGTAGACCTCGCCCAGCGAGCCGCCGAAGACGGTGAAGTCCTGGCTGAACACGCACACCATGCGGCCGTTGACCTCGCCGTAGCCGGTGACGACGCCGTCGCCGTAGGGGCGGGTCTTCTCCAGGCCGAAGGCGGTCGAGCGGTGCCGGGCGAGCTCGTCGAGCTCGACGAACGTGCCCTCGTCGAAGAGCATCTCGATGCGCTCGCGCGCGGTGCGGCGGCCCTTGGCGTGCTGCTTCTCGATCGCCTTGTCCGACCCCGCGTGCACCGCCTCGTCGAGGCGGCGCTCGAGGTCGGCGAGCTTGCCGGCGGTCGTGTGGACGTCGATGTCCATCTCCTGCGGGGGGACGTCGGTGCCTTCACCCGGCTGTGCGCTCACGCGGTGGCCTCCTGTGGCTGGGGTCGGTCGCCAGGGGCGTCGTGCCCCGGGCCCGGTCTCTGGGGCAATCTAGACCCCATGACGTCCAGCCCGGCACCTCGCCCACCCCTCGACCCCGCCCGGCTCGCGACGCCCGCGGGCTGGCGCACCGAGGTGGTGGAGGCGACCCCCTCGACCAACGCCGCGCTCGCCGAACGGGCCCGAGCCGGCGAGCAGCCGGGGCTGGTCCTGGTCACCGAGCACCAGACGGCCGGGCGCGGACGCCTCGACCGGGCGTGGGAGACGCCGGCCCGGTCGTCGCTGACGTTCTCGGTGCTGCTGCGTCCCGACGTGCCCGCGACCGCGTGGTCGTGGCTGCCGCTCCTCACCGGGTACGCCGTGCAGGCCGCGCTGGCCGACCGGCTGCCCGACATCGCGCTGAAGTGGCCCAACGACGTGCTGGTCGACGACGGCTCCGGCGCGGGACGCAAGGTCTGCGGGATCCTCGTCGAGCGGGTCGAGGCCCCGGACGGTCCGATGGCGGTCGTCGGGGTCGGCATCAACGTCGACCAGACCCTCGACGAGCTCCCCGTCGCGACCGCGACCTCGGTCTCGCTCGAGACCGGTGAGCCGGTCGAGCGCACGGGTCTGCTCGCCCAGGTGCTCGGCTCGCTGCACGGCCTGCAGGGCCTGCTCGACGACGTCGACTCCCTGCGCCGGGCGTACGCGCACGTGTGCGTCACCCTCGGCCGCACCGTGGACGTCCACCTGCCGGGTGGCGACGTGCGCCGTGGCGAGGCCCTCGACATCGACGCCACCGGCGCGCTGGTGGTCGGGACCGACGACGGCGCGTTCACCGTGGCCGCCGGCGACGTGGTGCACGTACGCTCCGCCTGATCGTCGCGGCGCGACCTGCCTAGTAGTCGGGTGCACCGGGTGACATGATCGGCGCGTGGCCTTCCCGAGTAACCTCCTCAACCCCGGAGAACACGTCGTCGTCTCGACGCGGACCCACGTCAAGGCGCTGATCTTCCCGGGCCTCGGGGTGCTCGTGGCGCTCGCCGCGGCGCTCTTCCTCACCGGCCTCGTCGAGGGCGGCGTCGTGCGGCTCATCGTGTGGGTGCTGTTCCTCGCGGTGCTCGTCTGGTTCCTCGTCGGGCCGTTCCTGCGGTGGGCCACGACGACCTACACGTTCACCAACCGCCGCTTCATCAAGCGCTCCGGCTTCATCTCCAAGGAGGGGCGCACGATCCCGCTCAACCGGATCAGCGGCGTGGACTTCGAGATCGGCGTCATCGACCGCGTCTTCGGCTGCGGCACGCTGGTCGTCTCGGACGCCAGCACCGACGGCAGCGTCGAGCTCTACGACATCCCGGACGTCGAGAAGGTCCAGCTCCAGGTCTCCGACGAGCTCCACCGCCTCGCCAGCGGGGACCGCCGCGACGATGGCGCCTGACCGCCGGCGCCGCGGCGAGGGACCCGACGGCCCCGAGGGTCCGGCGGAGCAGCTCGACCACGCGATCCTGGGCAGCACGCCGCAGTTCAACGCGCTCGAGGTGGCCGCCGAGAGCGGCGTGACGATCGAGCAGACGCGGCGGCTGTGGCGAGCCCTCGGGTTCCCGGAGTTCAGCGGCGAGAAGGCCTACACCGCCGCCGACGTCGAGGCGGTCGGCACGCTCATGGGTTTCGTCGACTCCGGCGCGGTCGACTTCGACATGGCGGTCAACCTCACCCGCGGGGTCGGCCAGACCATGGCGCGGCTCGCCGACTGGGAGGTCTCCACACTGGTCAGCAGGGTGGAGGAGATGGAGGCCGGTGAGGAGGCCACAGGCTCGCGCATCGGGTCGGCGAGGCGGCTCATCGACGAGATCAACCCGCCCTTCGAGCGGCTCCTCGTCTATGCCTGGCGGCGCCACCTCGCGGCCGCGGTCGGCCGGATCGAGGCGATGGGCGCCAACGACGAGGACCTCCACACGATCGACGTGACGGTCGGGTTCGCCGACCTGGTGTCCTTCACCGCGCTGTCCAACACGCTCGACCGGGACGAGATCGGCGACCTCGTCGAGGTCTTCGAGAGCCGCTGCCAGGACGTCGTCGCCCGCTACGGCGGCCGCATCATCAAGAGCCTCGGCGACTCGGTCCTCTTCGTCACCAACACCGCCGAGGAGGCCGTCGGGGTGGCCGAGGGGATCATCAACGTGATCGGCCGCGACGCCAAGATGCCCGACGTACGCCTGGGGCTGGCCAGCGGTCCGGTCATCCAGCGCCTCGGCGACATCTTCGGCCCGCCGGTCAACATGGCCGCCCGGCTCACCCAGGTCGCTCGCCGCAACCGGCTGATCGTTGACCAGAACACCGCCGACCTGCTGCCCGCGGACGAGTGGGAGAACCGGCGGCTGCCGGCGCGCCCGGTCCGGGGCTTCGGCCTGGTCGAGCCGGTGGCCGTACGCCGGCGCTGAGCGCGCGGCGCCGAGGTGGACCAGACCAGTCGGCCATTTTTCACCCATAAGGACCACCCGGGCCGCGTCCGGTCCTTACGTTCAGCCCGTGTTGGCTGTGCAAGACGTGCGACTGGACCCCGGCTCCCGACGGGTGTGGCGTGGCGAGCGTGAGATCAGGCTCTCCCGCAAGGAGTTCCAGCTGCTGCATGCCCTGATGGCGCGCCCGGGCGACATCGTCACCCGCGGGGAGCTGATGGCCGACGTGTGGCAGACGTCGTTCTACACCAACTCCAAGACGATCGACGTCCACCTGGGCTGGCTGCGCCGCAAGCTCGGCGACGACCCGCGGAGCCCGACCCTGATCACCACGCACCGCGGACGCGGCCTGCGCTTCGAGTCGTCGGCGGACACCGTCGCCAGCTGAGCCCGGGCCTTCTATAGGCTCGCGTCGTGTCCTCGACCGGTTCGCACCGTGCCCCCACGCTCGCCGTCGTCGGCGGAGGCCAGCTGGCCCGGATGATGGCCCAGCCCGCGATCGCGCTCGGCCTCCCGCTGCGCCTGCTCGCCGAGGCGGAGGGCGTCTCGGCAGCCCAGGTGATCCCCGACCAGCTCGTGGGCGACTACACCGACCTGCCGACCCTGCGGAAGGTCACCGACGGTGCCGCGGTGGTCACCTTCGACCACGAGCACGTGCCGACCGACCACCTGCACGCGCTCGAGGCGGACGGTGTCGCCGTCCGCCCCGGGCCGGGCGCGCTCGTCCACGCCCAGGACAAGGCGGTGATGCGCCGTCGGCTCGCCGAGCTCGACGTGCCGTGCCCGCGCAACGCGGTGGTCACCTCGACCGCGGACGTGGAGGCGTTCGGCCTGCCGTGCGTCCTCAAGACCACCCGCGGTGGCTACGACGGCAAGGGCGTCTGGGTGATCCGCGCGCTCGACGAGGCGCAGGCCGCCTTCGACGCGGCCGAGGCCGCCGGCGTCGAGGTGCTGGCCGAGGAGCTGGTCGACTTCCGGCGCGAGCTGTCCGCCCTCGTCGCCCGTGCGCCCAGCGGCCAGGCCGCGGCGTACCCGGTCGTCGCCTCGACCCAGCTCGGCGGCATCTGCCACGAGGTCATCGCCCCCGCACCCGACCTCGCGCCCGCTCTCTCCGGTCAGGCGCAGGAGATCGCCCTGCGCATCGCCGGTGCACTCGACGTCACGGGCATCCTCGCCGTCGAGCTCTTCGAGACGACCGACGGCCGGATCCTGGTCAACGAGCTGGCCATGCGTCCCCACAACACCGGCCACTGGTCCCAGGACGGCGCCGTGACGTCCCAGTTCGAGAATCATCTGCGCGCCGTCATGGACCTCCCGCTGGGTTCGCCGGCCCCGCGTAGTCGCTGGACCGTGATGGTGAACATCCTCGGCGGACCCACCGACACCGGCCGGCTCTACGACGGCCTGCCGCACGCGATGGCGCGCGACCCGCACCTGCGGGTGCACTTCTACGGCAAGGACCTCCGGCCTGGCCGGAAGGTCGGCCACGTCAACGCCTTCGGCGACGACCTCGAGGACTGCCTCGAGCGTGCCCGGCACGCCGCGGCGTGGTTCCGCGGGGACCTGGGCGACGAGAGCGAATGACCAGAACGACGAGGGACAGGTGGAGGACCGGATGAGCGCGACGCAAGGTCAGCAGGGTGCCGTCAAGGTCGGCATCGTGATGGGCTCGGACTCCGACTGGCCGGTGATGGAGGCCGCCGGCGAGATCCTCACCGAGCTCGGTGTCGGCTGGGAGGCCGACGTCGTGTCCGCCCACCGGATGCCGACCGAGATGATCGACTGGGGCCGCCTCGCCCACACCCGCGGGCTGTCGGTGATCATCGCCGGCGCCGGGGGAGCGGCCCACCTCCCGGGGATGCTCGCCTCGGTGACGCCACTGCCGGTGATCGGGGTCCCGGTGCCGTTGAAGTACCTCGACGGGATGGACTCCCTGCTCTCGATCGTGCAGATGCCGGGCGGCATCCCGGTCGCCACCGTCGCCATCGGCAATGCCAAGAACGCCGGCATCCTCGCGGCGAGGATCCTCGCCACGAGCGACCCGGCCCTCCAGCAGCGCCTCGTCGACTACCAGTCCGAGCTCGCCGAGACCGCGCACGCCAAGGGCGAGGTCGTACGCCGGGCGGCCGCGGGCGAGGACCGCCGGGTCGGCTTCTAAGCGCGGACCGCTCAGTCCCGGTCGCGCACGCGGCCGCGGAGGGCCTTGGTCGAGGCACGCTCCTTCTTCGCCTTGAGCCGCCGCTCCTTCGAGCCTCGCGAGGGTCGCGTCGGTCGGCGCGGCGGGGGCGGCGGGGCGAGCGCTGCACGCAGCAGGTCGGCGAGCCGCTCGCGGGCGGCGACGCGGTTGCGGTGCTGCGAGCGGTGCTCGGAGGCGGCGACGGACACCCGCCCGTCGGGCCAGCGGCGCAGCGCGCGGGCGCGCTGGGTGTCGGTGAGCGCTCCCGAGCCGGCGACGTCGTACTCCAGCTCCACGCGCGAGTCGGTCGTGTTGACCGACTGGCCGCCTGGGCCGGGGGACTTCGAGAACCGCTCGACCAGCTCGGCCGCGGGCACCACGAGGCCCTCTGGCAGGCCGGGGCCGGCCGGGACGTGGAGGTCTCGCACGCCTCCATTGTGGACCTCTAGGGTTCGTCGCATGACCACACGCTGGGGAATCGCCGCGACGGGCGGGATGGCTGGCGCCTTCGCCTCCGACCTGGCCCACCTGCCCGACGCCGAGGTCGCCTTCGTCGGCAGCCGGTCGGCGGGCTCCGCCGGCGAGTTCGCCGCACGCTTCGGCGCCGCTGACTGCGGCGCCGGGACCTACGCCGACCTCGTCGAGGCAGGACGACGGGGAGAGGTCGACGTGGTCTACGTCGCCACGCCCCACCCGCAGCACCACGCGCTCGCCCTGGCCGCGATCGAGGCCCGGACGCCGCTGCTCGTCGAGAAGGCCTTCACCGCGACCCTCGCCGGGGCGGAGGAGGTGGTCGCCGCGGCCCGCGACGCCGGGGTGTTCTGCATGGAGGCGATGTGGACCCGGTTCCAGCCGGCCGTCGCGCACGCGCGTGCCCTGGTCGACGCTGGCGAGATCGGCGAGCTCCTGCTCGTCCAGGCCGACTTCGGCGCGCAGCGCGACTACGACCCCGCCAGCCGGCTCTTCGACCTCGCGCTCGGAGGCGGCTCGGTGCTCGACCTCGGTGTCTACCCGGTCTCGCTCGCGCAGCACCTCCTCGGACGCCCTGATCGGGTCACGGCCACGGGCACGACCTACCCCAACGGCGCCGACCGCTCAGCGGCGATCCAGCTCGCGTACGCGGACGGGCGCGCCGCGTCGCTGACCTGCACCCTCGCCAGCCAGACGCCCGGCCGTGCCATCCTGGTGGGCACCGAGGGATCGCTCGAGCTGGTCCCGCCCTTCTACCACCCCACCCGGGTCGTCGTGCGCCGCAACGGTCAGGAGCCGCAGGAGGTCGAGCTGCAGCCCACCGGTCGCGGCTACGCCCACCAGGCCCAGGAGGTCCAGCGCTGCCTGGCGGCAGGCCTCACGGAGAGCGCGGTGATGCCGCTGTCCGACACCCTCGACGTGATGTGGGTGCTGGAGGACGCGCTCGGGCAGCTCGGCATCGCCATGGCCGAGGCGTCGCCGCAGCCCTAGCGTCGGTGCATTGCTAGCGCCCGCGCTTGCGCCACTCGATCGCCGGGCAGGTGTCCATCACCATCGGGACCCCGGCGGCGGTCGTACGCGCGAAGGCGTCCTCGTCGACGACGCCGAGCTGGAACCACACGCCCTTCGCGCCGATCGCGACCGCCTGGTCGGCGAACTCCCCGGCGGCCTCGGAGCGACGGAACACGTCGACGACGTCCACGGCGAACGGCACCTCGGCGAGGGAGGCGTACCCCTGCTCGCCGAGCACCGCGGGTGCGCCCGGGTCGGCGAAGACCGGGTGGATCGGGACGATCCGCTTGCCCCGGGACTGGAGGAGGGACGCGATCGAGTACGCCGTGCGGCCGGGGTCGCCGGACAGGCCCACCACGGCCCAGGTCCCGAGGTCGTCCAGCATCCGCTCGACGGTGCCGGGGTCCTGCCAGTCACTGCTCACGGTCGTCATGCGGCCCACGGTAGTCAGGCGAGGGGAGCGAGCCGGGTGACCAGGCACGGGAATACCCCCTGGGGTATTGGTGCTGCACTGGGTGAGGCGGCCGCCGACCGGTCGCCCGAGCCAACCGGGAGGAGCCACCATGAGCACCGTCGACCTGACCACTGCCGACTTCGAGACCACCATCGCCGACAACGAGGTCGTGATCGTCGACTTCTGGGCGTCCTGGTGCGGCCCGTGCCGCCAGTTCGCGCCCGTCTTCGCGGCCGCCTCGGAGCGGCACCCCGACATCGTGTTCGCCAAGGTGGACACCGAGGCCGAGCAGGCGCTCGCCGCGGCCGCCCGGATCACCTCGATCCCGACCCTGATGGCCTTCAAGGACGGCGTGCTGGTCTTCTCGCAGCCGGGTGCGCTGCCGTCCGCGGCCCTCGAGGAGCTGATCACGGCGGTCCGCGGACTCGACGTCGAGGCCGCGCTCCGCGAAGCGGCGGCCGGCGAGCGCCAGGGCGCCTGACGCCGGGCGCCCCCGCGTGGGGTGGCCAGCGCCACAGTGCTGGCCACTCCTCCGAGAAGCTTGGACGTCCTAGAATCCGAGCATGAGCGAGTTCCCCCTCTACGCCCTGTCCGAGGAGCACCAGGCCATCCGCGAGGCGGTCCGCGCGGTCGCCGACGCCAAGATCGCGCCGTTCGCAGCGGCCGTCGACGAGGAGGCCCGCTACCCGCACGAGGCTGCCGAGGCGCTGCTCGCGTCCGACTTCCACGCCCCGCACGTGCCCGAGGAGTACGGCGGCGCCGGCGCCGACGCGCTCGCCACCGTGCTCGTGATCGAGGAGGTCGCCCGCGCGTGCGTGTCGTCCTCGCTGATCCCGGCGGTCAACAAGCTCGGCTCGCTGCCCGTGCAGATCGCGGGCTCGGAGGAGCTCAAGCAGAAGTACCTCGGTGCCCTGGCCCGCGGCGAGGGCGGGTTCTCCTACTGCCTCTCCGAGCCCGACGCCGGCTCCGACGCCGGCGGGATGAAGACCCGCGCGGTGCGCGACGGCGACGAGTGGGTGCTCGACGGCGTGAAGCGCTGGATCACCAACGCCGGCGAGTCGGAGTTCTACACCGTCATGGCCGTCACCGACGCCGAGAAGAAGACCCGCGGCGGCATCTCGGCCTTCGTCGTCGAGAAGTCCGACGAGGGCGTCTCCTTCGGCGCCCCGGAGAAGAAGCTCGGCATCAAAGGATCGCCGACCCGCGAGGTCTACCTCGACAAGGTCCGCATTCCCGCCTCGCGGATGATCGGCGAGGAGGGCAGCGGGTTCACCACCGCGATGAAGACCCTCGACCACACCCGCGTGACCATCGCCGCGCAGGCCGTGGGCGTCGCGCAGGGGGCGCTCGACTACGCGCTCGAGTACGCCAAGGAGCGCCAGCAGTTCGGGAAGTCGATCGCGGACTTCCAGGGACTGCAGTTCATGCTCGCCGACATGGGCATGAAGATCGAGGCCGCCCGCCAGATGACGTACGCCGCCGCCGGCCGCTCCGAGCGCGGCGACGACGACCTGACCTTCTTCGGTGCCGCCGCGAAGTGCTTCGCCTCCGACGTCGCGATGGAGGTCACCGTCAACGCCGTGCAGGTGCTCGGCGGCTACGGCTTCACCCGCGACTACCCGGTCGAGCGGATGATGCGCGACGCCAAGATCACCCAGATCTACGAGGGCACCAACCAGGTCCAGCGCATCGTGATGGCACGCCAGCTCCTTGCAGGGGTGCAATCGCAGCTCTGACCTGCGGTGGTTCCCGTGCTGAGGCATGGGAGAAGCGCATCGGGGTACGGGGCCGTTGATGCGCACGCACGAGAGCCTGCTCTTGAAGCCAGCCCAGGGCTGGGTGGTCGCGTGCGTGATGACCGCCCTGTTCGTGCTGATGGGCGCCTCCGGCGATGACGTCTTCGCCCGCCACGTCGGCATGTCGGCCTCCGTGGCCGGGATCTCCGGCACGTCGGCCGACCTCGACCGTACGACCGCGTCGTCGGACGCCCCGCGAGCCGCTGGCGACGTCCCGCCCGCGCGGTCCGGCCACGGGACTGGTGACGGAGCCGACGCCGCGCACGTGCTGCACCTGCTCGGTGCCTGCCTGGCCATCCTGATCGCCGGCGCGCTGTTGCTGCATCGCCGCGGTTGGTGGCCGTGGTCGGCACGCGCGACGGCTGCCCTGTCGCCGCGGCTGGTGTTCCCTGCCTCCTGGCTCGCCTGCGTACGGCGAGGCCCCCCACGACTCACCCCTCCCCGCTTCTCCCCGGTGATCCGGACCTGAGGAGTGCGCCCGCTGCGTCCCGGCCCAGTCCGCTGCGCGGCAGACGCACCTTGAGTCCCCACCTCATGAGACGGAGAGAACACGATGTCCAGCACGATCACCGAGATGATGATGACCCACCCCAGCGAGAGCAGCATCGACCGCGACCTGCTCGCGGAGTGCGTCGCGGCGTGCGTGGAGTGCGCCCAGGCGTGCACTGCGTGCGCGGACGCGTGCCTTGGCGAGGAGATGGTCGCCCAGCTCACGACGTGCATCCGCACCGACACGGACTGCGCCGACATCTGCGAGACCACCGGTCGCGTGCTGTCTCGCCAGACCGGCTTCGACTCGAACATCACGCGGGCGGTGCTCCAAGCCTGCGCCCAGGCGTGCGCGTCGTGCGCCGAGGAGTGCGAGCAGCACGCCGAGATGCACGAGCACTGCCGCGTCTGCGCCGAGGCGTGCCGTCGCTGCGAGGACGCCTGCAACCGCGTCCTGGCCGCCATCGGCTGAGCGCCGACCTCCCCAGCGGGTGTCCGGTCCCACGGGGCCGGTCACCCGGACCGCCGTGCGCGACCGCACGGCCCACACACTCGAAGGACCGACGACCATGACCCACCGCAGGCAGGACGACCCGCACCACGACCAACACCACGACCAGCACCACGACCAGCACGAGGTGAACGACTCCGGTGGCAGCAACCGGAACCACGGCGGCCGGCACGAGGCGAAGATGTACGCGCGCTTCGGCCTGATGATCGCGACGTCCACCCTCGTGATGTTTGCCCTCACCTACACCAACGCCTTCAGTGTCGACCACGTCCGTTTCAGCGAGGAGCGCGTCTACATGGCCCTGCTCATGGGGGCAGCGATGGCGCTCGTGATGCTGGCGTTCATGTGGGGGATGATGTACCGCAACCGCGCCGTCAACATCGGCATCGTGCTGGGAGCGCTCGTGCTCGGCGGCACCGCGCTCTACCTGTCCCGCTCTCAGGCGCTCGTCGACGACGAGAGCTACATGGAGGCGATGATCCCGCACCACTCGATCGCCATCCTCACGAGCGAGAGAGCCGGCATCGAGGACGTCCGCGTCCGCGAGCTGGCCGACGGCATCACGGCGGCGCAGCGCAAGGAGATCAAGGAGATGGACTGGCTGGTCCAGGACATCGAGGAGAACGGTCCGGCCACGACGCAGGAGGAGGCCGAGCAGCGGCCGGTGCCCGACTTCGAGGGCACGGCGATCGATGACACGGACGGGTCAGGCGCGGGACACGCTCTGCTGCGGGCGCTCCTCGCGCTGGCGTTCCTCGATCCCGACGAACGCTGAGAGCGGGCCGGCCGGGTGCTCAGTCCGGGATGATGTGCTGCCACGGGCGGGCCAGCTCGAAGCGGCGGCCGCTGATCTCGGTCACGTCGACCTCCACGACGTTCCACTTCTCGGTCGCGACCCACGGCCGGAGCGGGACGTTCTCGGCGCGGTGCTCCTCGTCCTCCTCGAGCCGGCGGGCGCGGCCGCGCATGACCACGCTCGTCGCGTGCTCGTCGACGATCTCGTCGACCTCGAACGCCACGTCGGGGTTCATCACCACGCCGAGCAGCTTGGACCCCTCGGCAGTGCGGAACAGCAGCGAGCGCCGGCCGGTGGCCGGGTCGTGGTCGACGGCGTAGTTCACCGGGGCGATGTGCACCTCGTCGGCGAGGTGGTGCGCCAGCCTGCCGAACTCGCGGCGGCGCAGGAACTCCCAGCACTCCTCGGTGCTCATGCGGGTGATCGGCTCGTCCATGCACAGAACGTACGGCCACCCGTCGGTCGTCGGCAGGGCCGTTGGACCCCTCCGGGACGGGCCCTCCTCACCTGCCGCTCGCACGCACGAGGGCAGACGCTGGGGGCATGGACACCGTGCACCCCATCCTGGTCGCCTACGACGGATCGCCCGACGCCGAGCTCGCGCTGCGCTGGGCCGGCGAGGAGGCCCGCGCCACGGGGACGGGACTCCGCGTCATGGTCGTCGACGACGTCGTCACCTCGCCCTGGGGCCTGGCCGTCGCCCACCACGGCGAGGAGGTGCTCGCCGGCGCCGGGGCCGCGCTCACCGACGTGATGCCCGAGGCGGTCCTCGAGACCCGTGTCGGCCACGTCATGGAGGAGCTCCTGAACGCGTCCGAGTCCGCGTCGATGGTGGTCGTCGGGAGCCGGGGCCACGGGCGCACGGAGGATCTCCTGATCGGGTCGGTGAGCCAGCACCTGGCCCGGCACGCCACCTGCCCGGTGGCCGTCGTACGTCCCGCGCACACCGCCGGCTCGAGGCGCATCGTGGTCGGCATCGACGGCTCCAAGACCAGCTCCGAGGCACTCGAGTACGCCTGCCGGCGGGCCGAGCGGACGGGCGAGTCGGTGACCGCCATCCACGCATGGCACGAGCACGTCCCGTCCACGGACGTGTGGAGCAGCGAGCCGCGCGTGGTCGACTCGATGCCGCACCGGCAGGTCCTGCTCGCCGAGAGCGTCGCAGGCGTACGCACCGACCACCCCGACGTCGTGCTCGAGCAGGAGGCCGTGCCGGTCGCGCCCGTCCGCTGCCTGGCCGACGCGTCGCGCAACGCGTCGCTGCTGGTGGTGGGCTCGCACGGGCTCGGCTTCTTCGGGGGCCTGCTGCTGGGCTCGGTCAGCCAGGGCGTGCTCCACCGCGCGGAGTGCCCGGTCGTCGTGGTGCGCTGACCCGCTCGGCATACTGGGCCGAGTGAGGCGTTCAGCGGCCGTTGCGGCGTCGGTCGCGGCGGCAGTCCTGCTGGCCGGCTGCAGCGCCGACGACGGCCGGGTCGAGGCCGACCACACCCACTCCTCGGGCCAGGGCCACACCTCCCTCGCCGTCGGCGACGGCACCCGGGTGAGCGAGGTCGGCTACTCGCTGGCCGGGCTCCAGGTCCGCGAGCAGCCCGACGGCATCGGCGAGCTGCGGTTCCGGATCGAGGACTTCGAGGGCGAGCCGGTGACCGACTACGTCGAGGAGCTCACCAAGGAGCTACACCTCTACCTCGTCAACGACGACCTCACGGTCTTCCGGCACCTGCACCCGGCCCGCGACGACGACGGCACCTGGACCGCGCCGTTCGACGTGCCCGACGCCGGTGGCTACCGCGTCGTCGCCGAGTTCATCGCCGTCGACGAGGGCGGCAACGGCGACCACGTCGTCCTCGGCCGACCCCTCGCGCTGCCACCGGGCGACCCCGGCGACACCGTCGCGGAGGACCGCGCGGTGAGCGTGACGGTCTCGGAGGCGCCGGCCACCGGGCCCGACGGCGAGCTGCGGCTCATGGTGCGCGACGCGGCGGGGCAGCCGGTCACCCTCGGCACCTACCTCGGCGCGTACGCCCACGTCACCGGCTTCCACCGCGAGACCGGCGCGATGGTGCACCTGCACCCGCTCGGCGCACCCGAGGTCACCGAGGACGGCTCCGAGCTGACCTTCCACGCCGAGATCCCCGACCCCGGCGACTACCGCCTGTTCGCCCAGACCCGCGTCGACGGCTTCCTGCACACCGTGCCGGTCGAGCTCACGGTCGCACCGCCAGCCTGACCGTCGTCACCGGGTTCTCGAAGCGGCTCAGCGGGAGGCCGACCTGCACCTCCCACACGCCGGCCCGCGGGACCACGACATCGCCGCGGTAGGTCCCCGCGGCGATCGGGGTCACCGTGACCGTGCCGATGTCGAGGCCGTCCGTGCGCAGCTCGACGACGGGGTGCACGGGCGGGTCGTACGGCTCGCCCGACGCGTCCTGCACCTGCACGAGGAGGGTGTTGGAGCCCGTACGCCGCGGGTCCATGACCGCCAGCACCCGCAGGTCGCCGGCGGTGGCCGCACCGACGCCGGTGGCGCCCGGTGTGGGAGTCACCGGGGCCGGGCGCGGCGACTGGTTGACCAGGACGCCCGTGACGCCGAGCAGCACGACGAGCAGGACCGCCTCGACACGCACCGTACGGGTCACCGCCGCGGCAGCGCGCTCGCGGTCGCCGAAACCGGCTGCTGCGGCGACGGCCGGCAACGTGCGCCAGCGGTTCCAGCCGCCGATGCCGGCGACGACCAGTGCGATCGCGACCTTGCCGAGCAGCAGCCACCCGTAGCGGGTCTCGACCAGGCCGGACCACGACCCCACGATGCGCCAGGCCAGGAAGGTGCCGGTGGCGGCGACCGCCAGCAGCAGACCGCCGGCGAGGCTCGAGAAGCGGGCGAGGGTGGACGCCGCGACGACCTCGCGCCCGGCGAGCGCCCGCAGCGACAGGACCAGACCGACGAGCCCGCCCAGCCACGTCGCCCCTGCGAGGAGGTGGAGGACGTCGGCGGCGACCAGCAGGGGGGAGGGGGCGAAGGCCCGGGTGTGCCCGACCAGCGAGGGGCCGGCGAGCGCCAGCGCCGCGCCACCGGCCAGCAGCCGGCCTTGGTGGCGGTCCGGAGGATCGGCGGAGGCGGCCAGGGTCGCGACGGCCAGCCCGACCAGCACCAGCGCCGCGCTCAGCAGCTCGTTGCCGACGAGCCCGGGGTCGGACGCCGACGCGATGTCCGTCAGCTCGAGGCCCTGGCCGTAGACGGCCGCGACCGGGACCTGCAGGACGATGCCGGCCGCCGCCGCCCCCGCGGCGTACCGCAGGAGCCGGCGCAGCAGGAGGCGCGTCTCCACGCCCGCCCAGGCGCGGGGGAGGACGAGCGCGAGGAAGAGGGCGAGACCTGCAGCGAGCAGCAGGCCGACGTAGGTGACGACCGTGACCACGTCGCGGACGACGGTCACCACGCTCGACGAGCTCTGCGGTTCCGGCGCCGCCGTCACCGACGCCGAGGGCGCACCCACCGAGAAGGTCAGCGCACCCGAGATGGGGTGGCCGTCCCCCGAGAGGACGTTCCACGACACGACGTAGGTGCCGTCGTCGAGGCCGGCAGCGTCCGTGAGCCCGACGGTCACCTCGACGCCGTTGGCGCGGGCGGTCGACGCGACCGGGTCGCCCCCCGCGTCGTAGACCGCGATCTCCTGCGAGGTCAGCCGCACCGGCTCGTTGAAGGTGAGGGTGAGGGTCTCGGGGGCCCTCTCGACGACGGCGCCCTCGGCAGGGTCGGTCTCGACCAGCTCGGCGTGGGCCGCGGCCGGCGAGGCGCCGAGCAGGAGGAGCGCGAGCGCGACCAGCGCCGCGGCCACCGGGCCCCACCAGTGCGGGGCTCGGCGCCGCGGCACCGGTCGCGCCTGCGGGGTCACGCGGACGTACGCGTCCGGGCCAGGGCGACACCGCCGGCGCCGAGACCGAGCAGCCCGGCGGCCAGGCCGGCCCAGCCGAGGGCGGCCCATCCCGCCTCCGGCGTGGCGGCCTCGGCGGGCTCGCCCGCGCCGTCGTCGTCGGTGCTCGCCTGCTCGGCCGATCCCGCCGACTCGTCGCTGGCCTCGTCGCTGCTCCCGTGCGCGTCCTCGCCTGCCGGGAGGATCTCGAACGCGGGGGCCGGGCTGTCGAGCTCGTCGACGTCCTGACCCTCGGCCGGGACCTCGACCCAGCCGGTCTCGCCCTCCTGGCAGGTCTGGACGGTCGGGAAGGCCAGCACGTCGCCCTCCGCGTCGGGCAGCTGGAAGGACAGCTCGAAGGTGTCGCGCTGGCCCTCGGGGAGCGGGGTGTCGGCGGTGTAGACGATCGAGGCGACGCGCTCGGTCACCTCGTTGCCGTGGGCGTCGGTCACCGGGTCGTCGAGGTCGACCATGGTCTTCTCGACGTCGTAGTAGGGGTTGCGGGTCGGGGTCACGGAGAGCACCGACTCGGGCACCTGGATCTCGATCCTCGTGGTCGGTGAGCCCTCGCAGCCGTGGCCCACGCTGAACGTGACGACGGTGTAGGCGCCGGCCGCCGCGGTGGACGGGGTCGCGGTCACGTGCGCGCTCGCGGGCGCGGCGAGCGACAGGGCGACGGCCGCGGTGGCGGCCGGGAGCGCGCAAAGGCGCGCGAACGTACGGATGGACATGTCTCTCCTGAGGACGGTGGTGCGGTCTGGGGTCGCGTGAGCCACCCGAGCCCCGGACCGGGCTCAGGTCGGCAGGGCCGTCGCGGGTGGACCGCGTCGAGGAGAGACGAGCAGGTGGACGAGCGAGGGGTGCCGGGGGGCCGAGGCCGGCATCGCGGCGGTGCGGGCGAGCACAGGCAGTGAGGCCCGCGCGCGGGGCGGGACGGCGTACGCCCCCGCCCGACGGCCCGCCCACCACAGGGCGGCGGTGAGCAGCGTGACGAACGCGTGCGCGGCGATCATCTGCCACGTCCAGCCCGGTCCGGCCGAGGCCGCGGTGCCGTGGTCGTGCGCCGTGACGAGGCCGAAGGACTCGTGCACGCCGAGCTGTGCGAGGGCCACGACCGGCAGCAGTGCCCACGCCGGCACGTCGCGGCGGAAGACCAGCAGGCTGCCGGTGAGGACGACGGCGGCGACGAGGACCAGTCCGGGTCCGGTCGGCACGTCGCCCCCGGCCCAGGTGTGCGCACCGGCGGCCCCCGCCATCGCGACGGTGGTCGCCGCGGCCGAGCGGGCGAGGGCGTGCGGCGCGTGCGCGCGCACCACCCCCGCCTCGACGCTCACGCCGTCATGGTCCCAGACCCGGGCGCGTCACGCGCCGGGGGCCGGTCCCCGGGTGGCTACCAGCCGTGCGAGCGGCGGCGGTAGTCGGTGCGGCCGGGGGCCTGCTGGTGGGCCTGGTGGTGGGCCCGGTGGTGCGTCCCGCCGTGACGCCGCACCCGGAACCACATCAGCGGGAACACCAGCAGCCAGAACGGCGCCTCGGTGAGGATGCTCAGCACCACGAGGACCGCGATGACCGGCAGGAGCGGCAGCCGGAAGCGCGAGCCGGCCGGCCGCGGCGTACGTGCGGGTGAGCGGCTCGGCTGCGGTGCCTGCGGCCGGGGCAGGTCGCTGAACAACACAGCGAGGTCCGCCCGGGTGCGCGCGGTCCAGATGGCGTCGAGCCGCTCGTCGTACTCCTCGTGGTCGAGGCGCCCGTCGGCGTAGTGCATCGCGAGGTCGGCCATCGCACGCTCACGGTCGCTGTCCGCGATCCGCATGCGTGGGTCCGGCACGCTCATCGCTCGCCGTCCCGTCCGTCCGCGAGGATGCCGTAGAGCCGGCGCCGGGTGTCGACCAGCACGTCGAGGGCGGCCTTCTTCTGCTGGTCGGAGCCCTGCGTGGCGAGCTGCCAGACCGCGCTGACGACCTGGCCGATCTCGCTCTTGATGTCGGCCTGGCCGGACGGCTGGTCGGCCACCGGCTGCTCGGTGCGCGCGAAGGGCGCCCACACGGTGGCGAGCTCCTCGGTGTTGTCCTCGGCCCAGGCGACGCCCGAGTCCGTCAGCCGGATCGTGCGGCGGCCGCGCTCGTCGTCGGACTCCACGAGGCCCTCGTCCTGCAGCTGCTGGATCGTCGGGTAGACCGACCCGGGGGAGGGGCGCCACTCACCGTGGCTGAGCTCGGCGATCTCCTGGATCACCTGGTAGCCGTTGATCGGCTCGTCGGCCTGCCGGGCGCGGTGCAGCACGTCGATGATCGCGGTGCGTACGTCGCCGCGACGCACCCGCGGCCCGCGCTGCTGCGGCCGCTGCGGGGCGGTGGCGAAGCCGAAGATCTCGCCGAGCCACGGCGGCGGGCCGCTGGCCCTGCGGCCGCGGACGCCGCCACCGGAGAACGCCTGGCTCCAGCCGCTCCAGTCGGGGTTGCCGCTCGGGCGGCGGTAGTCCCGCTCGCCGCGCTCGTTGCTCTCGTCGTCGTTGCCGGGCCAGTCGGCGCCGGGCCAGTGGTGTCCCATGTGCTTGCTCCCTCGGATCGTGCGGTGTCGCTGGTGCTCTGAACGCTCGTGATGTATCGCAGACCTATCGGTGACCTATCGCGATATATCGTGAGCGTACGCCGACGAAACTCTTCGGACAACCAGGAAAGACCCTGGGACTGACCCTGATCCGACCTTGGGGTGCCCGCGCCGAGGGACGTGGGTGAGAGGCCGCTGGCGAGCAGCCCGAGCAGCCCGAGCCGTCCCGAGCAGCCCAGTTGAGCCGCTAGCTCCGCGCGCGGCCGGTGGGCGTGCAGGCCCGCTTGGGGACGGTCTCGTCGTTGATGATCGCGCGGAACAGCGCCGGTGCCCGGTCGGGGTCGGCGATGATCCGGTTGGGGTCGCTGGGGGCCGGGAGGTTGGGCATGGTGCAGGTCTGGCTGTCACCGGTCATCGCGAGGGCGAACCTGCCCAGGTCGACCGGGTTCATCTCCTCGTCGACGCGGATCGCGCCCGACGCGGCGTCGTTGATCTGCCAGTAGCGAACCGGGTTGAGGAAGGTCCACGGCGAGAGCGCCTCGTCGCCGAGCGCGCTGATCACCTCGCGCTGGCGGGCGACCCGGTCGAGGTCGCTGAGCGCTGTGACGTAGCGCGAGCGGGAGTAGCCCAGGGCGGTGAGGCCGTCGACCTGCTGGCAGCCCTTCTTGATGTCGAGGCGGGCCCGCGGGTCCTTCATGTCCTGCTTGGGGCAGATCTCCACGCCGCCGAAGGCGTCGACGGTGTTGATCACGCTGCCGAAGCCGAGCTCGACGTAGTGGTCGATGTGGATGCCGGTGAGCTTCTCGACGCTCGCCACGAGCAGGGGAGCCCCGTCGATCGAGAAGGCGGAGTTGATCATCTGGGTGCCGTTGCCGGGGATCTCGGCGAGGGTGTCGCGCGGGATCGACATCATCGTGCGACCGCCCGAGCCGGTGTGCAGCACGATGATGGTGTCGGTGTTGGTGCCGCCGCGCTCGCCCGTCTGGAGCACCTTGCGCTGCTCGTCGGACAGGTCGTCGGCCTTGTCGGAGCCGACGATGAGGTAGTTGGTGCCGGGCTGGTCGTCGGGCCGGTCGCCGGACGGAGCCGCGTCGACCTTGTCGATCTTGGTCCAGTGGTAGAGCGGCACGCCGGCGAGGTAGACGAGGACCAGCACGAGCAGCAGCGGGATGAGCCCGAGCCTGAACCGCGGGCGCCAGCGCCGCTTCTTCGGCCGCGGCGGCGGTGCGGCGGCGGCCGTACGCCCGGTGCCGGGCGGCTGCCCGCCGGACCCGCGCGCCTCGCGACGCGCGACCGGCATCACCCTGGTCTCGTCGGGTCGCCCTGCTCCCGGAGCCTGCTGCGCCTCCACCCGCTGGGTGGCGTCGCTCGGTGGCGTCTGTGCCTTGCTCCCGTAGAGCCAGTCGTACTCCGGCGTTCCCTTCTCGGGCATCCCGGAGCCCTGCGGACGGTCAGTCATGACGGATGACGCTACCGTGCGGCGCATGACCGAGCGCATCACGGCGCGTCCCACGTCCTACAGCCGCGTGAGCCTGGGGATCATGGCGCACTCGAGCGAGGCGAACCTGCTGGGCAACGTCCACGGTGGCGAGATCATGAAGCTCGCCGACTCCACGGCGGGGGCGGTCGCGCACCGCCACAGCGGCGGTCCGGCGGTCACCGCCGCGATGGACGAGATGACCTTCCTCGCCCCGGTCCACGTCGGCGACATCATCAAGACCTACGCCCAGGTCAACTGGGCCGGCACGTCCTCGATGGAGATCGGCGTACGGGTCGAGGCGCAGCCCTGGGGCAACGCGGGCGACGAGCCGGTGCACGTCGCCAGCGCCTACTTCGTCTTCGTGGCCATCGACGAGGACGGTCGCCCGCGTCCGGTGCCGCCGCTGGAGACCGAGACGGCGGGCGACGTACGCCGCCGGCGCGAGGCCGAGATCCGGCGGGCGCACCGGCTGGCGCGCAAGGCCGAGATCGACCAGGGCCGCGAGGCGTGAGCGACTGGCGCCACGTCCGCACCGCGCGGCTGTGGCTCGACGAGCCGGTCGAGGGTGACGCGGACGACCTGTTCGCGATCCACAGCGACCCTGCGTCCTGGGCGCACTTCCCCGCAGGGAGGGTCACCGATCCGGCGGCGGGACCGGTCATGGTCGGTGCGAGCCGCCGACGGTTCGACCGGGACGGGCTGGCGTACTGGTCGGTGCGCGACGCGGACGGCGGGCCGGTCGTCGGGAGGGGCGGGTGCGCGGTGCCCGACGAGGCCCTGGCCGCCGATCCCACGGGACGCGGCTGGTGGAACCTCTACTACCGCTTCGACCAGCAGTTCCTCGGCCGCGGCTATGCCACCGAGATGGGCGCGGCCGCGATCGAGGCGGCGCACGAGGTCGCCCCGGAGCGGCCCGTGCTGGCCTACCTCGTCGAGCACAACCACGCCTCGCGCCGGACGGTGGACAAGCTCGGCCTGCGCCTGGTCTGGCGAGGGCCGGATGCGGACGACCCGGATGCGGAGGCGGTCCGCCTCGTCTACCTCGACCGCGAGCCGGACGAGGAGCTGGTCGCGGCGCTCGCAGGCGAGGGGATGGGGCCGGCCGGACTCGTCGGCTGACCTGCCCGCCCGCCCCGGCGCGTCGCGGGCGGTTGGGACGGGTGTGACTGGTGATACTGGGCGGGCTGACTTCCCCCAGCAGAGAGGCCCCCCGATGCCGCCCGTACCACCCCCCGGGTCGCAGCAGCGGTTCACCACGCTCGACCGCGCCCAGCGCGTGCGGTTCCGCCGCGCGGTGACGCTGATGCTGATGACGCTCGTCCTCCCGGGATCCGCCCAGCTCGTCTCCGGCCGTCGCCGGGTGGGCCGCATCGCGCTGTGGACCTGGCTGACGCTGCTCGTCGTCGGCGTGCTCGCCGTCGTGGTGTCGTACGTCTGGAACGGAGTGGCCTTCTGGGCCGGCACCAACACCGCCCTCCTCCAGGCGCTGCGCCTGGGCCTCATGGCGCTGGCCGTCGGCTGGGCGTACCTCTTCGTCGACGCCTGGCGCCTCGGCCAGCCGCTGACCCTGCAGCGCCAGCACCGCCTCGCCGTCGTCGGCGTCAACGGCTTCCTGTGCTTCAGCGTCGCCGGGGCCCTGCTCTTCGGCGCACACGTCGTCGGGGTGCAGCGCGACTTCATGATCACGATGTTCGGCAACGGCTCGGCGGTCGACGCCAGCCACGGGCGCTACAACGTGCTCCTGATGGGTGGTGACTCCGGGGCCGGACGTTGGGGCCTGCGCCCCGACTCGATGACGGTGGCCAGCATCGACGCCGAGACCGGCAAGACCGTGCTCATCTCGCTGCCGCGCAACATGCAGAACTTCCCCTTCGCCGAGGGATCGGTGATGGACCAGCAGTTCCCCGACGGCTTCGACGAGGAGGGGATGTACCTCAACGGCCTCGCCACGTGGGCGCTCGACCACGCCGAGCTCTTCAAGGGCTCGAAGAACCCCGGGGTGGACGCGACCGTCCAGGGCGTCGAGGGCATCACCGGCCTGGACATCAACTACTGGGCGATGGTCAACCTCGAGGGGTTCAAGGACCTCGTCGACGCCGTCGGCGGCGTGGAGCTCAACGTCCGTCAGCCGATCCCCGTCGGCCTGCCGCACGAGAAGACCTTCCACTACATCGAGCCCGGCGTCCGCACGCTGGGCGGGCACGACACCCTCTGGTTCGCCCGGGCCCGCGAGGGCTCCGACGACTACTCGCGCATGGCGCGGCAGAAGTGCGTGATGAGCGCGATGCTCCACCAGGTCAGCCCGCAGGTCGCGCTGCGCAACTTCGAGGAGATCGCCGGCGCGAGCTCGGCGATGGTCTCCACCGACGTCCCGCGCGGCGAGGTCGACCGCTTCGTCGACCTGGCGCTGAAGGCGAGGAGCCAGAAGATCGCGACGCTGTCGCTCGTGCCGCCGATGATCAACACGGCGAACCCCGACATCGAGCTCGTCCACGCCAAGGTCGCGGCCGCGATCGCCAGGGCCGAGGGCCGCAAGCCCGAGGCGCCCGCCGGCACGGTCGAGGCGGCACCCGAGCCCGCCGCCGAGGCGCCCGCGGGCGGCGACGCCGACAGCGGCGGCGAGAGCGCCGCCCCCGAGGACGGCGGCACCTCCACGCCGCCCGCCCCGACCACCCCCGAGGCACCGCCCGCCGTCACCGGCGGCTCGCTGGGCTCGCTGTCCACCGGCTACGCCGCCAACCAGTCGGAGGACCTGGGCGCGGTTTGTTGAGCGTCGACCGCTCGCCCCTAGTGTGTACGCCGTGACCACCGGACCCCTGCCTCGCATCGTCGCGGTCGTGGTCACCTTCAACCGCCTCCCGCTGCTGCAGAAGCTCGTCGCGCGGCTCGGCGAGATCGAGGGGCTCGCCGAGGTGCTCGTGGTCGACAACGCCTCGACGGACGGCACGGGGGAGTGGCTCGCCGCCCGCCCCACCACGGCGGAGATCCCCCTGAGCGGCCGCACGCTCACCACCAACCGCGGCGGCGCCGGCGGCTTCCACGACGGCCTCGCCTGGGCCATCGACCGCGAGGCCGACCTGGTGTGGCTGATGGACGACGACGGCCTGCCCGACGTCGACTGCCTCGACCGGCTGCTCCTCGAGACCGACAACCTCGACTTCTGGGGCCCCCTCGTCGTCGACGAGGCCGACCCCGACCGGCTGGTCTTCCCGATCCGGCTGCCCGGCGGCACCCGGGTCGTGCACGCCGTCGACGACGTGCGCCGCGCCGCCCGCCAGGACCGGATCGACGGGATCGTCATCCCCTTCAACGGCGTGCTCGTCACCAAGGAGCTGGTCGACCGCATCGGCCTGCCGCGCGAGGAGTTCTTCATCTGGGGTGACGACCACGAGTACCGCCTCCGCGCCGAGGAGGCGGGCGCCCGCGTCGCGACCGTCGTCACCGCGACCGTGCGGCACCCCAGCGTCGGCAACCTCGGCACGCCGATGATGTTCGGCCGCACCACCTACAACGACTCGCCGAGCGACCTCAAGCACTACTGCATGGCCCGCAACAACCTGGTCAACCTCCGCGACTACCGCGGACCGATGCACGCGCTGGCCTTCGTGGTGAAGACCGCCTGGTTCTACTCCTTCACCCGGCCCAGCCTGTCGCGGCTGCGGCTCAGTGCCGGCGCGATGCGCGCCGGCATCGCCGGTGACTTCGACGGCCACCGGAGGTTCCTGTCGTGAGGCACGAGACGGTCGCGATCGTCGTCGTGACCCACGACCGCGCCGACCTGCTGGCGGGCATGCTCGACGGCATCGCCGCCCAGACCCGTCGCCCCGACGCGGTGATCGTCGTCGACAACGCCAGCACCGACCACACCGGCGAGGTGCTCGCCGCACGCACCGACCTGCCCCTCCACGTGATCACGCAGGACAACCTCGGCGGTGCCGGCGGCTTCCACCGCGGCGTGCGGGCGGCGTACGACGCGGGCTGGGACCGCGTGTGGCTGATGGACGACGACGTGGTGCCCGCCCCCGACTGCCTCGCGACCCTCATGGCCGTCGACGAGGACTGCCTCATCGCGGTCCGCGAGGACCGGGACGGCGCCCTCGTCGAGAAGGCCGCCATCGAGTTCGACCTGCGCAACCCGCTCGCGATCCGCCCCAAGCGCTCGACGGTGGACTCCGTCTACGCCGACCGCGCGTCGATGCCGGAGCTCGTCGAGGTGCACAACGTCGCCTTCGAGGGCTTCATGGCCCGCCGCGGCGTGGTCGAGGAGATCGGCTTCCCCGACCCGGCCTTCTTCATCTTCTACGACGACGCCGAGTACGCCGTGCGCGCCCGCCGCGCCGGTCGCCGAATCCTCGCCGTGCGCGACGCGGTCCTCGTGCGCCAGCTCGACTTCAACCAGCAGCACGACCTGTCCGGCTGGAAGGGCTTCTACATGTACCGCAACCTCTTCGTGGTGCACCTGCGCCACGGGGAGAACCTGCTGGTGCGGCTCAAGCCCTGGCTGATCACGCTCGTCGTGGTCCTGCTCAGCCCCCTGCGGGGTGGCCGTGCCGAGGCGCGCAACGTGATCCGGGCCATGGCCTCGGCGCGGGGCATGCGCCGCCTGACCGACGCGGCCCGCCCCCCTCGATAGACTCACCCAGCGTTTCTCACCCAAGGAGTTCATCCCTTGTCCCAGGCCCCCAGCCACGACACCGGCCAGCTTCCCGACCTCGTCATCGTCGGCGCCGGCCTCTTCGGCCTCACCGTCGCCGAGCGGTGCGCCGAGGAGCTCGGTCTCCGCGTGCTCATCCTCGAGCGTCGCCACCACCTCGGAGGCAACGCCTACAGCGAGCGCGACCCCGAGACCAACGTCGAGGTGCACAAGTACGGCGCGCACCTGTTCCACACGTCCAACGAGCGCGTCTGGGAGTACGCCAACCGGTTCACGTCGTTCACCGACTACAAGCACCGGGTCTTCGGCAAGTACCAGGGGCAGGTCTACTCGCTGCCGATGAACCTCGCGCTCATCAACCAGTTCTTCGGCAAGTCGCACACCCCCGACGAGGCTCGCGCGCTGATCGCGGAGCAGTCGAGCGAGATCGCCACCGAGGACGCCTCCAACCTCGAGGAGAAGGCGATCAGCCTGATCGGGCGCCCGCTCTACGAGGCGTTCATCAAGGGCTACACCGCCAAGCAGTGGCAGACCGACCCCACCGAGCTCAGCGCGGACATCATCACCCGCCTCCCCGTGCGCTACACCTTCCAGAACGGCTGGTTCAGCGACACCTACGAGGGCCTGCCGGTCGACGGCTACACCGCCTGGCTGACCAAGATGGCCGACCACCCCAACATCGAGGTCCGCCTCGAGACCGACTTCTTCGCGGTCGCCGACGACTACAAGGGCAAGGTCCCGATCGTCTACACCGGCCCCGTCGACGAGTACTTCGGCAACTCGGAGGGCCGCCTGTCCTGGCGCACCGTGGACCTCGAGGAGAGCGTCGTCGACACCGACGACTTCCAGGGGACCGGCGTGGTCAACTACAACGACCAGGACGTGCCCTACACCCGGATCATCGAGTTCAAGCACTTCCACCCGGAGCGGGAGAAGACCCACCTGCCCGGCAAGAGCGTGATCGTCCACGAGTACAGCCGCTTCGCCGAGGAGGGCGACGAGCCCTACTACCCGGTCAACACCGCCGACGACCGCGCCAAGCTCCTGAAGTACCGCGAGCTGGCCAAGTCCGAGCCGATGGTGCTCTTCGGCGGACGCCTGGGCACCTACAAGTACCTCGACATGCACATGGCCATCGGGTCGGCGCTGTCGATGTACGACAACAAGCTCAAGCCGCACTTCACCGAGGGCGCCGAGCTCACCAGCGGAGGCATCGAGGCATGAGCGAGACCACCCAGACCACCGTGACGCGGCTGCTCCAGCGGCAGATCCTGCCGATCGACCGCGACACCGACGTCTTCCCCCTCTACGTCGACCTCGAGGAGGCCCGGCTCGACACCGACCGGCACGACGTCGGTGGCGACAAGGCCGCCAAGGACCTCAACAACGCGGCGATCCGCCAGTCGACCTCCACGGGCAAGAAGCTGCACCCCGACCAGATCGAGTCCCGCACCGCGCTGCGGCTCCAGCCCTCGCAGCTGCTGTCGTTCGGCACCTACTTCAACGCCTTCCCGGCCTCCTACTGGCGTCGCCACACCGTCGTCACCGACGTCGAGCTGACGGTGCGGATCTCCGGCGCCGGCTCGATGGTCACGGTCTACAAGTCGATGGCCCGCGGCCACTCGCAGCGCGTCGACGCCGCGACGGTCGAGGGCGACGGAGGGGAGTTCACCTTCTCGCTCCCGCTCAAGCCGTTCGTCGACGGCGGGTGGTACTGGTACGACGTCGTCGCCGGCGACCACGGCGCCACGGTCGAGGGCGCGGAGTGGTCCGCCGAGGTGCCCGCCGACCGGGCCGAGCACGGCACCGTCGACGTCTGCATCACCACGATGCTGCCCGACATGAGCGCCCAGCTGCTGGGCCAGCTCGGTGCCGCCGAGGAGCTCCAGCCCTACCTCGACACCGTCATGGTGATGGACCAGGGCAAGGACAAGGTCACCGACAGCGACTACTTCCCAGCGGCGAAGGCCGGCCTCGGCGACAAGCTGCGCGTCATCGTGCAGGGCAACCTCGGCGGCTCCGGCGGCTATGCCCGCGGCCAGCTCGAGAGCGTGCGCAAGGGCACCGCGACGTACGCCATGATGATGGACGACGACGTCGTCTGCGAGCCCGAGGGCATCATCCGCGCCGTCACCTTCGGCGACCTGGCCAAGCGCCCGACGATCGTCGGCGGGCACATGTTCAACCTCTACAGCCGCGCCCAGCTGCACTCGTTCGGCGAGATCGTCCAGCCGTGGCGCTTCTGGTGGCAGACCCGGCTGGACGGCTACAGCCAGTGGGACTTCGCCGCTCGCAACCTCCGCTCGTCGCGGTGGCTGCACAAGCGGGCCGACGTCGACTTCAACGGCTGGTTCATGTGCCTGATCCCGCGGGTCGTCCTCGAGGAGGTCGGCCTGTCGCTGCCGGTCTTCATCAAGTGGGACGACTCCGAGTTCGGCCTGCGCGCCAAGCAGGCGGGCTACCCGACGGTGTCGTTCCCTGGTGCCGCGGTGTGGCACGTGCCGTGGACCGACAAGAACGACGGCGTCGACTGGCAGTCCTACTTCCACCAGCGCAACCGCTTCATCGCGGCGCTGCTGCACTCGCCCTACGAGCGCGGCGGCCGGATGGTGCGCGAGAGCCTCAACCACCAGGTCAAGCACCTCGCGTCCTTGCAGTACTCCACCGCCGAGCTGCGGCACCTGGCCCTGGAGGACGTCCTGCGCGGGCCCCACGCCCTGCACGGCGAGCTGGGCACCAAGCTCGCGGAGATCAACTCCTTCCGCAAGCAGTTCTCCGACGCCCAGCTGCACCCCGACCGCGACGAGCTCCCGCCCGTACGCCGCAAGAAGCCGCCCAAGAAGGGCAAGTCCGACATCGAGATCCCGGGTCGCAAGCAGACCCTGGTCGCCGCGGCGCTGGCGCCGCTGCGCCAGCTGCGACCGGTCCGCGAGATGGCGAAGGACTACCCCGAGACCGAGCTCACCGCGATGGACGCCGCCTGGTACAACCTCGTGAAGTACGACTCGGTCGTGGTCTCGATGAACGACGGCTCGTCGGTCGCCCTCTACAGGCGCGACCCCGCGCACTACCGCGACCTGCTGAAGCGCACCATCGAGATCCACCGTCGCTTCCACCGCGAGTGGCCGCAGCTCGCCCAGCAGTACCGCGACGCGCTGGGGGAGATCACCTCGCCCGAGGCGTGGGAGAAGACCTTCGCGCCGTGGATGGACGCGCCGGACAGTGCCCCCGACGAGCGGGAGGACGGGTGAGCCAGGCGGGCGACGCCCCGCCGGTAGCGGTGCGCCACGACCTGGCGCACGTGCCGCTGGCGCCACCCTCGCGCACGTCCGGCGTGCTCGAGGTGTTCCGGCGCCGCTACCTGCTGCGGCTGATGGTGCGCCGCGAGATCCAGGCGCGCTACGCGGGGACGGCGTTCGGCCTGCTCTGGTCCTACATCAACCCGTTGACGCGGTTCCTGACCTTCTACTTCGTCTTCGGCCTGCTGCTGGGACGAGGCCTCGGCCTCGAGAACTTCGCGATCCACCTGTTCGCCGGCATGGTGCTGGTCAACTACTTCACCGAGACGGTCACCTCCGGTACCCGCTCCCTGCTCTCCAACAAGGGAGTCATCGGCAAGATGGCGCTGCCGCGGGAGATGTTCCCCGTGGCGTCCATGCTGGTCTCGCTCTGGCACGCGGTCCCGCAGTTCATCATCCTGGTCATCGCCTGCCTGGTCACCGGCTGGTGGGGCGACGGCCCGATGTGGGTGCCCGACGCCGTCGGCATGGGAGCGGCGCTGCTCGGCCTGATGCTGATGATGGTCTACGGCACGGCGTTCGGCCTGATGTTCTCCTGCGTCAACGTCATCTTCCGCGACTTCCAGCGGATCGTGCAGACGTTCATCAACATGGTGCCGTTCACGGCGCCGATGATGTACCCGTTCCACATCGTCGCCGACGGGACGCGCATCCCGAGCTCGTGGCTCAGCGTCTACCTCGCCAACCCCGTCGCCGAGGCCGTGATGCTCATCCAGCGCGGCTTCTGGTACCCCACGTGCGCGCCCAACTGCGCGGTGGACCCGGCGACCGGCGCGGCGCTGCCGGAGTTCGCCAGCGACCTCTACCCACGCGGGTTCATCATGCTGGGCATCGGGCTGGCGCTGCTGGTCCTGGGCCAGTGGGTCTTCGCCCGCCTCGAGAAGACCGTCCCGGAGCGCCTCTGATGGCCGCCTCGACCACCGCCTCGACCACCGCCTCGGCCACGACCTCGATCGTCGTCGACAACGTCTCGAAGACGTTCCGCTACCAGGCGCACCCGACGCTCAAGAAGGTGCTGCAGGGCAAGCTGCGCGGGCAGAGCACCAGCGAGACCTTCAAGGCGCTCGACGGCGTCTCCTTCGAGGTGCAGCAAGGTGAGTCCATCGGCCTGATGGGCCTCAACGGCTCGGGCAAGTCCACCCTCCTCAAGCTCGTGAGCGGGGTGATGCGGCCCGACCAGGGCCAGGTGCTCACCCGCGGGCGGATCTCCGGCCTGATCGCGACGGGTGCCGGCTTCCACAACGAGCTCACCGGTCGCGACAACATCTACATGAACGCCGCGATGCTCGGGATGTCCAAGGAGGAGACGGACGCCAAGTTCGACGACATCGCTGCGTTCGCCGACGTCGGGCGCTTCCTCGACACCCCGGTCGGCAACTACTCCTCCGGCATGTTCGCGCGCCTCGGCTTCTCCGTCGCCGTGCACGTCGACTGCGACATCTTCATCGCCGACGAGGTCCTGGCGGTGGGGGACCGGCCCTTCAAGCGCAAGTGCCTCAAGCGCATGAAGCAGATCCGCGAGTCCGGGATCACGATGTTCTACGTCAGCCACTCGGCCGGATCGGTCAAGCGCATGTGCGACCGGGCGATCGTCCTCGAGAAGGGGCGCGTCGGCTTCGACGGCGACGTCGACGAGGCCATCAAGTTCCTCCACTACGACGGCGACGACGAGGAGCCGGACGGCGAGGAGCTCGAGGAGGACGAGCGCGACGACGCGCTCGCCAACGACATCTGATGTGACGAGCACTCGGCCGCGAGGAACGAGCGGGCGACGTGGGCTCGGCCAGATTGAGCAAGCCCCGCAGGCGAGGCACGAGCCTGCGACGGGCGCGTCGAAATCCCTTGTGGCGACTCGATTTTCGGCACTTGCACGAAGAGATCTGCCAGAATCGGCGAAAATTACACCGATGTAACGGCGTGTCGAGTGGAAATTACAACGTTGTAGTTACTCAGAACCTCTTCCGTGACTGGTGTGACTGGTGTGAACTTCTGCCTTGTGTGACCTTCCCCCACACAGGAACAGAGATTTCTCATGCGACCTCTCCAGGCCCGTCTCGTCACCCTCTGCCAGCAGGTGCTGGCCCTGGGTGTCGTCCTCGTCGTGCTCACCCCGGCCTCCGGCGTGGTGTCCCTCGACATCGTCCGGGAGACGCCCGGTCAGGGCTCCGCGAGTTTGGGCGGCTCCGCCCCCGCCGAGCTGATGTCGGCCACCGTGCCCACCGCCCCGGTGACGCCCACCGTGACCGAGGTGCCCCTCACCGGTGCCGCCGGCGGCTTCGCCGGGCTCCGGGGCCGTACGGTCGCCGACGGTGCCACCTCCGCGCGCGTGGTGAGCAAGCCGCAGCAGGTCACCGACTTCTCCGCCGTCGGTGTCACCTGGGAGGGCGGCGAGGCGCTCGAGGAGGACCAGATCACGCTGCGAGTCCGCACCCGCACGGGCGAGGAGTGGAGCGCGTGGGAGGACCTCCAGTACCACGACGAGCACGGCCCGGACCCCGACAGCGCCGAGGGCGCGAACGCGCGGCCCGGCACCGAGCCCACCTTCGTCGGTGAGGTCGACGAGGTCCAGGTCGAGGCCAGCACCGACGGTGTCGTGCTGCCCGACGACCTCTCCCTCGCCCTCGTCGACCCCGGCTCGGCGAAGAAGAGCGAGACCGAGGCGCCGGCCGACCAGTCCTCCGGCCAGCCCACCGGTGACCCCAGCGCGTCGTACGACGACGACTTCGCCCAGCAGGACGGCACGGACGCCGCGGAGGAGGGCATCGCGCTCCAGTCCGCCACGGTCGCCACCAGCCAGAGGGCCGCCGCGCAGCCCACGATCTTCTCCCGGGCCCAGTGGGGCGCGGACGAGAGCATCCGCAACAAGGGCGCCCTGCGCTACGGCTCGATCAGCGGCGGCTTCGTCCACCACACGGTCAACGCCAACGACTACTCCGAGGCCCAGGTGCCGGCGATCCTCCGCAGCATCTACGCCTACCACGTGAAGTCCCGCGGCTGGAGCGACATCGGATACAACTTCCTCGTCGACCGGTTCGGCCGGATCTGGGAGGGCCGCTACGGCGGCATCGACCGCCCCGTCGTCGGCGCGCACACCCTCAACTACAACGACTACTCGTTCGCGATGTCGGCCATCGGCAACTTCGACGTGGTGCAGCCGACGGACGTGATGCTGCGCGCCTACGGCTCGCTGTTCGCCTGGAAGCTCTCGCTGCACGGGGTCAACCCGGCCTCCACCTCGCAGAGGATCGGCAGCCGCACCTTCGCGGCGATCAACGGCCACCGTGACGCCGGCTCCACCGCCTGCCCGGGCAAGTACCTGTACGCCCAGCTGCCGACGATCCGGACGTACGCCTCGTCGGCCGCCCCGACCGTCCCCACCGGGCCGACGCCGATCGCGGTGTCCGCGCCGAACCCGCAGAACAACCTCGACGCCTCGCCCTACCCGGACCTCGTGGTCCGGAGGGCCGCGGACGGTCGTGGCCTGGTCCTGCCGACCGGCGGTCTCACCTCGTTCCAGAAGCGCCTCGTTGTCGGCAAGAGCGGCTGGGACAAGCGCGCGGACGTGCTCGTCTCGCCCGACCTCACCGGCGACGGCCTGGCCGACCTGGTGACCGCCGACAAGTCCGGCGTGGTCCGCGTCCGGGCCGGCAAGGGCAACGGCAAGTTCGGCGCCACCACCCGCAAGATGTCGCTGCGCGGCTACTCGCTCATCACCGCGGCGGGCGACGTCGACGGCGACGGGCGCAACGACCTCGTCGCCCGCTTCAAGGGCCGGCTCACCGTCCTGCTCGCGACCGGCAAGGGCGGGTTCTCCCGCAAGGTCACCCGCAAGGGCTACAGCGGCTACCGCCAGATCGTCGGAGCCGGGGACGTCAACGGCGACGGCCGGGCCGACCTGCTGCTGCGCACCAAGAACCGCGCGTTCCTCCAGACCGGCTACGGCACGGGCCGCTTCGCCCCGCCCCAGCGGCTGGCAGGCAGGTGGAGCACGTTCAACCGGATGGTCGCCGGCGACTTCAACGGTGACGGCCGCTCCGACATCGTGGTCCGCAACTCGGCGGGCAAGATGATGCTCCTGCCCGGTCGCGGCGACGGGACGTACGGCGCGGCGCTCGGGCCCGCCACCAACCTCAAGTCGATGCGGTGGATCACCGGCGCCAACCTGGTCGGCGGCGCGGGCGCGGACCTCATCGGCGTCGCCGGCAAGCAGCTCGTCGTGGTCGCGAACCGCGACACCTTCGAGCTCGGCTCGCCGATCGACACCGGCGTCTCCTTCGCCGGCATGGACCGCATCCTCAACGCCGGTGACGTCGACCGCGACGGCTTCGGCGACGTCCTCACCCGCGACACCGCCGGCAGGCTGTGGCTCTTCTCCGGCAACGGCACCGGCGCGCTCGCGCCCGGCCGGGTGATCGGCAGCGGCTGGACCGCCGTCTCGGGCCTCACCGCGGTGGGCGACGTGACCGGTGACGGCCTGCCCGACCTGATCGGTACGACCGCGGGCCGGCTGAACGTCTGGACGGGCAACGGCACCGGCTTCGCCGACCCGGTCCCGGTCAAGGGCGGGGTGTCCTCCCCGGCCGGGCTGCCCTCGGACCTGTCGGGCTTCGACTGGGTCCTCGGGGTGCAGGCCATGACGCTCAAGGGCCAGGGCGACTACATCGTGCGCGACCGCGCCAGCGGGGTGGCGTACGTCTACACCGGCCGCAAGAAGGGCGTCTCGAGCCCGCGAGTGCTCGGCGAGGGACTGGGGGCCTTCGACCTGGCCGGGTGACCGGCGAGGACAGGACCGCGATCAGGCCCGGGCAGTCGCCCGCTCGGCGTCGTAGACGCCGTCGAGGCGAGCCGGGTCGGGATTGCGGACAAGGACCAGCGAGCCGCCTCGTCCGAGGGGCTCGGTGAAGGTGGCCATTCCTGGTGGGGAAGCCGGGTCGGCCACCGACAGAAGACGGCCGCCGTCGGTGAGGGAGCTCCCGACGGCGGCCGTCAGGTCGTTGCTCCACAGCCGGGCCTGGGTCAGGTCGTCGGTGGCGAGGTCGTCGTCGGTGGGCGGGTCCCAGGCCGTGAAGCCGTCGGGCTGGGACCAGATCTCGACGCCGACGTCGAGCACGCCCGCCGGCAGGGGCTCGGCGAACCGCACGCCCAGCGGGCGCAGGCTGCAGGCGAGGACGGGGATCGTGGCGGCGCGCGGCGCCCACCGGTCCAGGCCCTCGGGCCCGCACACCACGGCGTCCGGGTCGTCAGACGTCGTGACGCGCAGGCCGACGGTCCAGGCGGCGCCGAGGAAGACGGGCGAGAGCCAGTGCGGGGGCAGGTCGATGCGCAACGACATGCCGCGTTCGAGGTCGACGACGTCGGTGAGCAGGCCGGACGCCTTGGCCACCCAGTTGGCGTAGGTCGTCACCGACAGCTCGACCCGCTCGTCGGTGGCGTGGTCGTAGAAGGTGAGCAGCGGCCGCCCGGGGTCCCGCCGCAGCTGGGCGGCCAGCACCTCCGCGAAGGTGCTCATCGGTGGACTCCCAAGGATTCGGGCTGCCGGGTCAGACGGCGTTGGGCTCGGGGGAGTCCATGTAGGGGTAGTCCTCCATGAACTGCTCCAGCGCCGCGCCGCTGACGTCGGAGCAGTACTGCCAGACGCCGACCTGCTTGGACGGGTCGGTCTCGCCCACGCCGCCGAGCGACCAGTGGGTGAAGGCGACGTGCTGGCCGTCGGGGAAGGCCTTGCCGTCCTCGGAGGTCCACGGCACGGCCTTGAACTTGTCGCGCAGGTTGTCGGTGCCCTGGAGCTTGGAGGCGATGCCGCGCAGCTCGTCCATCTGCTCGGAGTCGTCGGCGACGGTCTCGTCGTACCACAGGATCGTGAAGCCGTGCTCGAGGTTGTGCACGAGCTCGCCGAGCTCGGGACGGTCGGACTCGGTGTAGAGCTTGCGGTCCATGCTGTCCCACATGTTCCAGTGCTGGCCGAAGGCCGGCGGGGCGTCGGGGTAGCTCAGCGGGGTGCCGACCTCGACGTGGTCCTGGCTGCCCTCGGCGGACTTGGTGGTGACGTCCTGGCAGGCCGACGCCTTCGCGCCGATGTCGCTGAGCGAGGCGGAGGCGTACGCCCGCAGGTCCCACCAGTCCTTGACCGGCTTGAACGCAGCCGCTCCCACGATGAGCAGGGCGACGAGGACGCTCGCGCCCACGATCGCCATGCCGCGCCGGTTCTCGCGCTTGGACTGCTGGGAGCGGATGGAGTCGATGACCGCCTGACGGTCGGTCTTTGCCTGCTTGGCCACGGTGCTCGGTGTCTCTCGGTCGAGTGCTGGGTAGGTCTGCGCTGGCAGAGTCTACGTAGTCGCAGGTGACACGACGCACACGACGCCGCCCTTCACGCCTGCGGGCGGTCCCGCTCCCAGTCCTCGAGGCGCCACCCGTGCGCGAAGCAGACGGCCGCCGCCGCGGTCCGGTCGGCGGCGTCGGGCAGCCGGCGCAGGGCCGCGGACAGCTCATCGGCGTCCGCCTCCTGCCCGAACGGCGCCCGGTCCGCCTCGTCCCCGACCAGGGCGCGTACGACGGCCTCGCGCGCACCCCACCCGAACAGGTCGCCGCCCTCGGCGCGCACGAGGGACGCGGCGCCGGGCCCGTCGTCGTCGGGCGGCAGCACCAGGTCGGCGCGCCCCCGGACGATCGCCACGGGGCGTCCGCCGAGCTTGCCCTGCACGAGCTCGGCGGCTCCGGCGATCTCGTCGGCGACGGCGGGGAGGGTCACGACGAGGGGGTTGCCGTGCGGGTCGGTGCGGCCCGCGAAGTCCTCGGCCACCAGCAGGCCGGCGGCGCCGACCGCGATGTCGGTCTGGCCCTCGCGCCAGGCGCGTCCGGACGTGTCGGTGACGACCACGGCCACGTTGGTGCCGGTGCGGGCGTGGACCTCGCGGCGCAGGGCCCGCGCCGAGGCGTCGGGGTCGAGGGGGAGCAGCACGACCGACCCGGGTGCGACGTTGGAGGCGTCGACGCCGGCGGCGGCCATGATGAGCCCGAGCCGGTTGCGCACGATGCGGGTCGCGCCGCGGCGCGCGACGAGGCGCTCGGTCTCCTCGTCGATCGCGGCCTCGCGGTCGCCGACCCGGGTGCGGCCCTCTGCCTTGCTGACCACCTTGCTGGTCACGCACACCACGTCGCCGTCGACGAGGTCGGTCCCGCCGCCGAGCGCGGCGAGCACCAGGATGGCGAGGTCGTCGCCCGCGGCCACCTCGGGGAACCCGTCCGGAGCCCACACCTCGAGCCGGGTCATGCGGTGTCGCCCGCTGCGAGGGAGACCGCCGCCGCGGCCATCGCCGCGGTGGCGTCGGGGCCGTCCATCATCAGCGGGACGGCCGCGGCGCGCAGGCCGGCCGCCTCCAGCGCCGGCACCTGCTCGGCGTCGCGCTCGTCGACGAGCCAGGCGTCGAGCACCCCTCCGGAGGAGCGGGCGCCGTAGTGGGCCCCGACCGCGCCGGCGCCGACCTCGACGCCGATGCTGGTCAGCATCTGCGCGGCCATGCCGTGGACGTGGGAGCCGCCGACGATGGGGGAGAGGCCGACGACGGGCGCCGGCGTGGACCGCACGGCGTCCCGGACGCCCGGCACGCCGAGGATGGTGCCGACGGACACGACGGGGTTCGACGGCGGCAGCACCACGAGGTCGGCGTCGGTGATCGCGTCCAGCACGCCCGGGGCGGGGACGGCGGCGTCCTGCCCGACGACGACCACGGCCTCCGCGGGCACCGATGCCCGCAGCCGCACCCAGTACTCCTGGAAGTGCACCACCCGGCGCCCGCTCGGGCTGTCGGCGTCGGCGATCGCGACGTGGGTCTCGACCCGGTCGTCGGTCATCGGGAGCAGCCGTACGCCGGGCTGCCACCGGCGGCACAGCGCCTCGGTGACCTGCGAGAGGGTGAAGCCGGCCTCGAGCATCTGGGTGCGCACGAGGTGGGTGGCGATGTCGCGGTCGCCCAGCCCGAACCACGTCGGCTCCACGCCGTACGCCTCGAGCTCGGTCTTCGCGCTCCACGTCTCGTCGCGGCGCCCCCACCCCCGCTCGACGTCGATGCCGTCACCGAGGGTGTACATGACCGTGTCGAGGTCGGGGCAGACCTTCAACCCGTGGATCCACCAGTCGTCGGCGGTGTTGGCCACCACGGTGACCTCGGTGGCGGCGGACGCGCCCGGCACCACGCCGGTGCGCAGGCCGTGGAGGAGGCCCTGGATGAAGCGGGCCCCGCCCACCCCTCCGGAGAGGACGGTGATACGGCGGAGCACGAGCGTCGATGATGGCATAGGAACAGCCTGCCGGAAGCGGAACGGCCATATCAGATCCGGGCTTGACTTCGTGGGTACGACAGGCATGTAATTCCCACAGTGTCGTTAGGTTGAACGCGAGTCGTTCAGTTCTGAAAAACCAGGGTCGAAAGGGCGTCAGCCATGAGAGCAGAACTGTTTCTCCTCGAGCCTGAGGGCGAGGAGTTCGGTTGGCAGGACCGCGCCCTGTGCGCGCAGACGGACCCGGAGGCGTTCTTCCCCGAGAAGGGCGGCTCCACCAGGGAGGCCAAGAAGGTCTGCCTGACGTGCGAGGTCCGCGACGACTGCCTCGAGTACGCGTTGATGAACGACGAGCGCTTCGGCATCTGGGGCGGTCTCTCGGAGCGGGAGCGCCGCAAGCTGAAGAAGCGCGCCGTCTGAGGATTCCACCAGTCCTCCAGCACCAAACCGGCGGTTTCGTGGAGCGCGGAGTGCCTCGCTAGGGTGCTCCGGTGACCGTCACAGCGCTTCTCGTCAGTCACGACGGGGCGCGATGGCTCCCAGCTGTTCTGACTGGTCTGATCGGGCAGACCCTCCCGGTGGACCGCGTCGTGGCCGTCGACACCACGAGCCGCGACGACAGCGTCGAGATGATCCGCGACGCGCTCGGTGGCCCTCTGGGCGACCGTCTCGAGCTGGCCGTCGTGCCGGGGTCGACGAGCTATCCGGCGGCCGTCCGCCACGGCCTCGAGCTCGCGTCCACCCCGACGGGTGAGGCCGACGACGACGAGTGGATCTGGTTGCTCCACGACGACAGCAACCCCGATCCCACGGCCCTCGCCGAGCTGCTCGCCGCCGCCGAGGACCACCCCGGCACCGCGATCCTCGGGCCCAAGCTGCGCGAGTGGCCCTCGCTGCGGCGTCTGCTGGAGGTCGGCCTGACCATCACCGGCACCGGGCACCGCGAGACCGGTCTGGAGCGCGGCGAGTACGACCAGGGCCAGCACGACGCCGTCCGCGAGGTGCTGGCCGTCAACACCGCCGGCATGCTCGTGCGGCGCCGCGTGCTGGAGTCGCTCGGCGGTCTCGACGAGGAGCTGCCGATCTTCGGCAACGACATCGACTTCGGCTGGCGCGCCGCGCTGGCCGGGCACCGCACGCTGGTGGTGCCGCAGGCCGTCGTCTTCCACGCCGAGGCGGCCCACCGTGGCATCCGGCGTACGCCCCTGACCGGGCGGCACACGCACTACCAGGAGCGGCGCGCCGCCCTGTTCACGTCGCTGGCCAACGTGTCCGCGCGCGGGTTCGCGTGGCAGTACGTCCGGCTCTTCCTCGGATCGCTGCTGCGCGTGGTCGGCTTCCTCGCGGTGCGTTCGGTGGGCGAGGCCCTCGACGAGCTCGCCGCCGCCCTCTCGGTGCACGGCCGGCCGCGCCAGGTGCTCGCCGCCCGGCGCGAGCGGGCCCGGCGCCGCGGGGACGAGCCGCCGCGGCAGGACTCCGTACGCCGCCTGCTGGCGCCCGCGTGGCTGCCCTACCGCCACGGCCTCGACTTCGTCACCGACCTCGCCTCCGCGGCGACCAGCCAGGCCGCCGACGTCGCGGAGCGACGCCGGCTCGCCCAGGAGGCCGACGCGGTTCCGGCGGCGGCGCGCCAGCAGCGCCGCGGCCCTGGCACCTCGTCGGAGGACGACGACGAGGAGGCCTACCTCACCGACACCGGCATCGTGGCCCGCTTCTTCACCAACCCCGTCGCCGTCGTGATCGCGCTCTTCGGCGTGCTGGCGCTGCTCGCCGGGCGCGAGGCGTTCGGGGCGATCACCGGCGGCGCGCTGTCGCCGGTGCCCGAGGCCGCGGGCGACTGGTGGCGGCTGCACCTCGCCACCTGGCACCCGCTGGGCAGCGGCACCGACGTGCCGGCGCCCGCCTACGTCCTGCCCTTCGCGCTCGCCGCGACGTTCCTGCTCGGCAACACCGGTGCCGTGGTGTCCGGGCTCATGCTGCTCGCGGTGCCCGTGGCCGCGTGGGGCGCCTGGCGGTTGCTCAAGGTCGTCGGCCGGCTGGTGGACCCGCTCGGCCTGCCGCGCTGGCTCCTGGTGTGGGGTGCCCTCACCTACGCCCTGGTCCCCGTGACCTCGGGCGCTTGGGCGGAGGGACGGTTCGGCACGGTCGCGGTGGCCGCGCTCCTGCCGTGGGCCGCCCACGCCGCGCTGGGCTTCGTCGACCCCGACCGTGACCGGCGTTGGCGCGCCGCCTGGCGTACGGCCCTGCTGCTCGCCCTCGGCGCGGCCTTCGTGCCGGGCTTCTGGCTCTTCGCCCTGCTGGCCACCGCCGTCGTGCTCGGCGCCGCGGCCGTCATCGCGCCCCGGTTGCTGCGCGAGCGCGACAGCTGGGGACCGCCGGTCGTCGCGGTCGCCGCGACCCCGCTGCTCCTCGCCCCCTGGCTGCTGCCGCTGCTCACCACCGGCTCCGCGGCCGGGCTGCTGCTGGAGGCCGGTCGGCTCACCGTCGACGAGGTCACCTTCGGGGGCCTGGTGACCGGCCGGCTCAACGACCTCGGTGCGCCGTGGTGGCTCGGGCTGGTGCTCGGCCTGCTCGCCCTCGCAGCGCTCCTCCCGCGACGTACGCGCGTGTCCGTCGTGATCTGCTGGCTGGTCGCCCTGGCCGCCGCGGTCGTCTCGGGCGTGCTGTCGCACCTGACCCTCGACCTGCCCTCAGTGACCACCCGTCCCAGCCTGGGCCTGTTCGTGGTGATCCTGCAGGGCACCGCGGTCGTGGCGGTCGTGCTGGGCGCCGACGCCTACCTCCGCCGCCTCGCCGACCACCACCCGTGGTGGCAGCGGGGCGTGGCGACCGCGCTCGCCGTGGTCGCCGCGGCGGTGCCGGTCGGCGGCCTCGGCTGGTGGCTCACCACCCCGGACGACGCGATGACGCGCGACGTGGACCAGACCGTCCCGGTCTACATGCAGCAGAGCTCGCTGCTCGGCCAGGAGCACGGGGTGCTGGTGCTCGGCGGCTCCGTCGACGACGGCATCACCTACCGCATCCGCCGCGACGACGGCACGACCGTGGGGGAGGACGAGATCCTCACCCTCGCCGAGGAGGACGCCGAGCTCACCGACGAGGTGCGCGCCCTGGTGTCCTCGCCCACGCCGGCCGTCGTGGCGGCGCTGGGCGCGCGCGGTGTCGAGTACGTCGTGCTCGGCTCGCCCGCCGACGGCCGGATCTCCTCGCTCCTCGACGCGACCTCCGGCCTCGAGCAGGCCAGTGCCGAGGACCGCAGCACCCGGGCGTGGCGGGTCGACCGCCCGCTCGACCCGTCGGCCGTGGATGGTCCCGGCTCGTGGTGGCGCTCGGCGCTCCTGGTCCTGCAGGGCCTGGCCGTCGCGGTCGCCCTCGTGCTGGCCGCGCCCACGGTGCGGCAGCGTCGGGACGGAGGACGCGATGACTGAGCCGGATCCCAGCACGGGGGGTGGTCGTCGGCGGGTCGCCGAGACGACCCGCGGCCGTCCCTCGCCCCTCACGATCCTCGCCGTCGTGATCCCACTGCTGACGGTGGCCGCCCTCGCCGTGGTCCGCCCGGCCGAGGAGGCGCCGACCACCCGCGCGCCCGCCGACGCGCCGCTCGACCGGGCCACCGCGGTGTGCCCGCCCCGGCTGCCGGGCGCGGACGAGGTCCGCTTCGGCAGCAGCTCCCTCGCCTCCGGCGAGATCGCGCTGCGGGTGGGTCGCGAGGAGGACGCCGAGACGCTGGTCGACGGCGTCGCCGCGCGCACCGAGCGCCAGTACGTCGTGGTCGGCGCCAGCGGGGAGACCGCGCCCGGCCTGGTGGTGTCCCGCTCCGGCGCCGGGTCCGCGCTCGGGTGCGACAGCCCGGCGCCCGAGCGGTGGTTCACCGGGGTCGGCGCCTCGGCCGAGCACGCCTCGACGCTCACGCTCGTCAACCCCGACAAGGGTCCGGCCGTCGCCGACGTCACCGTGTGGGACGGCAGCGGCGTCGTCGACGTCCCCGCCCTGCGAGGAGTGCGGGTGCCCGGCGGGCGCTCCACGTCCTTCGACCTGGCCACCGTCGTCCCCAACCGGGACGCCCTCGCCGTACGGGTCACCGTCACCCGTGGCCGGCTGGCCTCCACCGTGGTCGACGTGGTCGATCCCGTGGGCCGCGACGCCCCGGTGCGCGAGTGGCTGCCGGCCCAGGCAGCGCCGGCCACCACGTCCTACGTCGCCGGCCTCGGCACGTCTGCCGCCGACCGCGTGCTCACCGTCGCCAACCCGGGCGACAGCGAGGTCCGGGTGGCGCTCAAGCTGGCGAGCGAGGAGAGCGAGTTCGCCCCGGCCGGGGTCGAGGAGGTCACCGTCGCGCCCGGGTCGGTCCGCGAGGTCGACCTCAGCGGCGTGCTGCGCGGACCGGCGCTGCAGGGCGTACAGGCGCTGCGGCTGGAGTCGACCGGTCCGGTGACCGCCTCCCTGCGCACGCGCACCGCCACCGACCTCGCGCTGTCGGTGGCCGGGTCCACCGTCACCGGGGAGGCGGCGGTGGCCCTGCCGGACGGTTCCAAGCGGCTCGTCCTCGTCGGCGCCGACGCTCCCGGTGTGGTGACGCTGCGGGCCTGGGACGCCGACGGCAACCCGGTCGTGCGCGAGCGGCGTGTCGAGGTCGACCCCGCGACCGCGTCCCGGCTGCGGCTGCCCGACGACGCGGTGCTCGCGGTGGTCGGCGTCGAGCGGACGGGTGTGGTCGCCGCCCTCGAGGTCACCGACCGCGGACTGTCCGTCCTCCCGCTGTCGCAGCTGGAGACGACCAGCCAGGTGCCCGACGTACGACCGGCGCAGCGCTAGCGGTCCCCGTCGGCCCGGTCACGGCTCGTCGCCGTACCTCTCGTCGACCTGCCCGGGCGTGAGGTTGAGCAGCTCGGCGAGCTGCTCGACGACCACCGTGTGGACCAGCGCCTCGAGCTCGTCGCGGGTGGTGGAGCGGTGCTCGATCGGGCGGCGGAAGATCACCAGCCGGGTCGGCTCCTGACCCTTGCCGCGCACCAGCGACGACAGGGGCACGGTCTCGTCGCCCCAGTCGTCGGGCAGCATCGGCGTGTCCTCGACGGCGTACTCGACCAGGCCGAGGTGGCGCTGCCACTTCTCGTCGAGCGGCGTCACGACGTCGAGCACCAGCTGGTCGAACCGCTGCCGCGCGGTCCGCAGGACGGGGGTGCGGGGATCCACCGGCACCACGCCCGGACCGCGCATGCCCCGGCCGCGCCGGTCACGCGTCCTCGGCCTCACGTCGTCCACGCCGCGAGCCTAATCGCCGCGCGTGCGTGCGCCGGGTAGCGTCGGCGGCGTGAGCCTTGCCCGTCGTTGTTCGCGGACGGCGTGTGGCCGTCCTGCGGTCAACACGCTGACCTACGTCTACGCCGACCAGACCGCCGTCCTCGGCCCGCTGGCGACGTACGCCGAGCCGCACGCCTACGACCTGTGCGAGACGCACAGCGAGCGGCTGTCCGCGCCCCGCGGCTGGGAGGTGCTCCGGCTGGCCCCGGACCCGAAGGCGCAGGGTCCGAGCAGCGACGACCTGCTCGCGCTGGCCGACGCCGTGCGCGAGGCGGCCCGCCCGGCGCCGACCCCGGTGCCCCTGCACTCCGCCGACGACTCCACCCGCGGCGCCAAGCGCGGCCACCTCCGGGTGCTCACGCCCACTGACTGAACCCCTCGTCCACCCCCTAGGATCATCGGCGTGAACATCGACCAGCAGCTGCTGAGCATCATCGTCTGCCCGGCCTGCCACGGCGTGCTGTCGCCGGAGACGACCGACGGCGCCGAGGAGCTCGTGTGCCAGGGGTGCGGCAACGCCTATCCCGTCCGCGACGACATCCCCGTGCTGCTCGTCGACGAGGCCCGCAAGCCCGACTGAGAGCTGAGGCACTGGCGTGGCGACGTGGTTCGACGAGGCCCGACTGGACGACCCCGGGGTGCTGGAGACGGTCGACCTCCGGCTCCGCACGCTCGCCGAGAGCGGCGCGCGGGTGCGGCGCGAGGCCCACGAGGCCGCCACCGCGACCGCCGAGCTGATCGCCGAGGCCCGTGACGGTGAGCGTCCGCGCGCCGTGATCGCCGCCGGGCCGGACTCGCGGCTGCTGCGTGCGGTGCTCGAGCCGTGGTGCCCGGTGCCGTTCGTCGCCTGGCCCAACCCGGGCCTGCCGGGCTGGGCGGGATCGCTGGACCTGGTCGTGATGCTCGCGCCCGAGGGCAACGACCACGGGTCCGCCTCCGCGGTCGCTGAGGCCGTACGCCGCGGCGCGCAGGTCGTCGTCGCGTGCCCCGAGCGGTCGCTGGTCGGCGAGCACGCCGCCGGACGGCACGTGACCGTGCTGCCGACCGTCACCGGCGACCAGCTCGCCACGGCCGTGGTGATGCTCGACTACCTCGCCCACGTGCACCTCGGCCCGCGCGCGGACGCCGAGTCGGTGGCCCTGTCCCTCGACGAGGTCGCCACCAACTGCTCGCCGCACCGCGACCTCGCGGTCAACCCGGCCAAGATGCTCGCCATCGCGATGGCCGACACCAACCCGCTCGTCTGGGGCGGCTCGGTCCTGGCCGCCCGCGCCGCGCGTCGCCTGGCCGAGTCGCTGCGTCGCACGAGCGGGCGCTCCGCCATCGCCGGCGACGCCGAGCACCTGCTGCCCGTGATCGAGGCGACCAAGCCGCACGACGTCTTCGCGGACCCGTTCGCCGACGAGGCCGGCGACCTCCGCCCCCTGCTGCTCATCCTCGACGACCGCTCCGACGACCCCGTCGTGCGCGAGCAGGCCGGGGAGCTGAAGGCTGCGGCGGCGCGCCACGGCGTACGGGTGGAGACGCTCGAGACCGACGCGGACGACGAGGTCGCGCGCTACGCCTCCCTGCTGCTCACCGGCACGTACGCCGCGGAGTACCTCCGGATCGGGCTCGTCGAGGACTGAGCGGCTGGAGCCGCATCCCGAACACGAGCGCGTCGCCGTCGTGCACGTGGGCCGTGCGTTCGAGGACCATTCCCAACCGTCGGGCGACGCCCTGCGAGGGCGTGTTGTCGGGGCGGATCAGGGCGACGAGGTGCTCGACGCCCTCCGCCGCCGCCCGGTCGCGGACGGCTCGAGCCGCTTCGGAGGCGTGGCCGCGGCGGCGCATCGCGGGCAGGACGTGGTAGCCGACCTCGACGTGGGGCGTGCCCTCGACGTCCTGCACCGTCAGGCCGCAGTCGCCGACGAAGTTGCCCGCGTGGGTCTCGACGACCCAGAGCCCGAACCCGTGCTCGGCGTAGTTGCGCCCTTGCCACTCGATCCAGCGCACCGCGTCGTCGCGGGTGCGGGCCGGGCGGTCGAGGCGTACGGGATCCGGTGCCGACAGCAGGGCGGTCACGTCGTCGAGGTCGGCCATCACCATCGGGCGGAAGCGCAGGCGCTCGGTGGGCTCGGGCAGCACCGGGTCAGGTTAGTTGCGGACGGGTCCCGGCGGGGGCGTCCTGCCCGACGTCTGCCCACACCTCGACCAGCTCGGCCAGCAGGCCGTCGCGGACAGTGGCGAAGCTCGCGACGGCGAACTCGAGCTCGGCGCCGGTCTCGCTCGTGCCGATGACCCGTGCCCGGAGCGCTCCGTGGTCGCCGTCGGCGACGAGGCCCTCGACGTGCATGCGCTGGAAGCCCGGGTAGTCGGCGTTGAGCCGGACCCATCCGTCACGGTCGAAGACCTCGCCGGTGTGCACGAGCCGGCACGTGAAGTCGCGGTGGAGGAGGTCCGGCAGCCCCGCCCAGTCGTGGGCGTCGATGACCGTGGCGAGGCGGGCGAGCAGGGTGGCGGCGTCCATGGGGTCAGTGTGGGGCGGGGGACCGACAGTCAGGTCTCGAGGCAGAACTCGTTGCCCTCCGGGTCGGCCATCACGACGAGGTCGTCGCGGCGGGCGACCACGGTTGCCTCGAGGCGCAGCAGTCGGTCGGAGTCGTCATCGAGGTCTCCTGAGGCCCGGAGGTCGAAGTGCTGCCTGTTCTTGGCGATCTTCGGCTCGGGCACCCGCTGGAACCAGAGGCTCGGTCCACCCCACCCGGCGGGCTCGACCCAGGCGCGGTCCGGAGTGCTGTCCTCGTCGACGTCCGAGCCGAGTGCGCCCGCCCAGAACGCGGCGACCGTCAGCGGGTCCCGGCAGTCGAACGTCACCGACTTCACGAAGGAGGGCACGGACCGTACGCGCTCGAGCGGGGCGGGCGCTGGTCGGACCGGTCCGGACGCGCCTACGGCCCCGCCGTCAGGGTGTCGGCGGGGTGTGGGGCGGGGTCATCGTCGGCGTGGTCGCGGGATGCCCGGCGGTTCGGGTGGGTCGGGTGGGTCGAGGGCGGTGGTGCCGGTGTGGTCGCGGCGGTAGTGGTGGCCGTGGGGGGAGGTCCACTCGAACACTCCGGGCGCGGTCATCTCGTAGCGCCAGGCCGAATGCGTCTTCAGCCGGTGGTGGAACCTGCACAGGCAGGCGAGGTTGTCGCTGCGTGTGGGTCCGGGTTGGGGTTTGCCCTCGGGCTCGGCGCGATGGTCGTACGGCGTGATGTGGTCGATGTCGCAGCCGCGCGCCGGTCTGGTGCACCAGGGGAAGACGCAGGTGCGGTCGCGGAGGATGACTTGCTCGCGGATCCGGTCGGGGATGGCGTGGCCCTGGGCGGTGAGCTGGGTGTTGAGGTCGATGACGGGCTTGATCGTCACCTTGGTGCGGGAGTCGGCGCACCACGACTTGATCTGGTCGAGGAGGACGAGTCGCTGCCCGTTCTCCATGCGCCCGGTGGGGCCGAACACGGTCTGTACGCCGACCATGGATGCGTCGAAGTGGGCGTGGATGACGACCTCACGCGCCGCCGGCAGGTCCGGCTTGTCGTCTTTGGTGGGGGAGGTGCTGGCCTCGTCGGTGGTTGAGGTGCGAGCCGTTCGAGGCGCCTCGTCCCTCGGCTCCTGAGGATGAGCTCCGCGAGCCTCGAATCCACTGCCGTTCTGGGCTGAGTCGTCCTGGGCGTGGAGGTCGAGCGCGGTCTGCGTGCGGGCGAGGTCCCCGAGCGCCTTGGCGCGTCGCGCGTTGAGCGGCAGCTGGGATCCGAGGGCCTTTTGGACTGCTGCGTGGTGGGCCACGGCGCGGTCGAGGTCGAGGGCGTCGGCGAGGTCGAGGTCGGCCTCGAGGTGCAGGGTGCCGGCGTAGTGCACGTCGTCGGTGTCCACGGTGACGTGACGCGGGTCGACGTGCTGCCACCCGTCCTCGGGGTCCTTCGTGGGGTCGGCGGTGGCGAGGTCGTAGCGCTTGATGGTCTCGGCGAGGAGCCGGTCGAGCTGCGCCTGCCCGATCCGCCCGGCCACGGCGGCGACCTGGGAGTCGACGAACCCCGCCGCCTCGGCCGTGAGGGAAGGAGTCGAGTGGATGGTGGTCTCCGCGACGGCGCGGGCCCGCCACGCCGGCACCCGGCCGGCGCGGACCTGCTCCCACAACCGGGGAAGGCGGTGGCGCAGCTCGAGGGCGTGGCCGATGAGCTTCTTCGCCGCCGTCGGGGAGATGCCGAGCACGGTGCCGAGCTCGGCGACACAGAACTCCGCCACCAAGGGAGTCCCTTCGCCGGCGATGGGCTCCTCGTGCTCACACCCCGGGACGGTGAACGAGGCGGCGTCGTGGATCGACTCCGGCGGGTGCAGGTCCGCCCAGCGGGCGGCGAGAGCGAGCTGGCGGGCAGCCTCGGCGTGCTCGAGGTCGCGGGAGGCCTTGATCGAGCGAAGCAGCTCGGAGGCGGAGAGGTCGTCTGCGACCTCTCGCGCCTCGGCTGCCATTCCGTCGATCATGTGATCGATTGTAGTCGTCGGGTCCGACAGTGGCGATGGCTGTGGACGGTTGCTGGCCAGGGTTTCTCGGACTGGTTTCGACACGGTCGCTGCGCGACCTGCTCAACGGGCGGAGGGCGGGTTCGGATGGTTTCGAGGCTCGCTGCGCTCGCACCTCGACCACCGAGGTGCGCTCGCACCTCGACCACCGAGGGTGGTCCCGGCGTCTAACCTCCGGCCATGCCCGGTCGCCGCAGTGTGCTCCGCCCCATGCGCGAGGAGGACGTGCCCGCGGTGGTCGCCGTCCAGGAGCCTGCGGCGGTCGCGGGTCTGTCGGAGGTCTTCCCCCAGGACCGCTACCCGTTCCCTCACGAGGAGATCGCGGCGCGCTGGCGGGACGAGGTGGCGGCCCCCGACGTCGAGTGCTTCGTGGTCGAGGAGGTGGGGAGGGTCGCGGGGTTCGCGGCTCTGCAGGGCGCTGAGGTGCTGCACTTCGGCGCCGCCCTGGACACGTGGGGGAGCGGGCTGGCCACGGCTGCCCACGACGCGCTCGTCGAGCGCCTGCGCGCACGCGGCGTCGTACGACCTGCCCTCCACGTCTACGCCGCGAACGCGCGAGGGCGACGGTTCTGGGGAAGCACGGGTGGCAGTCGACGGGGGAGGTGCTGCGCGGCTCGTTCCCGCCGTACGCCGAGCTCCTCGGCTACGAGCTCGTCACGGAGCCACCGGTGGCGGCGGAGGACCGGCGTCCCGACGGCTGACCGCCTTCCGGGGGGAGCGAAGCGCGTACGGCGCGCCGATAGGCTGCAGCCCGACCCGACCCACGACCCGAAGGACCGACCATGGCCGGCGGACTGTTCGCCCTCCTCGACGACGTCGCCGCACTCGCGCGCATCGCCGCAGCCAGCGTGGACGACGTCGGCGCCGCCGCCGGGCGTGCCAGCATGAAGGCCGCGGGCGTGGTGGTCGACGACACCGCCGTCACCCCGCAGTACCTCCACGGATCCCCCGCCGCGCGCGAGCTGCCGATCATCAAGAAGATCGCCATCGGTTCGCTGCGCAACAAGATGCTCTTCATCCTCCCCGCGGCCGTGCTGCTCGGGCAGTTCCTGCCGTGGCTGCTGCCGGTGATCCTCATCTTCGGTGGCGGCTTCCTCGCCTACGAGGGCGCCCACAAGGTGTGGGAGAAGGTCAGCCACCACGAGCCGGTGGTCGAGGAGGCGGAGGCCGAGCTCACCAGCACGGGGGAGCTGAGCCCCGAGCACGAGGCGAAGACCGTCGCCGGCGCCATCCGCACCGACTTCATCCTCAGCGCCGAGATCATGGTCATCGCGCTCAAGGAGGTCGTCAGCTCCGACCCCGACGCCAGCATCTGGATGCGGGCGATCGTCCTGGCCGCCGTCGCCGTGCTGATCACGGTCCTCGTCTACGGCGTGGTCGCGCTCATCGTGAAGATGGACGACGTCGGCCTCCACCTCGCGGAGAAGCCCTCCAAGGGCTCGCAGCGCATCGGTCTCGCCCTCGTCTCCGCGATGCCGCGCCTGCTTACCGCGATCTCCCTCATCGGCACGCTGGCGATGCTGTGGGTCGGCGGCCACATCCTCCTGGTCAGCCTCTACGAGATCGGCGGGCAGGACGGCCTGCTCGAGGGCACCGCGGTCGGTGACGCCCTGCACGCGCCGTACGACCTGGTCCACCACTGGGAGGACGCCGTCCACGAGGCCGTCGGCGGGACGCTCGGCGCCCTGCTGGGCTGGGTGCTGAACACCGTGGTCTCCGGCCTCGTCGGCCTCGTCGTCGGCGGGCTCGTGCTGGCCGTGCTGCACGCCTTCGGGATCGGCGGCGGCCACGGCTCGGGCCACGGCTCCGGTCACGACGAGGAGCACGGCGACGGGCAAAGCCAGGCGGCCTCCGGCGACTCCGCCGAGGATTCTCCGAATCGTTGAGGGCGGTCCTACCCTTTTCTGGTCCGCGCGGGAGATCCCGACGATGCACAGATGTGCGGCGCAGACGCCCTCCTCGACGCCAGGAGACAACTGATGGACCACAAGGTCGCTGACCTCACCCTTGCCGCGTACGGCCGCAAGGAGATCGAGCTCGCCGAGCACGAGATGCCCGGCCTGATGGCCATGCGCGAGCGCTACGGCAAGGACCAGCCCCTCAAGGGGGCGCGGATCGCCGGCTCGCTGCACATGACGATCCAGACCGCCGTGCTGATCGAGACCCTCGCGGCCCTCGGCGCGGACATCCGCTGGGCCACCTGCAACATCTTCTCCACCCAGGACCACGCCGCGGCCGCGGTCGTCGTCGGCCCCCCGTCGAAGGGCGGCACGCCCGAGGACCCGCGCGGTGTCCCGGTCTTCGCCTGGAAGGGCGAGACCCTCGCCGAGTACTGGGACGAGGCCGAGAAGGTCTTCGACTTCCCCGCCGAGGACGGCGAGGTGGGCGGCCCCAACATGCTGCTCGACGACGGCGGCGACATCACGATGCTGCTGCACCTCGGTGTCGAGTACGAGAAGGCGGGCGCCGTCCCGTCGCAGGACTCCACCGACAACGAGGAGTTCAAGGAGGTGCTGCGCGTCCTGGCCCGCTCGCTCGAGGCCGACCCGCAGCGCTGGACCAAGCGCGCGCCCCTCGTCAAGGGAGTCTCCGAGGAGACCACGACCGGTGTGCTGCGCCTCTACGAGCGCTTCAAGGAGGGCACCCTCCTCTTCCCGGCGATCAACGTCAACGACTCGGTCACCAAGTCCAAGTTCGACAACAAGTACGGCTGTCGCCACTCCCTGATCGACGGCATCAACCGCGCCACCGACGTCATGATCGGCGGCAAGGTCGCGGTCGTGTGCGGCTACGGCGACGTCGGCAAGGGCTCCGCGGAGTCGCTGCGCGGGCAGGGTGCGCGCGTCATCGTCACCGAGATCGACCCCATCTGCGCGCTGCAGGCAGCGATGGACGGCTTCGAGGTCAAGCGCCTCGAGTCGGTCGTCGAGACCGCCGACATCTTCATCACCACGACCGGCAACTTCGACATCATCACGGTCGAGCACTTCCACAAGATGAAGCACCAGGCGATCGTCGGGAACATCGGCCACTTCGACAACGAGATCAACATGGCCGGTCTCGCGAAGATCCCCGGCATCGTCAAGGACGAGATCAAGCCGCAGGTCCACCAGTGGATCTTCCCGGCCGAGGACGGCAAGCCCGGCAAGAAGATCATCGTGCTGTCCGAGGGCCGCCTGCTCAACCTGGGCAACGCCACCGGCCACCCGTCGTTCGTGATGTCCAACTCCTTCACCAACCAGGTGCTGGCCCAGATCGAGCTCTTCTCCAAGTCCGACGACTACGAGCTCGGCGTGCACGTGCTGCCCAAGCACCTCGACGAGGAGGTCGCGCGGCTGCACCTCGACGCCCTCGGTGTCGAGCTGACCGAGCTCACCAAGCAGCAGGCCGCCTACCTCGGCGTCCCGGTGGAGGGCCCGTACAAGTCCGACCACTACCGCTACTGAGCGCGCGACGCGGCGGATCCCGCGTAGCGCCACCCGGTCATGGCGCCAGCCCTAGACTGGCGCCATGACCGACCTTGCCGAGCCCGCTCGCGGCAGCGTGCTCGTCGTCGACGACGACGCCTCCCTCGCGGAGATGCTCTCCATCGTCCTGCGCCAGGAGGGGTTCGACAGCCGCATCGTCGGTCGCGGTGACGTGGCCCTCGACGCGTTCCGCGACTACCGGCCCGACCTGGTCCTGCTCGACCTGATGCTCCCGGGCAAGGACGGCATCGACGTCTGCAAGGAGATCCGCGCCGAGTCCGGCGTCCCGATCGTGATGCTGACCGCCAAGGGCGACACCGTCGACGTCGTCGTCGGCCTCGAGTCCGGGGCCGACGACTACATCGTCAAGCCCTTCAAGCCCAAGGAGCTCATCGCCCGGGTCCGCGCCCGCGTACGCCGCAACGACGTCACGCCCGACGAGGGGCTCACCATCGGCGACGTCTCCATCGACGTCGCCGGCCACTCGGTGACCCGCGACGGCGCACCGATCAACCTGACCCCGCTCGAGTTCGACCTGCTCGTCTGCCTGGCCCGCAAGCCCTGGCAGGTCTTCACCCGCGAGGTGCTGCTCGAGCAGGTCTGGGGCTACCGCCACAGCGCCGACACCCGCCTGGTCAACGTGCACGTCCAGCGCCTGCGCTCCAAGGTCGAGCACGACCCGGAGAACCCCGAGGTCGTGGTGACCGTGCGCGGCGTGGGCTACAAGGCCGGCAAGTCGTAGGAGTTCCCGGGTGAGCATCCGCGACCGGCTCCCACCGGCGCTGCGGCGCGGGCCCGCCTTCTGGCGGCGCTCCGTGCAGGCGCGCGTCGTGGTCAGCACCGTGCTGCTCTCCGCCGCGGTCGTCGGCATCGTCGGCTGGTTCCTCATCCAGCAGACCCGCGACGGCCTCCTCGACAACCGGGTCGCCGCCGTCGTGCAGGAGGCCGAGGGGGAGACCGAGGCCGCGCGTACGGACCTCGCGGCGGCCTCCCGCCTCGACCTCGACGAGTCCGCGCAGCAGCAGGCCCTGGTGGAGCCGATCCAGGCGCGCGGCGCCACGCGCGGCTTCGCGGTCGTGCTGTCCCCGCCGGTGGGCGAGGACCTCCGCCTCGCCGACGGCGGCGCCAAGTTCACCGAGGGCCTCGACCTCTCCAGCGTCCCGGCGACGCTCGAGGACCACTTCGACTCGCTGTCCGCGACGGCGTGGACCTACACCGACATCCGTACGACGCGCGACATCGAGGGCCTGCCCGAGGGGCCCGGCATCGTGGTGGGCAGCCAGGTCCGGCTCCCCGCCGACGACAAGACCTACACGCTCTACTACCTCTACCCGCTCGCCGAGCAGCAGGAGACGCTCGCGCTCGTCTCCCGCGCGATGCTCATCGCCGGGGTGCCCCTGCTGCTGCTCATCGCGGGCCTCACCTGGCTGGTCACCCGCCAGGTGGTCACGCCGATCCGGATGGCCCGCCGGGTCGCCGAGCGCCTCGCCGCCGGACAGCTCCAGGAGCGCCTGCGCGTCACCGGCGAGGACGACCTCGCCAGGCTCGCCACGTCGTTCAACCAGATGGCCTCCAACCTGCAGAAGCAGATCCGCCAGCTCGAGGAGCTCAGCCGCCTGCAGCGCCGCTTCGTCTCCGACGTGTCCCACGAGCTGCGCACCCCGATCACGACCGTCCGGATGGCCAGCGACGTCATCCACGACGCCCGGCCGTTCCTCGACCCGGTGACCGGCCGGGCGGCCGAGCTGCTCCAGAAGGAGCTCGACCGCTTCGAGACGCTGCTGGCCGACCTGCTGGAGATCAGCCGCTTCGACGCCGGGGCCGCGGTGCTCGAGACCGAGGACGTCGACCTCGTCGACGTCGCCCGCCGCGTCGTCGACATGACGTCGGTGCTCGCCGCCCAGCGCGACACGCGCGTCGTCCTGCACGACCCCGGGTACCCCTGCGTGGCGGAGGCAGACGTACGCCGTGTCGAGCGCATCGTGCGCAACCTCGTCACCAACGCCATCGACCACGCCGAGAGCGAGGACGTCGAGGTGTACGTCGGCGCCGACCGGCAGTCGGCCGCCATCGCGGTGCGCGACCACGGCGTGGGGCTCGGGCCGGGGGAGTCGGCCATGGTGTTCAACCGGTTCTGGCGCGCGGACCCCGCCCGCGCGCGCACCAGCGGCGGCACCGGCCTCGGCCTCTCCATCTCGCTGGAGGACACCCACCTGCACGGCGGCTGGCTCCAGGCGTGGGGGCGCCCCGGGGAGGGCGCCCAGTTCCGGCTCACGCTGCCGCGCCTCCTCGGCACCCAGCTGCGGCACTCGCCGCTGCCGCTGGTGCCCACCGACGCCAGGGAGACGGCATGAGACGCGCGGCCGCCCGCTCCGCCGGCCTGCTGCTCGCCGCGGCCCTGCTCGCCGGCTGCGTCCGGATGCCGACGTCGGGGCCGGTCGTCGAGTCCGAGGTCACCGCCGACGCCGAGGACGTCCCCGGCATCTCCTTCGACCCACGGCCCCCGCAGGAGGGCGAGCCCGCCGCCGACATCGTGGACGGCTTCTTCGAGGCGATGAAGGCCACCCCGGTCAGCACGACCGTCGCCCGCCAGTTCCTGTCCCGCGAGGCGGCCGAGTCGTGGACGCCCGAGCAGCAGGTCCTCACCTACGGCGAGCTCGGCGACGCCTCGACCGGCATCTTCGTGCGGGTGCCGCTGAGCGACGTCAACACCTACGACGCCCGGGGCGCGTGGCAGCGCACGGACGCCGGCGCCCAGCTGTCGCTCCGGCTGGTGCAGGAGGACGGTGAGTGGCGCATCGACGAGCTCCCCGATGCCCTGATCGTCCCGGACTCGTGGTTCGCCGACTGGTACGAGCGGGCAGCGCTCTACTACTTCGACCCCACCTCGCAGGTGCTCGTCCCCGAGCCGGTCTTCGTGCCGCGTGGCGAGGGGTACGCCTCGTCGCTGGTGCGCGGCCTGCTGACGCCGCCGGGAGAGGAGTCGCTCGACGTCGTCCGCAGCTACTTCCCGCCCGGGACCACGCCCGGTCTCTCGGTGCCCATCGAGTCGGGCATCGCCCGGGTGGCCCTGTCCGGCGACCCTGATGCGGTGGACGACGAGACGGCCGAGCGAATGCTCACGCAGCTCGTGTGGACCCTCGGCCAGGAGCCGCGGATCAGCGCCGTCGAGCTCAGCGTGGGCGACCGTACGTTCACCGGACCGGGTGGGCTGGCACCGGTCAACCTCAGCTTCGGGGCGGCCTACGACCCCAACGGCGACCGCGCGAGCGCCGACCTCTTCGCGCTCCAGGAGGACCGCCTGGTGACCGGGCGCGTGGGGGACCTCGGCCCCACCAGCGGGCCGTTCGGCGAGCCCGGCTACGGCCTGCGCTCCATCGGGGTCAACCTCCCGGGCACGAGGGTCGCCGCGGTCTCCGCCACCGGCACCGACCTGCTCCTCACCGCCACGGAGGCGCCGACGGGCGAGGTGACCACGCCGGTGGTCGGAGCCGTCGACCTCGCGGCCCCGCACTGGGACCACCGCGACCGGATCTGGGTGCTCGACCGGGGCGCCGGACGGGCACGGGTCGTGCAGGTCACCGACGGCGAGGCCGCCGAGCTGGTGGTCCCCGGCCTCACCGGTCGGCGCGTCACCGAGCTGATCGTCTCCCGCGACGGCAGCCGCCTGGTGGCCGTGGTCCGGGGGGCGAAGGCCGACCGGGTCGTGTCGGTCCGGGTGCGCCACGACGCGGCCGGGACCGTCCTGGGATTCACCCCGCCGCGCACGCTCCCGCTCCCCACCGAGGACACCGTGCGCATCCGCGACGTCGCCTGGCGGTCGCCGACGACCGTGTCGGTGCTCAGCGACATCAACGAGGACTTCTCCCAGGTGCGCACGATCTCGGTCGACGGTGCCCCCGGCGGGATCTCCACGAGCGGAACGACGAGCCTGCGCGGCCGCGTCCGTACGCTCGTCTCGACGCCCGCGGACGGTGAGGTCTACGCACTCGCCGGCCGCACGGTCGTCAGCCTGACCCGACCCGAGCGGCTGGTGCCCGACCTGCCGCCGGGCCTCACCTCCCTCACCTACGTGGGCTGATCCACAGGCTCCGCGCCGGCCGTTGCGCCCGTACGTCCCCTCCTGCTGGCATGGGCGCGTGCTCGACGAGGCCCTGGACCTGTTCCTCGGCAGCCGGTGCGTGGGCTGCGACCTGCCCGGCCGGATGCTGTGCCCGGCGTGCCGGGGCGGGCTGTCGCGCACCCCGCGGGTCGCGTGGCCCTCGCCCGTGCCCGCGGGGTTGGTGACGCCGTGGGTGGCGGAGTCGTACGAGGGCGCGGTGCGCGCGCTCGTGGTGGGCCACAAGGACCGCGGGCAGTGGGGGCACCGCCGCGTGCTGGGCGCCCTCCTGGCCGACGCCGTGCGCGGCGCGGTGTCGGACCTCGAGCCGGACGTTCCGCTGCTGCTGGTGCCCGTGCCGTCGCGTCCGGGTGCGGGGCGCCGCCGCGGCTACGAGGCCACCGCCGCGCTCGTGCGTACGGCCGCCCGCGGCCTGCGCCGGGAGCGTTCCGTCGTGCTCGCGCCGATCCTGGCCTCGCGCGGCGCGGCCGACCAGGCCGGGCTCGACGCGGGGGACCGGGCGACCAACATGGCCGGCTCGATGCACTGTCCTTCCGCCGCCCTGGCACGGGCGGGCCGACGGCGGCGAGCGGCGTACGTCGTGGTCTGCGACGACGTGGTCACCACCGGTTCCACGGCCCGCGAGGCCCAGCGCGCGCTCGAGGCCGTGGGCCTGCCGCCTGTCGCGATCGCGGCCGTCGCGGCCACCCGCAGGCGTGCCGGACAGGGACGGGGACCGAGGGGTGACCCCACAGTTGGCCCGGGGGCCCGGAGGGGCTAGCGTCTTGTCATGGAGTCCGCCCGGGTCCGTGGTTGCGTCACGGAGAGGGCTGCGCGCAGCACCGTCAGGTGCCTCGTCAGGTCCGACCCGCGGCAAGCCGATGCCAGTCGCAGGCGAAACGGTCCACGTAAGTCCACGGTCGCGCCGCTGCCCAGCAGCGCCGTGCCCGCCGGACGATCACGGTGCGGCTTAGAAGTAAGTCCTGCCCCGTCGCCGACACCAGATGTGTCGGATGCCGGGAGAAGGCCAGTAGTGACGGAGAAGTTGCGAACGCTTCAGCAGGCGGTTGTGGGGTCGAAGACCAGGTCGGCCGGGCGGGCTCCATCCCACCCTGCCCCGGCGGGTGTGCCGCCGCGGCGATATGGAGGGGTGCGGACCGTTCGCTAGTTGAGGAGGTTCACATGGAGGTTGTGGTCACGGGACGGCACTGCGAGGTGTCCGACCGGTTCCGCGAGCACGTGTCCGAGAAGCTCACCCGTCTGGAGAAGCACGATCACCGCATCATGCGCGTCCAGGTGGAGGTGGAGCTCGAGAAGAATCCCCGCCAGCACGACCGGTCCACCAAGGTGGAGCTGACCGCGTTCTCCAAGGGCCCGGTGATCCGGGCCGAGGCGGCGGCCGAGGACAAGATGGGCGCGCTCGACCTCGCCCTCGACAAGATGCAGGCCCAGATGCGCCGCGCCGCCGACCGGCGTCGCGTGCACCGCGGGCGGCACACGCCCGTCTCGGTCGGCGAGGCGCTCGCCGGCACCGGCGTGGTGGGCGTCGAGGACGAGGAGGAGACCGACGTCATCGAGCACAAGGTCGGCCCGATCACCGTCACGGGTGACGGACCGCTGGTCGTGCGCGAGAAGTCCCACCACGCCACCCCCATGACGCTCGACCAGGCGCTCTACGAGATGGAGCTGGTCGGGCACGACTTCTACCTCTTCGTCGACAAGGAGAGCGAGCGGCCGGCGGTGGTCTACCGCCGCCGCGGCTACGACTACGGCGTGATCTCGCTCGACGTCGGCTGAGTGCCCTCCACGCCTCGGTCGCGCGCGCATGTAATGATGCGCGCGTGACCGAGGCACACAGCAGCGAACCAGTCCGCGTCCTGGTGGTCGACGACCAGGAGCTGTTCCGTCGAGGGCTGATCATGCTGCTCAGCGGCGACACCGACATCGAGGTGGTCGGCGAGGCGGCCGACGGGATCACCGCCACGGAGCTCGCGACCACGACCGCGCCCGACGTCATCCTGCTCGACGTCCGGATGCCGCGCCGCACGGGAGTCGAGGCCTGCCGCGCCATCAAGGAGGCCGTCCCGGCCACCAAGATCATCATGCTCACCGTCTCCGACGAGGAGGCCGACCTCTACGAGTCGGTCAAGAACGGCGCCGCCGGCTACCTCCTCAAGGACTCCTCGATCGAGGAGGTCGCCCAGGCGATCCGGGTGGTCAACGAGGGCCAGTCCCTGATCAGCCCGTCGATGGCGGTCAAGCTCATCGACGAGTTCAAGCAGATGTCCAAGCCCGAGCGCGAGCAGGGCCCGGCGCTACGGCTGACCGAGCGCGAGCTCGAGGTGCTCCGGCTGGTGGCCAAGGGGCTCAACAACCGCGAGGTCGCCAAGGAGCTCTTCATCTCCGAGAACACGGTCAAGAACCACGTCCGCAACATCCTGGAGAAGCTCCAGCTGCACTCCCGCATGGAGGCCGTCATGTACGCCATGCGCGAGAAGCTGCTCGACCTGCCCTAGGGACGACCGAGGAACGAGCCTGCGACCGGCGTATCGAGACACAGACCTGCCCTGACCCTGTCGGTCCGCTCTGGTTGAGTTCCGCGGGTGGACCAGCTCACCCAGCTCCAGGCCCGCCGCATCGCGCTGGCCGCCCAGGGCTTCACCGACCGCGCACACGCGACGCCCTCGCTGAAGACCCTCGACCGCACGGTCGCGCGGACCGGTGTGCTCCAGGTCGACTCCGTCAACGTCCTCCAGCGCGCCCACTACATGCCGCTCTACTCGCGGATGGGCCCCTACGACGTGGACCTCCTGCGCCGCGCGACGACGTCGACCCCACGACGCGAGCGCACCCTCGTCGAGTACTGGGCCCACGTGCAGGCGCTCATGCCCGTCGAGCTCTGGCCCCTGATGCGGCACCGGATGGAGCACTACCGCGCCGAGCGCGGCAAGTGGGGCTTCACCGCCGACCCGACGCTCGAGCCGCGGGTGCGCGATGCCGTCCGCGACCGCGGGCCGGTCACGGCCCGCGACCTCGAGGAGGACCTCAGCACCGGACCCCGCTCCCGGGAGAACTGGGGCTGGAACTGGTCGGAGGCCCGCAAGGTCCTCGACTACCTCTATCTCGTCGGCGACGTCGCGATCGCCGGGCGCAACAACCAGTTCGAGGTCGTCTACGACCTCCCCGAGCGGGTGCTGCCGGCGGCGGTCCTCGACGCGCCGACGCCCACGGCCCAGGAGGCGGTGACCGAGCTCGTACGCCGGGCGGCCCGCTCGCACGGCGTCGCGAGCCTCGCCTGCCTCGCCGACTACTACCGGCTCCGCCTCCAGCCCGCTCCTGGCGCCGCGAGCGCGAAGGTCGCCGTCGAGGAGCTGGTCGAGGCCGGTGAGCTCGTCCCGGTCACCGTGCGGGGCTGGAAGCGCCAGGCCTACCTCCACCGCGACGCCCGGCTGCCGCGACGGGTGTCGGCACGCACACTGCTCAGTCCCTTCGACCCCGTGGTGTGGGAGCGGGCCCGCGCCGAGGCGCTGTTCGACTTCTTCTACCGCATCGAGATCTACGTCCCCCCGGAGAAGCGGCTCCACGGCTACTACGTGCTGCCCTTCCTGCTGGGCGACCGGCTCGTCGCGCGCGTCGACCTCAAGGCCGACCGCGCCACGCGACGGCTGCTGGTCCCGGGGGCCTTCGCCGAGGCGGCCGCTCCGCCGGAGACGGCAGACGAGCTGGCCGCCGAGCTGCGCCGGCTCGCCGGCTGGCTCGGCCTGGACGACGTGGTGGTGGGCCACCGCGGCGACCTCGCGCCCGCGCTGGCGGCCGCGTCGGCCTCGCTCTGACGGGGCGGTGCCAGTCGGCGTCAAGCGTCCTGCAAGCGATGGCCGCGACGGTGGTGCGACCACCGACTCGAAAGGTTCATCAGATGTCACTGCTCCACACCCACGGCTGGCGCCTGCTGCTCGTCGCCTCCGGCGTCCTGCTCGCGGCCGGCGGCCGCATGCACCCCGGCGCCGACGGCTCCGACACGCTCCGCCAGGAGCTCGCCACCATGACCGCCGACGAACGTTGGGTGCCGGGCCACGCGCTCGTGGCGGCCAGCACCGCGTTGCTGGCGCTCGGCCTGTGGGCCGCCGTCCGCTCGCGTGCCTGGCCCGCCACGGTGCAGCGCACCCTCACGATCGTCGCCGTGATCGTCTCGGTCTACGTCGTCGAGACCGTCTTCCACCTCGCTGCGGTGGTCGACTCCGACGAGCTCGCGCACGGCCACGCAGCGCCCGTCGCGATGACCCACATCGGACTGGCGACCGTGCTCTACCCCGTGACCGGGTGGGCGATCGTGTTGCTCGCCCACGCCTTCGGGCGCGCCTGGACCGGCTGGCGGCGGGCCATCGCCGCGGTCGGCATCGTGGCCGGACTCGCCCATGCGTTCTCAGTACCGCTCACGCTGCTCCTCCCGCAGGCAGAGCTCAGCCCGGTCTTCGCCGTGGCCGGCATGTCGCTGGCGCTCTTCTCGCTGGCCACAGGGTTGGTCGGCGCGCCCCAGCACCGCACCTCCGCGGTCCGGGAGCCCGCTCTGGCGGGCTAGGCGTACCCCATATTCCGGAGGACCCGGACCTGCCGCGACGCCTAGGGTGGCCGCGTGCAGGTCCGGGTGCTCGGCGACGTCGAGGTGGAGCTCGCGGGGAGGCTCGCCGACCTCGGCGGGCCCAAGCCACGCGCCCTGCTGGCACTCCTGGTGGCTGCCGCCGGTCGGCCGGTCCACGTCGAGCTGCTCATCGACCAGATCTGGGGGGAGGAGCCGCCCGCCCGTGTCGAGGCGTCCCTGCAGTCCTACGTCGCTCGCCTGCGCCGCTCGCTCGAGCCCGACCGTGCGCCCGGGGCACCCGCCGCCCGGCTACGGACGCACGCAGCCGGCTACTCCCTGGCCGTCGACGAGCAGAGCGTCGACGCGCGTCGCTTCACCACGTTGCTGCGAGAGGCGCGCGAGGCGGACGCCGAGCGCGCGGAGGTCCTGCTGACCGACGCACTCGGGCTGTGGCGAGGGGATGCGTACGCCGGTCTGGACACACCGTCGCTGCGTGCGGAGGCGACGCGGCTGGAGGAGCTGCGTGGCGGAGCACTGGCCCGGCTGTGGGAGCTGCGCCTGGGACGCGGTGAGCACGACGTGGCCGTTCCCGAGCTCGAGCGCCTGGTCGGGTCGAACCCGCTGCAGGAGCGGCTCTGGTGGCTCCTCGCACTCGCGCTCTACCGCTCGCAGCGCCAGGGCGACGCGCTCGCCACGCTGCGTCGTGCGCGCGAGCACCTCGCCGACGAGCTCGGCGTCGACCCGGGCCCCGAGCTGCGCCGGCTCGAGGAGCAGGTGCTGCGTCAGGACCCTGCGCTCGACGTGGCGCTCCTCGCCGCCCCGCGGGCGCCGACCCTCCCGTCACCGGTCGTGGACGCGGCACCCGCCGGCGCCGACGACGACCCCCTGCTCGGCCGCGACGACGCCGTGGCCGCCGTGGTCCCGGCCCTGACGAGCGCAGCTGCCGGTCGGGGTCGCGTCGTCGTCGTCAGCGGCGAGCCGGGGATCGGCAAGACGCGGCTGGCCGAGGCGGTGGCCGACCTCGCTGAGGAGCGCGGGTTCCGCGTCGGGCGCGGTCGGTGGGACGCCGAGGGGTCGCCGCCGCTGCACGCCTGGTCGCGTGCGCTCGCGCAGGCGCTGGGTCCGGAGTCCGTGGGCGAGGTGCTCGGTCCCGCGGACGGAGGCGGCGACGCGGCGTCGGTCAGCTTCCGCCAGGCCGACGGGGTGCTGGACGCGCTGCGTCGTGCCACGCCCGTGCTGCTCGTGCTGGACGACCTCCACTGGGCCGAGGCGGAGAGCCTGCGCCTGCTGCGCCGGGTCGCCGGCGGTCTCGGGGACGTGCCCGCGGTGCTCGTCGTCACGTCACGGGTCGCCCCCGCCGACGTCGGCGAGGCGCTGGCCGAGGCACTCGGCGTGCTGGCCCGTCTCGATCCGGTGCGGGTCGACCTCGGTGGCCTGGGGGTCGACGCCGTGGCTGCCTGGGCGAGCCGCCGCTCGGGCCGGACGGTGACCGACGACGTCGCGGCCCTGCTCCGCAGCCGCACCGACGGCAACCCGTTCTACCTGACCGAGCTGGTCCGCTTCCTGGTCAGCGAGGGGGCGCTCGGCGACCCCCACGCGCCCGCGTGGCGCGCCGTGCCTGGTGGGGTCCGCGACGTCGTACGCCAGCGCTCGCGCCAGCTGCCGGCGAGCGCGGTCGACGTGCTCGGCGCGGCGGCAGTGGCAGGTCGGAGCTTCGACGTCGCCGTGCTCGACCTCCTCACCGGCGACGCCGCGAGCGTGGCCGAGGCGATCGAGGGTGCCCAGGTGCTCGGGCTGGTCGACGAGGAGGGCCCTGGTCGCTACCGGTTCACCCACGCCCTCGTGCGCGACGCCCTCGACGAGGCGCTGCCGGCGCCGGTGCGCGCCCGGCTCCACGCGCAGGTCGCCGCCGCCCTCGAGCAGGTGTGGGCGGGCCGGGTGGGCGAGGTCGCGGCCGACCTCGCCGAGCACTACCGGCTCGCCGGGCCCGCGCACGCGCGGTCCGGCTGGGTCCTCGCCCGGCGTGCGGCTGCCGAGAGCGTGAAGGCGTCGGCGTACGACGAGGCGCTCCGCCTGACCACGCTGGCCACCGAGCTGCAGGCGATGGACCCGACGGCCGAACCGATCGAGCGCGAGGACGTCCTCGTCGCCCACGCGCGCGCCCTGGTCCGTACCTCCCGCGCGGTCCATTCCTGGCCACCCGTGGAGCAGGCCGCCCGCTCCGCCCTCGAGCGGGGCGATGCCCGGGCAGCGGCGGACGCCCTGCTCTCCGTCACCGAGGGCGTGGTCTGGGGCTGGCGCGTCGCCCCGGAGTACGACGACGACGCGATCGCGCTGTGGCGCACGGTCCGCGACCTCCTGCCCGACGAGGACGTGCTGACCCGGGCGCACCTCACGGCCGCGCTCGCCGCCGAGCACCTCCACAAGCCGGGCGCGGTCGAGGAGTCGACCAGGCTGGCCGACGAGGCGATCGCGGCGGTGCGGCGCTCCGGCCACCGGGGTCAGCGCGAGCTCACCGTGCTGCGACTGGCACAGCGGGCGCTGCTGCGCCCCGAGCTCCTCCACCACCGGATGCCGCTGTCCGACGAGATCGTCGAGCTCGCCGCCAGGGTGGGCCAACCCCTCGACCACGCCGTCGCGCTGTCCACCCGGGCCCAGGACCGCGCCGAGCTGGGCCGGCTCGCCGATGCCCGCTCCGACGTCGTGCGCGCCCACGAGATCGCCGAGCAGCACCACCTCCCCTCCAACCTGATGGTCACCGGCTGGTGCCTCGCGCTCCGGGCCCAGCTCGACGGGCGCTACGACGACGCCGCACGGATGATCCAGGACGGTGAGGCGTTGCAGGCGACGATCGCCGAGTCCGGCAACGGCATCGGGCTGTGCCAGCTCGTGCAGCTGCGTGACCGGCAGGGCCGCCTGGCCGAGCTGGAGCCGATGTTGCGGGGGCTCCGGGGGTTCCACCCTGCCCTGCGCGAGGGGCACGCGCTCGCCCTGGCTCGCGCCGGTCGTCTCGACGAGCTCCGCACGCTGCTCGGGAGCTGGCGCGAGCAGCCCGAGCTGGTCCGGGACTACCTGTGGCTCTACCTGACCCCCCTGCGCGCCGAGGTGTGGGCACTCCTGGGCGACCGCGAGGCGGCGCGGGACCTCCACGACGCACTGGCGCCGTACGCCGACCGGCTGGCGATCGCGGTCCCGGTCGGGTTCCACGGCAGCATGCGCCTGACGCTGGGTCGGCTGGCTGCCGTGCTGGGCGACACCGACGCCGCCCGGACGCACCTGCGCGAGGCACGCCGGGTCCACCACGAGCTCGGTCTGCCGGTCTGGGTGGCGCGGACGGAGGCCGAGCTCGCCCGGCTCTGACGACGCCGGCTCAGGGCGTGGTGGTGCCGTGCACCGCCAGCGCGTGGCGGCGGAACGCCCGGCGCGTCAGCTTCGGCAGCAGCCAGCGGACGGGGCCGGGCGCGTCGCCGATCATCGTGGCGAACACCTCCGGGTCGCCGTCGTGCTGGAACATGCCGAGCGCCAGCAGGCCGCCCTTGCGCGGGGCCTCGCGCCGGGCCACCTCTCCCATGTGGTCCCACTCGGCCTGCGTCAGGCAGCGGGCGGCGAGGGGGAGGAGTCGCTGCTCCTCGGCGTCGAGGTGCTCGACGAGGTGGACGTAGAGCGTGTCGAACAGGTCGGCCAGGCGCGCGCCGGTGGCTGCGTCGGCGGTGTCCGTCCAGCCCGGGAGGAGGCTGCTGATCTCCTCGATGAGGCCGTCGACGCGCTCGTGCTGCGACTCCATCAGGTGGACGATCGGAGCGAGCTCCTCGGGCACCCTCTCGAGCAGCAGCGGCCACAGCACCCGGTCCTCGACGGTGTGGTGGTGGTGCAGGGCTCGCGAGAGGAAGTCGAGGTGGTCGCCGACGACCCGGGACCGGGTGGTGTCGCCGTCGGCCACGCCGCGCAGGAGCCCGCCGGCCAGGCGGTGCTCGCGGCGGAAGAAGGTGTGGAGGGTGTTCATGACGCGGGTGTCGGTCAGTGGTCCGGCGGTCGTGCTCACGGTGTGCTCCTGGTGCGCGCGGCGCCCGGCGGGTCCGGGCGGCTCGTGGACCACCGTGCGTCGCCCCCCTTGCAACCCGCTTGGACACCGGTTGCACCAGCCGTCACCGCCGAATCCCCGCCTGCTGGGACCGCTGGGTAGAGTTACGGATCGTGCCTGCCATCATCGACAAGCTCCTCCGCATCGGCGAGGGCAAGATCATCCGTGAGCTCGAAGCCGTCTCCAAGGCCGTCAACGCCATCGAGGACGACTTCGTCAAGATGACCGACGACGAGCTCCGCGGGATGACCGACGAGTTCCGCCAGCGGCTCGCCAACGGGGAGACCCTCGACGACCTCATGCCGGAGGCGTTCGCCACGGTCCGCGAGGCCTCCAAGCGGGTCCTGGGCATGCGCCCCTTCGACGTGCAGATCATGGGCGCCGCCGCGCTGCACCTCGGCAACATCGCCGAGATGAAGACCGGTGAGGGCAAGACCCTCGTCGCGGTGCTGCCGTCCTACCTCAACGCCCTCGAGGGCAAGGGCGTCCACGTCGTCACCGTCAACGACTACCTCGCCAAGTTCCAGTCCGAGCAGATGGGCCGCGTGCACCACTTCCTCGGCCTGACCACCGGCGTGATCCTGCCGTCGATGCGCCCGGCGGAGCGGCGCGAGGCGTACGCCTGCGACATCACCTACGGCACCAACAACGAGCTCGGCTTCGACTACCTGCGCGACAACATGGCCGACTCCGTCGCCGAGTGCGTGCAGCGCGGCCACAACTTCGCCATCGTCGACGAGGTCGACTCGATCCTCATCGACGAGGCCCGGACCCCGCTCATCATCAGCGGACCGACCCAGGACGAGGTCAAGTGGTACGCCGAGTTCGCCAAGATCACGCGGACCCTGGTCAGGGAGACCGACTACGAGGTCGACGAGAAGAAGCGCACGATCTCGGTGCTCGAGCCGGGCATCACCAAGGTCGAGGACCACCTCGGCATCGAGAACCTCTACGACTCGGTCAACACCCCGCTGATCTCCTTCCTCAACAACTCCATCAAGGCCAAGGAGCTGTTCCGCAAGGACAAGGAGTACGTCGTCATGGACGGCGAGGTGCTCATCGTCGACGAGCACACCGGTCGCATCCTCGCCGGGCGTCGCTACAACGACGGCCTGCACCAGGCGATCGAGGCGAAGGAGGGCGTGACCGTCCGCGAGGAGTACCAGACCCTCGCCACGATCACCCTCCAGAACTACTTCCGCCTCTACGACAAGCTCTCCGGCATGACCGGCACGGCCATGACCGAGGCCTCCGAGTTCGACAAGATCTACAAGCTCGGCGTGGTCCCGATCCCGACCAACCGGCCGATGCAGCGCGTCGACAACGTCGACCTCGTCTACCGCACCGAGGAGGCGAAGTACGAGGCGGTCGCCGACGACATCGCCGAGCGCCACGAGAAGGGCCAGCCGATCCTCATCGGCACCGTGTCGGTGGAGAAGTCCGAGTACCTCTCCAACCTGCTCAAGAAGCGCGGCATCCCGCACACCGTCCTCAACGCCAAGCAGCACGCCGACGAGGCCAAGGTCGTCGCCCTCGCGGGCCACAAGGGCGCGGTCACCGTCGCCACCAACATGGCCGGTCGAGGCACCGACATCATGCTCGGCGGATCTGTCGACTTCCTCGCCGACCAGGAGCTGCGCAAGCAGGGCCTCGACCCGGTCGAGGCGCCGGAGGAGTACGACGCCGCCTGGCCGGCGATGGTCGAGCGCATCAAGGCGCAGGTCGCGGCCGAGCACGACGAGGTCCGCGAGCTCGGCGGCCTCTACGTCGTCGGCACCGAGCGCCACGAGTCGCGCCGCATCGACAACCAGCTGCGCGGTCGTTCGGGCCGTCAGGGCGACCCGGGTGAGTCCCGGTTCTACCTGTCGCTGCAGGACGAGATGATGCGCCTGTTCAAGTCGGAGTGGGTCGACCGCATCCTGACGGTCCTCAAGGTGCCCGACGACGTGCCGATCGACGCCAAGCGGGTCAGCAACGCCATCGCCGGCGCCCAGGCCAACATCGAGTCGCAGAACTTCGAGTCGCGCAAGAACGTCCTCAAGTACGACGACGTGATGAGCCGCCAGCGCGAGGTGATCTACGCCGAGCGCCGCCGTGTGCTCGAGGGCGCCGACCTCGGCGAGCAGATCCGGGGCTTCCTCGACGACGTGGTCGCGGGCTACGTCCGCGGTGCGACCGAGGGCTACGCCGAGGACTGGGACCTCGACGGCCTGTTCACCGCGCTCAACCAGCTCTACCCGGTCGGCCTCACCAAGGAGGGCGTCGTCAAGGAGGCCGGCGGCATCGAGGGCCTCACCCGCGAGAAGCTCATCGAGGACCTGCAGCGCGACGTCCAGGAGGCGTACGACCGCCGCGAGGACGAGATGGGCGAGGAGGTCCAGCGCGAGCTCGAGCGTCGCGTCGTGCTGTCGGTGCTCGACCGCAAGTGGCGCGAGCACCTCTACGAGATGGACTACCTCCGCGAGGGCATCTACCTCCGCGCCTACTCCCAGCGCGACCCGCTCGTCGAGTACCAGCGCGAGGGCTTCGACATGTTCGCCGCGATGATGGACGGCATCAAGGAGGAGTCGGTCGGCTTCCTGTTCAACCTCCAGGTCGAGGTCGAGGAGGAGGTCGACGAGGGCGACCAGGCCGAGGAGGTCATGGCCGCCGCCGCGCCCCAGGTGTCCGCCGCGACCCCGCAGATCGACTTCGCCCAGGCGCAGGCCCACGCTCCGACGATCAGGGCCAAGGGCCTCGACCGCCCCAACCGGCCGCAGAACCTGTCCTACAGCGCGCCCTCGGAGGATGGCGAGGCCGAGGTGCACGCCGCTCCGGCGGCCGAGGACGACCCGTTCGCCGGCGTCGGTCGCAACTCGCTGTGCCCCTGCGGCTCCGGCCAGAAGTTCAAGCGCTGCCACGGTGCTCCGGGCGGTGCCACCGGGCGCGCCACCCTGGGTGGCTGATCCTCAGCCGGTTCAGCCGGCTCAGCCGATCTGCAGGGCGACGCACTGCCAGCGCTCGCGCACGATCTCGAAGCGGGCGGCGACCGCCCGCGAGCGCCTGCCGTAGCGCACGTGCGCGCTCGCCTCGACCGCGTCGCTGCGGATCAGGGCGGTGCGTACGCCCACCACGACCGGCCGGGTCGGGTTGGGGCCGCGCACCTGGCCCGGTGACGAGCCGCTGGCGCCCGCCACCGTGCGTGCCCGGACCGTGAGCTCCTCGTAGACCTCGGGGACGGCGTGCCGGAGCACCTGGCTGACCGGCCGGTCCCCGGCGCCGATCTCGACGACCGCCTGCAGGAACCGGCCGACGAAGGCGTCGACGTGCTCGCGGGCGGCGACCTCCAGGGCGACCAGGTCGCTGGCGCGCGCGCTGCGCAGGCGCGGTCGCGGGGGAGCCGTGCGAGGTGTCAGGTCGAGCGCGAGCGACCCCTGGACGCTGGCCAGCGGGGCTCGCGGTCGCAGGAGGACGACGTCGGACTCGGCGGTGTCGGGTGTGCTCATCATCGTGCTCCGTCCTCGTCGGTGCGCGTGCGCGGGTGGGTGCCGGGGAGGCGCAGCGCCTGCCCGGGGTGGATCAGGTCGGGATCTGCGCCGACCACGTCGCGGTTGGCGGCCCAGATCGCTCGCCAGCGGAGCTCGACGTCGTCGCCGTCGGCGGGGTGGGCCTGCGCGATCGACCAGAGCGAGTCGCCGGGGCGCACGACGTAGCGCTCCCCGCTCCCGACGTCCCGGAGCGACACCGTCGCCGTCCGGGCGCGCGGCTCGGGGGAGCGGGTGACGGGGGCGACGGCCCGCTCCGGGAGGGACAGCCCGACGAGGTGCTCGGCGTCGCCTCGTCCGCCGTCGGCATGTGCGGGGACCGCAGTCCCCGCGACGACCGCCGCACCGCAGGCCAGCATCACCAGCCGACGGGTCGTTCCGGCACCGGTCGGGGTCGCTCCCGCCAGGACCTGCACCACGGTGGCCGAGGTGACCAGCCACAGCCACCCCAGGGCCACGGCCAGGACGGTCGCGCAGCCGGCGACCAGCGCGTCTGTGACCGGGTCACCCGCCGGTGCGTCGGCGCCGGCGGTTCGCCAGGCGGCGGGCACCGTACGCCCTGCCGCCAGCGCGGCGACCGTCACGGCCAGCCAGACCGTCACCGGTCGAACGACCGATGTTCTCTTCCCCCGAGACATCCGCATCCTTTCGTTTGCGTGTGTTTGCATCATTCAACGGAGGTTTGATGGTGGTGTCAAAGGTCTCTCCACAGGCGGGAGGGACACTCGCTCCTCGGCCGCGCGGCCACTCGACCTCGCTCGCCACGTCGCGAGCGACGCAGTCGATCGCGACTAGGCTCGCGACATGTCCTGGGAGCACGACCTGTTCGCCCTGTTCGACGACCTCGAGGGCCAGGCCGCCGCTGCCTGGGAGGCCGACCGGGAGGCCGAGCTCGCCGACCGGGCACGCACCGAGTACGGCGCCGTCACTCTCGCCAGCCGCCTGATGGCCTCCCGCGGGCACGACGTGGCGCTCGACCTCCCGCACGTCGGTCGCGTGGAGGGACGGCTGGTCAGGGTGGGGGAGGAGTGGTGCCTGCTCAGCGGCACGCGGCAGGAGTGGATCGTCCCACTCCGTGCGGTGGCCGCGGTGCGCGGCGCCAGCGAGCGCTCGGTGCCCGAGGTGGCGTGGTCGCCGATCGACCGCCTCGGCCTGCGTGCCGCGCTACGGCGCCTGGCCGACGCGGGGGCCCGGTGCCTCCTGCACCTGGCCGACGGCGCGCGCCACGAGGCGTACGTCCACCGCGTCGGCGCCGACTTCCTCGAGGCGCGGGACCCCGCAGGCAGCGCGCTGCTGGTGCCGTACGCCGGCCTGGTCGCGGTGCAGAGTCGCGAGGACTAGCTCGGGCCGGGTCCGCCGCGCGTGCGCGGGACGGGCGGACCGGGGAGGGTCAGGTGGCCTCGACGTCGTAGGGCGGGACCTGGCCCTCGGGCAGTGTGGCCTTCCGCGCGGCCTTGGCCTGCTCGCGGTCGACCTCGGCCATCGCCTCGGTGATGTGCTTGCGCACGATCGTGCGGGGGTCGAGGTCGCGGAGCTGCAGGTCGGAGTACTCCGGGCCGAGCTCGCTGCGCAGCTCGTCACGCGCGTTGTGGGCCAGGCCGCGGGCACGGTGGAGCAGCTGGGCGGCCTGGCGGGCGAGGTCGGGGAGCCTGTCGGGGCCGAGCACGACGACAGCGACCAGGGCGATCACGGCCAGCTCGAGGAGCCCGACGTCGAACATGCCTCAGAACCTACTGCCTCGCCGCGAGCCGCGGTCAGAACCTGCTGGAGGGGGTGAGGCCGAGCTGCATGCCGGCCAGGCCTCGGCCCCGTCCCGACAGGGACTCCGCGATCCGGGTGAGCTCGCGGGCCGCCGGGGCGGCCGGGTCGGCCTCGACGATCGGCTTGCCGACGTCGCCGCCCTCGCGCAGGGAGATGTCGAGGGGGATCTGCGCCAGCACGGGCACGTCGTAGCCGAACCGCTCGGACAGGGTGCGCGCCACGCGCTCGCCGCCGCCGGTGCCGAAGATCTCGAGCCGGTGGTCGTCCTCGGCGGGGCAGTGCGGGCACGGGAGGTAGCTCATGTTCTCCACGACGCCGACGACGCGCTGGTGCATCATCGAGGCCATCGTGCCGGCCCGCTCGGCCACCTCGGCCGCGGCCTCCTGCGGGGTGGTGACGACGATGACCTCGGCGCTCGGCAGGTGCTGGCCCAGCGAGATCGCGACGTCGCCCGTGCCAGGGGGGAGGTCGAGCAGGAGCGCGTCGAGGTCACCCCAGTAGACGTCGGCGAGCATCTGGACGAGCGCCCGGTCGAGCATCGGGCCGCGCCAGGCCACGACCTGGTCGCGCCGCGGCTTGAGCATCCCGATCGAGATCACCGAGACGCCGCTCGGCGTCGGCACCGGCATGATGAGGTCGTCGACCTGGGTGGGGCGGGTGTCGGCCACGCCGAGCATCGCGGGCACCGAGTGGCCGTAGATGTCGGCGTCGACGATGCCGACCTTGAGGCCCTGCCCGGCGAGCGCGAGGGCGAGGTTGACGGTCACCGACGACTTGCCCACGCCACCCTTGCCGCTGGCGATCGCGTAGACTTTGGTCAGCGAGCCGGGCTGGGCGAAGGGGATCTCGCGCTGGGCACGGCCGTCGCTGAGGATCTCCTTGAGGCCGGCGCGCTGCTCGGCCGTCATCACGCCGAGGGTGAGGTCGACCGAGGCGACGCCCGGGACCTTGGTGACGGCCGCGGTGACGTCACGGTTGATGGTGTCCTTGAGCGGGCACCCGGCCACCGTGAGCAGCACGTGGACCGCGACCGAGCCGTCCTCGGCGACCTCGACCGAGTCCACCATCCCCAGCTCCGTGATCGGGCGCTTGATCTCCGGGTCGTCGACGGTCGCCAGGGCGTCCATGACCTGCTGCTGCGTGGGGGTGCTCATGATGGAGAAGTCTACGAGCCACCCCGCGAGGTCACGTCTCCCGGCTCGTCCTCCGGTCCGCGGCGGGACAGGTCCTCGATGTCGCCCATCAGGCCGCGCAGCTCGGAGCGGAGGAAGTCGCGGGTGGCGACCTCGCCGACCGCCATCCGCAGCGACGCGACCTCGCGGGCCAGGAACTCCATGTCGGCGTGGGCGCGCGCGTTGGCCTGCCGGTCCTGCTCGGCGATGACCTTGTCGCGCTGCTCCTGGCGGTTCTGGGCGAGCAGGATCAGCGGCGCGGCGTACGACGCCTGGAGGCTGAGCATGAGCGTCAGGAAGATGAAGGGGAACTCGTCGAAGCGCAGGTCGCCCGGCGCGAGCGTGTTCCAGGTCATCCAGGCGATGACGAAGAGCGTCATCCACATGAGGAACCGGGCCGTGCCCATGAACCGGGCGAACTGCTCGGCGAAGGAGCCGAACGCGTCGGCGTCGTAGGCCGGTCGCCGCACGAGCGAGCGGCGGGTGTCGCGCGGCGTGTCCAGCCGGCTGCGGCGGTTGTCGCTCATCGCGCACCCCCGGTGATGGGACCGGGCCGCGGGGCACGGTCGCGCCAGCCCTCGGGCAGCATGTGGTCGAGCAGGTCGTCGACGGTGACCGCGCCGATGAGCCGGCCCTCGTCGTCGACCACCGGCGCTGCGACCAGGTTGTAGGTGGCCAGGTGTGCGGCGACCTCGTCCATCGAGGCGTCGGGCCGCAGCGGGTCCATCGACTCGTCGAGCGCGGCCGCGACCAGGGTCGACGGAGGCTCGCGCAGCAGCCGCTGGATGTGGGCGGCGCCCAGCAGGCGGCCGGTGGGGGTCTCCAGCGGCTGGCGGCACACGTAGACCAGCGCCGCGAGGGACGGGGTGAGCTCCGGGTTGCGCACGTGGGCCAGCGCATCGGCGATCGTGGCGTCGGGGGAGAGGATGACCGGCTCGGGCGTCATCATGGCGCCCGCCGTGTTGTCGTCGTAGGACATCAGCCGCCGGACGTCCTCGGCCTCGTCGGGCTCCATGAGGCCCAGCAGCGTGGCGGCCGTCTCTGGGTTCAGGTCGGCGATGAGGTCGGCTGCGTCGTCCGCGGACATCTCCTCCAGCACGTCGGCGGCGCGCTCGGAGTCGAGGTGCTCGAGGATCTCGACCTGGTCCTCGTCGGGCAGCTCCTCCAGCACGTCGGCGAGGCGCTCGTCGTCGAGGGCGGCGACGACGGCCGTACGCCGCTCCGGGGGGAGGTCGTGGATCATGTTGGCCGCGTCGGCGGGGCGCATGTCGTTGAGCGCGGCGATGAGGTGGGTGGCTCCCTGCATCGGCTCGGGCCGGGTCAGGCCGGTGACGTCGCGCCACTCCACGACGTGGGTCTGGCCGCGTCGCCGGAAGCCCTTGCTCGGCTCCTGGATCGCCACCCGGGACAGCACCCAGTCGCGGTTGCGGGCCTGCTCCATCGCCACGTCGTAGACCACGCCGGTGACGCCGCCCTCCTTGGCGGAGTCCTTGATGGTCACCGTGCGGTCGAGCATCTGGCCCATCACCAGCGTCTCGGTCGAGCGTTGCACGAACCGGCGCATGTTGAGCAGGCCGGTGGTGTGCACCTGGCCGCTGTCGATGTTGGTGATCCGGGTCATCGGCACGAAGATCCGGCGGCGTCCGAAGACCTCGGCGACCATGCCGAGCACGCGCGGCTGGCTCGTCTCGGTGCGGATCGCGACGACCAGGTCGCGCACCTTGGCCACCTGGTCGCCCTGGGGGTCGAAGATCGGCAGCCCGACGAGCCGGGCCACGAAGACGCGGGTCGGCGTGGTGCTCACGGCCGCAACGTTAGCGTGCCGGTAGCCTCCAGGAGCACGTCCGAACCGCGTCTGCGGCCGGACGTCTGGTGTACTCTGTCGTCGCACGAGTCACTTCTGTCACATCGACCGGGTCCGTGCCGATGCGTCCACGACGCGTTGGGGGGCGCGGTCGAGTCACCTCGACGCCGCCACTTCCCCGACGACTGTGAGGCCCGCATGTCCGGCACCACCGCCCCTCCGCGCCCGTCCCGCCCCTCCACGAGCGGGCTGCGCCGCGTGTGCGCCGTCGGCGTGACGCTCGCCGCGGCACTCGTCCTCGCCCCGGCCGCGCCCGACGCGTCCGGAGGCGCCGCCGAGGCCGCCCCGGCTGCCGCTCCGGTCGCGGCCAGGGCTGCCGACACGACCCAGACGACCCCGGCCACGTCGTTCCGGGTGGCGAACTTCAACGTCCTCGGCGCCGACCACACCGCGCCCGGCGGCAACCGCAAGGGCTGGGACTCGGGCGTCGTACGCATGGACCGGGTCGTGACGCTGCTGAAGGACAAGGGTCCCGACGTGGTCGGCTTCCAGGAGTTCCAGCCGCCGCAGGCCACCCGCTTCCAGCAGCTGATGGGCACGTCGTGGCAGACCTACCCGGGCCTCAACAACCCGGCCGGTCCGTCGGTCAACTCGATCGGGTGGAGCACCGCGGTGTGGACGCTCGTCGAGGCCCGCACCATCCCGATCCCCTACTTCGACGGCGTGCCGAGCCGGATGCCGGCCGTCCTGCTGCAGAACAACGGCACGGGCCGTCGGGTGTGGTTCTTCAACACCCACAACCCGGCCGACACCCGCGGCCCGGCCCAGCAGTGGCGCGACGCCGGCTTCGCCATGGAGGTGGCGCTCGCCAACGAGCTGCGCGCGGCCTACCCCGGGGTGCCCTTCATCTCCCTCGGCGACAAGAACGAGCGCGGCAGCGACTACTACTGCGTCGTCGCCCCCGGCGCCGACATGTGGTCCGCGAGCGGCGGCTACGTCGACGGCTCCACCTGCCAGCCCCCGGCCGGCGGTGCGATCGACTGGATCATGGGCACCAAGGACGTGTACTTCAACAGCTACACCCGCGTGTGGAACGACTTCGTCTCCAAGACCAGCGACCACCCGCTCTACTACGCCAACGTCGTCATCCCGGCCTCGGCGCCGGTCGGCGTCGACCACGCGGTGGTCGTCGCGGTCCCGGGCCTGACCTCGACCGTCGTGCGCGGCTCGAGCGCGCCCGGTGAGGCGGCCCGGATGCGCGCCAACGGTGCGTCGACGACCAACGCCCGGACGGTCACCGAGAGCACCGAGGCGGACGCGAACCTGTTCTCGCTGCTGAGCGGCCGGCGGGTCTTCCCCAAGCGCGGCGGTCACGGCGTGGGCTCCGAGAAGTCGCTGCCCGGCACCGTGCACAGCTCGGCGGGGCAGTACGTCTCCAGCATCTTCGACCTCGCCCACAACCTGTCCAACCGCACGATGTTCGTCTCCAGCCGCCAGGCGACCCAGCTCGTCCTGCGCAGCTACAACCGCAAGACCGGCGGCAAGGACCCCTACGGGATCGACGACGGCACCGCGAAGATCGACTCGTTCAAGATCAAGAAGGACGACTCCACCGCGGTCGGCCTGTGGCGCGACAAGATCGCCAAGCGGCCCGCCCGCCTCAGCGTGATCGAGCTGTCCGGCGTCCTCGACGAGGGTCTCGACGGCGGCTTCCGCGGCCCGGCCTACCAGAAGGCGGTCCGCAAGGCCTTCCAGCGCGTCGCCGCGATCCGGCGCAGCATCTCCAAGCAGCCGGAGATGGCGGGCCGTACGCTCCTCGTGGTCACCGGCACCGGCGGTGCGCAGAAGACCAAGGGGTCCTCGCGCACCTGGGCGCAGAGCTACCGCGTGCCGATGTGGGTGACGGGGCCCGGCGTCCCGGCCGACAGCGACCTCTACACGCTCAACCCGGCGTTCTCCTCGCCCGGCAAGCAGCAGATGGGCTACTCCGGTGCCCAGCCGATCCGCGTGGGCGACCTCACCAACCTGGTGACGCGCACGCTGGGCCTGCCGCCGGTGCCCGGGTCGACCATGGACCCCGAGCAGCGCTTCCAGGTCTTCGACCCGCTCCTGGTGCCGGGCTCCTGATCGTCGCGACCTGACCGATCGGTTGGTGCGGGGTGCGGGCGCCCGGTTAGGCTGGCCCCCTCTCGAGCCGCCCATGCCCCGCCACGGGCCTGTGGAGCCGTCCGCCCGCGGCCTTCGGCTCACCTCCCGCAGAAGGTGGCCGTGAAGCACAAGCACCCCTCGACCACGAGCGGCCCGCGCCGGCCGCGCGTGGAGCTGTGGGCGCCTGCGCTGGTGCTGGTCGTGATCGCTGCCGTCGTGTGGGCGTCGTTCTTCTCCGACACCGCCGTCAAGGACACCGCGAGCGACCGTGCGGGCGAGGCGCGGCAGGCGGAGGCGGCTGCGACGGCCGGCGGTGCCGACCCGGACGTGGGGGAGGGCGGCGGCTCCCGCGGCGGCTCCCGGGGCTCGTCCAGCGACGGCGCGGAGCCCGAGCACCCCGAGCCCGACGAGCTCGAGGAGTCCGTACGCCGCTTCCGCGCCGCGCAGCGCAAGCTCGCCGCCCGCGTCTCCCAGCAGCTCGCCCGGCGTACCCAGCCCTTCGAGTTCCGGGTGGCGACCTACAACGTGCTCGGCGACTCGCACACCGGCCCGGGTGGCAACAAGCCGGGGTTCCCCGACGCCGGCCCGCGCATGGACATGACGATCGCGGACCTGCGTGCCAACGGCATCGACGTGGTCGGCTTCCAGGAGTTCGAGCAGAGCCAGTTCGCCATGTTCTCCTCCCGTGCCGGCGAGTACTCGCTCTACCCGGGGATGTCGCTGGGCAACAAGTCGGTCCGGTTCAACATCGCCTGGCGCTCGAGCGTGTGGCGCCTGGTCGAGGGGCGCAGCCTGTCCATCCCGTACGCCGGCGGCAACCGCATCGCGATGCCGGTCGTGCTGCTGGAGTCGATCAGCACCGGGCGCAAGGCCTGGTTCGCCAACTTCCACAACCCCGCCGACACCCCCAGCCTCGGCAACAACTCCCGCTGGCGGGCCGAGGCGGCCAGCATCGAGGTCTCCTACCTGACCGAGCTCCACCAGTCGACGGGCCACCCGGTCATCGCCACCGGCGACTACAACGAGCGCGAGGAGATCTTCTGCCGGTTCACCGCGGGCGGGGTCTTCAGCGCCGCCGCGGGCGGGAGCTCCGCGGGCGGCTGCGCACCGCCGCCGCAGATGCAGGTCGACTGGATCTTCGGCTCGACCGGTGTCGCCTTCGCCGACTACGCCGTCATGGACACCGGTGTGGCCTCCGACCACGCGATGGTCCACTCCACCGCCACCCTGACCGGGGACGAGTAGCCGCCGGGGCCGGGCCCGAGCCTCTCGTTATACTCCGCCGCGTGAGGTCCCTGAGCCAGTTGCGGCGTCCCGGCGCGCTGGACGTCCTCGAGATCGACGCCACCGGCCTCCTGGTCGGGGCCAGCCGCGAGCGTCTGGTCGACGTCGCCTTCGACGGCCGGCGCATCTGGTCGTTCTGGCTGCTGCGCGACGGCGAGCAGGGCGACGACGGCGTACGCCTGCGCTGGCCCAAGCCGCTGCGCCCCTTCCTCGACGGGGTCACCGAGGTGACGCTGACCGACCCGGGCACCGACACCGTGCTGTTCTCGCGCACCGTGCAGTTCGGCGAGCGACCCGACCGCATCGACGTCGTCAACGCCGCCGGCCGCCCCCTGGCCCTCGACAAGTCGCTCAAGCTCGTGGAGACCTTCGACACGCGCGACGCCGCCCAGGTCGAGCCCCTGCTCGACGCCATCGACGAGGTGCTCGGAGCGCTGCGCCAGGTCGGCCTCGACGCCTTCCTCGCCTACGGCACCGCGCTGGGCGCGATCCGCGACGGCGGCCTGATCGGCCACGACAGCGACGCCGACCTCGGCTACGTCAGCACCTACGACCACCCGGTCGACGTCATCCGCGAGTCCTTCCGCATCCAGCGCGCGCTCACCGACATGGGCTACCGCGTCACCCGCTACTCCGCCATCGCGCTCAAGGTCCACGTCGAGGAGAGCGACGGCCTCGACCGTGGCCTCGACGTGTTCGGCGGCTTCATGCGCGACGGCACCCTCTACCTCATGGGCGAGATCGCCGTCCCGTTCGAGCGCGACTGGATCTACCCCCTCGGCACCGCGTCGCTCGAGGGCCGTGAGTTCCCGGTGCCGGCCAACGCCGACAAGTTCCTCACCGCGACCTACGGCCCCCACTGGCGCGTGCCCGACCCGGCCTACAAGTTCACCACCCCCGCGAGCACGATCGAGCTCTTCAACGGCTGGTTCCGCGGGATGCGTACGGGTCGCGCGGGCTGGCACGGCTACCACAAGCGCACCGCGCACCAGGAGCCCACGGTGTCCGCCGTGGCCAGGCAGGTCGCCGAGCGCCACCCGGACCTCGCGACCTACGTCGACATCGGGTGCGGTCGCGGCGCCGACGTCGCCTGGTTCGCCGACCGGGGCGTCTCCGCGGTCGGGCTGGACTTCCAGCCCTTCGCCTACGAGGCCGAGGCGCAGCGCCGGGCCGACGACCCGCGCGTGACCTTCCAGCTCTTCAACCTCCTCGAGCTGCGCCACGTCCTCGCCGTCCCGGCGTGGATCGCCCGGATGCCCGGGCCGCGCGCCGTGGGCTGCGTCCACGTCGTCGAGCGGCTCGGCCACCGCGGCCGGATGAACCTGCTCCGCTCCTCGCGGATGGTGCTGGCGGGGACGACCGGCGCCCTGCACCTGCAGTTCCTCAGCGAGAAGGGCCGCGACGGCTACGCTCGCCGCACGGGCGCCCGCAAGCCCCTCGACCCCGCGGTCGTCCTCGCCGAGGTGGCGGAGTCCGGCGGCCGGGTGCTCGAGGACGTCCGCACGCGGGTCTCCTCCGACCCGGGGAGCTCGCAGGTGTGCCGCATGATCATCGACTGGAACGCGTGAGGTGGGAGCAGACATGTTCGGACTCGGCAACCGGTGGGCGAACCGGCACGGCGCCGCAGGCGGCGACCTCGAGAAGCGGGTCGCCGCGCTCGAGGCGGCCGTCCAGGAGAACCGCGCCCTCAACGTCCGCCTGGCCGAGCTCACCGACGTGGTGACCGAGCTGCTGCTGCCGGTCGCGGCGCGGGACGAGGAGAGGCTGGAGGAGCTGCTCGGGAAGTACCGCGGGGACTTCTCTTGAGCCCAGGCTCACGGCACACCGGCGGACCGCGCCGGGTGTTCCTCCACATCGGTCTGCCCAAGACCGGGACGACCTACCTCCAGCAGGTCGTGTGGAGCAACCGCGACCGGCTGCGCAAGGCCGGGGTGTTCCTGCCGGGGTTCGGCCACCGCGAGCACCTCTGGGCCGCGCTGGACCTCCAGGAGCGGCCCCGTCTCGCCAAGCGGCACCCGGACGCGCCGGGGGCATGGCAGCGGCTCGTCGACGAGGGGTCGGCGCAGTCGGGGGACGTGCTGATCACCCACGAGTTCCTCTGCGGGGCCTCCGCCGAGCAGGCCGCACGCGCGATCGCCGGCTTCCCCGACGCCGAGGTGCACCTCGTCGTCACCGCCCGCGACGCCGCCAGCGTGGTCTCCGCCGGCTGGCAGGAGTCGGTCAAGAACGGCGGCACGGTGGACCTCGACGCGGTCATGGCCGGCGCGTCCGCCGGCGGGCCGGAGTTCAGCATGCGCACCTGGGACCTCGCGGGCGTCCTCGAGCGGTGGACCCCCGACCTCCCCAGCGAGCGGGTGCACGTGCTCGTGATGCCGGGTGCCGGCGAGGCGAGGGACCTGCACTGGCGCCACTTCGCCGAGGTGCTCGGCCTCGACCCCGACGCGTACGCCGCTCCCGAGGACGCCGTGAACCCGGCGCTGGGGATCGTGCAGATCGAGACCCTGCGCCTGGTCAACCAGCACCTGCCGCGCTACTCGGCGCAGGAGCGGGGGGTGTGGATCCGCGGCTACCTCGCCGAGGACCTGCTGGCCCGCCAGCCCCGCGAGCGCGGCGGGATGCCGGAGCAGTACCGCGCCCGCTTCGCCGAGCTCGACCGGGCGGCCGCCGACCTGATCACCGAGCGCGGGTTCCACGTCCTCGGGGACCTCTCCCGCCTGGCGGGGGAGGAGGCCGTACGGGGCGCCGGGCGCGTGCCCGACACGGTCACCCACGAGGAGCTTCTCGAATCGGCTGCCCGACTCGTCGCTGATATCGTGGCCGACGTCCGCGCGAGCACAGGTGATGTGCCGCCACGCCGTCGGGGGAATCTCTGATCCGGGCACCGCCGGGTGCCACGTAGGAGTTGTTGTGCGTTCCAAGTCCATTGCCCTTCTCGCCGCCCTCGGGCTGGCCGTCTCGCTGGCCGCGCCGGCTTCTGCCGCCACCGTCGCGGGTGCTGCGCCCGCCACCGGCACGGTCGCGACCACGTCGGCGGAACCCGCGACGGCGCTGTCCGCGCGCAGGCCGGGCAAGCCCAACAAGAGGTGGAAGGTCCCCGTCGGGCCGAAGTTCAACAACCCGATGGTCCCCAAGGACCGCTTCGTCATCGAGCGCCACGTCCTGCGGGCGATCCGCAACACGCCCAAGGGCGAGAAGATCACCATCTCCGCCTACTCCCTCGACCGGCAGGTCTTCGCCGACGAGCTGATCCGCGCCAAGCGTCGCGGCGTGAAGGTGCAGGTCCTGCTCAACGACCACCTGGTGCCCAACGCCCAGGTGCGGATCCAGCGCGTGCTCGGCAACAAGGTCAAGAAGTCCAGCTTCCTGCGTCGCTGCGTCTCGGGCTGCCGTGCCGACGAGAACGAGTACAACAACCTGCACAGCAAGTTCTACCTGTTCAGCCGCACCGGCCGGAACCGCAACGTGGTCATGCTGGGCTCCTACAACATGACCCTCAACGCCGTGCGCTGGCAGTGGAACGACCTCTGGACCACGGTGGGCAAGAAGACCCTCTACAACGAGTTCCAGACGCTCTTCCGGGACATGAAGCCCGACTGGGACAAGCGACGTGCCACCTACAACTTCTGCGAGAACGGTCGCGACTGCCCCAACGGCGACATGCAGAAGTACCACACCATCGTCTTCCCCAAGTACACGACGCCGACCGACGACGCAGTGCTCGACATCCTCAACAACATCTCGTGCGCCTACACCGACGCGGCCGGCGTGCAGCGGCGCACCCAGCTCGCCCTGTCGATGCACACGATGCGCGGCAGGCGCGGCGACTACATCGCCGACAAGCTGCGCGAGCTCTATGCGGCGGGCTGCAACCTGCGCGTCAACTACGGGCTGATGGGCTTCCACACCAAGCAGCGCATCGGCGCGCCCACGGCCCGCGGCCGCGTGCCGCTGCGCTCGACCGGGTTCAACCTCAAGGACGACGTCCCGACCGGCGACCCCGAGATCGACAACATGCCCGAGAACATCGAGCGCTACACGCACCACAAGTACTTCGTGCTGCGCGGCATGTACAAGGGCGTCGACAGCCGCATGGTGTGGACCGGCTCCACCAACTGGTCCAGCCTCGGCACCCCGCAGGACGAGATCCTCTTCGCGATGCACGGCCGCGGCGTGGTCGGCGACTACATGAAGAACTTCAACCTGATGTGGCGCAAGCCCTACAGCCGCGACGCCTACACCACGACCTACTCGGAGTGGAAGATGGTCAACGGCCGTCGCGTCGGCACCGACCCGGTCGTCACGGTCGAGCCCGACGGCCTCCGCGGGGCCGGCCCCACCTGGGAGAACGACTGAGCGGTGGCGCTCAGCCCTCCTGCTCGCCGGCGTCGTCGGCCGGCAGGAGGGACTCGGCGAGGCCGCGCACGGTCTCGAGGTCGGGACCCTGGAGCACGACCGTGCTCCCCTTGAGGTCGTAGGCCAGCACGGTCGCGCCGTCGTGGTCCCACGCGGACCACGGGCCGGTGCCCCAGTCGGTGAGGTCGACGTCGTCGACGGGGGTGAGACCGGACATCTTCCCCAAGGCCTCGTCGGCGGTGCCGGGCATCTGGTCGAGGACGACGTCGCCGGTCGGTGCGGTGAACTCCATGTGCCACCACTGGGGGTCGGGCTGGTAGCCGCCGCCGACGGTCGTCCAGCCGTCGGGCAGGACGCTGGGCACCATCGTGATCAGGTTGTCGCTGGTGGCGCGCAGCGCGGCGCGCTCGTACGACTCCTTGACGGCAGGCTCGTCGCCGAAGTCGATCGGCGCCACAGGCGTCGCCGTCGGGGTCTCCGAGGGGCTCTCCGAGGGCGACTCCGAGCTCGTCCCCCCGGACGGGTCGACCCCGGTGTCGGGGGTGTCGGCGTCGTTCCCGCACGCTGCGGCGAGCAGGACGAGAGAGGCACCGAGGGCTGGTCCGATCGCACGGGTGAGTCGCATGCACTCCACTCTCTCACGCAGCCGACGCCGACCGCGGGTGCGAGACGCGCGCGTGTGACAACAGTCTCGGACGACGCCCCTGCCCAGGTGAACGTCCGATAACTAGACTCCGAGCGATCCAGCCGCGAGCGCACAGGAGCCACCGCATGCCCCGCCTCTGCCAGACCGACGGCCTCTCCGAGGACCAGACCGAGATCCTCAAGGCCGTGCGCCAGTTCGTGGACGAGCAGATCATCCCCGTGGCGCAGGAGCTCGAGCACGCCGACGAGTACCCGACCGAGATCATCGAGGGGCTCAAGGAGCTCGGGGTGTTCGGTCTGACGATCCCCGAGGAGTTCGGCGGGCTGGGGGAGTCGCTGCTGACGTACGCGCTGGTGGTCGAGGAGATCGCCCGCGGGTGGATGAGCGTCTCGGGCGTGATCAACACCCACTTCATCGTGGCCTACATGCTGATCCAGCACGGCACGGAGGAGCAGAAGCAGAAGTACCTCCCGCGGATGGCGACCGGCGAGGTCCGCGGCGCGTTCTCGATGTCCGAGCCGGGGCTGGGCTCCGACGTGTCCGCGGTGTCGACCAAGGCGACCAGGGCCGAGGACGGGTCCTACTCGATCACCGGGCAGAAGATGTGGCTGACCAACGGCGCCACCTCCACCCTGGTCGCGGTGCTGACCAAGACCGACGAGGGCGCCGAGTCGGTCTACAAGAACATGACGACCTTCCTCGTGGAGAAGGAGGCCGGGTTCGGCGAGACCGCCCAGGGCGTCACGGTGCCGGGCAAGATCGAGAAGATGGGCTACAAGGGCGTCGAGACGACCGAGCTCATCCTCGAGGGCCACGAGATCGCCGCCGAGCAGATCCTGGGCGGGGAGCCCGGCAAGGGCTTCTTCCAGATGATGGACGGCGTCGAGGTCGGCCGGGTCAACGTCGCGGCGCGCGCGTGCGGCCTGGCGTGGCGCGGGTTCGAGCTCGGCATCGCCTACGCCCAGCAGCGCAAGACCTTCGGCAAGGCGATCGCGGAGCACCAGGCGGTGCTGTTCCGGCTCGCGGAGATGGCGACCAAGGTCGAGGTCGCGCACACGATGATGGTCAAGGCCGCGCGCCTCAAGGACACCGGGCAGCGCATGGACGTCGAGGCCGGCATGGCCAAGATGGTCGCGAGCGAGTACGCCAACGAGGTCGTCGAGGACTCGTTCCGCATCCACGGCGGCTACGGCTACTCCAAGGAGTACGAGATCGAGCGGCTGATGCGCGAGGTCAAGTTCATGCTCATCGGTGAGGGCACCTCCGACATCCAGAAGATGATCATCGGCCGCAGCCTGCTCAAGGACTACAAGCTGCGGTAGTCGTCACTGCGCCTCCGCGGCGGCGTCGGCGGCTGCCAGCGCCTCGCTTGCGGCCTCCACGACCTCGGGGGACAGGACGTGCTCGATCGCGAGGGCCGAGGCACCGAGCACCGCCGCCTCGCCGCCGGCACGTGAGGTGACGATGCGCAGGTGCTCGGTGGCCAGCGGCAGGGAGCGCTGGTAGACCGACTCGCGGATCCCCGCGAGCAGGTGCTCGCCAGCGCCCGCCACCTGGCCGCCGATCACCACGACCGACGGGTTGATGAGGTTGACCATCGTGGCGACGACCTCGCCGATGTCGCGCCCGGCCTGGCGTACGACCGCCATCGCCGGCTGGCTGCCCGCGCGCACCAGCTCGACCACGTCGCCGCCGGTCTCGGCGCTCTCGCCCTGGGCGCGCACGGCGGCCGCCAGCGCCGGTCCGGCGGCGACGGCCTCGAGGCAGCCGGTGTTGCCGCAGCGGCACAGGATGTCGTCGGCCCCCGGGACCCGTACGTGCCCGAGGTCGCCCGCGGTGCCCTGGGCGCCGCGCTGCAGGACGCCGCCGGACACGATGCCCGCACCGATGCCGGTGGCGACCTTGATCAGCACGAGGTCGTCGACGTCGCGCAGGTGCCGGCGGCGCTCGCCGAGGGCCATGATGTTGACGTCGTTGTCCACCAGCACCGGGACCGGGTACTGCTCCTGCAGGTAGGCCGGGACGTCGAAGCGGTCCCAGCCGGGCATGATCGGCGGGTTGATGGGTCGTCCGGTGGAGTGCTCCACCGGGCCGGGCAGGCCGATGCCGATGGCGGCGAGGTCCTCGATCGGCCGCTCGCTCGCGGCCACCAGGTCCCGCACGGAGTCGACCACCCACGACAGGACGGCCTCGGGGCCGTCGGCCACGGCGATACGCGCGTCGGTCTCGCCGAGGATCGATCCGTTGAGGTCGGTCAGCGCGGCACTCGCGTGGGTGGCCCCGATGTCGACGCCGACGACGAGCTTGGCGGTCGGGTTGAGCGCGAAGAGGGCCGGCGGACGGCCGCCGGTCGAGCGGGCCCCGCCGAACGGTGCGACCAGCCCCAGCCGCATCAGGGTGTCGATCCTGGCGGTGATCGTGGAGCGGGCCAGGCCCGTCGCTTCGGCCAGCTGGGCGCGGGTCCAGGGCCTTCCGTCACGGAGGAGATCGAAAAGCTCGCCGGTTCGCACGGGCGGAGTCAAGCACATGCACGACTTTGCACGCTAGACCTAAGACTTTTGAGAGGCACTCGACAAAAGCCCGTGACACATGCCACAGTGACGCCGTGCCCCCGAACCACTCCACCGAGCGCTCCACCGAGACGGCCGCCGAGAACGCACTCGTCGCGACCGGCATGACCAAGAGCTTCTTCGGCAACACCGTGCTGGACGGACTCGACCTGACCCTGCGGGCGGGCGAGGTCCACGGGCTCGTCGGCGAGAACGGTGCCGGCAAGTCGACGCTGATGAAGATGCTGGCGGGTGTCCACACCCCCGACAGCGGCACGATCGTCGTCGGCGGTGAGCAGGCCTCCTTCAGCCACCCGGTCCAGGCGCAGCGCGCCGGCGTGTCCACCGTCTTCCAGGAGTTCAACCTCCTCCTCGAGCGCACGATCGCCGAGAACATCTGGCTCGGCCGCGAGCCGCGCCGCTTCGGCCGGGTCGGGCCGGTCGACACCGCGAAGATGCGCCGCGACACCGACGAGCTGCTCTCCGGACTCGGCGTCGCCGGCCTCAAGGCCGGCATGCTCGTGCGCAGCCTCTCGGTCGCCGAGCAGCAGATCGTCGAGATCGCCAAGGCGGTCAGCTTCGACGCCAAGGTGATCCAGATGGACGAGCCGACCGCGGCCCTCGCCGACCACGAGGTCGAGCTGCTCTACTCGATCATCCAGCGGCTCACCGACCGCGGCGTCGCGATCGTCTACGTCTCGCACCGGCTCAAGGAGATCTTCGACCTCTGCCAGACGATCACCATCCTCAAGGACGGCCAGCACGTCGCGACCCGCCCGGCCGGGGAGCTCTCCGAGGCCGAGCTCGTACGCCTCATGGTGGGGCGCCCGCTCACGACGTACTTCCCCGAGAAGCCGGCCGACGTCGAGGTCGGCGACGTGCGGCTCGCGCTGTCGGGGGTCGGCAACGGCTACGTCGACGACATCACCCTCGACGTGCGCGCCGGCGAGATCGTCGGCATCGCCGGGCTCCAGGGCTCCGGCCGCACCGAGCTGCTGGAGACGGTCTTCGGCGTCCACCCCGTCGCGCGCGGCGGGATCACCCTCGACGGCTCCCCACTGAAGGTCACCAGCCCACGCCAAGGCGTACGCGCCCGTCTCGCCTTCATCACCGAGGACCGCAAGGCCAAGGGCCTGGCCCTCAACCAGTCGATCCTCGACAACGCCCTCGGGGTCGTCCGCTCGGTCTTCCCCCGGCGCACGGGCGCGGCGCGCCGCGAGATGCCGGGCGTGCTGTCCGGGCTCGACGTCGCGGCCGCCAGCCTGGGCCAGGAGGTGCAGTTCCTCTCCGGCGGCAACCAGCAGAAGGTCGTGCTCGCCCGGTGGCTGAGCATCGACCCGCTCGTCGTGCTGATGGACGAGCCCACTCGCGGCATCGACGTCGGCGCCAAGCACCGCGTCTACGAGCTGATGCGCGAGCTGACCCGGCAGGGAGTCGCGGTCCTGATGGTCTCCAGCGAGCTCCCCGAGGTCATCGGCATGTCCGACCGGATCCTCGTGATGCGTGACGGCACCCTCGCCGGCGAGCTGCCGGCGGGATCGAGCGAGGAGGCCGTGCTGGCCATGGCGACCGGAGCCGCCACGGAAGGGGAAGCGGCATGAACGGCACGAGAGCGACCACCGACCCCACCGCCGGGACCCCCGAGCCGGCCGCGGAGCCGCAGGAGTCCGTACGCCGCCGGCGCGCCGCGCGCCCGAAGGCAGAGCGCCGGCGCCTCGACTCGACCGCCCTGATCTACCTCGTGCTGGTCGCCGTCGTCGCCACCTCGGCCGTGCTGACCGGGGTCGAGGGCCGCAACTTCTTCAGCCAGGGCAACGTGTGGGCCGTCCTGACCGCGATGAGCGTGCTCGGCCTGATCGCCATCGGTCAGACCCTGGTGATCCTGGTCGGCAGCCTCGACCTGTCGGTGCCCTACGTCGTCAGCCTGGCGACCGTGATCGCGGCCGGCGGCATGAAGGGCCTCGACAGCAACATCCCAGCGGCGGTCGTCAACACCCTGGCGCTGTGCGCGGTGATCGGCCTCGTGATGGGGCTGCTGGTCAGCCTGCTGCACGTGCACGGCTTCATCGCCAGCCTCGGCATCGGCCTGGTCGTGAGCGGCTACCTCGGCACCAACTACCAGGGCAGCCACGGCGCTGCCGCCCCCGACCTGAGGCTGCTGGGCCGCAGCGGCATCGCGGGGTGGATCCCCACCGCGTTCATCATCCTCCTGGTCTGCGCGGTCCTGGTGACGCTCCTGCTCCGCTACACGCGGCTGGGCCACCACGTCTACGCCATCGGCGGCAACCAGGCCGTCGCGCGGATGTCCGGCGTGCGGACCGCACTCCCGGTGGTCGCCGCCCACGTGCTCTGCTCGGTGCTCGCCGGCCTCGCCGCGCTGCTCCTGCTCTCCCGCACCGGTGTCGGCTCCCCGACGATCGGGTCGCAGGGTCGCTACGACCTGCTCTCCATCGCGGCCGTCGTCCTCGGCGGCACCCTGCTCGCCGGCGGCAAGGGCAGCGTCGTCGGCACCATCGGCGGCGTCGCGATCTTCGCGGTCCTCGACAACGTCATGGGCGTGATGCAGGTCAACCCGTTCCTCAAGGACTTCGTCCGCGGCCTGGTGATCGTGCTGGCGGTCGCCGTCTACGCCCGCCGCAGCGTCGTACGCCGCCCACCGCGCTTCGGTGCCTCCAGACCCGTCCTCCCCGTCCCGTCCTCGGCGGGCCCGTCCACGAAGGGGGAGCGGGCATGAGCGCCACGACCCCGGTCAGCAGCTCCGCCAGCAGCTCCGCCAGCGGTGCGGGTCGCACGCTCCCGCTCACCGAGGGCTCGACGGTCCAGCGGGTGCTGCGCGCTGCAGTGACCCCCGGCGGCGCGGTCTTCATCCTCGCCGCGATCCTCTTCGTCGCCGTCGTCTCGGCCAACCCGTCCTTCGGCGAGCCGCCGCAGCTGATCCGCTTCATCGGTCGCACCGCGCCGATCGCGATCGCGGCCATGGGCCAGTACTACGTGATCGTCTCCGGCGAGTTCGACCTCTCCATGGGTGCGGTGATCGCCACCCAGGTGGTCATCGCCGGCAACTACATCGGCGACGACGAGGGACGCGTGCTGCCCGCCATCGTGCTGATGCTCGTCATCGGCGCCCTGGTCGGCCTGGTCAACGGCCTCGGCACGACGCTGCTGCGGGTGCCGAGCTTCATCGTCACCCTCGGCACCATGCTGGCGCTCGGCGGGCTCGTCCGGTTCCTGACCGGCGGCGCTGCCACCGGCAACCCCGTCGACACCTTCCGCGAGATCGGCCGGGGCGGGATCCAGGACGTGCCGGTCGTCGAGGTGCTGCCCTACCCCGTGATCATCCTCGTGGCGATCATGGTCGCCGGCGTGTGGCTGATGCGCTCGCCGTTCGGCCGGACGATCATCGCCACCGGCGACAACCCCGACGCCGCCGCGCTTGCCGGCGCGCACGTGTGGTGGGTCAAGACCCGCGCCTTCATGCTCTCGTCCCTCTCGGCCACGGTTGCCGGCATCCTGCTGGTCGGCTACGCCGGCGTGCACCCCTCGGTCGGGGCCGGCTACGAGTTCCAGGCGATCACCGCCGTCGTGCTGGGCGGCGTGGTCCTCGGCGGCGGACGCGGCTGGCTCCTCTCCGCCGCGGCCGGTGCCTTCGCGCTCGAGCTGCTCTTCTCGTTCCTCAACTTCCAGGAGGTCGAATCCACCTGGAGGCCGACGGTCCAGGGCGTGATCATCATCCTCGCCGTGGCCGCTGCCGGCCGCGCCTGGTCCCTCGGCCGGCGACCTTCTCGGGCCTCACCACCCGCACCACCTGCTGCACCCGCACCATCACCCACCACTGCCCGCCCGGGCACTGAAACAGGAGAAATCTGATGCGCCGAAAGATCCACCGCGCGCCGATGGCCGTGGCCTCGGCCCTGCTGCTCGGGGTGTTCGCCACGTCCTGCAGCACCGAGGACCCGACGGACTCCACCTCGGGGACCGACGAGAGCTCGGAGACCTCGGAGTCCCCGGACGCCTCCGAGGAGAGCCCGGCCGACGAGCAGGAATGGTTCGACCAGGCCGTCTACGACGAGCAGTACGAGCAGCGCTCGGCGACCTTCGAGGGCGACTCCGCGACCCCGTGGCTGCAGTACATCGACGGTGAGATGACCGACACCGCCGAGTACAAGTCCAACAAGGCGGGCAAGGCGTGCTTCGCCAACGCCTCGATCTCCAACCCGTGGCGCCAGACCGGCTGGATCACCATGAACCAGCAGCTCGAGGCCCTGCAGGAGAAGGGCGTCATCTCCGAGATGGAGACCCGTGACGCCGGCGACGACGACAACACCCAGATCGCCGACATCGACTACTTCATCTCCGAGGGCAACTGCGACGCCTTCATCATCTCGCCCAACTCCACCGCCGCCATGACCGACGCGGTCGAGCGCGCGTGCGAGACCGGCAAGCCCGTCGTGGTCTTCGACCGCGGCGTGGAGACCGACTGCGCCACCACCTTCATCCACCCGATCGGTGGCTTCGCGTGGGGCATCGACACCGCCGAGTTCCTCATCGACAACCTCGAGGAGGGTGACAAGGTCGTCGCGCTGCGCATCCTGCCGGGCGTCGACGTGCTCGAGCAGCGCTGGGCCGCGGCCGAGAAGCTCTTCGAGGAGAACGGCATCGAGGCGGTGGACTTCTTCACCGGTGCCGACCCGACCGAGATCAAGACCTTCATCACCGACGAGCTCAACAAGGGTGAGGTCCAGGGCGTCTGGATGGACGCCGGCGACGGTGCCGTCGCGGCCATCGAGGCCTTCGAGGACTTCGGGGCCGACCTGCCGGTCATGACCGGTGAGGACGAGATGAGCTTCCTGCGCAAGTGGGAGGAGACCGGCCTGACCGGCCTCGCGCCCGTCTACTCCAACTTCCAGTGGCGCACGCCGCTCCTCGCGCTGGAGAAGATCTGGGCCGGCGAGGAGGTCCCGAAGGAGTGGGTCCTGCCGCAGGTCCCGATCACCGAGGACGAGCGCGGTGACTACCTCGAGGCCAACGACGGCATGCCCGACGGCCACTACGCCAAGTTCGGCGGAGAGGACCTGCCCGGCTACCCCGAGGTCTGGCAGGAGCGCCAGATCCCCTGATCCGGCACTGATCGACCCATCGGTGGGCCGGGCTCCGCGCCCGGCCCACCGACCCTCAGCCACCCTTGTGGGAAGACCCCTAGCGAGAAGGACCGACCGGCATGCGAGAGATCGGCGTGAACACGTGGGTCTGGACCTCCCCGCTCACCGATGCGGGAGTGGCCGACCTGCTGCGCCGGGTCGCGGGCATGGGCTTCGACGCCGTCGAGCTCCCCCTCGAGAACGCCGGTGACCTCGACGTCGCCGTCGTGGCCGAGGTGCTCGCCGAGACCGGACTGACCCCCTGCGTCGTCGGGGCGATGGCGCCGGGCCGGGACCTCGTGGACACGTCCTGCGTGGCCGCCACGCAGGACTACCTCCGTGCCTGCGTCGACTTCGCCGCCGGCATCGGGGCACGCTCGGTGTGCGGACCCTTCTACGCCGCCACCGGTCGTGTGTGGCGGATGGACGCCGACCAGCGGAACGCGGCGTACGGCGACCTCCGCACCCACCTCGCGCCGGTCGTCGACCACGCGCTCGCGCAGGGCGTACGCCTGGGTGTCGAGCCGCTGAACCGCTACGAGACGTCCCTCATCAACACCGTCGACCAGGCCCTCACCGCGCTCGAGCCACTCCTCGGCGAGGGACTCGGCCTGGCCCTGGACAGCTACCACCTCAACATCGAGGAGCGCTCCAGCGCCGACGCGATCCGCGCTGCCGGGCCGCACCTGGCGCACGTCCAGGTCTGCGGCAGCGACCGTGGCGCGCCGGGCGGGGACCAGACCGACTGGCCCGCCTTCGTGGGCGCGCTCGACGAGGTCGGCTACGACGGTCCCCTGGTCATCGAGAGCTTCACCGCCGACAACGCCTCCATCGCCACGGCCGCCTCCATCTGGCGGCCGCTGGCACCCACCCAGGACGAGCTCGCCCGAGACGGCTTGTCCTTCCTCCGGTCGCTCGCCTGAGCGACTGCCACCACGTCAGGAGAAGCACGTGACCAGCACACCCAGCGCCTCGGGCGCCGCCGGGTCCCCGGGAGTCGCCGTCATCGGCTACGCCTTCATGGGCAAGGCGCACTCCCACGCATGGCGCAACGTCGCCGCGCTCCGCCCCGGCGCACCCGGCGTACGCCAGCAGGTCCTGGTCGGCCGTGACGCGGCCGCAGTCGGTGCCGCGGCCGCGCAGTACGGCTGGGCCGAGACCGCGACCGACTGGCACGAGGTGATCGAGCGCGACGACATCGACATCGTCGACGTCTGCGTCCCCGGGCACCTGCACGCCGAGGTCGCGATCGCCGCGCTGGAGGCGGGCAAGCACGTGATCGCCGAGAAGCCCCTCGCCAACACCATGGCCGAGGCCGAGAAGATGGTCGCCACCGCCCGAGCCGCCCGCGAGCGCGGCGTGCACTCGATGGTCGGCTTCAACTACCGGCGCGTGCCCGCGCTGGCGCTGGCGCGCCGGCACGTGGCCGAGGGCCGCATCGGCGAGGTGCGCCAGGTCCGCATCTCCTACCTCCAGGACTGGCTCGCCGACGAGGACGCGCCGATGACCTGGCGGCTGCGGCGCGAGCTCGCCGGGTCGGGCGCGCTGGGGGACCTGGGCTCGCACGCCGTGGACCAGGTGCGCTTCCTGCTCGGCCAGGAGGTCACCGAGGTCAACGCGATCACCCACACCTTCGTGCCGCAGCGCACGGGCGCCTCCGGCCCCGAGGACGTGACAGTCGACGACGCCGCGTGGAGCACGCTGCGTACGGACGGTGGCGCGGTGGTCAGCCTCGAGGTGACCCGCATGGCGACGGCGCGCAAGAACGCCCTCGGCATCGAGGTCTACGGCAGCGCCGGGGCCCTGCGCTTCGACCTCGAGTCGCTCAACCACCTCGACGTCTGCCTCGACGGCGGCGACAGCTTCGCCCGCCAGCTCGTCACCGAGCCCGGCGATCCCTACATCGACGGCTGGTGGCCGCCCGGACACGTGCTGGGGTGGGACGCCACGTTCACCAACCAGGCCGCCGACTTCCTCACCGCGCTCGCCGCGGGCGAAGAGCCGACGCCGTCCTTCGAGGACGGGCTCGCCGTGCAGCGGGTGCTGGCCGCGATCGAGGCCAGCTCCGCGCAGGGTGGGAGCTGTGCGCGCGTCGACACCGGACTCGGACCAGGAACGGAGCACATCTGATGGGTCGTCCCTTCACCCTCTTCACCGGCCAGTGGGTCGACCTGCCGCTCGACGAGGTGGCGCGCCTCGCCGCCGAGTGGGGGTACGACGGCCTCGAGGTCGCCGTCTCAGGCGAGCACCTCGACGCCTGGCGCTGGGAGGACGACGACTACGTCGCCGAGCGCCTCGCGATCCTGGACGAGCACGGCCTGCAGCTGCACGCCATCTCCAACCACCTCACCGGCCAGGCGATCTGCGACGACCCGATCGACTTCCGCCACCAGGCCATCGTGCGCGAGCGCGTGTGGGGCGACGGCGACCCCGAGGGCGTGCGCCAGCGTGCGGCGGAGGAGATGAAGCTGACCGCCCGGCTCGCGCAGAAGCTCGGCGTGAAGACCGTGGTGGGGTTCACCGGGTCCTCGATCTGGCAGTACGTCGCGATGTTCCCGCCGGTCCCGGCGGAGCGCATCGAGGCGGGCTACCAGGACTTCGCCGACCGCTGGAACCCGATCCTCGACGTCTTCGACGAGTGCGGCGTGCGCTTCGCCCACGAGGTCCACCCCTCCGAGATCGCCTACGACTACTGGACCACCCGGCGTGCCCTCGACGCCGTCGACAACCGGCCTGCCTTCGGCATCAACTGGGACCCCAGCCACATGCTGTGGCAGGGCATCGACCCCGTCGCGTTCATCACCGACTTCGCCGACCGGATCTACCACGTGGACTGCAAGGACACCCGGATGCGGATGGGCGGGGGCCGCAACGGCATCCTCTCCTCGCACCTGCCCTGGGACGACCCGCGGCGCGGCTGGACCTTCGTGTCCACCGGCCACGGGGACATCCCGTGGGAGGACTGCTTCCGCACACTGACTGCGATCGGCTACGACGGCCCGATCTCGGTCGAGTGGGAGGACGCCGGGATGGATCGGCTGCGCGGCGCACCCGAGGCGCTCGCCCGGCTGCGGGCCCTGGACTTCGACCCGCCGGCACAGTCGTTCGACGCGGCCTTCAGCAAGCAGTCGGAGGGCTGAGCGAGCCCTAGACTCCCGCGCATGGGGGGATTCCGGGCCAAGGACGCCGATCGTGAGCGCTACGTCGACATCATCGAGGCGGCCTACGTCGACGGGCAGCTGGGGGAGCAGGATCGCGAGCTGCGCGTCTCACGGGCGCTGACCGCGCAGACGCTCGACGAGCTCGACGCGTTGACGCGCGACCTCCAGGATCGTCCCGTGCCTGTCGCGGCGCGGGTCGACACTCCCTCCGCGGCCGCACCGCGAGCCGCGAAGCTCGTGGTCGGCGGCGCCTTCGCCGTGATCACGGTTGCCGTGCTGCTGATCTTCGGCGCAGTCGGGCTCGCGCTCTTCTCCGTCACCGGCGAGTCCGACGAGTCGCCAGCCGTCGTCATCTCCGGCGAGGCAGTGCCGGTGCCGGCAGAGGTGGACGTCGTCGAGGAGCAGCAGTCGTTCGCCATGACGGCCCCCGAGGTGCGCCGGTTCGTCCGGGCGTACGAGCGCGAGTTCGGCACCCTCGACGTCTACGACGTGGGGTTCTACCCGACCCGCGTCGGCGTCCAGGTCCCGGTACGCGGATCCCGCCCGCGCTTCGAGCGGTGGACCTGGGATGGCGAGTGGACCCAGGACACCGAGGCGGCCGCCGTACGCGGGCCCGGCGAGGTGATCGACCTCGGTGCCCTCGACCTGCGTCGGCTCTTCGCCAACATCGCCACGGCGAGGAAGACGCTGCGCGTGGAGCGTGGTCGGCTCACGCACGTGCTGGTCAACGACTGGAGCGAGGTGCCGACCGTCAACATCTACATCGGCAACAGGTTCGACGAGAGCGGGTACCTCAAGACCACGCTCTCCGGCGAGGTGCTCCGCAGCTTCCCCCACGACGGGTGATGCATCCCACGTGACCGCGGCCGCCCCGGCGGCCCGCGCTGCGGCACGATGTCGGGCATGAAGACGAACGCCGGCAACTTCTTCGAGGACTTCACGCTCGGGCAGGTCATCGAGCACGCCACCCCGCGCACGGTGACCGAGGGGGACCGGGCGCTCTACGGTGCGATCTACCCCACGCGTTTCGCGGTGCCGTCCTCGGCGGAGTTCGCCGCGTCGGTCGGCCTCGCGCCGCACCCGGTGGAGGAGCTGGTCGGCTTCCACATCGCCTTCGGCAAGACCGTCCCCGACGTCTCGTTGAACGCGGTCGCGAACCTCGGCTACGCCGAGTGCCGCTTCCACCTGCCGGTCGTCCCGGGCGACACGCTGCGCACCCGCTCGGAGGTCATCGGCCTCAAGGAGAACTCCAACGGCCGGACCGGCGTCGTCTGGGTGCGCTCCACGGCGACCAACCAGCGCGGCGAGACCGCGATCGACTGGGCGCGCTGGGTGATGGTGCACAAGCGCTCGGCCGACTCACCGGCACCGGACACCGTGGTGCCCGACCTCGCGCCGGCCGTCGAGGCCGCCGACCTCGTCGTGCCCGGCGGCCTGGACTTCTCGGCCTACGACGTGGTGGCGGCGGGCTCGCCGCACCTGCTGGGCGACTACGAGGTGGGGGAGCGGATCGACCACGTCGACGGCGTGACCCTCACCGACGCCGAGCACATGATGGCCACGCGCCTGTGGCAGAACACCGCGAAGGTGCACTTCAACACCGACGCCCGCCCCGACGGCCGGCGGCTCGTCTACGGCGGGCACGTCATCTCGCTCGCCCGGGCGCTGTCCTTCAACGGCCTCGCCAACGCCCAGCTCGTCGCGGCGATCAACGCCGGCGCCCACGTCGCCCCGGCCTTCGCCGGCGACACCGTCCATGCCTGGTCCGAGGTCCTCGACACGACCGAGCTCGACGCCCCGGGTGTCGGCGCGCTGCGCCTCCGGCTGGTCGCGACGAAGGGGCGCGACGAGTCGATGACGCTGCGCGGCGAGGACCAGAAGTACGCCGACGGCGTGCTGCTCGACCTCGACTACTGGGCGCTCGTCCCGCGCTGAGCCCCGCCCTGGTCAGCGGTGGGTCAGGAGCTCGGCCGCGACGACGTCGAGCGCCCCGTCGAGGGTGGGGGCGTCCGGGAGCCCCAGCCGCGACAGCACCACCCGCGCCGCCGCGAGCAGCTCGTCGTCGGTGGCGTCGTCGGGCGTACGCCCCGCGCGGGGGTCGGCCGGCAGCAGCTCGTCGGGGTCGCCCACCACGTCGTAGGCGCGGGCGCGCAGGTCGGCGACGACCGCCTCGGAGCGCTCGCGGACCCAGGCGTGGTGCCGCGCGGGCAGGACGAAGGACTCCCGCTCGGCGGAGCCTGCCAGCGCCTCGGGCACGAAGGTCCCCTTCACGTGGCGGGTCAGGGCAGGCGTACGCCGGGGACGGGGCACCCGCTCGTTGATGCGGCGCAGCAGCTCGGCCTCGACCAGGCCGAGGGAGTCGTTGGGCCGTCGCGCGGCGGTGTCGAGGCCGGTCACGTCGAGCCCGAGCACCGAGGCGGTGCGGAGCCAGAGCTCGTCGCGCGGCGCCCCGGCGGGAGGTACGACGACGAGGTGGACGCGTGCGTCGGGGAGCCCGGCGGACCACAGGCCCAGGATCGCCGGCACGTCCTGGTAGCGCCAGAACTTCTGGTCGTCCTCCCCGCGCCGGACCGTGGCGAGGAAGCGGCGGTAGGGCTGACGGGCGCCCATCTTGACCCGCTGCTGCCACGCGGAGGGCAGCACGCGGCCGAGGTCGCGGGCGGTCACCACGACGTGCACCTCCTCGGCCGCGCCGGCCAGGTCGGCCAGCGCAGCGGCCGCGGCGTCGGGCGGGGAGTCGGAGAAGTGCTCGTTGGTGACGAGCGCGTCCCCGGACCACGCGCTGGTCTCCTCGACCAGCCGTCGCCACGCGTCGCGTTCGCGGTCGCGGAGCGTCTCGACGACGGCGGTCATGCCCTTGACGACGGCCGCGGCGGCGAAGTGGTCGCGACGCCTCCCGCCCGGTAGCAGCAGGCCGCGTTCGCGCAGCTCGTCGCGGTGCTGCCACCAGAGGTCCTGGAGGAAGGAGGTGCCGGACTTCGCCGTGCCGACGTGGAGGAACACGCGGCGAGCCATGCCGGTGACCCTACTGGGTGGCGGCAGACTCGTTCCGTGGCCTGGGACCCCGACTTCGTCTACGACACCTACCCGCGCATGGAGGCCGCCTTCGCCGCGCGCCTCGACGAGAGCCTCGCCCCGCGCGATCCCTCGGTGCTGCTCCAGGTGGTGCGCGAGCTGGACCTGCGCCCCGACAGCCGGGTCGTCGACGTCGGGTGCGGGGAGGGGGCGTACGCCGCCCGGCTCGCCACGCACTTCGGGTTCCGGGTGCTCGGCATCGACCCGGTCCAGCGCCACCTCGACCTGGCCCGGACGGCGCGGCGCGACCTCGCCCCGGCCATCGCCGCACGTCTCGCCTTCGAGCGCGGCACCGCCACGCGCCTGCCGGTGCCCGACTCCTCGCTCGACCTGGTGTGGTGCCGCGAGGCGATGGTCCACGTCGACCACCCCGACGACGCGTACGCCGAGTTCGCCCGGGTGCTGCGCCGCGGCGGCCACGTCGTGGCCTACCAGGCGGTGGCGACCGACCTGCTCGCCGACGAGGACGCGGACCGCCTCTTCGACGTGATGGGCGTGGCGCCCTCCTCGGTCGACGCGCGCGTGCTGGACGACGCGATCGCCGCCTCCGGGCTCGAGGTGGTCGACACCCTCGACCTCGCCTCGGAGTGGGGCGAGTGGTCGCAGGAGCACGAGGGCGCCGGCGGTCGCGCGCTGCTCCGCCTGGCGCGGCTGCTGCGCGAGCCGGGTCGCTACCGCGCCGAGTTCGGGGACGCGGCGTACGACGTGATGCTGGGCGACTGCCGGTGGCAGGTCCACCTCATGACGGGTGGCCTGCGCGGCCGCGTCGACGTCCTGCGCCGGCCCTGATATCCCCTCGACCCGGCTTGCTGCGTTTGGCAGGGTGGTCCTCCGACCGTCATCGATCCAGGAGGACCTCATGGCTGATCAGGACCCCAACGCAGACATCAAGGCGAAGATGCGGGAGGCCCTCGATCGCAAGAAGGGCCACGACCACCCGGACGACCGGGCCGACTCGCGCGAGAAGGCCCACGGCTCGGAGGTCAACGACAAGAACGTCGCCAAGCCGATGCACCGCCGCAAGGCGGGCGGCGGCGGCGTCTGAGCCGCACGTGCCGGCGGACGGCCCGTCCGCCGGCACGTGGCAGACTCCCCGCATGTCCTCCACCTCGGGTCCTGAGCTCTGGGTCGTCCGCCACGGGGAGACCGAGTGGAGTCGCGACGGCAAGCACACCTCGACCACCGACCTGCCCCTCACCGACGTCGGCGAGGCCGCGGCGCGCGGGCTCGGCCCGCGCTTGGCCGAGGTGGAGTTCGACCTGGTCCTGACCAGCCCGCGCCGGCGCGCGCGGCGTACGGCGGAGCTGGCCGGCTTCGCCGAAGCGGAGGTCGACGAGGACCTCGTCGAGTGGGCCTACGGCGACTACGAGGGCGTGACGACCGCCGAGATCCGCGAGAGCGTCCCGGGCTGGACGGTGTGGACCCACCCCACTCCGGGCGGCGAGAGCGCGGACGAGGTCTCCGCCCGTCTCGACCGCGTCGTCGCCCGCACCCGCGAGCACGGCCGTGCCCTGGTCTTCGCGCACGGCCACTCGCTGCGCGTCCTCACCGCGCGCTGGCTGGAGCAGTCCGCCGCCGAGGGTCGGTTCTTCCGGCTCGACACCTCGACCGTCTCGGTGCTCGGCTTCGAGCGCGAGCACCCCGCCCTGCTCCGGTGGAACAGCTGACGTGCGCATCGACCTCCACACCCACTCCTCGGCCAGCGACGGCACCGACACTCCCGGCGACCTGGTGCGCGAGGCCGCCGCGGCCGGGCTCGACGTGGTGGCGCTGACCGACCACGACGCGATGTCGGGCTGGGCCGAGGCGCAGCAGGCCGCGGACGAGGTCGGGATCACGCTCGTGCCGGGGCTCGAGATCAGCACGCGGTTCCGCCACCGGGGCGTGCACCTGCTCGGCTACCTGCCCGACCCGACCCACCCGTCGCTGGTCGACGAGCTCGACCGCATCCTCGAGGGACGCACCGCCCGGACTCCGGCGATCGTCGCGGCCCTGCGCGAGCACGGCATCGACATCAGCGAGGAGGACGTACGCCGGGAGTCGGGCGGGTCGGTCGCCGCCGGGCGCCCCCACGTGGCGGACGCCCTCGTGCGCAGCGGTGTCGTCGCCGACCGGACGGAGGCCTTCGCGACCCTGCTGAGCCCGGGGCAGGCGGGCTACGTCAACCGCTACGCGTCCGCGCTCGAGGACATGATCCCGCTCGTGGCCGCCGCCGGCGGCGTCACCGTCGTAGCCCATCCGTGGGGTCGCGGCAGCCGGTCGGTCCTCGACGCCGAGGCCCTCGCCGGACTCAAGGACCTCGGACTCGCCGGGATCGAGGTGGACCACCAGGACCACGCGCCCGCCGCCCGCGCCGAGCTGCGCGCGATCGCCCGCGAGCTCGACCTCGTCGTCACCGGCAGCAGCGACCACCACGGCCTCGGCAAGGTCGACCACGACCTCGGGGTGAACACGACCGAGCCCGAGCAGTACGAGCGCCTGATGTCGCTGGCGTCACGTCGTCTCGACGGTTGAGGTGCGAGCGGGGTCCGTCGGTGGTTGAGGTGCGAGCGCAGCAAGCCTCGAAACCGCTCCCGGACCGCGTCCTCGTCTATGGGGTGACCGGCAGCGGCAAGAGCACGGCGGCCCTCGCGATCGGCGCCCGTACGGGCCACCCCGTCACCCTCGTCGACGAGCTCACGTGGCTCCCGGGCTGGGTGTCCGTCGACCCTGCGGTCCAGCGGGAGCTGATCGGCGAGGTCGTCGCGGGGGAGCGGTGGCTGCTCGACTCCTCGTACGGCGCCTGGCTGGACTTCGTGCTCCCGCGCACGCAGCTGGTCGTCGGCCTCGACTACCCGCGCTGGCTGTCGCTGTCCCGGCTGGTGCGGCGGACGGTGTCGGGGGCGGTCACGAAGGAGCCACGGTGCAACGGCAACGTCGAGACCTGGCGGGCGATGCTCAGCAGGCGGTCGATCATCCGCTGGCACTTCCGGTCCTTCGCCCGCAAGCGGGCCCGGATGCGCGCCTGGGCCGCATCGCCCGACGGGCCGGAGGTGCTGCTGTTCCGGCGGCCGCGGGAGCTGGAGGCGTGGATCGCGGCGCTCGGGGGATAGGACTGGCTTCTCCCTGGCCGAGGCGTCCCTGGCGCCCGGGGATCTGCTCGTAGACCTGTTCGGAAATGCTCCTCCACGGTCCTGTTCTCGCAGGTCGGAGTGTCGGTGGTCTCTGGGAGACTGGACCCATGTCCACCACCGCTCCGGCACCCGCGACCAGCACCCGGCTCTCGAGCCGTGTGGTGCTGGATCGTGCGGTGGCGGCGATGCGTGCGAAGCGTCGTGTCGAGGTCGAGGTCCTGGAGTCGGCGCTGGCGTGGGCGCACGCGCACGTCGTGACCGACGAGGAGGTCGCGGCGGGGTGGCGCTCGGAGACGATCCACACGCCCGGGACTGCGGCGGCGTTGTTCGGGGAGCGTCCGCTCCCGATCGCCGGGGACGGGACCCCGTTGGTCGCGGAGTTCGCGGTCATCGAGCTGGCCGCGGTGCTCGAGCAGTCCCACGAGGCCACCCTCGCCTTGTTGGGTGACGTGCTCGACCTGGCCCACCGCCTGCCACGCCTGTGGACACTTGTCCGCTCGCTCGACGTTCCGGTGCGGCTGGCCCGGGAGGCGGCCCGGGTGTCACGCGACCTCGACCTGGTCGCGGCCGGACACGCGGACCGCCTGCTGGCCTGGCAGCCGCGTCGGCTCAACCCGCACCGCGTCGGGGTGCTGGTCCACGAGGCCCGGTTGTACGCCGACCCGGACCGCGCGATCGCCGACCACGACGAGGCCCTCGCCGCCCGCCGGGTGGAGGTGCACCACGAGCAGGGTGCGCCCGGGGTGAGCGAGGTGTTCATGAGTCTCGACACCGCCGATGCGATCGCGTTCGACAACACCGTGTCGACGATGGCCACCACGATGAAGGCGCTGGGTCACCACGGCGACCTCGGCGTACGACGGGCTCATGCGGTCGGGCTGCTGGCCGACCCCCAGCAGGCGCTCGATCTTCTCGCTGCCGCGGATGTCGCGGACCCCGACCGTGACGTCGACCCCGACCGTGACGAGAGCGTGTGCGTAGCCGAGGAGGCCACCTACGCCGCCGCGGACCCGTTCCGCCGCCCCACCACCCACCCGCGAAACGGCCAGACAGGCCAGACAGGCCGGACAGGCGGGTCGGGTGAGGTGCGGCTGGTCCTGCACGTGACTGACCGCGACCTCATCGCTCACGACCAATCGGTTGACTCGCACGGCATCGATCCGCGCGGTGTCGCGCGCAGCGACGAGCTCGGGCCGATGCTGCTGGGCCGGCTCCAGGCGTGGCTGCTCACCGCAGGCAAGGTGGTCATCCAGCCCGTCCTCGACGCAGACCGGATGCCTGCGGTGGACGCGCACGACCCGCCCGCGCGGATGGCCGCGGCGGTCCGGCTGAGGGATGAGACGTGCGTGTTCCCCGGCTGCACCCGCCCCTCCGACCGGGCCGACCTCGACCACATCATCGAGTACGTCCCGATCGCCGAGGGCGGGCCACCCGGCCAGACCCACCCGAACAACCTCGCGCCCTTGTGTCGGCGGCACCACCGGGCCAAGACCTTCGGCGCCTTCACCTACCACCGACGACCCGACGGCGCGTACGAGTGGACCCTCCCCTCAGGGCGACGGATCACCACCGACCCACCACGCCCACGACCCCGACCAGAACCGGGGTACAGACCCTGACCGCCCCGCCAGCCCGACACCACCGGTGATCGGGCCAGCGGCGCGTCGCCACAGCGGGTCGAGGGCCGCGCCTCCGCTGCCCGCGACATACTGCCGGGCGTGACGGACGAGCCCGCTGACCCGTGGACCTACGTGGTGACGGACGTCGAGCTGGACGGACCGTGGCCAGGCATCAACTCGATGCGGTCCTTCGCCTCGGTGGCGATATCGGCCGACGGCACGGAGCACGGGCGCTTCGAGGCGGTGCTTGAACCGCTGCCCGGCACGGCACCGGATGCCAGGACCCTGGCGTGGTTCGCGGACCACCCGGAGGCGTGGCGCGCAGCGACCACGTCGCCCGAGCCCGTGGTGGCCGTGATGGAGCGGTACGTCGCGTGGCTGCGTGACCTGCCGTCGCCGCGGATGTTCGCGGCTTTCCCGCTCGCGCTGGACGGGATCTGGATCGACTACTACCTTCGCCGCTTCACGGCGTACGGCATCCGGCAGGGCCACCACGAGGAGGACCGGGTGTTCATCGGTCCGGGCCTGTGCATCCGCAGCTATGCCGCGGCGGTCACGGGGGAGTCGGCTGGGACCGTCGACGTCGACACGCTCCCCGCACAGTGGTTCGGCCACGTGGAGCACACGCACCGGGCCATCGACGACACGGTGGGGTACGCGAACCTGCTCGTCGAGCTGTTCCGCAGGGCGGCGACCAGCCAGCACCGCTGCACGGAACACACGCCCCTCAGACCGGACGGCTCATCCGAAGCGAGTGCGCGCCGGTGGGTCGACCGTCGGTCGTCGTGAACGGCACCCGGTCGCGCACGACGAAGCCGCGGGCGAGGTAGAACGGGATGCCCATCCGGTTGCCGTCTGTCACCGACACCCACTGCTCCGAGGCGTCCACCGACCGCTGCTGGGCGGTGACGAAGTCCAGCAGGGCAGTGCCGACACCCCGGCCGCGGAGCGCCGGATCGAGGTAGAGCACGTACACCTGGCCGAGCCCGTGCGGGGCGACGCCTCCGCCCGCTGCGCCGAGGACCCGGCCCGCAGCAGTGACTGCGACGACGTACCCCTGCCAGCGCGGGTCCTCGCCGGCCGACAGGACCTCCCGGAGCACACGGTCGGGGGCGTAGTAAGCCGCCGCCTGCTGCTCGATCGTCGCCGGCGGCAGCAGCCCGCGCGACGACTCGGCGAAGCCCTCGCTGCAGACCTCGCAGATGCCTGCCACCTCGGCCACGCCCGCGAGGCGGACGTCGTACGCCGGGAGCGGGGGAGCGGTCGTCACTGACCGCATCCTCAGCGGCGACCCATCGACTGGGTCAGCCGCAGCACCCGGTTGGGGATCGCGGTGGTCAGCACGCGGATGGCCTTGTACTGCATGCCGGGGATGGAGTAGGCGCGGCCCTTCGCGAAGTCCTCGAGGGACGTGCGCACGAGGAAGTCGACGTCGAGCCACATGAAGCCGTCGCCGCGCTTGACCTGCATCCGCTCGTGGAACTCGGTCTTGGTGAAGCCCGGGCAGAGTGCCATCACCTGCACGCCGCGCGACCTGTACTCCATGTGGGCCCACTCGCTGAAGCTGTTGACCCACGCCTTGGCGGCGGAGTAGGTGCCGCGGGGGAGGAAGGCGGCGACGCTGGAGACGTTGATGATGCCGCCGTGACCGCGCTCGGCCATCGGGCCGAGGGCGGCGTGGCTCAGCCGCAGCACCGCGGTGACCAGGACCTCGAGCATCGCGGTCTCGTCATCGGCGGAGTTGTCGAGGAAGCGCTGCTTGAGCCCGAAGCCGGCGTTGTTGACCAGCAGGTCCACCGGCCGCTCCCGGTCGGCCAGGCGCGCCTCGACGGTCGCGAGCTGGTCGCGGTCGGCCAGGTCGGCGACCAGCACCTCGACCTCGACCTGGTGGGCGCGCCGCAGCTCCTCGGCGACCTGCTCGAGGCGGGCGGCGTCGCGGGCGACGAGGACGAGGTCGTCGCCGCGGGCGGCGAGCTGGACGGCGTACTCGTGGCCGATGCCGGCGGTCGCGCCGGTGATCAGTGCAGTGCTCATGTCACCAGCATTTCAGGACACCCGCGGTGGTTGCGACCCCGTCCTGCACAATGGGGCCCAATGAGCACCAAGAGCCGGGGAGCGGCCCCCGTCACGCTGGCCGTCGCCAATCAGAAGGGCGGGGTCGCCAAGACCACGTCCGTCGCCTCGATCGGTGCCGCGCTGGCCGAGCTCGGGCACCGCGTCCTGCTGGTCGACCTCGACCCCCAGGCCTGCCTGACGTTCTCGCTCGGCATCGACCCCGAGGACCTCGAGATCTCCGTGCACCACGTCCTCACCAAGGGCATCGACGCAGCGGAGGTCATCATCGAGACCGAGGACGGCGTCGACGTGCTGCCGGCCACGATCGAGCTGGCCCGCGCCGAGGCCGACCTGCTGACCCGCACCGGCCGCGAGCACGTCATCAAGGGCGCGCTCGAGCAGCTCGCCGAGGACCTCGGTGACACCGAGGAGGGGCCGTACGACTGGGTGCTCCTCGACTGCCCGCCGTCGTTGGGCGTGCTGACGGTCGCCGCGCTGACCGCCGCGGACGGCGTGCTGGTTCCCCTGCAGTGCGAGACGCTGTCGCACCGCGGCGTCGGCCAGCTGCTCGACACCGTCCACGACGTACGCCGCTTCACCAACCGCGGCCTCGAGGTGTGGGGCGTGCTGCCGACGCTCTACGACGGCCGCACCAACCACGCCCGCACGGTGCTGGAGACGATCAGCGAGACCTACGACCTCGAGGTCGTCGAGCCCCCGATCCCCAAGACCATCAAGTTCGCCGAGGCCCCGGCCGCCGGACGCTCGATCCTCGCGACCAGCCGCAGCAGCAAGGGCGCCACGGCCTACCGCGAGGTCGCCCAGAACCTCGTCGAGCGGGCCTCCCGCCCCAAGAAGAAGGTGGCGAAGAAGCCCGCTCGCGCGCGGAGGTGACGAAGGTCAGCCCTTCGGCGTCTCGACCGACGCACCGCCGCGCGTACGCCGGCGGTTGCGGTTGCGGCGACGCGGCGCGTCACCGGACTTCTCGGCGGACGCGGAGTCGGAGCGAGAGTCGGAGCGAGAGTCGGAGCGGGATTCTGACCGGCCCGACCCCGAGCGGTCGGAGGAGCGACGCTCGCGCGAGCCCTCGCGCGGCGCGCGCTCCTTCTTCTCGACCGGGGCGGGGTCGACGACACGGCCCTTGGTGCCGGCCGGGATGCCCTGGTCGTGGAAGAGGTGCTCGGAGGTCGAGTACGTCTCCTGTGGGGAGTCGAACGGCAGGTCGAGCGCCTTGTTGATCATCTTCCAGCGGTGCAGGTCGGCCCAGTCGACGAAGGTGATCGCGATGCCGGAGGCCCCCGCGCGGCCGGTGCGGCCGATGCGGTGGACGTAGGTCTTGTCGTCCTCGGGGCAGGTGTAGTTGATGACGTGGGAGACGCCGCGCACGTCGATGCCGCGAGCGGCGACGTCGGTGCAGACGAGGACCTGGATCTTGTCCTCGCGGAAGCGGGCCAGCGCCTTCTCGCGCGCGACCTGGGCCATGTCACCGTGCAGCGGCGAGGCCCTGAAGCCGCGCTCCTGCAGGTCCTCGGCGATGCGCTGGGCCTGACGCTTGGTGCGGGTGAACACGATCATCTTGTCGGCGTCCTCGGCCTGGAGGATGCGGCCGATGATCTCGGGCTTGTCGAGGTCGTGGGCCTGGTAGATGAACTGCGCGGTCGCCGGCACCATCGTGGTGTCGTACGACGACTCGGCGCGGATGTTCATCGGGTGCCGCATGTGGGTGCGGGCCAGCGCGACGATCGCGGACGGCATGGTGGCCGAGAAGAGCATCGTCTGGCGCGTCTCGGGCGTCTTCGACAGCAGGGTGATGACGTCGGGCAGGAAGCCCAGGTCGAGCATCTCGTCGGCCTCGTCGAGCACGAGCGCGTGCACGTGCGAGAGGTCGAGGGCCCGGCGGTTGGCCAGGTCGATGAGGCGACCGGGGGTGCCGACGACGATGTCGACGCCGGCGTCGAGGGCCTCGAGCTGCGGCTCGTAGCCGACGCCGCCGTAGACGGTGAGGACGCGCAGGCCCATGTCCTTGCTGGCCAGGCTCAGGTCGCTGGAGACCTGGAGCGCGAGCTCGCGGGTCGGGGCGACGATGAGCGCCTGCGGCTTGCCCTGCGGGAGGTCGGCGTACGCCGGGTTGCTCGGCGCGATCGACCGCTGCATCACGGGGATGCCGAACGCCAGCGTCTTGCCGGTGCCCGTGCGGGCCTGGCCGATGAGGTCGGTGCCGAGCAGGGCGACCGAGAGGGTCATCTCCTGGATGGCGAAGGGGGTGGTGATGCCGGCGCGGTCGAGCGCGTCGCAGATCTCGGGCAGCACGCCCAGTTCACGGAAGGTGGTCACGAATGGTGTCGCTCTCTGATGAGTCGGGTTGTCCCACGCGTATGCGGTCAGCCCACTCGCACGCCCTCAGAGGGGACAAGTGCCGACCGCGCACATACAGGCGGCCACCGGATGAGTCGGCGGCTCGGTCACCATGATGCTATCGCTACGCTGCGAACATGACGGAATCGCCCGATGAGGACTACCGCCGAGCCGCCGTCGACCTCCTCGGGGCGATCGCCTACGGGGAGCTCTCGGCCTTCGAGCGTCTCGTCGAGGACGCCAAGATGGCGCCCGGCATCGGCGACAAGATCGCCATCGGTGCGATGGCCACCGCGGAGTTCGGCCACCTCCAGAAGCTCGTCGAGCGGCTCGAGCAGCTCGGCGCCGACCCCGCCGAGGCGATGCAGGCCTTCCGGCACAGCTTCGACAGCTTCCACGCGCACACGGCGCCCTCGGACTACTACGAGGGGCTGATCAAGGCCTACGTCGGCGACGGCCTCGCCGCGGACTTCTACCGCGAGATCGCGGCCTACCTCGACCCCGAGACCCGCGAGGTGATCATCAGCTCCCTGGAGGACACGGGGCAGACGGCGTTCATCGTCGAGCGGGTCCGCGCCGGGATCGCCGAGGACCACCGGCTCGGCGGTCGGCTCGCGCTGTGGGGCCGCCGGCTGATGGGGGAGGCCCTCACGCAGGCCCAGCGGGTCGCGGGCGACCGCGACTCGCTGACGGCGCTGCTCGCCGGCGGCGTCGACCGTCCCGGGCTCGACCTGGCGGCGCTCGGGCGGATGTTCGCCCGGCTCACCGAGCTGCACGCCGCCCGGATGGCCGAGCTCGGTCTCGAGGCCTGAGGTCCGTCAGGCCCTCGGGGTGTGGCGACCGGTGAAGGTCGCCGCGACCACGACCAGCACCGCGGCGACGCCGACCTGCCAGACGTGGCGCCAGAGGTCGAGGCCGCGGCTCGTGTCGTACATGTCGCCGTTGGGGTAGTTGTCGGCGACGCCGAACAGCCCGTAGTAGACGTAGCTGCCGACGAACGCGCCGACGATGCCGCACACGACGGTCAGCCACAGCGGGATGTTGTCGCGGTCACCGGGGGCGATCGCCTTGCCGAGGAATCCGATGACCAGACCGACCGCGATGGTGACGAGGATGGTCCAGAGCAGACCCATGGCTGTCCTCCCGCGCGGGTCAGCGGAAGCCGACGGTGCTGGCGCTCGGGGAGCCCAGCTCGACGTACGCGATCTTGGAGGCCGGCACGACCACCGCGCGACCCTTGGTGTCCTTGAGGTGCAGCACGCCGTTGTCGGCGAGCGCCTCGCCGAGCAGCTTCTCGACGTCCTCGGGCGTGCTGTCGGTGTCGAGCACGAGCTCGCGCTGGGCGTGCTGCACGCCGATCTTGACCTCCACGGTGGATGCTCCTCAGCTCAGGGGGTGTACGTCGTGATGAATGATGCCGGGTCAGTGGTCGTCGGTCATCGGGTAGCCCCGGATGCCGCGCCACGCGAGGCCCGCGATCAGGGCCGCGGCGTCGTCCTGCTTGATCTCTCCGCCGCCCGCCAGCCAGAACCTCGCGGAGACCTGCGCCATTCCCACGAGCGAGACGGCCAGGAGCTCCGAGGCCTCGTCGGGCAGGCCGGTGTCGGTGCGGATCACGTCGGCGATCATCGAGGCGCACTCCGTCGTCACCCGGTCGACCCGCTCGCGCACGTCGGGCTCGCTGGTGAGGTCGGACTCGAAGACCAGCCGGAACGCACCCTCCTCGGACGCGACGTAGCTGTAGAAGACCTTCATCGTCGCCGTGACGCGGTCCTTGTTGTCCGTGGTCGAGGCGAGCGCCTCGCGGCAGTTGTCGATGATCAGGTCGCAGGAGGTGTCGAGCAGCGCGAGGTAGAGGTCGAGCTTGCCGGGGAAGTGCTGGTAGAGCACCGGCTTCGAGACGCCGGCACGATCGGCGATGTCGTCCATCGCGGCTGCGTGGTACCCCTGGGCGACGAAGACCTCAAGGGCCGACTCGAGCAGCTGCGCGCGGCGCTCGCGGCGCGGCATCCGCCCGCCGCGCGGTCGCGGCTGGGCGCCATCGAACGAGGTGTCGGTGCTGCCTGCGGTCACGTCGTACTCCTGAGTAGTCGGTCGGGCCGAGCCTAGCCGCCCGTACGCCCTGAGCCCGCGTCCGTATCGCGGGACGCGGCACCGCGTGTCCGGAGGCCGCGGGGAACATGGAGGACGCCGGTGCTGTTGCACCGACACCCGAGTCAAGGAGAAGACGTGTCGTTCGAAGCACTGGTCGAGCCCGCTGCGGAGCTCACCGTGGACGAGGTGCGCCGCTACAGCAGGCACCTGATCATCCCCGACGTGGGCATGAGCGGGCAGAAGCGGCTGAAGAACGCCAAGGTGCTGGTCATCGGTGCCGGCGGACTGGGCTCGCCCGCCCTGCTCTACCTCGCCGCCGCCGGCGTGGGCACCATCGGCATCGCGGAGTTCGACGAGGTCGACGAGTCCAACCTCCAGCGCCAGATCATCCACGGGATGTCCGACATCGGCCGCTCCAAGGCCGTGTCGGCCAAGGAGTCGATCGCCGAGGTCAACCCCTACGTCGAGGTCGTGGTGCACGACGAGCGCCTCGACAACGACAACGTGATGCAGGTCTTCGAGGGCTACGACCTCATCGTCGACGGCACCGACAACTTCGCCACCCGCTACATGGTCAACGACGCGGCCTACTTCCTGGGCATCCCCTACGTGTGGGGCTCGATCTACCGCTTCGACGGCCAGGCCTCGGTCTTCGCGCCGACGATGGCCGACGACGCGCCGTGCTACCGCTGCCTCTACCCCGAGCCCCCGCCGCCGGGCATGGTGCCCAGCTGCGCCGAGGGCGGCGTGCTGGGCGTGCTCTGCGCCAGCATCGGCTCGATCCAGGTCAACGAGGCGATCAAGCTGCTGACCGGCATCGGCGACCCCGCGATCGGCAAGCTCGTCATCTACGACGCGCTCGAGCTCGAGTGGCGCAAGCTCAAGGTCCGCAAGGACCCGAACTGTGCGCTGTGCGGCGAGAACGCCACCGTCACCGGCCTCATCGACTACGACGCCTTCTGCGGCGCCGTGTCCGACGAGGCCGCCGAGGCGGCGGCCGGCTCCACCATCTCGGTCACCCAGCTCGAGGCGATGCTCAAGGAGCGCGAGGAGGGGACCCGCGACTTCGAGCTCATCGACGTGCGCGAGCCCAACGAGTTCGAGATCAACCAGATCCCGGGCGCCCGCCTCGTCCCCAAGGGCGAGTTCCTCAACGGCAACGCGCTCGGCGACCTGCCCAGCGACAAGCCGATCGTGCTCCACTGCAAGTCGGGCGTCCGCTCGGCCGAGGTGCTCGCGATCGTCAAGGGCGCCGGCTACTCCGACGCCGTCCACGTCGGCGGCGGCGTGGTGGCCTGGGTCAGCCAGATCGACCCGAGCCAGCCGGCGTACTGATCCCCGTACGCCCCTCCCGTACGCACCCTGCACGCAGCGGGACGCGCGGGTGGTCAGGAGTGACTACCCGCGCGTAACCCGTGTGAGCCATGCCTCGTTGAGGGTGGCATGCGTACTCCCACGAAGCTCCTGACCCTCGCCGCCGCGGGCCTCGTGGCCGCGGCCGCCACCAGCGCCCCCGCGACCGCCGCACCGAAGAAGCAGGTGCGGACCGCCTGGGCTCCCGCCGACACGGCCACGATCCACCCCGGGGTGCAGATGTACACCGACGGTGCCCAGTGCACCGCCAACTTCGTCTTCACCGACACCGCCGGCACGACGTACGTCGGCTATGCCGCCCACTGCGCCGGCACCGGTGAGGCCACCGACACCAACGGCTGCGACGCCGGCTCGCTCCCGCTCGGGACCAGGGTCGACTTCGTCGAGGGCGGCTCGCTCCTCGCCGAGGGCACCCGCGTCGGCGGCGGCACGCTCGTCTACTCCTCCTGGCTGGCGATGCAGCAGCGCGGCGAGACCGACGAGAACGCCTGCGCCTACAACGACTTCGCCCTGGTGAAGGTCGACGCCGCCGACGCCGCCGAGGTCAACCCGTCGGTCCCGTTCTGGGGCGGACCGGTCGCCCTCAACACGACCGGCACCGCGGCCGGTGACACGGTCTACTCCTACGGCAACTCCAGCCTCCGCGGCGGCATCGAGACGCTGTCGCCCAAGCAGGGCACCAGCCTCGGCACCGAGGGCGACGGGTGGTCGCACCCGGTCTACACGGTGACGCCCGGCGTCCCGGGTGACTCCGGCTCGGCCTTCCTCGACGCCGAGGGCAACGCGCTCGGCACCCTGTCCACGCTCGCCCTCGCCCCGCTCGCCGGGTCCAACGGCGTCGGCGACCTGGCCCACGAGCTCGCCTACGCCCAGTCCACCAGCGGCATCGCCGGCCTGCGACTGGTGCCCGGCACGGAGCCGTTCAGCCCGCTCCTCTGAGGTCGTGACTCCCACCTGACCCCCACAGGCGCCTGTCCCCACCAGGCGCGCCCCCCTCGCATGGCGCGACCCGTTCACCTAGGGTCGCGCCATGCGTGCTCTGGGGGACTGGCCGCCGGCTGCGCGTGCCGTCACCGCCGTGGCCGCCACCTGCCTGTTCATGGTGCTGGTCGCGTGGGCCACGCTGCTCGGCCCCGACCAGGTCTTCACCGGCCCCGGGCCGCGGCCGGCCACGATCAGCGCGACGGAGTCCTGCACGCCGCTGCCGGTGCGGACGAACCCCGACGGCACCACCGAGGTGGTGTACCCCGACGACTACGCGCTGGACAGCGGCTACTGCGACCCGCCCGCGGCCGACGTCCGCGACGAGGCCGAGGACATCGTCCGGGATAACCCGCCCCCGTTCTGGCTCAAGCTGCTCGTGTGGACGTTCCTCGGGCTGCTGCTCGCCGCTGGCGCGGCGCTGGTGCTGTGGCTGCTGATCGAGGTCGCGCGCCACTTCAGGGCACGCCGGGGCAGGCGCGAGGAGCGCCCGGACGTGGAGTTCGCCGTCCTCGACGAGCCTGGCCGGGTCGCCGAGCAGGTCGCCCGGGACGCCGTCGAGCAGGACGCGCTGCTCCGTGAGGGCGACCCCCGCAACGCGATCGTCGAGGCCTGGCACCGCTTCGAGGTCCAGGGCGAGCGGGCAGGCGTGCCGCGGCGCGGTGCGGAGACGTCGTCCGAGTACGCCCTGCGCATCCTCGACCTCGCGGACGCCGACGACGTCCCGGTGAGCCGGCTCGCCGAGCTCTACCGCGAGGCCCGCTTCTCCCACCACGAGATCACCGAGCAGCACCGGTCGGAGGCGTTCAGCGCACTGGCCGCCGTCCGGCGCAGCCTCGGGGTGCGGTCGTGAGGGACGTCCTCGCGCGCTGGCGCGGCCGGGTCGGGGGCGGAGTCGTCCTGGCCGGCATCGGCTACGCGATGGCCGTGTGGCTCGACTTCGACCCCCAGCCCCTGCCGTACGCCGTCTGGGCGGTCGTCGTGCTCGCGATGACCTACCTCGTCGTGGACATCGTCGACGTCCCCGTCGCGCACTGGCAGCAGGGCATGCCGCCGAGGTCGGACCGCGTCGACGAGGCCACCTCCGACCTCCGCGTGCTGTCCAGCCACCAGCAGGCCGACCACCCGTCCGACGCGCTGGGACACCGGCTCGTCGAGCTCGCCCGCGGCCGCGACCCGGACCTCGCTGCGCAGGTCCAGCACGAGGTCTCCGGCGTGCACCGCCTCACCCCTGCCGACATCGACCGCATCCTGACCCGAATCGAGGAAGCCCGTGACCGACGCTGACCCCCGCCCCTCCGGCGCCCCGTCCCACCCCGTCGCGGTGGCCGACTTCGCCGAGCGCGTGCTGGACGAGGTGGGCCGTGCCGTCGTCGGCAAGCGTGAGGTGCTGGCGCTGGTGCTGGCGGGCATCCTCGCCAAGGGGCACGTGCTCCTCGAGGACTTCCCGGGGCTCGGCAAGACCCTGGCCGCGCGGTCCTTCGCCGGGGCGCTCGGCCTGGAGTTCGCCCGGGCGCAGTTCACCCCCGACCTGCTGCCGGCCGACCTCACCGGGGCGTACGTCTACGACCAGCGGCGCGCAGAGTTCGACTTCCGGCCGGGCCCGGTCTTCGCCGGGCTCCTGCTCGCCGACGAGATCAACCGCACCCCGCCGAAGACGCAGGCGGCGCTGCTCGAGGCGATGCAGGAGGGCCAGGTCACCGTCGAGGGCCAGACCCACCAGCTGCCCAGCCCGTTCCACGTCCTGGCCACCGCCAACCCCGTCGAGTACGAGGGCACGTACCCGTTGCCGGAGGCGCAGCTCGACCGCTTCCTCATGCGCGTCGGCTTCGGCTACCCGACCGCGGGGGAGGAGTACGACGTGCTCCGCCGCCGACTCGACCGGCAGCGCGAGGAGGTCGACGTCGTCCAGGTCACCGACGCCGCCGGGCTCGCTGCGGTGCAGGCCGCCGTGGAGCGCGTCGTCGTGGACGAGTCGGTGGCTCGCTACTGCGTGTCGCTGGTCGCGGCGACCCGCGCGCACTCCGACGTGCTGGTCGGCGCCTCGCCGCGCGGCAGCCTCGGGCTCGTGCTCACCGCACGCGCCTGGGCGGCGATCCGGGGCCGCGACTTCGTGGTGCCCGAGGACGTCAAGGTCGTCGCCCGGGCCGTGCTCGCGCACCGCATCACGATCAAGCCGGACCTCTGGATGACGCAGGCGTCGGGCGCGCGGGTCGTCGACTCCGTGCTGGCCTCGGTCGAGACCCCGCGGACCCTGGAGACGCGGTGACCTCCTGGCAGCCGACACCCGCGCTCGTGCGGGCGTGCCTGCTCGCGCTCGGAGGTGTCACGGCGGGGGTCGTGCTCGGCCAGGAGGTGATGGTGGTGCTCGCCGCCCCGTTCGTCGTCGTGGCCGCGATGGGCCTGGCCGCCCGACCGCGCACCGCGCCCCGGGTGACGGCGCGCCTCGACCACCACCGGCTGCACGAGGGCCAGGGGTCGACCTCCCGGCTCGACGTCGACGACCTCGCCGGCGTCGAGCACGTCACCCGGGTCGCCGGCGTCGCCCCCCACGTCGCCACCTCGCCGCCGTACGGTGCCGTGGGCGCACTCGTCGACGACGGGCTGCCGACGCTCCGCTTCAGCCCACGACGGTGGGGCCGCCGCGACCTCGGCTCCGAGCGCGTGGGGCTGACGAGCGCGTGGGCAGGATGGCGCTGGGGACCGCTCGACCTGCCCCGGCACGGCCTCAGCGTGCTGCCGCAGACGGCGCCGTACGACAGCCGCGCCGAGGTGCCGCAACCCGACGGGCTGGTCGGCCGGCACCGCTCGCGCCGGCTGGGCGGCGGCACCGAGTTCGAGGGCATCCGGCCCTTCGCCACCGGCGACCGGCTCAAGCGGATCACCTGGCCGGTGTCGCTGCGCACCGGCGAGCTGCACGTCATCACCACCCGCGCCGAGCAGGACGCCGGGGTGTGGCTCGTGGTCGACGGGCTGCGCGACATCGGGGTCTCGGGCGGGGTGGACGGCGCCGCCAGCACCCTCGACCTCACTGTGCGCGCCGCCGCCGCGTTGGCCGAGCACCACGTCCGCACGGGCGACCGGGTCGGCCTGCTCGTCGTCGCCGCCGACGGCACGCGCGTCCCGCTGGGCGCTGGACCGCGCCACCTGCACCGCCTGCACGGCACGCTCGCGCGCGTGCGCACCGAGGCCCGCAGCGTGCCGCCCGAGCGGCTCGACCTCGGGGCGGGTGCCGGCAGCGTCGTCCACGTCCTGTCCCCGATGCTCTTCACCCCACTGGTCACCGCCACCGCGAGCCTCCAGCGCAGCGGCGCCTCGGTGATCGTGGTCGACACCCTCGGCGAGGCGATGTCCGCGGGGACCGACCGCCTCGCGCTGCCCTCCCTGGCCGCGCGGATGCAGCGCATCGAGCGCGACGACCGCCTCCGGCGGCTGGCCGGTCTCGGCACCCCGGTGGTGCCGTGGCGCGGTCCCGGCACGCTCGACACGGTGCTCCACCTGCTCGCGCGTCGCGCCCAGGTGCCCAAGGTGCGTGCCTGATGCGCCCCCTTGCGTCCGGTGCCGCCCCCTCTGCCCTGGCCCTGCGGGCGCTGGTCCTCGCACTGCCGTGCCTCGCGCTGGCGCTCGCGCTGCCGGAGGTGCCGCACTGGTTCGTGCTCCTCGGCGTGCCGGTGAGCGCGGCCGTGTGGGCGCGTACGCCCGACCACGCGGTCGGTGTCGTGCCGCTCGTGCTCGTCGGCGGGTGGTGGGCCTCCCACGACGTGCTGGACTGGCGGGTGCCCGTCGTGGCGGTGCTGCTCCTCGCGGCCCACCTTGCCGCGGTCCTCGCGGCGTACGGGCCCGCGACGCTCGCCGTCGACCGCCGCCTGGCCCGCCTGTGGCTCGTGCGCGGACTGCTGGCGCTCGTGCCCGTGCCCGTCACGTGGCTGGCGCTGCGCGGCCTCGACCCTGCGTGGGCCCCGCCGGGGACCTGGCTCGCCGCCGGTGCCCTGCTGTCCGCGCTCCTGCTGGTGACCGCGCGGCTGACCCGGTCGGAGGCACGGTGACCACCGAGGAGGAGCGCGAGCTGTACGCCGAGCTGGTGCTGCGGTGTGCCGAGTCGGTCCCGCGGGGCCGGGTGACGACGTACGGTGCCATCGCCGACGTGGTCGGCGAGCGGCTCGGCCGCGGCGGGCCGCGCCTGGTCGGCAACGTGATGGCCACCCACGGCGCCGCCGTGCCGTGGTGGCGGGTGGTCCGCGCGGACGGCTCGCTGCCGCCCTCGCACGACGAGGAGGCGCGGCAGGCCTACCTGGAGGAGGGCACGCCGCTGCGACCCAACGGGTCCGTGGATCTGACACGCGCGTTCTCGGCGCCGCGCCTCGGGGCACAATGACGCCCATGCTCTACACGGTCGCGCACGGCGTCATCCCTCCGCTCGTCCGTGCTGTGTGGCGCCCGACGGTCGAGGGCCTCCACCACGTGCCGACGACCGGCCCGGTCATCGTGGCGAGCAACCACCTGTCGTTCTTCGACAGCGTGGTCATCCCCGTCGTCGTGCCCCGCAAGGTCGTGTTCCTCGCCAAGTCCGACTACTTCACCGGCACGGGCGTGAAGGGGGCTGCGCAGCGGGCGTGGTTCGAGGGGCTCGGCATGCTCCCCGTCGACCGCGACGACACGAAGGCCGCGATCGCGAGCCTCGACACGGCGCTGGAGGTGCTGCGGCGCGGGGAGGCGTTCGGCATCTATCCCGAGGGCACCCGCTCGCGCGACGGCCGGCTCTACCGTGGCCGCACCGGCGTCGCGCACCTCGCGCTGACCGCCGGCTGCCCGGTCCTGCCGGTGGGGCTGCAGGGCACCGAGGACATCCAGCCCGTCGGCTCGAACCGGCCCCGGCTGCGGGGGGTCGACGTGACGGTGCGCTTCGGCGAGCCGATCACGGTCGCCGGCGAGTACGACGGTGTCCCCACCGGCCGCGCCCGCCGCGACCTCACCGACCGGATCATGACGGCGATCGCCGGCCTGACCGGCCAGGAGCAGGCCGGCACCTACAACGAGCGCGCCGCCTCCACGACCTGACCCCGCCCGGGCACGGGGCAGCAGTTCCTCACACGACGGGCGTCGGGGCACCGCTCAGCGCGGGACCCGTGCCGCGAGCGCGGCCAGCGCCTTCGGGAAGATCTCCGCGGGCGGGGTCACCAGGCCGGCTCCGACCTGGCCCACGCCGGCGACCGCGCCGGCCATGCCGGTGTTGATCTGCGGCAGGATCCCCGTACGGCACACCTTGGACACGTCGATGCCCGTGGGCGTGCCCTGGAACTCCAGCACGGGCACCGACCAGCGCGGGTTCTCCGCGAGGGTGATCTCGTGCATGCGGCGCGTGGTGGCGAGCGCGTCGGGCACCGAGCCGCCGACGAGACGGACGATCGCCGGCGCCGTCGCCATCGCGAACCCGCCGATGCCGGCCGTCTCGGTGATCGCGGAGTCGCCGATGTCGGGGTTGGCGTCGTCGGCGCCGAAGTCGCCGAGGAAGAGGCCCTCGGCGACCTGCGCCGGGCCGGTGAACCACTCGTCGCCCGTGCCGGAGACCTGGATGCCGAAGTCGGTGCCGTTGCGCGCCATCGCCACGACCATCGTCGAGCCGGGCACGTCGCGTCCCGCGTCGAGGGCGAGCTTGCAGGCGGGCATCGCGAGGTTGAGGAAGAAGTGGTCGTTGCCGCCGACGAAGCGCAGCACGTCGGCGACGTCCTTGGCGGCGAAGCCGCCGTCCTCGGCAGAGGTGACCATCGCGGGGGAGAGGTCGCGCAGCAGCATCAGCGTGCCGGCACGGTTGCGGTTGTGCGCCTCGTCGCCCATCTGGAGCATCTGGGTGAGGATGCCGGTGACGTCGGTGGCCTCGGAGGTGCCGCGTACGGCCGCCTGCAGGAGCGGGCCGAGCACGTCGCCCATCCAGCGCAGCCGGGTCAGCACCTCGTCGTTGTAGGCGCCGTAGCGCAGCACCTTGCCGAGGCCCTCGTTGAGGGAGCAGTACGTCCGGCGGCCGGTCGCGCGGTCCTCCAGGACCCACATCCACATCGACGGCGTGACCACGCCCGCCATCGGGCCGACGGCGCTGCGGTGGTGGCACGGCTCGAGGCTGACGGTGCTGCCGGACTCGAAGAGCGCGACCGCGTCCTCGGGGTCGTCGACGAGGCCCTCCAGGGCGGCGCCGCCCATCAGGGCGCCGCGCAGGGGACCGGAGGCCCGCTCCCACTCGATCGGCGGACCGGCGTGGAGGAACTGGCCCTTCTCGAGGCCGAGGACCTCGCTCGCGGGGGCGACGTCGACGAGGTGGGCGGTGACGCCGAGCATCGCCTCGACGGCCGTGCGGTTGGCCTCGACGCGGCGCGCGTCGGTGGCGACGGCGGCGAGGTCGGCCTCGGTGCCCGGCATCGGAGGGCGCCAGTCGACGCGCTCGACGTCGACGGCCTGGCCGGCCACGGCGTCGGCGAACATGTCGGCGCCGCAGGTGACGACGGTGGGGGCGGTGGTCTGGCTCATCGGGTGCTCCCAGCGGATCGGTTCAGCAGGTCGAGGGCGCGGCGCGTGGCGCCCGCGTTGGAGAGGTGGACCTCGGCGCCCGCGGCGACGAGGGCGTCGCGCTGCGCGGCGAGGCCCTGCGGGTCGAGGTCGGTGCCGACGAGGCTGACGACGACCGGGATCGGCCGGTCCGCGCGTGCCGCCTCGATGGCCGGGGCCAGGAGGGAGGCCGGGTCGGGCTCGGCGCCGTGGCCGAGCACGAGGTCGAGGAGGATCACCCCGGTCGAGGGGTCGGCGGCGGCGCGGGCGATCTGCTCGTTGCGAAGCGTCGGGTCGATCATCGGGTGGGCACGGCCCTGGGTGAGGGCGTCGTCGCCGAAGTCGACGAACGTGTGGGTGTCGGCGAGCAGCTCCCCGGGGTCGAGGGCGAGGTCGTCGGAGAGCGGGATGTTGCTGCGGACCGGGCCGAGCGCCTCGGTCGCGAGCAGCATCGACTCGTCGCAGAGCGTCCCGCCGACGAAGAGGCCGCGCAGCAGCGGTCCGGTGGCAGCAGCCGCGTCGTCGGCCCCGTGCACCGGCCAGGTGGGTGCGTCGTGGCCGAGCCGCGCGAGCACGGCCTCCGCGACGGCGGTGAGGTCGCGCTGGCCGCGGCCGAGCAGGCCGAGCTCGACCGGCGTCCCGAGGGCGTCGGTCTCGCGCGCGAGGGCCTCGGCGACCTCGGGGGCGGGAGGCTTGGAGACGACCACGACGAGGTCCACCTCCGGGTCGGCGTCGAGGCGGCGCAGTGCCTCTCGGGTCGCGAGGCCCCCGACCGCCGCGGACAGGTCGCGGCCCCCGACGCCGAGCGCGTGGCGTACGCCGATCCCGTCGGTGCCCTGCGCGGCCAGCTCCTCGCCCGCGTGGTGGAGCAGCGCGAGCAGCTGCTGGCACCCGGTCCCGGAGGCGGCGACGATGCCGATCCGGCCGGGACGCACGGTGTTCGCGAAGCCCAGGCCGACGCCGTCGATGACCGCGGTCCCGCAGTCGGGGCCCATCACCAGCGCACCGCGCGAGGCGGCGTACGTCTTGAGAGCCACCTCCTCGGCGAGCGGCACGTTGTCGCTGAAGACCATGACGTCGTGGCCGGACTCGAGCGCGTCCATCGCCTCGACGGTCGCGCTGACTCCCGGCACCGACACGAGTGCGAGGGCGCCGGGGCCCGTGCGCCGCAGTGCGCTCCCGGTGGTCCGGGGCGGGGCCTCGGTGGTGTCGCCGGCCGACGGCCGCGTGGGGGCGAGCGCGGCGTCGACGGCCTGCAGCGCCTGCGCGACGTCGGCGTCGTCGTCGAGGCGCAGCGCCACCACCATGTCGTTGGGGGAGGAGGCGGGCACGTCGAAGCCCATCGACTCGAGCACCTCGAGGTTGAGCCCGGTGGCCATCGCGACCTGCGCGGCGACGACGCCGGGCGTGGCCTGGACGGCCCGGCTCACCTGGAGCAGGGTCACCGAGTCGGCGTACGCGCCGCTGCGGAGCTCGACGTGGTCCTTCATGCTGCCCTCCCGGGGCGGTCGGTGGAGTGGTCGTGGGGGTTGTCCTGGTCGGTCAGCGAGGCCAGCGCGAGCTGCGCGCCGGTGAGCAGGCCGGCTCCCGAGGTGGCGCCGACGGCCACGAGCGCGTCGGTGGTCGCCGTCGTGGGGCCGGCGAGCCAGTCCGCGAGCTGGGGCAGCACCTCGCCGCGCAGGGCGCAGTCCAGCAGGGTCGCGGACAGCAGGGTCGTGACGCCCAGCCGGCGACGTACGGCCGGGACCAGCACGGGGTCCGGTCGGCCGGCGGCGGCGCGGGTGGCGAGCCAGCCCGCCAGCACGTCGTCGCCGAGCGGGGTCAGGCCGGGGCCGCGGCCGAGCAGGCCGTCGAGGTGGGTCGTGGTCAGGCGCCCGTCCGCGGGCAGGTCGAGCCCGGAGGTCACCGGGTGCGGTGTGAGCGACCGGCCGCCGGGACGCGGCGCGGGGGCGGTGACATCCACGAGCCGTCCGATGCGCGTCTCGTGGCCACCGACGACGAAGGTGCCGTCGCGCACCTCGACGCGCGGGTGGCGGCCTGCGACCTGCGTGAGGTCGGGCAGCCTCGACCAGAGCGCGCACGGCACCAGGGTGGCTCCGGCCGAGACGATCCCGAGGCACCAGCCGTCGAGGTCGACGTAGATCGCGGTGCTGCTCGCGTGGAGGACCGGCCGGGCGCCGTCGGCGGCGGCGAGGAGCCGCTCGCGGACTCGCTGTGGTGCCGCAACGGGAAGTGGTCCGGACATCACTCCCCAGACGCTAGCGGGCCATGGGAGACTCGCGAATGTGAGAACTTGTCGGAGCAAGGGGTTGATGTGCGCCAAGACTTGATAAGCGACCCCGAGGCGGTCGCCGCGCTCGAGCGGGCCGACGCGCTGCACACCGCGCTGACGCACATCGTCCTCGAGGGCGGGGACCTGGCGGCGATCGCGGAGGCGGTGGGTGCGGCGATGGGCTGCGGCGTGGTCTTCACCTCGACCGACGGGCGCGAGCGCGCGGCCCACCTCGACGAGGCCCAGCGTGAGTCGCTGGCCGCGGCCGACCTCCTCGACCCGAGCGGCAGGGTGCGCGTCGAGCGGATCGACGCCGACGGCACCGCGGTCGGTGAGGGCGAGGCGCTCGTACGCCGGGTGGTGGCCGCGGGCGTCGACCTGGCGCGGCTCGTGGCGCTGCGCCCGGACGGGAAGATCCACTCCTCCGACGTGCACGCGCTGGAGCGCGCGGCCATCGTCGCGGCGCTGCTCGTCACGCGCGTCGAGGCGATCACCGCCGTGGAGAACAAGTACCGCGGCGACTTCCTCCGCGACGTCTTCCTCGGCCGCGCGGGCGAGGAGGAGTACGTCGCCGAGCACGCGCAGGCCTTCGGCTGGCACCTCGACCGGCCGGTGATGGTGGTGGTCGCGGTGCTCGACCCGGACGCGATGGCCGCCCTCGGTCCCGACCCGGAGGACAGGCGCGCCTGGCAGGACCGCTTCGCCAACGCGTGGCGGCAGGTCTCGGCGACGGTGGACCCGAGCATCGCCTCGGTGGCGTTCAGCCGCGAGGTGGTCACGCTCGTCCCCGTCGACCCGGAGGCCGGTGCTGCCGACGCCCACGTCGCGGTCGACCGGATCATCGCGGCGGTGCGGGGCGACCGCGGCGGCGGGCGGATCGCGTTCTCGGCCGGCGTGAGCCGCGTGTCCCACGGACTCGGCGACCTCCCCGAGGCGTTCCGCCAGGCCCAGCGGGCCGTCGAGATCGGACGGCGGGTCCACGGCGGCGGCTCGGTGACCCGCTTCGACCAGCTCGGCCTGCACCGGCTGCTCGCCCTCGTGCCCGACGGCGCCGAGCTGACCGCGTTCGCCGCGGACGTGCTCGGCCCGCTCGCCGAGCGGACGCCCGAGGCGGCCGACCTGCGCGAGACGCTCCAGGTGCTGCTCGACACCAACTTCAACGTGGCCGAGGCGGCACGCGCCCAGTTCTTCCACTACAACACGATGCGCTACCGCGTCGGCAAGCTCCAGAGGATCCTCGGTCCGGTCGCGTCCGACCCGCACCTGCGCCTCGACGTGGCGGTCGCGCTGCGGGCGCTGGAGATCGTCGGCTGAGTGGCTTGACCTTGTCCCCACGGGAGGGCCCACGGTCGTCGGACCGGTGAGAGCCACCGGAGAGGATGGCGACGATGACCAGCACCCGTGACCTGATGACGATCGGCGACTTCGCCCGGGCAGCGGGCCTGACGCCGAAGGCGTTGCGGCTCTACGACGAGCTCGGACTGCTGCGCCCGATGGAGGTCGACGAGCACTCGGGCTACCGCCGGTACGCCCCCGCACAGCTCGAGCGTGCCCGCCTGGTGGCGACGCTCCGGCTGGTGGGCATGCCGCTGGCCCGGATCGAGCAGGTGCTGGACGGCTCCCGGACGGAGGCGGCGCAGGCCGTCTCGGCGTACTGGGTCCAGGTCGAGGCCGACACCGCGACCCGCCGCGACATCGTCACCACCCTCGTCCACCACCTGAGGAACGAGGCACCCGCCATGACCACATCCACCCACACCCTCCATGCGACGTTCGGCTCCAGCCACCGCCAGGGGCGCCGCGACCGGCAGCAGGACGCGTACGTCGCGACGCCCGAGCTGGTGGCCGTCGCCGACGGGTACGGCGACCGCGACGACCTCGCCGCCCGGGCGCTGGCGGCGTTCGGGACAGGTGGGCTCGAGGGCGCCGTCGGGGACGTCGCCGCCGACATCACGGCCGGCCTGCCCGACGCGCCGTCCTCCGGCACCACCCTCACCGCGGTCGTCCTCGACGGCGACACCGCGCGCATCACGCACCTCGGCGACGGGCGGGTGTGGCTGGTGCGCGACGGCGGGCTGCGGCAGCTCACCCACGACCACACGGTGGTCGCGGCGCTGATCGAGGCGGGCCAGCTGAGCGCCGACGAGGCCCGGTCGCACGAGCACCGCAGCCTGCTCAACCGTGCCCTGACGCCGGGGACCGTGGCCGACGACGTCACCGTCGACCTGCGACCCGGAGACCGGCTGGTGCTCACCACCGACGGCGTGCACGCCCACGTCGACGACCTCGCCCGGCTGCTCCTCACGGACGACGGGCCCCAGGACGTCGCCGACGCCGTGGCCGCGGCCGTCGTCGCGGCCGGCGAGCCGGACAACCACACCGTCGTGGTGGTCGACCTGTCCTGAGCGGGCATCCGTCCGACACTGTCGGTTGGGCCTCCCGTCACCGCGCGTTGGCATCGGCCGCGCACGGTGGGCGGGAGCGCCCCCCGACCAGGCGGGGCCCGTCACTCCTCGGGAGAACACCAGATGCGCCGTACGACGCGACTCCTCGCAGCACCAGCCCTCGCCCTCGCCCTGCTCGGATCAGTGGGCACCCTCTCCGCGCCCGGCGCCTCGGCCGCCCCGGCGCCCGCGATCGACGTGACCGCCCACCGGGGTTCCTCGGGCGCGGCCCCGGAGAACACGATCGCCGCGGTACGGCTCGCCCTCGCGCAGAAGTCCGACGTCGTCGAGAACGACATCCAGCGCACCCTCGACGGCGAGCTGGTGATCATGCACGACGTCACCCTCGCCCGGACGACCGACGTCGAGCAGGTCTTCCCGGACCGCGCCCCGTGGAACGTCCGCGACTTCACGCTCGCCGAGATCAAGCAGCTGGACGCCGGCTCGTGGTTCGCCCCGGAGTTCGCGGGGGAGCGGGTGCCCACGCTCGCCGAGTGGGTCGGTGCGGTCGGGGACCGGGCGGGCATGCTGCTCGAGCCCAAGGCGCCCGAGCTCTACCCCGGCATCGAGATCGACCTCGACAAGGAGCTGCGGTCGCTCCCCGCGTTCAACCGCGCGCTGCAGCGCGACCGGGTGGTCGTGCAGTCCTTCAACCACCCGTGGCTGCGGGCCTACAAGGACCTCGCTCCCGACGTCACCGTCGGGCTGCTGTTCGGCAGCCGGCCGACGGAGGCCGCCGTCGCCGACGCCGCGACGTGGGCGGAGCAGGTGAACCCGGCGCTCGGCGCAATCGACGAGGCCACCGTCGACCGGATCCACGCCCAGGGCATGGAGGCGCACGTGTGGACCGTCAACGCCGGCCAGGACATGCGCCGGGCGATCAGGTGGGACGTCGACGGCATCATCACCAACTACCCCCAGGTGCTGCGCGACATCCTCCGGCGGGGGTGAGGTCGCGGCGTGCCGGTGGCCCGATCACCTGAGGTGGTCGGGCTCATCGGGGCGGTCAGGGTCTGTACCCCGGTTCTGGTCTGGGTCGTGGGCGTGGTGGGTCGGTGGTGATCCGCCTGCCTGTGGGGAGGGTCCATTCGTAGGCGCCGTCGGGTCGTCGGTGGTAGGTGAAGGCGCCGAAGGTCTTGGCCCGGTGGTGTCGCCGGCACAAGGGCGCGAGGTTGTTCGGGTGGGTCTGGCCGGGCGGTCCGCCGTCGTCGATGGGGACGTACTCGGTGATGTGGTCGAGGTCGGCCCGTTCGGAGGGGCGGGTGCAGCCGGGGAACACGCACGTGCCGTCGCGCAGCCGGACCGCCGCGGCCATCCGGGCGGGCGGGTCGTGCGCGTCGACCGCAGGCATCTGCTCTGCGTCGATGACGGGCTGGATGACCACCTTGCCTGCGGTGAGCAGCCACGCCTGGAGCCGTCCCAGCAGCATCGGGCCGAGCTCGTCGCTGCGCGCGACGCCGCGGGGGTCGACGCCGTGCGGGTCGGTGAGGAGGTCGCGGTCGGTGAGGTGCAGCACCAGCCGCACCTCACCCGACCCGCCTGTCCGGCCTGTCTGGCCGTTTCGCGGGTGGGTGGTGGGGCGGCGGAACGGGTCCGCGGACGCGTAGGTGGCCTCCTCGGCCACGCACACCGTCTCGTCGGCGGCGGGGTCGACCTCCCGGTCGGGGTCCGCGACATCCGCGGCAGCCAGCAGATCCAGCGCCTGCTGGGGGTCGGCCAGCAGCCCGACCGCGTGAGCCCGTCGTACGCCGAGGTCGCCGTGGTGACCCAGCGCCTTCATCGTGGTGGCCATCGTCGACACCGTGTTGTCGAACGCGACCGCATCGGCGGTGTCGAGACTCATGAACACCTCGCTCACCCCAGGCGCACCCTGCTCGTGGCGGACCTCCACGCGCCGGGCGGCGAGCGCGTGGTCGTGGTCGGCGATCGCGCGGTCCGGGTCGGCGTACAACCGGGCCTCGTGGACCAGCACCCCCACCCGGTGCGGGTTGAGCCGACGCGGCTGCCACACCAGCAACCGGTCCGCGTGCCCGGCCGCGACCACGTCGAGGTCCCGCGAGACCCGGGCCGCCTCCCGGGCCAGCCGCACCGGAACGTCGAGCGAGCGGACAAGTGTCCACAGGCGTGGCAGGCGGTGGGCCAGGTCCAGCACGTCACCCAACAGCGCCAGCGTCGCCTCGTGGGACTGCTCCAACACGCCCGCGAGCTCGATCACCGCGAACTCCGCCACCAACGGGGTCCCGTCCCCGGCGATCGGGAGCGGACGCTCCCCGAACAACGCCGCCGCAGTCCCGGGAGTACGGATCGTCTCCGAACGCCACCCCGCCGCGACCTCCTCGTCCGACACCACATGGGCCTCGGCCCACGCCAGCGCGGACTCGAGCACCTCGACCTCGACACGCCGCTTCGCGCGCATCGCCGCGACCGCACGATCCAGCACCACACGGCTCGAGAGCCGGGTGCTGGTGGCGGGTGCCGGAGCGGTGGTGGACATGGGTCCAGTCTCCCAGAGCCTACCGACACTCCGACCTGCGAGAACGAGGCTGTGGAGAACTATTTTCGAACGGGTGCCTGAGTGTCCGCGAGGGACGAGCGGATGTGTCGAAGGACCCCAAGCCCCGACGGACGGGTCTCGTGAGGTCGCTGCGCGACCTCCTCGACCAGCGAAGCGCTAGTCGACCGGCTCGGGGATCCCGGACTCCTCGGCCGCGCCGGCGGCGGAGCGACGCGCGGCGAGGACCATCAACGCCGAACCGATGAGGGCGGCCAGCATCGACCCGGCGAAGATGCCGATCTTCGCGGTCTCGGTCAGGGCGGCGTCGTCGTAGGCGAGGTCGGCGATGAAGAGGGAGACGGTGAACCCGATGCCCGCCACGGCAGCGACCGCGACCACGTGGAGGGAGGACACCCCCTGGGGCAGCCGACCCAGCCCGGTGCGTAAGGCGATCCACACGGCGCCGCTGATGCCGACGATCTTGCCGACCACCAGGCCCAGGGCTATCGCCCAGGGCAGGGCCGACTCCGCGGCCTCGCCGAGCACGCCTCCACCGAAGCCCACGCCGGCGTTGGCCAGTGCGAAGAGCGGCACCACGACGAACGCCGACCACGGGTGCAACCGGTGCTCCAGCGTGGCCAGCACGTTGCGGCCGCCGACGTCTCCTGCCGGGGTCAGCAGGCCGAGGGCCACTCCGGCGATCGTGGCGTGGACCCCGGACTCCAGGGTGGCGGCCCACACCGCCACACCCACCACGACGTACGGCCAGATGGCGGTCACGCCCAGAAGGCGGAGCACGACCACCAGACCGAGTCCCGCGCCGGCGCCGGCCAGCCAGGCCAGCGACACCGTCTCGGTGTAGAACAGCGCGATCACCGAGATGGCGATGATGTCGTCGACGATCGCCACCGACAGCAGGAGCAGCTTGGCGCCGGCCGGCACCCGGTCCCCGAGGAGGGCCAGGACGCCGACGGCGAAGGCGATGTCGGTGGCCATCGGGATGCCCCAGCCCGCCCCAGCCGCACCGCTGGTGAGGGCCACGAAGATCAGTGCAGGTACGACGACACCACCGACCGCTGCGGCGGCCGGGAGCGCCGCAGCCCGCGGGTCGTGCAGCTCGCCGATGGCCAGCTCACGCTTGATCTCGAGGCCGACGACGAAGAAGAACACCGCCATCAGGCCGTCGTTGACCCAGTGCTGCAGGTCCTCGGTGATGGCCGCGGGCCCCCAGCCGATCGTGAGGTACTGACCCCAGAAGTCGGCGTACGAGTCGGACACCGGACTGTTGGCCCACACCACTGCGACGAGGGCGCAGACCACCAGGACGATGCCTCCGGCCGCCTCGTCGCGCAGGAAGTCCTGGAGGGCGGTCAGGGGTCGCTTCCGGGCGCGTTGCTCCGACATCGAGTCGTCCACCTCTCGCGGGCCCCGTGATCCGTGGTTGCGTCGCGAGTCTTGCAGGGACCCCCTGACGGCGGTCAGCGCATCCGGATCGTGCGGGTGGCGCCAGCGCCGCCGACGAGCTTGACCCGCACCTTGAAGGTGTCCGCACCCCGGGTGTTGCGACGGCCCTTCTCGATCTCGACGTCTCCGTCGCCGTCGGCCCGGTGCACCTTGCTGTGGTAGCGCCTGCCGTCGTGCCAGAGGACGACCCGCCACCGGCTGCCGGGCTCGGCGTCGTCGATGTCGACCTCGACCTCGAAGCGGCCGTCGTCCTTGCTCACCGAGAAGTCGACCTCGGCGCCGGCGACGCGGAACTCGCGGTCCTTCTCGGGGCCGTCGGCGTGAGCGGGTCCCGCGACGAGGCCGAGGCTCGTGAGGAGGGCGGTGGCGCCGAGGGCTGCAGTGGTCCTGCGCATGGTCGTCAAGGGAGCTCCTTGGTCGGGGGGTGTCGTGGGACCGATGCTCGATGGCGGGAGTGAGTCAGGCGTGAGGCCAGCATGAGGGGTCTCTCATCTTGGAGGTGACGCGCCTAGACGGTCGCTGCGCCACCTCCTCGACCACCGAGGGAGCCGGCCGGGGTCAGAGGCGCTTCTCGTAGAACACCCTCGTGAAGCCGTGCTCGGTGGTCCGGGAAGTCTCGACGTAGCCGATCCGCCCGTAGAGCGCCTGGTTCTCCACCATCGTCACGTGGGTGAAGAGGCGGACGCGGTCGAGCCCCAGCTCGACTGCGCGCGTCTCGGCCAGCTCCAGCAGGGCGCGACCGATCCCGCGTCCGTGGTGTGGAGGGAGGACCGCGACGTTGTCGAGGAGCAGGCTCTCGTCCTCCTCGACCAGGAGCGCGAAGCCCGCGACTGCGCCGTCGAGGAGGGCGACCCACGCCTCGGTGTCCGTCACCGCGGCGGCGTAGTCGGTGTCCATCGGCCCGGGCCGGAGGCCGCCCATGCGCGCGAGGTAGGGGGCGTACGCCGCCGCGGCGATGTCGGCCAGGGCCGGGGCGTCGGCACGGGTCGCGCGGCGGAGCTCCACGGCGGCGAGCGTACGAGCGCCGGCCGCGTGGTGACAGCCCCCGGTCGACCCGCTGAAGAACTTGTCATCGGTCGCGGCGTTCCTTCGGCAGATGTCGCCAGTGAGGGTGTGAGATGGGCCGCACTAGTTTGTGGCTTCTCGGGTACACACCCCTTGCGAGATCTGGAGGCCTGCACATGTCGATGTTCAAGTGGGAAGTGGTCGATCCCGCACCGGGGCAAGCGGTGCTGCCGATGCAGCGCCTGCCATGGGGCAAGACGATCGGGCTCGGTGCCCAGCACGTGGTCGCCATGTTCGGCGCCACCTTCGTGTTCCCCCTGGTGATGGGGCTCGACGCCAACCTCGCCATCATGTTCTCGGGCTTCTGCACGATCCTGTTCCTGCTGATCGTCCAGAACCGCGTGCCGAGCTATCTCGGCACGAGCGCCTCGTTCGTGGCCTCGGTCGCGGCGATCCGCGCGCTCGACGAGGGCAACGACTCGTCGTACGTCACCGGCGCGATCCTCGTCGGCGGCCTCGTGCTCGCGGCCGTGGGCGTGCTCATCCACTTCGCCGGCGCCGAGCTCATCCACCGGATCCTGCCGCCCGCGGTGACCGGCGCGGTCGTCATGCTCATCGGCTTCAACCTCGCCCCGGTCGTGGCCGGCATCTACTGGCCCCAGGACCAGTGGATCGCCCTGCTGACGGCGGCGTTCATGGTGTTCGCCGCGGTCGCGCTGCCCGGCTTCTGGTCGCGCATCGCGGTCTTCCTGGCACTGATCTTCGGCTACCTGCTGTCGTGGCTCGCCGACGTCGTCATCGGCCCCATCACCTCTGTGACGCCGGTGAGCAACGGTGAGGCGGTCGAGCACGACCGCGTCTCCTGGGCGGGTGTCCAGGCCGCCGACTGGATCGGCCTCCCGAGCGGCACCCTGGCCGACGGCGTCTCCGTCGTCCACGGCCCGTCGTTCTCGCTGACCGCCATCCTGCTCGTCCTGCCCGGCGTCATCGCGCTCGTCGCGGAGAACACCGGACACGTCAAGGCCGTGGCGGAGATGACCGGCGAGGACCTCGACCCCTACATGGGTCGCGCGATCGGCGCCGACGGCATCGCGACCGCCTTCGCCAGCGCGTTCGGCGGTTCGCCGACCACCACGTACGCCGAGAACATCGGCGTCATGGGTGCCACGCGGGTCTACTCCTCGGCGGCCTACTACGTCGCCGCACTCGTGGCCATCCTGCTCGGCCTCTGCCCGAAGTTCGGTGCGGTCGTCAACGCGACCCCGGGCGGCGTCCTGGGCGGCATCACGGTCGTGCTCTACGGAATGATCGGACTGGTGGGCGCGAAGATCTGGGTCGAGAACAACATCGACTTCGGCAACCCCGTCAACATGGTCGGCCTCGCCGCCGGCCTCATCGCCGGCATCGGCGGTGTGACGCTCACCTTCGGCGACGACTTCGAGCTCGGCGGCATCGCCCTCGGCACGATCCTGGTCATCGTCTTCTTCCACATGGTCAAGGGTCGGGGCGGCGACGGCGCCGGCACCGTCACCCGCAACCTCAGCCACCCCGACTACGACGGCGGCGTCGACGACGCGGCCTCCGGAGGCACGCACAACCGATGAAGCCCGCACCCTTCGCCTACCTGCGCCCGGCCACCCTCGAGGACGCCCTCGCGGCGCTCGCGGGGCAGCAGGGGGCGAAGGTGCTGGCCGGCGGCCAGTCGCTCGTCCCGCTGCTCTCGATGCGACTGGCCGCACCTTCGACGCTCGTCGACATCAACGCCCTGCCCGACCTCGGCCACGTCACCGTGACCGGGGACGGGGACGGGGCCGGGGACGGCGTACGGATCGGGGCCCTCGCCCGCCACGCCGAGGTGCTCGCCTCGGCCGAGGCGGCCGCGAGCCAGCCCCTCCTCGCCATGGCGCTGAGCCACGTCGCGCACCCGACCATCCGCAACCGGGGGACCACCGTCGGCTCCCTGGTGCACGCCGACGCCGCGGCCGAGATGCCGATGGTGCTGCGGCTGCTGGAGGGATCGGTCGACGTCGCCTCGGTGCGCGGTCGCCGTACGATCCCCGCCGCCGAGCTCTTCGCGGGGCCGCTGGAGTCGACGCTGGCCCACGACGAGATCGCCGTGGAGGCGTTCTTCCCGGCCCTCGCGCCGGGTGCGGGCGTGGCGTTCCAGGAGATCGCCCGGCGCCACGGCGACTACGCCCTGGTCGGGGTCGCGGCGCACGTCGAGACCGAGGGGGGAGAGGTCACCCGCGCCCGGGTCGGCTTCGTGTCGGTGAGCGACGTCCCCGTGGTCGTCGACGTCACCGGTGCCGCCCAGGACCCAGAAGGCGACCCGGCCGGAGCGGCGCTCGCCGAGCTCGAGCCGGCCGACGACATCCACGCCACCTCCGCCTACCGCGCCCACCTGGTCAAGGTGCTGACGCCACGGGTGCTGGCGGACGCGGTCCACCACGCCCGCCAGAGATCGGCACAGGGGAAGAGCGCATGACCACCAGTCCTGAAGAGCTCCACGACGTCCGCCTGCACGTCAACGGGTCCGTCCACGAGGTCCGGGTGCCCGCGCGCCGGCTGCTGTCCGACGCGCTGCGCCACGACTGCGGCCTCACCGGCACCCACGTCGGCTGCGAGCACGGCGTGTGCGGTGCCTGCACGATCCTCGTCGACGGCAAGCCGATGCGCTCGTGCCTGATGCTCGCCGTGTCGGCCGTCGACGCCGAGATCACCACAGTCGAGGGCCTCACCGAGGACGACGGGACGCCGCAGGGGCGGCTCAGCCCGGTGCAGCAGGCGTTCTCCGACTGCCACGGCCTCCAGTGCGGCTTCTGCACCCCTGGCTTCCTGACCACCATCACCGCCGGCCTGGCCGAGAACCCCGACCCCACCGAGGACGAGGCCCGCGAGATGATCGCCGGCAACCTCTGCCGCTGCACCGGCTACCAGAACATCGTGAAGTCGGTGCTGCGCGCGGCCGAGCTGGGGAAGGGGGAGGAGTGACCACCAAGCTCTTCGGCACCAAGGTGCCGCGCGTGGAGGACCAGCGGTTCCTGCGCGGTCAGGGCCGCTACGTCGACGACCTCCTCACCGACGACCCGCGGCTGCTGCACGCGGCCGTGCTGCGCTCGCCGCACGCCCACGCCCGCATCGTCGACATCGACGTCTCCGACGTGCTGGACCTCGACGGCGTGGTCGCGGTGTGGACCTGGGAGGACCTGACCGGTCCGATGGCCGAGCCGCTGCCGCTGCTCATCCCGCACCCGACGCTCACGCACGGCCGCACCCAGTACGCCCTGGCGCGCGAGGAGGTCAACTACGTCGGCGAGGCGATCGCCTTCGTGGTCGCCGTCGACCGCTACGTCGCCGAGGACGCCGTGGCCCGCATCCGCGTCGACTACGAGTACCTCGAGCCGGTGGTCGGCATCGACGCCGCCCGCGCGGCGGAGCGTACGGTCCACGACGACGTGCCCGACAACGTCGGCGCCCGCATGGAGCAGGAGAACGGCGACGCCCGTGCCGCCATCGCGGCGGCGCCGCACACCCTCACCCTCGAGCTCGACATCGAGCGCTCGGCCTGCACGCCCATGGAGGGCCGCGGCACGGTGGCCCGGTGGGACCCCGACACCTCACGCCTGACCGTGTGGTCGTCGACCCAGACGTCGACCGGCGTGCGTGGCTGCGTGGCCGCCAAGCTCGGCCTCGACCTCGCCAGGGTCGACGTGATCACCCCCGACGTCGGCGGCGGGTTCGGCGTCAAGGTGGTGCACCCGTGGCCCGAGGAGCTGCTGGTCCCGCTGGCGGCCAAGACGCTCGGTCGACCGGTGAAGTACACCGAGGACCGGCGCGAGCACTTCATCTCCTCCGCCCACGAGCGCGCCCAGCAGCACCACGTGGAGGTCGGCTTCGACGACGAGGGCCGGGTGCTCGGGCTCAACGTCGAGTTCTGGCACGACCACGGCGCCTACACGCCCTACGGGCTCATCGTCCCGATCATCACCTCGACGCAGCTGCTCGGGCCCTACAAGCCGCAGAACTACCGGGTGGTCTTCGAGTCGCTCTACACCAACACCGTCATCGTCACCCCCTACCGCGGTGCCGGCCGCCCGCAAGGCTGCTTCGTGATGGAGCGGACGATGGACGCGATCGCGGCCTACCTCGGCAAGGACCGCACCGAGGTCCGCTCGACCAACTTCATCCAGCCCGACGAGTTCCCCTACGAGCACGGCCTGATCTTCCAGGACGGGCGCGAGCTGACCTACGACTCCGGCGACTACCCGGCGTCGCTGGCCAAGCTCAAGGAGCTGGTCGGCTGGGACGAGTTCGAGGAGTTCCGCGCCGAGATGGCCGCCCAGGGACGTCGGGTCGGGATCGGCCTGGCCTGCTACGTCGAGGGCACGGGCGTCGGCCCCTACGAGGGCGCCCACGTCCACATCGAGACCTCCGGCAAGGTCAAGGTCGCCACCGGCCTCACCACCCAGGGCCAGGGCCACCAGACAGCCTTCGCGCAGATCGTCGCCGACACGCTGGGCGTGCGCTTCGAGGACGTCGAGGTCACCACCGGCGACACCCGCAAGATGCCGTACGCCGTCGGCACCTTCGCCTCCCGTGCCGCCGTGATGAGCGGCTCGGCCATCCACCTCGCGGCGTTGCGCGCCAAGGAGAAGGCGCTGCGCATCGCCGCCGAGGCGCTCGAGGCCTCCGAGGAGGACCTCGAGATCGCCGACGGCGTCGTGAGCGTGAAGGGCACCGACGCCAGCATCGACCTCGGCACGGTCGCGGTGCTGTCCAACCCGCTTCGCTACGCCTTCGACGAGGCGTCCAAGGCGGCCACCCAGTTCTCCGTCGGCGACCCCGGCAAGCCGCCGGTCGCCGAGGACGACGAGCCGGGCCTGGAGGGCAAGGACTTCTACTCCCCGCCGCGCTCGACCTTCGCCAACGGCATGCACGCCGTGATCGTCGAGACCGACCCCGACACCGCGGAGATCAGGATCCTCAAGTACGCCGTGGTCCACGACTGCGGCCACCTGATCAACCCGATGATCGTCGAGGGCCAGATCCACGGCGGCGTCGCGCAGGGCGTGGGCGGGGCGCTCTACGAGCGGATGGCCTACGACGAGTCCGGGCAGCTGCTCAACGCCTCGTTCATGGACTTCCTCATGCCCTACGTCACCGAGGTCCCGACCTCGATCGACATCGACCACCTCGAGACGCCGTCGCCGCTCAACCCGCTCGGCATCAAGGGCGCGGGCGAGGCCGGCGTCATCCCGTCGGCCGCGGTGTTCGCCGCCGCCATCGAGGACGCCGAGGGCTTCCCGATCACCGCGATGCCCATCTCGCCGTCGGAGCTCTTCGAGCTGCGCCTCGCGCACGCCGACGACACCACCGAAGCCACCACCAGGAGCACCCCATGAAGTTCACCGGAGAGAACACGCTGGCCGCGCCCGTCGAGCAGGCGTGGGACGCGCTGCTCGACCCGGCCGTCCTGGTCCGCACGATCCCCGGCTGCGAGCGCCTCGAGGCGACCGGCGAGAACGCGTACGCCATGACGGTGACCGCGGGCGTCGCCTCGATCAAGGGGACGTACGCCGGCTCCTGCGTGCTCACCGACCTCGTCGAGCACGAGTCGCTGGTCATGAAGCTCGACGGCGCGGGCGCCCCCGGCACCATCGGCGCCACGGTCAACGTGCGATTCGCCCCCGAGGGCTCCTCGACGCGCATCTCCTACGACGCCGACGCGGTCGTCGGCGGGATGATCGGCGGCGTCGGCCAGCGGATGCTGACCAGCGTGTCGCGTCGGATGGCGGGGGAGTTCTTCGGAAACGTCGACGCGGCCATCGCCGGTGGCGGTGCCGCTCCCGTCGAGGCGGCCGCGGTTGCGGGTGCTCCGGCCGCCGCGCCCGTCGGTGGCGCGGTCGGCGCCGGTCAGGTCTTCACGGCCCCCGCCAAGGCGCCGGTGCTCGGCTCGCAGCAGGACTTCCTCACCGGCGTGGCCGTCGGTGCGGGCCTCGTGGTCCTCGGCGTGGTCGTCGGCGGGATCTTCGGTCGCCGCCGATGACCGACGTCACCGTCGACTCCACCGCCCGGGAGCAGGCGGCCGCGGTCCGCGCCCGGGAGATCTCGGCGACCGAGCTCCTCGAGCTGCACCTCGACCGCATCGAGGAGCGCAACCCCGAGCTCAACGCGATCGTCTCCCTCGACGCCGAGCGCGCGCGGGCGTGGGCGGCCGTCGCCGACCAGGCGTACGCCTCGGGCGAGGAGGTGGGCCCGCTGCACGGCCTGCCGTTCGCGGTGAAGGACACCCACGCCCTCAAGGGCTGGCGCACGACGTACGGCTCGCCGATCTTCGCCGACGCGGTGGCCGACCACGACGACCTCCTCGTCGAGCGGGTCCGCACGGCCGGCGCGGTGTTCGTCGGCAAGACCAACGTGCCGGAGTTCGCTGCGGGGTCGCACACCTTCAACACCGTCTTCGGCGTCACCCGCAACCCGGTCGACCCGACGCGATCGGCGGGCGGGTCCAGCGGGGGAGCGGCGTGCGCGCTGGCCTCCGGGATGGTGCCCCTGGCCGACGGGTCCGACATGGGCGGGTCGCTGCGCAACCCCGCGTCCTTCTGCGGCGTGGTGGGGATGCGGCCGTCGTTGGGCCGGGTGCCGGAGTGGCCGCTCTACAACCAGTGGGAGTCCACGTCCGTCGGCGGTCCGATGGCCCGCAACGTGGGCGACCTCGCGCTGCTGCTGTCGGTCATCGCCGGCCCCGATCCCCGTGCGCCCCAGGCCCTCGGCGACCCGGGCGCCTCGTTCGCGCCCCCGCTGGTCCCCGCCCCGCTCGCCGGGCTGCGGGTCGCGACGTCGGTGGACCTCGGCGGCGCCCTCGTCGTCGACCACGAGGTCGCGGGCGTCGTACGCGCCACCGCCGCGCGCCTGTCCGACGCCGGCGCCGCGGTCACCGAGGCGCACCCCGACCTCTCGCTGGCCGACGACACCTTCCGCACGCTGCGGGCCTGGCACTTCCAGGCCAAGCTCGGCCGCCTGCTCGCCGAGCACCCGACCTCCTTCAAGCCCTCCCTCGAGGCCAACATCCGTGCCGGCGAGCCGTTGACGGGCGCCGACGTCGCCCGGGCGTACACCCAGCGCACGTCGCTGTCGGAGACGATGCGCCTCTTCTTCGGCGACCACGACGTGCTGCTGCTGCCGACCTCGCAGGTGCCGCCGTTCCCGGTGGAGCAGGAGTTCCCCGAGACGATCAACGGCCAGGAGATGCCCGACTACCTCGCGTGGATGCGCTCGGCCTACTTCATCACCGTCACCGGCTGTCCGGCGATCTCGGTCCCGGCCGGGCGCACGGCCGACGGACTCCCCGTCGGCGTCCAGCTCGTCGCCCGCCACGGCGCCGACCGGCAGCTGCTCGAGGTGGCGGCCGCGGTGGAGGAGCTGCTCGCAGGCTGACGCCTGTGCACACACCTGTGGACGGGCCTGTGCAGAAACCCGTTCGGCTGGGGATGGGAGGCGCTCTCCTGTGCACGACACGCCGACGGCGCAGAACCCGCGGAAACCAGTGCCGAAGGTCCCTTGTGGAGGGTGTCTCGCAGGGCGTAGAACTGTCCTTACGCAGCCCCGCAAGGGGAGGCGGGATGGCTTCGAAATGGAGAGTCCACACGACGCGAACCGGTCCGCCGGGGACCGTCGCGGGCACCGGGTGATGCGGTGACCGGGACTCCGAAGGACGGAGCGATCGACCGTGAGCCTCACCGCGAACGGTCACCCGAGGATCTGGTCGCTGCGGCGACCTACCTCAACCAGAAGGGCCCTTGGCGCTCATACCGCCGAGGGCCCTTCGCCCTTGTCCGGGCGTGTCCGTGGGGCGAGAGGGCGACGAGACCTGCCAGCATGCGCGGATGACCGAGATCTCGGAGCGGGGCGTGGACCACGCGACCGCGGTGCCCGCCAGTGCGTGGGCGTTCGCCTGGTCGTTCGTCGCCGGTCAGGTCCTGGAGCTGGCCCGACGTGGCGCGCAGTCCCCGGACGACTGGCCGTTGTCGATGCTCTTCGGCGTCGCCCTGGTGACCTTCTTCTCCCACGGCGTGCTGCGGGCCCGGTGGGTGCGGTTCTGGCTGGTCGTCGTGCTCGTCGCCGTCGCGCTCGTCGCAGAGCTCGTCGCTTTCGTCGACGCCCCGACAGGCTGGACGGCGGCTGCCCTGGCATTGTCGGTCCTCCAGGCGGTCCTGCTGCACCGCTACACGTGCAGCACGTGGTTCGAGCTGCAGCGAGCGCGCGTGCCCGGGGCGGTGTCCCTCATCCCGATCCTCCTCGTCGCCGCGCTGGTCGGGGCCCTCGGCGGCATCCTGGGCGCGGAGCAGAGCCTGACGCCGACCCAGGAGATGTACGAGGACCCGTTCTCCGACCCGTTCACCGATCCGGCCGGCGACCCCTTCGTCGGACTCGAGTGATGCATGTCTTGCCGATGAATCGCTGATTGGTCGGCAATCTCTGCCGTGGTCGCCGGCGCGGCCGCTTCGGTTGAATCTCCCCCATGAGCAATCGGCGGATCAGGATCGGGATCGACACCGGCGGCACCTTCACCGACGTCGTGGCCTTCGACGAGGACTCGGGCGAGCTGGTCACCACCAAGACGCCCAGCACGCCGGGCAACCCGGCCGACGGCTTCATTGCCGGCATCGAGAAGATCCTCGGCATCGTCGGCGCCGAGGGCAGCGACATCACCGCCGTCTCGCACGGCACGACGGTGGCGACCAACAAGCTCCTCGAGGGCAAGGTCGAGGCGCTCGGGTTCATCACGACCGAGGGCTACGAGTTCATGCTCGAGATCGCCCGACAGTCGGTGCCCGACGGCTACGGCAACTCCTACTTCTGGGTCAAGCCGGACCGCATCGTCCCGGCCGACCGGGTCCGTACGGTCGGGGGCCGCCTCGACTTCACCGGCGCCGAGATCCGGCCCTTCGACGAGGAGCAGGCCGTCGCCGCGGCCCGCTGGTTCCGGGACCAGGGCATCACCACCATCGGCGTCTGCCTGCTCCACGCCTACGCCAACGACGAGCACGAGCTGCGGTTGCGCGACGTCCTGCGCCGCGAGCACCCCGACGCCGTCGTCTCCATCTCGAGCGAGGTGCTGCGCGAGTACCGCGAGTACGAGCGCTCGATGACCACGCTGGTCGACGCGGCCGTGAAGCCCAACGTCAGCCGCTACGTCACCAACATCTCCGAGCGGCTGCTCGGGTTCACCGGCAACAGCATCCCGTTCTACGTGATGAAGTCCAACGGCGGCGTGCTGTCGGCCGACGAGGTCGTGCACCAGCCGATCACCACGGTGCTGTCCGGCCCGGCCGCCGGCGCCCTCGGTGCGGCCCTGATCGCCAAGGTCGCCGGCTTCCCCAGGATCCTCACCTGCGACGGCGGCGGCACCTCCACCGACGTCTCCGTCGTCCTCGACGGCGAGCCCACCCTCACCACCGAGGGCACGGTCGGGGCCTACCCCAGCAAGATCCCGATGATCGACGTCGTCACCGTCGGCGCGGGCGGCGGCTCGATCGCCTGGCTCTCGCCCGAGGGCACCCTCAAGGTCGGCCCGCACTCGGCCGGTGCCGACCCCGGCCCGCTCTGCTACGCCAAGGGCGGCACCCAGCCGACGATCACCGACGCCCACGTCACCCTCGGGCGGATCCCTCCCCACCTGCTCGGCGGCGAGATCCCGCTCGACGTGGAGGCGGCCCGGGCCGGCATCGCCGACCTCGCCGAGCAGCTCGGCGTCGACTTCGAGCGCTGCGCCACCGGCATCCTCGAGATCTCCGCGTGGAACCAGGCCAACGCGCTGCGCCAGGTCAGCGTCAAGCGCGGCCTCGACGTGCGCGACTTCATGCTGACGACCTTCGGCGGCTCGGGCTCGCTGCTCGCCTGCCGGCTCGTCGACATCCTCGACCTCGCCGGCGTCGTCGTGCCGCCCAACCCCGGCAACGTCAGCGCCTTCGGCCTGCTGACCGTCGACGTGAAGAACGACTACGTCCAGACCCACGTCGCCAAGGAGTCCGCCCTCGACCACGCGGCCGTGCAGGGCATCCTCGACCACCTCACCGACCGCGCCCGGGAGGCGCTCGGCAAGGAGGGCTTCACCGAGGACCAGCACCAGTTCCACCGCACCATCGACGTGCGCTACGTCGGCCAGGCCTACGAGGTGCGCGTGGCCGCTCCCGAGGGCGTCGTCGACGAGGCGTACGTCGCGCAGGTCGCCGACACCTTCCACGCCGAGCACCGCCAGCTCTACGGCTACGACTTCCGCGGCGACCGCGACCAGCAGGTCGAGTGGGTCAACCTCCGCGTCACCGGCATCGGTCCGATCACGCGCCCGGAGATCCCGACGCTCGACAAGGCCCACGGCACGGTCGAGGACCGTGCGGTGCGCGGGCGACGCCCGGTGTGCTTCGACGCCGACCAGGGCTACGTCGACACCCCGGTCATCTGGCGCGGCGACCTCGGCGCCGGCGACTCGTTCAGCGGCCCCGCCATCGTCGAGGAGTTCGGCTCCACCATCCCCGTCCACCCCGGCTTCGAGGTCGTGGTCGACGACTGGGCCAACCTCGTGATCCGCAAGACCGGCTCGACCAACCAGGAGACAGCGCGATGAGCACTGCAGTGGACCCGGCGTACGTCACCGCGAAGCCGGTCAACCCGGCCGGCCTGCCCACGGCGTACGAGCACGGCGGGCGCCTCACGCCCGAGGGCTCGAGCGTCGACCCGATCCTCGTCGAGATCGTCCAGGGCACCCTGGCCAGCGTCGAGATGGAGGTGGAGACCGCCATCGGCCGTACGAGCCGCTCGCCGATGATCCGCGACGCCCACGACTTCCGCGCCGGCATCCACGACCGCCAGCTGCGCAAGCTCACCGGCCGCTCCTACAGCGCGCTCGTGCACCCGATCGTGCGCGACTTCCCGCTGGAGGAGATGCGCGAGGGAGACGTCTTCTTCCACAACGACGTCTACGAGTCCGAGGGCGGCATCGGCCACCTGCCCGACCTGTGCGTCACCGTGCCGGTCTTCCACGAGGGCGAGGTCGTGGCGTTCGTGCAGGCCTTCGGCCACCACGACGACATCGGCGGCGCGTGCCCCGGCTCGATGCCCAGCGGTGCGACCAGCGTCTACGAGGAGGGCCTCGCGGTCCCGCCGATCAAGCTGTGGGACGCGGGCGTGCCCAACAAGGCGGCGCTGCGGATCATGACCCGCAACTCGCGGATGCCCGACAGCCTCGCCGCCGACCTCGACGCCGAGTGCTCGGCCTGCCTGATGGGCGCGCGCCGGCTCAGCGAGCTGTTCGAGCGCTACGGCCGCGAGGCGATCGAGACGTCGTTCGACGCGATCCTCGACGCGACGACCGAGACCTACCGCCGCGAGATCCTGTCCAAGATCCCCGACGGCACCTACGTCTGGGAGGACTACGCCGAGCACGACGGCGTCGACGAGCCGCAGCTGCACACCCAGCGGATCACCCTCACCAAGGTCAGCGACGCGCCCGCCGATCCGGAGAACGGCCGGCCCGCCGGGCCGCGGCTGATCATCGACTTCACCGGCACCAGCGCGCAGGCGAAGGGACCGATCAACCACTGCGGCGACTACGTCGGCGGCAACTTCCTCAAGAAGTGGCTCGCGCCGATCCTGCGCAACCTCGCCGACACCCCGGAGCGGATGGCCGAGCTCGACGTCAACGAGGGCATCGTGCCGCTGATCGAGATGCGGTTCCCCGAGAAGGGCACGCTGCTCACCCCGATCCACCCCGGGCCGACCAACGCCCGCACGTTCGTCATCCTGCGGCTGCTCGGCGTGCTCGCCGGCGTCGTGGCCAAGGCCGTCGACGGCAAGATGCCGGCCGACCAGGAGACCATCCGCTACACGGGCGTCTACGGCAAGGACCTCGAGGGCAACGACTACCTCATGCGCGAGGTGCTCGGCGGCGGCTCGGGCGGTCGCTACTACGCGGACGGCGAGGACACCATCCACGTGGTGCCCGACTCCCGCAACCTGCCGACCGAGTTCACCGAGTCGCGCTTCCCGTTCATCGTCGAGCGCCTCGGCCTGGCGGTGGACTCCGGCGGCGCGGGGCAGTTCCGCGGCGGCCTGGGCTACGAGAAGCAGATCCGGATGCTCAAGGACGCCCACTTCATGTCCATCGCCGACCGCTCGATCCTGGCCTGCTGGGGCGTACGCGGTGGCAAGGCGGGTGCCCCCTTCCAGGTCGTCATCGACCCGGGCGGCCCCGACGAGCGCGAGGTCGACGCCCTCGCCGACGCCGAGGTGATCCGGGCCGGCCAGGTCGTGCGCATCCGTACGACGGGTGGCGGCGGCTGGGGTGACCCGCTGGCCCGCGACCCCGAGCTCGTCGTGCGCGACGTCGTCTGGGGCAAGGTCTCGGCCGAGGCCGCGCTCCGCGACTACGGCGTGGTGCTGACCGGGTCGCGTGACGGCGGCGACCTCGGCTTCGACGCCGCGGCCACCGAGTCGGAGCGCGCGGGGCGGGCGGCGTGGAGCCGCGAGGACGACGCGTTCTTCGACCGCGGCCCCGGCTACGCAGCCCTCGCCGACGGTGCCGCGTTCGCCGAGGTGGACCGGATCTGAGCCCCATATCGGTGCGGCGCGTCGCAGTCCTCGGCGGTCACGGCAAGACCGGCCGCGCGGTCTACGGCGCCCTCGCCGACCGGGGCGTCGACGCCCGGCCGATCGGGCGGACCGACTGGCCGGACCTCGCCGGGGCCGTGGCCGGCTGCGACGCGGCGTACGTCATCGCGCCCAACCTGCACCCCGACGAGCCGGCGTACGTCGCCTCCACGCTGGCGGCGCTCGCCGCCGCCGGCGTCGGGCGCGTGGTCTACCACTCGGTCGCCTCGCCCTACGCGCCCGCCATGCCGCACCACGTCGGCAAGGCCGTCAGCGAGGACCTGGTCCGCCGCAGCGGCCTGGCGTGGACGATCCTCCAGCCCGGCGCGTACCTCCAGAACCTCGACCTCACCGGTCCGCCCGACCTGCCCTACTCGCCCGACGCGCGCTTCGGCTTCCTCGACCTCGCCGACCTCGGCCGGGCCGCCGCGGTCGTGCTGACCGAGGACGGGCACGAGGGAGCGACGTACGAGCTCGCCACCCGCGTCGCGACGGTGCGTGAGCTGGCCGACGAGGCGGGTGTGCCGGTGCGGCGGGTGCCGGACCCGGGGACGCATGCCTGGCTGTCTGCGATGTTCGCCTACTACGACGACCACGGGCTGCCGGTGGGCACGCGGGTGCTCGACGCGCTGCTGGGGCGGGGCTGAGCCCCTCGGCTGCAACCACCGGCTACCCGGTGATTGCCTGGGTTGCCGGCCGTTGCAACGGGGTGGAACCCGAAGGAAAGGACTGGAACCTCCCGGTGCGTCGTCGCACCGACGGGTCGCCGCGACAGTAGGAAGTGCGCAGACGCAGGCATCGGGCCTGCCTCACGCAGGAGACCCCCCCATGTCTCGTTCTCGGATGCACCCCACCTCGCCCACCCTCACCCGGCGGTGGTCAACCGCCCTGCTCGCCACGATCGTCGGCACACTCGTGCTGCTCGTCCCGGCACCCGCACAGGCGGCGACCTTCAGCGGCACGCTCGCCCAGGCGGTCGCGGCCGTCCCGACCGCAGCGGAGGCCAACGCCGGCTACGACCGCACCCTCTTCCGCCACTGGGTCGACGCCAACGGCGACTGCCAGAACGCGCGCGCCGAGGTCCTGATCAGCGAGGCGGAGTCCGACACCCCGATCACCTACACGACCTCGGGCAAGTGCACGGTGTCGACCGGCCGGTGGTTCTCCTACTACGACCGCGTGTCGTGGACCCTGGCGTCCGACGTCGACATCGACCACATGGTCCCGCTCGCCGAGGCCTGGGGCTCCGGCGCGAGCGGCTGGACCGCCGCCCGGCGCGAGGCGTACGCCAACGACCTGGGGGACTACCGCACCCTCGTCGGCGTCACCGACAACGTCAACCAGTCCAAGAGCGACCAGGACCCGGCCACGTGGCTGCCGACCTACGACAAGTGCCGCTACGTCGCGGAGTGGGTCGCGGTGAAGATCCGCTGGGGCCTCTCGGCCGACTCGGCGGAGAAGAGCGTGCTCAACAGCTACGCGTCGAGCTGCTCGACGACCGTCACGGTCACCACCGCGTAGACCTCCGCACGTGCGGCGGCTGCGCCTACGGCCCGGCCAGCCCCGCCCGTACGGCCCGTCGCTCGATCTCGTCGACGACCTCACCGAGCGGGCGGGTCGCGTCGATCGGCGTGCCCGCCGGTACGTCCTCCCCGGTGCGGTGCACGCGGAGCACCAGCTCGCGCTCGTCCGGGCGCGCGCCCCACTCGTCGGCCGGCCGGTGGTCGAGGCGGTCCAGCAGGGTCTGGCGGTCCACGTCGAGCACGAACACCTCGTCGAAGAGGTCCACGAACCGGGGATGGTTCCGGGACCCGCCGCAGAAGAACGTGACGGGTGCCGACCGGTCGGCGACGAGCTCGCGGACGCGGCCGACGTCCCACACATGGTGCTCGTGCCGCACCCCGGGCAGCGGTGCGCCGGTCACCGGATCGCCCTGGTACGCCAGCTCGCGGTCCCCGTGCACGACTTGGTGTCCGCGGCGCTCGAGCTCGGTGGCCACGGAGGTCTTGCCGGTGCAGGAGACCCCCTCGACGAGGTAGTTGCGCACGCCCACCGGGCCAGTATCAACTATTGCCAGCGATAGCCGACGTCGTTGGCCGAATCTGCCGTGGGGAGCGTGTGAGCGCCGACACTAGGTTTGCGCCATGAGGGTCCTGCTCGCACTCGGCGGCAACGCCATGACGAACGCCGACGGTCGCGCGCGCCCCGAGGACCAGATCGAGGCGGCCGGCGTGGCGATGGCCGCGGTCGCGGGCCTGCTCGAGCACGACCACGACGTCGTCATCACCCACGGCAACGGTCCCCAGGTGGGCAACCTGCTCGTCAAGAACGAGCTCGCCGCAGCCGTCGTGCCCCCGGTCCCGCTCGACTGGTGCGGAGCGCAGACCCAGGCCACGCTCGGCTTCGTCCTGCTGGACGCCCTCGACCGGGAGCTGGCGTCGCGGTCGGTCGACCGGCGCTGCGCCGCCCTGGTGACCCGGACGCTCGTCGACGCCGACGACGAGGGCTTCACCACCCCCACCAAGCCGATCGGGCGCCACCTCCCCGAGGCGGAGGCCCGGGTGCTCATGGACCACGGCGAGACCTGGGAGGACCGCGGCGAGAAGGGCTGGCGCCGGGTCGTCGCGTCGCCCGAGCCCCGCGAGATCCTCGACGCCCCGGCGGTGCTCGCCCTGATCGAGGCCGGCTTCGTCGTCGTCGCCAACGGTGGCGGCGGCATCCCGCACGTACGCCGCCCCGACGGCTCCCTCGCCGGGGTGGAGGCCGTCATCGACAAGGACCTCGGCGCGGCCCTGCTCGCGCAGACCACCGAGGCCGACGTCCTGGTCATCGCCACCGACGTCCCGAACGCCGTGATCCGCTGGGGCGAGCCCGACGCCGAGCCGCTCGGCACCGTCACCGTCGACCAGCTCCGCGCGTACGCCGCCGAGGGCCACTTCGCCTCCGGCTCGATGGGCCCCAAGGTCGACGCGGTGTGCCGCTTCGTCGAGGCCACCGGCAAGCGCGGCGTCATCACCAGCCTCGACCAGATCACCGCCGCCGTCGCCGGGGACGCGGGCACCGTCGTCGTACCCACCTGACACCCCACCGAAAGGAACCCAGATGCCCAGCGCCATTGAGGTCCGCAAGGTCCCCATCCACTCCGTGGCCGACGCCTCGGAGCTCACGAAGCTCATCGACGAGGGCGTCATCGCCGCCGACCGGGTCTTCGCGATCATCGGCAAGACCGAGGGCAACGGCGGTGTCAACGACTACACCCGCATCATCGCCGACCGCGCCTTCCGCGAGGCGCTGGTCGCCAAGGGCGCCGACCCCGAGCAGGTCAAGGGCGTGCCGATCGTCTGGTCGGGCGGCACCGACGGCGTGATCAGCCCGCACGCCACGATCTTCGCGACCACCGACGTCCCCGAGGACGACCCGTCGCGCGAGGAGATGCGGCTCACCGCCGGCTTCGCCATGAGCGAGGCGATCCTGCCCGAGGAGATCGGCTACACCGCGATGATCGAGAAGGTCGCCGCGGGCGTCAAGGTCGCCATGGAGCGCGCCGGCATCACCGACCCCGCCGACGTGCACTACGTGCAGACCAAGACCCCGCTGCTGACCATCCACACCATCCGCGACGCCAAGTCGCGCGGCAAGAAGGTCTGGACCGAGCACACCCACGAGTCGATGGACCTCTCCAACGGCGTCACGGGCCTCGGCATCGCCGTCGCGCTCGGCGAGATCGACATGCCGACCGATGCCGACGTCATGCACAACCGCGACCTGTTCTCCTCGGTCGCCTCGTGCTCGTCCGGCGTCGAGCTCGACCAGGCCCAGATCGTCGTGGTCGGTAACGCCAAGGGCGTCGGCGGCCGCTACCGCATCGGCCACTCGGTGATGAAGGACGCCCTCGACGCCGACGGCATCTGGGAGGCCATCCGCTCCGCCGGTCTCGACCTGCCCGAGCGCCCGCGCACCAGCGACCTCGACGGCAAGCTGGTCAACGTCTTCCTCAAGTGCGAGGCCAGCCAGGACGGCATGGTCCGGGGCCGGCGCAACGCGATGCTCGACGACTCCGACGTGCACTGGCACCGCCAGATCAAGGCCTGCGTCGGCGGTGTCACCGCGGCCGTCACCGGCGACCCCGCGGTCTTCGTGTCGGTCTCCGCGGCCCACCAGGGCCCCGAGGGCGGCGGCCCGGTCGCGGCGATCGTCGACCTCGGCTGACGACACGCCCGTACGCTCCCGCGCGGGGCCGGCAGGCGACTGTCGGTCCCGCGTGATGGGGTTGGCCCCGTGAGCACGCCGACCACCCGCTACCGCCTGGTGCAGCCCGACCGAGAGGTCGTGGTGCCCGAGCTCGACGAGCACCAGCAGCGCGTCGTCGACCACGAGGGCGGGCCGCTGCTCGTGCTCGCCGGTCCCGGGACCGGCAAGACCACGACCCTCGTCGAGGCGATCGTCGACCGCATCGAGCGCCGCGGTGCCTCGCCCGACGCGGTGCTGGCGCTCACCTTCTCCCGCAAGGCCGCCGAGCAGCTGCGCGACCGGGTCACGGCCCGGGTCGCCCGCACCACGTCGGCGGCGTCGTGCTCGACCTTCCACTCCTTCGCCTACGCACTGGTGAGGAAGTACGCCCCCGCTGAGCTCTACGAGGGGGCGATCCGGCTCCTGTCGGCGCCCGAGGCCGACGTCGTCCTGCGCGAGCTGCTCCGCGACAACCCCGAGTCGGTGGTGTGGCCCGAGCAGCTGCGCCGCGCTGCCGGCACCCGCGGCTTCGTCCGCGAGGTGCAGGCCGTGCTCGCGCGGGCCCGGGAGAAGGGCCTCGACCCGGCCGGGCTGCGCGCGCTCGGCATCGAGCACGACCTGCCCGAGCTCGTCGCCGCCGGCCTCTTCCTCGAGCAGTACCTCACCGTCCTCGACAACCTCGGTGCCACCGACTACTCCGACCTGATCCGTCGCGCCGTCATCGAGGCGGAGACCCACCGCGACGAGCTGCGGGCCCGCTGGAGCCACGTCTTCGTGGACGAGTACCAGGACACCGACCCCGGCCAGGTGGCCCTGCTCCGGGCGCTCGCGGGCGACGGGCGCAACCTGACGGTCGTGGGCGACCCCCACCAGTCGATCTACGGCTTCCGCGGTGCCGACGTGCGCGGCATCCTCGACTTCCCGGCGAGCTTCCCCACGACCGCGGGCTCGTCCGCTCCGGTGGTCGTCCTCCAGCGCACCCGTCGCTTCGGCCCGCGGATCCTGCTGGCCGCCGGCCGGGTGGCGAGCCGCCTCTCGCTCACCGGCAGCATCGCCCCCGACGCCCGTGAGGCGTTCCTCGCACCCGAGGCGGTCCCCGGCCCCCAGGGCGCGGGTCGCGTCGAGGTCGTCACCTACGACACCGAGCGCGCCGAGGCCGAGCGGCTGGCCGACCTGCTGCGCCGCGCCCACCTCGAGGACGGCATCGCCTGGGACCGGATGGCCGTCCTGGTGCGCTCCGGGCGCGCCAGCATCCCGCCGCTGCGCCGCGCGCTGGCCGCCGCGGGCGTCCCGGTCGAGGTGGCCTCGGACGACCTCCCGCTGGTCCGCGACCCCGCCGTCGTGCCGCTCCTCGACGGCCTCCGCGCGGTGGTCAACCTCGACAACGACGACCCCGACTCGCCCGACTTCCTCGACCCCGGCCGCGTCGAGTCGCTGCTGCTGTCGCCGCTCGGCGGGCTCGACGCGTCCGACCTGCGCGCCCTCGTACGCCGCCTCCGCGCGCGCGAGAAGGACGCCGCGGACGCGTCCGACCGGCGCACCTCGCGCGAGCTGCTCCGCCTCGCCGTCGTCGAGCCGGGCTTCCTCGAGGGTCTCGACGGGCCCGACGTGGAGCGCGCCGCGGCACTCGCCACCCTGCTGGGCGAGGGTGCGCGGATGCTGGCCGAGCGGGCCGGTGTCGAGGACGTGCTCTGGCACCTGTGGTCCGGCACGTCGTGGCCCCAGCGGCTGCGACGCCAGGTCGACGGCGGGGGAGCGGGCGCGCGGCGCGCCCACCGCGACCTCGACGCGATCGTCGCGCTCTTCGACCTCGCGTCGCGCGCGGTCGACCAGCGCGACCACGTCGGCGTCGCCGCCTTCTTCGCCAGCGTCGTCGCCCAGCAGCTGCCCGCCGACACCCTCGCCGAGCAGGGGGTGCGGGGCGCTGCGGTACGCCTCCTCACCGCGCACCGCTCCAAGGGGCTCGAGTGGGACCTGGTGGTCGTCGCCCACGTGCAGCAGGAGGGCTGGCCCGACCTGCGCCGCCGGACCACCCTGCTCGGCGCCGACCGCATCGGGGTGGACGCCTCCGGGCACCCCGACCTCGTCCCACCCGTGACCACCCGGGCGCTGCTGATGGAGGAGCGTCGGCTCTTCTACGTCGCCTGCACCCGCGCCCGACGGCGCCTGGTCGTGAGCGCGGTCCGCTCGCCCGACGACGACGGCGAGCAGCCCTCACGCTTCCTCGAGGAACTCGGCGTGACCATCGACCACCAGGACGGCCGGCCGCCGCGGCCGTTGTCGCTGGGCGGGCTGGTCGCCGAGATGCGCCGCACGGCGGCCGACCCCGCGGTGTCGCCGGCCATGCGCGAGGCGGCGGCCCGTCGGCTCGCGGCCCTCGCTGCCGAGGAGGTCGACGGCCGTCCGCTGGTCCCGGCGGCCGACCCCTCCAGCTGGTGGGGCACCCGCAGCACCACCCGGTCCGTGCAGCCGATCCGCGATCCCGACCGCCCCGTGCCGATCTCGGCCAGCATGCTCGAGTCGATCCTCGTGTGCCCCGCCCAGTGGTTCTTCGAGCGCGAGGCAGGCGGGGTCTCTGCGGTCCACCAGTCGGCCAACCTCGGCCAGGTCCTCCACGCCCTCGCCGAGCGGGTCGCGCTCGGCGAGCTGCCCGCCGAGGTCGAGCCCCTCATGGGCGAGGTCGAGGCCGTGTGGGACCGGCTCGCCTTCCGTACGCCGTGGTCGCGGCACCGTGAGCTCGCCCGGATCCGCAAGGCCGTGGCCCGCTTCGTGCGATGGCACCTCGACAACCCGCGGGAGTTCCTCGGCGCCGAGCAGCGCTTCCAGAGCGTCGTCGACGTCGACGGGCGACCGGTCCGGCTCACCGGGTTCGCCGACCGCCTCGAGATCGACGACGCCGGCCGCGTGGTCGTCGTCGACTTCAAGAGCGCCCGCACCGCTCCCACCGGACCGGCGGTCGCCGGCAACCTCCAGCTCGCCCTCTACCAGTACGCCGTCGACTCCGGCGCGCTCGACGACCCGGCCGACCGGTCGTACACGTCCGGAGGTGCCGAGCTGGTCCAGCTCGGCATCGACGACGACTCCGCGACCGCCAAGGTCCAGGCCCAGCCGCCCCACGCCGACGACGGGGCCGAGCGGCTCGCGCTCCGTGCCGGGCTGGCGCGGGCCGCCGACCTCGTCCGGGCCGAGACGTTCCCCGCCACGGTGGGGTCCCACTGCCGGGACTGCCCGTTCACGGCCATCTGCCCGGCCAAGGGTGCAGGGAGCGTGACCGTCCAGTGATCCCGCCAGTCCAGCCAGTCCAGTCTGCCCAGGACGCGCAGTCGGGCCAGCCGTTCCGACCGGTCCGGCTCGACACCCCCGAGGACCTGCGCGCCCTCATGGGTGCCACGCACGCCGCCAGCGACGAGCAGTGGGCCGCGATCACCTCCCCGCTGCGACCCACGGTGGTGGTGGCCGGCGCCGGCAGCGGCAAGACCACCCTGATGGCGCAGCGCGTCGTGTGGCTCGTCGCCACCGGCAAGGTGCGGCCCGAGGAGGTCCTGGGCCTGACCTTCACGACCAAGGCCGCGGCCGAGCTCCGCCAGCGCGTCACCGCGGCGCTGGGCGCGGCCGGGCTGCTCGACCGCTCGGTCGTCGCCGAGGGCGAGGACGTGCTCGAGCCCACCGTCGCCACCTACCACGCCTACGCCGCCAACCTCCTCACCGACCACGGCCTGCGGATCGGCCACGAGCCCGACACCCGCGTCGTCTCCGACGCCTCGCGCTACCAGCTCGGCGCCCGGGTCATCGAGCGGTTCACCGGCCAGATCGAGCTGCTCACCGACCACCCGGCGACCGCGATCCAGAACCTCCTCGCCCTCGAAGGCGCGATGAGCGAGCACCTCGTCGACGCCGACGACGTGCGGCGCGTGGACGAGGACGCCCGTCGTGGCTTCGAGCGGGCCCTCGCCGAGGAGCAGGCCGGCAAGGCCCGCAAGACCTACCTCGAGCCGCCGGCCAAGGCGATCAACGCGATCGACCGGCGCGCCGAGCTGCTGCAGCTCGTCACCGGCTACCGGCGCCTCAAGGCCGACCTGGGCCTGATGGACTTCGGCGACCAGATCGCGCTCGCGGCCCGGCTCGTGGAGGACCAGCCCGAGGTCGGCGAGCTCGAGCGGGCGCGCTTCAAGGTGGTCCTCCTGGACGAGTACCAGGACACCTCCGTCGCGCAGGCCACGATGCTCGCGCGACTCTTCTCCGGCCCGGACGCCGACCACGGGCTCGGCCACCCGGTGATGGCCGTCGGCGACCCCAACCAGGCGATCTACGGCTGGCGCGGGGCGTCGGTGTCCAACATCCTCAACTTCGCCGACACCTTCCCGGCCGCCGAGGGCGAGCCGGGGCGGCTGCCGCTCACGGTCAACCGTCGCTCCGACCGCCACATCCTCGACGTCGCCAACCGGCTCGCCGAGCCCCTGCTCGCCGCCTACGGCGACAAGGTGGCCCGCCTGCGCGCCGCCGACGGGGCGGCCGACGGGCACGTGGAGGCCCACGTGTTCGAGCGCTCGGCCGACGAGCTGGCGTGGCTGGCGACCGAGGTGCAGCGGGTCCACGAGGCCGGGACCGCGTGGTCCGAGATCGGGGTCCTGAGCCGCGACAACGCGCAGGCCGAGGAGGTCTACGACGCGCTCACCGCCGCCGGGGTCCCCGTCGAGATCGTCGGCCTGTCGGGACTGATCCGGCTGCCCGAGGTCGCCGAGGTGGTGGCGACCCTGACGCTGATGCACGACGTGACGGCCAACTCCTCCATGCTGACCCTGCTGACCGGTCCGCGGTGGGCGATCGGCCCGCGCGACCTGCGCCTGCTGGCCGAGCGCGCGGCGGAGATCGCGGGCGTGCGCGGCCGCAAGGAGACCGCGTCGATCGCCGAGCAGCTCCTCCAGATCGCCGACGGCATCGACGCCTCCGAGCTGCCGGCGCTCAGCGACGCAGTCGAGTCGCCGGGTGAGGCGGCCTACTCGCCCGAGGCGCTCGACCGGTTCGGCCTGCTCGCGGCCGAGCTGCGCCGCCTGCGCGCCCACGTGGGCGACCCGCTCCTCGACGTGGTGCGTCGCATCATCGACACCACCGGCGTCGACGTCGAGCTCGCCTCGGCGACCTCGCCGGCCGCGGCCGCACGCCGCGACAACCTCGACCTCTTCGTGAAGGCGGTCGCGGAGTTCCAGTCGGTCGACGGCGACGTCACCCTCCCCGCGCTGCTGGCCTACCTCACCGCCGAGGACGACCAGGGCAACGGCCTCGACGTGGCCACCCCCACCGCCGCCGACTCGGTCAAGCTGCTCACCGTCCACCGCGCCAAGGGCCTCGAGTGGTCATCGGTCTTCTGCGTGGGCGTGGGGGAGACCCGGTTCCCGAGCAACCGCTCCCGCACCCTGTGGACGTCCTCGCCGGCGGTGCTGCCCGCACCGCTGCGCGGCGACCGGGCCGACCAGCCGCAGCTCGCCGGTCACGACAAGGCGGCGCTCGACGCCTACCGCGCCGCGACCAAGGCCCACGACGCCGAGGAGGAGCTCCGGCTCGGCTACGTCGCCTTCACCCGGGCGGCGGACCACCTCAGCGTGACCTCCTACGTCTGGGGCCAGCGCTCCACGCCCTTCGGACCGTCTGCCTACCAGCAGGTGGTGCGCGACCAGCTCGACGACTGGGGCCGCCCGGTCGAGCGGTGGCTCGAGAAGCCGCCGCCCAGGTCGCCCAACCCCAACGACGACGTCGACACCTCGCGCCCGTGGCCGGTGCCCGGAACCGGCGAGGAGGCGCGCCGCCGTCTGGCGGCGGCCGACCTCGTACGCTCCGTCGACCCCACCGCTCCCGACGACGGGCTCGACGTGGTCGAGGCGGCCCGGGTGGCCGAGTGGGACGACGACCTGGCCCAGCTCCTCGCCGAGGCCCGCGCCGAGCGCGCCACCACCCTCGACCTCCCGCTGCCCAGCAGCCTGTCCGTCACGTCGCTGGCCCGGCTGCGCGACGACCCCGACGGGTTCGCCGCCGAGCTCGCCAGGCCCATGCCGAGGCCGCCCGCGCCGGCCGCCCGCTTCGGCACCGCGTTCCACGCCTGGGTCGAGCACCGGTTCGGCCAGCAGGCCCTGATCGAGCCCGACGAGCTCCCGGGGCGTGCCGACGCGGGCATCGACGACGAGGCCGACCTCGGCGAGGTGGTCAAGCGGTTCGAGGACGGCCCCTTCGGCGACCGTGCCCCCCACGCGGTCGAGGCCCCCTTCGCGCTGGTGCTCGCCGGCCAGGTCGTCCGCGGCCGCATCGACGCGGTCTACGCCGAGCCGGGCTCCGTGGGCGACGGCTTCCTCGTGGTCGACTGGAAGACCAGCCGCCACGAGACGGCCGACCCGCTCCAGCTCGCCCTCTACCGCCTCGCCTGGTCCGAGCTCACCGGCACGCCCCTCGAGCACGTACGCGCGGCGTTCCACTACGTCCGCACCGGCCGCACCGTCGAGCCGCCCGACCTCCCGGGCCGCGCCGAGCTCGAACGGCTGCTCGCCGAGGTCTGACCGCCCTCGTCCTGCCCCGCCGAGGGGTGCCCCAGCCACGTTCCGTACGCCGCGAGGGTGGCTCCCGCACCCCCGGCGGGCGCGTCGTACGGCGCCATGCGGGCGAGCGGTGAGTGAGACATCTTCCGAGCGCTCAGAATCAGCGTCACGCACCGCCCGCCAGCACGGGCAGGTCAGCCCAGCGCGGCAGCGAGCGCGATCTCGACCATCTCGCCGAAGGTCTGCTCGCGCTCCTGCGAGGTCGTCTCCTGGCCCGTGACGATGTGGTCGGACACCGTGCAGATCGCGAGCGCTCGCCGGCCGTGCTTCGCGGCGAGGGTGTAGAGCGCGCTCGCCTCCATCTCCACGGCGAGCACGCCGTACTTCACCATCTCGCCCAGCAGCTCGGGGCGGGAGGGGTAGAACGAGTCGCTCGAGAAGATCAGCCCGACGTGGAACGGCGAGCCGCCCTCCCGCGCCTCGGCAGCCTCGACTGCGCCGCGCAGGAGGCCGAAGTCGGCGACAGGCGCGTAGTCGATGCCGTGGAAGGTGATCCGGTTCATCGAGGAGTCCGTGCACGCGCCCGAGGCGATGATGACGTCGCGCACACCGACCGCCTCGGTGACCGCGCCGCACGAGCCGACCCGCACGACCGACTGCACGTCGTAGTCGGTGAAGAGCTCGTTGACGTAGATCGCCATCGACGGCTGGCCCATGCCGGAGCCCTGCACGGAGACGGGCTGTCCGTTCCAGGTGCCGGTGAAGCCGTACATCCCGCGGACCTCGCTGTAGCAGCGGGCGTCGGAGAGGAAGCTCTCCGCGATCCACTTCGCCCGGAGCGGGTCGCCGGGCAGCAGGACGGTGGGGGCGATGTCGCCGGACTGGGCGCCGATGTGCGTGCTCACGTGGGGCGACGCTACCGGCTAGCGTTGCGGGTCGTGAGCACCGAGCGCCCCCTCCCGCACGTCGCCCTCTCCGCCCACGCCCACAACCGGATGGGCCTGCGGCGCACCGACGACGCGTGGCTGGCCGCCTGCATGGCCGACCCGGCGACCCGGGTGCTGGTGGTGGCCGGCAACCGGCTGCGGCCGGTCGACGGCGCCGTCGAGTGGGTCGGCCCGGACCGCGCGCCCGACGGGACGCTCGTCCTGCTCGGCGAGGCGGACGACGTCGTGCACCTCGCCGTCATCGTGGCCCCCCGGGATACGGCGGGCGCCCCCGAGGAGTGGGTACCGCTGCGCTCGGTCCTGTCGGTGCTCGCGGAGCACGCCCCGCACCAGGCGCCGCTGCTGATGCACGCCATCGGGCTGGCGGAGTGGCACCACGCCACCCGCTTCTGCCCGCGCTGCGGCGGCACCCTCGTCAGCCGCGCCGCCGGCCACGAGCTGCGGTGCACCCAGTGCGACCGTGCCCAGTTCCCGCGCACGGACCCGGCGGTGATCATGGCGATCACCCACGGCGAGGGCGACGACGAGGCGATCCTGCTGGGTCGCAACACGGCGTGGCCGGTCGGCCGCTGGTCCACGCTCGCGGGGTTCTGCGAGCCGGGGGAGACCCTCGAGGACGCCGTGCGCCGCGAGGTCGACGAGGAGGTCGGCGTACGCGTCGGCGAGGTCCGCTACTTCGGCAGCCAGCCGTGGCCGCTCCCGTCGAGCCTGATGCTCGGCTTCACCGGCCGGGCCCTCACCACGGACATCGACGTCGACGGCGCCGAGATCGAGGAGGCCCGCTGGTGGACCCGCGCCGACCTCGCGGCAGCCGCCCGAGCCGGGGAGCTCGTCGTGCCGCGCGGCATCTCGATCTCGTCCTCGCTCATCGAGAGCTGGTACGGCCGCCCGCTCGACGGTCCCGGCTGGGACTGAGCGGGCCGGACCTGGTCAGGGAGCGGTCGGGTCGCTGATGTCGACCGGCGCCGCCGGGATGCCGTCGCGCAGAAGTGCTGCGAGCAGGTCGCCCAGCGTCGGCGGGAAGACGGTCTCCGTCGCGGAGCGCAGGACGTCGGTGCTCCACCACCGGAACCCCAGGACCGTACGCACCTCGTAGTCGCTCAGCTGCGCCGGCGCCGGGACGTAGTGCGCCACCCGGTGCAGGAGCCAGTCCTCGTGGACCTCGACGGTCCGGCCGTCGAAGCGGTAGGTGTGCTCACGCGTCCACACGTGGTCCCCGGGCGGCAGCACGGCGAGGCCCGTCTCCTCGTACGCCTCGCGCCGCGCCGCCTGGTCCAGCGACTCGCCGAGGTCGACGCCCCCGCCGACGGGGTACCAGCTGCGCAGGCCGGTGCGCGGGTCCGCCGCGTGGACCAGGAGCACGCGGTCGTGCTCGTCGAGCAGCAGGAGCTTGACGCTCGCCCGGGGCACGCGGGGCCGGACGCCGTCAGTCGCAGTTGTCGCAGATGCCCGTGGCGGGCACCGCGATGAAGCAGCGCGGGCACAGGGTGACCGGCTTGTCGCTGGCGGCGACGCGCGTCGGCCGCGGGGTCCCGGTGTTCCGGGTCGTCGTGCTGCGGGGCGACGTCGAGCGCGTACGCGGGGCGACGGCCCGCGTGCCGGGCACCCGCTCGCTCGGGGGCGAGTCGTCGCGGATGTCGAAGCCCAGGCGCGTCAGGGCCTTGCTCGCGCCCGCGGAGCCGCCGGGGATGTCGGCCGGCGTGAGCGTACGACCGGTCGCGAGGCCGTGCGCGATGCCGGCGATCGCCGCGGCGTCGTACTCCCTGCCGTGGGGGAGCAGGACGTGCGTGGAGACGCCGCCGCGCACCAGCATGTAGTTGGCCCCGCCTGCCGCGTCCCAGGTCTCGATGGCGGTGAGGACGTGGTCGCGGTCGATCGAGTTCAGCAGTGACACGACCTCAGGCTAACCCCGGAGCACGCTGTCGCTCACGCGAGGGCGGCAAGCTTGTCCTTCACCTGCGCCACCGACGGGTTGGTGAGCGTGCTCCCGTCGGCGAACAGCAGCGTCGGCACGGTCTGGTTGCCGCCGTTGGCCTGCTCGACGGTGAACGCCGCCTCCGGCTCCTGCTCGATGTCGACCATCGAGAACGCGATGCCCTCCCGGTCGAGCTGGCTCTTGAGGCGGTGGCAGTAGCCGCACCAGGGCGTGGTGAACATCGTGAAGGTCATGGGATGGAGTGTCCCCTCCGGCGTCTAGGGTGAAGAACAAGGGTCAGACAGCCCTCTCAACCACGATCCCCCAGGAGTTGTTCCGTTGCTCGAAGCGCTGGACCCCGAGCAGCGACAGGTCGCCGAGGCGCTCCGCGGACCGGTGCGCGTCCTGGCGGGCGCGGGCACCGGCAAGACCCGCGCCATCACGCACCGCATCGCCCACGGGGTGGCGCAGGGCGTCTATGCGCCGACCGAGGTCCTCGCGCTCTCGTTCACGACCCGGGCGGCAGGGGAGATGCGCGAGCGGCTGCGCTCCCTCGGCGCCCCCGGCGTCCAGGCCCGTACGTTCCACTCCGCCGCGCTGCGCCAGCTGCGGTTCTTCTGGCCGCGGGTGCACCAGCGCGAGCTGCCCGAGCTCACCGAGTCCAAGCTCGGCATGCTCGCCCTCGCCGCGCGACGTCAGCGGCTCGGCGTCGACCAGGCCACCCTGCGCGACCTCGCGAGCGAGATCGAGTGGGCCAAGGTCTCCAACGTCAGCCCCGACTCCTACGCCTCGATCGCGCGCACCCGCGGCCGCGCGGTCTCCGGGATGGAGCCCGAGGTCGTGGCCCGCGCCTTCGACGCCTACGAGGAGGTCAAGCGCGGCCAGGGCCGCATGGACATGGAGGACGTGCTGCTCTTCGGCGCCGGCCTCCTCGCCGACAACGAGGCCGTCGCAGCCCAGGTCCGCCGCCAGTACAAGTGGTTCGTCGTCGACGAGTTCCAGGACGTCTCACCGCTCCAGCACGCGCTGCTCGACCTCTGGCTCGGCGGTCGCGACGAGCTGTGCGTCGTCGGCGACCCCGCCCAGACGATCTACTCCTTCGCCGGGGCCGACGCCCGCTACCTGCGCGAGTTCACGCAAGCCTTCCCGACCGCGACCAGCGTCGAGCTCGTCCGCAACTACCGCTCGACCCCCGAGGTCGTCGCAGCGGCCAACCAGCTGCTCGCCGGCACCCCCAGCAAGGGCGTCGACCTCGTCGCCCAGCGTCCCTCCGGCGCCCGGATCAGCTGGCGCGAGGCCCCCGACGAGGTCGCGGAGGCGGACGCCGTCGCCGAGCGGGTGGCCGCGCTGCGCGCCTCCGGCACCCCCGCGAGCCGGATGGCGGTGCTGCTGCGCATCAACGCCCAGTCCGAGCGCTTCGAGGAGGCGCTGGCGGCTCGCGGCCTGCCCTACGTCGTACGCGGCGCCGCACGCTTCTTCGACCGTGCCGAGGTGCGGCAGGCGATCACCCTGGTCCGCGGCGCCGCGCGCAGCGGCGAGGCGTCGGGCGCCGTCGCGGACGCGGTCGTGGCGGTGCTGTCGCAGATGGGCCACTCGACCGATCCCCCGGAGGGCAGGGGAGAGGTCCGCAACCGCTGGGAGTCCCTGCAGGCGCTCGTCGACCTCGCGACCGAGTTCGGCCGCGAGCGACCCGAGGCGGGTGTCGGCGACTTCGTCGACGACCTGGACCGCCGGGCGAGCGAGCAGCACGCGCCCGTGGCCGACGCGGTCACCCTCGCCACCATCCACTCCGCCAAGGGCCTGGAGTGGGACGCCGTCTTCGTCGCCGGCATGCACGAGAAGATGATGCCGATCTCGCAGGCGCAGACGCCGGCCGAGGTCGAGGAGGAGCGGCGCCTGCTCTACGTCGCGATGACCCGGGCCCGCGACGAGCTCGCCGTGTCGTGGGCGACTGCCCGAGAGCCCGGGGGACGGTCCAACCGCGGCCACTCGCCCTTCCTCGCGCCCCTGCTCGACGGGGTGCCCGGGGTCTCCGGGCAGCGCCGCGAGCGCACCCGGCGCAACCGCGCCGCCATGCACTGCCGCGAGTGCGGCGCGGCGCTCTCCACGGCGGTCGAGAAGAAGACCGGCCGGTGCGCCGACTGCCCGGCCTCCTACGACGAGGCTCTCTTCGAGCGGCTGCGCGCGTGGCGGCTCGCCCGCGCCACCGAGGACAGCGTCCCCGCCTTCGTGGTGTTCACCGACGCCACCCTCCAGCTCATCGCCGAGCACGTCCCGAGCGACGAGAAGGGGCTGCGCGCGATCAGCGGTGTGGGTCCCGGCAAGATCGCGAAGTACGGCGACGACGTGCTCGCGCTGGTCGCCGGGGAGGCCGCCGGAGCCGTCTCCGAAAAGAAATCTCGGTAATACCCATAAAATGGTTTGCCCCTGACGTTGTGAGGGGTCTAACGTTCCCCTCACAACAAACCCACGCGCATGGGATCGCTGACGACGATCCGCGCCCGATGCCCCGAAGGAGGTGGCCCCCATGGAGAACTACACGAAGACGATGACGGCTTGGACGCCGTCCTTCGGCATGTCCACGCTCGGCCGCCCCTGCGCGCACACGCGCGCCTTCGGCGCCGGTGTGGTGGCTGTCCAGGGCGACGCCGCCGCCATCGTTCGCATCAAGGGCGATTTCCCGGGTTCTCCCGCCTGGAGTCCGTCGACATAGGTCACGCACCTACATCGGCAGCCTCCAGGCCGCGGAACCCGAACCCCGGGATCCGCGGCCTTTCTGTTTGTCCCAAGCGTCATCAAACCCGCGATCAGGTCAACGAGTAGGAGGTGAACACATGACCATCAGCGTTCTCGACCGCAACCGAGCTGCCGACAAGACCCAGGTGGAGCCCCAGGCCCCGCTCGGAGCACTGCACGACGCAGCTGCCGGAGTGGATGAGGAGTTGCTGCCCTGCCGCGTCAACGACGCAGAGCTGTGGTTTGCCGAGTCCCCCGCGGACGTGGAGCACGCCAAGGCCCTCTGCATCGACTGCCCCGTGCAGGCGCTGTGCCTCGACGGAGCCCTCGAACGGCGTGAGCCGTGGGGAGTCTGGGGAGGCGAGCTCTTCCTCCAGGGCGTGGTGATCCCGCGCAAGCGGCCGCGAGGCCGGCCCCGCAAGTCCGACCAGACCGTCCAGGTCGCCTAGACCGGACTGCAACCAGTCGAACGGGGCCCGCGCAGGCGCCACCGCTCAGTCAACTCCGAGGAAACACAGGAAATACACCGATGAAGACCTACCGAAATGGACGCAACGACATGAATCTCATGCATGAAGAACTCGCTCGCGCGCAAATGACCGCGCGCCTGGGAGAGGCGCACGAACTACGGCGCGGCCACCACCTGGCCATGGCCCGCCGGATGAGCCGCAAGGCCGAGCAGGCCGCGCAGCAGGCGCGTCTCGCCCTCGCTCGCGCGATCTGACCCAACCCCTCGGGGGAGGCTCTCACCCTGATCGCGGGTGAGCACACGACAGTGAGCCGGTACGACGTCTCGACGACGACGTACCGGCTCACTGCCGTGTCCGGGGGAACTGCCGGCGGCCGGCGAGCGGAGTAGCCTCGGGGGGTGAGCGAGCTCGTGACCTGCGACTTCTGCGGCACCCAGGCACCGGAGGACCGGACGCTGACCTGGACCACCGCGATCGAGCGTGGGCGCAGGCAGGTGTTCTGCGACACCTGCTCGCGCGACAACCTGCGCGCCATGGAGGGCAAGCTCGACAGCGAGTGGTGGTGACCCCGGCTCAGGCGGTCTCGAACCATGCGCACCCGCAGTAGGGGTGCCGCTCCCACCGGCGGGCGGTCGGCAGGGGATCGTGGTCGTGGCGCCACGACATGAGCCAGGAGTGCGGCGGCTCGCCGCGCGCCCAGGCGCCCAGGTCGCGGGCCGCTGCGCCCGCTGCCAGCGCCAGCAGCGCCCGCGGGGGCTCGTCCTGGCGGGCCGACGGCTCCGCGTCCAGGACCGCCGCGGCGACGCAGCGCGCGCACGGGCCCACGCCCGGCAGGGACCACGGTCCGACCTCGACGGCGTAGGGCTGCACGGCGAGCAGCAGGTGGGGGAGCGAGGCGACGCTCCAGTCGTCCATGACGGGGGAGACCAACCGCCCGGGGCTGACGGCGACCCCGACCGGGGCCGCGTCGTCGACGACGACTCCCGCCGCTGCGAACGTCGTGACGACGGCGCCCCGCCATGCGTCCGGGCAGTCGAGCTGGGCCCGGAGCGGGGCACGGTGGGAGGCGGCGTACGGGGGACCGGTCACGCGTCCGACGCTGCCACGGGCGGTGCCGCGGAGGAGCGTCGTCCACAGGGGAAATGCGAGCGGCGGCGCCACCCGGGTGGGTGACGCCGCCGCTCGGTGCTCACGGGGTGGGGCTCACGCCTTGCCGAGGATGCGGTTCAGGTTGGTACCACAGACCGGGCAGACGCCCTTGGCCATCTTGGTGCCCTTGTCGTTGACCTTGATCTCGCCCTCCGCCTCGCGCTTCTCCTTGCACTTGACGCAGTAGAACTCGCCGCTCCAGGTCTCCGCCATGACGGCCTCCTTGCTTGTTTCTTCGTGGTCGTCGCGACGGGGTAGTCGAAGGGGAAGCCCGCCGGGGAACCTGACCTGCGCCAGTGCTCCATCCGCGACCCTACGCCACGCTCGGCCCACGCTCACGCACCACACGCGCTGAGCGTGAAACCGGCTGATTCCACGCTCAGCCGCATCAGTACCCTCGGGCCATGTCCGACCACACCCCAGACCACGTCCCGGGCCCTGCCCGAGACCTTCCCCGAGACCTCCCCCGAGACCTCGCGCACCTCCGTCTCGAGCGCCCGTCCGAGGGGGTCGTGCTGCTGACGCTCGACAACCCCGGGATGCGCAACGCGATGAGCGATGAGATGACCGCGTCGTGGGTCGAAGCCGTCGACGAGCTGGCCGCCGACCGCTCGGTGCGCGCCGTCGTCGTGACCGGCGAGGGGAGCGCCTTCTGCTCCGGGGGCAACACCTCGTGGATCGCCAGCGAGCCCGACGCGAGCGTCGACCACCTGCGCTCGCGGATGCTGCCGTTCTACCGCGCCTGGCTCTCGATCCGGCGTCTGGAGGTGCCGACGATCGCGGCCGTCAACGGGCCCGCCATCGGAGCGGGCCTGTGCCTGGCCCTCGCGTGCGACATCCGGTACGCCGCGGCCGGTGCGAAGCTCGGCCTGCCGTTCAACAAGCTCGGCATGCACGCCGGCATGGCCGGGACCTGGCTGCTGCCCAACGTGGTCGGCCCCGCGCACGCCCGCGACCTGCTGCTCACCGGGCGCGTGGTGGAGGCCGACGAGGCCCTGCGCCTGGGACTCGTCTCGCGCGTCCTCGACCCCGAGGGGTTCCTCGACGAGGTGCTCGGGACCGCGGCCGGCATCGCGGCGACCGCGCCGATCGCGGCCCGCCTCACCAAGGTCGCCCTGGCGGACGGCGGTCACGCCGACTTCGAGTCGGCCCTGCAGTGGGAGGCGCTGGCCCAGCCGATGACGCTCGCCACCGCCGACCTCCAGGAGGGGATCGCCGCCGCCCGCGACAAGCGGCCGCCGCAGTTCCGCGGGGAGTGAGCCCGCGGGAATGAGAAGGGGCCCCGCAGCCTTCGACGCCTGCCTTCCCCTGCTGGTGTCGAGGAGCCGTGGGGCCCTTCTGCCGGGCAACGCTAGGGCCGTCGTCGGGAGCGGTCAACGCATCGACGTCCACGCCTGTGGACAGGCCTGTGGACAGCATGTGCACGCCGCGGCGGTGGTCGTGGAGGGTGACCCCGGGTGTGGGGAGGGTCCTGTGGGCGACACGCCCGGACGCGGCGACGTACTGTGCGGGTGACCAGCGGGTTCGACGACCCTCAGGCTGTGGAGGAGAAGAAGTTGGGTGAGGAGTCGGCATCCGCGGCGCGCGGACCGGTCGCCACGCTGCGGCGCATCGCGTTCCTGATGGAGCGCCAGCGCGAGGAGACCCGCCGGATCGAGGCGTTCCGCAACGCCGCACGCACCATCCTGCCGCTGCCCGAGGACGAGGTACGCCGCCGCGCGGAGGCCGGCACGCTGACCGAGCTGCCCGGCATCGGGCCCAGCACCGCCTCCGTGATCACCGACGCGTGCAACGGCGTCGTCCCGGACCGCCTGGTCAGGCTCGAGAAGACGTCCGGCCCGCTCGCCCACGGCGGCGAGCAGCTCCGGTCGCTGCTGCGCGGCGACCTCCACTCGCACTCCGACTGGTCCGACGGCGGCTCGCCGCTGGAGGAGATGGCGATGACCGCCATGGAGGTCGGCCACGACTACCTCGTGCTGACCGACCACAGCCCGCGGCTGCGGGTGGCCCACGGCCTGAGCGCCGAGCGGCTGGCCCGCCAGCTCGGGGTCGTCGAGGCGGTCAACGAGCACCTCGGGGGCTCCTTCACCCTGCTCAAGGGGATCGAGGTCGACATCCTCGACGACGGCTCGCTCGACCAGACCCCGGAGATGCTCGGCAGGCTCGACGTCCGGGTGGCCTCCGTGCACTCCAAGCTCAAGATGGACGAGGCGCCGATGACGAGGCGGATGGTCGCCGCGGTGCGCAACCCGCACACCAACGTGCTCGGCCACTGCACGGGCCGCCTCGTCACGGGCAATCGGGGCACCCGCCCGCCGAGCCGCTTCGACGCCAGGGCGGTCTTCACGGCGTGCGCCGAGGAGGGCGTCGCGGTGGAGATCAATTCGCGTCCGGAGCGGCGCGACCCACCCAGCCGGCTGCTCGAGCTCGCCCGCGACCTCGGCTGCCTGTTCTCCATCGACTCCGACGCCCATGCGCCGGGGCAGCTCGACATGCTCGACCACGGCGCCGCGCGCGCGACCGAGGCGGGCATCGACCCCGACCGGATCGTCAACACGTGGGAGCGGGACCGCCTGCTGGAGTGGGCCTCGGCCCGGCTGTGACCCGCGCGTCACCGGTGCCGCCGTCGGTGGGGGCGGCTAGGTTCGAGGACATGAGCACGCCGGCCGTCCCGCCCGAGGTCGAGGTGCGCCGCTCGCGCCGCCGCCGGCGTACGGTCTCGGCCTATCGCGACGGCGACCGGATCGTGGTGCTCATCCCCGCCACGATGAGCAAGCGCGACGAGGCGACCTGGGTCGCCGACATGGTCGCCCGCGTCCAGCGGCAGGAGAAGCGCAAGCTGCGCTCCGACGACGACCTGGTGGCCCGCGCCGCCAAGCTCAACGACCTCTACTTCGGCGGGCTGGCGGTGCCGGCGTCGGTGCGCTGGGTGACCAACCAGAACGCCCGCTGGGGGTCCTGCACGCCCGGCGACCGCACCATCCGGCTCAGCGACCGGCTGCAGCAGGTGCCGGGCTGGGTCGTCGACTACGTCCTCGTCCACGAGCTCGCCCACCTGCTGGAGGCCGGGCACACCCCCGCGTTCTGGGCGTGGGTCGACCGCTACCCCAGGGCGGAGAAGGCCAAGGGCTACCTCGAGGGATACTCCGCCGGCGCCCGTCTCGAGCCGCCGCCCGGCGTCGAGTCCGACTGACCGCGGCCGAGGCGGTGCCGGAGCCGATCCTCCCCCAACACGGGGTAGGTTCTGGTGGACGGCGACCCGCGCGGGTCCCGGACTCGGACCATGGGTCCATGCCCCCGTATGTCGCCAGCCGCCACCGGCCGTGGGCCCTCGCGGCCATCATGTTGATCGCCGCCGCAGGCATGGCAGCTGTCGTGCTGCTCGCCGCGCCCTCGCAGGCCGTCCCGGCGCACCCGGAAGCAGTCACCCTCACTCAGCCGGACGGGGAGAGGTTCACGGCGCGGCTCTTCGGCGACGAGTGGTACAACGGCCACGAGACCGTGGACGGCCACACCATCCTTCGGGGCGAACGGGGCGTGTGGCGTTACGCCCGCCAGGACACGCGCGGTGAGCTGCGCGCGTCGGAGCTCGTCGTCGGACGTGACGAGCCGGTGATGCGCAAGCACCTGCGCGACCGCGTGCTGACTGCCCGAGCAGAGCGGCACCGGAAGTCCGCCATCCGCGAGGTGCGCATCGCCGAGGGCGTCGGCGGCCCAGCGGCGTCACCCTCGATCGGACAGGACAGGTCCCTCGTGATCCTGGCCAGCTTCAACGACCAGGGCAACCTCGGCACCACAGCAGCTCAGTGGAGCAGCGCGTACTTCAACCCCACCAAGAGCGTCTCCCAGTACTTCGCCGCCAACTCGGGTGGTCAGTTCGGCCTCGTCCCGGCCGCCGAGAGCCACGGCACGGTCAACGACGGGGTCGTCGGCTGGGTCAACGTGGGGATCAACCACCCGAACAACTCCATCTCCGACGTCAGCAACCGGCTCGCCACCCGGGCCGCCATTCTCGCCGCCGACCCCTACGTCAACTACGCGGCGTACGACACCAACGGCGACGGCGTCGTCCGCAACACGGAGCTGCACGTGACGGTCATCGCTGCCGGCCAGGAGGCCTCGTGCTGCGCCGGTTACGGCGGGGCCCGGTCCCTGTGGGGTCACCACTGGGTGCTGCAGGGGACGGAGATCCCCACCGTCGACGGCAAGTCGGTCGGCGGCTGGGGCTACACCCAGTTCGGCGAGATGCACGGCGGTCACATGGCGACCATGGGGATCATGGTCCACGAGATCGGCCACGACCTCGGCCTCCCCGACCTCTACGACATCGACCGCAGCTCCAGCGGCGTCGGCACGTGGAGCGCGATGGGTGGAGGATCGTGGGGCTACGTGCCAGGTGTCGACCCCTACGAGGGCATGACCCCGCCCTTGATGGATGCCTGGTCACGCTCGTTCAAGGGGTGGATCACCCCGACGGTCATCACGGGAACGCAGACCACCACCCTGGACGCCGCCACGACCGGCACCGCCGGCGTGGCCGTGCAGATGCTCCCCAATCCCAACGGCCCGCACGACTGGAGCTGGCAGGGCACCGGAAAGGGTGAGTACTTCCTGGTCGAGAACCGCCAAAGGACCGGGTACGACGCCTCGCTGCCAGGCGCCGGCGTGGTCGTCTGGCACATCGACGAGTCGAGGGGCAACAACGCGAACGACGTGGCCAGGCTGGTCGACATCGAAGAGGCTGACGGCGTCATGACGGGACGTGGAGATGCCGGGGACACCTTCAGGGCAGGAGGAGCCACCGCGTTCAACGGGGCCACGACCCCGGACAGCAACCTGAACAGCGGCGCACCGAGCGGTGTCTCCATGAGCGGAGTGAGCGCGAGCAGCGTCTCCATGTCGGCAACCTTCACCGCCCCCGGCGGCTCCTCGGCGCCCGTCAACGACCACTTCGCCAACGCCACCGCTGTGAGCTCGCGCGTCTTCGACGCCACCGTCAACAACACTGGAGCGACAGCGGAGGTCGGCGAGTTCTCCCAAGCCGGCTGCCCGATCGGTCGCACCGTCTGGTACCGCTACACGCCGGCCCGCGACGTCCGGGTCACTGCCGACACGTCCGGCAGCGGGATCGACACCGTCCTCAGCGTGTGGCGAGGCACGTCGCTGGCGAACCTGACGGCCCACAGCTGCAACGACGACGTCTCAGCAGGCACCGAGACCACGTCGCGCGTGCCCGAGTTCGTCGCCCAGGCCGGACAGACCTACTACTTCCAGGTAGGGGGCTACTACGACAGCGGTGCCAACACCGTGGCCGTGGGCAACATCCACACCCACGTGCGGGTCCGCCCGCTCAACGACGACTTCGCCCAGGCCACGACCCTCGCCGGGACTGGCGGGGTGGCCGAGGCCGACAACCAGAATGCCTCCAAGGAGCCGGGAGAGCCGGCGGTCACCGGCAACGCCGGCGGAGGTTCGGTCTGGTGGAGCTGGACCGCTCCGAGCTCGGGGCAGGTGGTCGTCGACACCCAGGGCAGCGGCGCGCAGGTCGACACCCTGCTCGGTGTGTATACCGGGGCATCGGTCAACGGGTTGAGCCTGGTGGCGGAGAACGACGACATCGACACGACGAACAACCGGTGGAGCAGGGTGGCGTTCAACGCGGTGGCCGGGTCGACCTATCGGATCGCGGTCGACACCTACGACAACGCGACACCGGGCGAGCTGAAGGTCAGCTGGAGCCTGGGGGCGTCCTCGACACCGGGTGCGCCGACGAACGTCATGGCCAGCGCGGGGGATGCGAGTGCCGTCGTGTCGTGGTCACCCGGAGCGGACAACGGGTCGCCGATCACCGGGTACATCGTGACCGCGAGCCCCGGCGGCGTCACCAGGAACCTCGGGGCGGGCGCGACCAGCACGACGATCGGCGGACTGACCAACGGAACCGCCTACACGTTCACGGTCCGTGCGACCAACGCGCTCGGGACGGGCCCGGCCAGCGCACCATCGTCGGCCGTGGTGCCAGCAGGCCTGCCGACCGCACCGACCGGGGTGACGGCGTCCCCCGGTGACCTGTCCGCGACCGTGTCGTGGTCGGCCTCGCACCCCAACGGGTCGCCGATCACCGGCTATCGCGTCACCGCGAACCCGGGAGGAGTCACCAAGAACATCGGGGCGGCGGCGACCAGCACGACGATCGGCGGACTGACCAACGGAACCGCCTACACGTTCACGGTCCGTGCGACCAACGCGGTAGGGGACGGTCCGCCGAGCACACCGTCGAACCAGGTCGTCCCAGCGGCGGTGGTCGTCCCGACGGACCTTGCGGTGTCGATGTCGCTCGTGAACCGACCGCAGCAGACGGGGTTCGCCTATCGGGTGCGCGTCGAGCGCACCGGCGCGACCACAGGGACGGCGGTCGAGGTGGCTGTGACGCTCCCGGTGAGCGTGGTCCTCGAGTCGCGTGCCGGCTGTGGTGGCGGCAAGGTGCTGGTCTGCGACCTCGGGGTGGTCGCGAGCGGCACCGCCGCGGTCCTCGAGCTCAGAGTTCGGCCGCTCTCGCCCGGACCGCACGAGGCATCGGTGTCGGTCGCGGCTCCTGACGGCAGTCCGGGCAACAACAGCGCGTCCGCGCGGGCCGGGATCGAGTTCGTCTGCGACAACGTCCCTACGGCCGCCAAGGACAAGGTCACGGGCACGGCAGGCGACGACGTCCTGTGTGGCCTCGGTGGAGGCGACACCATCTCCGGCCGCGGGGGCGACGACCTGCTCTTCGGGGGAGGGGGCGACGACAAGCTCGACGGCGGAACGGGCAAGGACTGGCTCTACGGCCATCAGGGGAGGGACCGACTCGTGGGCGGGCCCGGTCGCGACCGCCTCGACGGCGGGCCCAAGCGCGACACCTGCTGGGAGAGGTCGGACAAGCGGGTGTCCTGCGAGCTCTGACCCGACTGCAGTCAGGCCCGCGTGCGGCTCCGCACCCGCGCCACCGCGGCGTCTATGAGGACGTACATGTCGTCGAAGGTCGCCGGCAGCGCGTCGACGGGCCACCAGCGCACGTCGTGGGACTCGTCGCTCGTCGTGTGGGTGGTGTCGGGCTCGGCGGTGGCGAGGAAGCGTACGTCGAGGTGGTGGACCGTGCCGCGGTCGGAGCAGAAGTCCACGGCGTGCTCGTCGAGCGACAGGGGCTCCTCGTCGAAGTCGAACGACGTCAGGCCCGACTCCTCGACGAGCTCGCGTCGTGCCCCCGCGGCCAGCGACGGGTCGCCGGGCTCGAGGTGGCCGCCGAAGGCCAGCCAGGCGTCGGCCTTGCGGTGGTGGTTGAGGAGCACCGAGCGTGCGTCGGTCGAGACGACGATCGCACCGGCCGTGAGGTGGTCGGGGAAGCACGCCTTGGCCAGGCCGTCCGGGTGCGCGGCGAGGTGGGCGACGTAGCGGTCGCGGAGCGCGGCCTGCTGAGGCGTCGGGGCGGCCCAGCCCGACAGCGTGGCGACCGCGCTCGCGTGGAGCTCGCTCACTCCTCGGGGCGCGGGTCGGAGCCGCCGTCGAGCAGGTCGCGCAGGCCCGCGTCGAACTCCTCCTCCGACAGCTCCTCGGGTGAGACCGAGTCCTCGCGGAAGCCCAGCGGGTCGTCGAGGTCGGCGGCGGTCGGGAGCAGGTGCGGCGACATCCACACGCCGTCGCGTGCCTCGGTGCCCTGGCGGGTGCGCAGCGAGCCCCACAGGGTGGCGGCGTCGCGCAGTCGCCGCGGCCGCAGCTCGAGTCCGACCAGCGTGGCGAAGGTCTGCTCGGCCGGGCCGCCCGCCGCGCGCCGGCGGCGTACGGTCTCCTGCAGCTTGGCCGCGGCGGGCATCCGCTCGGCGGTGGCCTGGCTGACCACCTCGTCGACCCAGCCCTCGACGAGCGCCAGCGTGACCTCGAGCTTCTCCAGCGCGGCCTTCTGCGCGGCGGAGGGCTCGGGGTCGAAGAGACCGCCGGCGAGGGCGTCCTGCATCGCGGCCGGGTTGGTCATGTCGACCTCGCGCAGCTTGGACTCCATGCCGGAGGTGTCGAAGTCCATTCCCGCGCCGTACTCGGCGACCGCCCCGATGAGGTGGTCGCGCAGCCACGGCACACCTGCGAAGAGGCGCTGGTGGGCGGCCTCGCGCAGCGCGAGGTAGAGGAGCACGTCGTCGGTGGACACGTCGGGGAGCTCGTCGGCGAAGGCGGTGACGTTGGTGGGCAGCAGCGCCGCCTTGCCGATCGGGCCGAGCGGCAGGCCGATGTCGGAGGCGCTGAGCACGTCACCGGCGAGCGCGCCGAGGCCGCTGCCCACCTGCGAGGCGACCATCGCGCCGCTGGCCTTGCCGAGCATCGCCATCAGCGGGCCGGCGAGCTGCCGCATCTCCTCGGGCATCGCCTGGCCGAGGGCGTCGGTGGCGGACCCGGCGATCGGTTCGACGAGGACCTTCCAGACCGGGATGGTCTCCACGATCCACTCCGCGCGGGACCACGCGGCGGTGGTCGTCACGCCGGAGGGGAACTCGGTGGTGGTGTCGAGCCAGTGGTCGGCGAGGCGTACGGCGTCGGCGACCGCGCTCGACTGCGCCGGGCTGACGGCCGGGTCGGGCTCCTGCGCGGCGGCGCGGCGGGCCAGGTCGGTCACGGTGTCCCAGTTGACGGGCCCGTCGTGGGGCGCGAACAGCGACTGCATCTGCGCCATCAGCGCGTTGAGGTCGGGCATGCCGCCGCCGGCACCGAACCCGCCCATCTGGGAGAAGATCTGCTCGAAGGGCGTGCCCTTGAAGGGGTTGTTGTCATCCGGACCCTGACCGGACTGTCCGGGGCCTCCGGGGGTGTCACTCATGCCACCAACGGTACTCAGTGCGCCCAGCACCGGCACCCCTGCTCTCCTAGACTCGTCGGTGTGACCGATCCCGTCCCCGACTCCTCGTCCGAGCCCGCCCCGGATCCCGTACGCCTCGTCGACATCCGGGACACCCCGCTCGACGTCACCGAGGTCGTCGACGCGCTCGGTGACGACGGTGCCGGCGGCCTCACCCTGTTCATCGGCCAGGTCCGCGACCACGACGGCGGCAAGGGCGTGACCGCGCTGGACTACTCCGCCCACCCGACCGCGCTCGCGCGCCTCGAGGACGTCTGCCGGCGCGTGGCCGAGGAGCACGACGTACGCGGGGTGGCGGCGGTGCACCGCGTCGGCGAGCTGCGCATCGGTGACCTCGCGGTGGTCGTCGCGACGACGGCCGCGCACCGCGGTGACGCGTTCGCCGCCTCCCGCGCGCTGATCGACACGCTCAAGGCCGAGGTGCCCATCTGGAAGCACCAGGTCTTCGACGACCGGACCGAGGAGTGGGTCGGCACGCCGTAGGGCCTCCCCGCTCCGGCTCGCATGGGCGCCTACGCTCGCCGGGTGGAGATCCTGCTCTGGCTCGTCCCCTCGGCCGTCGTCACGGCAGCGGCGATGGTGTGGGTGTCGTGGGCCGGTCGCGACGGTCGCGGCGAGGTCGACCGCGACGTCGCCGTCCAGCGCCTCGGCAAGGCCCTCGACAAGGACCTGCCGGCCGGCACGCGGCGTACGGCTCCTCCGGTCCGCGACCGCAGCACGGGCATCGCCGTACGCCCCAGCCACGGCGCCGGTGCCGACCGCGGCGCGTCGCGTCGCGCCGGCTGAGGACCCGGACCACCGGTCGGGGGTCGGCTGGGTGCCGGCGAGTTGCCGTCGTTTGAGAGAGTTGCGCCCATGAGTCAGCGGACCAGGGCGGGGTTGCTCGCACTGTGCCTGCTGGCAGCGCTGTGGGCCGCCGCCGTGTTCGTGCCGCTGCCCTACGTGACCTACTACCCCGGACCGACCGTCGACATCCTCGCCGAGTCGGACGAGGGCGAGATCGTCCAGGTCACCGGCCGCGAGGCCTTCCACGACGACGGCGAGCTGCGGATGACGACCGTCTACGTCAGCACGCCGCAGGAGGACGTCACCCTCCCCGAGCTGCTGAGGGCCTACTTCGACCCCGACGCGGCCGTGTGGCCGCGCTCGTCGATCTACGCGCCCGACGAGACCGACGAGTCCAGCGACCGCGAGTCCGAGGCCGCGATGGTCTCCTCGCAGGACACCGCCGTGGCGGCCGCCCTGACCGAGCTCGGCGAGGAGGTCGATCCGGTCGTGGAGGTCGTCAGCGTCACGCCCGGCCTCCCGGCCGACGGCCGGCTCGAGGTGCGCGACCGGCTGCTCCGGGTCGGCGACGTCGAGATCACCGACGCCCAGGACGTCGTCGACGCCGTGGACGCGGCCGGCGAGGGCGAGGCGCTCACCTTCCTCGTACGCCGCGGCAAGAAGGACCTGACGGTCGAGATCACGCCCGAGGAGGTCGACGGGGACCTCCGCATCGGCATCTCCCCGGGGATCGGCTTCGACTTCCCCTTCCGGGTCAGCGTCGACATCGCCGACAACATCGGCGGCCCGAGCGCCGGGCTGATGATGGCGCTGGCCATCTACGACACGCTGACGCCCGGGTCGATCACGGGCGGCGCCGACATCGCCGGCACCGGCACGATCACCCCGGCCGGCGAGGTCGGTCCCATCGGCGGCATCCAGCAGAAGATCGCCGCCGCGCGCGACGCCGGCGCCGGGCTCTTCTTCGTGCCCGCCGACAACTGCGACGGCATCGGGGGAGTGGACCCCGGAGACATGCGACTGGCCAAGGCCACCACGATGCACCGTGCCGTCGAGACCCTGGCCGACTGGGTCGCCGACCCCGACACCGAGCTCCCCACCTGTGAGGACACCGCGTCATGACCGAGCTGCCCGACCAGCCACTGCCCGACCAGCCACTGCCAGACCAGCCGCTGCCCGACCAGCCGCTGCCCGACCAGCCACTGCCCGAGGACCCCGCCCTGGCCGCGGCCGTCCTCGAGATCGAGGCGCACGTGGCGCAGGACGGGTGGGACCAGCCGGCCCGCCTCTACGCCCTCGTCGACACGGCGACCCTCGTCGCGCAGGAGCCGGCGCTCGCGGCGGCGATGTCGATCGACGGCCCCGGTGACGAGGGGTCGTTCACGCCGATCGAGCAGGACGGGCTGCCCCCCGGCCAGGCCCTCGAGGAGGCGCTCCACACCATCGCCTGGCCCGACAGCGTCTCCGGCTGCGCGGCCGTCATCGAGCGGCTGGTGCTGCCGCCCGGCACCGACGACGACATCCCCGACGACCCGACCGCCGCCGAGCTCTATGCCCGCGAGCACCCCGACCGGCAGGAGGTCCGGATGGTCGCCGGCGCGACCCGCGCCGGGGCGTCCTACTGCGCCCTGCGGCTGCGCGCCCACGACGACGAGCAGTCGGTGGTCAACGGCACCGAGCTGGTCCCCGGCCTGCTCGAGCTCCTCCACGCCACGTTGCACGACACCCAGACCAGCCCCGACGAGAACCCCTTGAGCAGGCCATGAGCAATCCCTTCGATCGACCCAGCGGACCCGACGGACCGAGCGGTCCCCAGCGCCCCGGCGGTCCCGGTGGCCCCGGCGGGGCCGGCGGGGCCGGCGGCGCCCGACCGGTCGTTGCCTCGCGCCGCCCTGGCGCGCTGGTCATCACCGCGATCATCCTGGTGGTCGCCTTCATGCTCCTCAGCGGGTTCGCGTCCTTCTGGACCGAGCGCCTGTGGTTCGGCTCCGTGGGCTACCAGGAGGTCTTCACCACGCTGCTCCTGACGCGCATCGGCCTGTTCCTGGTCTTCGCCGGCCTGATGGCCGCCACGGTCGCGACGTCGATGGCGCTGGCCTACCGCTTCCGGCCGGTGCTGTGGCCCGGCATGCCCGGGATGCCCGACGACGGGATGGACCGCTACCGCGAGCTCCTCGCTCCCCGCATGGGATGGGTCATCGCGGGCGCCTCGCTGCTCATGGGCCTGTTCGCCGGCGCGTCGGCGTCGGGCCAGTGGCGCAGCTACTCCCTGTGGCGCCACTCGGAGTCCTTCGGCACCACCGACCGGTACTTCGAGATGGATGCCGGGTTCTACGTCTTCGAGCTGCCGTTCTGGCACTACATCGTCGACTACGTCATGGCGCTCGCGGTGGTCGGCCTCATCGCCTCGATCCTGATGCACTACCTCTTCGGCGGGATCCGGCTCTCGGCGCGCCCCGGTGAGCGCCTCACCAGCGCCGCCCAGATCCAGGTCTCGGCGCTGCTGGCGGTCTTCGTGCTCGCGAAGGCCGTCGACTACTGGCTCGACCGCTTCGACCTGGTCACCAACTCCGGCTCGATCTTCACCGGCATGGGCTACACCGACGAGAAGGCGGTGCTCCCGGCCAAGGAGATCCTCGCCGGAATCGCGATCGTGTGCGCCCTGCTCTTCCTCGCCAACATCTGGCGCCGGACGTGGCTGCTGCCGTCGGTGGGCGTCGCGCTCTTCGCGCTCTCGGCGATCATCCTCGGCCTGATCGTGCCGACCGTCGTCCAGGCGATCCGCGTCAACCCCAACGTGCCGGACCGCGAGGGCCCCTACATCAAGGCCAACATCGACGCGACGCGTGCGGCCTACCAGCTCGACCAGATCGACGTCCGCAACGTCGGTGGCACGGCCGTCACCGACGACGGTCGGCTCGAGGCGCTCGACGGGATGACTGACGGCATCCCACTGGTCGACCCGCAGATCGTCAGCGAGATCTTCGAGCAGCAGCAGCAGGTCCGTGCCTACTACTCGGTGCCCAACGTGCTCGACGTCGACCGCTACGAGATCGACGGCAAGGACCGCGCCGTGGTGCTCGGCGTGCGCGAGCTCGACCAGAGCGGTCTCGCGGAGAACGACCAGAACTGGTCCAACCTCCACACCGCCTACACGCACGGCAACGGCGTGATCGCGGCCTTCGCCAACCAGCGTCCCGAGGACGACTCGACCCAGCAGACCGGCATCCAGTGGGCCGAGGGCGCGGAGGCCGACGAGGACACCCTGTCCCGTCTCGCCGGCGAGGACGGCTACGAGACGAGGGTCTACTTCGGCGAGCAGAGCCCGTCCTACAGCATCGTCGGCCTCGACCCCGACGGCGGACCCGTGGAGTTCGACCTGCCGCGGGGCGACCGCAGCGAGGAGGACGTGGCCACGACGTACGACGGCGAGGCGGGCGTGCCGATCGGCAACGTCTTCACGCAGCTGCTCTACGCCGTGCGCTTCGGCGAGCCCAACCTGCTCCTGTCGAGCCGCGTGCACGAGAACTCCAAGATCCTCTACGACCGCAACCCGCGCCAGATGGTGGAGAAGGTCGCACCGTGGCTGACCGTCGACTCCGACCCCTACCCCGCGGTGGTCGACGGCCGGATCCAGTGGATCCTCGACGGCTACACCGTCACCGACAAGTACCCCCTCTCGCAGCGCGAGTCGCTCGAGGAGATGACGGACGACTCCTTGCAGGAGAACACCGGTTTCCAGACGCTGCCGACCGACGAGATCAACTACCTCCGCAACTCGGTGAAGGCGACGGTCGACGCCTACGACGGCACCGTCTCCCTCTACGAGTGGGACGAGGAGGACCCCATCCTGAAGGCGTGGACGAAGGTCTTCCCCGACGTCGTGCAGCCGAAGGCGGACATCCCCGAGGCGCTCGCGGAGCACCTGCGCTACCCCGAGGACCTGTTCAAGGCCCAGCGATTCCAGTTCCAGCGCTACCACGAGACCTCGGCGTCGGCCTGGTTCGAGGGATCGAGCCGCTGGGAGGTGCCGAGCGACCCGCAGCGCACCACGCGGCTCCAGCCGCCCTACCGCCTCTTCACCGACACCGGTGATGGCGAGACGTGGTCGCTGACGTCGGTCTACGTGCCGCGCGACAAGGAGAACAACCTGGCGGCCTACATGGCGGTCAACAGCGACGCGACGAGTCCCGACTACGGCAAGGTCTCGGTGCTCGAGCTGCCCAACGAGCCCACAGGTGGTCCGCTGCAGATCGCCAACACGTTCGCCACCAACGAGGACGTCAGCCAGGCGCTGCTGCCGTACACGACGGGTGACGCGGACCGGGTGCCGGGCAACCTGCTGACGGTGCCGATCGGCGACTCGTTCATGTACGTCCAGCCGGTCTACACACGCCGCGCGGGCGAGTCGAACTTCCCGATCCTGCGCTTCGTGCTGGTGTCCTACGAGAACCGCGTCGGCATCGGCACCACGCTGGTGGGCGCGATCGAGGACGCGCTGACCTCAGACGGGTCGACCGACGGCTCGGGCGAGACGCCGACCGAGGAGCCGACCGCGGAACCCACGGAGGAGCCGACCGAGGAGCCGACCGAGGAGCCGACGAACACCCCGGGGGAGAGCCCCGGTGGCGGTGACGCCGACGTCGCCGAGCTGCTCCGCCAGGCCGAGGCCAAGTTCGCCGAGGCCGACGAGGCCCAGCAGGCCGGCGACACGGTGCGCTGGGCTCGCCTGATGGAGGAGGGTCGCGAGCTCGTCGAACAGGCGGTGCGCCAGCTCGGCTGACAACGGCTCCACCACGAGCCGCGGCCGTACGACGCACCGGGACCGTCCGGAGGCGTCGTACGGCCGCAGCTCTTCCGCAACGGGGCTGCCGGGCACCCCGATTTGGCTCGTCCCAGCCACCCCTGTAATGTTCTGTTCACCGACGCGGGGTGGAGCAGCTCGGTAGCTCGCTGGGCTCATAACCCAGAGGTCGCAGGTTCAAATCCTGCCCCCGCTACTCAAGAATCAAAAGATTCGCACCTTGGCCCCCACATCTTGTGGGGGCCAAGCGCATTTCAGCCCACATCTAGTGGCCCGATGCGCCTATCCGGGGTCGATTGTCGGCTTGATTGTTTCTCGAATGACCTAGGTGACCCTGGTCGCACCAGGTGCATCCCCCGTTCGATCCACGCGTGTACTGCACCGCCTTGCGTCCCCGATCGAGGGCGATCGGGGGCATCCGGGGGCGTCGAGGGACGACTCCTGAAGAAAGTTGAGCCCGGCTGGTGGCGGGGATTGCCGGACCCTGATCGCCTCGGACGGTCCTGCGACATGACCCCCATGACGCCCGGCGACACGCCGGCCACCTACAGCCCCGACACCACCCTCACCCTCAGCGAGATCGCCGACCTCACCGGCCGCGACCTCAAGACCATCAAGACCTGGAACGACTCCGGCAAGGGCCGCTGGCCCAACGCCACCCAGGACGAAACCGGCCGCAAGACCTGGCGCGTCCCGGTACGCGACCTCGTCGCCACCGACGTCCTCGACGCCTCCCAGATCGAGCAGGTCGCGAACGAGCTCGCCGCCCGGCGCGAGTCCAAGGAGACCAAGGCCCTCCGCGAGCAGGTCATCCGCCTCGAGGAGAAGCTCACCGCCGCGGCGGCCCTCGCCGATGAGCGCGCCAACACCATCGCCCTCCTCAAGAGCCTGGTCCGCAAGGGCGGTGCAGCATGAGCCGCAAGCTGACCGGTTCCAAGAAGCAGACCGACGGCGGCTGGACCGCCAGCCTCCCGATTCGCCGCGGCGCCACCAAGCGCCGGACCTACACCTTCACCACCGAAGAGGCCGTCGACCGCTGGATCGCCGCCGGCATCGCCGCCATCGAGAGCGACACCGACCTCCCCACCCCCGGGGCCGAGGGACGCGTCGCGAACAAGCGCACCCAGAAGACCGGGACCGACTTCCGCGCCATGGCCGACCGGTGGCACGCCGAGCGCTACGAGGAGCTGCGGCGCGGCAAGCACGACCGCGCCACCTCGACCCTCGGCCACATCAAGCGCATCGCCGCCTTCATGAACGAGCGCGGCCTCGTGCTCGAGACCATGGTGCGTGACGAGGTGAAGGCGTTGCAGGCGACCCTCACCCGGTCGAACACCGACATCACGGTCCGCGTCCCGGACGGCGTCGACCCGACCCAGCTGGTCACCATGGCCGAGGCCCTCGAGCTCCCCAAGATGGCATCCAAGTCGACGCTGAAGCGCCGCAAGGCCGAAGGCAAGCTCGTTCCCGTCGACCCGTCTTCCGCGGTGCACCGCTTCCTCGTCTCCGATCTCTACAACGAGGACATCCTCGGCCCCGGCGGCGAGCTCCGCCGAGGACCGCGCACCAACGGCAGCCTCTCCCAGGACGTCGCCAAGGACGTCATGTGGGCCTTCGAGGAAATCTGCAAGTACGCCCTGGACCACGGCGTCGACGTCCCGCAGGACCGCAGCAGCCTCGCCATGCACATCACCGACAAGGCGCCCAGCGCTGAGCGCCAGCCCGTCAGTCTCACGCGCTGCGCCGACATCGCCTCGCGGTTGCACGTCGTGCACCAGCTCGCCCTGTGGGTCATGCGCATCCTCGGGCTGCGCATCAGCGAGGCCTACGGCATCCGCGTCTACGACGTGCTCGACCAGGGGCCGGGCCAGTACGGCGCCGTCGCGGTCAAGACGCAGGGCGGCAAGAAGTTCACCCAGATCGCCCCGGACGGCACCAAGGTCACCAGCGACGACAAGGACGAGCTCAAGACCAAGAACTCCAAGCGCGCGCTCGTCGTCCCGCCCGCCCTCATGGACTTCATCCGCCTCGTCGTCGCTGTCTTCCACACCGACGCCGACGGCGTGATCCGCCAGGACGCTCGCCTCATCCCCGGCCTCAACCGCCGAGACGCCGGCGGCCAGGCTGCCTTCCGCACCGCCCTGGCGGATGCTGCCGAGGCCGCCCGCGTCGACTGCACGCCTGAGGAGGAGGTGATCGACGAGGTCTTCTCCTGCACGCCCCACGACATGCGACGGACCATCCTGTCCGACCTCGATCGCCTCAAGGTGAAGGGCACCCACACGCGGCGATTCGCCGGCCACCTCGCCGGCACCGCCGTCCTCCACCGCAGCTACCTCCTCGACGACCCGAAGCTCCGCCCCGCGCGGAAGATCGCCGTCCTCATCCAGAAGGAGCTCACCACCAACCTCCCGGTCGGACTCGTCATCCCCACCACCGTCCGCTGCACCACCGGCAACCAGAAGTTCCTCGCGTTGGACGGTCCGCGCATCGACGCCGAGCTCGCCGAGCGTGGCTCCCTCGTCCTCACGACGGACGAGGGCGGGGAGCCGCTCCTCGGGACCGTCGAGGCTGCCGATCTCTGGGACGTCACGCCCAAGACGGCGCGTCTCTGGATGGCCGAGGGTCGAGTGCCGTCAGTCCCGTGCGGCGGTCGTGGCAAGGGGCAGGAGCGGCGGGTGCGTCTCTGCGACGCCATGGCACTGCGCCAGCGGCTCAGCACCCAGATCACGCTCGTCCGGCTCGCCGATGAGGTCCAGACGACCTACCACACCGTTTACCAGTTCGTCCGCGCGAAGGGGCTCGAGCTCGAGGCCTGGGGCGAGCGCGACTTCATCGTCCCGCCCGCAACTGCCGCCCTCCTGCGCGAGCACTACGCACACCAGGCAGAACTGCACCGCCGCGCCGTGCCCTACTCCAAGGCAGCGAAGGAGCTCGGTACGACGGTGGCTGCGGTCGAGCACCTCGTGGAGGACGGGACGTTGGACAAGGACGAGCGCGCCTACGACGGTCGTCGCATGGTCACCCGCGAGAGCCTCGCCGGGGCCACCCAGCAGCCGGTTCGCCGTCCCACTCCGACGGTCCGCGACGACCTGATGACGTGGGCCGAGGTGTCGGCCGCAACCGGACTGGCGAGCGCGGACATCGACGCACTCGTTGCTGACGGAATGCTGGTGCGCGTGCAGCACCAGCGGCGACGCCACGTGACTCGGGTCAGCGTGCTGAGGTATCTCGCCGAGCACGACCCGTCACGCCTCGCGCTGGCCGTCTGACGGGTCCAAGCTCGATACCCCTCCCTCCACGCGACCGATGAGGCGGTCCGGCTCGCGTGGAGGTCGTGGGTGCCGCCGTCAGCGTGACTCTTTGCTGCGCAGGGCGTGGCCAACGGCACCCGGAACAAGGTGCCTACGACCCTTGACTACATACCCCCTAGGGGTATGGTTGAGGACATGAACGCGCACGTGCACGAACCGGACACCGCTACGACGCACCAGATCACGGACCCGGTGTGCGGAATGAGCGTCGACCCGACCGCGACAGAGCACACGCTCACGCACGACGGACGGGAGTTCTACTTCTGCTCGGCGAGCTGCAAGGACAAGTTCCAGGCCACGCCCGACCGGTACGCAAGCCACGACCAGCACGACCACGCCGGGAACGCTCACGATCGCGGCGGACACGCTGCGACGGCCAGCGGCACTGCCCCACCCACGCCCGGCGACGGGGAGGCTGTGGAGTACACGTGCCCGATGCACCCCGAGATCCGTCGACCCGGCCCCGGGGCGTGCCCCATCTGCGGCATGGCGCTCGAGCCGGTCGTGGTCACGGTCGACTCCGGCCCGTCGCCGGAGCTGCGCGACATGACCCGCCGCTTCTGGTTCGGCGTCGCGCTCTCCATCCCCGTCGTCATCCTCGGCATGGGCCGCGACCTCGTCGAACCGCTGCACGACGCCGTGTCCGCCACGACGTCCGCGTGGATCCAACTCGTCCTGGCCACACCGGTGGTCCTGTGGGCCGGGTGGCCGTTCTTCACCCGCGGCTGGGCGTCGGTACGCACCATGAGGCTGAACATGTTCACGCTCATCGCGATGGGCACCGGCGTCGCCTGGCTGTTCTCCGTCGTCGCAACGTTGGCCCCGGGCATCTTCCCCGCGGCGTTCCGCGAAGACGGCGCAGTCGACGTGTACTTCGAGGCGGCCGCCGTCATCACCACCCTCGTCCTCCTGGGTCAGGTGCTGGAGCTTCGCGCCCGTGAGGCGACCTCTGGTGCCATCAAGGCGCTTCTCGACCTGTCCCCGAAGACCGCCAGGCGGGTGCGTGACGACGGCACAGAGGAGGAGGTCACTCTCGACCAGGTTCAGCTCGGCGACCTGCTCCGCGTCCGCCCCGGCGAGAAAGTTCCCGTCGACGGCGTCGTCGAGGAAGGGAAGTCCGCGGTCGACGAGTCGCTGGTCACTGGCGAGTCCATGCCCGTGACGAAGGAGCCGGGCGACAACGCGATCGGCGGCACCCTCAACTCCACCGGGGCGCTCCTCGTGCGCGCCAGCGCGGTCGGTCGAGACACCATGCTCGCCCGCATCGTGCAGATGGTCGCTGAAGCGCAGCGCTCCCGTGCGCCCATCCAGCGCACCGTCGACAAGGTGTCCGCGGTGTTCGTGCCGGCCGTCATCGGCATCGCCGTGCTCGCGTTCATCATCTGGGCCCTCGTGGGCCCCGACCCGAAGCTCGCCCACGCGCTGGTCGTCGCGGTCAGCGTCCTCATCATCGCCTGCCCGTGTGCGCTCGGCCTGGCCACGCCCATGTCCATCATGGTCGGGGTCGGCCGGGGCGCCCAGATGGGTGTCCTCATCAAGAACGCCGAGGCGCTCGAGCGGATGGAGAAGGTCGACACAGTCGTCGTCGACAAGACCGGGACGCTTACCGAGGGCAAGCCGGCGGTCGTCGCGGTCGAACTCGCAGACGGGTTCAGCAACCTGAGCGCCGCGGAGCTGCTGCGGCTCGCAGCCGCGGTGGAGAACGCCTCTGAGCACCCGCTCGCGCGTGCCATCGTCGACAAGGCCCAGGCCGACAGTGCCGGCGGCTCGAGGGCGAGCGGGGCGCGGCTGCCCGAGGTGGCTGACTTCGACGCCCCGGCCGGCAAGGGCGTCCTCGGGACCGTCGAGGGCCGCAAGGTACTCATCGGCACCGCGGGGTTCCTCACCAGTCAGGGCATCGACCCCGCAGGACTGGCCGAGACGGCGGACCGGCTGCGCCGTACGGGGGCGACCGCGGTTCTCGTCGCCGTCGACGGCACCCCCGCGGGTGTCATCGGCATCGCCGACCAGGTCAAGGAGACGACCCCGGCTGCTCTGGCGGCGCTGCGCAAGGAGGGCATCGAGGTCATCATGCTCACCGGCGACAACCAGGTCACCGCTCAGGCTGTCGCCGCCGAGCTCGGCATCGACCGAGTCGAAGCCGAGGTGCTGCCCGACCACAAGGCCGACGTCGTCAACAAGCTCCGTGCTGAGGGCCGCGTGGTCGCGTTCGCCGGCGATGGCGTCAACGACGCTCCGGCGTTGGCCGCTGCGGATGTGGGCCTGGCGATGGGCACCGGCACGGACGTCGCGATGGAGTCTGCCGGCGTCACGCTGCTGCGCGGCGACCTCAACGGCATCGCCCACGCCCGCCAGCTCTCCCACGCCGTCATGGGGAACGTTCGTATCGGAATTCTCGCCGCCTTCGGCTACAACACCGTCGGCATCCCCATCGCCGCCGGTGTGCTCTACCCGGTGTTCGGGTGGCTGCTGTCGCCGGTCATCGCCGCGGCCGCGATGGCGTTGTCGTCGGTCAGCGTCATCATCAACGCGCTCCGGCTGCGGACCCAGAAACTGGCGTGAGACCAGCGGCTCCGTACCATCGAGAACGATGAAGCCAGTGCCTTCCACCGCCGTCAGCACCCGTAGGCGAGTCCTACGGGCGCTGACTGCTGGGCGCGGCGCCCGCCGCCCCTGGCTGCCCGCCCTCGTGGCGGCCCTGGTCGTCGGCATCCTCGGCATGCACGCCCTGGCCAGCCACGGCGCCCCGTCCGCCGCCGCGGCTCCTGCAAGCACGATGGCCGCGATGAGCACGCCGGCAGGCCACGACGCGGCGATGGCAGCAGGGACATCCGACGCCAGTCACCACCACGCCGCCGCTGCCGCACACACCGCGATGGCGGCCGCCGGCACCAGTGTGAACGGTGACTTCGGCTCGGGACACGGCTCAGGACACGGGATGGCCGGCATGGTCATGCTGTGCGTCGTCATGCTCGCCGCGGCGGCGCTCACGCTGCTGGTGGTGCTCGCCGCGCGACTCTTCCGACCGCTGCTGCCGGCCGCGTTCATGCCCGCCGCTGTGCGTGAGCGGGCGTTGCAGTGGGTGCGTGGCACCGGCCCGCCCTACGAGTGGCAGTTCTCCGTCATCAGGTGCTGACAGGTCCTGCGACCGCCCGCCACCGCTGAGCTCGACCGCGACTGCCTCGCGCGTTCGACAGCAGCGTTCCGGCCGGGTGACGCCTCCGCCTGCCTCCAACACCCCACTGACTACCTGAGACCAGGAGAACTTCCCATGCACAAGACCAAGACCCGCACGCGTGCGCTCACCGCGCTCGCGCTCACCCTTGTCCTCGGCGCCGGCCTCACCGCCTGCGGCGACGACACCTCGGACGCGGCCGGCCAGGCCGAGGTCAGCACGACCGAGCACAACGACGCCGACGTCACTTTCGCCAGCGACATGATGACCCACCACGCGCAAGCGCTCTCGATGGTCGACCTGACCCTCAACCGCCCCCTCGACCCGGAGGTTCAGGGGCTGGCCGAGGACATCCGAGAAGCGCAGGGCCCCGAGATCGAGACGATGGCCGACTGGCTCACCGAGTGGGGCGAGGACGTGCCGGAGACGATGCGCGACCACGTCAACGGTGGCCACGACATGGACGACATGTCCGACAACATGGACGACATGGGCCACGACGACATGCCCGGGATGATGACCGCGGACGACATCGACGACCTGGAGAACTCCGCCGACGGCGAGTTCCAGGACATGTGGCTCGAGATGATGATCGAGCACCACGAGGGCGCGGTCGAGATGGCGCAGACCGAGCAGGCCGAGGGCAAGTTCAAGGACGCCGTCGACCTCGCCGGTCAGGTCATCGAGACGCAGACGGCCCAGATCGACACCATGAAGGAGCTCCTCAGCTCCTGAGCTCGAGCGCAGGCGGACGCCATCGGCTCCTCGGTGACGTCCGCCCGCGCGCCTCCCCCGTCCCGCATACCGGCCGAGACCGGACGCGTCCCCCTCTCTTGGAAAGTAGAGCGTCGTGAAGACCCCCACCCCCATCGTGCTTGCGGCCGTCGTCACGACGGCCCTCACGTTGACCCTCGCCGGATGCAACAACGAGCCAGCCACCACCAGCGACACCAGTCCGACCGGCGCGAGCGGTTCGACCTCGTCCAGTACCGCCGCGGCGGCGCCCGACGACACCTCTCTCCCGCCGTGGCCCGCCCCGGCCGACGTGCCCGCCCGCGTCGCCGCCGCCGGCCTCGACCTCGGCCCGATGGGGACCGCCGAGCACTACCACCCCCACCTGGCCGTCACCATTGACGGCCAGCCGGTACCCGTGCCGCCCAACATCGGCGTCGACCCGAACACCGGCGCCATGTCCGCGGTCCACACTCACGAGGGTGACGGCACCATCCACATCGAGGCCCACACGGTCGGTGAGAAGTTCACCCTCGGCCAGCTGTTCACCCAGTGGGGCGTGACCCTCACACCCACCCAGGTCGGCGGCGTGAAGGCAAAGGGTGACGCGAAGGTGACCGTCACCAGCAACGGCACCCCGGTCGCCGGAGACCCGGCCGACCTGCGGCTCGAGCCCGACCAGCAGATCGAGCTCACTCTCGGGTGAGTTCGCCGGCACGATGAAGCGTCTGGGGTAGCGGCCCACCGGTTCGACCTCTGGCCGGCGTGTTGTGGACCAGCCGGTCCTGCTGTCGGGCGCGCTGACAGGATGCGCCTGCTGGCGAGGGGAGACGATGTGGACTGGCAGCGGGACCTGGTGGGGCTGGTGGCCGGCTTCGTGCTCGCCACGGTGATCACGCCAGTGGGTGTGTCCGGCGCAGTGTTCCTGCTCCCGGTGCAGCTCTCGGTGCTTCACGTGCCGAACCCGCGGGTGACCCCGACGAACCTGCTCTTCAACGTCATCTCCGGACCCGGCGGATTGGCGCGCTACCGCCGGCGCGGGCAGTTCGACCGCGCGCTCACGCGCCAACTGCTGGCCGGCTCGGTGCCCGGGGTGGTGCTCGGGGCGCTCATCCGCGTGTACGTGGTCGCGGACCCGGACGTGTTCCGGGCGCTGGCGGCGGCGGTGCTCGCCCCGGTCGGGCTGTTCATCTTGCGCAAGCCCGCACCAGGCTCGATCGAGCGGCGGCTGTCCCCGAGGACGGTACGTGTGCTGGCGTTCGTCATCGGGGTCGTGGGCGGCATCTACGGCATCGGCGGCGGCTCCGTCCTCGGCCCCATCCTGGTCGGCACCGGCATGGCGGTGGCCACCGTGGCACCGGTGGCGTTGCTCTCAACCTGGGTGACGTCCTTGGTCGGGGTGGTGACGTACGCGGTCATCGCTTTGGATGCGACCGGCCCGGTGGCGCCGGACTGGTCGTTGGGCGTGGCGACGGGTCTCGGTGGGCTGGCCGGCGGGTGGGTCGGAGCCTCGCTCCAGCCCCACATCCCCGAACGGGCGTTGAGAACGCTGCTCGGGGTGATGGCGCTGGCGCTGGCGGTGCTCTACCTGGTGCAGGTCGTACTCGGCTGACCCAGGCGGCGTGGGCCAGTTGTCGTCGTCCACGGTCGGCAGCACCCGCGAGAAGCTGAACCGGCGTCAAGGCGGGACGAAAGACCCTACCCCCGGGGGGTATGCGGGGCGACCATGGGAGCAAGAGCTGAACCCGTGAGGAGCCCGCCATGGCCGCAACAGAAAGCACCCGAGACGCGACCCGCCCGACTAGCGCGGCAGCGCACGAGTGCCACCTGCCATCCGACGCGTCCGCCGGTACGCCCCTACCTGCTACCCGCGGCTACGCCGGCAGGCGTGAGGACTACCTGGTGCGGCTGCGTCGCATCGAGGGCCAGGTCCGCGGCGTGCAGAAGATGGTCGCCGACGACCGCTGGTGCCCGGACGTGGTCAACCAGCTCGCCGCCGTGACCCGAGCGACCGAAGAGGTCGCCGCCGGGCTGCTCGACGACCACGTGCGCCACTGCGTCCTCGAAGCCGCCCGCCAGTCCGGTGACGCCGGACAGGCCCGCATGGACGAGGTCGCCGCCGCCATCCGCCAGGTCATCCGCCTCTGAACCCACCCCACGCGCTCACCCACGAGCCACCCGTTCACCCACCCACGAGAAGGAGCAGAACGATGAACACCAACATGACCCGGAGCCCGAACCTCGGGCTGTTCGCGGTCGCAGCCGCCATCGCCGTCGTCGGCGCACTGTGGGTCGGCGTCCCCGCCGGCACCCTCGCCGTCGTCGGCATCGCCCTCATCTGCCCGCTGATGATGATGGTGATGATGGGCGGAATGATGGGGATGCACCACGGCGGCAGCAACGACAGCAGCACGCCGTCCCACGACCGCTCCGACGACCAGCACCCTCAGGACCGCTGAGGTCGTCATGACCGCCCACGCCACACCTCACCCCGCCGGCCACACCGCATCTGCGGCGGCTGGCCGGCCGCTGATGACCGCGTCCGGTGTCGAGAAGTCGTACCGGCGCGGCATCTGGCCGGCCCGTCACGCCCAGGCGGTCCTCAAAGGCGCGAACCTCGAGCTGCTGCCAGGTGAGGTGGTCGGCCTGGTTGGGGAGAACGGGTCGGGGAAGTCCACACTGATGAAGGTCCTCTTCGGCGAGCTCGCCCCGGACGCCGGCACCGTGGAGCACGTCGGACGGCTCGGCTACTGCCCCCAGGAGCCGGTCGTGTACGAGCGCCTGACGTGCGATGAGCACTTCGAGCTGTTCGGGCACGCCTACCGGATGAACCCGGCCGACGAGCACACGTCGCGTCGCCGGCTCTACGAGACCCTCGGGTTCACCCGCTACGCTGGCACGCGCGCGGACCAGCTCTCCGGCGGCACCTTGTCGAAGCTCAACCTGGGGCTGGCGCTGCTCGCCGACCCCGAAGTGCTGCTCCTCGACGAGCCGTACGCCGGGTTCGACTTCGACACCTACCTGCGGTTCTGGGACCTGGTTGCCGAACGCCGGGCCGCAGGCCGAAGCGTGCTCATCATCAGCCACTTCGTCGTCGACGAGCACCGCTTCGACCGCATCGTCCAGCTGCACGACGGCACCACCCACGACCGACCACCGCACGACCGTCCGTCTGAGTGAGCACCCGATGAGCACCGTCGACACCTCCGTTCGCGTCCCCATCGGCGGCGGACTGCTGGTGCGCCGCTTCCTCGTCGAGGCAGCCCGCAACCGGGTGACCCTCGGCCTGCTCGTCGTCGTCCCGGTCGTGTTCGTCGCCATCGTGGGGGGTGTCATCACCGATGCCGGCGAGCTCCTGGGCGGCCAGGGTGGACCTCAGGCCGAGACGACCACGGCCGGCTGGACGGCCGGGTTCGTTGCCGCGGTCGCGATGTACTTCCAGGTCCGCTCCGCCCGCGCCGCCGACCAGCGCCTCGTCCTGGCGGGACTACCCGCGGCACGCCTGGTCCTGGCACGCATGACGACCGGAGCCGCGCTCGCGGTGGTGGCCGCCACCGCGTCCTACCTGACGCTCGTGGTCCGCGTCGGTGGCCTCGACCACCCCGCCCGAGTCGCCGCGGCCACCGTGATGTTCGCGGTCATCTACCTGGCCCTCGGCGCCCTCATCGGCGCCCTGGTGGCCAACCCGGTCAACGGCACGGTGCTCGTCTTGTTCGTCTGGCTCGTCGACGTCGTCTTCGGGCCTGCGTTCCGGCCCGCCGACACCCTCGTGTCCAAGGTCTTCCCGACCCACTACCTGAGCCTGTGGATGATGGACGAGCCGTCCGGTCACGCGGGCCGGCCCGGCGATCTGGGCTGGGCGCTCATCTGGACCCTCGTCGCCGTCGCACTCAGCTGGATGGTCGTCGCGGCCACCAGCCGCACCGCGCGGACCCACGCCCGCACCAGCTCGAGCTCGGCCCGCGGCCAGCTCGCCGTGGGCACCCAGATGGGCCTGCGTGAAATCAGCCGAAACCGGGTGCTGTGGGCGCTCATGGTCGCTGTCCCGGGCCTCTTCGTCGCCCTGTCCGCCTTCACCACGCCCGAGGGCTACGAAACGATGATGGTCCGCGAAGCCGGCCGGACCGTGGCCGCGACGTTCTGGTTCCCTGACACCCACCCCGGCCTGATGGCGCCCATCTCGGTCGGAGCGCTGGCTGCCGTCGTGGGGCTGTTCACCGCGCTCGGTGCACGCGCCGCCGACCGACGGCTCGCCCTGGCGGGGTTCCATCCGGTCAGCCTGCTCACGTCGCGACTCCTTGTCGTGGCCGTGCTGGCCCTCGTCGTCACCGCCGCCTCACTAACGGTCACCGCGCTGTTCTTCGAACCCGGCCAGTGGGGCCCGTACGTGCTGGCCAACCTGCTCATCGCGTCCACCTACGCCCTCGTCGGCGTCCTGGTCGGCTGGCTCTTCGGCCGCGTCGGCGGCGTGCTGGTCGCGTTCCTCCTCCCGTTCCTCGACCTCGCGATCGAGCAGAGTCCCATGTTGAACCCCGACCTATCCACCCTCGCGCACCTGCTACCGGGGTACGGAGCCAGCAGGGTCCTTTACGACGCCGCACTGACCAGCAGCTTCGACGAGACCGCCTCGCTCCTCATCGCGCTGGGCTGGCTCGCGATGCTTGCTGCTCTCGTCGCTGGCCTACTCGGCCGGGTCGTTCGTCCTGCTCGCCGCCGACCTCGACGGGGCCGTCGCCCTCGAGCAGCGGTCGCGATTCTGCGGACTTCCCGGGCTCGCCCGTGACGTGCATCCAGGCAGGTGAGCTAGCCCGGGGCTCCAAGCAACGCGCATTGGGCTAACATCACGTTTTGTGATGACTGAGACGATGAGCTCGCCTCGCACGTACGCGGGCTTCACCGCGGCCGCGTGCCTGTTCCACGGGTTCTCCGACCCTGCACGGCTGGCCATCTTGCAGCGACTCAGCGAAGGCGAACAACGCGTCGTCGACCTCGTCAACCACCTGGGCCTCCCGCAGAGTTCGTGCTCCAAGCACCTGGCCTGCCTCAAGGACTGCGGACTCGTCACCTCCCGCGCGCAGGGCCGGGCGTCGGTGTACTCGCTGACCCACCCCGACCTGCTGCTGCGACTGTTCGCCGGCGCCGACGAGCTGCTCGACGCCACGGGTGAGGCCGTCGCGCTGTGCGAGAACTACGGCGCCACGACGCTCCACCCATCCGATCCTGCGAGTGAGGAGACCGCATGACGTCCCACGACCACACGGTCACGACGCACGAGCACGCGCCGTTGACGGCCTCCGAGCGAGCCAGGCTCGGCCGCCGGGCCCAGCTGCTCGCCGCGGCGTCGGTGACGTACAACGTCATCGAGGCGGTCATCGCCATCACCGCCGGCATCGTCGCGGGCTCCGTCGCGCTCGTCGGGTTCGGCCTCGACTCCATCGTTGAAGTCTCCAGCGGCCTCATCATCCTGTGGCAGTTCCGCCACAAGATGCCCGAGAGCCGCGAGCGGCAGGCGCTGCGGCTGATGGCATTCTCGTTCTTCGCGCTCGCCGCGTACGTGTCGTTCGAGTCGGTCCGCGCCCTGCTGGGCGACCACGACCCCGACGCCTCCCCGGTCGGCATCGGTCTCGCCATCGCGTCGCTGGCCATCATGCCGTTCCTGTCATGGGCGCAACGCCGCACCGGGAAGGCGCTCGGCTCGAACGCCGTCGTCGCCGATTCCACCCAGACCCTGCTGTGCACCTACCTCTCGGCCGTGCTCCTCGTCGGCCTGGTGCTGAACGCCACCCTCGGCTGGTCGTGGGCCGACCCCATTGCCGGCCTCATCATCGCCGCGGTCGCGGTCAAGGAAGGCCGGGAGGCGTGGCGCGGTGAAGGCTGCTGCGGCGCCGTTGGCTCCAGCCACCACGACACGGACCATGAAGGCGACGCATGCGGTTGCAGCTCTGACGGTGGATGCAGCGACGGATGCTGCGCCCCTGCCGCTGACGCGGGCAGCGAGTCCGCACGGAACCTCGAGGTGTTCCAGATCAGCCCGCCTGGTGAGGACCAGTGAGCGTCACCGCGCTGGGCCTGTTCGGCGTGTACCTGCTGCTCGGTTTCGTGGCACGCACCTTGGCCGCAGTGGTGCCGCACCGGTAACGGCGGGTTCACGTCACCCTCCAATCTCACCACGGGGCCCTCGGTGCACGGGCGAACAACAGCGCCATCACGCGGGCGCTGGCCGCAACCACGCCGTCATCCTCACCGCGGCCTACCTAGCCGTGGTCGCGCTCATCCTCGAACGGTTCTGGAACACAACTGAGCACCCTCGTCCGCTGAGACGATCACGAGTCGGACAAGGCGGATAGGCGACGCCGGAACTCGTCCTCGTCAATTTCTCCGGCTGCGAACCGTCGCCGCAGGATGAGGGCCGCCTCAGATGAGCCCATGTTCGGCCCGGTGGTCGAGCCGGTCGCTGAGCCAGACCCGCCGCGTCCAGGACTGCGCAACATCACCACGAGCAGCGCAACTGCAAGACCGACGAGCACCAAGAGCAACACGATCAGCGCAAACCACCCAAAGCCGTACCCCTCGTGCATCCTGTCGTAGTCGCCCCACATCACACTCACCTCACTCATGGCCCGTCCGCTTCACCACCACTTCATCAGGCGTGGGGACTCTGGCGCATGTGTCGGACGGGTCCCGTTCATGGGGTCGAAAGGCCCCAGTTCGGCAGCGAACCGGCACACGCTGAGCGACCTGAATCGCCCCGGGTTTCGTGGAGGCTCGGTTACTTGGAACCAGCCCCGGTCGGGACGGGTGTTTCAACGTAGTCGGTGACGACTCCGGTGGCCCAGTGGTTCGCCTCGAACTCGGCGGGCGGGATG
>NZ_JACXYX010000007.1 GCF_014779655.1 Nocardioides ganghwensis
CACAGCCAGCACGGCCCGATACCGCTGCTCGGTCACGCTCAACTCCCTCATCTGGGGAGTGTCACCAATCAACCGGAGTAGCTGTCACCCATCACCCGAAGATGTGTGACGCATCAACCGAAGGCCGAACGTCACCCATCAGGCGAAGCAATACAAGGTTCTCGTAGGGCGGGTGGGGCTCGAACCCACGACCCAAGGATTATGAGTCCTCTGCTCTGACCGACTGAGCTACCGCCCCTCGAGGCGAGACCCTAGGCGATGGCCACGTCCATCTCGTACATGCGCTCCACCACCCGGAAGCCCAGGGTCGTGTTGGTGCGGTTCAGGTCTAGGTCACCGGTCGGGACGGCTCGCTGCGGCAGCACGTGAAATCGTCGTTCGGCTTCTCGCCCGGGGTGCGGCGTGGGACAGTGTGGCGTCTCGGAATCGGCTCGGGTGCGGGAGGACCTCGGTGGCCAAGGATCGTTCTGCCCTGCTGTCCCCCTCGCAGCGGCACCTCGTCACACGCTTCGGCTACGGCGTCGACGCGACGCTCGCGCGCGACGTACGCCGGGCCGGTGGCGCGTCGGCGTGGTTCGAGGCGCAGCTCACCCGGCCCCGGTCGTTCCCGGACGCGCCCGCCGAGGCCGTGCGCCGGTGGTGGCCCGACCTTGACCGGAAGCCGTCCGACCTGTGGCAACGGCAGGTGCAGGAGGTCCGTGGCGGCTGGCAGGTGATGGAGGACTACGGCCGGTGGCTGCTGGTGCGCCGCATCCGGACGCGGCGGCCCGTGCTCGAGAAGATGACCGAGTTCTGGGAGGCCATGCTCCACGTGCCGGTCAGCGGTGACGCGCACTTCACGTGGCGGGCGGACTACGGGGACACGATCCGGCGCCACGCGCTCGGTCGCTTCGACCAGCTGCTGCTGGAGACGGCCACCCACCCGGCGATGCTGATCTTCCTGTCCGCGGCCACGTCGACGAAGCGCGCACCCAACGAGAACCTCGGCCGCGAGCTGCTCGAGCTGCACACCCTGGGCGCCGGCAACTACAGCGAGGACGACGTGAAGGCGTCCGCGCGGATCCTCACCGGCTGGCACGTGGACCTCTGGAAGACGTGGGCGCGCTCCTACGTCGAGGAGGACCACTGGACCGGGAAGGTCGAGGTCCGCGGCTTCACGCACACCAACCGCAAGGCCGACGGTCGCGCGGTCACCCGGGAGTACCTCCGCTACCTCACGCACCACCCCGACACCGCGCACCACGTGTGCGAGCGGCTGGCGACGAAGTTCGTGCGCGACGACCCGCCGCGTGCGCTGGTGAAGCGGCTCGCGAAGGTCTACCTCGCGAACGACACCGCGATCGTCCCGGTGCTGCGGGCGCTGGTCGACAGCAAGGAGTTCCGGGCCTCCGCCGGGAAGAAGCTGCGCGACCCGAGCGAGGACGTGGTCGCGACCTACCGCGCGCTCGGCGTGGGGGTCGGCCGACCCACCCGCAACGACTCCGGCGCCAACGCGATGCTCTGGCAGGCCTCGGGCCTCGGGCTCTCCCCGCACGCGTGGCCACGACCCGACGGCAGCCCGGTGACCGACGACGTCTGGGCCTCCCCCGCCCGCGCCCTCGGCTCGATGAGCATGCACTGGTCGATGGCGGGCGGGTGGTGGCCGTCGCACGGCCTGCGCTACCGCGAGCCGAAGGCGTGGGTGCCGGCGAAGAAGCCGATCCGGTTCAAGGACCTGGTCGACGAGGTCAGCCGCGACCTGCTGCACCGACCGGCCTCGAAGCGGCTGGTCGAGACCGCGTGCCTGGCCACCGGCTGCAAGGCCAGGGAGAAGATCGACCGCGAGCACGGGCTCTACCAGTGGGGCTTCCCGCGACTCCTGGCTGCCGTCCTCGACTCCCCCGACCACCTGGCGTGCTGACATGACGACTCCTGAGACCACCGCCCCCGGCCGCGCTGCCCGCTCCTGCGGTTGCCCGGACTACGACGAGGCGCGCCTGGCGCTGAGCCGGCGCCAGCTCGTGGGTACCGCCCTGGCCGGCGGCGCCGTCGCCCTCGGTCCCTCCCTGGCCGGCGCGGGCCCCCGGGCGTACGCCGTCACCGGCCGCACCGCGAAGGCGCTCGCCTCGTCCGGCGGCTCCGTGCTGGTGCTGCTGTCCCTGCGCGGCGCAGCCGACGGCCTCTCCCTGGTCGTGCCCCACGCGGACCCCGCCTACTACGCGGCCCGGCCCCGGATCGCCGTCCCGGCGGCGTCCCTGCTCGCCGCGGACGCGATGTTCGGCCTGCACCCGGCCCTCGCACCGCTGCTGCCGATGTGGAACGCCGGCACCCTCGCCGCGGTCCACGCCACCGGGATGCCCACCCCCAACCGCTCGCACTTCGCGGCGATGGAGGCCATCGAGGACGCCGCGCCCGGCTCGACCGAGCGCAACGGCTGGCTCAACCGGCTGCTCGGAGAGCTGCCCGGCACCTCTCCGCTGCAGGGGACCGCGATGGGCAACCAGGTCCCGACCTCGCTCTTCGGCACCAACCCCGCCTTCGTCGTCAACCGCGTCGACAACGCCAAGGTCTCCGGCACGGAGGAGGACGGGCGGCGGCTCGCCTCCCTCAAGCACGCCTGGACCGGCAGCAGCCCGATGAGCCGTGCGGTGCGCGACGCCATCTCGGGCGCGGAGACCTTCGGCCTCGCGCGCGACACGTCGGCTGGCATCCCCACGCCGGCGTACCCCGGCACGAGCCTGGGCAAGGCGCTCTCCGACGTCTCGCGCATCGTCCGCTCGGGCGTCGGCGCCGAGGTCATCACCGTCGACCAGGGCGACTGGGACATGCACACCGACGCGGGCACGCTCGAGTGGGGAGAGATGAAGCGCAACGCCGGCGACCTGGCCTCCTCGATCGCCGCCTTCTTCACCGATCTCGGCCCCGCCGCCGACCGGGTCACCCTGGTCACGCTCAGCGAGTTCGGCCGGAGGGTCAAGGAGAACGACGACTACGGCACCGACCACGGCTTCGGCAACGTCATGTTCGTCGCCGGCGCCGGGGTCAGGGGCGGTCGCTACCACGGCTCGTGGCCCGGCCTGCAGGACACCCTCGACGGCGACCTGCTCGTCACGACCGACTACCGCAGCGTGCTGACCGAGGTCGTCACGAAGCGGTTCGGCGTGTCGGTCGCCCAGGTGTTCCCGGGGTTCGCCCCGCAGGCCGTGGGCGTGATGGCCTGAGGGGCAGACACGCCGCTCGCTGCGGTGCCATGCTCGGGCCATGAGCGACGAGCGCCCCACTCCCCCGTCCTACGAAGCGCTCCCGGAGGACTGGGAGAGCGCCCTCTTCGTGGTCGCCCACCCCGACGACATCGAGTACGGCGCCGCCGCTGCGGTGGCACGCTGGACCGGCCAGGGCAAGCGGGTCGTCTACTGCATGGTCACCAGCGGCGAGGCCGGGATCGACGGGATCCACCCCGACGAGTGCGGTCCGCTGCGCGAGGCCGAGGAGATCGCGTCCGCGGCGGTCGTCGGCGTCGACGAGGTGGTCTTCCTGCGCCTTCCCGACGGGATCCTCGAGTACGGCGTGGAGCTGCGGCGCTCGATCGCGCGGGTCGTGCGCGAGCAGCGCCCGGACGTCGCGATGACCATCAACTTCCGCGAGACCTTCGGCGGGACGAACCTCAACCAGGCCGACCACATCGCCGTCGGCAAGGCGCTCCTCGACGCCGTGCGCGACGCCGGCAACCGGTGGGTCTTCCCGGAGCAGCTGGTCGACGGCCTCGAGCCGTGGGGCGGCGTACGGGCCGTGTGGGCGGGCGGGTCGCCGCAGGCGACGCACGCGGTCGACGTCACCGACACCTTCGGGGCCGGTGTCGCCTCGCTCGAGGAGCACAGGGCCTACATCGACGGCCTCGGCTGGGAGGGATGGGACCCCGAGGAGTTCCTCGACGGCATCCTCCGCGGCGGTGGCCAGGGCCTCGGTGTCACGCATGCAGCCACGTTCGAGGTCTTCCCGCTCGGGTGGGGCTGAGCGGCTAGCGACCGAACCGGCGACGGGGCCTCCTCGGCTCGCGCTGGCCGGCACCCGCGAAGCGGGCACCCACCAGCGGGGGTGACGCGTGCCGGGCCGGCTCGACCACCTCCTCCACGCCGTGCTGGACGCCCTCGTCGACGGGGTCGTGGTCCGCGGCTTCGGGGTCGAACTCGGTCGGGACCGCCGAGAGGTCGTGGTCGGCGAGGATCGCGCGGACCTCGTCGATCACCGCCAGGAGCTCGTCGTCGCTGGTCACGCCCGCGTAGGTGACGAGCGCGTGGCGCCCCAGCGAGGCCCCGACGACCGCCCCCTGCTCGAAGTGCAACCGCATGAACCCGGTGGCGTGCTGGTCCTCGAGGGAGCGCAGGATCGCGAGCATCCGGTTGCCGACCTCGGCGAGGTGGTGCAGGTCGCAGCGATCCCCCGCGGCGGCGATCACCCGGGACCCTGCCGTGACGACCGAGCTCCAGCGGACCCCGTCGACCGACATGGTGCGGTCGACGCAGTGCGCGACCGCAGACGGGGTGTCCACGGCGCCGACGACCATGAAGGTCGGCACGACGCGCGGCTCGAGCCGGCGCAGCGACGCCCGGTAGGTGCCCTCGCCCGCGGGGGTCCAGGTCACCCCCACCGAGAGCCGGTGCCCGCCGTAGGCCTCCAGGACGCGCAGGTCGCCGCCGTCGACGAGCTCGCCCATGCGACGGGCCAGGCGACCGGTGTAGGGAAGGGCCGCCGCGAGTGCGCCCGACGCCCCGTCGTCACCCACCACCGTGCCGTCCGGGCGTACGACGAAGTCGACACCCACGCCGCCGGCGTCCGGCTGCTCCACGCTCATGGGCCCAGCCTGTCGCAGCGTCGGGACGCTTCCGGTCGGCGTAACGCACAGTTCACACGCCGGCGCGAAAGCGTTACGCCCCGGCAATCCGGGCCGCCGACGCCTACCCTGGCTGTGCTGCGGGAGGCTGGTCGGCCGCACCCGGCAGGGTGCCGGTGTCCACGACGTGCTGCGCGACGGCGAACAGCTTGATGTTCTGCTGGGACGAGAGCCGCTTGAGCACGGCGAACGCCTGCTCGGAGGTCAGGGCGAACCGCTCGCGCAGGATCCCGGTCGCCTCCCCGATCAGCTGGCGGCTGCCCAGGGCGGTGTGCATCTGGTCCTGCGCGACAGCCGCGCTCAGGGCCACCGCCGCATGTGCGGCCACCACGAGGCCGTCGAGCTGGTCCGCGTGGTCGAAGGCGCCGGGCTCGTAGGCGTAGAGGTTCAGCATCCCGAGGCTCTCGGCGTCGACGAACAGGCGGAAGCCGAGGTAGGCCCGGACCCCGGTCTTCTCGGCCACCTCCGTCCCCCAGCGCGGCCACGGCGCGTCCCGGCTGAGGTCGGCGACCGAGATGACGTCGACCGTCCGGTGACCGCTCATGGCCGGGCCCTCGTCCAGGGCGTGCTGCAGGTCGTCCATGGTCTGGAGCGAGTCGTGGGTGTGGGCACAGGTGTCGTCGCGACCCGGGCGCAGCACGCAGACCCCGGCGACGTCGCAGGGACCGATCAGCTCGACGGCCATCGTCGCGACGCGCTCGAGCGCGTCGGCCGGGTGTCGCGTCTCGGACATCCCACGCGCGGCATCGGCCAACCGGCGCCCGAACTCGTGACGATCCATCCTGCAGCCTTCCCTCCCAATGGGCGACGCACGCATCGTATAGAGGCGGGCCGCACACGGGAGGAGGCGGACGTGCAGACGGCCCGGGTGGCCGCTTCTTGACCACCCGGGCCTGAGCCCCTGTGAAGTCGCGACGTCGCAGGGACCTGAGGGCGCAGTACCCGGATGACGCACGCCGATCCGCTGATTCCCGCACGAAGTCGCCTGTGGGGGTGCACCGACCCGGAAATGACGACCGCCTCCGACCTGACGTGCAGGTCGGAGGCGGTGTACGTGGCTCCCCCGGTTGGACTCGAACCAACAACCCTCCGGTTAACAGCCGAATGCTCTGCCAGTTGAGCTACAGGGGATCGCTTGTGCAGCGAGGCGAAACCTTAGCAAGCCTCGTCACCGCGGGGGAAATCAGGGCAGACCCACGTCGCGCTGAGCCAGCTCCAGGGCGTCCCGGGCTGCCGCGCGCACGGCCGGGTCGTCGGGATCGACGCCCTCGTCGTACTCGTAGACCCAGTGGACGGCACCCGAGCCGGAGGGGGCGCGGCGCGCGATCACGCGCAGGCCGCGACGGTGCGCAACGGCGACGTGGCGCTGGAGGACGATGCTGGCGGTCACCCGCTCGTGGACCAGCTCGAGCAGGCGGCCGGGGTCGGTGAGGGTCGCCGTGTGCACGGGACGCTGCTCCCCCCACGAGCCGACCTCGGAGAGCTGGAACGCGTCGGTGTCGCGGTCCCAGCCGGCCGCCTCCACCTGCTCCCACGGGACGCGCCGGGTCTCGCCGTCGCGCTCGAGGTAGAACGCGTCGCGGGTCCCGGCGAGCACGGCGCCGTCGGCCGCGACGGTCGCTGCGAGGACCTTCTCGCGAGGGCCGACCGCGATCTGCGGGACCGGGTGGCGCCTCCGCCAGCTGATCGGGACCATCAGGAGTGTCCTCCGGGCTGGGCGACTGCGCCCTCGCGCAGCTTGCGGCGGTGCTGCTCGAGCATGACGAGCTCGCCGAACATGCGGTTGTAGTCGAGCGCCTGCTCGACCGGGTTGGTGCGCTGCAGGCGTGCCTTGACGTCGGCGATGCGGCGGGACGTGGTGAGCTCCTGGAGCCGGTAGACGTAGGCCACGGCGAAGGTCGGGTTGGGGTCGGAGGTGCCGCGGACCGGCTCGACGCCGAGCTCGGTGACGGCAGCGACCACGGCCGGGTCGGTGGCCGCACCGCGGACCCGGCTGGCCCAGCCGGGGTCCTCGGCGCCGGCAGCGGGCCCGCCCGCGGCCGTCACGGCCTCCCACACCCCCTGGAACGTGGGGTGGGTGAAGTCGGCGGCGGTCACGTGCGCGGTCGTACGACCCACGCCGGTCGGGTGCTGGATGACGAGCTTGAGCAGCTCGCGCTCGATCTGGAAGCGCGGGTCGGACAGGCTCGGCAGGGCCGGCCGCGTCGGCTGCGGAGGTGGGGGGGTCTCGGCGGCGCGGGCCGGTCGGCGCTCGTCGGACCGGGCCGGGCGGTTGGCGGCCCGTCGCACCTCTTCGCGGACCTGGTCGAGGTCGACTCCCACCATGTGCGCGAGCTCGCGGGAGAACGTCTCGACCTTGGTCCTGTCACGGATGCTCGCCACCAGCCCGGCGGCGTCGCGCAGGGCGTCGACGCGACCGTCTGCGCGGTCGAGGTCGTAGCGGGTGAGGATGTTGTCGAGGGCGAAGCGGTAGAGGGGCTGGCGGCTCGCGACGAGCTCGCGGACCGCCTCGTCGCCCTCCGCCAGCCGCAGGTCACAGGGGTCCATGCCCTCGGGAGCGACCGCGACGTAGGTCTGGGAGGCGAACACCTGGTCGCTCTCGAGGACCTTCATCGCGGCCTTCTGGCCGGCGGAGTCGCCGTCGAAGGTGAAGATCACCTCGCCACTGGTGGTGTCGTGGTCGCCCAGGAAGCGGCGCAGGACGCGTGCGTGGTCGGTGCCGAAGGCCGTGCCGCAGGACGCGACCGCGGTCTTCACTCCGGCGAGGTGGCAGGCCATCACGTCGGTGTAGCCCTCGACGACGACGGCCTGCTGGGCGTCCTTCATCGCGGAGCGGGCGAGGTCGATGCCGTAGAGCACCTGGCTCTTCTTGTAGATCGCGGTCTCGGAGGTGTTGAGGTACTTGGCCTCGATGCGGTCGTCGTCGAAGATCCGACGGGCACCGAACCCGATCGTGTCGCCGTTGGCCTCGCGGATCGGCCACACCAGCCGGCCGCGGAAACGGTCGTAGTGGGAGCGACCGTGCGCGACGAGCCCGGCCGCGACCGACTCCTCGTCGGTGAACCGGCGCCCGCGCAGGTGGCGGGTCAGCGCCTCGCCGTCGCGCGGGGCGAACCCCACGCCGAACATCGTGGCGGCGGCCTGGTCGAACCCGCGCTCGTGCAGGAACTGGCGCGCGACCACGGCGTCGCGGCCGGCCAGCTGCTCGGCGTAGAACTCCTGGGCGACCTTGTGGGCCTCGATGAGCCGGCCGCGGGCCGGGCCGCGGGGGCGTACGGGCTCGTCGTCGCCGTCCTCGCGCCGGAGCTGGACGCCGTACTTCTCCGCCAGCCGCTCGACCGCCTCGGTGAAGGTGAGGCCGTCGACCTTCATCAGGAACGAGATGACGTCCCCGCCCTCGCCGCAGCCGAAGCAGTGGAAGAACTGGCGAGCCGGGTTGACGTTGAACGACGGCGTCTTCTCGTCGTGGAACGGGCAGAGGCCCTTGAGCGACCCGCCGCCGGCGCGCTTGAGGGTGACGTAGCCGGACACCACGTCGTCGATCCGCGCCTTCTCGCGCACCTCGGCGATGTCGTCGTCGCGAATCCGGCCTGCCACGCCGGGGAGTCTACGGGCGCGCTCCCACGAGCGGCCGGGAGTCTCCACATCCCCGGCCATCGCCTCGCGGTCACCGCCGCTGGGAGGGCGGCCACCCCTTGGGGCGTACGCCGCTGGTGCCCGTCCGGCACGTCTGCGAAGGTCGAGGAATGACTTCTCAGCACGGAGCGCCGGAGAGTCAGACTCTCGGAGCACTCATCCACCAGCTGTCCCAGCAGATCCCCGAGCTGATCCGCTCGGAGATGCGCCTGGCCCAGGCGGAGGTCGCCCAGAAGGGCAAGCGGGCAGGGGTCGGCCTCGGCATGTTCAGCGTCGCCGGCCTCCTCGCGTTCTTCGCCCTCGCCGCGTTGGTCACCACCGCGATCCTCGGCCTCGCGAACGTCGTCGACGCCTGGCTCGCCGCCCTGATCGTGGCGATCGTGCTGCTCGCCGCGGCGGCCGTGGCCGGCCTGGTCGGGAAGAACAAGGTGGCCGAGGCCGCCCCGGCCGCACCCGACCGGGCGATCCAGGGCCTCAAGGAGGACATCGCGACGGTGAAGGGAGACCACCATGGCTGAGAACAAGACGCCCGAGGAGCTCGAGGCCGAGATCGCGATCCAGCGCGAGCAGCTCGCCGGGACCGTCGACGAGCTCGCCGCCAAGCTCGACGTGAAGTCGCAGGCGCAGCAGAAGGTGGCCGCGCTCAAGGACTCCGCGACGACCGACGACGGACGCCCGCGCAACGAGGTCCTCGCCGCGGCCGGCTCGCTCGTCGCGATGGCCGTGGTGCTGATCCTGTGGCGACGCCGCGCGAACCACTGACCGACCACTGATCGACCACTGACCCAACAGGGAAGGGAGACCCCCCATGAAGAAGCTCATGCTGCTCGTCGCCGGAGGTGTCGGCTACGTGCTCGGCACCCGGGCCGGACGCGAGCGCTACGAACAGATCAAGAAGACGGCGATGCGCGTCAAGGAGGACCCGCGGGTCCAGGAGAAGGCGCACCAGGCCGCCGACGTGGTGAAGGAGACCGCGCAGCAGAAGGCGCCCGTGGTGAAGGACAAGGTCGCCTCGGCCGCCAGCGCCGCGGCCGACAAGGTGACTCCGTCGGGCCACGGCGGCCACCGGTCCGACCAGTCCGACCAGTCCAACCTGGAGGGCCAGCTGCACCCCGACAGCACCGCACGTCAGGACAACCCGTACCCGCAGGGCGACCTGCCCTAGCCCGGGTCCCGATCCCCGCGTGGCGCTCGCCTCTCGACCCCCGAAGAGGCGAGCGCCGCGTGGCGTGCGACGGCGCTGGCGTCGGTGAGGGACGCGACCTGGTCGATGACCACGCGCCGACGACCGGCGTCGTCGAGGGCGGCGTGCCAGTCCTCGACGAAGACCGGGTCCAACCCGGCGACGCCGTGGGCCCACAGTGCCTCGACCAGCTCGGCGACCAGCTGGCGCTGGCGCTCCATGAGGGCGACGCGGTCGTCGGCCTGCATGACGTAGAGGGCGGCGATCCCCTTGAGCACGCCGATCTCGACCTCGGTCGCGGTGGGGACCACGAGGTCGGCGCGGTGCCGCACCGGGGGCTCTCCCGCCGTCGCGGCCAAGGTGGCCTGCTGCACGCTCCCGCAGAAGCGCCCGACGAGGTCGCTGGTGAGGTTCTTGATCGCGGCGAGCGCCCGCCGGCTGCCGTCGTAGGCAGAGACCGGCCAGCTCTCCATGGCACGCAGGTCGGCCAGCGCCGCGTCGAGTGTCGCGTCGTCCGCACCGGGCAGGTACCAGGACCGGACGGTCTCCCAGAGCGCGTCGCGGTCCAGGCGGGTGAGGTCGAGCCGGCCGGCCACGATGCCGTCCTCGACGTCGTGCACCGAGTAGGCCACGTCGTCGGCCAGGTCCATGACCTGCGCCTCGAGGCAGCGACGGCGGCCGTCGACACCGGTGCGGAGCCAGTCGAAGACCCGGCGGTCGTCGTCGTAGACGCCGAACTTGACCACCACGCGCGGCGTGCCGTCGGCGTGGACGCCGTGCGGACCCGAGGCCTCCGTACGGCTCCAGGGGTATTTCGTGCAGGCGTCGAGCGTCGCGCGGGTGAGGTTGAGGCCCACCGAGCGGCCGTCGGCGTCGAAGGTCTTGGACTCGAGCCGCGTGAGCAGCCGCAACGTCTGCGCGTTGCCCTCGAACCCGCCGCAGTCGCCGCTGAGGCCCGCGAGCGCCCGCTCGCCGTTGTGCCCGAACGGCGGATGACCCAGGTCGTGGGCCAGCGCCGCCGTCTCGGCGATGTCGGGATGCGTGCCGATCGCCCGGGCGAGGTCACGGGCGACCTGCGCGACCTCGAGGCTGTGCGTGAGCCGGTTGCGGACGAAGTCGTCGGTCTGCGGGCCGACCACCTGCGTCTTGGCCGCGAGGCGTCGCGAGGCCGCGGCGTGGACGACGCGCGCCCGGTCGCGTTCGAACGCCAGGCGTACGGGGGCGTCGACCCGCTTGGGCGGCTCAGGGACGAGGCGCTCGCGCGCCGCCTCGTCGTACAGGTCCTCGATGCTCATCGGCCGGTCAGCCTAGCGAGCCCCGAGGACGTCGCGGACGACGCGGCCGTCCGCGGGTGCGTCAGTAGACCGTGACGTGGACGTGGTCGTAGTGGTTGGCCGTGACCGACCCGCGGTCGGACATCCCGCGCCAACCCTCGCCGGCACGCTCCACGGACCAGATGTTCTGGGCGTAGATGATGTACTCGATGCCGAGGGCGGAGTAGTTGGCCCGGAGGAAGTCGGCGATCGCCCAGCCGGTCTCGCCGCTGACCATGATGTCGATGGCGCGGCCCTGACCGTGGTCGCCGTCGCCGCGCCACGTGCCGTAGCTGGTGACCTGCGGCCAGTTGGAGCAGACCACGTCGTGGATCTCGTAGAGGGTCGCGCGGCCGGCGTCGATCGAGGAGCCGTTGGAGCACGCGCCGCCGAGGCTCGGGCCCTCGGGCTCCTTGGGCTCGGGCTTCGGCTTGTCCTGGCTGAGGTAGTCGGAGGTGACCCAGCGCGACTGGCCGTCGATGACGACCTGGGTGCGTCCGGCCTGCTCGCGACCGGTGACGGCCACCTGCTGGAGGGCGTCGACCAGGCCGAGCTTCTCGGACTTCTCACCGGGACCGGACCAGAGGTTGAGAGCCTCCGTGGTCCAGACCTTGGCGTCGAGCTTCTTGGCGAGGCGGCGAGCCTGCTTGTCGATGCTGAGGTCCTTGCGGGCGGCCGCCTCCGCGCGGGCCGCGGTGCGGATCTGCGAGCGCGAGACCGTGGTCTGGCGGCTCTCGCTGCGGCGGCTCAGGGCCGTGCTGTTCGAGGCGGCGCCGGAGATCGACTGCGAGGTGCTGCTGGAGGAGGCGAGGAGGTCCTCACCGGACGTCGCGGGCTCTGCCGCGAGGACGCCCATGGTCACGGCCGAGAGCGTCGCCACGACGGCGAGGGGGGCGGCGACCTGGACGGATCGGGGGATGGACTTCTGACGAGGGCTAGCAGGGGTTTCCCGCTTGTGGCGATGCTGAGCCACAGCGCTGATCCTTTGCATTTGCTGACGGGGGACGTGCGCCGATCCACGAGCCCGGAAACAGGGAGGGGCTCGTGCCCACGTCGACGCGATCCACGAGTGAAGCACAGGATTCTCGGCCTGTCCCAATTCTCCACGGTAAAAACGCGCGTGTTCCGGCTCACCCGGTGCGGATGGACGCGCCGGCGCCGTCAGCCCCCGGTGGTCTCGTCGGCGTCCTCGCGCAGGTGCGAGCCACGCCCGTCGGTGTCGTCGAGCCACCCGTCGGGGAGCACCACCTTCTTGCGGGGAGCACCCTGCCTGCCCCGCGGCGTGCCGAGCTCGCGCTCGGGGAACGGGGCGGCGTCGTCGAGGTCCTCGAGGAGCTCGTCGAGGCTCGCCAGCGAGTCGACGAGGGCCAGCCGGTGGCGCAGCTCGCCGCCGGCCGGGAACCCCTTGAGGTACCAGGTGATGTGCTTGCGGAACTCCTTGCAGCCGCGCTCCTCGCCCATGTGCTCGGAGAGCAGCTCGGCGTGCCGGCGCATCATCGCCTTCACCTCGCCGAGCGTGGGCAGGGTGGCGACGTCCTCGCCGTGGAAGGCCGCCGCGAGGTCGCGGAACAGCCAGGGGCGGCCGAGGCAGCCGCGACCGACGACGACGCCGGCGGCACCGGTCTGCTCGACCATCCGCAGCGCGTCGGCGGCCTCCCAGATGTCGCCGTTACCGAGCACGGGGATGTCGACGTGGTCGACCAGTGCGCCGATGGCCTCCCAGTCGGCCTCGCCGGAGTAGGCCTGCTGGACCGTGCGCCCGTGCAGCGCGATCGCCGCGATCCCGCTCTCCTGCGCGATCCGGCCGGCGTCGAGGTAGGTCAGGTGGTCGTCGTCGAGGCCCTTGCGGGTCTTCATCGTGACCGGCACGTCGTAGGGCGTGGCGGCCGCGACGGCGTGCTCGAGGATCTCGCCGAGCAGCCCGCGCTTCCACGGCAGTGCTCCCCCGCCGCCCTTGCGGGTCACCTTGGGCACCGGGCAGCCGAAGTTGAGGTCGACGTGCGCGACGCCGTGGTCGGCGCAGAGGATCTCGACGGCCTTGCCGATGTAGACGGGGTCGGTGCCGTAGAGCTGCACCGACCGCACGGTCTCGAGCTCGTCGAAGACGAGCATCTTCTTCGTGGTCTCGTCGCCCTCCACGAGACCACGGCTCGTGATCATCTCGCAGACGTAGAGGCCCGCACCCTGCTCGGCGCAGAGCCGTCGGTAGGCGGCGTTGGTGATGCCGGCCATGGGGGCCAGGACGACCGGGGTGTCGACGTGCACCGACCCCAGGGTCAGCGAGTCGGGCAGCGCGGCGGTCACGTCCCCATTGTCGAACCCCGGCGCGCCCCGGCCCAAATCAGCCGCGACCGCGCTTCTTCGCGTCCTTGCGCTGGCGTACGGGCTCCTCGACGTCTCCGGTCCACGTGATCGGGTCGTAGCCCTCGGTCGGCTCGAAGACCAGGTCGCGGACCCGCCCACCGTCGGGCACGAGGTAGACCAGGCACATCTCCTGCTCGGCGCCGGGCTCGAACGGGACCGGCAGCGGCCCGCTCTGGCAGGCCGTGAAGTCGCCGCCCAGGGTCCACGGGGCGCCGAGGGTGCCGTCGGTGTCGCGGAGGTAGAGCGGCACGTCCTGCCCGCCGAGGTCGGTCTCCCCGACGTTGGCGAGCGTGACGGTCACGAAGTAGGGCCGTGCCGCCGCCATCGACTCGTCCCGGGTCCACCCGTCGAAGACCGACTGCCGCTGCTCGGCGACCGTGACCACGGTCAGCTCGAGCTCGCCGGCGAGGTCCTGGGTCGGCTGCCAGGCGAGCACCGCGGAGTCACCGAAGTCGAGGTCCGTGCCGGGCTCGGTGCCGGTTGTCGTCCCGCTGGTCGCAGTGGGCGTGGGCGACTCCGACTCGGCGGCGGGCGGCTCGGGGCTCGTGCACGCGGACAGGACCAGCGCCGCTCCCAGCAGGACGGTCACGAGCAGGGTGCGCCGCATGGCGACATCATCCACGCTCAGGCGGACGCACCGCCATCACAGGGTGGTTTCGAGGCTCGCTGCGCTCGCACCTCGACCGCCGAGGTCGCTCAGCAGCCGACGAGCTTCTCCGCGAACCAGCGCGTGATGCCGTCGAGGCTGACCCGCTCCTGCGACATGGTGTCGCGTTCGCGGATGGTGACGGCGTTGTCGTCGAGGGTCTCGAAGTCGACCGTCACGCAGTAGGGGGTGCCGATCTCGTCCTGGCGGCGGTAGCGGCGGCCGATCGCGCCGGAGTCGTCGAAGTCGACGTTCCAGTTCTGGCGCAGCTCGGCGGCGAGCGCCTTGGCCTTGGGCGACAGGTCGGCGTTGCGGCTCAGCGGCAGCACGGCGACCTTGACCGGCGCGAGGCGCGGGTCGAGCTTGAGCACGACGCGCTTGTCGACGCCGCCCTTGGTGTTGGGCGCCTCGTCCTCGGTGTAGGCGTCGATGAGGAAGGCCATCAGCGAGCGGGTGAGCCCGGCCGCGGGCTCGATGACGTAGGGGACGTAGCGCTCGTCGGCGGCCTGGTCGTAGTAGGACAGGTCCTTGCCGGAGAACTCGCTGTGCTGCTTGAGGTCGAAGTCGGTGCGGTTGGCGATGCCCTCGAGCTCCTCGAAGTCACGGCCCGAGAACCCGAAGCGGTACTCGATGTCGGTCGTGCCCTTGGAGTAGTGGGAGAGCTTCTCCTCGGGGTGCTCGTAGTGGCGCAGGTTGTCGGGGTTGATGCCGAGGTCGACGTACCACCGGGTGCGCTCCTCGATCCAGTAGCGGAACCACTCGTCGTCCTCGCCCGGCTTGACGAAGAACTCCATCTCCATCTGCTCGAACTCGCGGGTGCGGAAGATGAAGTTGCCGGGGGTGATCTCGTTGCGGAAGCTCTTGCCCATCTGGGCGATGCCGAAGGGCGGCTTCTGGCGGCTCGAGGTCACGACGTTGGCGAAGTTGAGGAAGATGCCCTGCGCGGTCTCGGGCCGCAGGTAGTGCAGGCCCGACTCGTCCTCGATGACGCCGAGGTAGGTCTTGAGCATCATGTTGAAGTTGCGGGGCTCGGTCCACGCGTTGCGGGTGCCGCAGTTGGGGCACGCGATCGACTCGTTGATGTCGACCGAGTCGGGGTCCACCGGCTTGTCGGGGGTGCCCTTCTTGCTCGCGTAGTCCTCCTGGAGGTGGTCCTCGCGGAAGCGCTTGTGGCACGACTGGCACTCGACCAGCGGGTCGCTGAAGGTGCTCAGGTGGCCGCTGGCCTCCCACGTGCGGGTCGGCAGGATGACGCTGGAGTCGAGGCCGACGACGTCGTCGCGGCGGGTGACCATCGACCGCCACCACTGGCGCTTGATGTTCTCCTTGAGCTCCACACCGAGCGGGCCGTAGTCCCAGGCCGAGCGGGTGCCGCCGTAGATCTCGCCGCAGGGGAAGACGAAACCCCGGCGCTTGGCGAGGGAGACGACGTTGTCCAGGGCGGTGGGAGCGGGCTTGGCCACGGTGCAGTCCTTCAGGAGGTCGGGCCGGCTGGCTGCCGGCTCGGGCGGTGCTTCGGAGTGGGGCGAGCGGTCACCCTATCGACCGTGGCCGGGCCTCGTTGAGGTCGGTCCCCTCCTCGACCACCTCGTACGCGCTGGGCTCGTCGACCGCGTGCACCATCAGCGGCTGGATGTGCATCTTGCCCTCGTAGGAACCCAGCGCGCGGCGGTAGGAGCCGACGTTCTCCCAGCGCGTCGTGAGCACCCACAGTCCCGGGTCGTCGACGTTGCGGCCCACGTCCCCCGAGACGTAGCCCGGCTTCGCGGCGAGGATGGCGAGGGCGCGCAGGAGGCCGCGTCGGAGCTCGTGCTCCGCGGCGGCGTCGGGGCCGGCTGGGCCGGAGGGCGTACGGAGGCGGGTGACGACGAGCACGGGGCGAAGCCTACGTAGTCCGGGGGGCCGACGTGGCACACTCGATCATGACGTCCCTCGTCCGGCGCGCAGCAGCAGCTCTGGTCGTGGCTGCCGGTGCCGTGCTCGTCGTCACCACGTCCCACGGCAGCACGCCGACGGGTTGGCTCGTCCTCGACGCCGTCGTCGGTCTGGCACTCGGGCTCGCTGCGGTGGTCAGCGGTGGCCCGCTGGTCCCGCGAGTCCTGCTCGGCCTCGCTTCGCTCGCATGGTCGAGCGCGACCCTGTGGCCTGCACTGCTCTGGCACCAGGGCCTGCTCCTCGCCGCCCTGCTCCTCCTGCTCCCGGCAGGCGTCCGGTCGGGGCCCGCCAGGGTCGCGGCACTGGCCGGTGCCCTGGCGGTCGGCACGGGGTGGGGTGGGCAGGCCTTGGCGGCGCTCGTCGCCCTCGTCTCGGCCGTGGCAGTCGTCGCGGAGGACACCAGGTCGCGTCGTGCAACCCCACGCACCTGGTACGCCGCGGCGGCCGCGCTCGCGATGGCCGCTGTGTGGGGCCTGTCGTGGGCCGGTCAGCGCTGGTTCCCCGATGACTTCGACCCCTTGGCGAGCTTCGCCGCCTACGCCGCGGTACTGCTGGCACTGGCCGCCGGCTTCGTCGTCGTGGACCAGGCGGAACGACGGTCCAGAGGTCGCCGCCTCGCCCGCGCACTCGACGCGTACGACCCCGCTGCCCCCGATCCGTCCCGGCTGCTGGAAGCGGTCTTGGGTGAGGCACTGGGGGACGACGGCCTGGTGCTCGCCGTGGGCGTCGACCTGGCAGTGCGGCCGGGAGAGGGCGCGGACCTCCTCGTCGTGACCGACCCCGAGACCGGCCGAAGACGCGCAGCGGTCGCGAGCCGCTCCCCCGCGCTCGACGACATGGAGGTGCGGCGCCGGGTCGTCGAGGTGCTCGAGCTCGTGGCCACCGACGTCGAGCTGACCGAACGCCGCCGCGAGCGGGTCCGCGAGCTGGAAGCTGCGCGGCGGCGGCTGCTCCGCGTGACCGACGAGGAACGTGGACGTGTGATGGAGCTGCTCGGGGTCGAGGTGGTCCCGCGCCTCCGGACCGCCCTTCACCACCTCGACGAGCTGGGCGGTCATTCGTCCGAGCTGACGCCCGTCCGGGAGGACCTGCGCAGGATGGAAGGAGCACTCGCAACCCTGGTCGCAGGTCATCCGCCGGCGGGGCTCGGGGACGGCGCGCTGCCCGACGCCGTACGAGAGGTCGTCGCGCGGCTGCCGCTGGACGTGACGGTCAGGGTGCTGGGCGATCCGCGAGGCTCGAATGCTGCCGAGACGGCACTCTTCTACGCGTGCTGCGAAGGACTCACGAACGTGGTCAGGCACGCCGCCGCTGAGCACGCCACTGTCTGCCTGGCAAGCGAACCGGACGACCTGGTGCTCCGGGTGGAGGACGACGGACGTGGAGGGGTGGACCCGGCTGGGAACGGCCTGCGCGGTCTGGCGGACCGGATGGCCAGCCTCGGCGGGGAGTTGTCCGTCGCCATGGGCCCGGGCGGCGGCACGGTCCTGGTGGCGAGGGTCAATCGATCCGCGTCCACGGTCCCGCAATGAGGTCGATGCTCGGCTCGAGGTTCGTCCGGAGGTCGGAGAGGACCAGGGTGCCGTCGTCGTACTGCCAGGTCACCTCGCTGACGACGCTCGGGTAGCAGGGTTCGCGGTCGGACGGGCGTTCGGGCCACGTGCAGTCGGTGAGTGCCTCTTCCCGCTCGGGGTCGTGGACGAACCATGCCGTGTCGCCGCGACCGGTGACGCGACCGACCTCGCGCGGGTTGAAGTCGAAGCCGTCGGGAAGACGACTCGCGAAGTTGCAGTCGTTGCTCATCACCCCGGACAAGGGGGTGCAGTCGATGGCATAGGTGCCGTCCCTGATGGTCAGGGTCCACGATCCCGACCAGCCGTCGACCCGAGGCCCGATCCCCGTTGCCGCCAACATCCCGGTCGTCAGCCTGGAGCGGTAGACGCCGTCGGGGATCCCGACCTCGTCGGTCGGAACCCGCTCGAACTGTGCGTGCTCGATCACCGGCGCCTGGACGCACGACTCCGGCTCGAGGGTGTCGGTCTCCTGCTGGTCCCCCATGACCTGGAGCTCGGCGAGGACGGGATCGACCGCCAGGTCTGCCAGGACGGGCGCGACCGCCTCGCGGAGCCGGGCCACCTGCTGCCGGCTCGCCAGGTGGACCTCCATGCCGTCGCGGCACAGGAGCTCGACGACCCTGTCCTCGTCGTACGATCCCTCGACGGACGCCCGCGATGCCCGCGCGGCGGCATCGTCGACCCACGCCCGCTCCTGCGTGGTCAGGTCGTCGTACAGCTCCTCGCTCAGGCTCAGGACGTAGACCTTGGGCCACAGCACGACGTTGCCCGTGAGGTGTCCGGCCTCGATGGTCTGACCGTTCACGTAGTACTGGGCGACGTCGAACTCGACCCCGGCGAGCCTGCCCTGGGCCACGTGGCGCGTCCACTCGAACCCGGCGTGGACGGGCGTTCCGCCCCAAGCCTCGATGGCCGCGTCCTGCACGGGCGAGTTGTAGGAACGGAACCTCGCCCCGGCCCAGTCCTCCGGCCCCAGGATCGGCTCGACACCGAAGGGGCGACGCAGTGGCCCCACCGCCAGGGCGAGACCGGTCACGCCACTCCCGTCGAGCCGGCCGAGAAGGGTCGTCGCGACCTCCGACACGACCAGTGCCCGGACTGCGTCGTAGCTCGTCAGCACGAGCGGCGCTTCCACCACCTCCAGCCCGCCGACCCCCGCAGCCGCGAAGGCGCGCGTCGTCGGCCATCCACCGTCGACCTCGCCGCGGGCGATCGCCTCGACCAGCCGGCTCTCGTCCCCGGCGTTGCCGTCGCCGAACTCGTTCCGGTCGACCTCGACCCGGAACCGCCCGCCGGAGGCCTCTTCCAGTGCCTGCACGAATGCTTCGGGCCCGTGCGCCATGCCGGTGTCGTTGATGTCGTCGATGGTTGCGAGGCGGAGGACGCGCGTGGTGTTGCCGACCTTGTCCTGCGGGCCTCCCGCGGAGCAGGCCACGAGGCTCGCGGCGCACGCGAGGACGACGACGCATGCGGCCCTCATGACGTCACACGGTCGACGACACCACGGGCGGTGGCAAGCGCGGGTCCAGACCACCGCCGTCCCCCCTCACCGGTCGGCCCGGGCAATGACGTCCAGGACGAGCCCTGCGATCTCCTCGGGCACCTCCACCTCCATGAAGTGAGGTGTGTCGAGCGTGACGGTCCGCCCCGGCGACCACCGATCGACGTAACCGTGGATGATCCCCATGATGCGTGCGTCCCACTCGTCGTGGCCCGACTGGTCCCACGGGTCCTGCCCGGCGAGGGCGTAGGTCAGTGGCACGGCGGGCTCGTCACCCGCGTACCTGGAGCCGTGCTTGAGGACCTTCCAGTGGCTGATCCGCTCCGGCGTGCTGAACATGTCGTCGCGGTGCAAGCTCTTGAAGCGCTCGTCCTTGACGGGCCAGTACCGCTCGATGTCGAGCATGTCCGGCACCATCGAGTCGAGCATCACCAGGCCGACGACGTCGTCGGGGTGCTCGGCGGCGTAGACGTGAGCGAGGGTGCCGCCGAAAGAGGCTCCGAGCAGCACGAAGGGCGGATCCACCTGTGCGGCCTCGAGCAGGTTCTCGAGGTCTCGCACCATGTCCTTCGGCTGCTGGATCGCATCGACGGTCTCGCTCCGCCCGACGTTGCGTCGGTCGTACAGGCAGACCCGGGTGTGCTCCTCGAGGTGGCGGCGGATCCCGAGCGCGTTCCGGTGCGGCACCACGTCGGGGTCGAAGACCGCTCCGTGGAGGTACAGCACCGTGGGCGAGCCGGAGCCGCGACAGGTCAGGTAGAGCTCATGGCCCCCGACATCGAACATGCCGTCCACCGTCGGATCAGCGGGGGCTGCCGCCGACCGCGCCGCGGGGCTCAGCGCGACCGCCGTGGCGGCGGCCGCGAGGATCGCGATGCGTCGGCGAAGTCGGGATACGTGGGGACGCTGCATGGTTCCTCCTCGGTCGGTGTCGTCCTTGTCACCGTGCCCCGCGACGGCCAGACGCGGTACCGAGGTGGCACGGTTTCCTCGCAGCCGGACGAGCGGAGCGGCAGAATGACGGAGTGGCTGGACGCCAGGCCCTTCTTCTCGGATGGGTCGCGCTTGCCCCTGTCGCCGGACTTCCCGCCCTCTTCCTCGTCTGGGTCTCGACCGAGACCGGTGGACTCACCGGCTGGCGCTTCGCGGGCTCCTGGTCCTTGGCCGCGTTCGCCTTCGTCCTCGCAGCGGGCAGCTGGGCGGCGGTCCGCGCGCTCGTCCGTGCACGAGCGCTCGCCGCGTGGGGGATCCTGCTCCTGCTGGCCTCCTCGACCTGGCCGGTCCTGGTGGCCGCGGACGCAGTCCCGGACGCCGTCGTCCCGCTGATCATGGCCACCGGACTGCTCGTTCCGGCCGGGCTCGCGCTGATGGGCGGCGTCGGCACCAGGACGCGTGGCGTGGTCCTCGCCCTGGCGAGCGGGGCAGTCGTGGTGCACCTCGCCGCCTACCAACCTTCCCTCGACCCCGCCTGCGAGCTGAGGTGCGTCGGTCACCCTGCTCTCCTGGAGGGACTCACGATCGAAGCCGCTCGTGTCTCCTCCGCTGCCGCGGCCATCGCGGTGCTGCTGCTCCTGCCCCACGGACTGCGCGCGGGCACGTCCCTGACCGTCGGACGTGTCGTTCCACTCGCCGCTGCCCCCGCGCTGGTGATGTACGCCGCTCGCGCGACCGCCTGGGGCCCGTCGATCGCCAGCGGGCCACGACTGCTCCTGCCCCTGCTTCCGGTCCTCGTCGTGGCGGGAGCCGTGGCATGGGAACGGCTGCGGAGTCACCGTTCGCAGCGCCTGGTGACGCAGCTGCTCGAGGACCTCGCGGCGGGCCGTACGCCGGGACAGGCAGGAGCGTGGCAGTTCGCCCTTCCCGGTCGTCCCGATGCCTGGGTGGACGACGCGGGCGAACCGATCGACACGGCCCCGGCCGACGTGGACCTGGAGCTCCGTCAGGCGTCGGGCGAGGTGATCGCCCGCCGCACGGCCACGACGCCTCGCCAGTCGTCCGGCATCCGCACGACGTCGGTACGCGTAGAGGCGGCTGCCGACCGTGTCCTCGTGGAGAACCTGCGCTCGGCTGCGTTGTCGAGGGCTGACGCCCGCGATCTGGCGGCCTCTCGCCGGCGCATCGTCCAGGCTGCCGACGCGGAGGCACGTCGGATCGAGAGCGACCTGCACGACGGCGCCCAGCAGATCATCGTCGGCGCCTCGATGCACCTGGGCATCGCTGGACGAGGGTGCCAGGACGCCGGGGACCGGGCCCTGCTGGAGCAAGCGCGTGCCGAGCTCCGGCTGGCCCTGGACGGACTGCGGGAAGTGGCGCACGGCGCCTTTCCGCGCCTCCTGGTCGCTGACGGCGTCGGCGCCGCGCTGCGGGAGTCTGCTTCTCCCCCAGGCGTCCTGCGACTCGTCGAGGATGCCTGGGGGACGAACGTCCCGCTGTCGGTCGCGGTGGCGTCGTACCGCCTGGTGAGGGGCGTCGTCGATGGAGCTGACACCACGGTCTCGGTCCGCCTCCTGCGCGAGCCGGACGTGGCCCTGACGGTCGAGGTCCGAGGACGCGACGTCGACATGGACACCGACGGCCTCCAGCGCGCGGCCGACCGTGTCGGAGCGGTGGGCGGGGCGGTCCGGCTTCGCCGGCGGCACGACGGGGTCACAGTGGAGGCGGTGTTCCCGTGCGGGTCGTCGTAGCCGACGACGTCCTCCTGGTCCGCACCGGGGTGGCGCGCCTGCTGGAGGAGGTCGGGCACCTGGTCGTCGGCCAGGCGGGGGACGCGAACACCCTGGTGAGGCTCGTCGCCACCGAGTCACCTGATGTCGCGGTGGTCGACATCCGCATGCCGCCCACCTTCACCGACGAGGGTCTGCGCGCCGCCGAACGGATCCGGCGCGAATATCCCGGCACAGGTGTGGTCGTGCTGAGCCAGTACGTGGTGAGGGCGTACGCCGAGCAGCTCATGTCGCAGCCCACCGGCGGGACGGGCTACCTGCTGAAGGAGCGGGTGGTCGATCCGGTGGTGCTCGGCGATGCCGTACGAGTCGTGGGCGACGGGGGGTGCGTCGTGGATCCCGACCTGGCTGCCGCGGTGATGGACGAGGCCCGCGAGGGATCGCTCCTCGCCAGGCTGACGCCACGAGAGCGTGACGTCATGGTGTCGATGGCCCAGGGGCGCTCGAACTACGCGATCGCGGATGAGCTGGGGTTGAGCGAGCGCAGCGTGGAGTCCGTGATCGCCCAGGTGTTCGCCAAGCTCGACCTGCCCACCTCCAAGGGCGTCAACCGACGAGTGGCGGCAGTGCTGCGTCTGCTTGACCCCTGACGGTTTGACAACGATTCTCAACATCGCTGAGAATCGTTCTCATGTCGCTCGCCACCCGCCTCGTCCCCCTCACCAGCATCCTCACCGCATCCGTCCTCCTTGCCGGGTGTGGCTCGACGGACGCCGACGCGTCTGGAAGTGGTCGCCAGGCCGTCGCGTCCTTCTACCCGCTGGCGTGGGTGACCGAGCGGGTGGCGGGCGACGGGTGGACGGTCGACAACCTGACCCAGCCCGGCCAGGAGCCCCACGACCTCGACCTCACCATCGCCCAGACCGCGGCGCTCGAGAGCGCCGACCTCGTCGTGCTCGAGGAGGGCTTCCAGCCCGCCGTCGACGCGGCCGCCGAGAACACCGACGCGCCGATCCTCGACGCTGCCGCCGTGGTGGACCTGATCCCCGCGACCGAGGGGGACCACGACCACGAGGGCGAGTCCGAGGAGAAGCACGCCGGGGAGTCCGAGGCCGAGCACGCCGAGGAGGAGGGCCACGCCGAGGAGGAGGGCCACGCCGAGGAGGAGGGCCACGACGACGGCGACCTCGACCCGCACTTCTGGCTCGACCCGCTCCTGGTCGCGGACTTCGCCGACTCCGTCGCCGACGAGCTCGCCGAGGTCGACCCCGACGGCGCGCAGACGTACGCCGACAACGCCGCCGCGCTGCGGTCCGAGCTGGAGTCGCTCGACGAGGACTACACGTCGGGCCTGGCCTCGTGCGAGCGCACCACCACTGTGGTGAGCCACCAGGCGTTCGCCTACCTCACGCGCTACGGCCTCGAGTTCGAGGCCATCGCCGGCCTCTCCCCCGACGCCGAGCCGACCGCCGCCGACCTGGCCCACCTCCAGGAGGTCATCGACGCCGACGGCGTGACCACCGTGTTCTCCGAGCGCCTGGTCAGCCCGAAGATGGCCGAGACCCTCGCCGACGACCTCGGCGTGACCACCGGCGTCCTCGACCCGATCGAGGGCCTCTCGGACGAGACGTCCGAGGAGGACTACCTTTCCCTCATGCGCTCGAACCTCTCGGCACTCCAGCAGGCCAACGGCTGCTCGTGAGCCCCCACCCGTCCCCCGACGCCGCTCCCGTCACCCTCGAGCAGGTCTCCGTCGCCATCGGCGGCCGACCGATCCTGCGCGACGTCGACCTGACCGTCGGCACCGGCGAGATGGTGACGTTGCTCGGCCCCAACGGCTCGGGCAAGTCGACCCTCGTCCGCGCCGTCACCGGACTGCTCCCCCACACCCGGGGAGTGGTCCGGTTGTTCGGCACCCCGATCGAGGACTTCGGCGACTGGTCGAGGCTCGGCTTCGTGCCGCAGCGCTCGACCGCCACCGGCGGCGTGCCGGCCACGGTGCGCGAGGTCGTGGCGTCGGGGCGCGTCGGGCGACGCCGGCTGCTGCGCCCGACCAGCGCGGCGGACCGCCGCGCCGTGGAGTCGGCGCTCGAGGTGGTCGGCCTCACCGACCGGTCGTCGTACGGCGTCTCGCAGCTCTCCGGCGGCCAGCAGCAGCGCGTCCTCATCGCGCGCGCCCTGGCCGGCGAGCCCGACCTGCTCGTCCTCGACGAGCCCACCGCCGGCGTGGACCTGCCCAACCAGCAGGCCCTCGCGGATGCGCTCGGGCGGCTCAAGCGACGTGGGGCGACGATCCTGCTCGTCGCGCACGAGATCGGTCCGATGATGCCGCTGGTCGACCGGTCGGTGGTGATGCGTGACGGGCGGGTGGCCTACGACGGTCCGCCGCTGACCCAGGAGGTCGCCTCGCACACCCACCACGACCACGACGCCGGACCCGACCACGGCCCCGGCAGCCACGACCACGCCCCGCACGTGTCCTCACCCTTCGACTGGGACCGGGGGACCCCCTGACATGACGTTCCTCGACCTCTTCTCCCTCGGCTTCATGCAGCGCGCGCTCATCGCCGCGCTGCTCACCGGTCTGGCGGCCCCGGCGATCGGCACCTTCCTGGTGCAGCGCCGGCTCGCGCTGCTCGGCGACGGCATCGGCCACGTCGCCGTGACCGGCGTCGCCCTCGGCCTGCTGACCGGCACCTCACCGACGTGGACCGCCGTGCTCGTCGCCGTGCTCGGCGCCGTGCTGATGGAGCTCATCCGCGAGCGCGGCCACACCAACGGCGACGTCGCGCTCGCCCTGCTGTTCTACGGCGGCCTCGCCGGCGGCGTCCTGATCACCGGCATCGCCGGCGAGGGAGCCGCCACCCTCCAGGCTTACCTCTTCGGCTCCCTCAACGCGATCACCGCCGCCGACGTGTGGTTCACCGCGGCGCTGACCGCGGTGGTGCTCGTCGTCGCGGTCGGGCTCTCGCCCCAGCTGTTCGCGGTCGCGAGCGACCAGGACTTCGCGCGCGTGGCCGGCCTGCGCGTACGCGCCTGGAACCTGCTCATCGCGGTTCTCGCCGCGGTGAGCATCACCGTCGCGATGCGCACCGTCGGCCTGCTGCTGGTCTCCGCGCTGATGGTCGTCCCGGTCGCGACCTCGCAGCAGCTGGCCCGCTCCTTCCGGGTGACGCTCCTCGGCGCGATGGCCGTCGGGTGCCTCGCATCGGTGGGCGGCCTGCTCCTGAGCGCGTGGCTGTCCTTCTCCGTCTCCGTCGCCCCGGGCCCCACGATCGTCCTGCTGGCGCTCGCGATGTTCACCGCGACGTGGCCGATCGGGGTGTGGCTGCGTCGCCGCAGCCGGTTGCTGGCGCCGTTCCCCGAGGTCGCCGTCACGCCGCACCGCTCGACGGACCGGCACCCCCACGAGCACGGCGACGACTGCGGTCACCCCGCGGTGCCGCACGGCGACCACGTCGACTACGTCCACGACGGCCACCGGCACGCTCCGCACGGAGAGCACTATGACGAGCACTGAGCAGCGGCGGCCGGCCGTACGCCCCACCCGCCAGCGGCGCGCCGTCGCAGCGGCACTGGCGGGGTTCGACGACTTCCGCAGCGCGCAGGAGATCCACGACCTGATCTCACGGCAGGGCGACTCGGTCGGCCTGGCGACCGTCTACCGCACCCTGTCGGCGCTGGCCGACGCCGGCGAGGTCGACATGCTGCGCAACGAGGACGGCGAGGCGATCTGGCGCAGCTGCTCCGACACGCACCACCACCACCTCGTGTGCCGCACCTGCGGCGCGACCGTGGAGGTCGAGGGGCCCGCCGTCGAGCGGTGGACCAGCTCGATCGCCGGCGAGCACGGCTACGCCGACATCAGCCACACCCTGGAGATCTTCGGGACCTGCCCGGCCTGCCGGTAGGCCTCACCCAGGGGTGGGGGCGTTGGGCAGCGCGCCGCCGTAGCGGCGGTCCCGGCTGGCGTACGTCTCGACGGCCGCCCACAGGTGGCGCCGGTCGACGTCGGGCCAGAGCACATCAGTGAAGACCATCTCGCTGTAGGCGGCCTGCCACAGCATGAAGTTGGACAGCCGCTGCTCCCCCGACGTGCGCCACACCAGGTCGGCGTCGGGCAGCTCGGGGACGTAGAGGTGGCGGGCGAAGGTCTTCTCGTCGACCTTGTCGGGGTGGAGCCGGCCGGCGGCGACCTCGCGGGCGATCGAGCGGGCCGCGTCGGCGAGCTCGGCGCGACCGCCGTAGTTGACGCACATCGTCAGGGTCAGGACGTCGTTGTCCCTGGTCATCTCCTCGGCGACCTGGAGCTCCTTGATGACCGACTTCCACAGCCGCGGAGCGCGCCCGGCCCAGCGCACCCGTACGCCGAGGTCGTGCATCTCGTCGCGGCGACGGCGGATCACGTCGCGGTTGAAGCCCATCAGGAAGCGGACCTCCTCGGGCGAGCGCGACCAGTTCTCGGTGGAGAACGCGTAGGCGGAGATCGCCTTCACGCCGATCTCGATCGCACCCTCGACGACGTCGAAGAGCGTGCTCTCGCCCTCCTCGTGGCCCTTGGTGCGCGGGAGCCCGCGCTGCTTGGCCCAGCGGCCGTTGCCGTCCATGATGATCGCGACGTGCTCCGGGACGAGCGAGCGGGGCACCGGCGGCGGGGTGGCTCCGCTGGGGTGCGGGTTCGGCTGCTTCACCTGACGCTTCACGGTCGACAGACTAGGCCGGGACGTCATGGCCGGTGGTCGCCCGTACGACCGTGTCCCATGACGTCGGCGCCCGGGTCACCGCTCGACGTACGCCATCGAGCGCAGGCCGCGCTCGAGGTGCCAGGCGAGGTAGGCGGAGACGAGGTTGCTGGCCTCGCGAAGGTGGCGGGGCTCGGCGGCGTGGACCACCGGCCAGTCCCCGACGAGCAGGGCGCCGAGCACCAGCACGGTCTCCGAGGCCGGGGTGGCCGAGCCCGGCAGGCGGTCCGAGGCGCAGAGCACGCCGCCCGCCGACGGGTTGAAGAACCGGTGCGGGCCCTCGACGCCGCACTGGACGCAGTGGTCGAAGGACGGCGCGTAGCCGGCGACGGACAGCGAGCGCAGCAGGTAGGAGTCGAGCACCTGCCCGGCCGGGTGCTCGCCGGCCGCCATCGCGCGCAGGCCGCCCACGAGGAGCAGGAACTGCTGGACGGCCGGCTCCTTCTCCTCGGTCACGAGCCGCTCGGCGGTCTCGAGCATCGCCGTGCCGGCGGTGTAGCGGTCGTAGTCGAAGCCGAGCCGCGCGTTGAACGGGTCCAACGTCTCGGCCTGCGTGATCACGTCGAGGCTGCGCCCCTCGGCGAGCTGGAGGTCGACGTGGGTGAACGGCTCGAGGCGCGAGCCCCAGCGCGAGGTCGTACGGCGCACGCCCTTGGCAACGGCGCGCACCCGCCCGTGCTGACGCGTCAGCAGGGTGATGATGCGGTCGGCCTCGCCCAGCTTGTGGGTGCGGAGCACGACCGCCTCGTCGCGGTAGAGGGGCACCGGACCATTCTCCCCCACCGACCCCTCGCGAGCGGGGTCCGGCGTCAGCGTTTCCGGGTGCGGACCTTGGTCGTCGCGGGTCGCTCCTGCCAGCACTCCAACGCGAAGTCGGTGGCGGCCCGGGTCAGCCGGTCCGGGCGGAAGCGCCACTCGAGGATCGAGGACGCCCGCTCCATCCGTACGTGCGGCAGCTCGGCGGCCAGCATGTCGGCGTCGACGAAGGGGTGGATCGGGTCGACCGGGTGGCCCACCACGAACACGGGCGCCTGGATCCGGCGGCGCTGCGACGACGACGGTGCGAGCCGGCCGAAGATGACGCCGTGGAGCACCGAGGCGATCGACTCGGCACGGTGGTCCACGGTGTCGAGGCAGATCCCCGCCCAGAACGGGACGATCCCCCGGGGCACCGACCGGGAGATCCGCTGCAGGGTGTTGGCCGTCATCGGCACGTAGCGCGCGGCCAGCATGATCGGGACGAAGGCGAGGATCCCCGCGACCAGCGCGTGGTTGAGCACCGGCATCTCGACGATGAGGCCCTTGACCCGCTCGGGCGCGATCACGGCCACCTCGAGCGAGACGTTGGCGCCCAACGACGTGCCGCCGATGACCGCCTGCTCGGCACCGAGGTGGTCGAGCAGCGCCACGACCTGCTCGCCGAAGGAGGTCATCGAGTAGACCAGCGGGTCGGCCGGCTGGTCGGAGCGTCCGTGGCCGAGCAGGTCGAGGGTCACCACGTGCAGGCCCTGCGCGGCCATCGCCCGGGCGAGCGGCTGCTGCATGCGTCGCGGCATGAGCAGGCCGTGCAGCAGCACGACCCAGTCGTCGCCCGAGCCGTACTCGGTGTACTCGAGCCGGTCGCGCCCGCCGTCGGACTCGACGAAGAACTGCCCGATCCGCTCGCTCACCAACATGGGGGGAATCTAGCCGGTCACGCGCGGTTGACGGCGCTGATCACGGCCTTGAGCGAGGCGGTGACGATGTTGGCGTCGAGCCCGACGCCCCACAGCACCTTGTCGCCGCTGTCGGACGACACCGCGCACTCGACGTACGCCGCCGCGATGGCGTCACCACCCGCCGACAGGGCGTGCTCGGCGTAGTCGAGGACCCGTACGTCGTGACCGACCGCCGCGATCGCGTCGACGAAGGCCGCGATCGGACCGTTGCCCTGGCCGCTGAGCTCGTGCCGCTCGCCGTCCACGTAGACCCCGACGGTGAGCTGGTCCTTCTCCCCCGCGGCGCTCGAGGTGTGCACGGAGTTCAGCTTGAGCGGGGTCTCGCGGTCGAGGTACTCGGCGCGGAACACGGACCAGATCTGCTCCGGCGTGATCTCGCCGCCCTCGGCGTCGGTGTGCTGCTGCACGACCCGGCTGAACTCGATCTGCGCGCGGCGCGGCAGGTCGAGCTTGTGCTCGGACTTGAGGACGTAGGCCACGCCGCCCTTGCCGGACTGGCTGTTGACGCGGATCACCGCCTCGTAGGTCCGGCCGACGTCCTTGGGGTCGATGGGCAGGTAGGGCGCCTCCCACGGCAGCTCGCCGACGGGCACCCCGAGGGCCGCGGCCTTCTTGTCGAGGTCCTCGAGGCCCTTCTTGATGGCGTCCTGGTGGGAGCCGGAGAAGGCGGTGTAGACGAGGTCGCCGGCGTAGGGGTGGCGCGGGTGCACCGGCAGGTTGGTGCAGTACTCGACGGTGCGGCGCACCTCGTCGATGTCGCTGAAGTCGACCTGCGGGTCGATGCCCTGGCTGAACAGGTTCATCCCGAGCGTGACCAGGTCGACGTTGCCGGTGCGCTCGCCGTGGCCGAACAGGCAGCCCTCGACCCGGTCCGCGCCGGCCATCAGGCCCAGCTCGGTCGCCGCGACGGCGGTGCCGCGGTCGTTGTGCGGGTGCAGGCTGATCGCGGAGTGCTCGCGCCGCGTGAGCCCGCGGCCGAAGTACTCGATCTGGTCGGCGTACGTGTTGGGCGTCGACATCTCGACGGTGGCGGGGAGGTTGAGGATGATCTCGCGACCCGCCTCGGGCTGCCACACGTCGGAGACCGCCTCGCACACGCTGAGCGCGAAGTCGGTGTCGGACTGGGTGAAGATCTCGGGGCTGTACTGGTAGCCGAAGTCCTGGCTGCCGACGATCGAGCCCAGGCGCTCCTCGGCGTACTTCATGACCATCTCGGTGCCGCGGACGGCGATGTTGCGGCACTCGTCGGGCGTGACGTTGAAGACCACGCGCTGGAAGAGCGGGGCGGTCGCGTTGTAGAGGTGGATCGTCGCCCGCGGCGCGCCGACCAGCGAGTCGACCGTGCGCTCGATCAGGTCCTCACGGGCCTGGGTCAGCACCGAGATCTGCACGTCGTCGGGGATCCGGTCCTCCTCGACGAGCTTGCGGACGAAGTCGAAGTCGGTCTGGCTGGCGCTCGGGAAGCCGACCTCGATCTCCTTGTAGCCCATCTTCACCAGCAGCTCGAACATGGTGAGCTTGCGGGCGGGCGTCATCGGGTCGATCAGCGCCTGGTTGCCGTCGCGCAGGTCGGTCGAGAGCCATCGCGGCGCCTTCTCGACCTTCTTGGTCGGCCAGGTGCGGTCGGGCACGTCGACGGGCACGAACGGCGTGTAGCGGCCGAACGGCATCGGGCTGGTGCCCTGCTGGTTGGCGGTGTTGCTCAGGTTGGTCATGGTGTCCTCGTTGGTCGGTCGGTGTCGGGCGACCGGCGCGCGCCACACTCCGCAACGAGGGGGCCGGTTCAGGCCTCGCTGCGGCAGCCAAGGAGGAGGGTGCGCATCATGACGGGACCAGCGTACGCCCCCGCGCGGACGAGCACATCCGCCCGTCCGATCCGCGGACCGGGGTCGCCTCAGGCCCGACCGCGGGCGGCGTACGCCACGGCCGTCAGGTCGAACGGCCCGTCGCCGAGGCGGTCGCGCAGGGTCTCCTCGAGCCGGGCCCGGCCGTCGGGTCCGAGGGCGCCGACGGCGTCACCGGCGGGTCCGACGCCGTGCAGGTAGGGCTCCCACCACTCCTCGAAGCTCGGGTGCGAGACGGTGACCGGCAGCTCCACTGCCTCGACGTCGCGCAGACCGCCACCCTCGAGGATCGCGACGAGGCCCTCACGGGACCCGCCGGGGAACTCCCGCTCCCCCGGGTGCTCGGGCGCGAGCTGCGCGACGGCCTCCCACAGCGGCCACATCGGCGCCCGTGACCCGACGAGGTCCCAGACCGTGGCACCGACCCAGCCGCCGGGGCGCGTCACCCGTGCCATCTCGGCGATCCCACCGACGGGGTCCGACATGAAGTGCACGACCAGGCACGCCGCCGCGACGTCGAACGAGTCGTCGTCGTGGGGCAGCGACTCCGCCCGTCCCAGCCGGACGTCGACGCCGGGGAGGCGCTCGCGGCAGGCCTCGACGAAGGACGCCGACGGGTCGACGGCGGCCACCCGGTCGGCCCCGAGGCGGTCGGCGAGGATGCCCGTCAGCGCGCCCGGGCCGCAGCCGACGTCGATCGCCCGCTGGCCGGACGCGACCTCCAGCCAGTCGGCGAGGTCGGCGGCGAGCGGGCGGGAGTAGCGGCCCATGAAGCGGTCGTAGGCATCACCCGCCACCTCGAAGGTCACGCCACGCGACGCTACTCCGCCTCGTAGGCTCACGCCATGCCCCGACTGCTGGTGGTCCACCACTCACCGACCCCGTCGGTGTCCGCGTTGACCGAGGCGGTCGTGGCCGGCGCCTCGGACGACGCGATCGAGGGCGTGGAGGTCGTCGTACGGTCCGCGCTGGAGGCACGTGCCGACGACGTGCTGGCCGCGGACGGCTACGTGCTCGGCACCCCTGCCAACTTCGGCTACATGAGCGGCGCCCTCAAGCACTTCTTCGACACGATCTTCCTGGAGGCCGGGGGCGCCCTCACCGACGACGGCTCCGCAGCCGCGGCCGAGGGCGGTCGCAGGCCGTACGGGCTCTTCGTCCACGGTCGCTACGACACGGCGGGTGCGGTGCGCTCCGTGCAGTCCATCGTGGGGGCCCTCTCGTGGCGGCAGGCCGCGCCCGTGCTCGAGGTCCTCGGCGAGGTGGGCGAGGCGGAGCGGGAGGCGGCGTACGAGCTGGGTGGAACGCTCGCGGCACTGGTGATGGCGTGAGGCGCGTCCTCGCGACGCTCGCCGCCGCCGTGCTGCTGGGCGGCTGCACGTCCGCCTCGCCCGGCCCCGCCGACCCTGCCGGGTCGCCGACGCCCTCGTCGTCCCCGACCACCACCGAGACGCCCCCGCCCGATCCCGGCCCCACCCCCGAGATCGGCGAGTGCCACGCGCTGACCTTCCGCCAGGCGCTGGTGGTCGTCGGCCGGACCGCGCCGGTCCCGTGCCGCCGGAAGCACACCGCCCAGACCTACTTCGTCGGCACCCTCGACCTGACGACGAAGTCCGGCTTCACCCGGCGGATCGACTCGCAGGCCGCCCAGCGCCAGATGCGCACGACCTGCACGCGACGGCTCCCCCGGCACCTCGGTCGTACGCCTCGCGAGCTGCGTCTGAGCATGGTGCGGGCCGTGTGGTTCACCCCCAGCCCGGCCCGGGCGGAGGCCGGCGCCGACTGGTTCCGCTGCGACGTCGTGGCGGTGGCGGCGCCGCGGCAGCTGCTCGACCTGCCCCGGCGTACGAAGGGGTGGGCCGCGCCGGCGATGTGCGCGACGTCGGCCCCCGGCACGAAGGGTTTCGACCGCGTCGCGTGCAGCAGGAGGCACTCCTGGCGGGCCGTCGCGACCGTCGACATCCCGGGGCGCCGGCTCCCCGCGCCCGCCGCGGTCGCCGACCGCATGGACCCGACGTGCCGCGACGCAGCGGCGGACAGCGCCGACGACCCGCTCGACTTCACCTGGTCGCAGGAGAGCCCGACGCGCGAGCAGTGGGACGCCGGGCAGCGCTACGGCATCTGCTGGGTGCCCGCCTGAGCCGACGGGTCAGGCGGACACCTCGACGGGCACGGGCACGGGCAGGGACGCGGGTCGGGTCGAGCCCATCAGTCCCTCCTTGCGGGCCACGAGGGCGGCCAGGCCGATCGTGGCGAACGCTGCGAGCACGTTGATGGCCAGCACCGAGATGCTCTTGACCAGGATGAACGTCTCCAGTGTCTGTGACTGCAGCAACCACAGCGTCATCCCTGCCTTGGCGAGCCCGAGCGCAGCCCACAACGCGGTGAGGTTGCGGAAGAGGCGGCGCACCCGTGGGCGCATGGCCAGCTCGTGGTCCATCGGGTAGAAGTCTCCGGCCAGCCGGGCCACCATGGGCCGTGCGCTCGCCAGCGACAGCAGGAAGAGCAGTGCGACGACGCCATCACTGATCACCGGCTGGAGGAAGTAGAGCCACGTGCTGTCGGCGATGACCGACAAGGCGGTGCGACCGGTGAGCAGGACTGCGGTCAGGACCAGCAACCCGGACGTGCGCCGGCGGGTCAGGGCGCGCCAGACGATGGCGCCGTAGGACCAAGCGAGGGCAGCCGCGATCGCGGTCCACACGCCGGCCAGGGCGAAGACGCCGTAGAAGACGGCAGCCGGGACCACCACCGCCACCAGCAAGCTCAGCGAGACGCGCCGGACCACCGTCACCAGGGTCGGGCGATGGGAAGCATGCGGAGCCAAGGAAGTGGTCCTGCCAGAGTCGTCGATCGCGAGGAGTGACGCTCGTGGGTCGACGCCTGTCGGGTTCCTCGACACCTCCACCATACGTCGATCCGCGACGGGGCGGGACAAAGAAGCAGAAGGCTTCAGGTCAGAAGCCCAGCTTGCGCAGCTGGCGGGGGTCGCGCTGCCAGTCCTTGGCGATCTTGACCTGGAGGTCGAGGTAGACCGGCGTGCCGAGCAGCGCCTCGATCTGCTTGCGGGCGGCGGTGCCGACCGCGCGGAGCCGGGAGCCCTTGTGGCCGATCATGATCCCCTTCTGGGAGTCACGCTCGACGTAGAGGTTGGCCACGATGTCGAGCAGCGGCTTGTCGTCGGGGCGACCCTCGCGCAGGCCCATCTCCTCGACCACCACCGCGATCGAGTGCGGCAGTTCGTCGCGCACGCCCTCGAGGGCGGCCTCGCGGATGAGGTCGGCGGCCAGCGCCTCCTCGGGGGCGTCGGTCAGGTCGCCGTCGGGGTAGAGCGGCGGGCCCTCGGGCATCTGGCCCACCAGCAGGTCGGCCAGCAGCTGGACCTGGTCACCGGACACCGCGGACACGGGGACGATCTCGGCCCACTCGGTCTTCGTCTCCTCCCCTAGGGCCTGGATGTCCATCAGGTGGGAGGCGAGCTGCTCGGGGGTGACGAGGTCGGTCTTGGTGGCGACCGCGATCCGTACGGTGCGCCGCACCTTGGCCAGCTCGGTGACCAGGAAGCGGTCGCCCGGGCCGATCTTCTCGTTGGCGGGGAAGCAGACGGCGACCACGTCGACCTCGGCCCACGTGGTCCGGACCAGGTCGTTGAGCCGCTCGCCGAGGAGGGTCCGCGGGCGGTGGAGGCCGGGGGTGTCGACGAGGATGAGCTGGGCGTCGGCGCGGTGCACGATGCCGCGCACCACGTTGCGGGTGGTCTGCGGCTTGGACGAGGTGATGACGATCTTCTGCCCGACGAGGGCGTTGGTCAGGGTGGACTTGCCGGCGTTGGGGCGGCCGACGAAGGACGCGAAGCCACTGCGGAAGCCCTCGGGCGCCTCGTAGAACGCGCCGGCGGGCGCGACGCCGGACAGGTCGAAGTCGTCGTCCAGGTCCTCGTCCGGGTCCTCGGCCGGCTCCTGGAGGTCGTCGTCGTCCACGTGCTGCTGCTCGTCGTCAGCCATCGCTCGCCTCTCGCGCTGCGTCGTAGTCGGCCCAGATCTGCTCGTCACTCTTCCCTGCCGCCCTGCCCGCGCGCCAGACCGGGCCGGGGTCGACCGCTCGCGGCTGGCGTGCGGCGGTGGCGCGCCAGTAGCCCATCACGTCGTAGTGGCTCGTCGGCAGACCGACCTCGCGCATCAGGTGCTTGCGGATCGCGCGCATCTGCGCGGACTCCCCCGCCATCCAGAAGTAGCCCTCGCCCTCGGGCCAGTCGATGCCCTCGACCACCTGTGCGAGCGCGCTCTGGCCGGGCGCGGGCGGCGCGAGCCAGGTGACGTCGGCTGTGTCGGGGAGGTAGCCGGCCAGGTCGTCGGGCACCTCGGCCAGCACCCGGGTCGGCAGGTCGGGGTGGGTCTCGACGATCCGGGCCATCGCCGGCATCGCCGTGAGGTCACCGACCAGCAGGAGCCAGGACGCGCCGGCCGGCGGCCCGAAGGAGGCCTTGGGCTCGGTGATCGTCACGACGTCGCCGACGCAGTCGCGCGTCGCCCACTCGGTGACGAGGCCGACGTCGTGGACGACCACGTCGAGGGTGAGCTCGCCGTCGGCGTACGACCGGACGGTGTAGTAGCGGCTCTGGAACTGGCCCGGCACGACCAGGCCCACCCACTCGTCCGGGATCCCCGTCGAGGTGAAGCCGTCGAGGCCGTCGAGGACGAGCCGGACGAGGTGGTCCGACAGCGGTTCGCGGCGGCGTACGGTCGCCTGGAACTGGGCTGCGCGCGTGCTCACCGGACGAGGCTATCGGTGGCTCACCAGTCCGGGCGCATCGGGAAGTCGGAGCGTCCGTCGCGGTGGTTGCGGGTCGCGAGCACCTGGTGCAGCTCGACCTCGCCACGCTCGAAACCGACCCGCGACCCGGCGATGTAGAGCCCCCAGACGCGGGCGGTCCCCTCGCCGACCTCGGCGACGCACTCGTCCCAGTGCTCGACGAGGTTGCGGTTCCAGTCGCGCAGCGTGGCGGCGTAGTGGAGGCGCAGGTTCTCGCTGTGCTGGACCTCGAGGCCCTGGTCCTGGGCGGCGCCGATGATGGTGCCCGAGCCGATCAGCTCGCCGTCGGGGAAGACGTAGCGGTCGATGAACGCCCCCGTCTCCTGGCGCCGGTTGTGGGGCCTGGTGATCGAGTGGTTGAGCAGACGTCCACCCGGCTTGAGCCGGTCACGCAGGTGACGGAAGTAGGCGGGGTACTTGCGGACCCCGATGTGCTCGGTGAGGCCGATGGAGCTGACCGCGTCGAACCCGTCCTCGACGACGTCGCGGTAGTCGAGGTGGCGCACCTCGGCGAGGTCGCCGAGGCCCTCGCGGTCGATGGCAGCCTTGGCCCACTCGGCCTGCTCCAGCGACAGCGTCACGCCGAGCGCGTGGACGCCGTGCTCGCGGGCGGCGTGGCGGACCATCGTGCCCCAGCCGCACCCGACGTCGAGCAACCGCATGCCCGGCTGCAGGCCGAGCTTGCGGCAGACCAGGTCGAACTTCGCCGCCTGTGCCTGCTCGAGGGTGGCGTCCGGCGTCTCGTAGAGCGCGCAGGTGTAGGCCATCGACGGCCCGAGGACCATCTCGTAGAACCGGTTCGACACGTCGTAGTGGTGGGCGATGACCTCGGCGTCGCGCACCATCGAGTGCCGCAGCCCCTCGACGGCACGCCGCCACCGTGGCAGGTGCTCCTGCGGTGGCGGTGCCGGCGGGCGGAGGTGTGCCAGCCCGAGGCCGCGCGCGAGCTGGAGCGCCTCCGTCGGCGCGGGCACCCGGAACCGGGTGTTGTCCTTGAGGAGCACCAGCGCGTCGTAGGGGTCGCCGGGATGGACCCCGGACAGGTCGAGGTCGCCGCTGACGTAGGCGCGGACCAGGCCGAGGTCGCCGGGAGCCGTCATGAGGAAGGCAAGACCGCGCTCGGTGCGCAGGTGCATGCCGACCGGCGCGTCGGGAGGTCCTGCGGCGCTGCCGTCGTACGCCGTGAAGCGCAGCGGCAGTCCGCCCCTGACGAGCCGGTCGATCGCTTCGCCGATCGGCATCCGGCCGGGAGCGGACGTCGGAGGATCGAGACGGGAGCTCATCGTCGGTGCACCACCTTGTCGTAGAGGGACGTCAGCCGGTCATCGGGGTCGAACCTGGCCTTGACCTCGGCCAGGTGGGCGCCGCCGTAGAGGCGGTCGAACTCCGCGCGCTCGTAGAACGCCTCGGAGTAGAGGCTCTTGTGACCCCCGAGCGCGGAGACCTGCGCCTCGATGGCGCGGTTGCGGGGGGAGGTCGGGGCGTCGGGCCCCACGTTGACGATGCCCCAGAAGCCGACGTTGACGTAGGTCGTGCCCGGGTCCAGCGGGTAGCCCGGCCAGGGCCGGTCACCGCCTTCGCCGTCGCGACGGCGAAGGCGCAGCGGGCACAGCCAGACCGGCCGCATGCCGACCTCCCGGTCGAACCACGCGAGGAACTCCGCGAGCCGGTCGACGGGCACCTCGACGTCCTGGACGACGCGCTCGCCCTGCGGTCGCCCGGCCCGGCGGTCGAGCCGGTCGGCGACGCTGAAGCGCCGGTCGAGGGCGACGAGCTTCCAGTAGACGTCGGAGCGGCGCAGCCGGCGCGGCCACACCCGGCGTACGAGCGGGTGCTGGGCGCCGAACGCCCGCGAGCACCAGAACCAGTCGGTGTCCCAGCGCCACAGGTAGTCGTGCACGGTGAGCCGGTCGCTCGCGCGCTCCTGGAGCGAGCGGTAGAAGACCTGCTGCCCGGTGTAGTCGCTGGTGGGACCGGGCTCCTCGGTCCAGCGGGCGAGGGTGAGGTAGAGCTCGTCGGGAGAGAACGCGACGCCGTCGAGGCCGTCGACCCTCTCCCCTGCCCAGGCCCGGTCCTCGACGACCCGGGTGACGGCGTCGGCGAGCGAGCCCGCGTCGTGGAAGCGGACGTGGCGCAGGGCGACGTGGGCCGGGACCGGCTCGAGCTCGATGCGCAGCCGCGTGGCGTAGCCGAGCGAGCCGTAGGAGTTGGGGAAGGCGTCGAAGAGGTCGTCCCCCGGCTTGGTGGTGACGACCTCCCCGGAACCGGTCAGCACGTCCATCTCGAGCACCGACTCGTGCGGCAGGCCGTTGCGGAAGCTGGTCGACTCGATGCCGAGGCCGCTCACGGCACCACCGAGGGTGATGGTCCTCAGCTGCGGCACGACGAGCGGGATCCGGTGGTGGGCGAGCGTCACCTCCACCAGGTGCTCGTAGGTGCACATCCCCTGGACCTCGGCGACGTCACCGTCGACCTCGACCACCCCGGTGAGCCCGGACACGTCGAGCCCGGCGGCCCCCGACGTACGCCCGCGGAACAGGTTGCTCGTGCGCTTGGCCAGGCGTACGGGCGCATCGTGAGGGAGGGCGGCGTAGGACTCCCTCAGCCTCGCCTCCCCGGCACGGTGCTGCTCACGACCCACTGGCGATCGCACACCTCCACGCTAGCGAGCCGAGGCCGTGGGCGCGAGCAGGTTGCGGCGACACGCGCCCCGGGTCGCGTGAGCGTCAGGTGCCGGAGGTGCGCTCGATCCTCCCGCGCTCGTCGCCGACGTGGACGGGCACGCCGGGGCCGGCGAAGTCCCGCACGGCGTCGAGGGCGGGCTCGGCGTCGGTGAGCACCACGGCGGCCTCGAGGCCCGCCGAGCCGGACGACACCGCCATGGCGACGCAGACCTCGAGCGCGGACAGGTCGAGGTGCTCGAGGCGCACGCTCGCCGCGGCGTACGTCCGCCCGTCGAGGTCGCGCACCGCTGCCCCCTCGTCGGCGCGGGCCCGGACGCGGGTGGCGCGGGCGAGGGTCACGAGCTTGGCGTCCTCGGCGCTGAGGGTCTCGTCGGTCATGGGCACAACCCTAGGAGAGGGCGGTGGCCGGGGGTACGCCCGGTCAGCGGCCGGCGGAGGTGACCGTCGACGACCCGTCGTCGACCTCGTGCTCGGTCTCGTGGGCGAGCACCGTCACGAGCACCGTCTCGATCTTGTTGCGACGGCCGGTGGCGCGCTCGGCCTCCAGGCGCAGGCCGTGGCACTCCACGACGGACCCCGGGATCGGGACCTTGCCGAGGTGCTTGGCCATGAGGCCGCCGACGCTGTCGACGTCGTCGTCCTCGACGTCGAAGCCGACCAGCTCGTCGAGGTCGTCGACCGGGTAGCGCGACGAGACCCGGATGGCGCCGCCGTCGAGGTGCTCGACCTCGACCTCCTCGGCGTCGTACTCGTCCGTGATCTCGCCGACGATCTCCTCCAGCACGTCCTCGATCGTGACCAGGCCGGCGGTGCCGCCGTACTCGTCGACGACGACCGCGATGTGCTGGCGGCGAGCCTGGAGCTCGGTGAGCAGGGCGTCGACCGGCTTGGAGTCGGGGACGTAGTGGACCGGGCGCATCACCTCGTCGACGCGCTGGGTGAACTCCACGTCGGGAGCCTCGAAGTCGCGACGCACGAGGTCCTTGAGGTAGGCCATGCCGACGATGTCGTCGAGGTTCTCGTCGACGACGGGGATGCGGGAGTAGCCGCTGCGCAGGAACAGCGACAGCGTCTGGCGCAGGTTCTTGTGGCGCTCGATGTAGACCACGTCGGGCCGCGGGACCATCACCTCGCGGGTGATGGTGTCGCCGAGCTCGAAGACCGAGTGGATCATCCGCCGCTCGCCGGACTCGATGACCGCAGACGCCTCGGCGAGGTCGACCAGCTCGCGCAGCTCGGTCTCCGTCGAGAACGGACCCTCGCTGAAGCCCTTGCCCGGGGTGATCGCGTTGCCGAGCAGGATCAGCAGGGCGGGGATGGGACCGAGGATCGTGGTGACCATCGAGATCGGACCGGCCGAGGCGAGCGCGACCCGGACGTCGTGCTGTCGACCGATGGTGCGCGGGGCGACGCCGATGACGACGAACGACACGACGAGCATCACGCCGATCGTGGTGAGGAACGTCGGGACCGGCGAGCCCTGGTAGGCGTCGCGGGCCCAGGTCGCGACCAGGACGATGGCGCTGATCTCGCAGAGCAGGCGCATCAGCAGAGCCGTGTTGAGGTAGCGGGCGGGGTCGTCGAGCAGCCTCACCAGTCGCGGTGCACCGGGACGGCCCTCGGCCTTCAGCTCCTCGGCGCGGGCGCGCGAGAAGGCTCCGAGGGCGGCGTCGGCGGCCGAGAACAGGCCGGCGAGCAGGACCAGCAGGGCCGCCGAGCCCAGCTGCCAGATGTCAGCAGTCATGTCGTCGCCCGCCTCAGGTGGCGGGGGGCGGGACGTCGGATGTGGCCTCGGACGTGGCGTCGGACGTGGCGTCGGACGAGGCGCGCCAGGCGTCGAGCAGCTCGCCCTGCAACCCGAACATCACCGCGTGCTCCTCGGGCTCGGCGTGGTCGTAGCCGAGGAGGTGCAGGATGCCGTGGACGGTGAGCAGGTCGATCTCGGCCTCGCGGCCGTGACCGGCCTCCACCCCCTGCCGCTCGGCGACGGCCGGCGACAGCACGAGGTCGCCGAGGACGCCCTCCTCGGGCTCCTCGTTGACCTTGCCCGGACGCAGCTCGTCCATGGGGAAGGCCAGGACGTCGGTCGGTCCGTCCTTCTCCATCCACTTGCCGTTGAGCTCCGCGATGGTGTCCTCGTCGACCGCCTTGATGCACAGCTCGGCCTGCGGGTGGACCCGCATCTGCTCCATCACGAAGCGCGCGAGCTGTGACAGCCGGCGTACGTCGAGCTCGAGGCCCGACTCGTTGAGGACCTCGATGCTCATCGCGGTCCCCGCTCGGTCTTCTTGGGGCCGGTGCGGGGCCGGGGCCGGTTGTCGGCGTCGAAGACCTCGTAGGCCTCCACGATGCGCCCGACCAGCCGGTGGCGTACGACGTCGGTGCCGGTGAGGCGGCAGAAGGTGATGTCGTCGACCCCGTCGAGGATCCCCTCGACCACGCGCAGGCCGGACTGGGTGCCGGAGGGCAGGTCGACCTGGCTGGTGTCGCCGGTGACGACGATCCGCGAGCCGAAGCCGAGGCGCGTGAGGAACATCTTCATCTGCTCGGGAGTCGTGTTCTGCGCCTCGTCGAGGATGATGAACGAGTCGTTGAGCGAGCGGCCCCGCAGGAACGCCAGCGGGGCGACCTCGATGGTCCCGGCGGCGAGCAGCTTGGGGATCGTCTCGGGGTCGACCATGTCGTGCAGCGCGTCGTACAGGGGGCGCAGGTAGGGGTCGATCTTCTCGCTGAGGGTGCCGGGCAGGAAGCCGAGGCGCTCCCCCGCCTCGACGGCCGGACGGCTCAGGATGATCCGGTTGACCTCCTTGGCCTGGAGGGCCTGCACGGCCTTCGCCATCGCGAGATAGGTCTTGCCGGTGCCCGCGGGGCCGATGCCGAACGTGATCGTGCTCTTGTCGATCGACTCCACGTAGCGCTTCTGGTTGAGCGTCTTGGGACGGATCGTGCGCCCGCGGTTGGACAGGATGTTGAGGCTCAGCACGTCGGCCGGCCGCTCGTGGGTCTCAGCGCGCAGCATCTGGATGATCCGCTCGACCGTCTCGCCGGTGACGCCCTGTCCGGTGCGCACGAGCGTCACGATCTCGTCGAGCAGGCGCTCGGCGGTGGCGACCTCGGCCGACTCGCCGGCGAGGGTGATGCGGTTGCCGCGGACGTGGACGCTGGCGTCGAAGGCACGCTCGATGAGGCGGAGGTGCTCGTCGCCCGGTCCCAGGACGGAGACCATGTCGATGCTGTTGGGGACGACCACGGTGTGGGTCGGTCGTTCCTCGGGGGTGCCTGGCTGGTTCGTGGCAGTCATGGATGCCCGTGCGGGCGGCCTTCCGGGTCGGTGGCAGAGCCCCTCCATGCTACCGAGCACGGGGCGTACGGCCCACCCGAAAGGGGCGGGACGCCCTCAGGGGCGGGTGACCTGCAGCATGCCGAGGCACATCTCGTCGGTGGTGCCCTCGCCCCAGACGACGTAGCGGTCGGGCTGGCCCTCGAAGGCGGGGAGCTTGTCGCGCAGCCACTGGACGTGGGTGCAGGTGACCTTCACCTGCTCGAACGGCTGCAGGGTGATCGGCTCGATCGGCCGGCTCCCCTGGTCGTCGAAGTCCCAGACCGGGATGTCCAGGACGGTCTGCGCCTGCGGGGTGCCCGGCCGCACCTCGATCCTGATCGAGCGGCCGAGCAGGTGCATGTGGCCGGCGACGCCGTGGATGGTGATCGGCTCGCCGAGGGTGCGCAGGCACGACTGCGTCCGGCCCGGCTCCGGCTCGCCGCCGCACAGGAGGTGGAGGAGGTCGGCGGTGTTGCCGTCGGCGCCGAAGCGCTCCTTGACGTCGGCCACCGCGGCCGCACGGTCGCAGAGCTCGCCGTCGGAGTGCTCCGGGCGGCACGGGAGCTCGACCGGAGCGGGCAGCAGCATCGTGGTGAGGCCCTGGTACTTGCGGTTGCCGGGCGCGAGGCGCAGCTGGGCGGCCGAGGTGTCGGGCTGCTGGCCGGCGAGCAGGTTGTAGTGGACCTGCATGACGACCTGGCTGCCCTTGCGCAGGCGTACGCCGTAGCCGGGCTTGACGACCGACTCCTCGCCGCCGGGGGCCCAGGCGCCGATCCACGACGACCGGTTGACGTCCTGGAACTGGTCGAGGCCGGTGCCGCCGAAGCAGGTCCAGCCCTCCTCGTCCTCGGCGGCGTCCTTGGCCTTCGCCGCCGCGACCTGCTCGGGCGGGACCTGGAAGAGGATCACGTGGTGCACGACGTCGGGGTTGCCGGGCAGCACCTGGGTGCCGGTGAGCCAGGCGTCCTTGTCGAGGCCCGGGTCGAGCAGGAAGCAGCGGTAGTCGTCGGTGCCGGTGCCGTAGGGCGCGTCCGGTGTGTAGCTGCCCGGCATCGCGATCGTCGTACGGGTCTCACCGGCACGCAGCTTCTTGGACTGCGCGGGCTCCGCGTAGTGGCCGCTGCCGTGCGACCCGGCCGCCGCCTCCTCCGCGCTCGGGGAGGTGCTCGCCGGCTGCTCGGCCGGCTGGGTGGCGCTCCGGTCGCCCTCGGCGGAACCCCCGCCGCAGGCGGCGAGCGCGAGGAGGCCGAGCGTCAGGACCGCGGCGAGCGCGTGTCGGGGTCGGGACGGGCGGGATCGGGACACGGCTGCTCAGATCAGGGACTCGGACATGCGCGACGAGCCGCCGAGCACGTGGAAGTGGGTGTGGAAGACGCTCTGCCCGACTGCGGCGCCCGTGTTGGCGACGAGGCGGTAGTCGGGGTTGCCGGACTCGCGGGCGACCGTGTCGGCCAGTGCGACGAGGTGGCCGATCACCGCCGGGTCGGCGGCGGCGGAGGCGGCGACGTTCTCGTGGTGGTCGAGCGGCACCACGAGTGCGTGGAACGGCGCCTGCGGGTTGAGGTCCTTGAACGCGATGGCGTGCTCGCTGCGTCCGATCACGTCGGCCGGGATCTCCCCGGCGACGATGGTGCAGAAGATGCAGTCGTCCGACGTGGCGCTCATCTGCCCAGCCTAGGGTCTGGGTCGGCGGCGTGTAACCGACTGCGGGCAACCGACGGCGTGTAACCGGAGGGTCGAGGCGCGCGTCCCACTACCGTGAACGACATGACCTTCCCCACCGCCCCCGCCCGACGCGTACGTCGCTGGGCGGGTGCCACCGCCGTCGTCGCGGCGACGACCCTGGCCCTCGCCTCGTGCACCGGCGACGGCACGCGCCCGGCCTCCGACGAGGCGAGCGAGCCCACCGCGACCGACGGCGCACAGTCGACGAAGTCACCTTCGCAGTCGCCGTCCGAGTCCCCCTCCGAGACGCCCTCCGAGTCGCCGTCGGAGTCGCCGGCGGCTGCCGGCACCGCCGTCCCGGTCTACTTCGCCGGCGACGGGCCGGGCGGGCGTACGGTCCTCTTCCGCGAGTTCCACCGGGTGGAGGGCGAGCCGCTGACGGAGGCCGCCCGGCTGGTCGCCGGCGGCCAGCCCGACGACCCGGACTACCGCACCCTGTGGCCGGGGGTCGAGATCACGTCGGTCCGGGCGACCGACGGGGTGCTGCTGGTGGACATCCCGTCCGACGGGTTCACCCAGCGCCCGGACGGCATGACCCGGCGCGACGCCCGGCTCGCCCTCCAGCAGCTCGTCTACACGCTGCAGGGTGTCCAGCAGGAGCGGGTGCCGGTCGTCATCCAGCGCGAGGACCCGGGTTACGAGCTCTTCGGCCTGCCGACGGACACCGAGCTCGAGGCGGCCAACGCGCTGCGTACGCTCAACCTGGTCAGCATCACCTCCCCCGCCGAGGGCGACACGGTCACCGGCGACACCCTCACCGTCACGGGCGTGGCGAACTCGTTCGAGGCCAGCGGGCCGTGCCGGCTCCTGCAGGACGGGCAGGAGGTCGCGCTGGAGGCCTACCAGTCGGACGGCTGGATGGAGGAGCGACTGTTCCCCTTCGAGGTCAGCCTGCCGCTCGGCGGTGCCACGGGCGAGGTCGTGGTGCGGTGCGAGACCGACGACCCGAGCGGCGGCACGGAGGGCGACGGCCCGGCCGTCGACACCAAGACGATCACCGTGCAGTAGGTCTTGCGCGAGCCGGTTGGGCGTGTCGGACGACCAGAAGTCCGAGGGCCCGGCCGCTTCACGCGGAACCTGTCCGGCCTCGCACCGGTTGTGGTCGTCCGACGCGCCGGCCGGACGGTCAGGACCAGCGGGGCGTACGCGCGAGCAGGGCGGCGACCGCGACGACACCGGCGGTGGACGTCCGGAGCACCTCCGCACCGAGGCGTACGGACTGCGCGCCGGCGGCCGTGAGCGCGGAGAGCTCGTCGGGGGCGATCCCGCCCTCGGGGCCGACGACGACCACGATGCGGCCCGCGGCGGGGACGTCGAGCGCGCTGAGCGGGACGGTCGCCTCCTCGTGCAGCACGACGGCGAGGTCGGCGTCGGCGACCAGCGAGGCCAGGTCGGCCGTCGACGCCAGCGGGGCGACGGTCGGCAGCCACGAGCGGCGCGACTGCTTGGCGGCCTCACGGGCGGTGGCCTGCCACTTCGCGTGGGACTTCGCGGCGCGATCGCCCTTCCAGACCGCGACGGATCGGGCGGCCGCCCACGGCACGACCCGGTCGACGCCGACCTCCGTCAGCACCTCGACGGCGAGCTCGCCCCGGTCACCCTTGGGCAGCGCCTGGACGACCGTGAACGCCGGCTCGGGGCGCTCCTCCCGCGTGACCGCCGCGACGGTGACGGTGAAGACTCGCTTGCCGGTCGAGGCGACGGTGCCGGTGACCGAGGCCCCGGCCCCGTCGGTGAGCGCGACCTGCTCGCCCTCGCGCAGGCGGCGTACGGCGACGGCGTGGTGCGCCTCGTCCCCGGTCACCTCGACGACCGAGCCGACCGACGCCTCGGCCAGCGACGGCACGAGGTGCACGGGGAGGGACACGGGCTCAGCCCTGGAAGGCGTCGCGCAGGCGTCCGAACATCGACTTGTGCGGTGCCTCGACCTGGCCGTCGGGCGACTCCTCGCCGCGGATCGCCGCGAGCTCGCGCAGCAGCTCCTCCTGGCGCGGGTCGAGGCGCGTCGGGGTGTCCACGGAGATGCTGACGACCAGGTCGCCGCGACCCCCGCGCAGGCTGGGCACGCCGAAGCCGCGGATCACCTGCTCGCTGCCCGACTGGGTGCCGGGGCGGACCTCGAGGTCGAAGGTCGTGACGGTCTCCGAGTCCTTGGACGTCGGCAGGTCCGCCTCGAGCAGCGGGAGGGTGAGCTGGGTGCCGAGCGCCGCGGCCGTCATCGGCAGCGAGATCGTGGTGTGGAGGTCGTTGCCGTGCCGGGTGAAGGTCGGGTGCGGCTCGACGTGGATCTCGACGTAGAGGTCGCCGGCCGGACCGCCGCCGGGACCGACCTCGCCCTGGCCGGTGAGCTGGACGCGGGTGCCGTGGTCGACGCCGGCGGGGATCTTGACCGTCAGGGTGCGGCGCGAGCGGACCCGGCCGTCGCCGGAGCACTCGCGGCACGGGTCGGGGATGATCGAGCCGTAGCCACGGCACGCCGCGCACGGGCGGAGCGTACGGATCTCGCCGAGGAACGAGCGCTGGACGACGGCGACCTCGCCCTGGCCGTGACAGGTCTCGCACGCCATGGGCTTGGTGCCGGGCGCGGTGCCCTCGCCCTCGCACGCCTCGCAGCGCAGCGCCGTGTCGACCTTGAGGTCGCGGGTGACGCCGAAGGCGGCCTCGGCGAGCTCGACGTCGAGGCGGATCAGCGCGTCCTGGCCGCGCCGGGCACGCGAGCGCGGACCGCGCGACTGGCCGGCGCCCGGGGCTCCGCCACCGAAGAACGCGTCCATGATGTCGGTGAAGCTGAAGCCCTGGCCGGCGCCGCCGAAGCCCTGGCTGAACGCGTCGCCGCCACGGTCGTACGCCGCGCGCTTGCCGGGGTCGCTGAGCACCTCGTAGGCGCGGGAGACGTCCTTGAAGCGCTCCTGCGTCTCCGGGTCCGGGTTGACGTCGGGGTGGAGCTGCCGCGCGAGCTTGCGGTAGGCCTTCTTGATCTCGTCGGCGCCGGCGTCACGCGAGACGCCGAGGATCTCGTAGGGGTCCTGGGTCACTGGTTTCCTTCATCGAGGATCCGGGAGACGTAGCGCGCGACCGCGCGCACGGCTGCCATGGATCCGGGGTAGTCCATGCGGGTGGGGCCGACGACGCCGAGGGAGCCGAGGTGGAACTCCTGCGGGCCGTAGCCGGTGGCGACGACGCTCGTGGCCGCGAGCTCGGAGTAGGGGCCCTCGTGCCCGATGCGCACGGTCAGGGCGTCGGTGCCCGACTCCCCGAGGAGCTTGAGCAGCACGACGTGCTCCTCGAGCGCCTCGAGCAGCGGGCGCACGGCGGTGTCGAAGTCGCCGTAGCGGGCGAGGTTGGCGGTGCCGCCGACCGCGACGCGCTCGTCGTTGCGGTGGTCGGACATCGCCTCGGTGAGCACGCCCACGATCGCCCGGGCCGAGTCGACCTGCTCGGGGCGTACGGCGTCGGGCAGGTCGCCGAGCGCGGCGGCGGCCGCCGCGATCTGCACGCCCGCGCTGGCCTGGTTGACCGCGACCCGCAGCTCGGCGAGGTCGGTGTCGACGACCGCCGCGTCGAGCTCGACGAGGCGCTGCTCGACCCGCCCCGTGCTGAGGATCAGGATCACCATCACGCGGGTGGGGGTCAGCGAGACCAGCTCGATGTGGCGCACCGTGGAGCGCGAGAGCGTGGGGTACTGGACGATCGCGACCTGGCGGGTGAGCTGGCTGAGCAGCCGCACCGACTTCTGGACCACGTCGTCGAGGTCGACGGCGCCGTCGAGCAGCGTCGCGATGGCGCGCCTCTCGGCCGCGCTCATCGGCTTGAGGGTGGCCAGCTTGTCGACGAAGAGCCGGTAGCCCTTGTCGGTCGGGACCCGGCCGGCGCTCGTGTGCGGCTGGTGGATGTAGCCCTCGTCCTCGAGCGCCGCCATGTCGTTGCGGACCGTGGCCGGGGAGACACCGAGGCCGTGCCGCTCGACGAGCGCCTTGGAGCCGACGGGCTCCTCGGTCGCGACGTAGTCCTCCACGATCGCGCGGAGCACGTCGAGCTTGCGGTCGTCGACCATCGAGCCCTCCTCTGCACGTCGGATCCGGATTGCTGGCACTCGTTTGCTCGGAGTGCCAACTCTACAAGGGAACCGTAGGCTCGCGGGCATGCCCGACTCCACCCCCCGGTTCACCGAGGTCGCGCCGCGGGTGTGGGTGGCGCACTACGACTGGATGCACGTCAACATCACGCTCGTCGGCGGCTCCGACGGCCTGCTGATGGTCGACACGCACGGGTCCGCCGCCGAGGCCCGCCGGGTCGCCGACGACGTACGCCGCCTGGGCGCCGGCCCGCTGACGGGCCTGGTCAACACCCACGAGCACTGGGACCACCACTTCGGCAACGCCACCATGGTCGAGCAGTTCGGCGACCTGCCGATCCATGCCACCGACTGGGCAGGCGAGCACATGGAGGTCTCGGCGCGACACACGTTCGAGCGCTACGAGCAGGACGCCGCGGACCCGCGCCGCGACGAGGTCCTCGCGACCACGCTGCAGCTGCCCACCCACACCTTCTCCTCGGCGGTCCAGCTGGACCTCGGCGACCGCAGCGTCGAGCTCATCCACCCGGGCCGCGGGCACACCGCCGGCGACCTCGTCGTACGCGTGCCCGACGCCGACGTGCTGCTGGGCGGCGACCTGGTCGAGGAGTCCGACCCGCCCTTCATCGGCGACGACTCCTGGCCGCTGGAGTGGCCGACCACGCTCGACCTCGTGCTCGGCCTGATGACCGACGCGACGGTGGTGGTGCCCGGCCACGGCAAGGTCGTCGACAAGGCGTTCGTGCAGGACCAACGCTTCGACCTCGGCGTGGTCGCCGAGACCATCCGCGACCTGGCCTCGCGCGGCGTGCCGCAGTCGGAGGCGCTCGCACAGGGCGAGTGGCCGTGGGACCCCGCGCTGCTCGAGAGCGCCGTACGCCTCGGCTACGCGCACCTGCCCCGCGGACACAAGCGCCTCCCGCTGGTCTGAGCCGTCGGGTCTGAGCCGTCTGGTCTGAGCCGTCCCACCCCCACGGGGCTGGCCGGGGCGCACGGGGGTCGGTAGGACTGGGGCATGACCGAGAACAGCGAGTCCCAGACCGACAACACCGAGTCGACTGACACGCCCAAGGCCGGCAGCGGCACCAGCCCCGCCGACTCCGACCACTCCGGCGGCACCGCGTCGCCCGACGACGCGAGCCTCGGCGGGATCTCCGACGACCAGCTGCCCGAGGACCTCCAGCCCGGCGAGGACAACCCGCTGGCCGAGCCCCTCGACCCCGACGCCGAGGAGACCAAGAGCCGCGAGGAGCTCGAGATGGACGCCACCCAGGAGGACCTGGGCAACGACGACGGCGCGAGCACGGCGCCCACCCAGGGCGACGGCACCGAGCGGTCCTCGTCCGAGGAGTCCTCCGAGGAGTCCTCCGAGGAGTGACCCGGCGGGTCAGCGCACCTGCGTGCGGGCCAGCCAGAGGAAGAAGCCGACGAAGCCCCCGGCTGCGACCAGGACGATGAGGGCCGCGACGCCCAGGTCGATCCAGAGCGGCAGTCGCACCGGGCGGAAGACGCCGTCCTCCTCGTGGTCGCCACGAAGGCGCGCGCGGATCCAGTCGCGGCGGCGTCGGCGTACGGGCCGGGGTGCCGTCGTCATGGTCGTGCGTGAGTGCACGGCGTGCCACCCCGTCCTCGAGCCGTTGGGCGCCTAACGTAGCCCAGTGCCTCAGGATCGCTACGGAACCGACGTCCTCTCCGGCGACTGGCGCGCCCCGAAGAACGGCCGCGCCACCGAGATGCCGACCGAGCTCGGCATGGTCGTCGAGGAGGTGACCACCGACTGGTGCGGCGAGGTCGTCGCGGTCGACCGCGACATCGACACGCTGACGCTGGAGGACCGGCGCGGCAAGCGGCGCACGTTCCCGCTCGGCCCCGGCTTCCTGCTCGAGGGCAAGCCGGTGGTCCTCACCCGTCCCGTCCGCGCCGGTGCGCCCGCCGCGCCCACCCGTACGGCCTCGGGTTCCGTCGCGGTGCCCAACGCGCGGGCCCGGGTGGCGCGGGCGAGCCGGATCTTCGTCGAGGGCCGCCACGACGCCGAGCTGGTCGAGAAGGTCTGGGGCGACGACCTGCGCATCGAGGGCGTGGTCGTGGAGTACCTCGGCGGCGTCGACGACCTCGCCGACCACCTCCGCGACTTCAAGCCCGGCCCGCAGCGACGCGTCGGCGTCCTGGTCGACCACCTGGTCCCGGGGTCCAAGGAGGCGCGCATCGCGCAGGGCATCGCCCGCTCCCCCATCGGCAAGCACGTGCTCGTCGTCGGGCACCCGTTCATCGACGTCTGGCAGGCGGTCAAGCCCGACCGCCTCGGCATCCCGCGCTGGCCACACGTCCCGAAGGGCATCGACTGGAAGACCGGCACCTGCCAGCAGCTCGGCTGGCCCCACCGTGACCAGGCCGACATCGCGCGCGCCTGGAAGCACATCCTCGGTCGGGTGAGCTCCTTCGCCGACCTCGAGCCGGCCCTCCTCGGCCGGGTCGAGGAGCTCATCGACTTCACGACCCAGCCCTGAGCGGAGCGAAGGACTGGCGACCCGTGTCGAGATCCGCCTCGACCACCGAAGGGCGGGCACACGTCCACCGGGATCGGGGAGCGGTGGCTCGACCAGGGCGAGCCGGGACTCCCCGATCCGCGCTGGGGCCGGTCAGTCGGTGAGGTCGCGGACCACGGCGTCGGCGAGCAGGCGGCCGCGCTGGGTCAGGACCAGGCGCTCGGCGGAGAGCTCGACGAGGCCGTCAGCGACCATGCGAGCGACGTGGGAGCGACCCGAGGCGTCGAGGGCCGTAACCGGGAGCCCCTCCACCAGCCGGATCTCGAGCATGATGCGCTCGACCCGCTGGTCGCGGTAGCCGAGCACCTCGCGGGCCAGCGCGGGCGAGACGCCGCGGGCGAGCCGCTCGGCGTACGCGGCCGGGTGCTTGACGTTCCACCAGCGCACCCCGCCGACGTGCGAGTGCGCGCCGGGGCCCACGCCCCACCAGTGGCCACCGGTCCAGTAGAGGAGGTTGTGGCGGCACCAGTGGTCGGGCGAGGTCGCCCAGTTGGACACTTCGTACCAGCTCATCCCGGCGGCAGCCAGCTTCTCGTCGACGAGGTGGTACTTGTCGGCGAGGTCGTCCTCGTCGGGCATCGGCAGCTCGCCGCGGGCGACCTGCCTGCCCATCGCCGTGCCCTCCTCGACGATGAGGGAGTAGGCCGAGACATGGTCGGGGCGGCAGTCGAGGGCCGCGTCGACGGACGTCTCCCAGTCGGCGAGCGACTCCCCCGGCGTGCCGTAGATGAGGTCGAGGGAGATGTCCTCGAAGCCTGCCTGCCGCGCCCACTCGACCACGGCCGGCACCCGCATCGGGTCGTGCGTGCGGTCCAGGGTGCGCAGGACGTGGTCGACGGCGGACTGCATGCCGAAGCTGATCCGGTTGAACCCGGCGGTGCGCAGCTCGTCGAGGTCCCACGCCGCGACGCTGTCGGGGTTGGCCTCGGTGGTGATCTCGACGTCGTCGACCAGGCCGAACTCGGCCGCGGCGCTCGCGACGATGGCGCCGAGGTCGGCGGGCTTCAGGAGCGTGGGCGTCCCGCCGCCGAAGAAGATCGTCTCGATCGGCACGTCACGGTGGCCCAGCACGTGGCGCGCGAACCGGATCTCGCGGATCGCCGCCTCGGCGTACGACGACCGGCTCGCGCCCACCTCGTCGCCGAGCTCGTGGGCGGTGTAGGTGTTGAAGTCGCAGTAGCCGCACCGCACCGAGCAGAACGGGACGTGGACGTAGAGGCCGAACGGCTTGCTGCCGAACTCGGCCCAGGCCTCGTCGGGGAGCAGGCCGTCCTCGGGCGCGACGTCGCCGTCGGGTTGAGCGGGGGGCACGCGGGTATCCAACCACGCCGGAAATGGCGAACGGGTGCCAGTGGTCTCCCACCGACACCCGTTCGAGGAGCTGTCAGGCGTACATCTCGTCGATCAGCGCCTGGTTGTTGTCCTGCACGACGTTGCGCTTGACCTTCATCGACGGCGTCAGCTCGCCCGACTCGACCGTGAGGTCGTGGTCGAGGAGCTTCCACTTCTTGATGGTCTCCCAGCGGTTGAGGTGGGTGTTGAGCTCGTCGACGTAGTCGCCGACCATCTTGTTCACCGCCTCGGACTGCACGATCTCGGTGTAGGACTTGCCGCTCATGCCGTTCTCCTCGGCCCAGCCGGCCATCGCGTCCGGGTCGAGGGTGACGAGGGCGACACAGAAGTTGCGCTCGTCGCCGAACACCATGAACTGGCTGGCGTAGGGGCAGATGGCCTTGAACTTCGACTCGATCGCCGGCGGCGCGATGTACTTGCCGCCGGAGGTCTTGAAGAGCTCCTTGATGCGGCCCGTGATGGTGAGGAAGCCGTCGGCGTCGAGCGAGCCCTTGTCACCCGTGTGCAGCCACCCGTCGGCGTCGAGCGCCTTGGCCGTCTCCTCGGGGAGGTTGTGGTAGCCGTCCATGACGTGGGGGCCACGGAGCAGCACCTCGTCACCGTCGCCGATCTTCACCTCGGCGCCCGGGAAGGCCCGGCCGACGGTGCCGATGCGGTTGTCGTCGGGATGGTTGACCGTCGCGCCGGCAGAGTTCTCGGTCATGCCGTAGCCCTCGAGGATCACGATGCCGGCGGCGTTGAACCACTCGGCGATGTCCCGGTTGAGGGCGGCCGCACCGGAGATGAAGAAGCGCACCCGCCCACCGAAGCGGTCACGCACCTTGGAGAAGACGAGCTTGTCGAACAGGCCGTGCTGCACCTTGAGGCCGATCGGCACCGACTTGCCCTCGCGCTTGAGGCGCTCGACCTCGAGGCCGACCTGGAAGGCCTTCTTGAAGATCTTCTCCTTGGCGCCGCCCTCGGCAGCGGTCATGGTCACGACGCGACCGTGTGCCTTCTCGAAGATGCGGGGCGCCGCGCCCATGAACGTGGGCTTCACCACGCCCAGGTTGTCCACGATCTTGTCGACGCGACCGTCGATGGCGCACGGGAAGCCGATGGCCAGCTGCACCGACATGAGCACCTTGCCGAAGGAGTGTGCGAGGGGCAGCCAGCGGAACTCCAGGTCGTCCCGCGACAGGATGTTCTGGGCCTTGATGGCCTCGCCCTCGTAGACCCAGGAGGCGTGCCGCAGGCGCACGCCCTTGGGGCGGCCGGTCGTGCCGGAGGTGTAGATGAGGGTGGCGAGCTGGTCGGGGCGGATCGCCTGCGACGTCGTACGGACCACGTCGGGCTCGGCGGCGAGCTTCTCGGCGCCCAGCGCGGCGAGGTCGTCGAGGGTGATGACCCAGTCGCCGTCGGCCTTGCCCTCGAAGGTCACGACCTTCGAGACGTGGGGCAGCTCGGAGCGGTGGGCCGTGAGCTTGGCGAGCTGCTCGTCGTCCTCGGCGAAGACCACGCGGCTCTCGGAGTCACCGAGGATGTAGACGGTGTCCTCGGCGTTGGTGGTCGGGTAGACCGTGGTGGTGGCACCGGCGGCGCACATGATCGCGAGGTCGGCGAGGATCCACTCGTAGCGCGTGCCGGACGCGATGCCGACGCGCTGCTCGGGCTCCACACCCAGCGCGATCAGGCCCGCGGCCAGCGCCTCGACCTTGTCGCCGGCCTGCTTCCAGGTCACCGACTCCCAGGCCTCGCCGCGCGGGAACCGGAAGGCCTCCGCGTCGGGGGTCGCGGCGACCCGGTCGAAGAACTGGACGGCCACGTTGGCCGGCATCGTGTCGAGGAACGCCGTGTCGATGGTGATCGGCATCTGTTACCTACTCATTCGTCGAGGGCGTGACGCGGAGCGCCACACAGCGGGGGCGTGCTGGCTGACTTGGCTGTAACCTAGATCACGGGGTTTACCGAGCGGTAGCAAACACGGCGAATTCTCACGTGGTGTCACCCAGAAGCAGACTTTCGGCCCGTCTGGCGGCCCGTTTCACTCCTGCACGGCCTTGGTGATCGCGATGCAGCGGGTGATCCAGTCCTGCTCGTCCGCACGCAGGCCGCGACCCGCCCGCCGGGCGTCCTGGACGGCCCAGCCCGCGTTGAGGACCATCCGGACGACCACCCAGTCGCGCGCGCGGTCCTCGTCGAGGCCGGCCGCGTCGACGACCGCGTGGAAGCGTCGGCGCAGGCCGTCGCGCAAGGAGCCGACGGCACCGGGACCGCTCAGCTCGTCCATCCGGTTCCACAGGAGGGGTGCGGGCTCGTAGTGCGGATCGCCGGCCATCGGCTTGGGGTCGATCGCCACCCACTCCCCCGCGTCGTCGGCCATCACGTTGGCGTAGTGGAGGTCGCCGTGCACCACCACTGGTTCGCCCTCGGACACCAGCAGGTCAGGCCCCAGGGACAACGCCTGCTCGACGTACCTGGGTGGGACGGGGATGTCGCGGCCGAGCTCCTCGAGGTCGTACAGCCAGCGCTCGACGTACGACGCGACGTTCGCCAGCTGCGGCAGCGCAGGGATGTGCAGCCGGGCGTAGAGGTCGCCGACCACCTCGCACGCCTCGACGTCCCACGCGTCGCCGAGGTCCGGGCCCGGCAGCCAGTCGAGGAGCAGCGCGCGCCGGCGCGGGTCGGCCCTGCGGAGGCGTACGGCACCCCGCCCGGCCCAGTGCTGGAGCGCGAGCCCCTCGTGGCGGGACTCCTCGTCGCCGTCGAAGCTCACCTTGAGGGCGGCAGGCGCACCGTCGGCGTCGGTCACGGGCACCACGAGCGAGCAGTAGCCGTGCACCGCCGCGTCGGCCGCACGCAGGTCCCACTCCCCGAGCAGCTCGTCCGTGAGTCGCGGCAACCGGTCCAGCCAGCGACCCCAGTCCTCCCCGAGCGACCGCTGCGCCAGCAGTCCCGGAGGGATGGCGACCGACATGCGGCGAGCCTAGGCTGGCCGCCATGAGCGAGCGTCAGCGAGCTCATCATCGAGTACAGCGCGACGAGCGAAGCGAGTACACGCATGAGCGAGCGTGAGCAGCCGTGGTCGGACGACCCGGTCCGACAGGGCCGCATCCTGGTCCTCACCGACAACCCGATCGCGCGCAGCATCGCCGTGATCGCCTCGACGGTCGGACGCACCGTGGTGGTCGAGGCCGCCGACGACGGAGGTCCGGGCCTGCACCCGCAGTCCGGTGACGCGGTGGTGCTGTGCGACCACGACGCCCCGGACGCACCCGCCGTGCTCCGGGCGGCGCTCGCCTCGGAGGCGTCCTACGTCGCGATGATGGCCAGCCGCAGGCGGGCTGCGGGGCTGCTCGAGGACCTCGTCGCCGAAGGCGTCGACGTCAGCACGCTGCACGTGCCGGCGGGCCACGACCTCGGCGGCAAGGGTCCGGGTGAGATCGCGCTGTCCGTGGTGGCGGAGATCGTCGCCGAGTCCTACGGCCGCACCGGCGGCCCGATGCGCGGCTGAGCGTGGTGCTGGGCTGGGACGACCTGGCCGCCGCGTCCCTGGCCCGGCAGTTCCCCGACGACCCGGGCACGGTGGCCGCGCGGGTGGACGCGATCGGCGACCTGCAGACGCAGACCGCCCGGTCGGCGTTCATCGGGCTCGGGGCGCGCTTCCCCGGCACCACGCACGCGGAGGTCAGCGAGGCGTACGCCACCGGTGCGATCGTCCGCGGCAGCACCATCCGCGGGACCGTGCACACCGCGAGCCCGCGGGCCTACACCGTGCTGGCCGAGGCCACCCGGGTCGGGCAGCACCCGCGGTGGGCTCGGGTGCTGGGGATCACCGACGAGCAGCTCGCGACACTATGGACCTCCATCGAGGACTTCGCCCGGGAGTGGCGCTCCCCCGACGAGCTGCGCGCCCACGTCGACGACTGGCTGGGCCGCCACGCCCCGGGCTCGCTGGCCGCGGCCGCGGCGGGGCCCGGGCGCTACCTGGGCTTCGCCCACGGCGCCCTCGTGCGCAGGCCCGCCTCCGGCGAGAAGTGGGAGGGCCAGGGCAAGCCGGTCTACGCGACCTTCGAGCGGACGGGGCCGGCGACGGTCGCCGACGCCGTACGCCTGCACCTCGCCGCCCACGGACCGTCGTCGCGCCAGGACGTCGCCTGGTGGTCCGGCATGCCGGCAGCGGCGGTCGACGAGGGGCTGGCCGGCCTCGACCTGGTCGAGGACCGGGGTCCGGACGGCCGCACGTACCTCGACCTGGCCGACGCGCCGCCACCGCGGGACGTGCCGGGCGTACGTCTGCTGCCGGAGTTCGACGCGCTGCTGTGCGGCTACGACTCGAAGGTCCGCGACCGCTTCGTGACGCCCGAGCACCACCGGCGGCTGTGGAACGAGTCCAACGGGATGCTGTTGCCGCCGCTGCTCGTCGACGGCCGGATCACCGGGTTCTGGCGGGCGGCCGGGACGGCGAGGCGTCGCCCGCTCGAGGTGACCTGGTTCGCCCGGACCCGCCGCCCGCGCAGGGCCGAGCTGGACGAGCCGGTCGCCGCGCTCGAGGCGGCCCTCGGCATCACCGTCACGGAGGTCTCGCTCAGCCGCGAGCAGGCATAGCGGCGCGGATCTCCTCGGCCACCATCGCCATGGTGGTGCGGGCCCGCACGGGGTCCTCGGTCAGGAAGTAGTGGTCGACGTCCGGGGTCACGTCGTGCACCACTCGTACCCCCGCCGCCCGCAGCCGGTGGGCGTACGCATCCCCCTCCGCGCGCAGGACGTCGCGCTCGGCGGTCAGCACGACGGCGGGCGGCAGCCCCCGCAGGTCGTCGGCCAGCAGCGGGGAGGCGTACGGCTCGAGGCGGGTCGCCGGATCGGGGAAGTAGACGCGCCTGACCAGGCGCCGCAGGTCCGGCGAGATCATCCCCGGGTCGTCGTCGCGGGGCTCGGCCGACAGGTCCAGGGCCGGGATGCCCAGCACCTGCAGGGTCGGGGTGAACGAGCCGGAGTCGCGGGCCTGGAGGGCGACCGACGCCGCCAGCCCGCCACCTGAGCTGAAGCCGCCGACCGAGACGGGCGTGCCGTCGGCGGCCAGGTGCGCGGCGACGTCGTGGGCCTGGTGCTGCGCCACCGGGTAGGTCACGCGCGGGGCGACCTCGAAGTCGACGTTGGCGACCACGACGCCGGCAGTGGCGGCGACGTAGCGGCACCACCAGTCGTCCATCCCGGGGTGGCGCATCAGGAAGGCGCCGCCGTGCAGGTGCACGTGGACCGGGAGCGGCCCCGGACCGGGGCGGTAGACCAGCACCGGGACCCGTCCGTGCCGCGTCAGCACACGCGTACGGGTCGGCCGCGGCAGCTCGTTGCCGGCGAAGCGCAGGCCCTCGCCGTAGGAGACCGTGAGGCGCGCGCCGGCGCGGACCAGCTCGACGCGGATCCGGTCGGCGAGGAGCATGGAGGTCGTTCGCGGCGGCGGGCGGGCACGGATTGGTCCGCGCGGCCGGCAGACGGCCTCAGGGGGCGCCGTCGGCCGGCGCGAGCCGTAGCACGACCTCGGGCGCCCGGCCGACCGCGGGGCTGCACCCACCCGGGTCGAGCCGGGGCTCACCGTGGGCGTCGACCAGCGCGGTGCTCGCGGCAGGTCCGGTGACCCTGATCTGCCACCGACCGCCTGTTCCCGCGAGTCCGCAGGGCAGGTCGCAGACCAGACGACCACCGTCGAGGGAGAGGCCGTCGGACCGCGGCGAGGAGGCCAGGAGGCGTCGATCCACCGGCCGGCCGTCGAAGCGGACGCGGGACAGCTCGACGACGCGCACCGGCTCGCCGTCGGCCCCGGTCGCCGAGTCGAGGACGATCGACGGACCCACCTCCCGGACGACGTGCGGACCGGCCTCGCACTGCGGGTCACCGGCACACCCGACGAGGAGCGAGCCGACGACGAGCACCGTCGCTGCGCACGCCAGGCGGTCCGTCATGGCAGGTGTGACGACCAGCGTCGGGCTGCGGTTCCACCCGCCGGACGGACCGACGGACCGGTCAGCCGACCTGCTGCAGGGTGACGACAGCGACGGTGCACCGACCGGCGACCTCGCCCGGTCCGGCGACCAGCGTGCCCGTCCCGAGGTCGCCACCCCCCTTCACGACGTACGCCGCCTGGTCCGCCGCGAGCGGCAGGGTGGACGAACGGCCGAGCTCCAGCACCGTGACGTACGCCGCGACGCCGGGGTCGGCGATCGCGTTGAGCGCGCGCACCGGCCCCTCGGGCACGGAGGCGACGACCTCGGCGTCGCCCGGGAAGGCGAACGGCCGCTGCGGCTCCACGACGTGGGTCTCGCCGTCGACGTCGAGCGAGAGGACCGGGCCCTCGACCACGGTGAGCACCCGGTGCTGTCCCCCGAACACCGAGAACGGACCGTCTGAGACGATCTCGGCCAGGCTGATCCGCCACGAGCGGTCAGCCGCGCGGAGCAGCTCGCGGGTCGTGCCGCCGCCGTTGGGCCACGGTTGCGGGGCGACGTCCTCGGCCCGGACGACGGTCACTTCTTGCCGGACTTCTCCGTCGGCTGCGTGGTCGACAGCGCGGCGACGAAGGCCTCGGGCGGCACCTCGACCGACCCGATGTTCTTCATCCGCTTCTTGCCGGCCTTCTGCTTCTCCAGCAGCTTGCGCTTGCGGCTGATGTCGCCGCCGTAGCACTTGGCGAGCACGTCCTTGCGGATCGCGCGGATGGTCTCGCGGGCGATCACCCGGGCGCCGATGGCGGCCTGGATCGGTACCTCGAACTGCTGGCGCGGGATCAGGTCCTTGAGCTTGCCGGCCATCATCACGCCGTAGGAGTAGGCCGCCTCGCGGTGCACGATCGCGCTGAACGCGTCGACCGGCTCGCCCTGCAGCAGGATGTCGACCTTGACCAGGTCGGCGGCCTGCTCGCCGGAGCGCTCGTAGTCGAGCGAGGCGTAGCCCTTGGTGCGCGACTTCAGCTGGTCGAAGAAGTCGAAGACGATCTCGCCCATCGGCAGGGTGTAGCGCATCTCGACGCGATCCTCGGAGAGGTAGTCCATCCCCTGCAGGTTGCCGCGCTTGAGCTGGCACAGCTCCATGATCGTGCCGATGTAGTCGGACGGCGCCAGGATCGTCGCCTTGACGACGGGCTCGCGGACCTCGGCGACCTTGCCGTCGGGGTACTCGCTCGGATTGGTGACCTCGTGCTCGGTGCCGTCGTCCATCACGACCTGGTAGACCACGTTGGGCGCGGTCGAGATCAGGTCGAGGTTGAACTCGCGCTCGAGACGGTCGCGGGTGATCTCCATGTGGAGCAGGCCGAGGAAGCCGCACCTGAAGCCGAACCCGAGGGCGCCCGAGGTCTCGGGCTCGTAGGTCAGCGCCGCGTCGTTGAGCTGGAGCTTCTCCAGGGCGTCGCGCAGCGTCGGGTAGTCGTCGCCGTCGATCGGGTAGAGACCGGCGTAGACCATCGGGTTGGGGTGCTTGTAGCCGCCGAGCGACTCGGTCGCGCCGTGGTGCTGGGAGGTGACCGTGTCGCCCACCCGGGACTGGCGCACGTCCTTCACACCGGTGATCAGGTAGCCGACCTCGCCGACGCCGATCTCGCCGGCCTTCACGGGCTCCGGGCTGATCACGCCGACCTCGAGCATCTCGTGCACCGCGTTGGTCGACATCATCCTGATCCGGTCGCGGTGGCTGAGCTTGCCGTCGACGACCCGGACGTAGGTGACCACGCCGCGGTAGGTGTCGTAGACCGAGTCGAAGATCAGTGCGCGCGCCGGGGCGTCCGCGTCGCCCACTGGCGGCGGGGTCTGCTTCACGATCTCGTTGAGGAGCGCCTCGACGCCGACGCCGGTCTTGGCGCTGGTCAGCAGCACCTCCTCGGGCTCGCAACCGACCAGGCCGGCGAGCTCGGCGGCGTACTTCTCCACGTTGGCGCTGGGCAGGTCGATCTTGTTGAGCACGGGGATGATGTGGAGGTCGGCGCCCATCGCGAGGTAGAGGTTGGCGAGCGTCTGGGCCTCGATGCCCTGGGCGGCGTCGACCAGCAGGACCGCCGCCTCGCACGCCTCGAGGCTGCGCGAGACCTCGTAGGTGAAGTCGACGTGCCCGGGGGTGTCGATCATGTTGAGGACGTAGCTTCCCGGCTCGGCGTCCTCGGCGTTGCCGGCGGGGACGGTCCAGGGCATCCGGACGGCCTGCGACTTGATCGTGATGCCACGCTCGCGCTCGATGTCCATCCGGTCGAGGTACTGCGCACGCGACGCGCGCTCGTCGACGACCCCGGTGAGCTGCAGCATGCGGTCGGCCAGCGTCGACTTGCCGTGGTCGATGTGCGCGATGATGCAGAAGTTGCGGATGATCGACGGGTCGGTCGAGCCAGGCTGCGGCGCGTTCTTGAGGCTCACGGACTGCTTTCGGGAGTACGACGGCGGGGTCGGGTCATTCTTCCACGCGGTGCGTGGCGTGCCGAACCGACGACGATCGTTAGCGTGACCGGGTGACCCGGCCCCCGCGAGCAGCGCACCTGCCCCTCGTCCCCGCGGTGGCCTTCGTCCTGGTGTGGTCCTCGGGCTACATCTCCGGGCCCGCCGCCGTGCAGGCGGCGGCGCCCTTCACCGTGCTCGGCTGGCGCTTCGCGCTCGCAGCCGTGCTGGCCGTCGCGCTCTCGCTGGCGCTGCGCCGTCCCACCCGCATGGACCGGGCCACGGTGACCCGCGTCGCCGCGGTCGGCCTGATGATGAACGCGGTCCAGTTCGGCCTGATGTACGTCGCCTTCGACCTCGGGCTCGGCGCCACGCTGGCCTCGCTCTTCCACGCGCTGAGCCCGGTGCTGACCGCACTGCTGGCGGCCGCGATCCTCGGCGAGCGCGTCTCGTTGCTCCAGGTCGGCGGCTTCGTGGTGGGCGTCCTCGGCGTGCTCCTGGTGCTGGGGGGCGACCTGGGCCGCGCCGGGGGTCCGGCCGCCGTGCTGATCGGCTGCCTGAGCATGCTCACCCTCAGCCTCGGCACCCTGGGCCAGCGGTGGATCGGGGCCCAGCCGGACCTGCTCTGGTCGGCGGCAGTGCAGTTCGCCGTCTCGGCTCCCCCGCTGCTCGTCCTGGGGTGGACCACCGAGGGCGCCTGGCCGGTCACGGACGGCCGCCAGGCGCTGGTCGCCGTGCTCTTCCTCGCGATCGTCAACTCGATCGTCGGGCTCGTGCTGCTGTCCCTGCTGGTGCTGCGCGGGGGCTCTGGCGCCGCGGCCAGCCTGTTCTTCCTCAGCCCACCCGTGACGGCGGTCCTCGCCTGGGTGGTGCTCGACGAGACGCTGTCGGTGCTGCAGCTGGTCGGGCTGCTGGTGGCGGTCGTCGGCGTCGGCGCCGCGACGCGGACCCGGACGGCCGCGATCCCGCCCGCGGGATGACTACCGCCCCGTCGGCACCCAGTAGCGCCGCTTGTCCCTGCGGACGTCCTCCAGCACCCCGCCTGCGGTCTCGATGACCCGGATCGAGCCGACGTTGTCGTCGTCGCAGGTGACCAGGGCGGGGTCGATGCCCAGCGTGCGCGCCCACGGCAGCGCCTGGCGCAGCATCGCGGTGGCGTGGCCCTCGCGCCGGCGGGTGGGGCGTACGTCGTAGCCGATGTGCCCGCCGACGTCGAGCAGGAAGTCGTTGAGCCGGTGCCGGATCGCGAGCCGGCCGAGGTAGTCCTCACCGTCGACCCACCACAGGGTCGTGCACGGCACGTGCCGCTCGGGTCGCGGAGTCTCCTCGAGCGCGTCTGCCCTCACGGCCTCGACGAACACCTCGAACGCCGCCGGCTCCCGCCATCCCGGGGCGTTGTGCTCGATCCACGCGGCGGTCTGGCTGTGCTCGGCGCCCTCGGCGACGAACTCGTCCATCGCTTCCAGGAACGACGCGTGGACGGACGTGGTCGGCAGGACGAGCTCGGGCATGGCGCCAGTCTCTCCGGCCCACCTCGCAGGCTTCCACCCGATATCTGAGGACGTCGTGGACGATGCGGCCGTCCTCACCGTCCACGACGTCCTCAGGTATCGGGTCGAGCCCCGCCACGTCGGTGGTGAAGGATGCCGCCATGTCGCGCTCCCCCCTGGCCCCCTATCCCGCCCCGCACGGGAAGACCGCTCGGCGGCTGGAGTGGGCCTTCCTCCCGCCGAACCTGCGGGCGTACATCGAGCGCAAGTGCGGATCCCCCGTCGTCTCCGCCATCTCGCAGACGGGCGGGTTCACGCCCGGCTTCGCGTCGGTGCTGGTCTGCGAGGACGGCTCGCGCCACTTCGTGAAGGCGGCCTCGGTCAAGGCGCAGCGGACCTTCGCCGACTCCTACCGCGAGGAGGCCCGCAAGCTGGCGGCGCTGCCCGCCGCGGTCCCGGCGCCGAGGCTGCTGTGGCACCTCGACGACGACTGGGTGGTGCTGGGCATCGAGTACGTCGCGGCCCGCGCGCCCCACCGACCGTGGGTGCGCGAGGACCTCGACGCCCTCCTCGACTCGCTGGAGGACGTGGCCGACGCCGTGACGCCGCCGCCCGCCGGTCTCGCGCTCGATGCCGCCGCCGACGACTTCGCTCCCCTCCTCGAGGGGTGGGCCGAGCTGCGCGAGCGGCGTACGGACCTCGGCCCCGCGTACCTCGCGGAGGCCGAGGCGCTGGCCCGGCGCTTCGCCGAGGTCGTCGGCGGCGACACCCTCGTCCACACCGACATCCGCTCCGACAACGTGATCATCGACCCGGCCGGCCGTGCCCTGGTCTGCGACTGGAACTGGCCGGTGCGCGGCGCGGCGTGGTTCGACTCGTTCGCGGCGCTGATCGGACCGCGCGGTGAGGGCGCCGACGTCGACGCGGTGATCGGCGAGCGACGGCTGCTGCGCGACGTCGACCCGGAGGCGTACGACATCAACCTCGCGCTCTACGTCGGCTACTTCCTCACCCAGTGCGAGCTGCCGGTGCCGCCGACGTCGCCCCACATCCGCGACCACCAGCGGTGGCAGGGCGAGGTGTGCTGGGACTGGCTGGCGGAGCGCCGGGGCTGGTCGTGACGACGCCCCGCGCCGTCGGCGTACGCCTCACCTACGACGCGATCCCCGCTGCGGTCCGGGACTGGGTGGACGCCGAGCTCGGGTCACCCGTCGTCGCGACGGCCGAGCAGGTCGGGGGCATGTCGCCGGGGTGCGCGACCCGCCTGTCGTGCGCCGACGGGACGCGGGCCTTCGTCAAGGCGGTCGGCGCGGGACTCAACCCGGACACGCCCGGGTTGTTCCGCCGGGAGGTCGCGGTGCTCTCCCACCTCGGCGAGCACCCGCTGTGGGCGCGGCTGCTGGCGTCGTACGACGACGGCGAGTGGGTCGCACTGCTGATCGAGGACGTCGAGGGCCGTCACCCCGACTTCGCCGACCCCGCCGAGCTCGACGCGGTCCTCCACGGGGTCGACCGGCTCTCGGAGGTCCTGCAGGAGCGTGACCTGCCGGCCTCCGTGCCGCTGGTGGAGCTGTCCCAGCGCTTCCGGCTCTGGTCCGACACCCTCTCCGCGTTGCCGCAGGCGCCACGCGAGGCACCCGTGCCCGCGTGGGTGCACGCCCGAGCCCCGCACTGGGCCGCGGTGCTGCGGGACCTGGCCGAGCAGCCGGGGTCGCACGTCGCCCACTGGGACATCCGCGTCGACAACCTGCTGCGGCGACCAAGCGGTGAGCTGGTCTTCCTCGACTGGGGAATGGCCGCTCGTGGTCCGGCGTGGGCGGACCCGCTCCTCGCCCGCCTCGAACGCGTCGAGGACCCGTGGTTCGACGCCTCGATCCCCCTCTCGCCGGCCCTGTCGGAGGCCGGCGACGAGGTCGTCACCGCGTTCCTGGCGGGGTTCGGCACCCACCTCGCCGTACGCTCGGTGGTGGCCGTCGACGTCAACCTGCCGACGCTCAACGATTTCCGTCTGCGGGAGTCGCGCCGCATCCTGGAGGCAGTCGCCCGCCGCACCGGTCGACCTCGCGCCTGAGCGATTTGGGCGCGCACGAGCCGTGGCGGTAGTGTTCCTCCTTGCGTGTCCGGCACCCGACCCTCCCCGTGCCGATCTTGGGAGGGGTTGCCAGGCAGCCGACAAGCACAGACTTTCCCATTCCGGTCAAGCCCTTCCGGTCGAGCACTCAAGGATCCACACGTGGCGAACATCAAGTCCCAGATCAAGCGCAACAAGCAGAACGAGAAGGCGCGTCAGCGCAACCAGGCCGTCAAGTCGCGCCTGAAGACTGCTGTCCGCAAGTTCCGCGAGCTGTCCGACGCCGGCGACAAGGACGCCGCCGTGGCTGCCGGTCGCGACGCCATGAAGGCGCTCGACAAGGCCGCGTCGAAGGGCGTCATCCACGCCAACCAGGCCGCGAACCGCAAGTCGTCGATCGCCAAGAAGGCCGCGTCGCTCTGACCCGGACCCTCCCGCTGGACACCCGCCCCTGGTGGCGGGTGTTTCGCATTTCGGGGGGGCAGCGACCCGCCGCCGGCCGTCATGGCGCGGGGCTGTCCCGACGACCACGGCCCATGACGTACGGGCGCGGCGGCATGGCGCGCGGTTGCCCGGACGACCACCGCCCATGACGTACGCCGAGGAGGCGGGACGCGGGCGGGAAGCCCGCTCCCAGGTCAGCGGCTCTCGCGCAGTCCCGCCACCGTGAGCACGAGCCGCTCGAGCGTGTAGGACGCGTCGTGCGCCTGACCCTTGATGTCGGCGTCGGCGACCGCCACTGCCCGGACCGCGGCGGCGATGCCCTCGGGGTTCCACGAGCGGGACTGGTCGCGGACCGTGCGCACCTTCCACGGAGGCACGCCGAGGTCACGGGCGAGGTCGGCGTCGCGGGCTCCCCGCGGGGCGCCGAGGTAGCGCGCGAGGCTGCGGGCGGACGCCGCCATGGCCGAGGTGACGAGGACCGGGGACGTGCCGGAGTCGAGCGCCCAGCGCAGCTCCTCCAGCGCGACCGCGCGTCGGCCGGCGAACGCGGCGTCGGCGACGGTGAAGGACTTCGCCTCCGCGCGGCCGCCGAAGTAGCGCTGGACCTTGTCGACGGTGAGGTGCTCGCCGTGGAAGTCGTTGGTGAGCTGGTCGGCGGCGGCGGCCAGCGACCGGAGGTCGGTGCCGACCGCCTGGACGAGGAACGCGGCCGCGTCTGAGTCGATCCGGGCACCGTGCGAGGCCACCTCGGAGGACACGAAGGCCGGCATCTCGTTGGCCCTGACCTCCTCGGACTTGACCTCGGTCACCGGTCCGAGCTTGCGCAGCTTGGTGAGGACGCCGCTGCCCTTCTGCCCGCCGGAGTGCACCAGGACGAGGGCGACGTCGTCGGCCGGCGCCGCACAGTAGGCCAGCAGCCCGTCGACCGACTCGTCGGGCAGGTCCTCCAGCCCGCGCACGACCACGCACCGGATCGAGGAGAACAGCGACGGCGCCGACATCTCCCCGAGCGACGCGAGGGTGAGGTCGGACGCGGGCGACTCGGCCATCTCCGCCTCGGCGTCGTGGGCGCGCACGGCGTCGCGGACCGAGGCGACCGTGCGGGCGGAGAGGTATTCCTCCTTGCCCGTCACGAGGACGACGTGGCCGAGGACCTGCGCGGCGGAGGGGGTGCGTGCCATGGTGCGCCAACCCTATCCGCCGGTGGCGACACCGACCTCGCCGTCGGCGACCACCACGACGACGTCGCCGGCGAGGTCGGTGCGCCACACCTGCGCACCCGTGGCCGACAGTGCTGCCAGCAGGTCCGGTGCAGGGTGCCCGTAGTCGTTGCCCTCCCCCACCGACACCAGCGCGAGCCGGGCGCCGAGCGACGTCAGCCAGTCGACGTCCTGGTGCCGGCTGCCGTGGTGAGGCACCTTGAGCACGTCCACGCGGAGCCCACCGAGGTCACGCGCCAGCGCGGACTGGGCCGACGGCTCCACGTCGCCGGTCAGCAGGATCCGTACGCCGGCGACCTCGGCGAGCAGCACGACGCTGGCGTTGTTGGGTGCGCTCTCCCCCGCGTCGCCGGGCGCAGCGCCCGGGCGCGGCCACACCGACTGCAGCGTCACCTCGCCCACCCGCCGCGTGAGCCCGTACGCCGCGGGCTCGGGAGCGCTGCCCGCCGCCGCCTCGACGTCCCGCACGCCACCGACCGGCTCGAGCAGCGCCGTCGCCTCGACGGAGCCGACCTCGCGCCCGTCGAGGACCCCCGCGAGACCACCCACGTGGTCGGCGTGGAAGTGCGTCAGGACCACCAGGGGGACGCGCGTGACCTCGAGCCGGTCGAGGCAGGCCTCCATGGCCGCGGGGTCGGGGCCCGCGTCGACCACGACGGCGGAGCCGGGTCCGGCGCGCAGGACGAGCCCGTCACCCTGGCCGACGTCGCACATCGCCAGCACCCACCCCTCGGGCGGCCAGCCCGGCGTGGGCGGCCGGGCCGCCATCACCACCACGAGCAGGCCGGTGCAGGCCAGTGTCGAGCCCGGTCGGGCCAGCAGTCGCGGGGCGAGCGGCACCGACAGCAGGCACAGGACGGTGAGGGCGGCCAGCGGCAGCGGACCGGTGCCCCAGCCGATCGCCGCGGTCGGCACCGCCGCTCCCCAGCGGGCCACGGCGATGATCCATCCTGCGGACCACGCGGCGGGCGCGGCCACCACCACGCCGAGCGGCATCCACAGCAGCCCGAGGAGACCACCCGCGAGGCCGAGCACGGTGGCGGGCGCGACGGCGGGTGCGGCGAGGAGGTTGGCGCCGACGGCCACGAGGCTGACCTGCCCGGACAGCGCCGCCACCACGGGCGTGCAGGCCACCTGCGCCGCGAGCGGCACCGACACCGCCTCGGCCACCCAGCGCGGCGTCCACCGCATCAGGGCGTCGCGCCACACCGGGGCGAGGAGCAGGATGCCCGCGGTCGCCAGCGCCGACAGCGCGAACCCGGCCGTCACCGCCAGCTGGGGTCGAAGGAGGAGCAGGCCGAGGACCGCCACGCCGAGAGCTCGTACGCCTCGCGAGCGCCCGTTGCGCCCCATCCCGACGAGGGCCACCGCCCCCATCGCGGCGGCGCGCACGACGCTGGGCTCGGCTCGTGCGGTGAGCACGAACCCGACGATGCCGACCACGCCGAGCGCGTAGAGCCACGGGCCGCGCACGCCGGCCCACCGACCGAGGACCAGCAGGAAGCCGACCACCAGCGTGAGGTTGGTGCCGCTCACCGCCAGCAGGTGGGTCAACCCCGTGGTCCGGAAGTCCTCGGCGAGGTCGGGGTCCAGGCCGCCGTCGTCCCCGACCACCAGGGCGGGAACGAGCTCGCGGGCATCCGCGTCGCGACCGGAGACCGCCTCCCTCACCGCCCGGCGCACGGCCGCCGCGGCGTCCCACCAGACGTCGGGCCCGGACACCACCCTCGGCGCACCCGTGGGCCGGACCAGCGCAGCCACGTCGTCGTCGCCCGGCACCAGCCGGGCGGTCGTCTCGAGCCTGGTGCCCAACGGTTGGCGCGGCCAGTCCGCATCGGCCATCACGACGACCGGCGCGTCGAGGCGCCACGTCGTCCCCCGCCCCGCGAGGCGGGTCACGTCGGCCCGGAGGACCTGGAGCTCGCCGTACTGGCCGGGCACGACGCGCACGTCGGACGTCACCTCCAGGTGCACGGTGGCCACCGCGCGCTGCTGGGCCAGCGCGGTGAGCGGCGACGTGGCGACCAGCGCCTGGTGCAGGGCGGCGACCCCGGCCACGGCCACGAGTGCCGCCAGCGGTGCCAGCCACGCGGCCGTCCACCACCGGCGCAGCACGCCGGCGCCGACGAGCACCACCACGGCGCAGGTGCCGCACAGGGCGGCCCGGCCGGGAAGGAGGAGCACCAGCAGGGCGCCCACCCAGGCTCCCACGCCCAGGGCGATCGCGCGCAGGTCCGGCACGGGTCGCCGTCAGAGCGTGACGTGCGGCGCCAGGTCGGCGAGGGTGGCCTCCCCGATGCCGTCGACCTCCAGCAGCTCGTCGACCGAGGTGAAGCCCCCGTTGGCGTCGCGCCAGCCGAGGATCGCCTCCGCCGTCACCGGACCGACCCCCGGCAGGGTGTCGAGGGCCGCCAGGTCCGCGGTGTTGAGGTTGACCAGGGCCTCACCACCGGGGACCGACGTGCCGAGGGAGCCCGCCACCCCCGCCGCTGCCTCGACGCCGACCAGGATCTGCTCGCCGTCCACGACCGGCCGGGCGAGGTTGAGCGAGGTCAGGTCCACCCCGCGACGGGCCCCTCCCGCCGCCTCGAGGGCGTCGACGACGCGCGAGCCGGCTGGCAGCACGGCGATGCCCGGACGACGCACCTTGCCGGCGACGTCGACGACCAGCTCCTCGGTCGGCGGGGCAGCCTCCGACGCCCCGACGGGCGCGGTGCCGGCGGCGTCGACCGGGGCGAGCGGAGCGGGAGAGGCGGCCGCGTCCGCCGACGGCGCGACGGGCACCACCTCGGCCTGGTCGCGCACGGCCCACCAGGCCGCCAGGCCGACGGCGACAGCAGCCACGCAGCACACCACCGCGAGGTGCGCCGGACCGAGCTGGAGCCCGCCGATCCGGAGCCGACGGGACGCGTGCCGGCCCGGGACGGGCAGCACCACCGGAGCGGGCGGGTCGTCGGGACGCTCGCGGACCCGGGTGTGCGTGGGGTCGGGCGCCTCGTCGGACTCACCGCGGACGGCGGCGAGCTCGGCGCTCAGGGTCGCCAGCCGCCGCGACACCGCCTCGGCGTGCTCGGAGGACGACTGGGATCGGCGCATGGCTCCACGCTAGGAACGCCACCCGGCCCTCCGACAGGGGCGAGCGGCAATCTGTGGACAGGGCCGCGCAGGTCGCGCCCGGTCAGGGTGGATCAGTCCCGAGGTGCGACGCAGACCGCCACCATGCCGGGGCCGACGTGCGCGCCGAGCACGGCGCCGAGCTCCCCGCACATCACCTCGCGACCCTCCAGCCCCTCGGCCAGCCGATCGGTGAGCGTCGCCGCGAGCTCCTCGGCCCGGCCGGCGTTGGCGAGGTGGGAGACGCACACGTCGACCGGCCGGTCCCCTGCCGCCTCGACGGCGAGCTCGGCCAGCCGCGCCAGCGCCCGGGAGGCCGTACGGACGCGCTCGCGCGGCACGACCTTGCCGCCGGCGATCTCGAGCAGCGGCTTGACCGACAGCGCGCTGCCGAAGATCGCGGCTGCCGCACCGATCCGCCCGCCGCGGCGCAGGTACTCGAGGGTGTCGACGTAGAACAGCGAGGTGGCGGCCTCCCCGCGGGCCAGCGCGGCCTCCGCCGCCTGCTGCGCCGTACCTCCGGTCGCGAGCACGTCGGCCGCGGTCAGGGCGGCGTAGCCGGTCGCGATCCCGACCTGGCCGGAGTCGACGACGTGCACCGGCAGGTCGACCTCGAGCGCGGCGAGCTGGGCCGACTCGAAGGTCCCGCTCATCTCGCCGGAGAGGTGGATCGAGACGATCTCGTCGACCCCCTCCGCCTCCAGCGAGCGGTAGAGCTCGGCGAAGAGCGCGGGTGCCGGGCGGGACGTGCTGACGGGCACGAAGTCGCGCAGTGCCTGCGCCACCACCTCGGGGGTGGCCCCGTCGGGTCCCTCGTCGAGCACCCGCGCACCGATGACGACCTGCAGCGGCACCACCCGGATGCCGTGCGCCTGCGCCACCTCGGCGGGCAGGCTCGCGGTCGAGTCGGTGACGATCACGGTGCCGGACACACCCCGAAGGCTAGTGGCAGCCACCGGCTACGGGAGCAGCCGCTCACCACGCGGTGGCGTGTTGCAGCCCTCGGGGGCCTCCGCTTGGATGTCCGGATGCGTGACAGGCCCGGGACCTTCGCCGACGCACTCAGGTCTGCCATCGACGCGCGCGGACTCAGCCTGGACCGGATCACCGACCACCTCGCCCAGCGTGGCGTCTCGGTCAGCTCGGCGACCCTGAGCTACTGGCGCTCCGGGCGCAGCGAGCCCGGGCGGAGGTCGTCCCTGGCCGCCCTGCCGCACCTCGAGGAGGTCCTCGGACTGCCTGCCGGCAGCCTCACGGCCGCCCTCCCCAGCACCCGCGAGCGCACGCCGCGGCACGCCGTACGGGGACTCGACGTCCTGTGGCCCGAGGAGCCCCACACCGCCGTCCTCGGCCGGCTGGACACGAGCTGGGACACCGAGCTGGCGCGGGTCTCGGTCCACGACGTCCTGCACATCGGCCCCGACCGTCGCCAGGCCCGCCTCACCGTCCGGCAGGCGATGCGCGCCCGGGCAGACGGACCCGACCGCCGCGTCGTGATGCACGCCCAGGACGACCTGGACGCCGGGCTCCCCGAGATCCGTCCGCTGCGCGGGTGCGCCCTCGGACGGGTGGAGCGGGACCCCGAGGCGGGCGTCGTCGGCGCCGAGCTGGTCTTCTTCCGGCCGCTGCGCCGGGGCGAGACCGTGATCGTGACGTACGACGTCGTCTCCCCCACCCCGGGCCCACGCGAGCACGAGTACACCCGCCGCCTGCGCCTGCCGATGCGCGAGTACCTGCTCGAGGTCGCGTTCGACCCGCGCGCGCTCCCGGAGAGCGTGGTGGCCTTCACCGAGGACCGTGAGCAGCCGATCACCCTGGACCGCGACCGGCGGGCCCACCTGGTCCACACCGACACCGCCCCGGGGACGACGGGGATCCGCTGGAGCTGGCCGAGTTAAGTGTTAAGCGGCGCCTGCCCCTTGCCCGGGACCGCGTCGGAAGGTCAAGGTCAGCCTCGTCCATCTGTCTCGGGAAGGATCCATCGATGAACCATGCACGCCCCCGACTGGCGGCAGGCCTGATCGCCTCGCTCGCCGGTGCCGCACTCGCCGTCTCACCGACCGCCACCCACGCGGCCGGCACGGAGAAGCCACAGGAGGCCCCGCAGGCCTCCGTCGCCGACGACGGCCTCGCGCCCGTCCTCGGCTCCTCGGCCGACGACCGCTACATCGTGGTGCTCGACAAGGAGGCGCCCGGCAAGAGCCTCAGCGCCGCCAAGGCCGACGTCCGCGCCGAGGGCGCGAGCATCACCCACACCTACACCTCGGTGATCGACGGCTTCGCCGCCAAGCTCAACGGCCGGGCCCTCGCCGCGCTGCGCAAGAACCCCAACGTCGCCTACATCGAGGCCGACAAGCCGGTGCAGCTCGACGCGACCCAGTCCCCCGCCACCTGGGGCCTGGACCGGATCGACCAGCGCGACCTGCCGCTCAACAACTCCTACACCTACAACGCCACCGGCGCGGGGGTGACGGCCTACATCATCGACACGGGCGTGCTCAACACGCACACGCAGTTCGGCGGCCGTGCGGTCTCGGGCTACACCGCGATCAACGACGGCCGCGGCACCACCGACTGCAACGGCCACGGCACGCACGTCGCCGGCACGGTCGGCGGCTCGACCTACGGCGTCGCCAAGGGCGTACGCCTCGTCGCGGTCCGCGTCCTCGACTGCAACGGCAGCGGCTCCAACTCCGGCGTCATCGCCGGCGTGGACTGGGTCACCCAGAACCACACCGCCGGCTCGCCGGCCGTGGCCAACATGAGCCTGGGCGGCGGCATCTCCTCCGCCCTCGACACGGCCGTGGCCAACTCGATCGCCGACGGCGTCACCTACGCGCTCGCCGCCGGCAACGACTCGGGCGCCAACGCGTGCAACAGCTCGCCCGCCCGCGTCGCGGCCGGCCTCACCATCGGGTCCACCACCAACACCGACGCGCGCTCCAGCTTCAGCAACATCGGCTCGTGCCTCGACATGTTCGCCCCCGGCTCCAACATCACCTCCGCCTGGCACACGGGCACCTCGGCGACCAACACCATCAGCGGCACCTCGATGGCGACCCCGCACGTCGCGGGTGCGGCAGCGCTCTACCTGCAGTCCAACCCGTCGGCCTCGCCGGCGACGGTCAACAACGCGCTGATCTCCACCGCGACCACCAACAAGGTCACCAACCCCGGCACGGGCTCGCCCAACCGCCTGCTCTACGTCGGCACGGGTGGCACCACGCCGCCGCCGGACCCGACCCCCACCACCTGCAGCACCATGCCCGAGACGGAGACCGGCTCGCTGAGCTCCGGCGGCGTCTCGTACCACCCCGGCACGAGCGACTACTACAACTCGGGTGCCGGCACCCACGTGGGCTGCATCTCGGGCCCCTCGGGCGCCGACTTCGACCTCTACCTCGAGAAGTGGAACGGCTCGACCTGGGTCGTGGTCGCGCAGGGAATCAGCAGCACCTCGGAGGAGAAGATCACCTACACCGGCACCGCGGGCTACTACTCGTGGCGCGTGCAGTCCTACTCCGGGTCGGGCAGCTACACCTTCGGCCTCGACCGGCCGTGAGGGTCAGCACCTGACCAGCACTCCTGAGTGACGAACGGCCCCGCGGCAGTGCCGCGGGGCCGTTTCGCACGCCTGGGACGCCAGGGGGCGGAACAGGTCAGACGACGACGTTGACCAGCCTGGGCGCGCGCACGATCACCTTGCGCACGGTGGCGCCGTCGATCGCGCGCTGCACGCCCGCGTCGGCGAGGGCGGCCGCCTCCAGGTCGGCCTCGGAGATGTCGGGCGACACCTCCAGGCGCGCCTTGACCTTGCCCTTGACCTGCACGACCGCGGTGACGGTGTCCTCGACCAGCAGCGCCTCGTCGACGACCGGCCACCCGGCGCGGGCGACCGTGGGCTCGTGGCCCAGGCGCTCCCACATCTCCTCGGCCGTGTATGGCGCGACCAGCGACAGCAGGACCGCCACCGCCTCGGTCGCCTCGCGCACCGCCGGGTCCGCGGGACCGCAGCCGGAGTCGATCGCCTTGCGAGTGGCGTTGACCAGCTCCATGACGCGGGCCACCACCACGTTGAAGCGGTAGGTCTCGACCAGCTCGGCCGCGTCGTGGACGGTGCGCGCGGTCGTACGCCGCAGCGCGAGGTCGCCGCCCGACACGTCCGCACCCGGGGCCGAGGTGACGTCGCCGGACAGTCGCCAGGCGCGCTGCAGGAAGCGCAGCGACCCGTCGGGCGACATGTTGGCCCAGTCGATGTCGTCCTCCGGCGGACCGGCGAAGACCAGGGTCAGCCGCACCGCGTCGACACCGAACGCGGCCAGCTGGTCGCCCAGGTTGACGCCGTTGCCCAGGGACTTGCTCATCTTCTTGCCCTGGTTGATCACGAAGCCCTGGTTGAGCTGGGCCGACCACGGCTCGCGGAAGTCGACCAGGCCCATGTCGTTGAGCACCTTGGTGAAGAACCGGCCGTAGAGCAGGTGCAGCACCGCGTGCTCGACGCCGCCGACGTAGAGGTTGCACGGCATCCAGGCGTTGACCTTGGCGCTGTCGAAGGCCTGGGTCTCGTCGTGCGGCGAGCAGTAGCGGAACATGTACCAGGACGAGTCGACGAACGTGTCCATGGTGTCGGTGTCGCGGGTCGCCGGGCCACCGCAGGTCGGGCAGGTCGTGTTGACCCAGTCGGTCGCGCCGCCCAGCGGCGAGGTGCCCTTGGGCTTCAGGTCGGCACCGGTCAGCACCGGCAGCGTCACCGGCAGCTGGTCCTCCGGCACCGGGACCTCACCGTCGACGGGGCAGTGGATGATCGGGATGGGCGGGCCCCAGTAGCGCTGGCGGCTGATCAGCCAGTCGCGCAGGCGGAAGTTGACCGCGCCGGAGCCGCGTCCGTCGGCCTCCAGCCGCTCGATGATCGAGCGGATGCCCGAGGCCTTGTCGCCCAGCCCGTCCAGGGGCCCGCTGTTGACGTACGTCCCGTCACCCGACGTCGCGACCCCGGTCTCCTCGGGGTTGTCGTCTCCGGTGTCGATGACCCGTCGGACCGGCAGGCCCATCGTCCGGGCGAAGTCCAGGTCGCGCTGGTCGTGGGCGGGCACCGCCATGATCGCGCCGGTGCCGTAGTCGGCCAGCACGTAGTCGCTGGCCCACACCGGGATCTCCTCGCCGGAGACCGGGTTGGTGGCGGTGATGCCCAGGTCGACGCCGGTCTTGGGCCGGTCGGTGGACAGCCGGTCGATGTCGGAGGCCTTGCGGACCTCGACCAGGTAGTCCTCCAGCGCCTGCGCGCGGTCGGGGTGCACGATCTCGGCAGCCAGCGCGGCATCCGCGGCGACCACCATGAACGTGGCGCCGTACAAGGTGTCGGGACGGGTCGTGTAGACCTCGATGTCGCGCTCACCGTCAGCCGCGTGCAGCGTGAACGTGACGTGGGCGCCCTCGGACCGCCCGATCCAGTTGCGCTGCGCGGTGACCACACGGTCGGGCCAGGTCTTCTCCAGCTCGTCCAGGCCGTCCAGCAGCTCCTGGGCGTAGTCGGTGATCTTGAAGTACCACTGGGTCAGCTCCTTCTTGGTCACCTCCGCCCCGCAGCGGTCGCAGACGCCGCCGACGACCTGCTCGTTGGCCAGGACGGTCTGGTCGTTGGGGCACCAGTTGACCGGGCTGTTCTTGCGGTAGGCCAGGCCACGCTCGTGGAACTTCAGGAACAGCCACTGCGTCCACCGGTAGTAGTCGGGGTCGCTGGTGTTGAAGGTCCGCGACCAGTCGAACGACGCGGCGTACTTCCGGCACGACTCGATCGAACGCGCGATGTTGGCGCGCGTGTAGGTGTCGGGGTGCTCGTCGTTGCGGATCGCGGCGTTCTCCGCCGGCAGGCCGAAGGAGTCGAAGCCCATCGGGTTCAGCACCTCGTAGCCGCGCTGCCACCAGTAGCGCGCCACCACGTCGTGCAGCGCGAACACCTCGGCGTGACCCATGTGCAGGTCGCCGCTCGGGTAGGGGAACATCGTCAGCGCGTAGCGCTTCTCGCGCGGGCTGTCGTCGTCGGCGCGGAACGGCTGGAGGTCCTCCCAGACCCGCTGCCACTTCGTCTCGGTGGCCTCGATGTCGTACGTCGCACGCTCGGGGTTCGCGTCGGGGGCTCCGGTGTCCTGGCTCATGGCGTGTCCTCTTGTTGCGGTCTGCTCGTGTGTCGCTGGGATGGCATGAAAAAACCCCTCACATGGAGGGGTGGCCGCGTGTCGGGTCCTGGGGGACGCGATCAGCGCGGCTGTCGAAGAAGGAGCTGCTGGCGCACGACGTCATCCTAACCTGTCCCCGTCACCGGCCGCGAAGGGATACTGCGATCGTGGCCGCTGACCTGGACAGGTACTCCGACGTGCTCGACCTCCTGCGTGGGCTGCCGACGCACTGCCCCGACGTGCGGGTCGTCGTGGTGAGCGGGTCCGCGGTGACCGGGGGCTACGACGCGCACTCCGACCTCGACGTCCAGGTGTGGACCGACGGTCCCCCGTCGGCGACGTACGACGAGGCCCTGGCGCTCGTGCACGACCGCTTCGACGTCGACCACGTCTGGCGGGTGGCCGCCGACCGCTGGCCGACGGCGGCCCAGGGCTTCATCCACCTCCAGCCGGACGCCGCCGACCTGTCCCGCCCCACGCGGCTCGTCGACCTCTTCGTCGACCGGCTGCCCGAGCGGCTGACCATCGACGTCCGACGGCACGGCACTCCCGAGGTGCTGCACGACCCGGACGGCCTGATCCACCTCGAGCACGACGACGAAGAGGTGATGGAGTCGCAGCGCAGGCGCGCGGTCGACCAGGCGGCCGCCCGTCGTCAGACCGGGGCGTGGCTGGTCGAGCGCGCGCTGGCCAGGGGTGACGTCGCCGAGGCGGCCTGGTTCCACATGCGGTTCGCGGTCGAGCCACTGGTGACCCTCCTGCGGATCCGGCACTGCCCGGCGCGGCACGACTTCGGGCTGCGCTACCTCCGCACCGACCTGCCGGAGGGGATGGCCGAGCGGGTGGAAGCACTGCTGCCCGGACCGGCAGGCTCCACCGACTCACCGACGTCGTCCCCCGAGGAGCTGCTGGCGGACCGGGCCCGGGCGGCGTTCGCGTGGCAGGACGAGGTCCTGCGCGAGCTCACGTGAGGCTCAGCTGACGAACCGCGGCGTGAGCGGCGGGTTCCACCACTCGCCGTTGTAGGCCTTGACCGCCCCGACCACGTGGAGGATGCCGGCGATCACCGGCGGCACGAAGAACACCGGCAGGAAGACGAGGAAGCCGACGCCGAGGGTGACGATGCCGAGGACCACGTAGAGGACCGTGACGACCACCAGCCAGATGAACATCGAGATCTGGACGTTGAGCGAGTTGGCGGCGTGGGACCGGACGAAGGGACCGCGGTCCTTGTACATCACGTAGACCACGATCGAGGCCAGGAACCCGAGGAAGCCGGCGGAGAACACCATGGCCGCGACGGCTCCGGCGTGGCTGATGGCGCCCCACGTGCGCTCCTCCTGCGGCGAGATCGTCGGCGGCGCGGCACGGTAGGCGGTGTCGGGCTGCTGGCCGAACGACTGCTGGCCGTAGGGCCGCGTCGGGTCGGGTCCCTGCGAGTCGCTGGGGTACTGGTCGGACATCTCACTCACTCCTCGGCGGGCCGGGTGCCCTGCTGTCGAGGACAAGCCAACCACGCACCCCAGCCGTTTTCACCCCGTTCCGGGGTCGAGTCAGGGTGCGGTCAGGGTCGCACCCGGGACGACTGCCCAAGAAGTGTTTGACAGTCGGCTGCGTCCTGCCGCACACTCACTCCCCAAGAACTCTTGGAGGGTGATGTGGACGAGACCGATCCCGCGGCAGTGACCCGGCTGCGGGCGACCGCGCACCCCGTGCGGCTGCGCATCCTGTCGCTGCTGACCGCGGAGGCGATGAGCGCCGCCGAGGTGGCCCGCACGCTCGAGATCACCCACGCCAACGCGTCCTACCACCTGCGCCAGCTGCACGACGCCGGCGAGCTCGTCGTCGAGAGCGAGGAGAAGATCCGCGGGGGCGTGGCCAAGCGCTACCGGTACGACGCCTCCCGCGACCTGCGCACCCACCGGCCCGGCGTCGACGAGCGCGTCGCCTACGCCCGCGCCATCGCCCTGGAGGTCGAGCGGCGGCTGCGCGAGGTCGCTCCGGGCACGTCGACCTCCAGCGACCTGGAGACCTGGGTCGACGTCGGGACCTGGCACCGGGCGCTCGACCTCCTCCACGAGGCCTCGCACCTCCTCCATGCGGCCGCGAGGCCGGCGGGGACGCCCGACACCGTCCACGTCAGCGCGACGACGACCGCCTTCACGATGACTGGCGGCCTCACCGGCGAGGCGGTCCGGTGGGACCCGGCCCGCGAGGAGACCCGATGACGTGGTCCGCCGCGATCGCGCCGCTGCGCAACCGCAACTTCGCGTGGTACTTCGCGTCGCGGTTCGTCAACACGCTCGGCAACATGATGGCCAGCATCGCGCTCGCCTTCGCCGTGCTGGACATCACCGACTCCCCCACCGCCCTCGGTCAGGTGCTGGCCGCCCACACGATCCCGATGATCGCGCTGCTGCTCTACGGCGGGGTGATCGCCGACAGGTTCCCGCGCACCGTGGTGCTCCAGTCCTCCAACCTCGCCTCGGCCGTGAGCCAGGGCGCCATGGCGGCCCTCGTGCTGACCGGCGAGGCCGAGATCTGGATGCTGGTCGTGCTCGCGGGCGTGCACGGTGTCGTGTCCGGAGTCGGGTTCCCGGCGATGGCCAGCGTCCTGCCGCAGCTGGTCGAGCGCACCGACCTCCAACCGGCGAACGCACTCGTCTCCCTGACCCGCAACGGCATGATGGTGCTCGGTCCCACGATCGGCGCGCTCCTGGTGGTCACGGTCGGCTCGGGCTGGGCGCTCGCGGTGGACGCCGCCACCTGGCTGCTCGCCGCACTGCTCCTCGTGCCGGTGCGGCTACCCGCCCGCCAGCCGCGGGCAGAGGCTCCCGACACCCTCCGTGAGCTGCGCGAGGGCTGGTCGTTCTTCTGGGCCACCCCGTGGCTGTGGACGGTCGTCGTCGGCTTCGGCGTGCTCAACGCGATCCACACCGGCGCGTGGTTCACCCTCGGACCGGCGGTCGCCGACGACACCATCGGACGCCAGGGCTGGGGCTACGTGCTGTCCGCCGAGGCGGCCGGCCTGCTGCTCACGACCGTGGTCCTGCTGCGTGTACGGCTCGAGCGTCCCCTGCTGCTGGGGATGCTCGGCATCGCGCTGATCGCCCCGCCCATGCTGCTGCTCGGCGTGTCACCCCACCTCGTGGGGCTCGTGACCGCGGCCTTCCTCGCCGGCGCCGGCACCGAGGTCTTCGGCATGGGCTGGAACCTGGCCATGCAGGAGAACATCGAGGACGGCATGCTGTCGCGCGCCTACTCCTACGACGCACTCGGCTCCTTCATCGCGATGCCCGTCGGTCAGCTCGCCTGGGGGCCGCTCGCCGTGGCCTTCGGCTTCCAGCCGGTGCTGGTCGTCTCCGCGATCGCCTACGTCGGGGTGGTGGCGCTGGTGCTCTGCTCCCGCTCGGTGCGCGAGCTGCCGCGCGCACCGGTGACCCCTGCGTCCGCGGTGACGACCACCACGCCCTAGGGTCCCGCCATGGGAGTCATGGAGATGTTCCGCCTGGACGGCAAGGTCGTCATCGTCACCGGCGCCTCGAGCGGGCTGGGGGTCGCGTTCGCCCACTGCTTCGCCGAGGCGGGCGCCGACGTCGTGCTCGGCGCGCGCCGCGTCGACAAGCTCGAACGGGTCGCCGCCTCCGTACGCTCGACGGGCCGCCGGGTGCACACGGTCGCCACCGACGTGGCCGACCCCGAGCAGTGCCAGCGGCTCGTGGACGAGGCGATGGCGAAGTTCGGCCGGGTCGACGTGCTCGTCAACAACGCCGGCGTCGGCACGGCCGTCCCCGCCACCCGGGAGACGCCCGAGCAGTTCCGCTCGGTCATCGACGTCAACCTCAACGGCTGCTACTGGATGGCGCAGGCGTGCGGGCGCGTCATGGAGCCCGGGTCGAGCATCATCAACATCTCCTCGATCCTCGGCATCACCACCGGCGGCCTGCCGCAGGCGGCGTACTCCGCGTCGAAGGCGGGCCTCGGCGGGCTCACCCGCGACCTCGCCCAGCAGTGGACGGGCCGCAAGGGCATCCGGGTCAACGCCCTCGCCCCGGGCTTCTTCGCCTCCGAGATGACCGAGACCTACCCCGACGGCTACCTCGACCTCGCCCTCCAGCGCGTCCCGGCCGGGCGCAAGGGCGACCCGCACGAGCTCGCCGCCACCGCGGTGTGGCTGGCGTCCGACGCCGCCGGCTACGTCACCGGGCAGATGATCCCGGTCGACGGCGGCCTGACGATCGCCTGATGTCGCACGGCGACTACAAGGCGTTCTTCGCCGCGGCCTGCTCCGGCGACCTCGCGCTGGTCGAGCACCACCTCGACGCCGGGGTCGACGTCGACTTCGTCCACCCCGAGCTCCAGTCGACCGCGCTCGTGGCAGCGATCGAGGAGGGCCGCGAGGACGTCGCGCTGCTGCTCCTCGACAGCGGGGCCTCCCCGACGCTCCGCTCGCCGCTCGAGGGCATGACGCCGTTCGAGGCCGCACGCGCGGCGGGGCTCGACCGGGTGGTGGCGCGGCTCAGCTGAGCCAGGGCTCGCCCGCGACGACCCCGTCCGTACGCCGTCCCGCTGCCGCCTGCTCGAGCCACTGCACGGCCTCGCCGTCCGCGAAGCGACCGCTGCTCCCCCAGCCGTCGAGGGAGCGCGTGACCGAGCGTCGGCGTCCCCGCACCGCGTAGACGCCACCGCTCAGGGCCAGCACGAACGCGTCGTGTGCGTCGACCTGCTCGGCGGTCGGGGAATCGCCGATCGTGGGCTGTCTCTCGAGGACCTCGACCGGGTCGCCGACACCGACCACGACGACGTCGTGGCGGTCGAGCGGGTGCGACGAACCGGCGCCGGTCGGGCCGGGCGACGACGCCGACGCCGTCGAGGTCGAGGTGCGCGAGCTGGACGTTGGACTCGTCACTGCCGGGCGCGATCAGCTCGACGTACGCCGGCCCGGGCCCGCGCACGAGGGCGTTGACCGTTCCGACCGGGTGTGCTCCCCCGCGTGCGGCAGGCAGACCGGCGGCGGTCCACCGGGCCATGGCGTCGTCGAGGTCCTCGACGGCGACGACGAGGTGGTCGAACCGCGCGACCACGGCTCGGCTCAGGCGGCCGCGAGGATCTCGGTGACCGCAGTGACGAGCCCGGCGATGTCCTCGTCGCTGGCCACCAGCGGCGGGGCGAAGCGGACGGTCGACCCGTGGGTGTCCTTGGCGAGGATGCCGCGGGCCATCAGCGCCTCGGACATCTGCCGGCCGGACATCAGCGACGGATCGATGTCGATGCCGGCCCAGGCGCCGCGGACGCGTACGTCGGACAGGCCCTTGCCCACCAGCGGGCCGAAGCCGGCCTCGAGCTGGGCGCCGATCTCGGCGGAGCGGGCCTGGAAGGTGCCCTCCTCCAGCATCGCGACGACCTCGGTGCCGATGGCGGCGGCGAGCGGGTTGCCGCCGAAGGTCGATCCGTGGGAGCCGGGCGTGATGACGTCCATGACCTCGCGGTCGGCGGCGATCGCGGAGACCGGGTAGATGCCGCCGCCGAGCGCCTTGCCCATGATGTAGATGTCGGGGACGACGTCCTCGTGGTCGCACGCGAAGGTGCGGCCCGAGCGCGCCAGGCCCGACTGGATCTCGTCGGCGACCATCAGCACGTTGCGCTCGGTGCAGAGCGCGCGCAGGTCGCGCAGGAAGCCCTCGGGCGGCATGACGACCCCGCCCTCGCCCTGGATGGGCTCGAAGAGGACCGCGACGGTGGTCTCGTCGATGGCCGAGGCGATCGCCTCGATGTCGCCGTACTTCACGCCGCGGAAGCCGGTGGTGAACGGGGCGTAGCCGGAGGTCGCCACGTCGTCGTCGGAGAAGCTGACGATGGTGGTGGTGCGGCCGTGGAAGTTGCCCTCCATGGTGATGATCGTGGCCTGGCCGGCGGGCACGCCCTTGACCTCGTAGCCCCACTTGCGGCTGACCTTGATGGCGGTCTCGACGGCCTCGGCGCCGGAGTTCATCGGCAGGATCATGTCCTTGCCGGTGAGGCGGCACAGCGCCTCGGCGAAGCCGCTCAGCTTGTCGTTGAAGAACGCGCGACTGGTCAGCGTGAGCCGGCCGAGCTGCTCGCGCGCGACGGCGACGAGGCGCTCGTTGGAGTGACCGAAGTTGAGCGCCGAGTAGCCCGCGAGGCAGTCGAGGTAGCGCTTGCCGTCGACGTCGACGACCCACGCGCCGTCGCCCTCGGCGAGGACCACCGGGAGCGGGTGGTAGTTGTGCGCCGCGTAGCGCTCGGTGGCCTCGATGTGGGCGCTCGTGAGCTCGGAGAGCTGCGGCGACGTGGTGCTGGTGGAGAGGTCGGTCGCGGTCATGAGCACATGGTGCCACCGCCCCGATCCGTTCGCCGACTCGGCGACGTCCGGACGCGCGAAGAGGCCGGACCTCACGGTCCGGCCTCTTCGTTGGTGGAGCTGAGGGGACTCGAACCCCTGACCCTCTGCATGCCATGCAGATGCGCTACCAGCTGCGCCACAGCCCCAACAGCCGAGAACATTAGCGGACGGTTCCGCGAGGGTGAAATCGGGGTCCCCCTCCACGCGGGATCAGGTGATCCAGCGCCACAGGAGCCAGATCCCGAGCACCGTGGCGGCGACCCCGGCGAGGAGCGGGACCACCATGAGCGCCACCGCGCCGGCGACGTACGCCGGGCTCGGGGGCTCGCGCAACGGCTCGCGCTCGACCTCGCGGAGGAGCAGCCGGAGGTTCTTGCGGTTGGCGCGATGGGCGACGTCGAGGAGGTCCCCGACACCGGGCACGAGTCCCAGGACCGCGTCGAGGAGAAGGTTCAGCCCCATCCGGGCGAGCACGACCATCGGCACACGGGCGCGTACGGCGTCGCGGACGATCACGCTCGACAGGGCGCTGCCCACGAGGTCGCCGATGCCCGGGACCAGGCCGATCACGGCGTCGAGGCCGATCCCGATGCGGGTGCCGGGCACGGTCACCGCGTCGTCCATGACCCGGGCGACCTGCCGGCTCAGGGCGACGTCGACCTCACGCGCGCGCTCGCCCGCCGAGCGCCTCACGGGGTCGCGACCCGGTTCCAGGCCGTCAGCCGCCAGCGCTCGGTCCCACCTGTCCAGAAGGACGCGGAGTGCTCGAGCTCGACCCACCCGCAGTTGGCGAGGCCGCCGAGCGCCTCGCCCGGTCCGTCGCCCCAGCCGAGGAAGGCGGACACGGCGACGCGCAGCGCGGCACCGTGCGAGACCACCAGGCCGGTCTCACCGTCCCCGAGCGAGTCGGCGTACGTCGTGAGGGCCGGGAGGAACCGCGCGAGCACGTCCTCGTCGGTCTCGCGCCCGGGGATGCCGGCGATCTCGCCCGCCAGCAGGGCGGCGTACTCGTCGGGGAAGGCGGCGGCGTACTCGTCCGTGGTCAGGCCCGTGCGGTTCGCGCCCACGTCGAACTCCCGCAGGCGGGCGTCGAGGGCCGGCTCGAGTCCGCACTCGGCGGCGACGGCCTCGGCCGTGGCCGAGGCCCGCGCCAGGTCCGAGGACCAGACCGACACCGGCGCCATGGCGGCCAGGAGGGGCGCGACCTCCTTGGCCTGCGCCAGGCCGACGTCGTCCAGCGGCACGTCGGCGTGCCCCTGGGCGCGACCGGCGTCGTTCCAGGCGGTCCGCCCGTGACGGAGGAGGACCAGGCGCCTCACGTGAGGGTCAGCGGGATGAGCGGGCAGTCGCTCCAGAGGCGCTCGAGGGCGTAGAACGAGCGCTCCTCCTCGTGCTGGACGTGCACCACGATCTCGCCGTAGTCGAGGAGGACCCAGCGGCCCTCCTTGTGGCCCTCGCGCCGGATCGGCTTCGCGCCGGACTCGCGGAGCTTGTCCTCCACCTCGTCGACGATCGCGCCGACGGCCCGCTCGTTGCTCGCGCTGGCCAGCACGAACGCGTCGGTGATCGCTAGCTGGTCGCTCACGTCGAAGGCCAGGACCTGGTCAGCCTTCTTGTCGTGCGCGGCCTGGGCCGCGACGGCGACGAGCTCGAGGGCGTGGTCGGTGGCAGTCATGCGGTGTCCTTGCTGGTCGTGGTGCTGGTGGCGGGTGCCGTGTAGAGGCGGTGCTTGGCGATGTACTGCACCACACCGTCCGGCACGAGGTACCAGACGGGCTCCCCTCGACGCTTGCGCTCGCGGCAGTCGGTGGAGGAGATCGCGAGGGCCGGGATCTCGACCATGGTGACCCGGTCGGACGGGATCCGGGCGAGCGCCTCGGGGTCCATCTCGTAGCCCGGCCGGGTGCAGCCGACGAAGTTCGCGAGATCGAAGAGCTCCTCGGCGTCGCGCCACGTGAAGATGTCGGCCAGAGCGTCGGCGCCGGTGATGAAGAACAGGTCCGCGTCGGGCATCTCGGCCCTGAGGTCGCGCAGCGTGTCGATGGTGTAGGTCCTGCCCGCGCGGTCGATGTCGACCCGGGAGACGTTGAAGCGCGGGTTGGCGGCCGTGGCCACCACCGTCATCAGGTAGCGGTGCTCGGCCGGGGTGACCGTGCGGTCGCTCTTCTGCCAGGGGTCGCCGGTGGGCACGAAGACGACCTCGTCGAGGTCGAACCACGCCTGCACCTCGGACGCGGCGACGAGGTGGCCGTGGTGGATGGGGTCGAACGTGCCGCCCATCACCCCGACGCGACGCCGTGCCCCAGGAGTCGCCACCGGATCAGCTGTGTTCGCGACCGCCGCCGAAGGAGACCACGGCCAGGAGCAGCACCATGAGGAGGACCAGGGTCACGGCGCCGATGACGTAGGGGTGGACGGCGGGCTCGCTCTCGGCCTCGGCGGCAAGCGTGATGACGGTGCTCAGCATGGGCTCACCCTACCGGCATCACCGTACGTGGCCCTCGCCGACCACGACGTACTTGCTCGACGTCATCTCCGGGAGCCCCATCGGACCGCGGGCGTGCAGCTTCTGGGTGGAGATGCCGATCTCGGCCCCGAAGCCGAACTCAGCCCCGTCGGTGAAGCGCGTGGACGCGTTCACCATCACGGCGGCGGAGTCGACCGCGGCGACGAAGCGACGGATCGTGCCCTGGTCGCGGGCCACGATCGCCTCGGTGTGGCCCGAGGAGAACCGACGGATGTGCTCGATCGCGCCCTCGACGTCGGCGACGACCGCGGCGGAGATCTCCAGTCCGAGGAACTCCGCGGCGTGGTCGTCGTCGGTGACCGGGACGACGTCGTCGTACTCCGCGAACGCAGGGTCACCGTGCACGAGCACGCCGGCCTGCTGCAGCGCCTCCACCACGAGCGGCAGGAACTCGTCGGCGACGTCCTCGTGCACCAGCAGCGACTCGGCCGCGTTGCAGACGCTGGTGCGGTGGGTCTTGGAGTTCATCACGATGGCCAGCGCCTGCTCGAGGTCGGCCGAGGCGTCGACGTAGACGTGGCAGTTGCCGACGCCGGTCTCGATCACCGGCACGGTCGACTCCTCGACCACGCTGCGGATCAGCCCGGCACCGCCGCGCGGGATCAGCACGTCGACGAGCCCGCGCGCCCGCATCAGCGCCTTCACCGAGTCGTGGGTCTCGCCGGGCACCAGCTGGACGGCGTCCTCGGGCAGGCCGCTGCCGGCGAGCGCGCCGCGCATCGCCGCGACGATCGCCGCGTTGCTCGACCGGGCGCTCGACGAGCCGCGCAGCAGCACCGCGTTGCCGGACTTGAGGCAGATCCCGGCGGCGTCGGCGGTCACGTTGGGGCGGGCTTCGTAGATCATCCCGACCACCCCGAACGGCACACGCACCTGGCGCAGCTCGAGACCGTTGGCCAAGGTGCTGCCGCGCAGCACCTCGCCCACCGGGTCGGGCAGCGCGGCGACGTCGCGCAGCCCCTGGGCCATCGCCTCGAGCCGGCCCTGGTCCAGGCGCAGCCGGTCGACGATGTTGGCGGGGGTGCCGCCGGCCTCGGCCCGGGCGACGTCCTCGGCGTTGGCTGCCAGGACCTCCTCGGCGCTCGCCACGAGGGCCTCGGCCATCGCGTGGAGCGCAGCGTCCTTGGTCGCCCGGGTGGCCGTGGCCAGCTCGTGGCTGGCGGTGCGGGCGCGCAGGGCCACCTGCCGAACGGCTTCCTCGCTGCTCATGGGACCGAGCGTAGGCCGAGCCGACGCCTCCGCGGTCGCCGTCTCGTATCGCAGGGCGGCGCCGGTGGAGACGCACAGTGGCCCGGCAGGAAGACCTGCCGGGCCACTGGACGAGGAGCTGCGCTGGTCAGCCCTTGCGCTCGGTGATCTTCTCGGTGGCGGCGGGCAGGACGGTGTGGAGGTCGCCCACGACACCGAAGTCGACGAGCTCGAAGATCGGGGCCTCCGGGTCCTTGTTGACCGCGACGATCGTCTTCGAGGTCTGCATGCCGGCGCGGTGCTGGATCGCACCCGAGATGCCGTTGGCGACGTAGAGCTGCGGCGAGACCGTCTTGCCGGTCTGGCCGACCTGGAAGGCGTGCGGCATCCAGCCAGAGTCGACCGCGGCACGCGAGGCACCGACGGCCGCCCCGAGGGAGTCGGCGAAGCCCTCGACGGGCTCGAAGTTGCCGCCGGTGCCACGACCACCGGAGACCACGATCGCGGCCTCGGTCAGCTCGGGACGACCGGTGGACTGGCGCGGCTGGGTGGCCACGATCTGCGCGCCCTTGGCCGCATCCGACACGGTCACCGCGACCGCCTCGACCGCACCGGCACCCTCGGCCTCCTCGGGGGCGGCCGAGTTGGGCTTGACCGTGATGATCGGCGTCCCGGTGGTGACCTTGGCCTGCACGGTGTAGTTGCCGGCGAACACGCTCTGCGTGGTCACGGCGCCCCCGTCGGGCCCAGCGGCGACGTCGACGGCGTCGGTGATCAGGCCCGAGCCCAGCTTGATCGCCAGGCGACCGGCGACCTCCTTGTTCTCGAACGTCGACGGCAGCAGGATCGCAGCCGGGCTGCTCTTCTCGGCCAGCTGCTGCAGGGCCTCGGCCTTCGGCGCGACGAGGAAGCCCTTGATCTGGGCGTCGTCGACGACGTAGACCTTCGCCGCGCCGTACTTCTTGACCTTCTCGGCCACGGCGTCGCCCTGGTCGGGCGAACCGAAGAACACCGCGGACGGCTCGCCGAGGCGACGCGCGAGGGTCAGCAGCTCGTAGGTCGGCTTCTTGACCTCGCCGTCGGCGTGGTCGATGACAACAAGAACCTCAGACATCTCTGGCTGCTCCTCAGATGAACTTCTTGGACGCGAGGAACTCGACCAGCGCGCCAGCGCCCGAGCCGTCCTCGTCGGTGACGACCTCGCCGGCCGTACGGGGCGGGCGGGCCGTGGTGTCCTCGACCTGCGTGTAGGCCACCGACAGGCCGACCTGGTCGGCGTCGAGGCCGAGGTCGGTCAGCGACCACGTCTCCAGCGGCTTCTTCTTCGCCGCCATGATGCCCTTGAAGGACGGGTAGCGGGCCTCGCCGGACTGGTCGGTCACGCTGAGCACGATCGGCAGCGTCGCGCCGATGACCTCGGTCGAGCCCTCGTTGTCGCGCTTGATGCGGACCTGGTCGCCCTGGGACTCCACGACCGACGCGAGCGTCACCTGTGGCATGCCGAGGCGCTCGGCCAGCATCGCGGGGACCACGGAGCCGGAGGCGTCGGTCGAGGCCATGCCGCAGACCACGAGGTCGGCACCGGTGTCGGCCTTGATCTTCTCGATCGCCTTGGCCAGCACCAGCGAGGTGCCGAGGTAGTCGGAACCCGCGATGGCGTCGTCGACGACGTGCACACCGGAGTCGGCGCCCATCTGCAGCGCCTTGCGCACCGCGTCGACCGCCTTCTCCGGGCCCACGGTCAGAGCGGTGACGGTGATCTCCTCACCCTCGCGCTTCTCACGGAACTGCAGGGCCTGCTCCACGGCGTACTCGTCGAGCTCGGACAGCAGGCCGTCGACGCCAACGCGGTCGACGGTGAAGTCGTCCTCGAACTTGCGGTCGGCCGTGGCGTCCGGCACGTACTTCACACAGACAACAATGTTCATGGTGTGTGGCCTCGCGGCCCCTCCTGTGCAATCGGATGTGCTCGTGAGGTTACTAGCCGGTCATCGCCGATCGGAATGGCGATCCGGGTGTGGTCGCTCACAGTGACACTGTCACGGTCAGGTCACGGTCGGCGTCCGGTCAGGGCTTGACGATGCGGTCCAGGACCCGGCCCACGACGAGCCACGCGATGGCCCCGAGGCCCCAGTTGAACAGCGCGTTCTTGACCTGGGCCCCGTCACCGCGGAACTGCTTGATGCCGTCCTGGCGGGAGAAGACCCCGACGTCGACGTAGTCGGCGGCCCGCAGGACGAAGTCGACCAGCGCGTTGGACGTGTTGGCGTCCAGGGCGATCAGCAGCGCGCCGACCGCCAGCACCAGCGCGCAGAGCGCGCACACCAGCCAGATCAGCTGCGCCAGCCTCGCCCGGATCTTCGTTGCCACAGTCGTCGTCTCCCTCTGTCGTGTCAGGCTCGTCGTGTCAGGCTCGTTGTGTCGGCGCTCGTCCCGTGGTGTCGCTCATCGACCCACGAAGGTCGCCTTGCCCGGTCCGTTCTCAACGAACGAGGTGATGCCGCGGGTACGGTCCTCCGTCGCGAAGACACCGGCGAACTGCTGCCGCTCGATCTCCAAGCCCGTGTCGAGGTCGACCTCGCTGCCCCGGTCGATGCACTCCTTGGCGGCCCGGACCGCGAGGGCGGCGGCCCCGCTGAACTGCGCGGCCCACGCCACGGACTCCTCCAGGACCTTGTCGGCCGGGACGACCCGGTCCACCAGGCCGATGCGCAGGGCCTCGTCGGCCTTGACGAAGCGGCCGGTGAAGATGATGTCCTTCGCCCGGGAGGCGCCGACCAGGCGCGCGAGGCGCTGGGTGCCGCCGGCCCCGGGGATGATGCCGAGGAGCACCTCGGGCTGGCCGAGGACGGCGTCCTCGGCGGCGAAGCGCAGGTCGGCGGCCAGGGCGAGCTCGCAGCCGCCGCCCAGGGCGTACCCGTTGACGGCGGCGACCACCGGCTTCGGGATGCGCGCGACCGCGGTGGTGGCGGAGCTGACCGACGCGGAGACCTTCACCATGTCGGAGTAGCTCAGGTCCGCCATCTCCTTGACGTCGTTGCCGGCCGCGAAGACCCGCTCGCCGCCCCACAGGACCACGGCGCGGACGTCGTCGCGCTCGGTGAGCTCGGCGGCCGCCTCGCGCAGGTCGGCCTGGACCTGCACGCTGATCGCGTTCATCTTCGGGCGGTCCAGCCGCAGGACGGCGACGCCGTCGGTCACGTCGATCGAGACGAACTCCATGGTGGCTCCTCATCGTGGTGCGGTCGCGGGTGCGAGCCGCATTGTGCCGTGCGTGGACGATGCCACCACAATGGCTCGCGTGACACCGCCCCCCGAGACGACGACGGTCTGGAACCACGACGGCGAGACGATGACCGTCTGGCCGGGACGCAACTACCCCCTGGGCGCCACGTGGTCCTCCGAGTCGACCAACTTCGCCGTCTACGCTCCCGCCGCCTCCGCGATGTGGGTGTGCCTCTTCGAGGACGACGGCACCGAGGTCCGCCACCGGCTCACCGAGCACTCGCTCGGCGTGTGGCACGGCGCCCTTCCGGGCGTCGCCCCCGGCACCCGCTACGGCTACCGGGCCGACGGTCCGTGGGACCCGGAGGCGGGCCTGCGGTTCAACCCGGCGAAGCTGCTGCTCGACCCCTACGGCAAGGCGGTCTCGGGCGACCTCGTCGTCGACGACGCGATCTTCGGCTACACCAAGGACGACCCCGAGACGATCAGCGACCTCGACTCCGCGCCGTACGTGCCGCGCAGCGTCGTGGTCTACGACGACTTCCAGTGGGGGCCGGACACCTCGCCGCGCCGCCGGTGGCGCGACACGGTCATCTACGAGATGCACGTCAAGGGCATGACGATGCTGCACGACCGGGTGCCGGAGGACCTGCGGGGCACGTACGCCGGGCTCGCGACGCCCGCGGTGACCGACTACCTCAAGGACCTCGGCGTGACGGCGGTCGAGCTGCTGCCGGTGCACCAGTTCTTCTCCGAGCCGGCGCTCGCCGAGCGGGGCCTGGTCAACTACTGGGGCTACAACTCGCTGTGCTTCTTCGCCCCGCACAACGCCTACGCCGCCTCCGGCGACCGCGGGCAGCAGGTGACCGAGTTCAAGCAGATGGTCAAGGACTTCCACGCCGCCGGCCTCGAGGTGATCCTCGACGTCGTCTACAACCACACCGCCGAGGCGGGCCCGCTCGGGCCGACGCTGAGCTTCCGCGGGCTCGACGACCGCGGCTACTACCAGCGCGTGGCTGCCCCGGCGCCCGAGGCGGGCGACGAGCCCGGACCGGTGCGCTACTGGGACGTCACCGGTTGCGGGAACACCGTCGACTCCACCCACACCCAGAGCCTGCGGATGATCCTCGACTCGCTGCGCTACTGGGTCAGCGAGATGCACGTCGACGGCTTCCGCTTCGACCTGATGAGCGCGATCACCCGGACGAACCAGGTCGTCGACATGGGCTCGCACCTGCTCACCGCGATCGGGCAGGACCCCGTGCTGCGCCACGTGAAGCTCATCGCCGAGCCGTGGGACGCCTCGATGGACGGCTACCGGGTGGGCCAGTTCCCGCCGCCCTGGATCGAGTGGAACGACCAGTTCCGCGACACCGTCCGCGACTTCTGGCGCGGCCACTCCGGCGGCGTGCGCACCGTCGCGACCCGGTTGGCCGGCTCGAGCGACCTGTACGCCGACGACGGCCGCTCGCCCTACGCGTCGGTCAACTTCATCACCGCCCACGACGGGTTCACCGTGCGCGACCTGGTGTCCTACAACGAGAAGCACAACGAGGCCAACGGCGAGGACAACCGCGACGGCACCGACAACAACCGGTCCTGGAACTGCGGCGTCGAGGGCGAGACCGACGACCCGGAGATCATCGCGCTGCGACGCCGCCAGGCCGCCAACCTGATGGCCACGCTGTGCTTCTCCAGCGGCGTGCCGATGCTGACGGCCGGCGACGAGCGCGGCCGTACGCAGGGCGGCAACAACAACGCCTACGGCCAGGACAACGAGACCTCGTGGATCGACTGGCGCCCCGACGACGCGTGGCTCGACGTCTACGAGATCACCAAGACGGCCCTGCGCCTGCGCCGCGAGCACCCCGTGCTGCGGCAGCGGCACTGGTTCGAGGGCCGTCCCACCATCAAGGGCGGGATCAAGGACCTGGTGTGGGTGCACCCCAGCGGCCGCGAGATGACCGTCGAGGACTGGAACGACGACGCCATCCGCACGATCGGCATGTTCCTCAACGGGGCTCCGCTGCGCTCCCCCGGGCCGCGCGGCGAGCAGGTCCGCGACCAGTCGTTCATGATCTGGCTCAACTCCGGTGCGGACGACGTGGAGCTGGTGCTGCCCGCCAACCAGTGGGTCCACCACGGCGAGGTCGTGCTCTCGACGAACGCCGAGCTCGCGGTCGGCACGCCGGTCGTCGCCGGCGGGACGCTGGACCTCCAGGCCCGGTCGGTGCTCGTCCTGCGCCAGACCTGAGCCAGGACTCAGGAGGCCGGCTCGAACACCTCGACGGGGTTGCCCGCCGGGTCGGCGACGAGGAACTGGCGCCCGCCCGGTCCGGCGACGACGTCGCCGAGCGGCTCCACCCCCGCCTCCCGCAGACGCGCGAGCTCGGCGTCGAGGTCGCCCACCACCAGGTGGATCCGGTTGCGCCCCGGTCCGGCCAGCTCGTCCGGCGTCGCACGCGCCCCGGAGGTCTGCGGTCCCGAGAGCAGCAGGCGCAGAGGTCCCCGTACGACGTCGGCGAACGGCGGCGCCGGGCGGCTGAGCAGCGTGAACCCGAGGACGTCGGTGTAGAACGCGACCGCGGCGTCGACGTCGTCGACGAGGTAGCGGACGCTGGCGTACTGGTCGTCCGGCATGGCGGACCTCCTTGCTGACCGCGCTGTCCTCCCACCCTCGACCCGGGTCCAGCGGTGGTCAAGGGGGCTGGGTCGTCGGCCCGTCTGCGAGGATGTCCCCATGGCCAGCAGCGTTCCCGCGCGACGTACGGAGAAGGGCCGCAGCCACCTCCTCGACCTCGACGCGCCCCGTCAGGTGATCAAGGACCCCGAGAAGGACGCGCGCGACCTCGCGCGGGTGCAGCGCTGGGTGATGTCGACGCTGGCCGTGACCACGATCCTTCACCTCGTCGTGGGCCTGGTGGTGGCGGGCGTGATGCTCGACGGTCCGATGTCGTCGCGGCTCGGGCTCCACGTCATCGCCGGTGTCTTCGGCGCGATCGCCGTCGCAGCCGGACGTGCGATCCACGGCAAGTCGATCCTGTCGCCCTGGCTCCTGCTCGGGGCGGTCCCGACCGCGGTCGGGCTGTGGCTGACCCTCGTCTGATCCTCCGGGCGCTACCCTCGCGACATGGGAGCCCCTGAGGACCGCGCCGACTCGCGCTTCACCACCCTGCCCGACGGCGTACGCCTCGAGGACACCGTCGCGGGCGTCGACACCGGGCGTACGCCCGAGCCCGACGACGTCCGCAACTTCGAGCAGCACGCCGCGACGCGAGACGACTGACGGCGTCGGACGCGTAGACGCGCGGACTGAACCTCGAGGCCGCCGGGCCGCCCACGCTCAGGTGGGCGAACCGGCGGCACTTCGGTCCGCGTGTCTACGCCGACCTGAGGGCCGACCTCAGGCGGGCTCGGCCACCAGCCCCAGCTCGGCCACCGATGCGAGCGCGTCGTTCTTGGGCAGCGCGCGCACGGTGTAGCCGAAGGCACCGGAGTGGTCGAGCAGGACGGTCGCGTCGAAGCGGTGCCGGTTGCCGTCGTAGGACTCCCCCACCGCCATCGGCGTGACGGAGGTGGCGGTCAGCTCGTCGTCCGAGCCGATCTTGCCGTGCACCACCTGGATCTCGACGTCCGACGGCGACAGCGACCCGAGCGCGACCCAGGCGCGTACGGCGAGGGTGGCGCCGACCTCGGCCTGGTCGCCGACGCCCTCGGAGTCGACGTGCTCGACCCGGACGCCGTGCCAGGCCGCGCGGACCGACTGCTTCCAGGCGGACAGCTCGTGGGCACCGGCGTAGTCGGAGTTGAGCGACCGCGCGGTGTGCGCCGCGGGGGCGTAGAGCTCGCGGACGTAGTCGCGCACCTGACGGGTCGCCAGCACCTTGGGGCCGAGCGACTTCAGGGTGTGGCGCACCATCTCCAGCCAGCGCGGCGGCACACCCTCGTCGTTGGTCTCGTAGAACCGCGGGACGACCTCGGTCTCGAGGAGGTCGTAGAGCGCGTGCGCCTCGAGGTCGTCACGACGGTCGGGGTCGTCGATGCCGTCGGCCGACGGGATCGCCCAGCCGTTGTTGCCGTCGTACCACTCGTCCCACCAGCCGTCGAGGATCGACAGGTTGAGGCCGCCGTTGAGCGCGGCCTTCATGCCGGACGTGCCGCACGCCTCGTAGGGGCGCAGCGGGTTGTTGAGCCACACGTCGCAGCCGGGGTAGAGCGGCTGCGCCATCGCGATGTCGTAGTTGGGCAGGAACGCGATGCGGTGCCGGATCTCCGGGTCGTCGGCGAAGCGCACCATCTCCTGGATGAGCCGCTTGCCGGTCTCGTCGGCCGGGTGCGCCTTGCCGGCGATGACCAGCTGGATCGGACGCTCGGGGTCGAGCAGGAGCTTCCTGAGCCGGGCGGGGTCGCGCAGCATCAGGGTGAGGCGCTTGTACGTCGGCACGCGCCGCGCGAAGCCGATGGTCAGCACGTCGGGGTCGAGGGCGGTGTCGATCCACGTGGTCTCCGCCGGGGCGAAGCCGCGCTTGGCCGCCGAGCGGCGCATCCGGTCGCGAGCGTCGTCGACGAAGCGGGTGCGCAGCGTGCGCTTGAGGTCCCAGATCTCGCGGTCGCCGATCTGGTCGACCATCGGCCAGAGCGCGTCGGTGTCGTCACCGTCGATGTCGGCACCACGGCTCGCGGCGAGCTCGATGACCTCGCGGGCGATCCAGGTCGGGCCGTGCACGCCGTTGGTGATCGAGGTGATCGGGACCTCGGCCTCGTCGAAGGCGGGCCAGAGGCCGTTGAACATGCCGCGTGACACGTGGCCGTGCAGCTGGGACACGCCGTTGGCGCGCTGGGCGAGCCGGAAGCCCATGACCGCCATGTTGAAGACGCCGGCGTCGCCGCCGTCGTAGTCCTCCGCGCCCAGCGCGAGCACGCGCTCCACGGGGACGCCCGGGGTGGGGCTGTTGCCGCCGAAGTACTGGGAGACCAGCTCGCGCGGGAAGCGGTCGATGCCGGCCGGCACGGGCGTGTGGGTCGTGAAGACGGTCCCGGCGCGGGAGACCTCGAGCGCGGTGTCGAAGTCGAGGTGCGGACCGTCCTCGCCGACGGTCAGCTCGCGGATCCGCTCGATGCCGAGGAAGCCGGCGTGCCCCTCGTTGGTGTGGAAGACCTCCGGGGCCGGGGCCCCGGTGATGCGTGACCACACCCGCAGGGCGCGTACGCCGCCGACGCCGAGGAGCAGCTCCTGGCGGAGCCGGTGCTCGGAGTTGCCGCCGTAGAGGCGGTCGGTCACGTCGCGGTAGTGGGAGCTGTTGTCCTCGATGTCGGTGTCGAGCAGCAGCAGCGGCACGCGGCCGACCTGGGCCACGAGGATCCGGGCCACGAGGTCGGGCCCGTCGGGCAGCGCGATCGAGACGGTCGCCCGGCTGCCGTCCGCCTCGCGCAGCTGGGTGAGCGGCAGCTCGTCGGGGTCGAGGACCGGGTAGCTCTCCTGCTGCCAGCCGTCGCGGTCCAGGGCCTGCTTGAAGTAGCCGTGGCGGTAGAACAGCCCGACGCCGATCAGCGGGATGCCGAGGTCGGAGGACGCCTTGAGGTGGTCGCCGGCGAGGATGCCGAGACCGCCGGAGTACTGGGGCAGCACCGAGCTGATGCCGTACTCCGGGGAGAAGTACGCGATGGAGCGGGGCGCGTCCGCGCCGGCCTTCCGGGCGTACCAGCGGTCCCCGGTGAGGTAGCGCTGGAGGTCGGCGTGGGCCGCGTCGAGGCGCGCCCGGAACTCGTGGTCGCCGGCCAGCTCCTCGAGGCGCTCACGGCCCACCGCACCGAGGAGGCGCACCGGGTCGCACTTGACCTGGCGCCACAGCCCGGGGTCGATCGAGGAGAACACGTCTTGCGTCGGAGGATGCCACGACCAGCGGAGGTTGCCGGCCAGGACCGACAGCGCCCCCAGGGGCTCGGGCAGGACAGGACGGACGGTGAATCGTCGGAACGCTCGCACGATCCTGCACGCTAGGGCATTTCTTGGAACGATCCAAGTGATCGGGCCGACCCATCGCCAACCTCTCGGTGCGTCGCGCCGTCGTCGCGGCACGACGTGGCCCGCCGCCGATCGGACCGTCCCGTGTCAAAGGGGTGAGACCGGGACCCGCCCGGCTTGCGTCGCGACCCCGACCTTCGCAAGTGTGGGGTCATGGTTGGACGGATACCCGTGATGGATGTCTCTCCCGTGGTCGACCTGGGTCGCCAGTCGGCCAAGGCCACCGTGGGCGAACCGATGCCCGTGCGCGCGGCGGTGTTCCGCGAGGGCCACGACCAGCTGGCCGCCGAGGTGGTGGCCACCGACCCGACGGGGCGCACCCGCGACCCGGTGCGGATGCGTCCCGACGGCGACGCCCCGAACCGCTACGTCGCCCACGTCACCCCCGACGTCCCCGGCGAGTGGACCTTCGAGATCCACTCCTGGTCCGACCCGGTCGCGACCTGGCAGCACGACGCGGGCATCAAGATCCCGGCCGGGGTCGACGTCGAGCTGATGTTCACCGAGGCCCGGCTGCTGCTCGAGCGGGTGGCAGCCGGCACCGGACCGCAGCGGCTCGACAAGGCGTCGGCGACCGTCGTCTCCGGTGCGCTCGCCGCCGCGTCCGACACCGAGCGACCCGTCGGCGCGCGCCTCGCCGCGCTGCAGGACCCCGACCTCGACGAGGTGCTGCTCGCCCACCCGCTGCGTGAGCTGCTCACGGTGACCGGGCCGTTCCGGTTCCGCGCCGATCGCACCCGCGCCCTCTTCGGCAGCTGGTACGAGTTCTTCCCGCGCTCCGAGGGTGCGACGCGCGACGAGAAGACCGGCAAGGTCACCACCGGCACGTTCCGCACGGCCATGGAGCGGCTCGACCGGGTCGCCGAGATGGGCTTCGACGTCATCTACCTCCCGCCGGTCCACCCCATCGGCGAGGTCAACCGCAAGGGCCCCAACAACACCCTCACCCCCGGCCCCGACGACCCCGGCTCGCCCTGGGCGATCGGCAGCAAGGACGGCGGCCACGACGCCATCCACCCCGACCTCGGCACGTTCGCCGACTTCGACGCCTTCGTCGCCCGGGCCCGCGAGCTCGACCTCGAGGTCGCCCTCGACCTCGCCCTCCAGGCCGCGCCCGACCACCCGTGGGTGACCACCCACCCGCAGTTCTTCACCACGCGCGCCGACGGCACCATCGCGTACGCCGAGAACCCGCCGAAGAAGTACCAGGACATCTACCCGATCAACTTCGACAACGACCCGTCCGGCATCTGCCGCGAGGTGCTGCGGATCGTGAGGCTCTGGATGTCGCACGGCGTGCGGATCTTCCGCGTCGACAACCCGCACACCAAGCCGCTCGCGTTCTGGGAGTGGCTGCTGGCGGAGGTGCGGCGCACCGACCCCGACGTGATCTTCCTGTCCGAGGCGTTCACCAAGCCGGCGATGATGCACGGCCTCGGTGCCGTGGGCTACCACCAGAGCTACACCTACTTCACGTGGCGCACCGGCAAGCGCGAGATCGAGGACTACCTCGTCGAGGTCTCGTCCGAGTCCGACCACCTGATGCGGCCGAACTTCTTCGTCAACACCCCCGACATCCTCCACGCCTACCTGCAGTACGGCGGGCCGGCCGCGTTCAAGGTGCGCGCCGCACTCGCCGCCACCGGGTCTCCGAGCTGGGGCGTGTACGCCGGCTACGAGCTGTTCGAGCACGTGGCGGTGAAGCCGGGCTCGGAGGAGTACCTCGACTCGGAGAAGTACCAGATCCGGATCCGCGACTGGAAGAAGCACGACGCGGAGGGCACCACCCTCGCGCCCTACCTCACCCGCCTCAACGAGATCCGCCGCCACCACCCGGCGCTGCAGCTGCTGCGCAACGTCACCATCCACCACAGCGACGACGACCAGGTGCTGGTCTTCTCCAAGAGGCACGGGGACGACGTCGTCGTCAGCGTCATCAACCTCGACCCCCACGGCACCCGGGAGACCATGGTCCACCTCGACATGCCGGCGCTCGGCCTCGACTGGCACGACTCCTTCGTCGCGCACGACGAGATCACCGGCGCCGACTGGAGCTGGAGCGCGCACAACTACGTACGTCTCGACCCCGGGTGGGAACCCGCCCACATCATCAGCGTCAGGAGGACCCGTTGACCGACCACCCCACGTCAGCCGACATGCCGACGGACGCAGGTGCGGCCACGGCTGTCCTCAACGCGGAGCCGGAGTGGTTCAAGACGGCGGTCTTCTACGAGGTCCTGGTGCGGTCGTTCCGCGACTCCAACGGGGACGGGACCGGCGACTTCAAGGGACTCATCGAGAAGCTCGACTACCTCGAGTGGCTGGGCGTCGACTGCCTCTGGGTGCCGCCGTTCTTCACCTCGCCGCTGCGCGACGGCGGCTACGACGTCGCCGACTACAACAACATCCTCCCCGAGTGCGGCACCGTCGAGGACTTCCACGAGTTCCTCGACGCCTGCCACCAGCGGGGCATCCGCGTGATCATCGACTTCGTCATGAACCACACGAGTGACGCGCACCCGTGGTTCCAGGCCAGCCGCAGCGACCCGGACGGGCCCTACGGCGACTTCTACGTGTGGTCCGACACCGACGAGCTCTACCAGGACGCGCGAGTCATCTTCGTCGACACCGAGCCGTCCAACTGGACGTGGGACCCGGTCCGCCAGCAGTACTTCTGGCACCGGTTCTTCCACCACCAGCCCGACCTCAACTTCGACAACCCCAAGGTCCACGACGCGATGCTGGACGCCATGGCGTTCTGGCTCGACATGGGCCTCGACGGCTTCCGCCTCGACGCCGTGCCCTACCTCTACGAGCGGCCGGGCACCAACGGCGAGAACCTCCCGGAGACGCACGACTTCCTCAAGAAGTGCCGCCGCTTCGTCGACGAGCACTACCCCGGTCGCGTGCTGCTCTGCGAGGCCAACCAGTGGCCGGCCGACGTCGTGGAGTACTTCGGCCCCGAGAAGACCGAGGACGGTCGCTGGATCGGCACCGAGTGCCACATGGCGTTCCACTTCCCGGTGATGCCGCGCATCTTCATGGCCGTGCGACGCGAGTCCCGCTTCCCGATCTCGGAGATCCTCGAGCAGACGCCGTCGATCCCCGACGGCTGCCAGTGGGGCATCTTCCTGCGCAACCACGACGAGCTCACCCTCGAGATGGTCACCGACGAGGACCGCGACTACATGTGGTCCGAGTACGCCCACGACCCGCGGATGAAGGCCAACATCGGCATCCGCCGGCGCCTCGCCCCGCTCCTCGACAACGACGTCAACCGGATGGAGCTGTTCACGGCGCTCCTGCTGTCGCTGCCCGGCTCCCCCGTCCTCTACTACGGCGACGAGATCGGGATGGGCGACAACATCTGGCTCGGCGACCGCGACGGCGTGCGTACACCCATGCAGTGGACCCCCGACCGCAACGCGGGCTTCTCCTCCGCCACGCCGGGCAAGCTCCACCTGCCTGCGATCCAGGACCCGGTCTACGGCTACCAGTCGGTCAACGTCGAGGCGCAGCTGGAGAACACCTCCTCGCTGCTGCACTGGACCCGCCGCCTCGTGCACGCCCGGCGCCGCCACCCGGCGTTCGGGCTGGGCGACTTCACCGACCTCGGCGGCTCCAACCCGAGCGTGCTGTCCTACGTCCGCGAGCACAGCTCCGACCAGGGCCGCGACGTGATCCTGTGCGTCAACAACCTGTCGAGGTTCCCGCAGCCGGTGGAGCTCGACCTGCGCCACTGGGAGGGCATGGTCCCGGTCGAGCTGCTCGGCGGGGTGCCGTTCCCGGCCATCGGCGAGCTGCCCTACCTGCTGACGCTGGGAGGGTACGGCTTCCTGTGGCTGCGCCTGACCGATCCGGATGCGGGGACGGGAATGGGGGTGGAGCAGTGAACGACGAGCTGAGGAGCTATGTCGCTGAGGCCCGCTGGTTCGGCGGCAAGGGACGTGACTGGGAGCTCACGTCCGTACGCCGCGTGGGCGAGCTGCCGGGCGCCCCGGACGGCCTGCGCGTCACCATCGAGCTCGCGGAGGTGGTCTACGGCGGCGACGCCGACACCGAGCTCTACCAGCTGCCGCTCGCCTACTACCAGCAGCCGCAGGACCGGATCGGCCACGCGCTGATCGGCGAGTGGCACGACGACGAGCTCGGCCAGGCGTACGTCTACGACGCCGTGCACGACCGCGAGTCGATGGCGCTGTGGCTGAGGGCGTTCGCGGCGGCCGACCCGGTCGCGGGCGGCGCAGGCCCTGGCGAGCTCATGTTCCACCGCCTCCCCGGCCACGAGTTCGACCTCGAGGCACACTCGACGCTGTTCTCGGGCGAGCAGTCCAACTCCTCGGTGGCCTTCGGGGAGGACTCGTTGATGAAGGTGTTCCGCAAGGTCACCCCGGGGGTGAACCCCGACGTCGCGATCCACCAGGTGCTCACCGAGGCCGGCTCGACCCACGTCGCCGCCCTCTACGGCTGGCTCGACCTCGTCGACGACGAGGCCGAGGGGACGTACTCGACCATCCAGCTCGCGATGCTCCAGCAGTTCCTCCGCACCGCCAGTGACGGCTGGGACCTCGCCCTGGCGAGCGTCCGCAACCTGTTCGCCGAGGCCGACCTCCACGCCGACGAGGTCGGCGGCGACTTCGCCGGCGAGGCCGCCCGGCTCGGGGTCGCGCTGGCGGAGGTGCACGACGACCTCGCCGAGCACTTCCCGCTCGAGCAGCGCGACGCCGCCGTCGTCGACGACCTCGCCACCGCGATGGAGCAGCGGCTCACCGCCGCGATCGACGTGGTGCCCGACCTCGCGGTCCACGAGGCCTCGCTGCGCGCGACGTACGCCGCGCTGCGCGAGCTGGACCACATCGACGTGCAGCAGGTCCACGGCGACCTGCACCTCGGCCAGACGCTCCGCACCTCCAAGGGGTGGAAGATCGTCGACTTCGAGGGCGAGCCGGCCAAGCCGCTCGCCGAGCGGCTCAAGCCCGACTCCGCGTGGCGCGACGTCGCCGGGATGATGCGGTCCTTCGACTACGCCCCGCGCGTGGTCGCGCTCACCAGCGGCGGCTACGACGCCGAGGAGTCCGACCAGCGGGCCTACCGCGCCGCGGAGTGGTCGGCGCGCAACCGCACCGCCTTCCTCGACGCCTACACCAACCGGCGCGGGGTGGAGGCCGACCGGACCGCCCGGGTCCTGCTCGACGCCTACCTCGCCGACAAGGTCGTCTACGAGGCGGTCTACGAAGCACGCAACCGACCGGGATGGCTGTCCATCCCGCTGGCAGCGTTGGGAGAGACGCGATGACCGAGACGACACATGCCCCCGGTGAGCTCGACCTGCACCTCATCAACGAGGGGCGTCACGAGGAGCTCTGGAAGGTCCTCGGCGCCCAGGTGGGCGACGACGGCACCTCGTTCCGCGTCTGGGCGCCCAACGCGATGGAGGTCCAGGTCGCCGGCGAGTGGGCCGGCTGGGACGGCTCCGCGCACCCGATGACCAGGCTGGCCGACTCCGGCGTGTGGCACGTGCACGTCGCGGACGTCGGCGTCGGCGCCCAGTACAAGTACCGCCTGCGCGGCGCCGACGGCCAGTGGGGCGACCGCGCCGACCCGCTCGCCCAGTACGCCGAGAAGCCGCCGAGCTCGGCCTCGCGCGTCTGGCGCTCCGAGCACGAGTGGGGCGACGACGCCTGGCTCGAGGCGCGACGCACCAGGCAGCCGGCGGACGAGGCCATGTCGACCTACGAGGTGCACCTCGCGTCGTGGCGCAAGCACTACTCCGGCGAGCTCTACTCGTGGGACGAGATCGCCGACGCGCTCGTGCCGTACGTCTCCGACCTGGGGTTCACCCACGTCGAGCTCATGCCGGTCATGCAGCACCCGTTCGGCGGCTCGTGGGGCTACCACGTCACCTCCTACTTCGCGCCCGACTCGCGCTTCGGCGACCCCGACGGGCTCAAGCGCCTCATCGACCGGCTCCACCAGGCCGGAGTCGGCGTGATCCTCGACTGGGTCCCGGGCCACTTCGCGACCGACGAGTGGGCACTCGCCCGGTTCGACGGCACGCCGCTCTACGAGGACCCCAACCCGCAGCGCGGCTGGCACAAGGAGTGGGGCTCCCACATCTTCAACTTCGGCCGCCACGAGGTGCGCAACTTCCTCTACGCCAACGCGGTCTACTGGCTCGAGGAGTACCACGCCGACGGCCTGCGCGTGGACGGCGTGGCGTCGATGCTCTACCTCGACTACGCCCGCGAGCACGGCGAGTGGTCGCCCAACGTCCACGGCGGGCGGGAGAACCTCGAGGCCGTGCAGTTCCTCCAGGAGATGAACGCCACCGTCTACAAGCGGGTCCCCGGCATCGTCACGATCGCCGAGGAGTCCACCGCGTGGCCCGGCGTCACCGGTCCCACCAGCGACGGCGGCCTCGGGTTCGGCTTCAAGTGGAACATGGGCTGGATGCACGACTCGCTCAACTACGTCTCCAAGGACCCGCTCTACCGCAGCCACCACCACGGGCAGATGACCTTCTCGCTCGTCTACGCCTTCGCCGAGAACTACGTCCTGCCGATCAGCCACGACGAGGTCGTCCACGGCAAGGGCTCCCTGCTGCGCAAGATGCCCGGCGACCGCTGGCAGCAGCTGGCCAACCTGCGCGCCTACCTCGCCTACATGTGGGCCCACCCCGGCAAGCAGCTGCTCTTCATGGGCTGCGAGTTCGGCCAGGAGTCCGAGTGGGCGGAGAGCCGCGAGCTCGACTGGTGGCTCCTCGAGCACCCCGAGCACGCCGGCGTCCACGCCATGGTCCGCGACATGAACTCCACCTACAAGGCCACCGGCGCGCTGTGGGGCCGCGACAACGACCCGGCGGGCTTCCAGTGGCTCGACGCCAACGACGCGGGGCGCAACACCTTCTCGTTCGTACGCCGCTCCCCCGGCCACCCCGACCTCGTCTGCGTCGCGAACTTCGCCGGCAACCCGCACGAGGGCTACCGGCTCGGGCTCCCGTCGGCCGGCACGTGGACGGAGGTGCTGAACACCGACGCGGAGGCCTACCACGGCTCCGGCGTGGGCAACCTCGGCTCGATCACCGCGACCGAGGGCGACCACCACGGCCAGCCGGCGTACGCCGACATCGTCGTTCCCCCGCTCGCGACGATCTGGTTCCGCAGGGAGGACTGACAGGGCGGACCCGGAGGACGCAGGCGTCCTCCGGGTCCGGGACCGCCACGTGGCGAGGTCGTCACATGACGTGGATCATCTTGACCATGCCCATCATCGCGTGCGGCATGCCCTTCATCTTCGGGTCCGGGAAGAAGCACAGCAGGACGTACTGCCCGGCCGGCAGCTCGTAGTCCATCGTCATCTGGCGACCCGGGCTCAGCGTGTCGGTCTGGGCCCAGGCCGGCAGCAGCCACGCCGGCTCCTCCTCGCTCTGGAGGCCCTCCATGACCTGCTCCATCGTCGTCCCCTCCTGCACCTGCTGGAGCACTGCGAAGTGGGGCTGGTCGTCGGCGTTCTTGAACTTCAAGGTGCCCCGGGTCGGCAGGTGGCTCGCGCCGCCCCACTTCATGCCCTTGCGGGCCTTGATCGTGGCGTCGACGGACGGCGCCTTCGACGCCTTCACCGGGCCGACGCGGAAGGTCGTGGGCGCCATGATCCTGTTGGCCATGACCAGGGCGGTGTACGTGCCCGCCCGGGGCAGCACGATGGTGCCGGTGCTGCCGGTCATCAGGCCGCCGTGCCAGGTGGTGTTGGCGATCGCGCGCTTCAGGGCCTTCATGTCGCCCTTGTTGGACGCGGCGTAGTCCTTGGCCATGTCCCGCACGGTGTAGCCCCTGGCGAAGGACACGATGCTCACAGGAGCGGGCTTGCCCTTCACGGCGAGCTTGATGCGGCCGGCTCGGAGGCCGTTGACCCCCTGGAGCTTGAGTGACCCCTTGGCCACGGTGATGGTGAGCGACTGACCGGCCTGCTGCTCGGTCGTCATCGCGGACGATGACGAGGTGACCAGTGCCGGCACGGAGATCATGGTTCCGGCGCAGACCAGGGCCATCCCTGTTCGCAACTGAGTGAACATGCGGTGCTACCCCCGACGAGTGATGTGATGAGGCAGCCATGATGCGGCTGGTCCACCGGGCGGTCATCGGCAATTCTGGGGTGGTCCAGACATCACCGGAAGGTGGGTAGCAGGGGATGCAGATCGGCGGATAATCCCTCCGATGAGGGGGAGATCTCGCACGATCACGGTGCTGGTGACGGCCGTCGCGCTCGCAGTCCTGGGACCGGCGCTCGGCACCGGCGGCGACACCGGGCTCTCCGCCCGGACGGGCGCCCAGGCGGCGGCACCGCGTTCGGCGACGCTCGTGATCGAGGCGCGCGGATCGACGTACGTGCCCGCGACGGTGACGGTCGGTGGCGGCGGCACGCTGACGGTGGTCAACCTCGACACCTACGACCACACGGTGACGTCCACGGCCGTCGACGAGCGCGGCGAGCCCCTCTTCGACGTGCGGGTCGCCGCCGGCACCACCGCTACGGTGACCGGGGTCGAGGCCCTGGCGAACGGTCGCTACGACTACTACTGCCGCTTCCACCCCTTCATGCGCGGCGTCCTGGTCGTGGAGGACTCGACGGGCGAGGTCGGAGCCGACCTGGTGGAGTTCGAGCAGCCGCTGGTGGTCCCGCGGGTGGTGCGCGGCGCCGACGTCCGCCTGCTGATGCGCCAGGCGAAGGTGCGCATGCTGCCCCGCGGCCCCCGTACGACCATGTGGACCTACGGAGGCAGCTATCCGGGCCCGACCATCGTGGGCCGCGCAGGTCGCGAGAGCCGGGTGACCTTCGTGCACCGCCTCCCGAGGAAGGCGGGGTCGTTGACGACCCACCTGCACGGGGACCACCACGCCTCCAGCGAGGACGGCCAGCCGACGACCCACCTGATCCGGCGAGGACGCTCCCGTACCTATCGCTACCCGCTGACCTACGGCGGTGATCCGGAGCCTGCGTCGTTCTTCTTCTACCACGACCACCGCATGGACCGGACCACCCGCAACAACTGGCGCGGGCTCCAGGGCATGTTCATCGTCGAGGACGCCACCTCGCGTCGGCTCCGGCTCCCGAGGGGACGCCGCGACCTCCCGCTGATGATCTCCGAGCGCTCGTTCACCCGGCGCAACCAGCTGACCGACCCGTTCGCCGAGGGGCCGACCATGCAGGGGCACCACGGGACGATGGCGTTCACCGGCCCCGGCAGCCCCCCGGACGACCACACCGTGGGCTCGCACGTGGTCGTCAACGGTCGCTACGCGCCGTTCCACCGGGTGACGGCCACCCGCTACCGGCTGCGCCTCGTCAACGCGGCGCCGTTCTCGGCGTACAACCTCTCGCTCTCCGACGGCCGCCCGTTCGTCCAGATCGGCACGGGCAACGGCTTCCTGCGGACGCCGGTCGTCCGGACCGAGCTCAGCCTCGGTCCGGCCCAGCGTGCCGACGTGATCGTCGACTTCTCCGGCGCGTCCGGGCAGGACGTCGTCCTGCAGTCCGTCCCCGGTGCCGAGGAGCGCGGCACCGGATCGCGTACGGCAGCGGTCATGCAGTTCCGCGTCGGCGACCACGCGCGCGACCGGTCGCGGCTCCCGGCCCGGCTCCCTTCCCCCGACCTGGTGACCGCTCCCGCCAAGGTCACCAAGACCTGGACCTTCGACCTCGGCGGCGACAAGCGTCACGGCACGTTCTGGGCGATCAACGGCAAGCCGTTCGACCCGGCCCGCAGCGACCACCGCGCCCGGCTGGGCAGCGTCGAGCGCTGGCGGCTGCGCAACACCAGCGACATGACGCACTACGTGCACATCCACGCCCAGCAGTGGCGCACCGTCTCGCGCAACGGCAAGCGGCCGCCGCCGTGGGAGCGCGGGCTGGAGGACACCTGGCGGCTGGACCCCGGCGAGTACGTCGACGTCGCGGCCCGGTTCGCCGACCACACCGGCCCCTTTATGATCCACTGCCACATGCTCGACCACGAGGACCACGGGATGATGGCGCGCTTCGACGTGGTGCGCTGACCGAGGTCGGCTGCCCCGACCGGGCTCTGGCTAGGGTGGCCGGGTGCCTGCCGAACAGCCGACGCTGACTGACGGGACCGTCACCCTGAGGCCGTGGCGCGACGACGACGTCGCCGAGGCCGTGGCCGGTCACGACGACGAGATGGCCCTCTGGTTCGGGTGGGACCCGGCCGACGTCACCGAGCAGTCGCACCTGGCGGCGATCACGCGCTGGCGCGAGCGCTACCGGGCCGGCGAGCAGGCGTCCTTCGTCATCGAGCACGACGACCGGCTGGTCGGCAGCGTCGAGCTGACCCGCGACGGCAGCGCGGGCGCCCGGCTGAGCTGGACCCTGTACGCCGGCCACCGGGGCCGCGGCCACGCCGCGCGGGCCGTACGGGTCCTCGTGGACTGGGCCTTCGCCGACCCCGAGCAGGGCGGGTGGGGCCTCCAGCGGGTCGAGGCCCGCATCGACCCCCGCAACGACCGCAGCCGTCGCGTCGCGACCCGCGCGGGCCTGCGGCTCGAGGGCGTGCAGCGGGTCAGCCCGGGCATGGGCGACCGCCCGGACGCCACCTCGTACGCCGTGTTCGCGCGCCTGGCCACCGACCCCCCGCTGAGCGACCCCGAGTCCTTCCGCTCCCTCCTCAACTCCTTCCTCCCCCGCAAGCGCGCCATCTCGCAGATGCTGGTGCGCGACCCCGAGGGCCGCGTGCTGCTGTGCCAGCTGACCTACAAGCGCGACTGGGACCTGCCCGGTGGCGTGGTCGAGGTAGGCGAGTCGCCCCAGGTGGCGGTGCAGCGCGAGGTGGAGGAGGAGCTCGGGCTCACGGTCGAGCCGCGCGGCCTGCTGCTCACCGACTGGCTGCCCGCGTGGGGTGGCTGGGACGACGCCGTCTGCCTGGTCTTCGACGGCGGCACGTTGCCGCACTCGGCGCTGGCGGACGTCGTGATGCAGGAGCGGGAGATCCGCGACGTGCGGTTCTGCACCCTCGAGGAGGTCGACGAGCTCGCCGCCGACTTCACCGCGCGCCGGGTCCGCGCCGCCGTCACCGGCGAAGGGACGTATACGGAGTCCGGCCGCTGAGGCAGGATGCCTCCATGACCTGGGTCTACGACTTCGCAGAGGGCAGCAAGGACCAGAAGGACCTCCTGGGCGGCAAGGGGGCCAACCTCGCCGAGATGACCAACCTCGGCCTGCCGGTGCCGCCGGGCTTCACGATCTCGACCGAGACCTGCCGGGCCTACCTGGCCCTGAAGGAGACGGGCGAGGGCGGTGAGCCCGACGGCCTCGCCGAGGAGGTCACCGAGCACCTCGCCTCGCTCGAGGAGGCGATGGGCAAGAAGCTCGGCGACGCCGACGACCCGCTCCTGGTGTCGGTGCGCTCGGGCGCGAAGTTCTCGATGCCGGGCATGATGGAGACCGTCCTCAACGTCGGCCTCAACGACACGTCCGTGGGCGGGCTCGCCGCCCGCAGCGAGTCAGACCGGTTCGCCCAGGACTCCTACCGGCGGCTGCTGCAGATGTTCGGCGGGACCGTGCTGCACGTCGACTCCGAGCTCTTCTCCGAGGCGCTCGACGAGGCGAAGCGGGCCAAGGGCACCGACAACGACCTCGACCTCGACGCCGACGACCTGCGCGGGGTCGTCGAGTCCTTCAAGGCGATCATCCGCGACGCGACCGGGCGCGACTTCCCGCAGGACCCCCGCGAGCAGATGGACCTCGCGATCCGGGCGGTCTTCGACTCCTGGAACACCGACCGGGCGCGCCTCTACCGCCGCCAGGAGCGGATCCCCGAGGACCTCGGCACGGCGGTCAACGTGCAGGCGATGGTCTTCGGCAACTTCGGCATGGACTCCGGCTCGGGCGTGGCCTTCACGCGCGACCCCGCGAGCGGCACCCAGGGCGAGTACGGCGACTACCTCCAGAACGCCCAGGGCGAGGACGTCGTCGCCGGCATCCGCAACACGGTGTCCCTCGCCGACATGGCCGAGATCGACCGGAAGTCCCACGACGACCTGATGGAGATCATGACGCGGCTCGAGCGCCACTACCGCGACATGTGCGACATCGAGTTCACCGTCGAGCGCGGCAAGCTGTGGATGCTCCAGACCCGCGTCGGCAAGCGCACGCCCGAGGCCGCGTTCCGGATCGCGGTCCACATGGTCGACGAGGGCATGATCCAGATGGACGAGGCGGTGCTGCGGGTCACCGGGGACCAGCTCGCCCAGCTGATGTTCCCCCGGTTCGACGCGACCTCCGAGCGCACCCTCCTCGCGACGGGGATGAACGCCTCCCCCGGCGCGGCCGTCGGCAAGGCGGTCTTCGACTCCGACACCGCCGTGGAGTGGGCGGACCGGGGCGAGGACGTGATCCTCGTGCGCAAGGAGACCAACCCCGACGACCTGCGCGGCATGGTCGCCGCACGCGGCATCCTCACCAGCCGCGGCGGCAAGACGTCGCACGCCGCCGTCGTGGCTCGTGGCATGGGCCGTACGTGCGTGTGCGGCGCGGAGTCCCTCGACGTGGACACCAAGGCCAAGGAGTTCCGCGTCCGCGACGGCGAGACCGTCCGCGAGGGCGACGTGATCTCCATCGACGGCACCACCGGCGAGGTGTTCGCCGGGGCGGTCCCGGTCGCCGACTCGGTCGTGGTGCGCCACTTCGAGGGCGAGAAGCTCGACGACGACCTCGCCCACGCGGTCGCACGGATCATGGCCCACGCCGACGGCGCCCGCCGGCTGCGGGTGCGCACCAACGCCGACACCCCGGAGGACGCCGCGCGCGCCCGCCGCTTCGGCGCCCAGGGCATCGGCCTGTGCCGCACCGAGCACATGTTCCTCGGCGAGCGGCGCGAGCTCGTCGAGAAGCTCATCGTCGCCGAGGACGAGGCCGGCCAGGACGAGGCGCTGGCCGCGCTGCTGCCGCTCCAGCGGCAGGACTTCACCGAGATCCTCGAGGCGATGGACGGCCTGCCGGTGACGATCCGGCTGCTCGACCCGCCGCTCCACGAGTTCCTCCCGGACCTCACCGACCTCAGCGTCGAGGCAGCCCTCGCCGAGGAGCGCGGTCAGGTCGACGAGCGCGCGGCGACACTGCTCACCCACGTACGCCGGCTCCACGAGCAGAACCCGATGCTCGGCCTGCGCGGCGTCCGCCTCGGCATCCAGATCCCCGGGCTGTTCCGCATGCAGGCGCGGGCGATCGCCGAGGCTGCCGCGGACCGCCTGGCGGTCCACGGGCGGCCGCAGGCCGAGATCATGGTCCCGCTGGTCGCGAGCGTGCGCGAGCTGCAGATCGTCCGGACGCAGCTCGAGCGCGAGATCGCCCAGGTGCAGGAGTCGCGCGGCGTCAGGCTGGACATCTCGATCGGCACGATGATCGAGCTGCCGCGCGCTGCCTTCCTCGCCGACCGGATCGCCACGGCCGCCGACTTCTTCTCCTTCGGCACCAACGACCTCACCCAGATGGCGTGGGGCTTCTCGCGCGACGACGTCGAGTCCTCGTTCTTCGCGACCTACTTCCAGCACGGCATCTTCGACGTGTCACCGTTCGAGTCGCTCGACCAGCTCGGCGTCGGCGGCATGGTCGAGATGGGCACCACCAAGGGACGCGAGACCAAGCCCGACCTCAAGGTCGGTGTCTGCGGCGAGCACGGCGGCGACCCGCTGTCGGTCCACTTCTTCGACCGCGTCGGCCTGGACTACGTCTCCTGCTCGCCCTTCCGGGTGCCGGTCGCCCGGCTCGAGGCCGGACGGTCGGTGCTGGAGAAGCGCTGATCAGAACAGGGCGGACGCCAGGTCGCGACGCCCGGCGAGCACGCGCGGATCGTCGTTGCCGACGGCGGCGAACAGGCCGAGCAGGTGGTCGCGCGCCTTCTCGCGGTCCTTGTCGCTCGTGCGGGCCACGAGGTTGATCAGGCGGGTGAAGGCGTCCTCGACGTGCCCGCCGAGCATGTCGAGGTCGGCGACCATCGTCTGGGCGTCCACGTCGTCGGGGTTCTCGGCGGCGGCCGCGCGGGCCGCGCCGAGGTCGACGCCCTGCGTGCGCTGCATGACCTTGGCGATCGCCAGGCCGCCGGCGGCCTCGACGTCGGCCGGGTTGGCGTCGACCAGCTTCTGGTACTCGGCGACGGCGCCCTCGATGTCCCCCGCGGCGAGCGCGTCCTGCGCGGGTGCGTAGCGCGGGTCGACGACCTCCTCCTCGCCGTCGGCAGCGGGCGCCCCGCTCGCGCGCGGCTGGTGGCGGCCGGTCACGCCCTGCGCGGTGAGCTGCTGGCCGACCTGGGTCAGTGCGGTGCGCAGCTCGTCGATCGGGAGCGGGTCCTGCAGCAGCGGCATCGGACGACCGTCGACGACGGCGACCACGAGCGGGATCGACGGGATCTGCATCGCCTGCGCGATCTGGGGTGCGGCGTCGATGTCGACGAGGCCGAGGAGGTAACGGCCCTCGTGCTCCTCCACCACCGTGGCGAGGTCGTCGGCGAGCTGCCCGCTCTCCGGCATCCGGGTGCGCGAGTAGAACACCAGGAGCACCGGTGCCGTCATCGACTGCTCCAGCAGGGCCTGGAAGCCCTGCTCGTCCACCGTCACGCTGTAGGAGGCCCCGCCGCCCGCCGGGGCAGCGGGCCGGCCGCTCGGGGCTCCCGCGTGCGGCGCGGGCTTCCCCAGCCCGGAGAGGTCGATGGCACCTGGGCGGCTGAAGGGCTGCTGCGTCATGGCTCAATCCTAGGGAGCCGCGCCACGGGACGGCTCCCGGGTCGGTAGCCTCGCGGCCATGGGATCCCGGGGTGCCGTGCTGTCGCCGCGCCACCGGCGCAACGTCGCCCTGCTCGTGCGCTTCGGCGCCGTCGGCGCGTCGGGAGTGGCGGTCAACCTGCTCACCCTGGTGCTCCTGCAGCGGCTCGGCCCGCACTTCGACGACGCCGTCGCCGCGCTCGGCGGCACCGACTACAACCTGCGCTGGTACCACGTCTACTCCACTGCGGCGTTCCTCGTCGCGAACCTGACCAACTTCCAGCTCAACCGCACGTGGACCTTCCGGAGCAGCGGGGCGGCGTCCTGGGCGCGCGAGTACTGGCCGTTCCTCGCGGTGGGCCTCGGCGTGCAGGTGATCGGCCTCGCGCTCCTCACCATGCTCATGCACCCGCACTCGCCCGTCAGCCTGCCGAGCGAGGTGTTCGACGACTCCTCCGGCCTGCGCAACCGCCTGTTCTGGTCGCAGCTGGTCGTGATCGCGCTGGTGACCCCGGCGTCGTTCGTGCTCAACAAGCTGTGGACCTTCGCCGCCGTGCGGTCGTGGCGGCTCGACCTCGGGCCGTGAGGCGGGAGGGGTGTCGGGTGAGCATGGGACCGGGCGCCGCGAAGTGTGTCCGAACTGGGCACCGCCTCGCCTGTCACCGCAGGTCTACCGCGTGGTAGAAAATGCCGCGGAGCTCGACGGGAGGGACGCCAGGGCATGACGACATCGGGGTCGTACGACTTCACCGGCTACCAGGTCCTGGTCATCGGTGGCACTCGCGGTGAGGGCCACACCATCGCCTCCTCCTTCGCCGCCTGCGGTGCCTCCGTGACGGTGACGGGCACGATGATGCTGCGCTCGCTCTACGACAGCGACCTCTCGGCCTTCGACTACGAGTCGGTCAACCTGGCGCGCCAGGAGTCGATCGACCACCTGGTCGGCACGATCAACCACATCGACGTCCTCGTGCTCGCCGCGTCGTGCAACCTCCCCTACGGCCTGCCGCCCGGTGAGCAGGCCTTCGTCGCCGAGGCGACGCGCTCCGGCCTGCTCGGCCCGACCTTCCTGACCACCCGCCTGCGCCTCAAGCTCGGCCAGAGCCCCGCCCTGGGCGGTGGGTGCGTGGTCAACACCGGGGCGGTGACGTCGTGGCTCCAGCTCGCGACGACGCCCGAGGCCGCGCAGCGCGAGCTCGTCGAGTCGACCGCACGGGCGGGCGACAACTGGGCCGGCCTGGGCGTGCGGGTCAACTCCGTGCTGCATGCCCAGCGGTCCGTCCTGCCGCGCCAGTACGCCCCGGACTCGCCCCCGTCCGGCGGCAGCCGGGTCGCGGGCGGCACGCTGGTGCGCACCGCCCAGACACGCGTGGGCGACGCCGTGGCCGACGCGACCCTGTTCCTGGCGAGCAGTGCCGCCGCGCGCATCACGGGGCAGACCCTGCGCATCAGCTGAGCCTCGGTTCGAGGCCGCATTTCCGCGAGTTCGACGAAATGCCGTGCAGGCCGGTCTGGTCCAGTTACATTTCCCCTACACGGAATCAACGAGAGATCCACAGGGTCTCGGCGCCGTCTCGGGTCGGTCGCTCCCTCGTCGCCAGGAAGGACGTCCCCTTGACCGCCGAACTCATCTCCCCGCCCTCCACCCGGAGTGGCGCATCCTGGTCCGCACGCGCCACCCGGCGGCGTCGCGAGCAGCTCCTCGGCCGCGCGCCGGCCACCGACTCGCCCGTGCACCACCTGTGGGCCTCCCTCGTCGAGGTCCTCGGCGCGATCGACGGTCCCTCGACGGCGCTCCTCGCCACCGCGGGCGGCGACCCGGTGGCGGTGCACGGCCTCGCCGGGTCCGACGTGGCACGCGTCGCCCGTCAGGACCGGGCGGTCTTCGGCGCACGCATCCCCGACACGGTGCCCGACGGTCCGGCGCCGGTGGAGACCGTCGAGCTGACCCTGGGCCTGCGGCACACCGTGATCGCATCGGTGCCCGCGGGCGGGGGGCACCTGCTGTCCGTGACCGCGCAGGGCGTCAGCATCCAGGTGCTCGAGGCGTGGACGCGCCGGCTCGCCGAGGACATCCGCGCCGCGCTCTCAGTCGCGACCCGGTAGCCCGTCCAGCAGCTCGTCGGCGGCGGCGTACGGGTCCACGTCCCCGCTGGCCACCCGCGCGGCGAGGGCGTCGAGGTCGACGCCGGAGCCCGCGGTCCCCCACCGCTCCTGCAGGGCGGCGAGCGCGACCGCCTCGACCTCCCCGCGCGCGCGGAGCGTACGCCGGCGCGCGAGCTCGCCCGACTCCTCGAGCCACGCGGCGTGCCTGTCCAGCTCCTCCAGCAGGCGGTCGATGCCCTCCCCCGCGCTGGCCACGGTCTGCAAAACGGGTGGTCGCCACGCCCCGTCGCGGCGCTCCCCCATGCCGAGCATCGTGCGCAGCTCACGCCGGGTCCGGTCCGCACCCTCGCGGTCGGACTTGTTGACGGCGTAGACGTCGCCGATCTCCAGGATCCCGGCCTTGGCGGCCTGGATGCCGTCGCCCATGCCGGGCGCGAGCAGCACCAGCGTCGTGTCGGCGAGGCCCGCGACCTCAACCTCGCTCTGTCCCACCCCGACGGTCTCCACGATCACCACGTCGCAGCCGGCGGCGTCGAGCACGCGCACCGCGTGCGGGGTCGACCAGGCCAGGCCCCCGAGGTGCCCGCGGGCCCCCATGGAGCGGATGAACACCTCGCGGTCGAGGGCGTGGTCGCCCATGCGTACGCGGTCGCCGAGCAACGCGCCTCCGGAGAACGGGGACGACGGGTCGATCGCCAGCACGCCGACACGCTTGCCCGCGCGGCGCATGCCGGTGACGAGGGCGCTCGTGGACGTCGACTTGCCGACGCCCGGGGCGCCGGTGATGCCGAGCACGTGCGCGCGGCCGGCGGTGCCCCGCAGGGCGGCCATCACCTCCCGAAGGAGCGGCGACGCGGTCTCGACGAGCGTGATCAGCCGGGCCACGGCCGCCGGGTCGCCCTCACGGGCGCGCGCGACGAGGTCGGGGACCGCGTCGGCACCCCGCCCGCGCACGCGCCTCGCCGCACCCGCAGCGCCGTGGCTCACGCCATCCTCACGCCGAGGGGACGCGGATGATCAGGGCGTCGCCCTGGCCTCCGCCGCCGCACAGGGCGGCCGCGCCGACGCCGCCGCCGCGCCGCTGGAGCTCCAGCGCGAGGTGCAGCACGATGCGGGCACCGGACATGCCGACCGGGTGGCCGAGCGCGATCGCCCCGCCGTTGACGTTGACCTTGTCCTCGCTGACGCCGAGCTGCCGGGCCGACTCGATGCCCACGGCGGCGAAGGCCTCGTTGAGCTCGAAGAGGTCGATGTCGGAGATCGCGATGCCCTCCTTCTCCGCGGCCTTGGCGATCGCGTTGGCGGGCTGGAGCTGCAGCGAGGAGTCGGGGCCGGCGACCTGGCCGGAGGCGCCGATCTCGGCGATCCAGCTCAGGCCGAGCTCCTCGGCCTTCGCCTTGCTCATCACGACCACGGCGCAGGCCCCGTCGGAGATCTGCGAGGCGGACCCGGCGGTGATGCTGCCGTCCTTGGCCACGGGTCGCAGGCCGGACAGGGACTCGGCGGTGGTGTCGCCGCGCACGCCCTCGTCCTCGGCGACGGTGATGTCGCCCTTGCGGCTGGGGATGGTCACCGGGACGACCTCGTCGTCGAAGACGCCGTTCTTCCAGGCCAGCGCCGCACGCTGGTGCGACTGCGCCGCGAACGCGTCCTGCTCCTCGCGGGTGAGGTTGGCGCCGGCGGCGTTGCAGCCGTCGGTCAGGTTGATCATCGCCTGGTGGGTGAACTGGTCGTAGAGCGCGTCGTAGGCCATCGAGTCGACGAGCGAGGTGTCGCCGTACTTGAAGCCCTCGCGGCTCTTCGGGAGCAGGTGGGGGGCCTGGGTCATCGACTCCATGCCGCCGGCGACGACGACCTCGTGCTCGCCCGCGCGGATCAGCTGGTCGGCCATCGCGATCGCGTTGATGCCCGAGAGGCACACCTTGTTGATCGTGATCGAGGGGACGCTCATCGGGATGCCGCCCTTGACCGCGGCCTGGCGGGCGGTGATCTGGCCGGCGCCGGCCTGGATGACCTGACCCATGATCACGTAGTCGACCTGGTCGCCGGTCACGCCGGCCTTCTCCAGGGCGCCCTTGATGGCGACGCCGCCGAGGTCGGCGGCCGACTGGTCCTTGAGGCCGCCGAGCAGGCGGCCGATCGGGGTGCGAGCCCCTGCGACGATGACGGAACCGGTCATGAGAGTCCTCCAGGCGTGCGGGTGTGGGTGCTGCTCCTTTGGACGATACCCATGCGGACGCCTCCACCGGCAGGGTGTGCGCCCCGGCCGTCGTGAGGCACACGTCACACCCCCTCGCGGCCCCCCGGCGCCGGAGTGCACGATGTGCCCATGAGCTCCCCCGACCTCCCGGACGACGTCCGGCACCTGTTCACCGCCATCGACCACGTCGGCATCGCCGTGCCCGACCTCGACGAGGCGATGGCGTTCTACCGCGACGCGTACGGCATGCAGGTCCTCCACGAGGAGGTCAACGAGGAGCAGGGCGTGCGAGAGGCGATGGTCGGGGTCGGCGACTCCGGCTCGTGCATCCAGCTCCTGGCACCCCTCACCCCGGAGTCCACGATCGCGAAGTTCCTCGACCGCAACGGCCAGGGCATCCAGCAGCTCGCCTTCCGCGTCGACGACGTGGAGCACGTCGCGGACGTCCTGCGCGAGCGCGGGCTGCGCCTGCTCTACGACGCCCCGAAGCGCGGCACGTCGGACAGCCGGGTCAACTTCATCCACCCCAAGGACGCCGGCGGCGTGCTGGTGGAGCTCGTCGAGCCCGCCGCAGCCACCCATTGAGCCGGTTGAGCCGGACGGGTCACGGCACGAGGTAGTCGCTGTCGCGCGCGTCGGTGACGAGCATGTGGCCCGGCGCGTGCGCGATGGCCAGCGGCGGGCGCGACTCCATGACCGCCGCCTGCGGGGTCACCCCGCACGCCCAGAAGACGGGCACCTCGCCGGGTCGTACGTCGACCGGGTCGCCGAAGTCGGGCCGGGAGAGGTCGGCGATGCCGAGCGCCGCCGGGTCGCCCACGTGCACGGGCGCCCCGTGCACGGCGGGATAGCGCGAGGTGATGCGTACGGCGTCGGCGACCTGCTCGGCCGGCACCGGCCGCATCGACACCACGAGAGGACCGGAGATCGCCCCCGCCGGTCGGCACCGCCGGCTGGTCATGTACATCGGGACGTTGACGCCCTGCTCCACGTGCCGCACCGGCACCCCGCCCTCGACCAGTGCGGACTCGAAGGTGAAGCTGCACCCGACGAGGAACGACACCAGGTCCTCGCGCCACCACCCCGAGACGTCGGTCGTCTCCTCGGCGAGCTCGCCGTCGACGTAGACGCGGTAGGCGGGCAGGTCGGTGCGGACGTCCCCGTCGAGCAGGGGGCCGGACACCTCGCCCGCCTCGAGGACGTCGAGCACGGGACACGGCTTGGGGTTGCGCTGGGCGAAGACCAGGAAGTCGAGGGCCAGGTCGCGCGGCAGCACCATCAGGTTGGCCTGGGTCCAGCCGCGGCTCCATCCGGCCGTCGGGGTCACCAGCCCCTCACGGAAGAGCTGCCTGGCCGCGCGGGGCGCGAGCCCGGCACGGTCCGGGGCGTGGTCGTCGGTCGGGTGGACGGTCATGGGGCCTCGATCCATCGGAAGCGCACGGGGTCCCCCGGGCGCAGCTGTGCGGCGCGGTCGACGTCGGCGTCGACGACGACCGCCACCACCGGATAGCCGCCGGTCACCGGGTGGTCGGCGAGGAACAGCACCGGCTCCCCGCTCGGCGGCACCTGCACGGCGCCCCGCCAGGCGCCCTCGCTGGGCAGCTCCTGGGGGCGGGCCGGACGCAGGGCGTGCCCGCCGAGGCGCATGCCGACCCGGTTGCTCCGCTCGGTCACCGCCCACGTGCTCGCCACGAGCGCGTCGACGTCGTCGACCCACCCGTCACGCGGGCCGCGCACGGCGCGCAGGACCGCCTCGCCGGCGAGATCGGGCGCGGCGACCGAGTCGACCTCGGGGAACCGGTCACCCGGGGTGCCGACCGGCAGCACGTCGCCGGCCGAGAGCGCCGCCGGCCCGAGGCCGGACAGCACGTCACTGGCGCGGGACCCGAGCACCTGCTCGGCTGCCACGCCACCGCGTACGCCGAGGTAGGACCGCAGGCCGGCGGCCGGGCGGTCCAGCACGACACGGGCGCCCGGCTCGGCGAAGAAGACCGCGTGCGAGCCGACGTCGCGTCCGTCGACGCGCACCGGGCAGGGCGCACCGGTGACGCAGCACCACAGGCCCTCGTCGAGCACCGCGACCTCCAGGCCGCCGTAGGTGACCTCGACCGCCGCGGCGTCGTCGGAGTTGGCCAGTGCGCGGTTGACCTGCCGCAGGGCACCCCGGTCGGCCGCACCCGAGCGGCCGACCCCCACGCCGGACAGCCCGCGCCGACCGAGGTCCTGCACCAGCGCCAGCGGTCCGGTCGCGTGCACGCGCAGCGCCCGGGTCACGACGTCACCTGCACGAACCGGACCCGTACGCCCGGTGAGAGCAGGGCGGCCGGGTCGCGCTCGAGGTCCCACAAGGTGACGTCGGTGCGCCCGATGAGCTGCCAGCCGCCGGGCGAGGGGCGCGGGTAGATGCCGGAGTACTCCCCCGCCAGCCCGACCGCTCCGGCCGGCACGCGCGTCCGGGCCTCCGCGCGCCGGGGCACGTGCAGGCGCTCGTCCTCGCCGAGCAGGTAGCCGAACCCGGGGGCGAAGCCGCCGAAGGCGACCCGCCACGTCTGGCCCGTGTGGGCGGCGACGACGTCGTCGACCGAGAGGCCCGTCAGCTCCGCGACGTCCGCGAGGTCGTCCCCGTCGTAGGTGACGGGGACCTCCACCAGCGGGCTGTCGTCCCGGGCCGCGGCGTCCGGCTCCGGTGAGACGTCCGCGAGCACCTGCCGGAGGTCCGCGACCGCGACGCCGTCGCTCGCCACCACGAGGACCGTGCGCGCGGCGGGGACGATCTCGCCGACCGCCGCCGATCGGCTGGCGCGCAGCGCGGACGCGTACGCCACGGCCTCCGCCGTCGAGCCGAGCTCGACCAGCACCGCCCGGTCGCCGTAGGGCAGCAGCTCGACCCGCGGAGTCGTCATGCGAACGCGCCCAGCTCGACGCCCTGCGCGGCGAGCGCGTCGCGGACCGCCGCGGCCATCGCCACGGCACCGGGGCTGTCGCCGTGGACGCAGACCGAGTCGGCCTCCACCCGCACGACCGAGCCGTCCGCCGCCACGAGGGTGCCCTCGGTCACCAGGCGCACCACCCGGGCCGCGACCTCGTCGGGGTCGGACAGCACCGACCACGGCTCCGTACGCGGCACGAGCGTCCCCTCGGAGGTGTAGGCCCGGTCGGCGAACGCCTCGCGGACCGTGCGCAGGCCCGCCTCCTCCGCCGCCGCCAGCAGCCGGGACCCGGGCAGCCCGAGGACGGGCAGCGACGGGTCGTACGCCCGCACCGCCGCGACGACCGCCCGCGCCTGCGCGTCGTGGTGCACGGTCGCGTTGTAGAGCGCACCGTGCGGCTTGACGTAGGCGACCCGGGTACCGGCCACGCGGGCGAGCGCCTCGAGCGCACCGATCTGGTAGGTCACGTCGTCCGCGAGCTCGACGGGGTCGTAGTCGACGAACCGTCGACCGAAGCCGGCGAGGTCCCGGTAGCCCACCTGAGCCCCGACGACCACCCCGTGTCGCGTCGCGGTCTCGCAGCACTGCCGCAGGGTCGAGGCGTCGCCGGCGTGGAACCCGCAGGCCACGTTGGCGCTGGTGACGACCTGCAGCACCCGCTCGTCGTCACCGAGCTCCCAGCGTCCGAACGACTCGCCGACGTCGCTGTTGAGGTCGATCCGCGGGGCGCTCACAGGTCACCCAGCAGCAGGAGCGCGTTGTAGCCGAGGTAGAGCGTGAGGAGCCAGGCGATCGCGCCGACGGCCAGGAGCCACCCCGGGTAGCGGTACCCGTGGAGCAGGTCGCGGCGGCGCCACGCCACCCACAGCAGCACCCCGAAACCGATCGGGAGGATCAGCCCGTTGAAGGTTCCGGCGAAGATCAGCAGCTGGGTGGGCGCCTGCTCGATGATCAGGTAGACCACCGCGCAGAAGGCGATGAAGGCGACCGTGATCAGGCTGCGGGTGCGCTCGGCCGTCGCCGACGTGGTCACGAACGACACGGACGTGTACGCCGCGCCGATGACCGACGTGAGCGCGGCCGACCAGAGGATGACACCGAACACGCGCAGGCCGGCCTCGCCCGCCGCGGCGCTGAAGGCGGCGCCTGCAGGCCCGCCGACCGCGTCCTGCGAGAGCACGGCGCCGCCGGCGACGACGCCCAGGATCGCGAGGAAGAGCAGGATCCGCATCAGGCCGGTCACGAGGATGGACACGACCGAGCTGCGGGTGATGTCGCCGACGTGCTCGGGCCCGGTCAACCCTGAGTCGAGCAGGCGGTGGGCGCCGGCGTAGGTGATGTAGCCGCCGACGGTGCCGCCGATGATCGTGGTGGTGGCCACGAAGTCGAAGGTGTCGGGGCGCACGACGCTCACCAGCGCCTCGCCGACCGGCGGCGAGGAGGTCACGGCGATCGCCAGGGTCGCCACGATCATCAGCAGGCCGAGGAGCACCACGATCCGGTCCAGCGCGACACCGGCGCGGCGGCTCAGGAAGATGCCCACCGCGAGGGCGGCCGACGCCGCGCCGCCGATGCGGGGGTCGAGGCCCAGCATGGCGTTCACGCCGAGACCGGCGCCCGCGATGTTGCCGATGTTGAAGACCACGCCGCCGAGGAACACCAGCCCGGCGAGCAGGAAGCCGACGCCCGGCAGCACGGCGTTGCCGAGCTGGTGGGCCCGCAGGCCGGAGACGCCGATGACCCGCCACACGTTCATCTGCACCGCGATGTCGACCACGATCGAGATGACGATCGCGCAGGCGAAGGCTGCGCCCAGGGTGATCGTGAAGTTCGCCGTCTGGGTGATGAAGCCGGGCCCGATGGCGCTCGTGGCCATCAGGAACACGGCGCCCATCACCGCCGTACGGCTGAACCCGGACGCCCCGGCGGGCTGGCTTCCGGCGGGCTGGCTTCCGGCGGGGGTGTCGGCTGGTGTGTGCTGGGTCATACCGGGACACTAAGGATTGTTGAACAATTCTTCAATACCCCCATCGGGACGGATCTACTACGCTGCGGCACATGGGCACCACTGACCCCGCGAGCCCCACGGGTGACGGACGAAGCGCACTCGACGCCGTGCTCGACGAGGTCCTCGCCGCGCGGCGGGCGGAGCGTACGGTCATGAGCACCTCCGCGGATCGCGCGGCCCGCGTGGTGCGCGAGCAGGTCGTGGAGGGCCACCTCCGCTCGGGCACCCGCCTCCCCGAGGAGCGCCTCGCCGGCGCCCTGGGCGTCTCCCGCAACACCCTGCGCGAGGCCCTGAGCCAGCTGGTCGCCGAGCGGATCCTGGTGCGCGAGCCCAACCGGGGCGTCGTCGTCGCGACGCCGGCGGTCGTGGACGTCGAGGACGTCTACCGCGTACGGCGCCTCGTCGAGCCCGCCGCCCTCGCACGCGGCACCGGCCACACCCCCGAGCGCATCGCGGCCGTGGCCGCGGCCGTGACCGAGGGTCGCGAGGCGGGCGAGCGCGGCGACTGGGACGGGGTCGCGTCGGCCAACCAGCACTTCCACCGCGCCGTCGTCTCGTTGGCGGGCAGCCCGCGCCTCGACGCCCAGATGGACCTGCTCCTCGCCGAGATGCGCCTGTTCTTCCACCAGATGGGCGCACCCGAGCGGTTCCACCGGCCCTACCTGGAGGAGAACGCCGCCATCGCGGGACTGCTCACCTCGGGAGACCGGCAGGGAGCCGCGGACCGGCTCGACGCCTACCTGGCCGCCGCCGAGGGCCAGCTCGTGGCCGCCTTCCGCGACCGCGACTGACCCCCTCGCCACCCCAGCAGCACCCGCTCCGGACCGGCTGGATCGATCCAACGAGCCCGTACGGACCATGGGGGCGCGGCATAGGTCACACTCGGGTGACACGGCATATACCCGTCGGTACCTTTCACGCACCCGAGCCCCGACGCCCCCGATGCCCCAGGAGCCAGCACGTGCAGAACATCCTCGAAGCGATCCAGTCCGGCAGCGCCACCTCGGAGGACTTCGCCAGCCTCGAGCTCCCCGAGTCCTACCGCGCGGCCTTCGTCAAGAAGGACGAGGTGGACATGTTCGAGGGGTTGGCCTCGAAGGACAAGGACCCCCGCAAGTCCCTCCACGTCGACGAGGTCGCCCTCCCCGAGCTCGGCCCCGGCGAGGCGTTCGTCGCCGTCATGGCCAGCGCGATCAACTACAACACGGTGTGGACCTCGATCTTCGAGCCGGTCTCCACCTTCGGCTTCCTCGAGCGCTACGGCCGCAACTCCGAGCTCACCAAGCGCCACGACCTGCCCTACCACGTCGTCGGCTCCGACCTGTCCGGCGTGGTGCTCAAGACCGGCCCCGGCGTCACCAACTGGAAGCCCGGCGACCGCGTCGTGGCCCACTGCCTCTCGGTCGAGCTCGAGGGTCCCGACGGCCACAACGACACGATGCTCGACACCGAGCAGCGGATCTGGGGCTTCGAGACCAACTTCGGCGGCCTGGCCGACGTCGCGATGGTCAAGGCCAACCAGCTGATGCCCAAGCCCGAGCACCTCACCTGGGAGGAGGCCGCCTCCCCCGGGCTCGTCAACTGCACGGCCTACCGCCAGCTCGTCTCCAAGAACGGCGGCGACATGAAGCAGGGCGACAACGTCCTCATCTGGGGCGCCTCGGGCGGCCTGGGCGGCTTCGCGACGCAGTACGCCCTCAACGGCGGCGCGACCCCGGTGTGCGTGGTCTCCAACGAGGAGAAGGCCGCGATCGCGCGCAGCATGGGAGCGGAGCTGATCATCAACCGCTCCGAGGAGGGCTACAAGTTCTGGAACGACGAGGGCACCCAGCAGGACCCCAAGGAGTGGAAGCGCTTCGGCGCCCGCATCCGCGAGCTCACGGGCGGCGAGGACATCGACATCGTCTTCGAGCACCCCGGCCGTGAGACCTTCGGCGCCTCGGTGTTCGTCACCCGCAAGGGCGGGACCATCACCACCTGCGCGTCGACCTCGGGCTACATGCACGAGTACGACAACCGCTACCTGTGGATGAACCTCAAGCGCATCATCTCCAGCCACTTCGCCAACTACCGCGAGTCGTGGGAGGCCAACCGCCTCATCGCCAAGGGCAAGATCCACCCCACCCTGTCGAGGACCTACACCCTCGAGGAGGTCGGCCAGGCCTCGCTCGACGTCCACCACAACGCCCACCAGGGCAAGGTCGGCGTCCTGTGCCTGGCCCCCGAGGAGGGCCTCGGCGTCCTCGACCACGAGATGCGCGCCCAGCACGAGGACGCCATCAACCGGTTCCGCGGCGTCTGAGCGAGGTTCCACCAGGGCCTGAGATCTTTCACACCCCGGTTCGCGCGACTCCGACGGGAGTCGTCCGCGAGCCGGGGTGTGTCAATTGCTCGGCATCGGACAGACTGGCACCGACGCAGTCCGTACGACGTGAGAGTGGGTGCCGCAGCATGGCTTCCGACCAGGGCCTGTCCATCTTCGACGAGCCGGAGTCCGGCGACGGCGCGAAGAGCGCCGACAACGCCGCGGAGGAGACGCAGGTGCTGCCCGTGACCCCGAAGGACGAACCACGCCCCGCCGGCGACAAGGCGGCGGCCCAGAAGCCGGTGGCCCAGAAGCCGGCGGCCGCGGAGCCCGAGCCGACCGTGAAGGCGCCGGTCATCCCGCCGCCGGCACAGCGCCCGGCCCCGACGCCGAGCCCGGTCGCCCAGCGCCCGGCCGCGCCTGCTTCGAGCCCCGCCACCCCGCCCGTGACGCCCTCCGCTCCTGCGGCGGCCCCACTGCCGGTCGTGCGTCGCGGCGGCTACGACAAGGCCGCCGTCGACCAGCGGGTCGGGCAGCTCCAGTCCGAGAAGTCCGGCCTGGCCAGCAGCCTCGCCAGCAGCGAGCAGCGCGTCATCGAGCTGGAGGACGAGCTCGAGCGGCTGCGTGCCGAGGCCGCCGAGAACGCCAACCCGACGTACGCCGGGCTGGGCGGTCGCGCGACGTCGATGCTCAAGCTGGCCGAGGACGAGGCCGCCGACGTGCGCACCGCCGCGCGACGGGAGGCCGACGAGATCCGCGCCCAGGCCGAGCGCGACGCCCACAGCATCCGCGCCGACGCCGCCCGCGAGGCCGACGACATGCGGATGGTGCAGCTCAAGGAGCTGGACGAGATGCGCGCGCGGATGACCGCCGACGCCGAGACCGAGCGCAGCCTGGCCAAGGCCGAGGCCGAGGACCTGCTCGCCGCCGCGCGTCGCGAGTCCGACCAGATCCGCCTGGCCGCGCAGCAGGAGACCAACGAGATGCGCGTGACGGCGACCCGCGAGGCCGAGCAGGCCCGCGCTGCCGCCGACCGCGAGGTGCAGGAGGCCAGGCGCACGCTCGCGGTGGAGAAGGAGCGCCTGACCCGCGAGGCCGCCGAGCACCACAGCAACGCCACCGCGGAGACCCAGCGGCTCGTCGCGGAGGCCGAGGCCCGTGCCACCGCCGCCGAGCAGCGGGCACGCGAGGCGACCACCCAGGCCAACACCCACCGCCAGCAGGCGCAGTCGGAGTCCGAGGGCCTGCTCGCCCGGGCCCGTCGCGAGGCCGAGCAGATCGTCGCGTCGGCGCGCACCCAGGCGGACTCGATCGGCGCGACCCGCGTCGCCGAGGCCGAGCGCGAGCTCGCCAACATCCAGGCCGAGGTCGACCGCGCCGCCCGGCGCCGCGACGCCATCACCGCCCAGCTCGGCGCACTGCGCGACGTCGTCGCCGGTTTCGACGAGGACGAGTCCTGAGCTGGCGCGACCGGCTCCGCGGGGTCCTTGCCCCCGGTGACGCCGGTTCCGGTGACACCGGTCCCCCGGACGCGACCGCGGCGCTGCGCCAGGCCGCCGACTCCCCCGCCGAGCTCCCCCAGGCGCTCGAGGAGGTCGTCGAGCAGGTCAACGGCGACGCCGACCGCGCCGAGGCCGCGGCCGACTCCGCGGAGGAGTCCGCGCGCTCGGCCGCCGACATCGCCGAGCGGATCGACGACGCCACCGACCTCGTGGTCGACGAGGCCACACCCGCGCCGTACGTCCCGGCCGCGTCAGCCCCCGCCCCCCTGCTGCTGCGCCACTCCCCCTTCAACATCGGGTTCTTCGGCGCCCTGGGCGCCCTCATCGCGATCTTCCTGAGCCAGCAGCTGCTGAGCATCTCCTCGGTGCTGATCCTGCTGGTGATGTCGATGTTCCTCGCGATCGGCCTCAACCCGGTCGTGGAGTCCTTCATGCGCCGCGGCATGCGCCGCGGGCTCGCCGTCCTCCTGGTCCTCGTCGTCGTGATCGGGGTGCTCGCGCTCTTCGTCGTCGCCATCGCCCCGGTGATCAGCGAGCAGATCACCGCCATCACCCGCAACGCCCCGGGCTGGCTCGACGACCTCCAGAGCAACTCGCAGGTGCAGAGGCTCGACGCCAAGTACGACGTCATCGCGAAGGCCCGCGACTACATCCAGAACGGCGACTTCGGCCAGCGGGTCTTCGGCGGGGCGCTCGGTGTCGGCCTCCGGGTGCTCTCCGCCCTGGCCAACAGCCTGATCGTGGTCGTGCTGATGATCTACTTCCTCGCCTCGCTGCCGAGCATCAAGCACGCCGCCTACTCCCTCGCCCCCGCCTCGAAGCGGCCCCGGGTCAGCGAGCTCGGCGACAAGATCATCCGCTCGACGGGCGCCTACGTCGCGGGTGCGTTCGTCGTCGCCCTGTTCGCGGGACTGAGCACGCTGGCGTTCTCGTTCATCGTCGGGCTCGGCGACTACGCCTTCGCCCTCGCCTTCGTCGTCGGCCTGTTCTCGCTGATCCCGGTCGTGGGTGCGTTCATCTCCGGGGCGCTGATGACGCTCCTCGGCCTCACGGTCTCGCCGACGGTCGCGTTGGTGGCGCTGGTCTACTACGTCGCCTACCAGCAGCTGGAGTCCTACCTCATCTACCCGCGCATCATGAAGAAGTCGGTGGACATCCCGGGGTCGGTCACCGTGGTCGCCGCGCTCGTCGGCGGCTCGCTGCTGGGCATCATCGGTGCCCTGCTCGCCGTGCCGGTCGCAGCAGCCCTGCTGCTGCTGCACCGCGAGGTGTTCCTCAAGCGGCAGGACGCCCGCTGAGCGACTCCGCGTCGGGCTCCGGCTCGGGCAGGGGCTCCACCACGAGCGGCACACGGCCCTCACCCAGCTTGACCACGACGACGCCCGCGAGCACGAGCAGGCCGCCAGCGAGCTGGACCGGGCGCGGCAGCTCCCCGAGGAGCGCCCACGTCCACAGCACGGCGGCGAGCACCTCACCGAGGGCGACGAACGACGCCAGCCGGCTGCCGAGCCGACGGCCGGCCGCGATGCCGGTGACATAGGCGAGGGCCGCGGTGACGAGTCCGAGCGCGACCACGGCGACCCACCAGGGCACCGCGAACCCGTCGTAGACGGCGTCGTCGGTGGACCAGTCGAAGGGCAGCAGGCCCGTGCCACCGGCCACCACCAGGACGGTGCCTCCCACCACCAGGCCGCCTGCGGCGAGGCTGATGCCCGGCAGGCCGTTGCCCTCGTCGGCGGAGATCACGAAGTAGGTGGCGGCGCCCACCATCGCGCCGAGCGCCCACAGCACGCCGGGCGTGCTGAGCTCGGCTCCCGAGACGACGTCGAGCACGAGCACGAGGCCGCCCAGGGCGATCAGCCCGCCCAGCACGGTGAGCCGTGACGGGCGGTGGCCGTGCCGCAGCCACAGCCAGACGACCACGGCGACGGGAGCGGTGTACTCGAGCAGCAGCGCGACGCTGACCTGCATGTAGGTGACCGCGTAGAAGTAGCACAGCTGCGCCCCCGCGACGGCAGCGATGCCGTAGACGGTGACGAGGCCCGCGTTGTCGCGCAGGAGGTGCCAGCGACCGCGCAGCGCCAGCGCGCCGGGCACGACGAGGACCGCTGCGGCGAGGAGCACCCGTACGGTCACTGCCGCGCCGGCGCTCCATCCCGTGTCGAGCAGGCCGCGGGCGAGGGCGCCGGACAGTCCGAACGAGGTCGCCGACGCCACCGCGAGCACCAGCCCCGCGGCCGTCCGCGAGGATCGGGTGTCATGAGTCAAAGCCGTCACGGTCATGACCGTAAGCGGGGCTGATGTAATGTGTCAACATGCTTTTCACGGATGACACGGACGCGGCGCTCCAGGCTGCGGTCGCCCTCGTCAACTCCACCGACGAGCCCGGCGACCCGCTCGGATCCGTCGACGACCTGTCAGCCTTCCTCACCTCCTGGTCCTACACCGGTCGCCACGACGCGACGCCGCAGGAGCTCGAGGCCGTACGCCGGCTGCGCCCGTCGCTGAAGGCGCTGCTGCTCGCCGACCGTGACGAGGCGGCCGGGCTGGTCAACGCGATGCTGGCGCAGGCCCAGGCGCTCCCCCAGCTCCAGCGCCACGACCAGTGGGACTGGCACCTGCACGCCGTCGACCCCGACCGTCCGCTCGACGAGCGCGTCGTGGTCGAGACGGCGATGGCGATGGTCGACGTCATCCGCGCCGACGAGATGTCGCGACTGGCACGCTGCGCGGCCGACGACTGCGACGACGTGGTGCTCGACCTGTCCCGCAACCGCTCGCGACGCTACTGCTCGACCACCTGCGGCAACCGCGAGGCCGTCGCCGCCTACCGGGCCCGCCAGCGGGCCTGAGCTGCGCCGGCCGGTTCGCCCGGGCCGCCCAGGTCGGCCAGGTCGCCAGGCGGTCAGGCGAGGAAGCGCCGCATCACCTCGAGGAAGACCTCCGGCTGCTCCGAGTGCACCCAGTGCCCGGCGTCCTTGATCAGGACCCGCCGGTTGCGCGGGAACCTGCGGTCCATCTCGGCCGCGTGCTCGTCGGAGATGTAGTCCGACCGGGCACCGCCGACCCAGAGCACCGGGCCGTCGTAGGTCGCGTCGCCGAGCTCGTCGCCGGGCCAGCCCACCAGCTCGGCCATGTGCTCGCCGAGCAGGTCGAGGTTGAGCTGCCAGTGCCAGCCGTCGTCCCCGCGCCGCAGGTTCTGCAGCAGGAAGCTGCGCACCACCCGGTTCGGCACCGCGTCGCGCAGCGCTGCCTCCGCCTGGTCGCGTCGCTCCAGGTTGGCGAGGTCGAGCGACCGCATCGTGTCGATGTAGCCGACGAACTCCCGCCCGCTCTCGTAGGTCACGGGCGCCACGTCGACGACGGCCAGCCGCTCGACGAGCTCGGGGTGCCGCAGGGCCAGGCACATCGCGATCTTGCCGCCCATCGAGTGCCCGACAAGGGCGACCGGCTCGTCGCCCAGCTCGGCGGCGACCAGGTCGGCCAGCTCGAGGTAGTCGAAGGTCTCGGTCCACGGTGAGCGGCCGTGGTTGGGCATGTCGAGGAGCAGCACGCGGTGGTCGGCGCTGAGCGCCTTGCCGGCCTGCGTCCAGTTCTTGCCCTGGCCGAAGAGTCCGTGGCAGAAGACGACGCGCTGCCCGGACTCGCCGAGCTCGGTGCGGTGCAGGCTCACGTCGTCATCCTGCCGCAGCACGACCGGGCGGCGCGCGCGGGGCCCGACGACGCTCAGAAGTCGAAGCCGTCGAACAGGTCGCCGATGCCGTCGCCGATACCGCCGAACATGTCACCGATGCCCTCGCCGATCGCCCCGATCCCCTCGCCGATGCCGTCGAAGCCACCACCGAAGAGCATGCCCATGAACATCCAGTCCATCGGACCGAAGCCACCGAAGTAGCCCTGGGCGTAGGGCTGGTAGGCGCGGCCGCCCTGCCAGTAGGGCACCCGCCGCGAGCCCACCATGACCTTGCGGATGTCGGGCTCGGCACCGGCCCGCACCCGCTCCACGTCGAGCGCGCACGCGGGCACGTCGCGCGGAGCACCGCCCGGCGGCGTCCACGGCACGTCGGCGACCGACAGGCCGTGGCGCGGGTCGAAGAAGCACGGCGGGCGTCGCTGCGGCAGGAGCTCGCCCGCCACCCGGGCGCGTACGCATGCCATCGCGTAACGGCCGTCCTCGAGGATCTCGGTGACGTGCCTGACCTCCTCCGGGCGCTTCAGCGCCGCAGCCGCGGTCTTGGCCGACTCGTAGGAGTCGAGAGCCCGCTGGTAGTCGGCGTTGGCGCCGGCGTCGAGGGGCTCGCCGGCCAGCTCGATGTCGAGGTCCTGCAGCTCGACGCCGAGGGCGGTGACGTCCTCCTCGGCGAGCTTCTTCACCGGGGCGACCTCGGCCTCGACGCGGGCGAGCTCGCGCTTCTTGCCCGACTTCCCGGCGGCTATCGCGACCGCCGTCAGCCCGCCGAGGACGACCAGCACGAGGACGAGTTCCATGGAGCCAGAGTACGCAGCGGCGGCAAGACGGAAGGGCCGCGGACAGCGGCTCCGAACCTGCGAGAGCAGGCCGCCCATCGACCCCCGACGATGTGCGGCCTGCTCCGACAGGCGGCCGGTCGGCTGCGAGACCATCCCCTCGTGCAGTCCCGTCGCCCCGGCGTACGAGAAGGATCCCGCGAGACGGTGCTGCCCAGCATCCGTAGTCCTACCTATCTCTCGGGCGCGGGAGCGATAGATTCGCTGCGTGCTGTCCCCCTGTCTCGGTCGTGACGACGTGCGGCGAGCGCTGCACGAGGTGCTCGGCGAGTCCCGCTGGGTGAGCGTGGTCGGCCCGCCCGGCAGCGGCAAGACCCTGCTGGTGCGCCACGTCGCAGCCGAGACGACCGACGGGGCCCTCGACGGACCGACCCTCGCGTGGGTCGACGCCCGCAACCTGCGCAGCCTCGACGACCTGCTCGTCGCCGCGCTGGAGAGCCTCGAGTCCGAGACGGCTCCCGGCGACTCCCTCGTCGGCGCCCTCGGCCGTGCGGTCGACGGCCGCTCGTGCCTGCTGGTCCTCGACGGCCTCGACCTCGACGCCACGGCGGCCGGACCGGTGCTCCAGGCGATGCTGGAGAGCACCACCGACGCCCGCGTGGTGGTCACCGCACTGACCACGGCCGGCGAGCCGCTCGAGTCGGTCGTGCGGGTCGGCCCGCTCCCCGTGCCCGCCCATCGGGCGCCGCTGGAGGGCCCGGCCGTCGAGCTGTTCCTGCGCCGCATCCGTGCCGCGGGCGGCCAGCAGGTCGACCTGGCCGCACAGGCTCACGAGGTACGCCGCCTGCTCGGCGCGACCGGTGGCCTGCCGCTGCTGATCGAGCAGGTCGCGGTGCAGTCCGCCCTGGTCGGGCTCGCCAACGCGATGTCCACGGTCAGCCTCGACCAGGCCGTCGACTCCGCGCACGACCTGCTCGACGACGCGAGCGCGACCGCCCTGCGCCGCATCGGGCTCCTGGACTTCCGCGTCGGCCTCGGCGTGCTCGCCCGGGTGCTGGACGTCGGTGTGCCCGAGGCCGCGGAGATCGCCGGCAACCTCGTGCGCCGCAGCCTGCTCGAGGTGGACGTCCAGGGCCAGTTCGACATGCTCTCCCCCATCCGCGGCCGGGCGCGCGCCCTGGCCGCGCCGGAGGACCACGAGGCCGTCGCCGCGGGCCTGCTGGCGTGGGCACAGGCCCACGCCCCGGCCCACGACAACTACGGCGCCGCCGACGCCGAGTGGCTGCGCGACCTGCCGGCGATGCGGCACGCGGTGCTGACCGCGTGCGCGGACCCCGCGACGCGGGCGGAGGGCTACTCGGTCGCCAACCGCATCTTCTCCTCCCTCTACACCTCGATGCGCACGCGTGAGGCCGTCGAGATCCTCGAGGGTGCGCTCGCCTTCGGCGACGGACCACCGACCCTCGGCGCCCAGATCGCACGACGCGCCGGGATCGCAGCGTCGGAGATGCGTGGCACCTACGAGGGGTTGTGGCTGCTCGACCGCGCCGACCAGCACGCCTCATCGGCGCCGCGCCCCGAGGAGCAGCTCGCCAAGACCGCCTCGATCCGTGCCGAGATGCACCTCGACGCGGGTGACCTCGCCAGTGCGGAGGCGGAGGCCAAGCGCGCGCTCAGCCTCGACCCACAGGGTTCGATCAGCCGGCAGGCCACGCGCACGCTCGCCGACGTGTACGCCTCGCAGGGTCGCTTCGCCGAGGCGACGCAGGCCGCCAGCGACGCCATGCCTGCCCGCACCACCGGTGACGAGCGCTGGATCGACCTCTCGCTCCGGACCGTCCTCGCGCGGATCGCGCTCGAGCAGGGCCGCATCGCCGAGGCGGTCGCCGGCACGCGGGCCGTGGTCCTGGAGGCGCGCGAGCTGGCCGAGGACCGCGTCGGCCTGCTCGCCGAGACGCTCCTGCGTGGCCTCGACCCGACGTGGGAGCCGACCGAGGTCGTGCGGGAGACCCTGCCGTGGGCCGTACGCCTCCCCGTGCTCGCCCAGGACGGTCGCGACCTGCTGGTGCGCGGCGAGTCCCGCAAGGCGGCCGGCCTGGCCGCCGACGTGGTGGCGCTCGCCGACTCCGCGAGGCTCGGCCGCGACGGCGTGGACGCGCGGCTGCTGCTCGGACGGGCGCTGGTGGACCTCGGCGACCTCGACCAGGCCACGACGACCTACCTCACCGCCCTCGAGCACTGCCGCTCGATGCGGCTCCCGCTCCGCGCCGCCGACGTCCTCGACGGCCTCGCCGCGGTGGCGCGCGCCCGCGAGATGTCGGAGGCAAGGTCGCTCGCCGCCGCCGCCTTCGCCCTCCGTACGCCCCGGCTGGCCGTGCGCTGGGGCTACTCCGCCGACTTCGACATCGTCCCCGCGAGCCGGCCGCCGGAGGGGTGGATCGACGGGGACGAGCTGTCCGCCGACGCCGTCACGCTCGTGACGGCCGTCTTCACCCGGCCCACGTCGGCGCAGCCCTCGGTGCTCGACGCCCTCACCGCGGCGGAGCGGCAGGTCGCGGACCGGGTGGCCCACGGGCTCACCAGCCGGCAGATCGCCGAGGAGCTGTTCGTCTCGCCGCGCACCGTGGACGCCCACCTCACCCACATCTACCGCAAGCTCGACATCAACACCCGCGCCCGGCTGGCCGCGCTGGTCGTCGACAACCGCTGAGGCCGCGGCCCGGCCGGTGGGTCCCCGGGCCGACGCCGACGTGCCAACTCACCGGTTGGCGGGCCAACTCGTCAGTTGGCGACTCGGGGGAGGTTCCGACGCCCTCCAGCCCACCCAAGTCGCCAACCGGCGAGTAGCGACGCTGTCGGTGGGAAGGGGCACGATGGGCTCCATGAGTCGGACGATCCAGGTCACCTTCGACGCCCACGACCCCGAGGCACTCTCCCGCTTCTGGGCCGACGCGATGGGTTACGTGATCCCGGGCCCACCGGGGCGCGAGCTCAGACCGGGACAGGACCCGTTCGAGGCGTGGCACACCTTCCTCGCCGAGGTGGGCGTGCCGGAGTCGGAGTGGAGCTCGGCGTCAGCCGCGCAGGACCCCGACGACGTCGGCCCGCGCCTGTTCTTCCAGCGGGTCCCCGAGGGCAAGACCGCGAAGAACCGGGTGCACCTCGACCTCCGCGCCGCCCCGGGCCTCGAGGGTGACGAGCGGATGGCCGCGCTCGAGGCAGAGGCCGTACGCCTCGTCGCCCTCGGTGCGACCCGGGTCGAGCGCCACGAGCCGGCCCCGCCCATGACCGCCGGTCACATCTGGATGACCGACCCCGAGGGCAACGAGTTCTGCCTCGACTGACCAGCGCCGACCGAGGAACGAGGTCCGCGCGCCCGGGTCGGCGACGCCGGCCCGCGCGCGCCGTACGCCTCTCCCGGGGCGCCAGCGTCACGCGAACCCGCACGTATCGGTCCGGTTGTGCATGACGCAGGCCCGGACGCGCCAGCAGCGTCATACGAACCCGCACCCATCCGTCCCGGTTCGTATGACGCAGGCAGGGGTGAGGGGTGGCTCCGCCGGGAGGACGACGGTCAGCGGGCGCTGTAGTCCCGGAAGCCGCGACCGGTCTTGCGGCCGAGGTAGCCAGCGGTCACCAGGTGCTCCAGCAGCGGTGCCGGGGCGAAGCCGGGCTCGCGGAACTCGAGGTAGAGCTCCTTCTGGATGGCCAGCGACACGTCGTTGCCGACGACGTCGAGCAGCTCGAACGGGCCCATCGGCAGCGCACAGCCCTGCTTCATCGCGGTGTCGATGTCGTCGGCGGTGGCGTAGTGCGCCTCGAGCATCTTGACCGCGTCGTTGAGGTAGGGGAACAGCAGCGCGTTGACGATGAAGCCGGAGCGGTCACCGCACTTCACCGCCACCTTGCCGACCCGGTCGCACAGCGCCAGCACGGTCTCGGTGACGGCCTCGTCGGTGGCGACCGTCGAGACGACCTCGACGAGCTTCATGATCGCGGCCGGGTTGAAGAAGTGCATGCCGATGACGTCCTGGGGACGCTTGGTCACCCTGGCCATCGAGATGATCGGCAGCGACGACGTCGTGGTGGCCAGGATCGCCCCCGGCTTGCAGATCTCGTCGAGGTTCTCGAAGAGCGTGGTCTTGATCGCGAGGTCCTCGGCGATCGCCTCGACCACGATGTCGACGTCCTTCAGGTCGTCGAGCGACGTGGTGCCGCGCACCCGGCCCAGCACCTCGGACTTCTGCTCCTCGGTCGCCCGACCGCGCTGGATCTGCTTGTCGAAGTTCTTGGTGATGGTCGCGACCACACCGTCGACCTTGTCCTGGCCGCGCCCGGTGAACAGCACGTCGTAGCCCGCCTTGGCGAAGACCTCGACGATGCCCGAGGCCATCGTGCCCGTGCCGACCACGCCGACCAGCTTGATGTCGTGGTGCAGCCGCGGCTTGTCGTCCGCGCTCGGCGTGTGCGCGTCCGCGACGACGACGGGGCTGTCGGGAGCCTCGTAGGTGTAGAACCCGCGGCCCGACTTGCGGCCGAGCAACCCCGCGGTGACGTACTGCTTGAGGATCGGCGCCGGCGCGTGCAGGCGGTCGCGGCCCTGCTTGTACATCGTGTCGAGGATCTCGTAGGCGGTGTCGAGGCCGATCAGGTCGAGCAGTGCCAGCGGCCCCATGGGATAGCCGCAGCCGAAGCGCATCGCGGCGTCGATGTCCTCGCGCGAGGCGTACTTGCCCTCGTACATCGCGACCGCGTGGTTGAGGTAGCCGAAGAGCAGCGTGTTGGCGATGAAGCCGGCCTTGTCGCCGCACACGACCGGGTTCTTGCCGAGGCTGCGCAGCAGCTCCTGCACGTCGGCGAGCACGTCGGGCTCGGTCACGACGGTGCGGATGATCTCCACGAGGTTCTGCACCGGCGCCGGGTTGAAGAAGTGGACGCCGACGACGCGACCGGGCTTGGCGTTCGCCGTCGAGATCTCGGTGACGCTCAGCGAGGAGGTGTTCGTGGCGAGCACCGCGTCGGGGCGGACGATGTCGTCCAGCGCCCGGAAGATCGACTTCTTGACCTCGAGGGACTCCACGACCGCCTCGACGACGAGGTCCGCGCCGGCCAGGTCCTGCATGTCGGTGGTGAGGGTGATCCGGCCGAGCAGCTCGTCGGCCTGCTCCTGCGTGAGCTTCTCGCGCTTCACCGCGCGGCCCGTCGAGTGCTCGAGGTGCTGGCGGCCGCGCTCGAGGCCCACGTCGTTCTGCTCGACACCCACGACGGTGAAGCCGTTGCGGGCGAAGACCTCGGCGATGCCGGCACCCATGGTGCCGAGGCCGATCACGCCGACGGTGGAGAACTCACGGGTAGCCGTCTCAGTCATGGACGCATGCTCCCATGCCGCCCCCGCATCACGGATGTGGGAAGCGTCACTCCACCGGAGCGGCCGGGGGCCGTACGACCCGGACCTCGTCACCGGGCCGGACCGGTCCCGGGCGGACCACCTTGGCGCACAACCCGCGCAACCGCCGGGGCTTGCCCTCCGGGCCGTTGACGAAGGCCATCGCGTCCTTGCCGAAGCGCGCGATGAACTTGCCGCACCCGTTGTGGGGCTGGTCGGTCACCACGATCACCGCGCCCTCGGGACCGCCGATGTGCAGCTCGCTCCACTCCGGCAGGTGCTCGTGGGACAGGTCGAGGTCGAGGAACATTTGGTCGCCGGCGAGCGGCTCGCGTGCCGGGTCCTGCGCGAGGAACTCGATCAGGCGGTGGTTCATCAGGTTCAGCTGCATGTCGGGGTGCGGCGATCCGTCCGGCGTACGCCTGCTCCGCCGCGCTGCCCACGTGTCCCCGACGAGGCCCTCGGTCACGTCGAGGTGGCCGACCTCGAGCACTTCGCGCTCACCCGGGGCCGGGCGGCGTACGACCGCGCGCAGCGTCCCGACCTCGCGCGGGGAGGCGTCGAGCTCGGGCAGCAGCGCCGCGAGCTCCGCGACGGTGCGGTGCGAGCGCAGCACCCGCCGCACCAGCACGCGGCCGGGCTCCTCGCCGCGCGACGCCAGGGGTCCCGGCAGCGGCTCGTCCGCCGGGACCTCGGTGAAGCCGAGCCCGGCGAGGGTCGATGCCTCCGGACCCGCGTAGGGATGGGCGGTGAGCTGCCCGTGCCCGCGCGCGGACAGGCGCTCGCAGACAGCCTCCACCAGCGCGCGGCGGGTGCTGCCGTGCAGGTCGACCCCGACGACGAGGTCCCCGAGGTGGGCGTGCCCGTCGAGCAGCTCCACCCGCGCGTGGCCGACCGGCGGGTCACCCGCGACCATGACGAACCCCGGCGTGCCGGGGTGGTCGGCGAGGTCGAGGTGCGCGAGGTCTCGCTGGCGCGGGGGACGTACTGCGTGGTCGGTCACGGGGTCACTGTAGATTCGCCCGTCGTGAGGATCGTCGTCGCACGCTGCCAGGTGGACTACGCCGGACGGCTCTCGGCCCACCTGCCGCTCGCCACCCGCGTCCTGATGCTGAAGTCGGACGGCTCGGTGCTGATCCACTCCGACGGCGGCTCATACAAGCCGCTCAACTGGATGTCGCCGCCGTGCACCGTGCGCGAGGGGACGTCCGAGGACGGGCGTCCCGAGTGGCTGGTGAGCGCGACCAAGACCGACGACACCCTGCGCATCCTCATCGACGAGGTGCTGCACGACTCCTCCCACGACCTCGGCGTCGACCCCGGGCTGCAGAAGGACGGCGTCGAGAAGCACCTCCAGGAGCTCCTCGCCGAGCACCCCGCGACCCTCGCCGAGGGGCTCACCCTCGTGCGCCGCGAGTTCATGACCGCCATCGGGCCGGTCGACCTGATGTGCCGCGACGCCGACGGGCTCTCCGTCGCGGTCGAGATCAAGCGCCGCGGAGAGATCGACGGGGTCGAGCAGCTCACCCGCTACCTCGACCTCCTCAACCGCGACCCCATGCTCACCAGCAAGGGCCCGGTCCGCGGCATCTACGCCGCGCAGGAGATCAAGCCCCAGGCCCGCGTGCTCGCGACCGACCGCGGCATCACCTGCGCCCTCGTCGACTACGACGCGCTGCGCGGGATGGACGACCCGGAGCACCGGCTCTTCTGAGGCGCGTGCGGGCCACCATGCCCCCAGCTGTCGCTACCCTCCCACGGTGACCGACGCCCACCCGGAGCTGCCCGAGCGCATCTTCCACATCGCCACCGCGGCCGACTGGCGCACGACGCTGGCGACGGGCACCTACACGACCTCGACGGTCGGCCGCAGCCTCGCGGAGGAGGGGTTCATCCACGCCAGCCGTCGCGACCAGGTGCAGGGGGTCTTCGACCGCTACTACCGCGGGCTCGGCGAAGACCTGGTGCTGCTGACGATCGATCCGGCGCGCCTCGAGTCGGAGGTCCGCGTCGACCCCGTCGGCTCGGACACCTACCCCCACGTCTACGGGCCGATCAACCGCACCGCGGTGGTGGACGTCGTGCCCCTGAACCGCCGGGGTGGCACCGAGACGCTGATGTCGCTGTGGATCAAGGGCATGGCCGTACGCATGGGGCTGGCGGTGCTGGCCATGGTGCTCGTCGCCGCGATCGTCCTCGGCATCCAGCGCTGGTCGTGAACCCGGGGCGGGGCTCAGGCGGCCCTCTTCGAGCCCTTCTTGTCGGCCTTGCCGGCCTTGCCGGGCTTGCCGCCCTTGACCGTGACGTCGACCTTGACCAGCTTGCGCTTCTTCACCGTGTAGCCCGGGGGCAGCGTGCCCTCCTTGAGCATCCGCAGCGGGCAGCGGTTGCACTTGGTGGTGGAGACGCAGCACTTCTTCTTGGGCAGCTTGGCGACCTTGGCCTTGCCCGCCTTCTTCGAAGCGCTCTTGGAACCCACGCCCACACGCTACAGCACATTAGGCAAGGCTTACCTATTTGTCTCAGGGGATGGCGGTCCCGGCCCACGACCGTGCGATCCACCCGTCGGCGTCGGCCTCGAGCGCGACCACGTCACAGTTCGCGAGCGGCCGGTCCCAGCCGTGGGCGGGTGCCAGGTTGGTCGCCAGCGCCGGCGCCGCGAGGGAGATCGCGCCGCCGTGGCTGACCACCAGCACGGCCTCCCCACGATGGGTGTCCGCGATCTCGGCCAGGACGTCGGAGAACCGGCCGACCACCTCCGCACCGCTCTCGGCCCCCGGGACACGGGTGTCGAGGTCGCCCGCCAGCCAGGCCGCGAACGTGTCGCGGAACGGGTCGGAGTCGTACGTCCCACCCGCGTGGTCACCGACGCCGAACTCGCGCAGCCCGTCCCGCACGACGACGTCGACCCCGAGCACCCCTGCGGCGAGCTCCGCGGTCTGCACGGCGCGCGCCATCGAGCTGCACCACACGGCCGCGATGCGCTCGGTCGCGAGGCGGGCGCCCAGGTCCCTCGACTGCCGGCGGCCCAGGGGGCTCAACCAGCCGCCCGAGTCGCTCAGCAGCTCGGACTCGTAGAGGGCCTCGCCGTGCCGGGCCACGAACACCCGGGCGGCGCACTGGAGGTCAGTCACCCGCCAACCCCACCACGTCGTCGGCGCAGCCCCACGACAGGGTGACCCCGGCGCCACCGTGGCCGTAGCAGTGGACCACGTCCTCGACCCGCTCCACGCGGACCTCGGGCCGCGCCGGCCGGAGCCCGACCTTGTGGCGCAGCACCCGGGCGCCCTCCAGCGCCGGGACGAGCGCGGCCGCCCGGTGCAGCACCTGCTCCGCGACGGCCGGGTCGGGCGTACGGCTCCACTCCCCCACCACGTCGGTCCCACCGACGACGATCTCGTGCGTGCGCGGCACCACGTAGGTGAGCCCCGCGCCGTCGAGCGTCCACCGGTCGAGGCCGACCTGCTCGACGACGACCACCTGTCCCCGCACGGGGTGCACGGAGGGGTCGGCGCCGAAGTGCCGGGCGCCGAGCCCGGTGGCGTTGACGACGAGGCTCCCGTCGCCCGGCAGCGCGGACAGGTTCATCCGGGTCAGGGTGCCGCCGAGCTCCTCGATCCTGGCGGTCAGCCACCGGAGGTGGACCGGCATGTCGACGACCGGTGCGACGAACGTCCAGCCGTCGGCGTACCCGGGCGGCAGCGCCGTCTCCCGGTCCAGCGCCGGCACCGCGCTGCGCCACCACGGCTCGGGCTGGTGCTCGCGCAGCACCTCGGTGCCGGTGAGCATCCGTACGCCGGTGCGCGCGTCGGCGGACAGGTCCTCGAGGACGCCGTACGTCGTCGCCGCCCACGCGGTCACCCGCTCCTGCGGCAGCGCGCGGTAGGGGTACCAGAGGGCAGCCGCCACGGCGGACGTGGTCTCGAGCGGCAGGTCCCGCGCCACGACGTTCACGCGGTGGCCGGCCTCGAGCAGGCGTACGGCGCAGGTCAGGCCCACGACGCCGGCCCCGACGACGATCACGCGACGCTCGGAGGAGGTCATGGAGGGAGTGTGCCAGTCCGCGGCGGATCGCCCGGGCGACCGGCCCGTCGCGACTTCGGTGGCCCCCCGGTCGAGGCGTCGGTATAGGCGTCAGTCGAGGCCGTTGGCCTCGCGGATCACGTCGACGATGCCGCCCATGATCTCGGTCAGGCCGTAGTCCTTGGGCGTGTAGACGGCTGCCACGCCGAGCTCGCGCAGGCGGCGGCCGTCGGAGTCGGGGATGATCCCGCCGACGATCACCGGGGTGTCGGCCAGGCCGGCCTCGCGCAGGCCGTCGAGGACGTCGGGCACGAGCTCCATGTGCGAGCCCGACAGGATCGACAGGCCGATGCAGTGCACGTCCTCGGCCACCGCGGCGGCGACGATCTGCTGCGGGGTGAGCCGGATGCCCTGGTAGACGACCTCGAAGCCGGCGTCGCGGGCGCGCACGGCGACCTGCTCGGCGCCGTTGGAGTGCCCGTCGAGCCCCGGCTTGCCGACCAGCAGCCGCAGCCGGCCGCCGAGCTCCTCACCCGTGGCGCGGACCCGCTCGCGTACGGCCGCCAGCTCGGCGCCCGCCTCGGCGACTGCCGCGCCGGTGACCCCGGTCGGGCCGCGGTACTCGCCGAAGACGTCGCGCAGGGTGGCGGCCCACTCCCCCGTCGTCGCGCCCGCGCGGACGGCGGCCAGGGTCGGCGCCATCAGGTTCGCGTCCGTACGGGCGGCGGCGGCGAGCGCGTCGAGCGCCTCCGCGACCTCGGCCTCGTCGCGCTCCGACTTCCACGCCTCGACGCTGGCCCGGGCGGTCTTCTCGGCCTCGGGGTCGGCGGCCATGATCGCGCCGTCGAGGTCGGCCGTCAGCGGCGACGGCTCGGTCGACTCGAACTTGTTGACGCCGACGATGACCTCCTCGCCCGACTCGATCCGGGCGCGGCGGGCGGCGTGGGAGGAGACCAGCTCGGACTTCATGTAGTCGACGGCCGCGATCGCGCCGCCCATCTCCTGCACGCGGTCGATCTCGGCCTTCGCCCCCTCGACCAGCTCGGCTACCTTGGCCGCGATCACGTGCGAGCCGTCGAAGATGTCGTCGTACTCCAGCAGGTCGGACTCGAAGGCCAGTACCTGCTGCAGTCGCAGCGACCACTGCTGGTCCCACGGGCGGGGCAGGCCGAGCGCCTCGTTCCACGCCGGGAGCTGGAGCGCGCGGGCGCGGGCGTTCTTGGACAGCGTGACGCCGAGCATCTCCAGCACGATGCGCTGGACGTTGTTCTCCGGCTGGGCCTCGGTGAGGCCGAGCGAGTTGACCTGCACGCCGTAGCGGAAGCGGCGCATCTTGGGGTCCTCGACGCCGTAGCGCTCGCGGGTGATCTCGTCCCAGAGCTGGACGAAGGCCCGCATCTTGCAGGTCTCCTCGACGAAGCGGACGCCGGCGTTGACGAAGAACGAGATCCGGCCGACGACCTTCTCGAAGTCGTCGTCGGAGACCTGGCCGGAGGCCTTCACCTCGTCGAGGACCGCGATCGCGGTGCTCAGGGCGTAGGCGAGCTCCTGCGTGGGCGTGGCACCGGCCTCCTGCAGGTGGTAGCTGCAGATGTTGATCGGGTTCCACTTCGGGATCTGGTGGACCGTGTAGGCGATCATGTCGGCGGTCAGCCGCATCGACGCCTCGGGCGGGAAGGCGTACGTCCCGCGGGAGAGGTACTCCTTGATGATGTCGTTCTGGGTGGTGCCGGCCAGCTGGGCGGCGACCTCCTCCGGCGACAGGTCGGGGTTCTGCTCCTCGGCGACCACCTGGTACATCGCGAGCATCCACATCGCGACCGCGTTGATGGTCATCGAGGTGTTCATCTCGGTCAGCGGGATCCCGGTGAAGAGCTTGCGCATCTCGCCCAGGTGCGGGACCGGTACGCCGACCTTGCCGACCTCGCCGCGGCTGAGCGGGCTGTCGGGGTCGTAGCCGGTCTGCGTGGGCAGGTCGAACGCGACGCTGAGGCCGGTCTGCCCCTTGGCCAGGTTCGTGCGGTAGAGCGCGTTGGACGCCTCGGCCGTGGAGTGGCCGGCGTAGGTGCGCATCACCCAGGGCCGGTCCTTCGCGGGGCGGTCCGTGTGGCCAGAGTCCGTCATAGCCGACAGGGTAGGGCGACGGTTACCCGGGAGTCACCGGGCTGGAGGTGTGACGGATGCCTCAGGCGGTGGCGGCGACCCGCTCGACCTCGATGGCGTGGGCCAGCCGGGCCAGGTGCGCCATCCGGCGGACCGCCGGCCCGGGGTTGCGCACGGTGAGGTGGTGACCGGAGAGCCAGGCGTGCCGCGTGGCGACCGCCAGCAGGCGGAGGGCGGTCAGGTCGATCGTGGACACGTCGGTCATGTCGATGACCACGTCGTCGTCGAAGGTGTCGATGCGCTCGTAGATGGCGTTGCGCACCTCCCACGTGCTGCGCACGTCGAAGTCGCCGTGCAGTACGAGCGTGTGACCCTGCGAGACGATGTCCATCCGGTGCTCCTGACCGGCGTCCCCCGACGCCATGCTGTGACTGCTGTCACTCCTACTGACGTAGTTGTACCCCTCCCGGTTGCATCCATGCTTCACCTTTTTCGGCGAGTCACCGCGAGGCCGGCCCCGAGGGGCCCGCCGATAGGCTCCGCACATGGTCAACCTGACGCGCATCTACACCCGCACCGGCGACGCCGGGCGCACCCGGCTCGGCGACATGAGCGAGACGTCGAAGACCGACCTGCGCCTCGAGGCGTACGCCTGCGTCGACGAGGGCAACGCCCACATCGGCGTCGCCCTCGCCCAGGGCGACCTCGCCGACGACGTGGTCGCCGTGCTCACCCGTGTGCAGAACGACCTCTTCGACGTCGGCGCCGACTTCTCCACGCCCGTCGTGGAGGACCCGAAGTACCCCCCGCTGCGGGTCGAGCAGGACTACGTCGACCGCCTCGAGGCGTGGTGCGACCACTACAACGAGGAGCTCCCGGCGCTCCGCTCGTTCATCCTCAACGGCGGCACGCTCGGCGCCGCGCACCTGCACGTCGCGCGCACGGTCGTACGCCGGGCCGAGCGCGCCGGCTGGGCCGCGTGGGCGGAGCACGAGGACACCATGAACGTCCTCGCCATCACCTACCTCAACCGGCTCTCCGACCTGCTGTTCATCCTCGCCCGCCACGCCAACCGCGAGAACGGCGACGTCCTGTGGGTGCCGGGCGGGGAGCGCTGACCCTCCCCCCTCCACCCGGACCGGAGCCTGTGGAGAGCGACCGCCCGGTGTCGCCGGGCGGTGACACGATGGGCGCGACATGGACATCCGCGACGCGCTCACCGACTCCTACCTCGCCGGGTTCTTCGACCTCGGCGCGCTGGGCCGCGCCCGGGGTTACGCCGACGCGGTCGAGGACCTCGAGGTCGTCCACGAGACCGACAGCAGCCTGACGGCGACCGCGTCCGTGTGGGGCACCGCCCCGCACCCCTACCGCGTGCAGCTCCACGCCGAGGTCGACGCCGCCGCCGACTGGGTCTTCAGCTCGTGCTCGTGCCCCGTGGGACGGATGTGCAAGCACGGGGCGGCGGTCGCGCTGCGCCTCCGCGCGCCCGCGCGGTTCCTCGAGGCCGCACCCGGACCCGCCCCGGACGGCGCGCGGGCCGAACCGCCGTGGCGACGCCAGCTCGCGCGGCTCACCGACGAGCTCGAGGCGCGGGCGAGGTCGACCCTCAGCGGCCAGGGGCTCGGCCTCGAGGTCGCCCGCCGGCCCCCGTCGCGCTGGTCGCGCAGCACGGCCGGCGAGCTGTCGATGCGACCCGTACGCCCCGGAGCCCGCCGCGGCTGGGCACGCAGCGGAGCCGAGTGGAGCGACCTCGCCGGTCCCGTCGCGAGGTCGCGCTACGTCCCTGCGCAGGTCGACGCCCTGCAGGCGCTGCACCGCGGCCTCGTGTCGCGGCACTCCTACCTCGTGGCCGGCGCGGCCCCCCTGCTCGACGACTACGGCGACCGGCTCGTGCCCGTGCTGCGCGAGGCGCTCGCCCGGGGCGTCACCCTCGTCGCCGGCGCCGGCCTGTCCTCGGTGACGGTCGCCGCGGAGCCGGCGGCGGTCGTCGCCGATCTCACGGAGGTCGACGGAAGGCCCACTCTGGAGGTGTCGGTCCGGACCGACGACCGGCGCTGGCGGGCGGGCGAGGTCGTGCCGATAGGCCGGCCGGCCACCTCGGTGGCGCTCGTCGACGGCGACGACGTCGTCCTCGCCGCCCTGTCCGAGCCCTGCCAGGACTCCGTGATGGACCTCGTGCTGGGGCGTCCGGTCGTCGCCGCACCCGACGAGCGGGCAGACTTCCTCGAGGCGCTCGCGCCCGTGGTCCGGGGGCTCCGGGTCGAGTCGTCCGACGGATCCGTGGAGGTCCCGGCCGCCCCGCGACCACGGCTCGCGCTGACGGTGACCTGGCAGTCCTCGACGCAGGCCGACCTCGACTGGTCCTGGGTCTACGGCGACCGGCGCTCGCCGCTGTCGAGCCCGGACGCGCTCGGCGGCGCACGCGACCCGGAGGCCGAGCGGTCGATCCTCGCCGACGTGCCGGACGGGCTCCTCGGCACCGCGACGGCCTCGGGTGGGGACGCCCTCGCCCTCGCCCTGCACGACCTGCCCCACCTGCGCATGCTCCCCGACCTCGAGGTCGAGGAGGTCGGTCCACCCGACTTCCGGGAGTCGACCGCGGCGCCCGAGATCTCCTTCGTCCTGGCCGAGGCACAGCCCGACCACACCGACTGGCTCGACCTCGAGGTGCTGGTCAGCATCGACGGGGAGCAGGTGCCGTTGCCCGACGTGCTGGCTGCGGTGACGCGCGACGAGGATTTCCTCGTCCTGCCGAGCGGCACCTACGTCTCCCTCGACCGCCCGGAGTTCTCCCGGCTCCACGAGGCGGTGGCGCTCGCGGCGCAGCTGCGCGAGTCCGAGCCGGGGCGGCTGAGCGTCGGCAGCGGCGACCTCGGAGCCTGGGCGGAGCTCGCGGAGATCGGCGCCGTGGACGCGCGGGCCGCGACGTGGGTGGAGCGCGCGACTGCCCTGCGCGACCTCGACGAGATGCCCCGCCCCGGCGTCCCGGCCGGCCTGACCACGACGCTGCGCCCCTACCAGCTCGAGGGCTTCTGGTGGCTGGCCTTCCTCCACGAGCACGGCCTCGGCGGGATCCTGGCCGACGACATGGGCCTGGGCAAGACGCTCCAGGTGCTCGCCCTCGTCCAGCACACCAGGTCCGCGCAGGGTGCCGCACCATTCCTCGTCGTCGCCCCCACCAGCGTGGTCTCCGCGTGGCGGCAGCAGGCGGCCACGCACGCGCCGGGGCTGCGCGTCGGGGTCGTACGCCGCCGCAGCGACGACGTCGCGGCCCTCGCCGCCGCCAGCGACGTCGTGGTCACCACCTACGCCGTGCTCCGCCTCGAGCGGGAGCAGTTCGCCGCCCGCCAGTGGGGCGGCCTCGTGCTCGACGAGGCGCAGCAGGTCAAGAACCACCAGGGCAAGACCTACGCCGCCGCGCGGGCGATCGACGCCGACTTCCGCCTCGCCGTCACCGGCACGCCCTTCGAGAACCGGCTGCTGGAGCTGTGGGCACTCCTCTCGCTCGCCGCCCCTGGCCTCTACCCCACCGCCCGCCGCTTCCGCGAGGTGGTCGTGGGGCCGGTGGAGAAGGACGGCGACGAGGCGGCTCTGCGGCGCTTCCGCACCCGCATCCGGCCCTTCGTGCTGCGACGCACCAAGGACCTGGTCGCGACCGAGCTGCCGCCCAAGCAGGAGCAGGTCCTCGACGTCGACCTGGGGCCGCGGCACCGCAGGATCTACGACACCCACCTGGCCAAGGAGCGCCAGAAGATCCTCGGCCTCGTGGAGGACTTCGAACGCAACCGGGTCGCCATCTTCTCTGCGCTCACCCGGCTGCGGCAGCTGGCCCTCGACCCGGCGCTGGTCGACGCCACCCACGAGCACGTCGGCTCGGCCAAGACCGACCTGCTGAGCGAGCACCTGGTCGAGATCACCGCCGAGGGCCACCGGTCCCTGGTGTTCAGCACGTTCACGACGTTCCTGCGCCGGGTGCGCGACCGGCTGACCGAGGAGGGCGTCGCCACCGTCTACCTCGACGGCACGACCCGCGACCGCGAGGCCGTGATCGACGCCTTCCGCGCCGGGGAGGCTCCTGTGTTCCTGATCAGCCTCAAGGCCGGTGGCACCGGCCTGACGCTCACCGAGGCCGACTACGTCTTCCTGCTCGACCCCTGGTGGAACCCTGCCGCCGAGGCGCAGGCCGTGGACCGCGCCCACCGGATCGGGCAGTCGCAGCACGTCCACGTCTACCGACTCGTCGCGACCGACACCATCGAGGAGAAGGTGATGGCCCTCAAGGCGCGCAAGGCCGAGCTCTTCGCCAAGGTGATCGACGGTGGCGGCGCGTCGACGACGGGGATCACGGCCGCGGACATCCGCGGCCTCTTCGACGACTGAGACGCCGCCGCACGCGTCAGGACCTGCCGGCCCCGACCGCGCTCTCGCGACGCTCGCGTGCCGCCGGGACGACGAGCGCCGCCGGCATCAGCAGGACGGCGACGACCAGCAGCGCCTTGAGGGTGCCGACCTCGTCACCGACGAACCCGAGGAACGGAGGCCCGGCGAGGAAGGCCGCGTACCCGATCGTGGAGACCACGCTCACCCGCGAGGCCGCCCGGGCCGGGTCGTCGGCAGCCGCGCTCATCCCGACCGGGAAGCCCAGCGAAGCCCCGACGCCCCAGAGGACGATGCCGGTCACGACGAGCGCCGGATGCTCGGCGAACACGATGAGCAGCACGCCGGCGCCGGCCACCGCCATCGTGCTCCAGAGGACGGCCACCCGTCCGAAGCGGTCGATGAGGCCTGTCCCGGCGAACCGTCCGGCCGTCATGGCGAGCACGAACACCGCGAACCCGGCGACGCCCACGGCGTGCGAGACGTCGTGGCCGTCGACCAGCGCCACGGCGAGCCAGTCGTTGGCCGTGCCCTCGGTCATCGCCAGCGCCAGCACCATGACCCCGATGAGCAGCGTGCGCGGCTCGAGCCACGCACGCGCAGCGGACACGGTGGTCTGCTCGTGCCTCTCCACGACCGGCAGGAAGCTCGGGGACGTACGCCACACGAGCACGATCGCGAGCAGCACGACGCCGGCGAGGTGCGCCACCGCGGGGACGCCGAGCTCGATGAGCAGCGCCCCCGCGAGGGCACCGACCACGGTTCCGCCACTGAAGCCGGCGTGGAAGCGCGGCATGATCGTGCGGCGCAGGCCGCGCTCGACCTCGGCGCCCTCCACGTTCATCGCCACGTCCCAGACGCCGATGCCCAGGCCGTAGACGAAGAGTCCCACCACGGTCAGGGGCAGGACGTGGCCCAGGCCGAGCGCCGCTGCCAGCATGCCGAGGGTCGCGGCGGCCGCGCCCAGGCGGACGATGCGGACCGTGCCCAGGGCGTTGATCGCCGCTCCTGTCGTCGGCAGGGCCAGCACCGAGCCGAGCGCGATCGCGAGGAGCACGAGGCCGAGCTGGCCGTTGGTGAGCTCGAAGCTCGACCGGACCTCGGGGATGCGTGACACCCAGCTGGCGAAGACCAGACCGTTGAGGAAGAAGGTGAGCCCGACGGCGTTGCGGGCGGCGGTCAGGGTGGGCACGGGACAGCTCCTGGGCGACGCGGGGGCGAAACGTTTCGATCGAAACGTTTCGATGCTATCGTCCGATCTCGTGTCCGGTCCAACCCGCGCCCCCACCCTGGCCGACGTCGCCACGGAGGCAGGGGTCTCCCTGTCCACCGCGTCGCACGCCTTCTCCGGCACCAAGCCCGTCTCCGCGGCCACCCGGGAGCGGGTGCTCGCGGCCGCGGCCTCCCTCGGCTGGACCGGCCCCAACCCCTTGGCACGCAACCTGCGCCGCGGGCGCAGCGGCGTGGTCGGCATCGCCGTCGGACGGCTGAGCACGGCGTTCCGTGACCCGGCGGCGCTCGCGATGCTCGACGCCGTCTCCGAGGTGCTGGACGCCGCCGGTCTCGGCCTGCTGCTGATGCCGGACGACGCCGAGGTCGGCCTGCCGCTGGACGCGGTGATCTACGACATCTGCGGCCGGGAGACCTGGGGGGCGTACGCCGACCTGGTCGCGAGGGACGTGCCGCTGGTCGTCGTGGAGGGACCGGCGTGGCCGGGCACCACCTTCATCGACATCGACCACCGGGCGGGGGCGGCGGCGCTGGGCCGGCACCTGCACGACCTCGGCCACCGCCGGGTCGCGACGCTCACGCTGGAGGCCTCCCACCCCCAGCGCGAGCGGGAGGCAGGACTGCGCGAGGTGTTCCCCGAGGTCGAGGTGATCGGCGCCTGCGCGAGCGACGTCGCAGCGGCGCAGGAGACGGTGGGCTCGTGGTGGGACGGCGGGTCGAGCGCGACGGCGGTGGTCTGCCAGAGCGACGTGCAGGCCGCCGGCGTCGTCGTCGAGGCACGTCGCCGGGGGCTCGACGTCCCGGGCGACCTCAGTGTCGCGGGGTTCGACGGCGTGGTCCTGCCCTGGCTCGACGTCGAGCTGACCACCGTGGTCCAGCCCCTGGCCGACAAGGGCCGCGCGACCGCGCGAGCCGTCCTCGCACGCATCGCGGGCGAGGACGTCGAGGACGTCGTGCTGCCGGTCCGGCTGCGCACCGGCGGGTCGACCGGCCCGGCATGAGGCGCGTGGCCGGAGGTCGGGCTAGCGCCTGTTCCAGTCGGTGCCCGGAGGGCCGGACTCCAACCAGGACTGGAAGCCGGTGAGCGAGGCCTCGCTCATCGCGATCTCCAGCGGTTCGCCGCCGTAGTGGCACGAAGCGACGACGTGGCCGTCGTAGAGCGACATCTCCTCGGTGCCGGCGGGCGCGCGGCGACCGGCGTACTCGAGCAGGTCACGCGCCCACACCCGCTTGGGGCGGGGCGAGAGCGAGAAGATGCGGAACCACTCCAGCGACTGGCCGGAGTAGCGGCCGATGCCGAGCAGCCACCCCCTGCCGGGGTGGTCGGTGCGCATCCGGTAGCTGAGCTCGAAGGTGCCGCCGTGCCGGGCGAGGAGCCTCCGGCGCACGATGAGGGCGATGCCGTAGAGCAGGGCGAGGAGCAGGCAGAGCCCGACGATGTCGAGCGCCCATTCCCAGACCGGCATCCACACCCTCCACACGCAGTGAGCGCACGAACCGACCGGTTCGTGCGCTCACCCTAGCGTCAGCTTCTGGACAGCTGTCAGGAGGCCCGCTCCACGGCACGGATCCGTGCCTCGGCGCGACGTACGGCCTCTTGGGCCGCGTCGTCGTTCTCGCCGGCCTCCTTGGCCCGCTCGAGGTCCTGGCGCGCCTTCTCGAGGTCGATCTCGTGCGACATCTCGGCCCGCTCGGAGAGGATGGAGACGCGGTTGTCGGCCACCGAGATGAAGCCGGCGTCGACAGCTGCGACCCAGGTCTCCCCCTCCGCCGTCTGCACGTCCACGACGCCCTCGATGATCGAGGACAGCAGCGGCGCGTGGTTGGGCAGGATGCCGACGTCGCCCTCGGTGGTGCGGGCGATGACCATCGTGGCCTGGCCCGACCAGACGAGCCGGTCGGCAGCGACCAGCTCGACCTGGAGGACCTTGTCGGTGGAGAGGCCAGCCATCAGAGGCTCTTCTGGATCTCGGCCCACTTCTGCTCGACGTCGTCCAGACCGCCGCACATGAAGAAGGCCTGCTCGGCCACGTGGTCGTACTCGCCGTCGGCGATCTTGTTGAACGCCTCGATCGTGTCGGCGACCGGCACGGTCGAGCCCTCGATGCCGGTGAACTGCTTGGCGACGTAGGTGTTCTGCGACAGGAACCGCTGGATGCGGCGCGCCCGCGAGACGATGATCTTGTCCTCCTCGGAGAGCTCGTCGACACCGAGGATCGCGATGATGTCCTGGAGCTCCTTGTTGCGCTGCAGGATCTGCTTGACCCGCACGGCGCAGCGGTAGTGGTCCTCGCCGATGTACTGCGGGTCCAGGATGCGCGAGGTCGAGGTCAGCGGGTCCACGGCCGGGTAGATGCCGAGCGAGGCGATCTCACGGGACAGCTCGGTGGTCGCGTCGAGGTGCGCGAACGTCGTGGCCGGTGCCGGGTCGGTGTAGTCGTCGGCGGGGACGTAGATCGCCTGCAGCGAGGTGATCGAGTGACCACGCGTCGAGGTGATGCGCTCCTGCAGCTGACCCATCTCGTCGGCCAGGTTGGGCTGGTAGCCCACGGCGGACGGCATGCGACCGAGCAGCGTGGAGACCTCGGACCCGGCCTGGGTGAAGCGGAAGATGTTGTCGATGAAGAGCAGCACGTCCTGCTTCTTCACGTCGCGGAAGTACTCCGCCATCGTCAGGGCCGACAGGGCGACGCGCAGGCGGGTGCCCGGCGGCTCGTCCATCTGGCCGAAGACGAGGGCGGTCTGGCCGAGGACGCCGGCCTCCTCCATCTCGACGATGAGGTCGTTGCCCTCGCGGGTGCGCTCGCCGACACCGGCGAACACCGACACACCACCGTGGTCCTTCGCGACGCGGGCGATCATCTCCTGGATGAGCACGGTCTTGCCGACGCCGGCGCCACCGAACAGCCCGATCTTGCCGCCCTGGACGTAGGGGGTGAGCAGGTCGATGACCTTGATGCCGGTCTCGAACATCTGGGTCTTGGACTCCAGCTGGTCGAAGGCGGGCGCCTTGCGGTGGATGCCCCAACGCTCGGCGGGCTCGAAGGTCTCGCCCTCCTCGAGGTTGAGCACGTCACCGGTGGTGTTGAACACCTTGCCCAGCGTCGCGTCACCCACGGGGACAGTGATCGACTCGCCGGTGTCGGTGACCTGGCCGCCTCGCACCAGGCCGTCGGTGGGCTTCATGGAGATGGCACGGACCATGCCGTCACCGATGTGCTGGGCGACCTCGAGGATGATCGACTTGGTCTCGCCGCTCAGCTCGAACTCGCAGGTCAGTGCGTTGTAGATGGCGGGCATCGAATCGGTCGGGAACTCGATGTCCACGACGGGGCCGATGACCCGGGCGATGCGGCCGACAGCGCCGCCCTTGCCCTCGGTGGTCGTCTCTTCAACAGTGGCAGTCATGTTCACTCACTCCCGGCTTGTGCGTCGGCAAGGGCGTTGACGCCACCGACGATCTCGCTGATCTCTTGGGTAATGCCAGCCTGGCGTGCCTGGTTGGCGATGCGCTTGTACTTCTTGATGAGCTCGTCGGCGTTGTCCGTCGCGGACTTCATCGCCTTCTGACGCGCGGCCAGCTCGGAGGCGGCCGCCTGCAGGAGGGCGAAGAAGATGCGGCTCTGGACGTAGCGCGGCAGCAGGGAGTCGAGCACCTCCGAGGGGGACGGCTCGAACTCGTAGAGCGGCAGCAGGTCGGCCTTGTCGGGGGCCTCGGTGCCCTCGACCACCTCCAGCGGCAGCAGGCGCACGGCGGTCGGCTCCTGGCTGAGCATCGACCGGAACCGCGTGTAGACCACATGGACCTCGTCGACGTCACGCACGTCGGAGTCGCTGTCCTCGCCGTCGGCGAGGAAGGCCGCGATCAGCGTGGCGCCGATATCGGCCGCGACGTCGTAGGTCGGCTGGTCGGAGAAACCCGTCCAGGCCTGCACGACCGCGCGCTGGCGGAACTTGAAGTAGGCCTCGCCCTTGCGACCGCTGGTGTAGAGGTCGACCTCCTTGCCCTCGCCCTTGAGCTTCTCTACGAGGCGCTCGGCCTCCTTGATGACGCTCGAGGAGTAGGCGCCGGCGAGTCCGCGGTCGGAGGTGACGATGAGGATCGCGGCCTTCTTCGGGTCCTCCGGCTCGGTGGTCAGCGCGTGGTCGACGTTGGAGAACGTCGCCACGGCCGACACCGCACGGGTCAGCTCGCGGGCGTACGGCGCTGCCGCCTGCGCCCGCTGCTGGGCCTTGATGATCCGCGAGGCAGCGATGAGCTCCATCGCGCGCGTGATCTTCTTCATCGACTCCGTCGACTTGATCCGCGCGCGGTACTCGCGTACGGAGAGAGCCATTGCGTCAGCTCCGCTTCTGCTTGACGATCTGCTCCTGCTCGACGTCCTCGTCCTCGAGGGCGACGTGCTCTTCCTTGCCGGCCTTGATGCTCTGGCCGTCGGAAGTCTCGAACTGGTCGAGGAAGGAGTCGTAGGCCGAGGCGAGCTGGTCCTCGGTGGAGTCCTCGAACTTCAGGCTCTCGCGGATGCCGGCGAGGATGCCCTCGTGGCTACGACGCAGGAAGTCGAGGAACTCGTTCTCGAACCGCAGCACGTCGTCGGTCGGGACCTTGTCGAGCCGACCCGAGGTGCCCGTCCACAGCGAGACCGTCATCTCCTCGACCGGGTAGGGCGAGTACTGCGGCTGCTTGAGCAGCGCCATCAGGCGCTGACCGCGGTCGAGCTGCTGGCGGGACGCGGCGTCGAGGTCGGAGGCGAACATCGCGAACGCCTCCATGGCGCGGAACTGCGCCAGGTCGACCTTGAGCGATCCGGTGACGGCCTTCATCGCCTTGGTCATGGCCGAGCCACCCACGCGCGAGACCGAGACGCCCACGTCGATGGCGGGGCGCTGGTTGGCGGCGAACAGGTCGGACTGCAGGAAGATCTGGCCGTCGGTGATGGAGATGACGTTGGTCGGGATGAACGCCGAGACGTCGTTGGCCTTGGTCTCGATGATGGGCAGACCCGTCATCGAGCCCTTGCCCATCTCGTCGGAGAGCTTGGCGCAACGCTCGAGCAGCCGGCTGTGCAGGTAGAACACGTCGCCGGGGTAGGCCTCGCGGCCCGGCGGACGACGCAGCAGCAGCGACACGGCGCGGTAGGCCTCGGCCTGCTTGGTCAGGTCGTCGAACACGATCAGGACGTGCTTGCCCTCGTACATCCAGTGCTGGCCGATGGCCGAGCCGGTGTAGGGGGCGAGGTACTTGAAGCCGGCGGAGTCGGACGCGGGCGAGGCCACGATCGTGGTGTACTCGAGCGCGCCGGCCTCCTCCAGGGCGCCACGCACAGCGGCGATGGTCGAGCCCTTCTGACCGATCGCGACATAGATGCAGCGCACCTGCTTGTCGGGGTCACCGGACTCCCAGTTAGCCTTCTGGTTGATGATCGTGTCGATGGCGATCGTGGTCTTGCCGGTCGAGCGGTCACCGATGATCAGCTGGCGCTGACCGCGGCCGATGGGCGTCAGGGCGTCGATCGCCTTGATACCGGTCGCGAGGGGCTCGTGCACCGACTTGCGCACCATGACGCCCGGAGCCTGCAGCTCGAGCGCGCGACGGCCCTCGAGCGGGGTGATCTCGCCGAGGCCGTCGATCGCGGTGCCGAGCGGGTCGACCACGCGGCCGAGGTAGCCGTCGCCGACGGGGACCGAGAGGATCTCGCCCGTGCGACGCACGACCTGACCCTCCTCGATCTTGTCGAAGTCGCCCAGGACGACGACGCCGACCTCGCGGGTGTCGAGGTTCAGCGCGATGCCGAGCGTGCCGTCCTCGAACTCCAGCAGCTCGTTGGCCATCACGGAGGGCAGGCCGCTGACACGGGCGATGCCGTCCGCGGCCTCGGCCACGGTGCCGACCTCTTCCTTGCTGGCCGACTCGGGCTTGTAGTCCGACACGAAGCGCTGAAGAGCGTCGCGGATCTCGTCCGGACGGATGGACAGCTCCGTCATTTCATCTCACCTGTTCTCTGGGTCTGCTCGAAAAGTTCTTGGATGTCGGTCACGGGTCAGCCGGCGAGCTTGCGCCCGGCCTCGTCGAGGCGGGTCGAGACGGTTCCGTCGATGACGTCGTCGCCGATCTCGACGCGGATGCCACCGATGACGTCGCGGTCCACGATGACGTTGAGGTGCACCTCGCGACCATAGGTGCCTGCGAGGGCCGCGGCCAGCCGGTCACGCTCGGCCTGGGCGAGCGGCTGCGCGACGCGGACCGTCGCCACGCCCTGCCCACGGACCTCGGCGGCCACCTTCTGGTAGCTGGCGAGGGCCACCGTAACCGTGCGGTGGCTGCCCGAGAGCGACTGCTGCACGAGGGCGATGGTCGCTGGAAGGACCTTGTCGCCCAGCAGGCCGCTGATCAGGGCGGACTTGTCGTCGCGGCTGCGAGCAGGGTCGGAGAGCGCGTCGCGCAGCTCCGGGTTGGCCTGCACGAGCCGACCCACGGCGAAGATCTCGTCCTCGAGTCGGGCCACGTCGCTGCCGGTCGAGCGAACCGCTGCCACGACGCCCAGCTCCTCCAGGGCATCGGGCAGGTCGCGCCCGGCGCTCCAGCGCTGGGAGACAGCCGCGCTCACCACGTCGAGGGCCTCGGTCGAGACCTTCCCGGTGAGCACGCTGCGAAGCAGCTCCGCCTTGGCCGCGCCGGGGACCGACGCGTCCGTGGCGACGCGCCGCAGACCCGGCTCGGAGCGGACGAGGTCCGAGACTCCGAACAGGTCCTGAGCCACCCGGCCGAGGTCGCCGGAGGCCGGAAGGGCCTCGGCGGCTGCGGCGTAGGCGTCGGCAGACGCTCCTCGCATCATCAGTTGACGCTCCCCGAGGTCGAGCCCGTGCCGTTGTGCGCCTCGAGCTCGGTGAGGAAGCGGTCGACCACGCGGCTCTGGCGAGCCTCGTCGTCGAGGCTCTCGCCCACGATGCGGCCGGCCAGGCTGGTCGCCAGGGCGCCCACCTCGGCACGCAGCGAGGTGACCGCCTGCTGGCGCTCCGCCTCGATCTGCGTCTTGCCGTGCTCGACGATGCGGGTGGACTCGGCCTGGGCCTGCTCCCGCATCTCGGCGATGATCGCGGCACCCTGCTCGCGAGCCTCCTCACGGATGCGCGCGGCCTCGTGCCGGGCGTCGGCGAGCTGCTTCTCGAGCTCGGCGAGCTTGGCGTCGGCCTCGGCCTGCTTGGACTCGGCCGCGCTGAGGCCTCCCTCGATCGCCTGAGTGCGCTCCGCGAAGGTCTTCTCGAAGTTCGGTACGACGAACTTGCGCATGAGGACGAAGAGGATCGCGAAGACGATCAGGGCGAGGATGACCTCTGACCAGACCGGCAGCACCGGACTGTGGGTCTCGCCCTCCGCCGCCGCCAGGACGATGTGGTCCATGAGTCGAACTCCTACGGTCTAGAGCTGGGGTGCGACGGTCGTCAGAGAGGCAGGACGAACGCGAGCGCGACGGTGATGATGAAGAGCGCCTCGGCAAGAACGAAGCCAAGAATGGCGATCGACTGCAGACGGCTCTGGGCCTCGGGCTGGCGCGCGACACCGGAGATGAACGCGGCGAAGATCAGGCCGATACCGACACCGGGACCGATGGCGGACAGGCCGAGACCGACCAGGTTGATGGAGCCTTCCACGGCTTTTCCTTTCGTCGGCGACGCGTCTCTCGCGCCGCTGTTTGGCGAAACTTGTGGGGTTGTTGCGGATCAGTGCTCGTCGGCGAGTGCCTCGCCGATGTACATCGAGCTCAGGAGCGTGAAGACGTAGGCCTGCAGGAACATCACCAGCATCTCCAGGAAGCTCACGCCGATGCCGAGCCCGAAGGACAGCACGCCGACGGCGCCGTAGAGGACGTTGCCGCTGGCCAGGAGGGCCGCGCCACCGGTGGCGAACAGGATGAGCAGCAGGTGGCCGGCGAACATGTTGCCGAACAGACGGAGGGTGAGCGTGACCGGCCGGATGATGATGTTGGAGAAGAACTCCAGCGGCACGAGCAGCAGCAGGATCGGGCCCTTCACGCCGCCCGGCATCGTGGCGTGCTTGAGGTAGCCGAGCGGGCCGTGCTTCCAGATGCCGGCGCCGACGTAGATGCCCCAGCTCAGCAGCGCGAGCGGGACGATGAAGCCGATGCGCGAGAAGCTCGGGAACTGCAGGAACGGGATCACGCCGTAGTAGTTGTTCACCAGGATGAAGGTGAAGAGCGTGAAGAGGTAGGGCACGAACTTCATGTAGTGCTCGCTGCCGATGTTGTCGCGCGCCATGTTGTTGCGCACGAAGCCGTAGACCATCTCGCCGGCGTACTGCAGGCGGCCCGGCACCAGCGAGGCGCTGCGCGACGCGGCGTAGAAGAAGCCGAACACCAGGACCGCGGAGAGCACCAGGAGCACCATCGGCTTGGTGACGTCACCGAAGATCGGCGGCAGCTCGAAGCTCCCGGGGCCGGGGGCCGTGAAGCCCGAACCGCCCTCTGCCGCCACAGGCTGGGTGATGCTCACTCCGACTCCTCGCTGCTCGTCGTGTTGCTCGTCGTGTTGCTCGTGCTGCCGTCGTGTCCCTGCGCGGCATCTGTCTGCCGGCGGAGCGCCACGACCATCATGTAGGTGCCCAGACCACCGCCCAGCAGGACCCCCGCCGCCACCAGGAAGCGGGTGCCGAGCCACTGGTCCAGCAGCCACCCGACGAAGCCGTAGAACAGCACGCCGGCCACCAGGTAGCTCGGGGCACTGCTGCTGCGCGGGGGTTCGGAGGAAGTGGCGCTGGACTCGGCCATGGCGCTGCGGACTTTAGCAGTCGCGGTGGTCATGACTCACCCCCGGTCGGGAGGTCGAAGTAGGGGACGCGCTCGCGGGCGGTGAGCACCAGGTGAGCGGTGGTCCACACGAGCGTGGCGACCACCATCGAGGCGGCCAGCCAGCCGCGCGCCAGGTCGCCGGAGAACGCTCCTCCACGCGTGATCGCGAGGAACACCAGGAGCACGATCGCCAGCTGCGTGGCGTAGGTGACCAGCGCGACGAGCAGCGACGCCGCCGGCATCGCGCTGGCGACCACGTGGAGCGAGAAGGTCCCGAAGGACACGACCAGGGCGACCAGTCCGGCTCCGACCGCCGCGGCGGCCGCCGGCTCGGCGCCGTGCGCGACAGCGGCGGCACCGGCGAGCAGCGCGCCCGCGAGCACCGTGAGACCAGCCGCCCGGACGACGACCCGTACGCCCGGCGCGAGGCTGCTGCGACGGGGGGTCGCACTGCTCTCGGTCGTCATGGCGGCGGCCGTTTCTGTCGGGGTCTGGCGGGCCTGTCCGGGCCTTCGGGAAGGCCTCCGGAACTGCTCGTGAAAACTATCACAAAGTCCCGGAGCGCCCGCAAATCGGGGTCAGGGGACGCTCTCCCCCGGCTGCCGGGACGGCTCAGCGACGCCCGGAGCGGGGGGCTCGGCCAGGTCCTCGTCGTCGAGGCGACCCTCGACGGCGTCGTTCTGCGGCAGCCCGGTGTCGCCCAGGCCCGTCTTGCGCGGTCGGTGCACCTGCGGCAGCACGAACGTCATGGCGACGGTGAGGGCCAGCATCGTGCCGAGGCTCCACCAGACCCACCAGCGGTCGACCAGGCTCACGATCACCGCTCCCGCGGCGATGGTGGCCGCCCACATCCACATGATCAGCACCGCCCGGCGCTGGGAGTGGCCGATCTCGAGCAGGCGGTGGTGCAGGTGCTGCTTGTCCGCGCTCATCGGCGAGCGACCCGCCCGCGTGCGGCGTACGACGGCGAGCACGAGGTCGACCATCGGCACCATCAGCAGGGAGATCGGCAGGAGCACGGGCAGCACCGTCACGAACAGGCTGTTGCCCGTGGTGACCGGCATGCCGACGAACTGCCCGGTCAGCGTCAGCGCGCTCGCCGAGAGCACCAGCCCGATCAGCATCGACCCGGAGTCGCCCATGAACAGGCGGGCGGGGTGGAAGTTGTGCGGCAGGAACCCGGCGCAGGCCCCCGCCAGGGCCGCGCTGAGCAGCGCGCCCGTGGTGGCGAGGGTGAGGTTGTTCTGGGCGGAGACGAAGTAGCAGTAGAGGAAGAACGCCGCGGCGCCGATGCCGACCACGCCCGCGGCCAGCCCGTCGAGGCCGTCGACGAAGTTGACGGCGTTCATCGTCCCGATGACCACCACGAGGGTGAGCACCGCCCCCTGGACGTCGTCGAGCGAGAACTGGGTGCCGTCCGCGCCCGGGAAGTAGTAGAACCGCACCCCCAGTGCGACCAGGAGCCCGGCAGCCAGCACCTGTCCGCCGAGCTTGGTCAGGGCGTCGAGCTCGAAGATGTCGTCGATCACCCCGACGGCGCACACCAGCGCGCCGGCCATGAGCACCACGCCGGCGTCCTTGAACACGAAGCCCTCGCTGCGCAGGCCGAGGAAGGGCAGCTCCCGCGCCACGACGTACGCCGCGCACAGGCCGCCGAGCATCGCCAGGCCGCCGAGGTAGGGGATCGGCTCGGCGTGCACGTCGCGGTCACGCACCTGGGCGACGGCGCCGGTGCGCAGCGCGATCTCGCGGGCGACGACCGTGAGCAGGTAGGTGACCGACAGGGCCACCAGGAAGACGAGGAGGTACTCCCGCATCGCCGCCTAGCCCTGGTCTTCGAGCACGATGCCGTGCTCGGCGATGGCGGCGTTGAGGGTCTCGAGGGAGAGCGCGCCGAGCCGCAGGACGCGGCCCTCGGGGACGGTGACGTCGACGATGGTGGAGGCCTCGCCGCCGGGGGACGTGCCGCCGTCGACGATCACCGCGACGGCGTCGCCGAGCATCTCCTCGGCCTGGTCGGCGTCGGTCGCGGCGGGGCGCCCCGTGAGGTTGGCCGAGCTGACGGCCAGCGGACCGGTGCGCTCGAGCACGGCGAGGGCAACCTCGTCGTCGGGCATCCGCACCGCGACCGTGCCGCGGGTCTCGCCCAGGTCCCACATGAGGGAGGCCTGCTGGCGGCACACGAGGGTCAGCGGGCCGGGCCAGAACTGCTCGACGAGCGTACGGGCCCACGCCGGGACGCCCTCGGCGAGCGCGTCGAGCGTGGTCGCCGCCGACACGAGCACCGGCGGCGGCATCTCGCGGCCGCGGCCCTTGGCGTCGAGCAGCCGGCGCACGGCATCGTGGGAGAAGGCGTCGGCCGCGACGCCGTAGACGGTGTCGGTGGGGATGACCACCAGCTCACCGCGTCGTACGGCGCCGGCGGCGGCGGTCACCGCCGCCTCCCGCTCCTCCTCGGTCGAGGTCGCAAGCCTGTCCACGCCGCTCATCGTGCCAGCCTGGCGGTCACGTAGCGCGCCCGACCCGCGAGGTCGCGGTGGTCGGCCACGTCGAGCCACCGGCCGGCGGCGGCGAACACGGCCGGGGCCGACTCGCCCTGCACGTCGGCGTGCTCGGCACCGACCACTCCCCCGGGCCGCAGCAGCTGCGCCGCGCGGCGCTCGAGGACCCGCATCGCGTCGAGGCCGTCCTGGCCCGAGAAGAGGGCCAGGTGCGGGTCGTGGTCGCGGGCCTCCGCGGCCACGGACTCCCACGCCTCCAGCGGGATGTAGGGCGGGTTGCACACGACCACGTCGACCGTGCCGAGCAGGTCGTCGAAGGCCGTGGCCATGTCGCCGTGGCGCAGGTCGACACCGGTGCCGGACAGGTTGCGCTCCGCCCAGGCGTACGCCTGCTCGTCGAGCTCGACGGCGTGGACCTCTGCGTCGGGGACCTCGTCCTTGACGGCCGCAGCGACCGCGCCCGAGCCGGTGCAGAGGTCGACCACGACCGGTGCGGCGACGGCCTGCGCCTGCTCGATCGCCCAGCCGGCGAGCAGCTCGGTCTCGGGCCGGGGCACGAAGACACCGGGCCCCACGGCCAGCTCGACGTGGCGGAAGGCGGCGGTGCCGGTCAGGTGCTGGAGGGGCTCGCGGGCCGCTCGCCGGACCACCAGCGCGTCGTACGCCTCCTGCTCCCGCGCCGCCAGCGCGTCCACCAGCGGCAGCCGCCCCAGGGGGATGCCGAGGACGTGCGCGAGGAGCAGGTCGGCATCGCGCTCCGGCGAGGCCACGCTGGCCTCGCGGAGCCGCTGGGCCGCCGCGCGCCGGGCCGCGGTGGCGCGCACCTCAGGACTCCAGCGCCGCGAGCCGGGCCGCCATGTCGGTCTCCACGCAAGAGTCGAGCACCGGCTGGAGGTCGCCGTCGAGGACCTGGTCGAGGTTGTAGGACTTGTAGCCCGTGCGGTGGTCGGAGATCCGGTTCTCGGGGAAGTTGTAGGTGCGGATCCGCTCCGAGCGGTCGACGGTGCGCACCTGCGAGCGCCGGGCGTCGCTGGCCTCCGCGTCCGCGGCGTCCTGGGCGGCCTGGAGCAGCCGCGAGCGCAGGATCCGCATCGCGGACTCCTTGTTCTGCAGCTGGCTCTTCTCGTTCTGGCAGCTCGCCACGATGCCGGTGGGCAGGTGGGTGATGCGGACGGCCGAGTCGGTGGTGTTGACGCTCTGCCCACCGGGCCCGCTGGAGCGGTAGACGTCGATGCGCAGGTCGTTGTCGTCGATGGTCACGTCGACCGGCTCCGCCTCGGGCGACACGAGCACCCCGGCGGCCGAGGTGTGGACGCGGCCCTGCGACTCGGTGACCGGGACGCGCTGGACGCGGTGCACGCCGCCCTCGAACTTGAGCAGGGCGTACGGCGCCTGCCCGGGCTCGACCGTGCCGCGCGCCTTGACCGCGGCCGTGACCGACTTGTAGCCGCCGAGGTCGGACTCGGTGGCGTCGAGCACCTCCACGCTCCAGCCGCGGGTCTCGGCGTAGCGGGAGTACATCCGGAGCAGGTCGCCGGCGAACAGGGCCGACTCCTCGCCGCCCTCCCCGGACTTGATCTCCAGCAGGGCGTCCTTGCCGTCGGCGGCGTCGCGGGGCACCAGGAGCCGGCGCAGCCGCTCCCCCACCGCCTCGCGCCGGGCCGCGAGCTCCTCGGCCTCCCGGGCGAACGCGGGGTCCTCGGGGGCGAGCTCGCGCGCCGCCTCGGCGTCGTCACCGAGCTGGCGCCACTCCTGCCAGGTCGACACGACGGCGCTCAGCTCGGCGTACCGCTGGTTGAGCTGCTTGGCCAGGCGCTGGTCAGCGTGGGTCTCGGGCAGTGCCAGGCGCTGCTCGAGCTCGGCGTGCTCCTCGCGCATGCCCTCGACGGCCTCGAACATCGTGCTCCTGCTCCCTCATCGACCGGCTCGTGTGCCGGCTTCCCGTACGGACCCGGACGTCAGCCCGGACAGACGACAAGGCGCCGGCCACCCGCGGTGAGCGGGCGACCGGCGCCTGACGTGGACTACTTGCTCTCGGCAGCAGCCTTCTTGCCGTAGCGGGACTCGAAGCGGGCGACGCGGCCGCCGGTGTCGAGGATCTTCTGCTTGCCGGTGTAGAACGGGTGGCACTGCGAGCAGACATCGGCGTGGATCGAGCCGGAGGTCGCGGTGCTGCGGGTGGTGAACGACGCGCCGCAGGTGCAGGTCACCTGGGTCTCGACGTACTCGGGGTGGGTGTCCTTCTTCATGGTGTCCTCTCGAATTGCTCCGGGTCGCCCGCGTGGATCGCGTAGTGACGTGAACCGGAACCGACGCACAAGTGTGCCACCGGTGTGAACAACGGCGCCAATCCGGGGATTCCCGCCGCGGACGGCGGGAACCCGACGGTGGCCGGGCCGGCGGTCAGCGACCGCCGACGACCTTCGCCACGGCCTGCTGGGAGTCCGCGGCGGCGAGCTGCTTGCGGATGTCGCCGACGACGGCTCCCTCGGCGGGGGCCAGCAGCCTCTCCTCGTGGCGGGTGCCCGAGGCGGCGACGTCGACGGCCGGGACGATGCCCTTGGCCGCGCGCTCCGCGCTGAGCGCCAGCTCCCAGTTCTCGGTGCCGGCGATCTCCTCGAGGAAGAACTCGTCGGTCGCCGAGCCGGTGCCCACCGCGACCGTGGCCAGGACCGTCAGCGACCCCGCGTCCTCGATCTTGCGGGCGGCACCGAAGAACTCCTTGGTCGGGTGGACCGCGGACGCGTCCACGATGCCAGCCAGCACGCGACCGTTGGCCGGTGCGGCGAGGTTGTAGGCGCGACCGAGGCGGGTCAGCGAGTCGAGCAGCACGACGACGTCGTGGCCGAGCTCGACCAGGCGCTTGGCGCGCTCGATCGCGAGCTCCGCGACGAGGGTGTGGTCGGCGGGCTGCCGGTCGAAGGTCGAGGCGACGACCTCGCCCTTGACGGCGCGCTGGAAGTCGGTGACCTCCTCCGGACGCGCGTCGACCAGCACCACCATCACGTGGCACTCCGGGTTGTTGGTCGTCACCGCCTGGGCGATCGACTGCAGCAGCGACGTCGCGCCCGTACGCGGCGGCGTGAGGATCAGGCCGCGCTGACCCTTGCCGACGGGCGAGGCGATGTCGACGACCTTGCCGGTCAGGTTCGCGTCGTCGGTGGCCAGGCGCAGCCGCTGGTGCGGGTGGACCGGCACCGCGTCGGAGAACTCGGGGCGCTCCTTGGCGCTGTCGGCCTCGGTGCCGTTCACGCTGTCGATGCGGACCATCGGGTTGAACTTCTCGCGACGCTCGCCCTCGCGCGGCTGTCGGACCTGGCCGACCACCGCGTCGCCCCGGCGCAGGTGGTACTTCCGCACCATCGACAGCGACAGGTAGACGTCCTCCGGGCCGGGCAGGTAGCCCGACGTCCGCACGAACGCGCAGTTGTCCAGCACGTCGAGGATGCCGGCGGCCGGCACCAGCACGTCGTCCTCGAGGATCGTGGTGTCGGGCTCGTTGCGACCCCCCTGCCGCACGGTGGTCCGGTCGCGCCCGCGGCGGCGACGGTTGCGACGGCTGCCGCCCTCGCCGTCCTCGTCGTCGTCGAGCTGGTTCTGCTGCTGGTTCTGCTGCTGGTTCTGCTGCTGGTTCTGCTGGGCCTGCTGCTGGTTCTGCTGGTTCTGGCGCCCCTGCTGCTTGTCCTGCTGCTTGTCCTGCTGCTGGGACTGCTGCTTGTCCTGCTTGCCGTCCTTCGCGGACTGCTGGCCCTTCTGACCCTTCTGGTTCTTCTGGCCCTTCTGGTCCTGCTTCTGGTCCTGCTTCTGGTCCTGCTTCTGCCGGTCACCGGACTGGTCAGCCTGCTGCTGGTCCTGCTGCTGGCGGTCGCCGGACTGCTGGTCCTGCTGCTCGGCCTGCTGCTGCTCGGCCTGCTTCTGCTCGGCCTGCTCGGCCTGCTCGGCCTGGCGCTGCTTGCGCGTACGGGTCCGCACGGTCGTCTGGGGCGCGGGCTCCTGCGCGGGAGCCTGGCCGCCTGGCGGGGCCTCGGCCGTCTCGCGCTCGGGGGCCGCAGCGGGCGTCGTCTCGGCGGGCGTCGCCTCGGCGGGCCGTGAACCCGACTGGGTCGCCTTGATGGCGTCGACCAGCTGGGCCTTCTTCATCGAGCCTGCACCGGAGATGCCGAGGCCGACGGCCATCGACTTCAGGTCCGCCAGCAGCATCGAGCTGAGGCCGGCCGACCGGGCGGGGGCCTTCTTGGCAGGCTTCGAGGGGGTCTCGGTCACGTGGATCCTTCGCACGTCGCGTCGCCTGCGAGGCGGAGAACGGCCCGCGAGGCGGATGGTGGTCGCCCGAGCACGCAGTCCTCGCGGATGCCGGAGGACCGGGACGGGCAGGTACGCCGAACGGCGCGCGGTCAGGTTAGCAGGCACGTCGCCCTGCGGCAGCCAGCAGTGCCCAGCAGCCGACGCCCACATCGTCGCGCCGGCTCGCGCGGCCCGACCGGGTCAGGTGAGGCGCGCGCCCTCGACGTCCACGGACAGCTCGTAAGGGGTCCACCCCTGCGGGCAGCGGGCGAGCAGGTCCGCGGTGTCAGCCGACCCGAACGCCAGCACGGTGGGGCCGGCGCCGGACACGACGGCCGGCACGCCGTCGGCGCGCAGCGCGCGTACGAGCTCCAGGGTCCGCGGCATCGCGGGCTCGCGCTGGTCCTGGTGGAGCCAGTCGCGGGTCGCGGCGAGCAGGTGCTCCGGCTGCCCCGTGATCGCGGCGACCAGCAGCGCGGCGCGACCGGCGTTGGCGGCCGCATCGGCGTGCGGGACGACGCCGGGCAGCAGGCCGCGGGCCACGGCGGTCTCGACGCCGTCGGGCGGGACGAACACGACCGCGGTGATCCGGGGGTCGACGCCCGCGCGCACGGCGTACCAGCGGTCCGCCTCGCGACCGGAGATCACGAATCCGCCGTAGAACGCGGGAGCGACGTTGTCGGGGTGCCCCTCCAGGTCGGCCGCGAGGTCGAACAGCGCCTCGTCGGACGCGAGCAGCTGGCCGCCGGCGACGAGCCCTCGGGCGAGCACGACACCCGCGACGATCGCCGCCGAGGACGACCCGAGGCCGCGCGCGTGCGGGATGACGTTGCGGCACGACAGCCGCAGGCCCGGCGGCTGCTCCCCCATGAGGTCGAAGGCCGCGCGCATGGCGCGGACGACGAGGTGGGACTCGTCGCGGGGCACGCCGTCGGCGCCGGCCCCCGCCACGTCGACCACCAGCCCGTCGGGCAGCACCTCGGCCTCGAGCTCGTCGCGCAGCGACAGCGCCAGGCCGAGGGAGTCGAACCCCGGGCCGAGGTTGGCGGACGTGGCCGGGACGCTGACCCGGACGGGGCCGTCGACGAAGGTCGCCATGCTCAGGCGAGACCGGCGGCCGCTGCCGCGGCCGCCACGTCGGCGTCCACGACCGTGTCGACGACGTCGCCGTACGACTCCAGCGCGGTGGCGGTGTCCTTGAGCCCGTGACCGGTCACCGTGATCGCGACCGTCGCACCGGCGTAGCTCTCCCCCGCCGCGAGCTCCGACAGGAGGCCGGCGATCCCGGCGGCGGAGGCAGGCTCGACGAAGACGCCGTCGTTCCGGGCCAGCTCGGCCTGGGCGGCGAGGATCTGCGCGTCGCTCACCGCAGCGAACCGGCCGCCGGACTCGTGGGCGGCGGCCTCGGCGAGCTTCCACGAGGCGGGGTTGCCGATGCGGATGGCGGTCGCCTTGGTCTCGGGGTCCGGGAACGGCTCGCCGGTGACCAGTGGCGAGGCGCCCTCGGCCTGGAAGCCGCGCATGACGGGACGCTTGCTCGCCCGGCCGAGGTCGGCGTACTGCTCGTAGCCCATCCAGTAGGCCGAGATGTTGCCGGCGTTGCCCACCGGGAGCAGGTGGTAGTCGGGCGCGTCGCCGAGGAAGTCGCAGATCTCGAAGGCAGCGGTCTTCTGGCCCTGGAGGCGGACCGGGTTGACCGAGTTGACCAGCGCCACGGGGTAGTCCCAGGCCAGGCCCTTGGCCATCTGCAGGCAGTGGTCGAAGTTGCCGCGCACCATGATGATCTGGGCGCCGTGCACCACGGCCTGCGCCATCTTGCCGGCGGCGATCTTGCCCTCCGGCACGAGCACCAGCGGCTTGAGGCCAGCCTTCGCGGCGTACGCCGCCATCGACGCCGACGTGTTGCCGGTCGAGGCGCAGACGACGGCCTGCGCGCCCTCGTGCCTGGCGACCGAGATCGCGGTGGTCATGCCGCGGTCCTTGAAGGACCCGGTGGGGTTGTCGCCCTCGACCTTGAGCCACACCTGCCCGCCGGTGAGGGACGAGAGCCACTCCGAGTGGACGAGCGGCGTGCCGCCCTCGCGGAGCGTGACGGCCTCGAGGCCCTCGGGCAGGAGGTCGATGAGGTCGCGGTACTCCTCGATGAGGCCGCGCCACTGGTGGGTGGGGCTGCTCATTCGTCGCCACCCTCCACCCGCATCACCGAGGTGACCTCGCGGACGATGTCCATGCTGCGCAGCTGGTCGACCGTGGCGCTGAGCGCGGCGTCGGGGGCGGCGTGGGAGACGACGACGAGCTGGGCGTCGGCGCCGCGTCCCTCCTGGCGGACCGTCTGGATGGAGACGTCGTGGTCGGCGAACGCGTTGGCGACCGCCGCGAGCACGCCCGCCCGGTCGTCGACGTCGATCGCGACGTGGTAGCGGGTGCGGGTCTCCCCCATCGGCAGCACCGCGCGGTCGGCGTAGGCCGACTCACCCGCGCCGCGGGTGTCCGCCAGCCGGTTGCGGGCGACGGTCACGAGGTCGCCGAGCACGGCGCTCGCGGTCGGCGAGCCGCCGGCGCCCGGGCCGTAGAACATCAGCTGCCCGGCGGCCTCGGACTCGACGAACACGGCGTTGTAGGCCTCGCGCACGCTGGCGAGCGGGTGCGACCGCGGGATCATCGCGGGGTGCACCCGGGCGGCCACCTGGTCGCCCCGCAGCTCGCAGATCGCGAGCAGCTTGACGACCGAGCCCATGTCGCGGGCGCTCGCGACGTCGGCGGCCGTGACCTCGGAGATCCCCTCGCGGTAGACGTCGGAGGCGGTGACCCGCGAGTGGAAGGCCAGGCTGGCCAGGATCGCGGCCTTCGCCGCGGCGTCGAAGCCCTCGACGTCGGCGGTCGGGTCGGCCTCGGCGTAGCCGAGCTCCTGGGCCTCCTCGAGGGCCTCGGAGAAGCCCGCGCCCGAGGTGTCCATCTTGTCGAGGATGAAGTTGGTGGTGCCGTTGACGATGCCGAGCACCCGGGTGACCTTGTCGCCGGCGAGCGACTCGCGCAGCGGACGCAGGATCGGGATCGCACCGGCCACGGCCGCCTCGTAGTAGAGGTCGCGCTCAGCCTTGGCGGCCGCCTCGAAGAGCGTCGGTCCGTCCTCGGCGAGCAGGGCCTTGTTGGCCGTGACGACGCTCGCGCCGTTCTCCAGCGCGGAAAGGATCAGCGAGCGGGCCGGCTCGATGCCCCCGATCACCTCGACGACGAGGTCGACGTCGTCGCGGGCGACGAGCCCGTGGGCGTCGGTGGTGAGCAGTCCCTCGGGGACCTCGACGTCACGCGGGGCGTCGAGCCGGCGTACGGCGACCCCCACCAGCTCGACCGGCGCCCCGACACGGGCGGCGAGGTCGTCGCGCTGCTCGCCCAGCAGGCGCACGACCTGGGACCCGACGGCCCCGCAGCCGAGCACGGCCACGCCCAGTGGGCGCTGCTTGTCACCCGTAGTCATCAGAGAACACCCACATCGGTCGCGAACAGGTCGGCCTCAGTCTCTCGTCGCAGCACGGTGAAAGTCTTACCGTCCCGAACTCCGATCACCGGAGGACGCAGCGCGTGGTTGTAGTTGGAGGCCATGGATCTGCAGTAGGCGCCGGTGCCGGGCACGGCGACCAGGTCGCCGGGGCGTACGTCGCCGGGCAGGAACTCGTCCTTGACGACGATGTCCCCGGCCTCGCAGTGCTTGCCGACGACGCGGGCCAGCGCGGGCGCGGAGCCTGAGCGGCGGGAGGCGATCGTCGCGGAGTAGTCGGCGTCGTAGAGGGCGGTGCGGATGTTGTCGCTCATGCCGCCGTCGACCGAGACGTAGGTGCGGCGGGCGCCGCCGTCGAGCGCGACCTCCTTGACCGTGCCGACCTCGTAGACGGTGCACATCGACGGGCCGACGATCGCGCGGCCCGGCTCGATCGAGAGCCGCGGCTCGGCGACCCCGAGGGCACGGCACTCGTGCTCGACGATCTTGGTGATCTCGGTCGCGAGCTGCGCGGGGTCGGACGGGTCGTCCTGGGTGGTGTAGGCGATGCCGAACCCGCCGCCGAGGTCCATCTCGGGCATCTCGACGCCGACCTCCTCGCTCACGGTGGCGTGCAGCGCGAGCACCCGGCGGGCAGCGACCTCGAAGCCGGAGGTGTCGAAGATCTGGCTGCCGATGTGGGAGTGCAGACCGAGCAGGCGCAGCCCCGGCGCCTCGTGCACGCGGCGTACGGCGTCGAGCGCGTCGCCGCTGGCGATGGAGAAGCCGAACTTCTGGTCCTCGTGGGCGGTGGCGATGTACTCGTGGGTGTGCGCCTCGACGCCGGCGGTCACACGCACCATGACTCCGACCGTGCGACCCCGCTCGCTCGTGACCGACGCCAGCCGCTCGATCTCGTGGAAGGAGTCGACGATGACCCGGCCCACGCCCAGCTCGACGGCCCGCTCGAGCTCGGCGAGCGTCTTGTTGTTGCCGTGGAAGCCCACCCGCTCCATCGGGAAGCCGGCGCGCTCGGCGACGGCCAGCTCGCCGCCGGAGCACACGTCGAGCGAGAGGCCCTCCTCCGCCAGCCACCTCACGACGGTGGTGCAGAGGAACGCCTTGCCGGCGTAGTAGACGTCGTAGGCGGCGAAGGCGTCGCGGAAGGCGCGGGCGCGGCTGCGGAAGTCGGCCTCGTCGAGGACGTACGCCGGGGAGCCGTGCTCGCTCACCAGCTCGGGCAGCGGCACTCCCCCGACGCTCAGCACGCCGTCGGCCTTGGTGGCGGTCTGCGACCAGAGCGACGGCACCAGCGCGTCGGGGTCGCTCGGCTCACGCAGCCAGTGGGGACCACCGGGCCGGTTCGCCCGGAGCGCGCCGTCGGCGTGCGCCCAGCCGGAGGGGTGGGCGGTCGGCACGACCGATCACATCCTCTCGGGGGCGGAGACACCGAGCAGGTCGAGGCCGTTGGCGAGCACGACGCGCGTCGCGTCGACGAGCATGAGCCGGGCCCGGTGGAGGTCACCGGTCTCCTCGTCACCGCGCGGCAGCACCCGACAGCTGTCGTAGAACCGGTGGTAGGTGCCCGCGAGCTCCTCGAGGTAGCGCGCCACCCGGTGCGGCTCGCGGAGCTCGGCCGCGGCCTTGACGACGCGCGGGAACTCCGCCAACGCGCGCAGCAGCTCGCCCTCCTTCTCGTGGCTGAGCAGCTCGGGGTGCGACTGCGCCTCGACCCCGAGGTCGGCGGCGTTGCGCATCAGGCTCGCCACCCGCGCGTGGGCGTACTGCACGGTGAAGACCGGGTTGTCGTTGGTCGCCTTCGCCCAGAGGTCGAGATCGATGTCGATGGGCGAGTCCGAGTGGTAGCGGGCGAGGGCGTAGCGGCTGGCGTCCACGCCGATCGCGTCCACCAGGTCGTCGATGGTGACGACCGTGCCGGCGCGCTTGGACATCCGCATCGGCTCGCCGTCGCGGAGCAGGTTGACCATCTGCCCGATGAGGATCTCGAGGTTCTTCCCGGGCTCGTCGCCGAAGGCCGCGCACATGGCGTTCATCCGGCCGACGTAGCCGTGGTGGTCCGCCCCCAGCATGATGAAGCAGCGGTCGAAGCCGCGCTCGCGCTTGTCGAGGTAGTAGCCGAGGTCGCCGGAGATGTAGGCCGGGGTGCCGTTGGACCGGACGATCACGCGGTCCTTGTCGTCGCCGTACTGCTCGGTGCGCAGCCACAGGGCGCCGTCGGCCTCGTAGGTGTTGCCCATCTCGGTGAGGCGCTCGATGGCGCGACCGACCGCGCCGGAGTCGTGCAGGGACTTCTCGTGGAAGTAGACGTCGAAGTCGACCCCGAAGTCGTGCAGCGACTTCTTGATCTCGGCGAACATCATGTCCACGCCGACCTCGCGGAAGACCTCCTGGGCCTGCGCGTCGTCGAGGTCCTTGACGTCGGGGCGCTGCTCGACGACGGCCGCGGCGATGTCGTGGATGTACTGGCCGCCGTAGCCGTCCTCCGGTGCGGGCTCGCCCTTGGCGCTGGCGAGCAGCGAGGAGCTGAAGCGGTCGATCTGGGCGCCGTGGTCGTTGAAGTAGTACTCGCGCGTGACGTCGGCACCGGTCTTCTCGAAGATCCGGCCCAGCGCATCGCCCACCGCCGCCCAGCGCACCCCGCCGAGGTGGAGCGGCCCGGTCGGGTTGGCGGAGACGAACTCGAGGTTGATCTTCTCCCCCGCGAAGGCGTCGGAGGAGCCGTACGCCTCGCCCGCCGCGACGACGTCGGCCGCCACCTGGCCCTGGGCGCCGGCCTCGACCGTCACGTTGAGGAACCCGGGTCCGGCGACCTCGACCTCGGCGATGCCGTCGGCGGCGCGGAGCCGTTCGGCGACGAGGTCCGCGAAGGCGCGCGGGTTCGTGCCAGCCTTCTTGGCGAGCTGGAGCGCCACGTTGGTGGCGTAGTCGCCGTGCCCCTTCTGCCGGGGTCGCTCCACCGTGACCTGGGTCGGCACGCCGTCTGGCAGCGTGATCGCGCCGTCGGCCACGAGGGACGACAGCGCATCGACGATGGTCTCGGAGAGCTGCTCGGGGTTCACCGGGCAAGCCTATCGGCGGCGCCTGCCACCGACCGAACCGGTTTCACGCCCTGACCACCGCCCGGGCGCCGCCACGCCGGCGCGACCTGCCCTAGGGTCCTGCCTGTGACGACGCACCCGACCTACGACCAGCTCATCGACCTCCCGGCCTACGTCGAGCAGCCCGTGCCGATGCCCTTCGAGGACATTAACGGCCACCTCAACGTCCGCCACTACATCGGCATCGCGAGCGAGGGCCTCGACGAGTCCCTGGTCGAGGTGGGCATCCCGCAGATGTGGCCGCTCACCCACGGCCACGCCTGCTTCACCGCCGAGCACCACGTCACCTACCTCGCCGAGCTGCGCACCGGCGACACGATGTCGGCGCGCGTACGCCTCCTCGGCCGCTCCGAGCGCGCCGCGCACGTCCTCGTCTACCTGCTCGACGAGACCCACGAGCGGGTCGCGTGCGTGGTCGAGGAGATCTTCCTCCACATCGACCTCGAGACCCGCTTGACGGCCCCGTGGCCGGAGGAGGTGGCGAGCGCGCTCGACGCGCGGATCGCCGAGCACGACGCCCTGCCCTTCCCGGCCACGACCTCCGGCTCCCTCGCACTCCGCTAGGCGGTTTCACCGCCACGCAGCGGGGCGGGTAGTCTTCACCGCGCACCGGCCCCCGGGCCGGTGCGGGCCTCCGTAGCTCAGGGGATAGAGCACTGGTTTCCGGTACCAGGTGCCGCAGGTTCGAATCCTGCCGGAGGCGCCCACCAGCAAGGCCCGGACCCGCCCAGGTCCGGGCCTTCGTCGTCCCACCGTTCTCGTCGCGGTGGCGACTCCCGGGACGTCCTCCGGTGACCACCGTCACCAATCCGTGCCCCCCTCGTTGACGGGTCGAGGGAGTTACTGGTCGGTCACCTGGGCCCGGCCCAGTCGTGGGCTCCCCGAGACCCTGGGAGGGAAACGTGCAAGGACGGGTTGGAGATCGGGTGGAGGACCAGGTGCGCACCGGGTGGGCGCGCCGGCTCGTGGGCGCGGCCGGCGTCGGCCTGGCGGCCACGCTCGTGCTGTCCGCGGGGTCGGCGGCACCGGCGCGGGCGGGCGACGGCGCCGACGCCCGGGCCGGCGCGGCGGACGGGCTCACGAAGTTCGGCTACCGCGGCGACGTCTACGGCGTGAAGCTGGTGACCGACAGCGTCGAGGCGCTCAACCTCAAGGACGCCCACGCCCAGCAGCTCTGCACCCGCACGGCCGGCAAGGTCGTGCAGCAGCGGAGCGCGGTGTCGGTCCCGGACAACCCGCTGATCCGCGTCTCGGCCAGCACCAGCCGCACCGAGACGTACGTCGACGGCGCCACGCACGGCGTACGCGGGACCAACACGATCGGCGACATCAGCATCGGCGGCACCGTGGGATCCCTGACCACGCCGCGGCTGGTGATCACGGGCCTGCAGACCACCGCGCACGCGTTCAACACACCGCAGGGCTACGGCCACGACGAGAGCTTCACCTTCGCGAGCATCTCCCTCGAGCTGCTCGACAACACGGTCGTGCAGCAGCTGCCGCCCGAGCTCCAGCAGCTCCTGGCGCCGCTCGACCAGGTCAGCGACACGGTGTTCACGGGCACCCAGGAAGCCGCCCAGCAGGTCTTCCAGGTGCTGAGCGACGTGACGAAGCCGATCGTGATCCCGGGGCTCGGCTCGATCGCGCTCGGCTACGAGAACGGCCGGGCCAACAGCCACAACGCCCAGTCCCAGGCCTCGGCGCTGCGGATCGAGGTGACCGCGGGCGACCGTCGCCAGCTGGTCGAGCTCGGCACCGCCCGCGTCCGGATGGGCGGACCGGCCCCCGTCGGCGTGTTCCGGTCCGGTGGCACCGCCATGGACTACCAGGCGCTCCAGGGTGCGCTGAAGTTCGGCAACGTCCAGCACAAGGCACTCCCCTGCCAGGGCACGCGCGGGCGCACCCAGACCTACCAGGTCCCGCACGCCAGCCAGCTGGTGCCGGTGCCCGTGGTCCTCGACGGCGTGACCTACCAGGTCAACGGCGACCAGTTCCGCAGGAAGAAGGTCGCCAAGGGCTGGTCCCGCACCGCGATCCGGTCGGTGTCCATCCCCACTGCCCAGCTCGTCATCACCGACGTCAGCTCGCGCGCGGCGATGCGCCAGAAGACCGGCAAGGGGGTCCGGTCGAAGGTCTCGACCGCGATCGGCTCGATCACCGTCGGCGGGCAGCCGGTGGAGGTCCCTGTCCCCGGCGGCGTGGTGGAGCTGCCCAACGGCGTCGGTGAGATCCAGCGCCAGCTCGTCGACACCGGCTACCGCGGCTCGCAGGTGATCGGACTGCGGATCAAGCTCTACTCCGACGCGGTCGTGATCGACCTGGCCCGGACGGCCGGACGCATCTACCCGCACTGACCCGCACCCCGACCCGCACCCCGACCGACGGCGGGACGTCCACTCTCCTCAGCGGCCTCAGCAGCCGCGGAGGGTGGCGTCCTGCCGTGCCTCGCGGCCCAGTCGACGGGCCTGCGCGACGTCGGGGAACACCACGCTCGCCGCGCCCACGAAGCCGATCCGGCCCTGCACCACGCAGGTGGTGATGCGACGCGGGTCGACCTGGGCGACGGCCTGCGCGATCTCGAACAGCTCGGCCGGCGAGGCGTTGGTGTCGGTGTGCGCCATCACGGACATCACGCCGCGCTCGATGAAGCCGGGGCGGTCCGCCTGGCTGCGGATCCGGGCGTGGATGCCGCGCAGCGTGCGCTGCTGGTTGGCCGAGCGGGCGAAGTCGCCGCCGACGAGGCTCTTGCGGATCCGGGAGAAGGCCATGGCGTTGTAGCCGTCGAGGTGGATCCGTCCCTGGCGGAAGCCCTCCTTCTTGAGGTTCGGGTCCCAGAACCGGCGCGGGTTGGTGACGGTGATGCCGCCGATGTCGTCGACCATGTCCTCGAAGAACGGGAAGCGGGTCACCATGACGTAGTCGGGCTCGATGCCGACGAGGTTGCGCATGGCGCCGGCCATGCCGCGCGGGCCGGCGAAGTAGAGGGCGGAGTTGATCTTCTCCCGGCCGTGACCGGGGATGGCGACCCACGAGTCGCGGGGCACGCCGATCGCCGTGGCCGCGCCGGTCCGGGTGTTGATCCCGACCAGCTGGAGCGCGTCACCCCGGGCCCGGGTCATCGCCTGGCCCGGTCGCGCGTCCGAGCCGACCGCCAGGATCCACACGACGTCCTCGCCGCCGGTGGCCACCCCCTGGGCGTGCCGGATCTTCACCAGGGCGACGTCGGTCGGCTGGACCGCCGACTGCGGCACGACGAGGGCGGTCACGCCGAGGACGGTGGCGAGCACGGTCGCCCTGCCCCAGCGGCGGGCGCGGCGTACGCGGCCTGCGAGACGGTGCATCACCGGGCTCCCTTCGCGAGGTCGTAGCCGAAGATCCGCCACGCTCCGCGCTTGCGGGTCAGGAAGAGCCGCCCGCGTACGGTCGTGGTGCCGGTCTTCGAGCCGGTCGTGTCGAACCTGAGCAGGACGTGGGCGGTCACCGTCCGGGCCTGCCCGCCCGTCGCGATGATGTCGACCACGACCGAGCGCTTGCGCGCCGTGACCGAGTCGATGCGGGGGCCGCCGGTCCGGTTGGTGAGCAGCGCCTTGTCGCCGCGCGCCCTCGCCTCCGCCGCGTCGGTGAAGCCCGGGAAGGCGGACGGGAAGCTGCTGCGCGGGTACGCCCCGCCGAGGTAGGCCGCCTCCCACCACCGGTCCACGACGGCGCCGACCTGCTTGCGCACGGCCTTGCGGCGGGCGTCGGGCAGCCGGCCGAAGACGCGGTGGATCGTGGTCCTCGTCGGCACCGGGTGCGAGGCCAGCGTCACCCGCGCGTCGTCCCGGCTGAGCCGCTCCGGCGACGCGGACGGCTCCGCGGTGGACTGGCACGCGGTCGAGAACGAGACGAGCAGGACGAGCAGGGGGGCGACGACGCGGCGGGCCCACGGGGTGCGGCCCGGTGAGGGGCTTGGCATGACGACTCCAGGCAGTGCAGGTGGCCGGGGGCGGCCGGGGAATGGCTCTCGGGTGGCACGGGGGCCGAGGTGAGGTGACGGTGTGGGCCACACCATGCCTCAAAGGACGAGCCCGCCCCTGCATTTGCGTGCGTGTGGGACTAGCCTTGTGGGCGCCCTTGACTGGGCACAGTTGTCAAAACCTTGCGCGATGATCCTGGAAGAGGCGAAACAAGCGTGGCGCAGTCCCCGAACGGGCAGTCCGGCAACCAGTCCTCGGTTGCACCGTCATCTGATCTGGGAGCCAACGAGTGGCTCGTGGAGGAGATGAAGGAGCAGTACGACAAGGACCCCGCGAGCGTGGGTCCGGAGTGGGCGAAGTACTTCGGCAACGGGAGCGGCGCGACGGCCGCGAGCGCCCCCGCGAAGCAGCAGGCCGCCCAGCAGTCGACCCAGCAGGCGACCCAGCAGTCGACCCAGCAGGCGAAGGAGCCCGCCAGGGCCGCCGCCCCGGCCGCCAAGGCCGCCGAGAAGCCCGCCGCCGAGAAGCCCGCGTCGGAGAAGCCCGCCGCTGAGAAGCCCGCCTCCACGTCCGCCCCGAAGTCGACGCCCCGCCCCGCGGCCGCCGCCGACGAGCCCGCCAAGGGCACCAGCACGCCGGTCGCCAAGGACCCCAAGCCCGCAGCCCCGACCCCCGCGAGCGACGAGCCGACCTACACCGTCCTGCGCGGCGCCCCGGCGCGTACGGCCGCCAACATGGACGCCTCTCTCTCCGTGCCCACCGCGACCTCGGTCCGCTCGGTGCCGGTCAAGCTGCTGTGGGACAACCGCACCGTCATCAACAACCACCTCGCCCGCGCCCGCGGCGGCAAGGTCTCCTTCACCCACCTGATCGGCTACGCGCTGGTCAAGGCGCTGCGCTCGATGCCGGAGATGAACGTCGGCTACGAGGTCGTCGACGGCAAGCCCAACCTGATCACGCCGTCGCACATCAACCTCGGCCTCGCGATCGACATGCAGAAGCCCGACGGCACCCGCCAGCTGCTCGTCCCGAGCATCAAGGGCGCCGAGGCGATGGACTTCGCCGCCTTCTGGACGGCCTACGAGGACATGGTGCGCAAGGCGCGCGACGGCAAGCTCACCGTCGCCGACTTCCAGGGCACGACGATCTCGCTGACCAACCCCGGCGGCATCGGCACCGTGCACTCCGTGCCGCGGCTGATGGCCGGACAGGGCGCCATCATCGGCGTGGGCGCGATGGAGTACCCCCCGGAGTGGCAGGGCGCCTCCGAGGAGGCGATCAACCGCAACGCCATCAGCAAGGCGATGACGCTCACCTCGACCTACGACCACCGCGTCATCCAGGGCGCGCAGTCGGGCGAGTTCCTCAAGCGCGTGCACGGCCTGCTGCTCGGCGAGAACGACTTCTACGACGAGATCTTCCGCTCGCTGCGCATCCCCTACGAGCCGATCCGCTGGGCGCGCGACGTGGTCGCCAGCCACGACGACGACATCGTCAAGCAGGCCCGGATCCTCGAGCTGATCCACGCCTACCGGGTCCGCGGCCACCTGATGGCCGACACCGACCCCCTCGAGTACCGCCAGCGCAGCCACCCCGACCTCGAGGTGGAGTCGCACGGGCTGACCCTGTGGGACCTCGACCGCGAGTTCGCGACCGGGTCGTTCGGGGGCGAGGGACGCCGCTTCATGAAGCTGCGCAACATCCTCGGCATCCTGCGTGACTCCTACTGCCGCACCACGGGCATCGAGTACATGCACATCATGGATCCCGAGCAGCGCAAGTGGATCCAGGAGCGCGTCGAGCAGCCGCACGTCAAGCCGCCCCGCGAGGAGCAGCTGCGCATCCTGCTCAAGCTCAACCAGGCCGAGGCGTTCGAGACGTTCCTCCAGACGAAGTTCGTCGGGCAGAAGCGCTTCAGCCTCGAGGGCGGCGAGACGACGATCCCGCTGATCGACGAGATCTGCGAGGCCGCCGCCGAGGCCGGGCTCGACGAGGTCACCATGGGCATGGCCCACCGGGGCCGCCTCAACGTGCTGGCCAACATCGTCGGCAAGAAGTACAGCCAGATCTTCCGCGAGTTCGAGGGCAACATCGACCCGCGCACGGTCCAGGGCTCCGGCGACGTGAAGTACCACCTCGGCGCCGAGGGCGAGTTCATCGCCGGCTCGGGCGACCGGATCAAGGTCTCTGTCGCGGCCAACCCCTCGCACCTCGAGGCGGTCAACCCGGTCCTCGAGGGCATCGCCCGCGCCAAGCAGGACATCCTCGACCAGGGCGAGAAGTTCCCGGTCCTGCCGCTGCTGGTGCACGGCGACGCCGCGTTCGCCGGCCAGGGAGTGGTCGCCGAGACGCTGAACCTGTCCCAGCTGCGCGGCTACCGCACCGGCGGCACCGTGCACCTGGTCATCAACAACCAGGTCGGCTTCACCACCGCCCCCGGCTCGTCGCGCTCCTCCCTCTACGCCACCGACGTGGCGCGGATGGTGCAGGCGCCGATCTTCCACGTCAACGGCGACGACCCGGAGGCCTGCATCCGGGTGGCGCGGCTGGCGTTCGACTACCGCCAGGCGTTCAACAAGGACGTCGTCATCGACCTCGTCTGCTACCGCCGACGGGGCCACAACGAGGGCGACGACCCGTCCTACACGCAGCCGCTGATGTACGACCTGATCGAGCAGAAGCGCTCGGTGCGCAAGCTCTACACCGAGTCCCTCATCGGCCGTGGCGACATCACGGTCGAGGAGGCCGAGCAGGTCCTCAAGGACTACCAGCAGCAGCTCGAGCGGGTCTTCACCGAGGTCCGCGAGGCCAGCTCGGAGGCGCCCACGGAGTGGACGACCGTCCCGGACTACCCGGACAAGCCGGCCGGCGAGTTCTCGACCGCGGTGAGCCCCGAGGTGCTGAAGCGGATCGCCGACAGCTACGTCACGCCGCCGGAGGACTTCACGGTCCACCCCAAGGTCATGCCGCAGCTGCAGCGCCGGTCCGCCGCGATCACCGAGGGACCGATCGACTGGGGCACCGGCGAGATCCTCGCCTTCGGCTCGTTGCTGATGGACGGGCGCCCGGTGCGCCTGGCCGGCCAGGACTCGCGGCGCGGCACCTTCGTGCAGCGGTTCGCCACGATCATCGACCGCACCAACGCCGACGAGTGGACCCCGCTGACCAACCTCACCGAGGACCAGGCGAAGTTCCACGTCTACGACTCGCTGCTCTCCGAGTACGCCGCGCTGGGCTTCGAGTACGGCTACTCCGTCGCGCGACCGGAGGCCCTGGTCCTCTGGGAGGCCCAGTTCGGTGACTTCGTCAACGGCGCGCAGACCGTCATCGACGAGTTCATCTCCGCCGGCGAGACCAAGTGGCGCCAGCAGTCCGGCGTCGTCCTGCTGCTCCCCCACGGCTACGAGGGCCAGGGCCCCGACCACTCGTCGGCGCGCATCGAGCGCTTCCTGACGATGTGCGCCGAGAACGCCATGGTGGTCGCGCAGCCCTCGACGCCCGCGTCCTACTTCCACCTGCTGCGGCGCCACTCGCTCGGCGAGGAGCACCGTCCGCTGATCGTCTTCACCCCGAAGTCGATGCTCAAGCGCAAGGAGGCCGCCTCGCAGCCGGCCGACTTCGTCGGCGACACCACCTTCCGTCCGTTCATCGGCGACGACGCGGCCGACCGCGACAAGGTGGAGACGCTGATCATGTGCTCGGGCCGGGTCACGTGGGACCTCATGGTCGAGCGCGGCAAGCGCGAGAACGGCGACGCCTTCGCGATCGGTCGCGTGGAGCGCCTCTACCCGAACCCGGTCGAGGAGATCAAGGCCGAGGTCGCCAAGTACCCCAACCTCAAGGCGATCCGCTGGGTGCAGGACGAGCCCCGCAACATGGGCCCGTGGCCGCACTACCAGCTCAACGTGTGGCCGCAGCTCGACCTGGTGGTCGAGCCGATCACCCGCACCGCCTCGGCCTCGCCGTCGGTCGGCACGATCAAGCGCCACGTCGAGGAGCAGAAGGCCCTGCTCGACGCGGCCTTCGAGTCGCCCCGCGGCCGCGGCACCGACTACTGATACGGAGCCGGGGCGTTGTACTTCACCGACCGCGGGATCGAGGAGCTCGAGAAGCGCCGGGGTGACGAGGAGGTCACCCTGGCGTGGCTCGCCGAACAGCTGCAGGCCTTCGTCGACGCCCACCCCGACTTCGAGGTGCCGATCGAGCGGCTGGCCACCTGGCTGGCCCGTCTCGACGACCCGGAGGACTGAGCCACCCGGCGCCGACCCGGCGTACGCCGCGGCTCAGGCCGCCAGCGGGCGTACGGCCTCCTGACCGCCGGACGGCTTCGGCGAGCGGTCCGGGAGCGCGAGGCGGCAGATCTTGCGTGCCACGCTCGCCAGCTGCCTGCGCAGCGGCCCCGTCGTGTACTCGATCCCGTAGCGCTCGCAGATCTCGCGCACCTCGGGAGCGATCTCGGGGTAGCGCTTCGCCGGCAGGTCGGGGAACAGGTGGTGCTCGATCTGGTGGCTCAGGTTGCCCGACATGACGTGGAACAGCGGCCCGCCGGAGATGTTGGCCGAGCCGAGGACCTGCCGGTAGTACCAGTGGCCGCGCGACTCGTCCTCGCACTCCTCCTCGCTGAACGTCTCGGCGCCGGCCGGGAAGTGGCCGCAGAAGATGATGTTGAACGCCCAGACGTTGCGGACAAGGTTGGCCGTCGCGTTGCCGACGAGGGTGAGCGGGAAGAGCGGGCCGGTGAGCGCCGGGAACAGCAGGTAGTCCTTGAGGGCCTGCCGCCTCACCTTGCGCATGATCCCGGCGTGCAGCGCCTTGTTGTCCTCCATCGTCCGCGTGCCCCTGACGATGTTCTCCACCTCGAGGTCGTGCATGGCCACGCCCCACTCGAAGAACACCATCAGCAGCAGGGCGTACACCGGGTTGCCCAGGTAGTAGGGGTGCCACTCCTGGTCCTCGTCCATCCGCAGGATGCCGTAGCCGATGTCGCGGTCCTTGCCGAGGACGTTGGTGAACGTGTGGTGGATGTAGTTGTGGGAGTACTTCCACTGCTCGCCCGGGCAGACGTTGTCCCACTCGTAGATGCGTGAGTTGAGGTGCGGGTCGCCCATCCAGTCGTACTGGCCGTGCATCACGTTGTGGCCGATCTCCATGTTCTCGAGGATCTTGGAGGCCGAGAGCGCGGCGACGGCGAGCGGCCAGGCCGGCGGGAGGTAGAATAGCGCGCGGCCGAGCACCTCGAGCTGCTGCTGGCGCCTGACGATGCCGCGGATGTACGCCGCGTCGTCCTCGCCGAGGTCGTCGAGGACGCGACGGCGCAGCGCGTCCATCTCCGCGCCGAACGCGTCGAGCTGGTCGGGGGTCAGGTGGGGCTTCATGGTGGTCCTTCCGGTCACAGGTCGACGACGCAGTCGCCGGCGGGGGCGGAGACGCAGATCTGGATGTCCTCGTCGGGCAGCGAGGACTCCGCGCCGGAGAGCACGTTGCGCACGGTGCCCTCGGCCTTGCGGGTGGTGCAGGAGAAGCAGATGCCCATCCGGCAGCCGAAGACCGGGCTCAGGCCGGCGTCCTCGGCCTGCTCGAAGATCGAGGCGCCGGAGTTGGCGACCCGGCGGTCCGAGCGGGCGAACCTGAGGTCGCCCTCGGCGCTGCCGGTCGCCGTCGCCGGCGGCTTGAAGTGCTCCAGCCGCAGCCGCGGGCTGTCGCCGTACGCCGCGCGCACCAGTTCCATCATCCCGGCGGGGCCGCAGGCCCAGGTGTCGGTGTCGCGGAAGCCGGGTGCGAGTCGACGCAGCTCGAGCTCGCTGAAGCGCGCGTCGCCGTGGCGCAGGTGCACGGTCACGTCGTTGTCGTCCTCGGCGATCCGGGCGAGCTCGGCGGCGTAGATCTGGTCCTCCGGCGAGCGGGCGTGGTGAAGGAACGTCACGGGTCGTCCGGCGCGACCGTCGTAGCCGTCGCGCAGCAGGGTGCGCAACATCGACATCGCCGGCGTGATGCCGGAGCCACCGGTGATGAAGAGCAGCGGGTCGATGCCGGGCGTGGCAGGGCTGACCGGGAGCGTGAAGCTCCCCTCGGCCTGGGAGAGGTGGAGCAGCAGGCCGGGTGCGGCGTCGACGAGGTGCTTGCTCACCTGCCCGTCCGCGTGGGCGCGGACCGTCAGGGCGATCTCCTCCCCCGCTCCCGAGGCGGGTGAGGAGATCGAGAAGCACCTGGTCATGCGTCGCGCCGAGCCCGGCAGGTCGAGGCCGACCTGGACGTACTGGCCGGCGCGGTGCCCGCGCCACGTGGCAGTGGGCCGGAGCGTGAGGGTGGCGACGGGGGCGCCGGGCGTGTCGGTCTCGCGGCGTACGTCGACGACGCGGGCCCGCACCTCGTGCGCCGCCCACATCGGGTTGATGCGCGAGAGGTAGTGGTCGACCCCGTGCGGCGAGGTGAGCGCGGCCGCGGTGCGCGAGCGGACGAGCCGGTCCAGCACGACCATCTCGGCCTCCTTGACAGTGAACGTATGTTCACTCAAATATGACCGACGTCCCCACGGCTGTCAACGCAGCCCCGCGTGATCCACCCCACGGTGCGTGCACACGCGTGCACCGCGATCCCGCGCCGCACTCCCCCGTACGGGTGCCCTACGATCGCCGCATGCCTCGCGTCGAGCCCACCGACCCTGCGCGGCCGGAGCCCGAGTCCGAGCCCGCATCCGAGTCCGGTTCGGAGTCCGGGTCACGCGCCGAGCGCAAGGAGCGCACCCGCCGGGCGATCCTCGACGCGGCGCTCGCGCTGGCCGCCGACTCCAACCTCGCGGCGATCTCGCTGCGGCAGGTCGCCAAGCAGGTGGGGGTGGTGCCGACGGCGTTCTACCGCCACTTCGGCTCGCTCGAGCTGCTCGGGCTCGCACTGGTCGACGAGAGCTTCCGGTCGCTGCGGCTCATGCTCCTCGACGTCTGGCGGCACGCCCCGGAGTACCGCGACTTCATCGACGGCTCGCTGCCGATCGTCGCGCAGCACGTGCGCGAGAACCGCTCCCACTACGCCTTCATCGCGCGCGAGCGCACGGCCGGACCGCCGCGCGTGCGGGAGGCGATCAGGCACGAGATCGACCTGATCACCCGCGAGCTCGCCACCGACATCGCGCGCAGCGGGGCGGCCGAGCAGTACTCCAGCGCCGACATCGGGCTGCTGGCCGACCTCATCGTGTCCTTCGTGGTGACGATGGCCGAGCGGCTCGTCGACGACCCCGAGGCCGAGGAGCGCACGTTGGCGCAGGCGCGCACCCAGCTGCGGATGCTCCTCGTCGGGGCGCTCAACTGGCGCTCGCGCGAGCCCGCCGACGGCGGGAGCCGCTGACGTGGGAGACGAGATGGGAGACGGGACGGCTGCTCACCCGGGCCTCGCTGCCGAGCTCGGCTACGCGCACTCCTCCGGCAACCCGCTGCACCGGCTGGTCAGGTGGGGCGCCGGCACGCGCGCCGGCGGCTGGGTGTTCTCGCGCACGCTGCGGCACCTCGACGACGCCGTCGGCCGGCTGACCGGAGGCCGCCACAGTGCGCCCGGCCTGCTCGCCGGCCTCGCGGTCCTGGACGTGACGACGACGGGGCGCAGGTCCGGCCGGAGCCGGACGAGCCACCTGATCGCGACGCCGTACGCCGGCGGGCTCGCGCTGCTCGGCACCAACTTCGGGCAGGCCGCTACCCCGGCGTGGGTGCACAACCTCGAGGCAGACCCGCGCGCGAGCGTGACCTACCGCGGCACGACGCGGGACGTCGTCGCGCGTGCGGCCACCGCCACCGAGGCCGCCGAGGTCTTCGAGCTGGCCGGCCGCTTCTACCCCGGCTACGCCCACTACCGCAGGCGGGTCGGCGAGTCCCGGCGGATCCGGGTGCTCGTGCTCGAGCGGGCCTGACCGCGCGGCCGGGTCAGGAGCGAGCGCTCAGGTGCCCGGACGGGGGACCACCGGACGTACGGTCACGTCCGGGATGGTGGCGTCGGCCGGCAGGTCGATCACGTGCAGCAGGGTGTCGGCGACCGTGTCGGCGCTGATCCAGCGGGAGGCGTCGTAGGTGCGCCCCTCCTGCTCGTGCACCTTCTCCTGCATCGGGGTCGCGGTGCGACTGGGATAGACCGTGCTCACCCGTACGCCGTGCTCGACCTCCTCGGCCCGCAGCGAGTCGGCGAAGGCGCGCAGGCCGAACTTCGAGGCGGCGTAGGCCGACCACTCGGCACTGGCGGTGAGGCCGGCCGAGGAGTTCACGAACACCACGGTGCCGCGACCCGCGCGCACGTGCGGCAGCAGCTCGCGGGTCAGCACGGCGGGAGCGGTGAGGTTGACCGTGACCTGTTCCTCCCAGGCGGCCAGCCGCAGCCGCTCGACCGGGGCGAGGTCCACGACCCCGGCGACGTGCACCAGCGAGTCGACGGGCCCGTCGACCTGACGGCCGAGGCCGTTGAGGGTCCCCGGGTCGGCGAGGTCGGCGACGAGGAGGTGGGCGTGGGGGAAGGTGCTCGCCAGCTCGCCGGCGCGCGCCTCGCTGCGGGCGAGCAGCACGAGGTCGTCGCCGCGGTCGGCGAGCCGGCGGGCCAGCGCCGCGCCGATGCCGGAGCCGGCCCCGGTCAGGACGTGCCGCCGGACGGTCATCGGGTGAAGACGATCTTGCCGAACACGTCGCCCCCGGCCATCGCCGCGAAGCCATCGCGTGCCTGGTCCATCGGGAGCGCACGGTCGACGAGCGGGCGCGTGCCGGTCGCGTCGAGGAACCGCACCAGCCGGTCGAGCTCGGCGCGGGTGCCCATCGTGGAGCCGATGACCGAGAGCTGCTTGAAGAAGATGTGCGTCAGGCCGGCGTCCCCGACGTCGGGACCGGAGGTCGTGCCGCTGATCACGATGCGGCCCCCCGGGCGCAGCGAGCGGATCGAATGGGTCCAGGTGGCCTTCCCGACGGTCTCCATGACGGCGTCGACCTTGACCGGCAGGCGGGCGCCGGACTCGAAGACCTCGTGCGCGCCGAGCTCCAGCGCCCGCTGTCGCTTGGACTCGTCACGGCTGGTGGCGAGGACCGTGAGGCCGGCCGCGCGGCCCAGCGTGATCAGCGCCGTGGCGACGCCGCCGCCGGCACCCTGCACCAGCACGGTCTCGCCCGGCTGGCACGCGCCCTGCACGAAGAGCATCCGGTAGGCCGTCAGCCACGCGGTCGGCAGGCACGCGGCCTCCTCGAACGACAGCGACGCCGGCTTGGGCACGAGGTTGCGGCGCGGCACGACCACCTGGTCGGCGAAGGTGCCCTGGTGGCGCTCCGAGAGCAGCGACCGGCCGGGGTCGTCCGCCTCGTCACCGGTCCAGCGCGGGTCGCCGATGACGCCGTGCACCACGACCTCGTTGCCGTCCTCGTCGATGCCTGCCGCGTCGCAGCCGAGGATCATCGGCAGCGACTCCTGGCGCAGGCCCACCCCGCGCAGCGACCACAGGTCGTGGTGGTTGAGGCTGGCCGCCTTCACGGTGACCGTGGCCCACCCGTCGGGCGCCTCGGGTGCGGGACGCTCCCCCACCACCAGGCCGCTCAGCGGGTCGTCGGAGGAGAAGGACTCGGCATAGACGGCGAACATTCCTCGACCCTAGCGAGTGCTGGTCGTTATCCGGTTGCGGGTCCTCAGCCCGGACTGTTGGGTTGCCGGGTGAGCATCGACGTACGTCCCTCGGAGGACGCCGAGAAGTACCTGGCCACCGACCAGCTGGTCTGGTTCGGCGAGGTCACCGACGCCGACGCCGATCACCTGCGGCTCGGGCTGCCCACCGACCAGCGGTTCGCGGTGGACCTCCCCGACGGGCCGTCGGACCTGCACGCCGGCATCTACGGCGTGCGCCCGATGGAGATGTCGCTGCCCGGCGACGCCCTGGTCCCGATCGCCGGGCTCACCTGGGTCGGCGTACATCCCGACGCCCGGCGCCGCGGGGTCCTCACCGCGATGATGACCGACCACCTCGCCCGCAGCCGCGACGCCGGGACCGCGATCTCGGCCCTGCACGCGAGCGAGGCCGCGATCTACGGTCGCTACGGCTACGGACTCGCGGTGCTGACCCACCAGGTCGACCTCGGCCGCGGGACGACGTTCACCGCGCCGCACCTCGAGGACGAGGTCGCCGGCATCACCACGCAGCTCGTGACCATGTCCGACGACGGCGTGGCCGAGCGGATGCGTGCCTGCCAGCTGGCCGCGGCGCCGGACTTCCCCGGCACGATCGTCGGCTCCCCCGGGTTCTTCACGCTGATGACGTCCGAGACGCCCGAGCAGCTGCGCGACAAGGAGCGGCGCCGCGTCCTGTTCGCCCGCCGCCACGGCTCGGACGTCGGCTTCGCCGGGCTGCGCCGCGAGCACAAGTGGGCCGACGCACGGCCGTCCGGGACGGTCACCGTCGGCACCTTCACCGGCGGTCCGGCAGCGCGGCTCGCCCTCGCCCGCCGGGTGGTCGACCTCGACCTGATGGGCACCACGAAGCTGGAGAACATCGGCGTCGACGACCCGGTCCTCGGCTGGGTCGGCGGACCGCGCGGCACCGGCGACCTCAAGACCTGGGACAGCACGTGGGTACGCCTCGTCGACCTCGAGGCAGCCTGGGCGCTGCGGTCGTACGAGTCCGACTGCGACGTCGTCGTCGAGGTCGCCGACCGCTACGCCCCCTGGAACGCCGGGCGCTGGCGCCTGCTGGCCTCCGACGGAGTCGGCTCGGCCTCGCGCTCCGACTCCCCCGCCGACGTCACGCTCGACGTCGCCGTCCTCGGCGCGGGCTACCTGGGGCACGGCATCGCCGGCCTCCTGCGCGCCGGGGTGGTCACCGAGCACCGGCCGGGGGCGTACGCCGGGCTGGCCCGCGCGATGCGGACCTCGCTGGCCCCGGAGCCGTCGATCGGGTTCTAGCGGCTCGCGCCCCCGGCGCGCCGGGGGGCCGGATCCGCCGCACGTGCGGCGGATCAGGCGAGCTCGAGGACTCCGTAGCCGAAGCCGTCCACGCGAAGCCCGCTCGGCAGCACGTCGACGCCCTGCCCCAGGAGCAGCCGCGCGCCCTCGAGCCCGTCGACCGCGACCTCGGCCGGCTCGCGGCGCGGGTTGACCACCACGACGTGAGAGTCGCCGCGGCGCCAGGTGAAGGGGTAGCCCTCGTGCAGGACGGTCGTCGGGGCGCGGCCGCCGAGGGCCGGGGTGGCACGACGCAGCGCGATGAGCCGGCGCACCAGGTGCAGCGTCGAGCCGGGGTCCTGCTCCTGCGCACTGACGGTCGGCCGGTCATCGGACGGGTCGATGGGGAGGTAGAGGTCCTCCGGGGCGGCGGTGGAGAAGCCGGCGTTCGGCGAGTCGTCCCACTGCATCGGCGTACGGCAGCCGGACCGGTTGTAACCGGGGTTGCAGATCGAGCCCTCCACGTCGGGCAGGCCGGGCACGTAGCGCATGCCGATCTCGTCGCCGTAGTAGAGCGAGGGGACGGTGCCCCAGGTGAACAGGAACGTCAGCGCGGCGCCGAGCTGCTCGGGCGTACGGGGGGCGGTGCGCAGCCGGCTGAAGTCGTGGTCGGCGGTCCCCATCAGCACGGGCCGGGTCGGGTCGTCCGCCCGTGCCGCGGCCCACCCGTCGAGGAAGGTGCGGGTCGTGCCCCTGCCGTCCTCGTGGAAGAACGCGTCGCCCGTCCGGTGGAAGGGCAGGACTCCTGCACCCTTGTTGTCGAAGAGGCTGGCGTGCTCGGCGTGGATCACGAGGAAGAAGTCGGCGTCGAACCCCATGCCCTGGCCCGTGCGCGGCTCCACGCCCTCCGGGACCAGCACCGCGTCGGGATGGGCCGAGGCCAGCCAGGCCTGGAGGTCCCGCCAGACCTGCGTCGCCGCCCCCCGACCGGCGTTCTTGCCGCGGTGGTCCTTCACCAGGGAGAACGCCATGTCGACGCGGAACCCGGCGACGCCCCTGCTCAGCCAGAAGTCGAGCACCTCGCGCAGCATCTCCTTGTTGCGCGTCGGGCCCGGGTCGTCGACGGCGTCGCGCCACGGCTCCGCCTCCGGCGTCTCGGTCCACCCGAAGTTCAGCGCGGGCTGCTCGTCGTAGAAGTTCTTGAGGTACCAGCCCCGGCGCGGCCCCGGCGACGGCACCCACGCCGGTGTACCGGGGACGCCGGGCTCCCACGCCCACTCCGGGAGCTCCTCGCACCAGACGTAGCGGTCGCCCTCCGGACTCGGGCCGTCCGCGTGGAGCTCGGCCTGGAACCACGGGTGCTCGATCGAGGTGTGGCCGGCGACCAGGTCGAGCAGCACCCGGATCCCGCGTCGTCCCGCCTTGTCGACCAGCTCGACCAGGTCCTCGTTGGTGCCGTAGCGCGGCGCCACCTGCAGGTAGTCCGAGACGTCGTAGCCCGCGTCGACGAACGGCGAGGCGAAGCAGGGGTTGAACCAGATGGTGTCGACACCCAGCGACTCGACGTGGTCGAGACGCTCGATCACCCCGCGGAGGTCGCCGATCCCATCGCCGTCGGAGTCCGCGAAGGACTGCGGGTAGATCTCGTAGACGACGGCGTCGCGCAGCCAGTCGCCGGCCATCAGCGGCGCGCGACCCCGTCGGCACGGGCCGCGGCGGCGACGGCGTCACGTACGGCTCCCGGCACCCGCGGGTCGAAGGGCGAGGGGATGATCATCTCCTCGCTCAGGGCGTCCCCGACGAGCTCGGCGAGCGCGGTGGCGGCGGCGACCTTCATGCCCTCGGTGATCGCGGTGGCGTGCACGTCGAAGGCGCCGCGGAAGATGCCCGGGAAGGCCAGCACGTTGTTGATCTGGTTGGGGAAGTCCGAGCGGCCGGTGGCCACGACCCGGGCGTACTTGTGGGCCAGGTCGGGGTGCACCTCGGGCGTCGGGTTGGCGAGACCGAAGATGATCGCGTCGGCGGCCATCGAGGCCACGATCTCCTCGGGCACCTGCCCGCCCGAGACGCCGATGTAGACGTCGGCGCCGGCCATCACGTCGGCGAGGGTGCCGCGGCGGCCGAAGTGGTCGGCGGTGTCGCGGGCGAGAGCGGCCTTGACCTCGGTGAGGTCCGAGCGCTCGGAGTTGAGCACGCCCTGCCGGTCGAGGACCGCGATGTCCTTGATGCCGGCCTCCAGCAGGATCCGGGCGACGGCGACGCCGGCGGCACCGGCGCCCTGCACCACGACGCGTACGGTCGCGGCGTCGCGGCCGGTCAGCCGCAGCGCGTTGGTCAGCGCCGCGAGGGCCACCACCGCGGTGCCGTGCTGGTCGTCGTGGAAGACCGGGATGTCGAGCCGCTCCTTGAGCCGCGCCTCGATCTCGAAGCAGCGTGGGGCGGAGATGTCCTCGAGGTTGATGCCGCCGAAGCTCGGTGCCAGCCGTACGACCGTCTCGATGATCTCCTCGACGTCGGTGGTGTCGAGGCAGATGGGGACCGCGTCGACGCCGCCGAACTGCTTGAACAGCACCGCCTTGCCCTCCATCACCGGCATCGCCGCCGCGGGGCCGATGTCACCGAGGCCGAGCACCGCGGTGCCGTCGGTGACGACCGCGACGGTGTTGGGGACCCAGGTGTAGTGCTGCGTCATCGACGGGTCCGCGGCGATGGCCTCGCACACCCGCGCCACACCCGGGGTGTAGGCGAGCGACAGCTCCTCGGGCCCGGTCAGGGCGGCCGTCGACAGGATCTCCATCTTGCCGCCGACGTGCAGGTCGAACACGGGGTCGCCGGCGTGCGGGTGCGAAGCCATGCCGGCGATACTCGCACAGCTCAGCCGCCCCGGAGCCGGCGTCCCATGCGTGGCGATGGCCACACCCGCAGCCGTACGACGCCGAGGACGTCGCTCTCGGCCACGGGGCCGCGGTGGCGGGAGTCGACGCCCTCGTCGGGGTTGTCGCTGAGCAGCCACCAGCCGGCTGCGCCGGAGCGCGTACGCCGCGGCTCGCCCGCGCGCTTGACCGTCAGGGTGCCGTCGGCGAACCGGGCGACGACGAGGTCCCCCGCACGCGGGCGTACGCCGTGGCGCACGAGCAGGAGGTCGCCCTCGCGGAGCGTGGGGAGCATCGAGCGACCCCGCACGACGGCGGTCCCGAAGGGGGGCCGGACGTCTCCACCCCTCGGGGCGAGACCCCGCTGCTGACGCCTCTCCACGCGGAGTAGTGTCGCAGCAGTTGCACACCTTCCCGATCGAGAGGAACCCGATGCTTCGTCACCTGCTCGCCCCCACTGTCGAGGTCTCCGCGCACTGCGACCTTCCGTGCGGCGTCTACGACCCCGCCCAGGCCCGCATCGAGGCCGAGTCGATCAAGGCGATCATCGCCAAGGTCGCCGACAACGACGACCCCGACTTCCGCACCCGCGCGATCCTCATCAAGGAGCAGCGCTCCGAGCTCGTCAAGCACCACCTCTGGGTGCTGTGGACCGACTACTTCAAGCCCCCGCACTTCGAGAAGTACCCGCAGCTGCACACGCTGGTCAACGAGGCCACCAAGCTCGCCGGCGCGTCCGGCACCAAGGGCGAGCTCGACGCCGCGAAGGCCGACGAGCTGCTCGCCAAGATCGACGAGATCGCCGAGATCTTCTGGGAGACGAAGAAGGCCTGAGCGGCTTGCCGCTACGCCTCTCCCACCACGCCGCCCCGGTCCACGGACCGGGGCGGCGTTCGTGCACCCGGAGGCGCCGGGCTGGCTAGGCTCTGGGCCACCGACAGGAGGCGCGATGATCGAGCAGGTCACCCTGCGCGACGGCACCGACGCGTTCGTCGTGCCGCTGGAGCGGACCGACCGCGCGCAGCTCGCGGCGGAGTTCGAGACCCTGTCGCCGGAGTCGCGGCGCCGCAGGTTCCTGGCGCCCGTACGCCACCTCTCCGACGCGATGCTGGAGCACCTCGTCGACGACGTCGACGGGATCGACCACGTCGCGCTCGTGCTCTGCGCCGAGACGACGCCCGACGTCTACGACCCGGTCGCCCTGGCGCGGATCGTGCGCTACGCCGACGTCACCGACGCCGCCGACCTCGCCGTGACCGTGAAGGACGAGTGGCAGGGTCGCGGCGTGGCCTCGGCGCTGCTCGACGTGCTGGTGCGCGCGCGTCCCGCCGGGGTGACCCGCATCGTCACCGAGGTGCTCAAGGACAACCCCGCCTCGCTCGCGATGCTCCGCCGCCTCGGCGAGGTCTCCCTGGAGGACGAGGGGAACGGCGTGTACGGCGTCGTGGTCGCGCTCGCCGACGGCGCAGCGGCCTCGCCGCCTGTGGACGTGCCCCCGGGCGAGAGGCAGGCGCCGCTGCTGAGCGACCGCCGCCACCGCCATGCGCTGCGCACCCGGGACCAGGTGTGTCCCTGGTTCCACTGACCTGTGACGGCGCCGCCCGTCAGGCCATGGCGCCGGCGGCCTCAACGGGGGCCGAGAGCGGACTGGACCACCCCGGAGGTCGGCGACGCCTCCGTGCGGCCCGCTCCCGCCCCCCCGGCTGGCAGGCCCGGTTAGTGTGTGGCGAGCACATCGGCTCCGACGACGGGACACTGACGCAGATGGCAGATCACACGGGGGGCGCTCGCGCCGACGTCGAGCTGCGGCTGCCTGCCCAGGGCGCCTACGCGACGATCGTCCGCACCACCGCGGCCGGCCTCGCCGCGAGGCTGGACTTCACCATCGACGACATCGAGGACCTGCGCATCGCCATCGGCGAGGCCAGCGCGCTCGTCATCCCCGAGGCCGACCCCGGCACCGACCTCGTGGCGTGCTTCTGGATCGGCCGTGGCTCGATGACCGTCGAGCTCGAGGCCGAGGCCGCGGACGACCCCCCGCTCGACACCGAGAGCTTTGCCTGGCAGGTGCTCGACACGATGGCGCAGGACGCGTCGGCAGGATCGGAGGGTGGACGCTTCCGCGTCCGCTTCACGGTCACGTCGGCGATCGCTGCGGGAATGACAGGTGCCGAGCTCTGACATGAGCGCAGACACGGGGGACACGGGGGACGACACCGCGGTACACGCCGCGGTCGACCGCGAGCTCGACGAGGACGTCGTGCCCAGCGGTCTCGAGCACGTACGTGCGCGCAGCGCCGAGCTGTTCTCGCTCCTGCGCGACGAGGGCGTGAGTCCGGCTGCCCGGTCGGTGGCGCGCGACGACCTGGTGCACCTCCACCTGTCACTGGTGGAGCACTGCGCGCGGCGCTTCCGCAACCGCGGGGAGCCGTTCGAGGACCTCGTGCAGGTCGGCACGATCGGCCTGATCAAGGCGGTCGACCGGTTCGAGACCGACCGCGGCGTCGAGTTCTCCACCTACGCGACCCCGACGGTGATCGGCGAGATCAAGCGCCACTTCCGTGACAAGGGGTGGGCGATCCGGGTCCCGCGACGCCTGCAGGAGCTGCGGATGCAGATCGGCGGGGCCACCGGCGAGCTGACCCAGAAGCTGGGCCGCTCCCCCACCCCCCGCGAGCTGGCCGGGGCGATCGGCTGCACGGTCGAGGAGATCATGGAGGGCATCGAGTCCTCCCACGCCTACGCCACGCTCTCCCTCGACGCCTCCGACGACAGTGACGACGGCCCGCCGGCGATCCTGGCCGGGCTCGGGGTCGAGGACGCCAACATCGAGCACGTCGAGGTGCGCGAGTCGATCAAGCCGCTGCTCGAGGGCCTCGGCGAGCGCGAGAAGCGGATCCTGCTGCTGCGCTTCTTCAAGAACATGACGCAGTCGCAGATCGCCGAGGAGATCGGGGTCTCCCAGATGCACGTCTCCCGGCTGCTCACTCGCACGCTCGCGCAGCTGCGCACGTCGCTCGAGGCCGACTGACCCCACCGGGTCAGGGGTCCAGCCGGGCGTCCGCCTCCAGCACCTCGGTGGTCGCCGGGTGCAGGAGTCCGGCGACGACGACCAGGGCACAGGCGGCGAGCCCGATCGCGATGAGGGTCGTCGGGTCGTCGCGGAAGTTCCAGGCCAGGCCGAGCTGGATCAGCTGCGCCATCACCACGGGCCCGCGCGCCCACCGGCGCACCTTCCACAGCGACCACGCGCACCACGCCAGGCCGGTGGCGGCGACGAGGAAGAAGGCGGACGTCGTCAGCCCCATGGTGAGCCGGATCGCCCTGAGGTTGGCCAGCTCCAGGACGCCGAGCGCGGCGAGCACGAACGCCTCCAGGGCGACGAGCGAGGCGGCCACCACGAGTGGGGGCGGCGGGGTAGGGTCTGGCGTAGGGGGATGAGCCTGAGGCGTAACGGGCACTGGACAACAGTAGTTGTGACGGACACGACCAGCGTTGGGGGTTGTGTGAACGTTCAAGTCTTGCCAGTCTGGTCGCTGCCCACTTCGGTGATCGCACCGTCTGGCGCCCGGGCTCCGCTGAATGTCCGACAACAGCACTTGCCCTGTGACTTAGAAAGAGGGATTCCCCCACTCATGGATTGGCGCAGTCGCTCTGCATGCCTCGACGAGGACCCTGAGCTGTTCTTCCCGATCGGCAACACCGGGCCGGCGATCCTCCAGATCGAGGAGGCCAAGCAGGTGTGCCGGCGCTGCGAGGTGCGCGAGCAGTGCCTCGCCTGGGCCCTCGAGGCCGGGCAGGACCACGGCGTGTGGGGTGGCCTCAGCGAGGACGAGCGTCGCGCGCTGAAGCGCCGCAACGCCCGCGCGCGCATCCGCACGGCCTGACGCCCGAAGCCCTCCCCCGGACCTGGGCTCAGTCGATCGGCAGGTCGGCCTGCACACGGGTCCCGCGGGTCCCGGGTCCGATCTCGAGGACACCCCCGAGCTCGGACTCCACGAGCGTGCGCACGATCGACAGCCCGAGCTGCGTCGACCCGTCGAGGTCGAAGTCGTCGGGCAGGCCGCGCCCGTCGTCCTCCACGACGACGTGCAGCCGTCCCACGATCCGGCGCGCGGTGACCACGACCCGGCCGTCGGTCGCGGCGGGCACGCCGGCGTAGCCGTGCTCGACGGCGTTCTGGAGCAGCTCGGTGAGCACCATCGCGAGCGGTGTCGCCGCCTCGGAGGCCAGCTTGCCGAACGAGCCCTCGCGGACGACGCGTACGGGCACCTCGACGCCGCTGACGTCGACGACCATGGCGCCGAGCCGGTCGGCGATCTCGTCGAAGTCGACCGTCTCCTCGACCGCGTGGCTCAACGTCTCGTGCACGATCGCGATGGAGCCGACCCGGCGTACGGCCTCCTCGAGCGCCGCCTTGGCGTCCTCCGCGCGCGTGCGCCGGGCCTGCAGCCGGAGCAGCGCGGCCACCGTCTGGAGGTTGTTCTTCACCCGGTGGTGGATCTCGCGGATCGTCACGTCCTTGGTCACCAGCTCGCGGTCACGGCTGCGGAGCTCGGTGACGTCGCGCACCAGGAGCAGCGCGCCGCTGCGCTCCCCCTCGGGACGCAGGGGGATGCTGCGCACGATCAGGGTGACCTCGTCGGTGCCGACCTCGGTGGCGCGGCCGTCGCGGCCGCCGAGCACCGCGCTGAGGGTCTCCTCGTCGGGACGCTTGCGGGCCGGCACCAGGTCGCGCGTGAGGTCGGCGAGGACGTGACCGGCGAGGTCGCCCTGGAGGCCGAGGCGCCGGTAGGCCGAGAGACCGTTGGGGCTGGCATAGACCACCCGCCCCGCCGGGTCGAGGCGCACGAAGCCGTCGCCGACCCGCGGCGAGTCGGCGTGGTCGCTGCGCTGCCCCGGGAGCGGGAAGTGGCCCCCGGCGATCATCTGGGTCAGCTCGGCTGCGGTCTGGAGATAGCTGAGCTCGAGCCGGCTCGGCGTGCGGACGCCCAGGAGGTTGGTGTTGCGCGCGATGGTGGCGATCACGCGGCCGGCGCGGCGTACGGGGATCACCTCGACCCGTACGGGCACGTCGTCGCGCCACTCGGGGTCGCCCTCGCGCACCAGCCGGCCCGTCGTGAAGGCCTCGTCGAGCATCCGGCGCCGTCCGGTGGGGATGAACGTGCCGAGGACGTCGTCGACGAGCGCGGTCGGGCCGGTGGTGGGCCGCATCTGGCCGCCCGCCCAGTAGCCCTTGCCCTCGCGGTCGGGCAACCACAGCACCAGGTCGGCGAAGGACAGGTCGGCGAGGATCTGCCAGTCCGCCATGAGCAGCTGGAGCCAGGCGACGTCCTCCTCGACGAGGTCGGTGTGGGCTCGCACGAGCTCATGGAGGGACGGCACGTCGCCAGCCTAGGGCCACCCGTGGACCGGACTGGGCGGTGACGGAGGCGGCTGGCAGGATGGGGGTCATGTCGATCGGGTACTGGGACCAGGTGCAAGCAGCCGGGTTCGAGGTCCCGTCGGACCGGCCCCTCGACGACCTCACCGCCGAGCTCACCACGATGCTCGGCTCCACGCGGCCCGAGGTGCGTGACGGCACCGCCTATCCCGCCCTGGCGACCTGGATCGACAACGGCGTCTACGACGACCTGCTGCTCGGTCTCGGCGACGGGATGGTCACCGGGTTGTCGGTCGGGCTGGGCGAGTCGGGCACCGACACGGTGTTCCGCCGCAGCTTCAGCGCGCTGATCGTGGCCGAGTGCCTCGAGCGCGACAACGACCAGCACCTGCTGCCCGGTGGCAAGGTGATGGAGTGGGGCGACCGGCTCGCGACGTGGTTCCTCGCCGAGCAGGACACCCGCGGCTTCGTGCCGGAGAAGGGGTGGGCCCACGCGGTCGCCCACGGCGCCGACGCCCTCGGCGCGCTCGGGGAGTCCCCCCACCTGGCCGGCCCGGAGCTCGCAGTCCTGCTCGATGTCCTGGCCGAGCGCCTGCTGCAGCAGCCGCCCGACTCCCCGCTGGCCTCGGGCGAGCCGGACCGGATGGTCCACGCCGCGATGCGCATCCTGCGTCGCAACGCCCTCGGCCTCGACGTGCTCGAGCCGTGGGTGCACCGCATCGGCGCCGCTGGCAACCCCTTCGTCGGCCCGGTCGACCACGACCCCTTCGCGCCCACGGCCGCCCCACAAGCCTTCCTCCGGGCCCTCTTCGTGCAGCTCTCCCTCGCCCCCGAACCGCCGACCGTCCGCCCCGACCTGCTGCTCGTGGTGATCGAGGCGCTCCGGCTGACCAACGCTCCCTACCTGCGAGTAGACACCCGCTAGCCTGCGGGCATGAGCGAGAGCAGCGAGATCTCCGGGCACAGCGGCGAGCTGGCCGTCCACGTCGCCCGGGCCCACGGCGTGGAGACGATGTTCACCCTGTCCGGCGCCCACGTCTTCCCGATGTACGACGGCGCGGTGAAGACGCAGGAGGAGGGCAAGGGCCCGCAGGTGCGGCTGCTGGACGTACGCCACGAGCAGACGGCCGCGTTCGCCGCCGAGGCCACCGGCAAGCTCACCCGCGTCCCGGGCCTGGCCGTCCTCACCGCCGGCCCCGGTGTCACCAACGGCATCAGTGCGATCGCGCAGGCGCAGTTCGCCGGCTCGCCGATGGTGGTCGTCGGCGGCCGTGCTCCCCAGAACCGTTGGGGCACCGGGTCGCTGCAGGAGCTCGACCAGCCCCCGATCATCGCGCCCGTCGCCAAGGCGGCGAAGACCCTCATGACCGCCGGTGACGTCGCCGCCGGGATGGACGAGGCCTTCACGCTCGCGCGCTCCAGCCACCGCGGCCCGGTGTTCGTCGACGTGCCGATGGACGAGTTCTTCAACTCCGCCTCGGGCACCGTCGGCTCGGGCGAGGGCACCCGCGTCGATCCCGACCCCGACGCCATCGCATCCGTCGCACGGCTGCTCGCGCAGGCCGAGCGCCCCGTGCTGATCCTCGGGACCGACGTCTGGGCCGACCACGCCGAGGCGGCCGCGCTGCGCTTCGTCGAGGACCTCGGCATCCCGACCCTCACCAACGGCATGGGTCGCGGCGTCATCCCCGGCGGCCACCGGTCGCTCGTCACCAAGGCTCGCGGAGCCGCCCTGTCCGGCGCGGACCTCGTCGTGGTGGTCGGCACGCCGCTGGACTTCCGCCTCGGCTACGGCTCCTTCGGCGGTCCGGACAAGAACCCGGCCGGCGAGTTCGCGAAGGTAGTCCACATCGCCGACTCCCCCGGCCAGGTCGCCGGGCACGCCGAGCTCGCCGGCTCCGTCGCGGGCGACCTCACCACCGTCCTCGACGGCCTGCAGGCCGCGCTCGAGCGCGGCGACAAGCCCGACTGGCAGGCGTGGTCCGACCAGCTCGCCGACCAGGTCAGGGCCGCCGCGGCCCGCGACGCCGCGCTCCTCACCGCGGAGGCCGATCCGATCCACCCGGCGCGCATCTACGGCGAGCTGGTCCCCCGGCTCGCCGACGACTCCGTGGTCATCGGCGACGGCGGCGACTTCGTGTCCTTCGCCGGCAAGTACGTCGAGCCCCAGCGCCCCGGCGGCTGGCTCGACCCGGGCCCGTACGGCTGCCTCGGCGCCGGCCTCGGTGCCGCGATCGCCGCCCGCATCGCCCGGCCGAGCGCCCAGGTCACCCTGCTGCTCGGCGACGGGGCCGCGGGCTTCTCGCTGATGGACGTCGACACCCTCGTACGCCACGACCTGCCGGTCGTGATGGTGATGGGCAACAACTCCGCCTGGGGCCTCGAGAAGGGCCCGATGCAGATGCTCTACGGCTACGACGTGGTGGCCGACCTCGGCCAGCGCACGCCCTACGACGAGGTCGTCCGGGCGCTCGGCGGCGCCGGCGAGACCGTGACCGACCCGAAGCAGATCGGCCCGGCGCTCGACCGGGCGTACGCGGCGGGTGTCCCCTACCTCGTCAACGTGATCACCGACGTCGAGGCTGCCTACCCGCGCAGCACGTTCGGCATCTGAGGCGGCCGGGTGACGGGGGTGGAGCTGCGCCGCGTCCGGCCCGAGGAGCTCGCGGCAGCAGGCGACGTCTGCGTGGCGGCGTACGAGCCCTTCCTCACCGGAGCCGAGGACGACTACCGCGAGCGGCTGCGCGACGTCGCGACCCGCGACTCGCAGGCGGAGGTGTGGGTGGCCCTCCTCGACGGCCGGGTCGCCGGGGTCGTGACCTGGTGCCCGCCCGGCTCCCCCTGGCGGGAGATCGGTCGCGACGACGAGGGCGAGTTCCGGATGTTGGCGGTCGACCCGAGCGCCCAGGGTGCGGGCGTCGGCACCGCGCTGGCGATGCTGTGCGAGGAGCACTCCCGCGCCAGCGGCGCGACGGGGATGGCGCTGTCGTCCCTGGCGACGATGACGGCCGCGCACCGGATGTACGCCCGGCTCGGCTACGAGCGCGACCCCGGGCGGGACTGGTCGCCGCTTCCGGGCGTGGACCTGCTCGCCTTCCGCAAGTCCTTCTGAGCGGCCGTCTCAGCAGCGGCGCACCGTGGCGGGGTCGTCGACGTCGTCGAAGCACACGACTCGCGATGGCAGTGCGGCCATCTCCGATCGGGAGACCATCGTCCAGACCCAGGCCTGCCAGGTGCCGTCGTCGCCCTCGACCACCGTGACCACGCCGCCGTTCCGGGTCAGCCACGTCCGCACGTCGTCCCGGTCGAGGAGCTCGATCTCCCCGACCGCCTCCAACGCGCGCAGCCCGTCGCCGTCCTGCACCAGCACCTTGACGTACGACGGGTCCCACGCCGAGGTCACGAACAACGAGACGCCGTCGGCGGTGACCGCCATGGGCTGCACCGTGGAGACCCGCGGGTCGGCGACCTGGAAGTCGTCGTAGCGCATCACACGGCCGTCATCTCCCTCCACCACGAGGCTCGGGTCGGAGGCGGCCTCGAGCCGGGCGGTGAACCGGTAGCCCTCGGCGAAGGTGGCGCCCTCGCCGATCCCGAAGGTGTCGGTGGCGACCGGCGTGATGTAGGGCAGCTCTTCCTCCTCGTCACCCTCGCACGGTGCGAGTGACTCGGGGCCGCTGCGCAGGCACCCGACCGACTCGGGCCGGAGCACCCCGTGGGCGTCGAGGCGCCACTCCCATGCGTCGACGACGATGGTCTCGGTCCGGACGAGGCTCATGTTGCCCCGGGCGAATGAGCTGCGGGACCTGCTGGAGTAGAGCCGCCCGTCCTCGATCCAGTAGTCGTGGAGCCGCACGAGGTCGTAGTGTTCCGTCTCGCTGCCGGCCACCGGTTCCTGGCCGCGCACGAGCAGCTCGGGATCGTCGACCCCCGCCTGCACCAGCAGCCCGTGGCGGAGGTCGAAGACGAGGGGATGGCCGCCACCACCGACCGTGGAGGCGTCGTCGTAGTAGAGGACGAGCTCCTCGTCGCCGTCCCGGTCCGCGTCGATCGGCGCGAGGACGTTGGTGTCGATCGTCGTGCCCACCTCGGCGATGCCGTACGCCTCCGCGCCGGTGCTGCTGAGCGTGGTCTGCATCCGGAAACGACCGTCGAACTTCTTCGTGGGCTCGCCGAGGAAGGTGACCTTCTCCCGGGTCCCGTCGCCGTCGAGGTCGAGCCTCGGCGGGCGCGACAGCGTGTGGGGCTCCCAGTCCCGGCCGACGTCGGCCGGCAGCTGCAGCTCGACCTCGTCGTCGGGCCGCGGCGCGATGTCGTCGGAGCGCGGGTCGCGGGCCAGGCCCTGGAAGACGGCGCCGAGGACCAGCAGGACGACCGCAGCGGTGGCGAGCAGCACCCAGGGCGACTGCCAGCGGGCGCGCAGCGGGGTGGCCGTCGCCAGTGGGCTCAGGTGCTCGGGCTGCACGAGCTCGGCCCGCGCGGACAGGGCGGCGCGGAGCCGCTCCTCCATGTCGGCGTGGCTCTCAGGCGTGGTCGTCATCGCTCCTCCTTCCCCGAGCTCGTGGCCGTGGCCTGCATGGCCTTCTCCAGCGCCACCAGCGCGCGGCTGGCGGTCGACTTCACGGTGCCCTGGCTGATCCCGAGCGTCCCGGCGATCTCGGTCTCGGTCAGGTTCGACCAGTAGCGCAGCACCAGGACCTCCCGCTGCCGCGGAGCGAGCCGGTGCAGCGCCGCGATGACCTCCCGGTGCTCCTCCGCCAGCACCGCGCTGTCCTCGGGCGAGGGTGGGGACAGGTCATGGGGTGGTGAGTACGCTCGGGCCGTACGCCGCCTGCGCAGCGCGGAGCGGGCCGTGTTGACGACCGAGACCCGCAGGTACGCCAGGGCCTTCGACGGGTCCCGGACCGCGTCGGGGCGACGGGCGAGGGCGGCGAACGCGTCCTGGACGACGTCCTCGGCCGAGGCGAGGTCGTCGACCAGCAGGACCGCCAGCCGCACCAGCGACAGCCGGTGGGCAGCGTAGAGCTCGGTGATGTCCACTGCAGGCTCCATCGCCACCCCCGACCCCGCGGTCCTCACGCCCATGTCTGGTAGACGTGTGTCAGCTCCTCAGGTTGCCCCACTCCCCCGACATTTCCCGGAAGGCCTGCCCATGCCGCAGCTCGCGCCCGCCACGCTGACCTTCACCGTCACCCACGACGACACGGCCGCCGCGGTCGGCAGCGGTTCGCTGCCGGTGCTCGGCACCCCGCGGCTGCTCGCGTGGCTGGAGGCCGCGACGTGCGCCGCCCTCGAGCAGGCGCTGCCCGAGGGCTCGACGAGCGTCGGCACCCGGGTGCAGGTCGAGCACCTCGCCGCAAGTCCGGTCGGCGCCGAGGTGGAGGTGAGCGCCTCCAGCGCGTACGAGGACGGCCGGCTGCACCGCTTCACGGTCAGCGCCCGCGACACCTCGAGCGGGAAGGTCCTCGCCGCGGGCGAGATCACCCGGGTCGTGGTCGACGCGAAGCGGTTCATGTCCCGGGTGTGATGCGCGAGCGCCCGATGTCACCAGTCCTCCGTCTTCTATCGAGGTCGCTGCTTGCTCCGCGCGGTCAGACCGCGGACGGGCCGCCGGGCCGCCCCGGGGAGGGACGGCCCGGCTGCTACCTAACCCACTGCGGGGCATACAAGACGCGCCTATCGCTGGGTCAGATGCGCTTCTCGCAGTTCCGAAACTTCTCGCCCTGACAGACGTCGCGCTGGAGTCCACCGCTGACGCGGTCCTTTCCGGGGCCGCCGATGAGGCGGTCCTTTCCGGGGCCGCCCGCGATGGTGTCGCGGCCACGGCCGCCAACAAGGCGGTCATCGCCGCTGCTCCCTTCGATGAAGTCAATGCTAGGGCCGCCGTCGATCGTGGCAGCGTAGTTGGAGCACCGAGGCCTGACCCAAGGGTCTGCGAGATCTCTGTACCTGGCCTCAGCGGAGAGGAGGTCCCGGCCCTTCATCCCCTTGATTGTCGTCCGGCACGCGGCGACGGTGATGTGGTTCGCGCGGTCGGTGCCGATGACGTCGGCGCGCTTCGCGGCCACGGTGAGGTCAGGGAAGCCGCGGACGCGGACCGATTCCTCCACGCCCACCTTGGTGGCCGTCACCCGGGAACCGCTCAGGTCGACGCGCACCCGGTCGTGGTTATGGAGGTCGAGCAGCAGTCTGTTGCGCCCGTCGCCGCCCTTGATCCGCGTCGCCTTTCCGCCCAGGCTGTTCGACTCGTAGGAGTCGTGCCCGCCGCCGAGCGCGATGTCGCGGTCATACGTCATCGGCGCGTTGACCTTGACGCGCTCGGTGCCGTCGGTGCCGCGGAACGTGAACCGTCCGTACTTGGCCGACGTAGTGAAAACGAGCCGGAGTAACCGGCCCGTCCAGGTGAGCGCCGTGTCGGCGCCGGTCACCGTGCCGCTGGCGTCCACCGTGCCGCTGGCGTCCACGGTGACGTCGCCGTTGGCGGATCGCACGCCCAAGATGCCGTTCCTGCCAAGGGACACCGCGCCCGGGGCGGTTTGGATGCCGCTCCAACTGACTTCGCCGGCGGCGACGACGAGGTCGATGATGTCGGCGTTCGGCTGGCCTGCCATGCCGGAGATGACGAGGCCTTCACCGCTGACGCGGATGACGTCGGCATCGGTGTCGGTGCCGTCGACGGTGCCCGCGTAGATCGTGGAATTGTCGCGCTCGGAGGGGATGAACGTGTCGGCCCCCGCGCCGAGGACGACGATGACGCCGATAGCGTAGGTCACGCCGCCGTTCTCGCCGGTCGAGCACACCAGGTCATCGCCGCCGAGCGCGTCGACACGTATCGCGCCATTCGTGACGATGACGTCCGCGCCCTCCGTTCCGGTGATCTGACCCCCGGGCGTCCCGACGATGGTCGCCGCCTGCCCCTGACATGTCTCGCCCACTGCGGCGGCCGTGCCCACTGGCGCGAGCAACGCCGCGCCTAGAAGCGCGACGGCGGTCAGACTGATGGCCCTCATGATTCCCCTTGATCGTTGACGAATCCCAGTGTGACGAGGCATCGGACCAAAAGGTTGTCACGACCTGCTGACTGACGCCGACGTCCGCTCATCGCCATGTCCGGTCACTGGCGTCCTCAACAGGACACACCCGTTGAGAGGTCTCCCAAAGCGGCCGACCTGGCGCCTGGGCATGCCGCTGGCCCGATCACCGGTGGTGTCGGGCTGGCGGGGCGGTCAGGGTCTGGACGTGGGTTCTGGTCTGGGTCGTGGGCGTGGTGGGTCGGTGGTGATCCGCCTGCCCGTGGGCAGGGTCCACTCGTACGCGCCGTCGGGTCGTCGGTGGTAGGTGAAGGCGCCGAACGTCTTGGCCCGGTGGTGCCGCCGACACAGCGGCGCGAGGTTGACCGGGTGGGTCTGTCCGGGCGGTCCGCCGTCGTCGATGGGGACGTACGCGGTGATGTGGTCGAGGTCGGCCCGTTCGGAGGGGCGGGTGCAGCCGGGGAACACGCACGTGCCGTCGCGCAGCCGGACCGCGGCGGCCATCCGGGCGGGCGGGTCGTGCGCGTCCACCGCGGGCATCCGGTCTGCGTCGGTGACGGGCTGGATGACCACCTTCGCGGCGGTGAGCAGCCATGCCTGGAGCCGTCCCAGCAGCATCGGGCCGAGCTGGTCGCTGCGCGCGACGCCGCGGGGGTCGATGCCGTGCGGGTCGGTGAGGAGGTCGCGGTCGGTGAGGTGCAGCACCAGCCGTACTTCACCGTTCCGACCTGCCGTCCCGCTTTCCCGAGTGGGCCGCCGGAACGGGTCCGCGGACGCGTAGGTGGCCTCCTCGGCCACGCACACCGCCTCGTCCCGGTCGGGGTCGACCTCCCGGTCGGGGTCCGCGACATCCGCAGCGGCAAGGAGATCGAGAGCCTGCTGGGGGTCGGCGAGCAGCCCGACCGCATGAGCCCGTCGTACGCCGAGGTCGCCGTGGTGACCCAGCGCCTTCATCGTGGTGGCCATCGTCGACACCGTGTTGTCGAACGCAATCGCATCGGCGGTGTCGAGACTCATGAACACCTCGCTCACCCCAGGCGCACCCTGCTCGTGGCGGACCTCCACCCGCCGGGCGGCGAGGGCCTCGTCGTGGTCGGCGATCGCGCGGTCCGGGTCGGCGTACAACCGGGCCTCGTGGACCAGCACCCCCACCCGGTGCGGGTTGAGCCGCCGCGGCTGCCACACCAGCAGCCGGTCCGCGTGCCCGGCCGCGACCACGTCGAGGTCCCGCGACACCCGCGCCGCCTCCCGGGCCAGCCGCACCGGAACGGCCAGTGAACGCACCAGCACCCACAGGCGTGGCAGGCGGTGGGCCAGGTCGAGCACGTCACCCAACAACGCCAGCGTCGCCTCGTGGGACTGCTCCAACAGGCCCGCGAGCTCGATCACCGCGAACTCCGCCACCAGCGGGGTCCCGTCACCGGCGATCGGCAGCGGACGCTCCCCGAACAACGCCGCCGCCGACCCGGGCGTGTGGACCGTGTCCGAACGCCACCCCGCCGCGACCTCCTCGTCGGACACCACATGGGCCTCGGCCCACGCCAGCGCGGACTCGAGCACCTCGACCTCGACGCGGCGCTTCGCGCCCATCGCCGCGACCGCACGGTCCAGCACCACACGGCTCGAGAGCCGGGGGCTGGTGGCGGGTGCCGGAGCGGTGGTGGACATGGGTCCAGTCTCCCAGAGACCACCGACACTCCGACCTGCGAGAACAGGGCTGTGGAGAAGCGTTTTCGAACAGGTCCACTAGCGCGACGGAGCCGCCGCTCACCTACCGCGCAGAGGGCCTCGATTCGCCGGAGTCGTCCCTCACCCGGCTGCTCGACCACCGGAAAGGTGGCGGCTCATCCAGCGAGAAGGACCACCGAGGAGAACCGGACATGCAAAAGTCCCCGCCGGGGCGGGGACTTCTACGAGATGACGGCGCGGGTGCGCGTCAGGCGTTGGGGCGCTTGCCGTGGTTCGCGCCCTTCTTCTTGCGAGCGCGGCGCTTGCGTCCGGTCTTGCCCATGGTGGTCCTCCTGGAGTCGGTGCTCGGAGCAGTGTCTCAAATCCACCCGGGGGCGGCCAATCGGAGCGAACCGGGGCTCAGGAGCCACCCTCGGTGATCTGCACCTTCACCTCGCGCAGCTGGAGGCGTACGCGGTCGCGCAGGGACTCCGGGGCCGACTCGGAGCAGGACCGGGCGACGAGCTGCTTGACGGCCTTCTGGAGGTCGTGGCGCTCGAGGCAGGGCCCGCACTCGCGCAGGTGCATCTCGACGACGGCGCAGTCGGCCTGGTCGAGCTCGTTGTCGATGAAGTAGACGATGCGCTCGATGTAGTCGACGCAGTCGTCCTTGCCGTGCTCGTGGCTGCTCACGACGCTTCCCCCTCGTTGCCAGGGACGGTGGATGCGGGCAGGAGGTCGTTGGCACGGACGTAGTCGGCGAGCATGTCGCGGAGCTGGCGGCGACCGCGGTGCAGGCGCGACATCACGGTGCCGATCGGCGTGTCCATGATCTCGGCGATCTCCTTGTAGGGGAAACCCTCGACGTCGGCGAGGTAGACCGCGAGGCGGAACTCCTCGGGCAGGCGCTGCAGCGCGTCCTTGACCTCCGAGTCGGGCAGGTGCTCCAGCGCCTCCATCTCCGCGGACCGCAGGCCGGTCGAGGAGTGGGACTCCGCCCGGGCGAGCTGCCAGTCCTCGACGTCCTCGGACATCGACTGCTGCGGCTGGCGCTGCTTCTTGCGGTAGGAGTTGATGTAGGTGTTGGTGAGGATCCGGTAGAGCCAGGCCTTGAGGTTGGTGCCGGGCTTGAACTGGTGGAAGGCGCTGTAGGCCTTCGCGAAGGTCTCCTGCACCAGGTCCTCGGCGTCGGCGGGGTTGCGGGTCATCCGCATCGCCGCGCCGTAGAGCTGGTCGAGGTAGGGCAGCGCGTCGCGCTCGAAGCGCGCGGAGCGCTGGTCGGAGGTCTCGTCCTCGACGGAGATCTCGGTGGGCGTGGACATCTCGTCCCTGAGCGATTCGGTCATCGCCTCCCACAGTACCGCCGTGGGTCGATCGAGGGTCAGTGCGTTCACACCGCCCTCAACACCTCACCCTCGTCGGGGATTCCCGACGACCTCGCGCACGAGCCACTCCAGCGTCGACTCCACGACGATGCCCATCGCCTCGGCCTGCGTGACCTCGCCCCGCGCGGGGACCTTGAGCCCGTGGTCCCCGCCGGGGATCACCACGATGTCGAGCCCGACCTGGTCGACGGGGAACTCCTCGGGGCGCCCCATCGGGTCGCGCTCGCCCTGCACGAGCAGCGTCGGCAGCCCCACCGCCTGGAGCTCGTGGAGCCGTGTCGGCTCGGTCCTGCCGGGCTGGTGCAGGGGGAAGGACAGCGCGAGGCAGCCCGTGGCGCCCAGCGCACGCGCCGTACGGGCGGCCGAGCGGGCTCCCGCGGAACGCCCACCGACGACGAGGGGCGTGCGCACGCGCATCACGTCGGCGGCGCACCGCAGCGCCGCGTCGAGGGTCGGCGGCGCGGTCGCGACCTTGCGGCCGGCCACCCGCCACGGCTGCTCGAAGAGGACGACGGAGACGCCCTGGGCGGGAAGCGCGTCGGCGAGGGCCCACAGGTCGCGGGACTCCACGCCTCCCCCGGCCCCGTGGCTGAGCAGCAGCGTCGCGATCGGGCTCGTCGCGCGCCGGGTGTGCAGCCGCCCCTCGCCGTGGGGGGTGTCGACGGATCGGATGGTCGCCTTCTTCACGGCGTGCCCTCCTCCTGGGGCTCGAGGGGCAGCGGCTCGACGAGCTCGGGTCCGTTGTTGCGAACGTTGTTCACGAGGGTCGGCACGGCGTACGCCTCGAGCCGGCCGGGCGCGGCCGGCACCAGGAGCGAGGTGTCGCCCGGCGTGGTCGGGTCGAGCCACGCGTGCCAGCGCTCGCGCTCGACCATCAGCGGCATCCGGTCGTGGATGTGGCCGAGGGAGTCCTCGGCCTCGGTGGTGAGCACCGTGCAGGTCCAGCGGAAGCGGTCGGGGTCGTCCTCGGCCTTCGTGGGGTCCCGCCAGATCTCGTAGAGCCCTGCCATGGCCAGCACTCCCCCGTCCTTGGGACGGATGAAGAACGGCTGCTTGACCGGCTTGCCCTTGGCGTTGGTCCGCGAGGTGGGGTACCACTCGAAGTAGCCGTCCGCGGGCAGCAGCGCCCGCCTGGTCGCGAACGCCTTGCGGTAGGCGGGCTTCTCCGCCACCGTCTCCATCCGCGCGTTGATCATCCGGTTGCCGATGGACGGGTCCTTGGCCCACGACGGCACCAGTCCCCAGGTGAGGACGCGCAGCTGGCGCTGGGCGGGCTCACCGGACTCCCGCGACGGCGGGCGCTCGACGACCGCGTAGACCTCCTTGGTCGGCGCGACGTTGTAGTCGGCGGCCAGCGGCGCGGCGATGCGGCTCTCGACGACCTCGAACTCCTCGACGAGGTCTTCCGAGCTCCGGGACGACGCATAGCGACCACACACAGGAGCCACCCTAGGGGAGCCCGCCGACAGCTCGGCTCAGCCGCGGGCGAGCTCGTCGAGCATCATGCCGGCGACGGCGTCGGCGCCGGGCAGTCCCTCGATCCAGACGCGTACGACCGTGTCGGGCTCGGCGCGCGCGAGGAGCGTGCGCAGCACCTGCACCCGCCGACCCAGGCGGTCGTCGCGCCGGGTCAGGATCCCCACGCGGTGCAGGCCGAGCCGGGCGACGGTCTCGTCGCGTGCGAACGCGGTGCGAGCGAGCTCCCCCGCCCGTGCCAGCCGCATCGCCCGGGTGAAGTGGTCCCCGGGCTCGTCGGAGGGGTCGCCGGTCGGCATCGCGAACACGACCAGCGCGTAGTCGTCCACGCCACCGGGCACGCCGGCACCGCCGAGGCGGTAGAGCTCGGTGAGGCGGCTGCGCAGGTGCGCCTGGCTGGACAGCCCCGTCAGCGGGTCCTCGCAGGAGAGCTGGTGGAGGTAGCCGAGGGTGGTCTCGCTCCACGCGGTGAGCACCGCGGACACCACGTCGTACGTCGGGTCGGCGCCCGCGGCGGCCTGCCACGTCGCGCGCAGGCCGGCGAGGGTCTCCTCGACCGACGCTCCGTCGCGGGCGAGCTCCTCGCCCGCGACGGAGCACGCCCCCATGACGTCCGATCCTGAGATGAGCGCCTCCCCGACAGCTTCGAACCGGTGCGGCAACCCCGACCGCTCGACGGTTGACTGCGGCTCGCTCATCCCAGGATCGGCGACCGCGAGACGTCGCCCACGTGCGGCGAAGATCTTCACGGCTGCCCCCTCCGGTGTCGGTCGTGCTTCAGAGGTGTGACGGTCGGGTCCCGGGTCCATGACGCGGACCAGACCAGGATTTCCGGTTTCTTTGCTTCGGCGCCCGTTGACGTGCTCCGCGGGCTACAGTCAAGACGCCTGGCAACAGCGCCAGGAGGGGTTCCTGGGGAGCGTCTGACCATGAGCGTGGCGACCAGCGTCGAGGCGCCGAGCGACGCCGAGCTGATCTCGGCGGTGCGCGGCGGGGACCTCGACGCCTACGGCACGCTCTTCGAGCGCCACGTCGAGGCTGCTCGCAGGCTCGCCCGGCAGCTCGTGCCCGCCGGTGACGCGGAGGACCTCGTCTCCGAGGCGTTCGTCAAGGTGCTCGGGGTGGTCCAGCGCGGCGGCGGCCCGGACCTCGCCTTCCGCGCCTACCTGCTCACCGCCGTACGCCGGCTGCAGGTCGACCGCTTCCGCGCCGGGTCCAGGCTGCACACGACGGACGACATGGAGGCCTTCGACCCCGGCGTCCCGTTCCGCGACACGGCCGTCGAGGGGTTCGAGAGCGCCGCGGCCGCGCGCGCCTTCGCCAGCCTCCCCGAGCGCTGGCAGCTGGTCCTGTGGCACACCGAGGTCGAGGGCGACAAGCCCGCCGACATCGCGCCGATGCTCGGGATGAGCGCCAACTCCGTCTCCGCGCTGGCCTACCGCGCCCGCGAGGGCCTGCGCCAGGCGTTCCTGACCCAGCACGTCGCGGAGCTGGAGGAGGACGCGTGCCGCTGGACGCACGGCCAGCTCGGCGCCTACGTCCGTGAGGCCGTCTCACGGCGCGACGCCGCCAAGGTCGAGCACCACCTCGGCGAGTGCCGATCGTGCATGGCGATCTACCTCGAGCTCACCGAGGTCAACTCCAACCTCGGCGGCCTCCTCGCCCCCCTGCTGCTCGGGGGCGTCGCGTCCGCCTACCTCGGCACCGCGGCCGTCTCGGCCGGGGCGCCGGTGGGCGTCGGCGTGGTGCTCGGGCGGGTCCGCGACCTCGTGACGGCGAACGCCGCCACGGCCGCCGTCGCCGGCGTCACCGTCAGCGCCGTCGTCGTCGCCGGAGGGATCGCGCTGGGGATTCGCGAGCCGGACACGACGGCCTCCGGGACCGACCGGGCCCCCTTCTCGGCGGCGGCGAGCCCCTCCGACGACGCCCCGACGTCCGACGGCCCGGCGTCGCTGCGCTCCCCGCGTGACCGCAGCACCCCGCCCGCGGTCGTGCTGCCCCCGGGCGACACGGAGACGACCCCGGGCTCGACACCGACCACCGACCAGACGCAGCCGTCGGACGCGTCGGACGACCCGGCCGGCGACCCCACGGACGACCCGACCGGGGTCCCGACCGACGACCCCACGGACGACCCGACGGACGACCCGACGGACGACCCCGCCGACGACCCGACCCAGACCCCCACCGAGAACCCGACGCAGACCCCCACGCCGACCCCCACCCCGACGCCCACACCGACGCCCACCCCGACCCCGACTCCGACCCCGACGCCCACCCCGACCCCGGTCCCGCCCGACGCCTCGGTCACCGGCGGCGTCGCCGGCGCACGCCCGACGTACGACGTGGTGGTCCGGGTGGCCGGCCTCACCGGCGCCACGACCGCGCAGCTGCGCATCGAGGCCGACGGCGACAGCGTCGTCCTCCGCAGCGGTGACGCCCGCTGCACCGTGGTCAGGACCGTCGCCACCTGCCAGGTCTCGGGGGACACGACGGTGGCGGTCGAGGTGGTGGCCCCGCAGGGCGGCAACGTCGCGGCGACCCTCGCGCCGTCGGGCAGCGACGCCGACGCCGGCAACAACACCTGGCGCGCGGTCCTGGGCTGACCGGCCCTCCTCCACGCGTGCGGACGCACCCCTGCGGACGGAGCAGGGTCCCCGCGCATCGTGTAGACAGGGACGCATGACGATCACCCGCTTGCTCGCCCGTCCGATGCTGGCCACGATCTTCGTCGCCGGCGGCGTCAACGCCCTGCGCAACACCGAGGTCCACGCGGCCAGGGCGAAGAAGGTGACCGACAGGTTCGTCCCCGCCGCCCAGCAGGCCGCCCCGAAGGCGCCGATCCCGACCGACCCCGCCACGCTCGTCCGGATCAACGCCGGGGCCCAGCTCCTGGCCGCCGCGGCCCTCGCCACCGGACGCGCCCCGCGCCTCAGCGCGACGGTGCTGGCGGCGTCCCTGGTGCCCACGACGCTGGCCGGCCACGCGTTCTGGGACGAGGCCGACGCCGACGCCAGGGCCGCGCAGAAGCTCCAGTTCTTCAAGAACACCTCGATCATGGGCGGGCTGCTCCTCGCCGCGGTCGACACCGAGGGCCGCCCCGGCCTGGCCTGGCGCGCCCGCCGCGCGGCCGCCGACGTGCGCCGCGAGGCACGCCAGGTCGCCAAGGACGCACGGCGCGAGGCCAAGTTGGCCAAGGCCCAGCTGACCTGATCTCGATAGGGTGCGCGGGTGAGTGAGCTCTGGCCGGCACCGCGCCCGCACGACCCCGTCGACCGGCGCGTGTCGCTACCCGGCAGCAAGTCGCTGACCAACCGCGCGCTGGTCCTCGCCGCGATCGCCGACGGCCCCAGCGTCGTACGCCGTCCGCTGCGCTCGCGCGACACGCTGCTCATGGCTGCCGCGCTGACCTCGCTGGGGACCGGGATCGAGGACACCGGTGACGGCGACTGGGCCGTCACCCCCGGGGCCTGGGACCGCGACGCCGACGTCGACTGCGGACTCGCCGGCACGGTGATGCGCTTCGTCCCGCCCGTGGTCGGCCTCGCCCGCGGGACGGTGCGGTTCGACGGCGACCCCCACATGCGGCTGCGGCCCGTCCGCCAGATGCTGGCGGCGCTGGGTGCCCTGGGCGTACGCATCGACGACGGCGGTCGGGGCGCGCTGCCCTTCGCCGTGCACGGCACCGGGACGGTCCCCGGCGGCACCGTCACGATCGACGCCAGCGCCTCGTCGCAGTTCGTCTCGGCGCTGCTGCTCGCCGGCGCCCGCTACGAGCACGGCGTCGACGTGCGCCACGTCGGCAAGCCGGTGCCGTCCCTGCCCCACATCGAGATGACGGTCCAGATGCTGCGCCAGCACGGCGTGGAGGTCGACGACGCCGACGCCAACCGGTGGGCGGTCGCGTCCGGCACCGTGAAGGCCGTCGACCACGACATCGAGCCCGACCTGTCCAACGCGGCGCCCTTCCTCGCGCTCGGCGCCGCCACCGGAGGCCGGGTCACCGTGACCGACTGGCCCGCGTCGACCACCCAGCCCGGCGACGAGCTGCGCGAGATCCTCACCCTGATGGGGTGCGAGGTCACCCTCGCCGACGGCGACCTCACCGTGGTCGGGCCCGATCGCCTCCACGGGGTCGACCTCGACCTGCACGACGTGGGCGAGCTGACGCCGGCCGTCGCCGCGCTCTGCGCACTGGCCGACTCCCCCTCCCACCTGCGCGGGGTGGCGCACATCCGCGGGCACGAGACCGACCGGATCACGGCTCTCGCCGCCGAGCTCGGTCGCCTCGGGGCCGACGTCACCGAGCGCGAGGACGGCCTCGACATCCGGCCCGCGACCCTGCACGGCGGCACCTTCCACACCTACGCCGACCACCGCATGGCCCACGCGGGGGTCATCCTCGGCCTCGCCGTGGACGACGTGCTCGTCGAGGACATCGCCACCACCTCCAAGACCTTCCCCGACTTCGCGACCGCGTGGAGCACCGCGGTGCACGGAGCCTCCTCGTGACGACCGGGCGCTACTCCGACCACGACCACGAGCACTACGAGCGACCCCGCCGCCGCACCCGCCCCCGCACCAAGGACCGGCCGTCCTACGACGACGCGGTCGACGCCCGCGTCGTGACCGTCGACCGCGGCCGCTTCACGCTCCTGCTCGACGGGCGTCGGGTGATGGCGATGAAGTCGCGCCCCCTCGGGCGCAAGGGCGTCGTGGTCGGTGACCACGTGCGCGTGGTGGGCGACACCAGCGGGGCCGACGGCTCGCTGGCCCGGATCGTCGAGGTGGTCCCGCGCACCACGACCCTGCGCCGCACGGCCGACGACGACGACCCGGTCGAGCGCGTCATCGTCTCCAACGCCGACCAGCTCGTCGTGGTGACCGCCCTGGCCGACCCCGAGCCGCGCCCGCGCCTCATCGACCGCGCCCTCGTGGCGGCGTACGACGCGGGCATGGCGCCGCTGCTGTGCCTCACCAAGGCCGACCTGGCCGACCCCGAGACGCTGCTGTCGACCTACCGCTCGCTCGGCGTCCCGTGGGTGGTCACGCAGCTCAAGGGCGAGGGGGCCGGCGACCTGACCGAGCTGCTCGACCGGCTGCGCGGTCGCACCAGCGTGCTCGTCGGCCACAGCGGCGTCGGCAAGTCCACCCTGGTCAACGCGCTCGTCCCCGGCGCGCACCGCGAGGTCGGGATCGTCAACGCGGTCACCGGTCGCGGGCGGCACACCTCGACCAGCGCGTACCTCCTCGAGCTCCCCGACGGCGACGGCTGGATCATCGACACCCCCGGCATCCGCTCCTTCGGGCTCGCGCACGTGCAGCCGGGGAACCTGATCGAGGCGTTCCCCGACCTCGACGAGATGACCGAGACGTGCCCGCGCGGGTGCACCCACGGCACGGACGAGCCGGAGTGCGGCCTCGACGAGGCGATCGAGGCCGGCGAGGCCGACGTCGACCGGGTGGAGTCGTTCCGGCGGCTGCTGGCCGCCCGCGAGGCCTCCTCCGACTGGTAGTCGTCAGCCCCAGACGGCGCGGGCTCCGGAGTCGCCGGCCAGGTAGACGGTGACCAGCAGGGCCACGGCGCCCGCCGCGAGCAGCAGCGCCACCGGGATGCCGAACCGCGTCTCCCTCGCGCCCCGTCCGGAGGCCAGCGCCGACGCACCGCCCAGCGCCCAGGCTGCGAGCCCGGAGAGCAGGACGTAGCCCAGCGCGACGTTGCGCAGCAGCTCGCCCGCCTCCTGGTGGTCCTCGACGATCGGCGCGAGCTCGGGCCGCGAGGCCAGCAGGTCCTCGCCCGCCGCGACGGCTCCGAGCGCGGTCACGGCGGTGACGACGGCGAGCACCACGAGCGGCCACCGCAGCAGCCAGCGCCACCTCGGCACGGCGGCGTACGCGAGACCGGTCAGCGCCGCCAGCGGCCCCAGCACGACGACCGCATGCACGATGAGCGGGTGGAGCGGCACACCGTTGAGTTCCATGCGTGCAGGGTAGGACGCGAGGCTGGGAATAGCCTGTGAACATGCCCATCACCGGCTCCAACGACCACACCGACGACCTGCGGCTGGCGCACGTCCTCGCCGACGACGCGGACTCGCTCACCCAGGCCCGCTTCAAGTCCCTCGACCTGCACGTCATGAGCAAGCCCGACCTGACCCCGGTCACCGACGCCGACAAGGCCGTCGAGGAGGGCATCCGCCGGACCCTCTCCCGGGTCCGCTCGCGCGACGCCGTGGTCGGCGAGGAGCAGGGCACGACCGGGCACAGCCAGCGGCGGTGGATCGTGGACCCGATCGACGGCACCAAGAACTTCGTGCGCGGCGTGCCGGTGTGGGCCACGCTCATCGCCCTCGCTATCGACGACGAGGTCGTCCTCGGCGTCGTGTCGGCCCCGCAGCTGCAGCGCCGCTGGTGGGCCTCGGCGGGCAACGGCGCCTGGACCGGCCGGTCGCTGCTCAAGGCGACCAAGTGCGAGGTGTCCGACGTACGCCGCCTCGAGGACGCGTCGCTGAGCTACTCCTCGCTGTCCGGCTGGGACGAGCGCGGTCGCCTCGACGACTTCGTCTCGCTGTCGCGGCGCTGCTGGCGCACCCGCGCGTACGGCGACTTCTGGTCCTACATGCTGCTCGCCGAGGGGGCCGTCGACCTCGCGGCCGAGCCCGAGCTCGAGCTCTACGACATGGCGGCCCTCGACGTGATCGTGCGCGAGGCGGGCGGCAGGTTCACCTCCCTCGACGGCACGGACGGGCCGTGGGGCGGCAACGCGCTGGCCTCCAACGGCCACCTGCACGACGCCGCGCTGTCCTTCCTCGGAGCGCTCGACGACGACGGCTCCGACCCCGACGTGCCGCGGCGCGGCCCCGGTTCGGTGAGCAACCTGCGCGAGCGCCAGGCACCGCCGGTCCTGGACTGACCACCTCTCACCACGGCCAGCCGTCCCACTCCCGCAGGACGGCGAACGGAGCCGACGGCGCGGGCCACACGACGAGCGCGAGGTGCTCGTCGCTGACGCCCTGCCTCTCCATGCCCTCCGGCAGCCCGGACACGAGCCCGCCCCAGTGGACGCGCAGGCGCACCGGTCCGGCCGGGAGCTCGTGGCGCGACCGCGGCCCCGCGTCGTCCCAGCTCAGGACCTCCAGCGGCCCGTCCCCGTCGAGGCTGACCTCGGCGACGTGCTGCCAGTGCTCGGCCGGCGTCCCGGGCTCGTTGCCGACGACGTCGACGCTCACCGGCGTCGTGCCGAACTTGCGGAAGGTGCTGACGACGACGAACCCGCCGTCCGACCACAGACGCCGCTCGTAGGTCTCCAGCGAGACGTCCGGCATCGACGCCTCCCCGCGCCTCGCGTAGAGCTGGAAGTAGTCCGGCTCGACGACCCCGTGCCACGTCATGCCGCGAGTCTGGCAGCCCGTGTCGCCGTTCGCCCCTGTCCCTCGCGCCGCGGCTTGGCTACGGTGACTCATCAGTAGTTCCGTGCCGGACGAGAGGCGGAGACCATGAGGATCAAGGACGTCATCCGGGCCAAGGCGAGCCAGGAGGTGGTGACCATCGGCCCCGACGCCACCGTGCGCGAGCTCGTGGCGCTGCTCGCCGAGCACAACGTCGGCGCGCTGGTGGTGAGCGAGGACGGCGAGCGCGTCACCGGGATCGTGAGCGAGCGCGACGTCGTACGCCGGCTGCATGCCGACACCGGCGTCCTCGACAGCCCGGTCCGCTCGATCATGACCGCCGACGTGCGCACCTGCGCGGGTGAGGACGCGCTGACCGACCTCATGCAGACGATGACCGAGCACCGCATCCGGCACGTCCCGGTGGTGGCCGACGGGCGGCTGACCGGCATCATCTCCATCGGTGACGTGGTCAAGAACCGGATCGGCGAGCTCGAGTTCGAGCGCGACCAGCTCGACCACTACGTGCACCAGACCTGACACACCATCGATTGGAGTACCTGTGAGCGAGAAGCCCGACGTCGACCCCCACATGGGCGAGGCGCCCGCGGACCTGGAGGTCACCGACCTCGTCGAGGGCGAGGGCACCGAGGCCACGTCCGGCTCGACGGTCTCGGTCCACTACGTCGGCGTCGCCCACTCCACGGGCGAGGAGTTCGACGCGTCCTACAACCGCGGCACGCCGCTGCAGTTCCGCCTCGGCATCGGCCAGGTCATCTCCGGCTGGGACACCGGCGTGCAGGGCATGAAGGTCGGCGGTCGTCGTCGCCTCGTCATCCCGCCGCACCTCGGCTACGGCGACCGCGGGGCCGGTGGCGTGATCAAGCCCGGCGAGACGCTGATCTTCGTGGTGGACCTGCTCGAGGTCCGCTGACCGCACGCCCCTGCACGAACGCCACGTCGGGCGGCTCCTTCACCCCTGGGCGTCGTGGACCAGGATCGCGACCTGCACCCGGTTCTCGACGCCCAGCTTGGTGAAGAGCCGCCCGACGTGCGTCTTGACCGTGGGCACCCCCATGTAGAGCTCCGCGGCGATGTCGGCGTTGCTCAGGCCGCGGGCGACACCGTCCGCCACGTCGCGCTCGCGCTCGGTGAGGGAGGCGAGGGCAGCGCGCGCCGAGTGCACCCGGGCCTCGGCCCCGGGCGACCCGGCGGACGCGTCGGTGCGGGTGACGGCAGCGATCAGCTGGGCCGTGACGCTCGGCGAGAGCATCGGCTCCCCGGACGCCACCGCCCGGATCGCCTGCACGAGCCGAGCCGGAGGGGTGTCCTTGAGCAGGAAGCCCGCCGCGCCGGTCCGCAGCGCGCGCAGCACCATGTCGTCGGTGTCGAAGGTCGTCAGCACGATGACCTTGAGGTCCGGGTCCGTCCCCAGCAGCGCCTCGGTCGCGCTGAGGCCGTCGCGCACCGGCATCCGGATGTCCATCAGCACGACGTCCGCGTCCGCGGCGGGCACCACCCGCAACGCCTCCTCGCCGTCACCGGCCTCGGCGACCACGGTGATGCCCGAGTCGCCGCCCAGCATCATGGCGAGCGCCGCGCGCACCATCGGGTCGTCATCGACGACCGCGAGGCGTACGGGCGCGTCGTTGCTCCCTCCCGTCACGAGTCCCACGGTATCCATGCCCTGACGGCGTACCCGCCGGTGGCGTCGCTGCCGTGGCTGATCCGCCCGCCCGCGAGGGCCGCCCGCTCCGCGAGGCCGAGCAGGCCGAGTCCCGAGACCGGCAGTGCCGACGTCTCGCGCGGACCGACCGGCGCTGCGTTGCGCACCCCGATCACGAGCCCGTCGTGGGGGGTGCCCGCGATGTCGACGGTGACGGCCGTGCCGGGGGCGTGCTTGCGCACGTTGGTCAGCGCCTCCTGCACGATCCGGAAGGCCGTGCGCCCGGTGGCCGCCGGCACGTCGCCCTCGACGCGGTTCGACAGCCGTACGCGCATGCCGCCCGCGGACTCCTCGGCGACGAGGCCGGACACGTCGTCGATGCCCGGCTGGGGCCGCTCGGGGGCGGCGTCGGCGGGCTGCAGCGGGTCGCGCAACACCCCCAGCACGGCGCGGAGGTCCGACAGGGCCCGGTGGGCGTTCTCCTCGATCGACTTCGCGGCGCCGGCCTGCTCCTGCGCGGTGAGGTCCGTGCGGTAGCCGAGCGCCCCCGCGTGCATGGCGACCAGCGAGATCCGGTGGGCGAGCACGTCGTGCATCTCGCGGGCGATCCGGGTGCGCTCGGCGGCCTGCGCCTGCGCCACCCGTGCCAGCTGCTCGCGCTCGGCGGTGAGGGCACGCTCGCGGTAGGAGTCGACCAGCTGGCGCTGGGATCCCATCGCGTAGCCCGTGGCGACGAGGGTCCCCGTCACCAGCGCGCCGAAGGCCATCGAGACCCACAGCGGCAGCGCGTCCTCGGAGATCCCCACTCGCTCCTGCACGACGCCGGACAGGACGCTCAGCGGTCCCACCACCGCAAGCAGCCGCCACCGTCGGTGCGACGCGAGGGACCCGACCACCCAGGAGGCCGGCCCGGCGCTGGAGGCGGACACGCAGCCGAACGCGGTCAGCACGAGCGCGACGGCAGCGGGATGGCGGTGTCGCCACCGGACGAGCACGAACGACAGCAGGCCGAGCACGGGGTCGCCGTAGAGGAACCACGTGAGCGCCGCGTCGGAGGGTCGCTCTCCCGCGCTCACGAGGGGCACACCCCACACGAAGGCGCTGATGGCGACCGCGAGCGCGTAGCGCCAGGCCGATGCCAACCGGCCCGTCCTCCCACGCGTCTCCGGCATGGTGCCGAGACTAGGGGGCCGGTCGGCCGCATCGCGTCCGACCAAGGTGTCGTCCTGACTGTCGAGGTCGATACCGCGGTCGGACCCCGCGGACCCCTGCGCCCGATGCGGGACGGTCCTCCCGCCGCGGAGGGTGGAGCCATGATCACAGTCGAGAACCTCACCAAGCGCTACGGCGGTTTCACCGCCGTGGACGACATCTCGTTCCAGGTCCGTCCGGGGAGCGTCGTCGGCTTCCTCGGCCCGAACGGTGCCGGCAAGTCCACGGCCATGCGGATGATGACGGGCCTCACGCCCGCCACCTCCGGTCGGGCCACGATCCTGGGCCGGACCTACCGCGAGCTGCACAACCCCGGCCGCCAGGTCGGAGTGATGCTCGATGCTTCCGCCCAGCACCCCGGACGTACGGGGCGGGAGGTCCTGCGCGTCGCCGCGGTGTCCGTCGGTGTCGGCAAGGCGCGCGTCGAGGAGGTCCTCACGCTCGTCGGGCTGACCGACAAGGAGGCCGGGCGTCGGGTCCGCAACTACTCCCTCGGCATGCGCCAGCGCCTCGGCATCGCCGCCGCACTCCTCGGCGAGCCGCAGGTCCTGGTCCTCGACGAGCCGGCCAACGGCCTCGACCCGCAGGGCATCCACTGGATGCGCGGGCTGCTGCGCCGCTTCGCCGACGGCGGCGGCACTGTGCTGCTCTCCAGCCACCTGCTCCACGAGGTGCAGATCGTCGCCGACGACCTCGTCATGATCGGCCGCGGACGCATCGTGGCGATGGGCTCCAAGGAGGAGCTGCTCGCCCGTGGCGGCACGACCGTCCAGTCCACCGACGACGCCCGCCTGACCCGCCTGCTGGAGGCGGCCGGCGTGCCGGTGTCCCGCACCGGGTCCGGGCTGGTGGTGGACGGCGAGGCGCGCGTGGTCGGCGAGATCGCCGCCCGCGAGTCCGTCGTGCTCCTCGAGCTGCGCTCCGGCGGCTCGGAGGGCCTCGAAGAGATGTTCCTCGGCCTCACGGCCGCCACGTCCCGCGAAGGAGACGCAGCATGAGCACCCACACGAGCACCGGCACCACGCACTCCCCCGCACCCGCCGTCGGCCGAGGCGCCGCCGACGCACCCACCGCGACCGCCCTCCCCGGGCGCCCGGGCGTGCCGTTCGGACGGACGTTCCGGGCCGAGCTGCGCAAGATGGTCGACACCCGCGCGGGCCGCTGGATGATCATCGTGATGGCCGCCGTCGCGGTGCTGGTCCTGGCCGGCTTCGTGATCTGGGGGCCGGCCGAGGACGCGTCGTTCCGGGGGCTCCTCGAGCTCGCGACGCTGCCGCTGGCGATGCTGCTGCCGATCATCGGCATCATGGCAGCCACGGCCGAGTGGTCGCAGCGCACCGGCCTGGTCACCTTCGTCCTCGAGCCCCGACGCGGGCGCGTCGTGCTGGCCAAGGGGCTGGCCGCCCTCGTCCTCGCGGCAGTGGTCCTCGCGGCGGCCGTCGCCGCGTCGGCCGTCGCGAACCTCGTCGGCGGAACCGGCGAGTGGGACCTCACGGCCGCGATGGGCGGCGGCGTGCTGCTCGCCCTGCTGGTCTACGTCCTGCAGGGCGTGGCCTTCGGCCTGCTGTTCCTCAACACCCCCGTCGCCATCGTCTCGGTGCTGGTCCTGCCGACCGTCTGGTCGATCGCCACGATGGCCGTCTCCTCGCTCGAGGAGGCCGGACGGTGGCTCAACCTCGACCTGGTCACGCAGCCGCTCTTCGCCGGCGAGATGGCCGGTCGCGACTGGGCCCAGCTCGCGACCGCGGGCGCCGTCTGGGTGCTGCTGCCGCTGACGGTCGGGACCTACCGGGTCCTCCACCGTGAGGTGAAGTAGCCGGGAACCTCCACCTCAACCCCGTCGCCACCGACTCACCACCTGGATCACCACCTGGATCACCACCTGGATCACCACCTGGATCACCACGGGACGTCGATCTCGACCTCCCCGGTGGCGACCCGGGCCGCCAGCCCGCCCAGCGTGACCACGTCACCGGGGACGAGCTGGCGGCCCCTTCGTGTCTCGACCTCGTCGTTGACCCGTACGGCGCCGTCGGCGATCACCGGCTTGGCCTCGGCGCCGGACTCGACGAGGTTGGCGAGCTTGAGGAACTGGCCCAGCCGGATCGACTCGTCGCGGATCGGGACGTCGATGGGTTCACTGGTCTGCGGCACTTCTCTAGGGTAGGCGTCCGTGCGCCTCTCACGTTGGTCCCGGTCCGTCGCGACGCTCTGCCTGCTGGTGCCGCTGCTCGCCCTCGGCACGCCGGCGGGGGCGGAGCGCGACCTGCGGAAGCCGGCCCCCAGGTCCGGCTGCTGGGCGGAGGCGGGGACCGAGGTGTGCTTCACCTCGCCCCTGGCCCGACCCGGCGACCCGACCGTGCTCGACCGTCCCAGCCGGCTCTTCGACTCCGCCGGCCCCGGTGACACGATCCGGATCGCGATGTTCCGGTGGGACATCAAGCCCCCGACCGACGCCATCCTCGCCGCGCAGCGACGCGGCGCGACGGTGCTGCTCGTGGGCGACGACGACCTGCGGCTCAACCGGCAGGGCCGCCAGCTGATCCGGACCCTCGAGGAGCAGGACCCGACCCGCACCAACGTCACGATCTGCAAGGGCGCGTGCCTGCCGTGGCGCGCGCCCGGGCCGTACCCGGACAGCCAGGACGTGCAGCACCTGAAGTTCTACGTCACCGACATCGGCGGCGTGCAGTCCTTCATCACCTCCTCGGCCAACCTCGAGGACCGCCAGTACCGGCAGTACAACTCGCTCCTGAAGATCGACGACCCCGGCCTCCACCAGTTCGGCGTCGACTACTTCAACCGCCTCGAGGCGCAGAGCCTCCGGGTCGACGGGCAGCGCTGGGACGACCGGCGCAAGACGTGGAGCAGCGGCGGCACCACTGCGGCCGTCTACCCCAACCGCAGCGACCTGCTCCTGTCGACGCTGCGCGACCTGAGCTGCCGTCGCGGCGCCCGCGACGTCTCGGCGATGTTCGCGGTGATCCAGCGCGCCGACGTGCGCGACCAACTCGCCCGGCTGTCCCGCTCGGGCTGCCGGGTGCGGATCGTGACCTCGCGCGACACCGTGGAGAACTGGCTCCAGCGCTCGCTGCCGGCCGGCGACATCCCCGACCGGATGGTCCGCACCGTGCTGACCCACGACAAGATGCTCGTGGCCGACGCTCGGTTCCGCGGGCGCGCGACCCAGCTGGTCGTGACGGGCACGTCCAACACCACGTGCGGCGGTCTGCTCTACAACGACGAGGTGATGCTGCGCATCGTCGGCAACCGGTGGCTGCACGACCAGTACCTCGCGCACTTCGACGACGCGTACGCCCGCGCGCGACAGAGCACGTCGCGGATCATGCCGGTGATGAAGCCCTGTCGCCGCTGAGCGGCCGGATGCCTCGGAGCCGGGGTCAGTGCACGGCCACGCTGACCGCGTGGATGACCACGCCCACCAGCCCGCCGACGATGGTGCCGTTGATCCGGATGAACTGGAGGTCGCGGCCCACGTGCAGCTCGATGCGCCGTGCCGCCTCCTTGCCGTCCCAGCGCTCGATGGTGTGGGTGATCACGGTCGTGAGCTCGGCGCCGTAGCGCTCGACGGCGAAGACCGTGAGGTCGGCGGCGACCCGGTCCAGGCGCTCCCGCAGCGCGGCGTCGTCGCGGAGCCGGCCGGCGAACGTGCCCAGCTCGTCGAGCAGCCGCCGGCGCACCGCGCCCTTCGGGTCACGGATCGAGCCGAGCAGGGCCGTGCGCATGGCCTTCCAGAGCGAGATCGCGGTCGTCACCACCTGCGGGTGGTCGAGCAGGCGCTCCTTGAGGCCCTCGGTGCGCCGCTGCGTCTCCGGGTCGTTGAGGAGGTCGTGGGCCAGCTGGCCCAGCATCGAGTCGAGCGCCTCACGGGCCCGGTGGTGCGGGTCGTCGCGGATGTCCTCCAGCCACGCGAGCGCCTGGACGTGCAGCCGCGAGGTGACCGCGTCGTTGAGCTTGGGCGGCGCCCACCACGGCGCCCGCTCCTCGAGCACCCGGGAGAAGGTCTCCGGGTTGTCCACCAGCCAGCTGTGCAGCTCGTCGACGGCGAGGTCGACCAGCCCGTGGTGGAGGTCGTCGCGCAGCACCTCCATCAGCGTCGTGCCCAGCAGGGGTGAGATCGGCTCCTCGCGGAAGCGGGGCACGAGCGCCTGCGTCACGAGGTCGGCGACGTGGTCGTCGCGCACCTTGCCCAGCGCGATCACCGCCACCTCAGCGACCTCGTCGACCACGCGGCGGGCGTGGGCCGGGTCGGCCAGCCAGTCCCCGACCCGGGCCGAGATCGTCGCGGCCGCGACCCGCTCGCGGATGATGTCCTCCTGGAGGAAGTTCTCCCCGACGAACTCCTCGAGCCCCTTGCCGAGCTCGTCCTTGCGCTTCGGCACGAGTGCGGTGTGCGGGATCGGCAGGCCCAACGGGTGCTTGAAGAGCGCCGTCACGGCGAACCAGTCCGCGATCGCACCGACCATCGAGGCCTCGGCGCCCGCGTTGACGAAGCCCCAGAAGCCGTCGCGCCCCAGCGTGGCGACGTACACGCAGGCGGCGAACAGCAGCAGGCCGACGGCGACCGTACGCATCTGCCGCAGGCCGCGCCGACGCGCCTCGTCGGCGTCGGGGTCCGGGGTGATGAGCGAGATGGTGGGCTTCTTCCCCGGGTGGGAGGCAGCTGCCGTGGTGGACATGTCGGCCATCCTCCCCCACTGCCCCTCGGAGCCCGCGTGCCAGAATGCCGCGCATGTCTCGCACCGTCATCACCTTCGGCACGTTCGACGTGTTCCATGTCGGACACCTGCGCGTCCTCGAGCGCGCCGCCGAGCTGGGTGACCGGCTGGTCGTCGGCGTCTCGGCCGACGCCCTCAACGAGCGCAAGAAGGGCCGGGCGCCGATCTTCAGCCAGCGCGAGCGGCTCGCCATCGTCGGCGCCCTCAAGGTCGTCGACGCGGTCTTCGTCGAGGAGAGCCTGGAGCAGAAGCGCGACTACATCGTCGAGCACGGCGCCGACGTCCTCGTGATGGGCGACGACTGGGCGGGCAAGTTCGACGAGTTCGCCGACGTCTGCGAGGTCGTCTACCTCGAGCGCACGCCCGCGATCTCCACCACCGCGATCATCGAGCACATCGCCGACCTGTGACCGCCGTGCCGTCCGGTCACGGCGCTGGGACCGCGGGGTTGTCACCCCGCCGGGTTAGGGTCGGCACGGACATGACAGACACGAGGGGAACCATGCGCAGATTCGTCACCACCGCCATGACCATCGCACTGGTGGGCGGGGCGGCGCTCGCCGCGCCGGCCGTCGCTGCCGACAACGAAAGTCCGGGCCTGCCGGGCTCGGCCGGGGTCGTCGACCCGGGCGACCTGCTCGAGCTCACCCCCGAGGCGCCGCTGCCGGTGCTCGAGGAGGAGCTCGAGCCGACGGCGTCGGAGACGCTGACGACGGCTCGTCGGGTGCTCGCCGGCAACGCCCGCCCGAGCGACCCGTCCGCGACCCTCGTGCTGCGAGACCTCTGGATGCAGAAGGCACAGCTGCGCGGCGCCGAGCGCCGCCAGGCCGACGCGCTGCTGGCCCGACCGACCGACGGGATCACCGACCCCCAGGGGTTCGGCTACTCGGTCGCCGAGGCCCCGCCGGTGTGCAACACCCGCCTGTGCATCCACTACGTCGCGACCGGCACCGACGCGCCGCCGTCGCCCGACTGGCCCGCGCAGAACCTCGCCGTCATGGACTCGGTGTGGACCACCATCGTCGACGGCATGGGCTACCGCGCTCCCGTGCGTGACGGCTCGCGGGGCGGCAGCCCGCAGTTCGACGTCTACCTCAAGGACCTCGGCGGCTCCCTCTACGGGTTCTGCGCCGGCGAGCGCCGCGCCAAGAAGCGCACCGCCTCGGGCTACTGCGTCCTCGACAACGACTTCGCGACCAGCCAGTTCCCCAACAACACGCCCGCGGACAACCTGGCGGTGACCGCCGGCCACGAGTTCTTCCACGCCGTCCAGTACGCCTACGACTACGCCGAGGACCCGTGGATGATGGAGTCGACGGCGACGTGGATGGAGGAGCGGATCGCGACCCACGTCAACGACAACCGTCAGTACCTCCCGGTCAGCCAGATCTACGCCCCCCAGGTCCCGCTCGACGCGTTCAGCCGCACCAACGGCTTCCAGTACGGCAACTGGGTCTTCTGGGAGTACCTCACCTCGCGCTACGGCAACGGGCTGGTGCTCAAGGCCTGGAAGCAGGCCGGCACGCTCAGGCGCGACGGCGACAAGTACAGCCTCACGGCCCTGCAGAAGGTGCTGCGCAAGAAGGGCGGGTTCCACAAGAACTACGCCCGCTTCACCGCCGGCAACCTGACCCCGGCCGTCAACTTCCCCGAGGGCGCCGAGTACCCCGGCCCCAAGGTGCGCGGCGCCAAGGTCCTCAGCAAGCGCAAGCGGACCAAGCGCTTCGGCACCAGGATCAACCACCTCGCCTCGGCGTCCTACGTCTTCGGACCCCACGCGCGCCTGTCCGGCAAGAAGTGGAACCTGGCCCTCCAGGTCCGCGGCCCGGCCAAGCGCACGTCGCCGGCCGCCGTCGTGGTGGTCCACCTCCTCAACGGCAAGAAGCAGGTCAAGATGGTCCGGCTCAACCGCGCCGGCGACGGGCACAAGAAGGTGTCCTTCGACAGCCGGCGGGTGGGAGCCGTGTCCGTGACCCTCGTCAACGGCTCGACGCGCTACCGCTGCAACCGCGACACCGTGCTCGCCTGCGGCGGCAAGTCGCTCGACGACCGCGCGCGCTTCTCCGTGAAGGCCCGCGTCACGCGGGGTTGATCACCCGGGGTTGATCACCCGGGGTTGATCACCCGGGGTTGATCACCCGGCGCTGATCCGCAGCAGGGCGTGGAGCGCGGCGACGCACTCCTCGACCAGCACCGACACCGGGACCGGGCGTTCACCGGTCGGCACTGCCGACCAGGTGAGCGCCCGGTCCTCTGTGTAGGCCCACCACGCACGTACGACGGGCCGCTGCGACTCCGGCACGCCGAGCGCCGCCACCACGCGCTCGGTGCTGCCCTCGCGCACCGAGTCCATCACCTCGGCGACCCGCGGGTCGGCCACCCCGTGGCCGTGCACGAGCGCGAGGTAGAAGCCGCGGCGTCGCTCGATCTGCTCGACCATCAGCCGGGTCGTCATCTCGACCTGCTCCTCCCCCGCCAGGTCCGGGTCCGGAGCGGTGGTGCGGAGCATTCGCCGGCCGGCCGCCGCGATGCAGGCGAGGTAGAAGTCGGTCTTCGTCGGGAAGTAGTGGAACAGCAGGCCCCGCGAGATCCCGGCCTCGGCCGCGACGTCGTCCATCGAGAGGTCCTGGATCGGGGTCTCGACGATCTTGGCGAGGCCGATGGCGACGAGCTGCCGGCGCCGGTCCTCCGCGCTCAGCCGACGGCGTACGGGCGGTGCCGCGCCGGGCTGCGGGGAGGGTGCGGGGTGATCGGCCACACTATTGAGCATTGCTCAACAGTGTGCGAAGGTCAACGACATGGACTTCTCCCTCTCCCCGCGAGCCGCCGACCTCCAGAGGAGGGTGCGCGCCTTCGTCGCCGACGAGATCGAGCCGATCGAGGCCGAGGTGAACTCCCGCATCACCCGGGCCCGGGAGTCCGGCGGCGACAGCTGGACGCCCGACCCGGTGATCCCCGAGCTCCAGGCGAAGGCGCGCGCGCAGGGCCTGTGGAACCTCTTCCTGCCCGCCGCCCACGCCGGCCGCTACGCCGCCGACTTCGGCACCGACGGCGGCGAGGGCCTCTCCAACGTCGACTACGCGCCGGTGGCCGAGGCGATGGGCCGCTCGTTCCTCGCGCCCATCGTCTTCAACTCCAACGCCCCGGACACCGGCAACATGGAGGTGCTGCTCAAGTACGGCACCGACGAGCAGAAGGAGCAGTGGCTCGAGCCGCTGCTGCGCGCGGAGATCCGCAGCGCCTTCTGCATGACCGAGCCCGAGGTGGCGTCCTCCGACGCGACCAACATGGCGGCCACCGCGACGGTCGACGGCGACGAGGTCGTCCTCAACGGCCGCAAGTGGTGGTCCACCGGCGTCGGCAACCCGGACTGCAAGGTCTTCGTCTTCATGGGCCTCTCCGACCCCGACGCCGACCGGCACTCGCGCCACACGATGGTGCTGGTCCCCCGCGACGCCGAGGGCGTCAAGGTCGAGCGGATGCTCACCACGATGGGCTACTACGACGAGCCGCTCGGTCACGGCGAGGTGTCCTTCGACGACGTACGGGTACCGGCCTCCAACGTGCTGCTCGGCCCGGGTCGCGCCTTCGAGATCGCCCAGGGCCGCCTCGGTCCCGGGCGCGTGCACCACTGCATGCGGGCGATCGGCCTCGCCGAGCGGGCCCTCGAGCTGGCGTGCGCCCGCGCGGTGTCGCGCACCGCCTTCGGCAAGCCGATCGCCAACCTCGGCGGCAACCGCGAGCGGATCGCCGACGCCCGCATCGCCATCAACCGCTCCCGCCTGCTGGTCATGCACGCCGCGTGGCTGCTCGACCAGGGCATGAGCCGCGGGGCCTACTCCGCCGTCAGCGAGATCAAGGTCGAGGTGCCCAACATGGCGCTCGACGTCATCGACATGGCGATCCAGCTGCACGGTGGCGCCGGCATGTCCGACGACTTCCCCCTCGCCGCCGCCTGGGTCGGCGCGCGCACCCTTCGGCTGGCCGACGGCCCCGACGAGGTGCACCGCAACGTGATCGCCAAGATCGAGCTCGGGAAGCACACCTCGTGACCGGCGCCGAGCACAGGCGGGTCCTGGTCACCGGCGCCGCCTCGGGCCTCGGCGCCGCCCTCGTGTCGGCGTTCCGCGCGCGTGGCGACGAGGTGCTCGCCACCGATCGCGTCGCCGCCTCGTCCGTCGAGGGTGGCGTCGACCTGGTCCTCGACATCACCTCCGACGACGACTGGGCCGCCGCGGTCGAGGCCGTACGCGAGCGCTGGGGCGGGCTCGACGTGCTGGTCAACAACGCCGGGGTCGCCGGCGGGGGCCGGGTCGACGTCTGCACGCTCGAGGAGTGGCAGTGGATCACCGACATCAACCTCTTCGGCATGGTGCGCGGCACCCGGGCCTTCGTCCCGATGCTCAAGGAGCAGGGCTCCGGACACCTCGTCAACGTCGCCTCGCTCGCCGGTCTGGTGCACCCGGCCGGCATGGCCTCCTACAACGCCGTGAAGGCCGCCGCGGTGGCCTTCACCGAGACCTGCGGCCACGAGCTCGCGGCACACGGCATCCGCGCGAGCGTGGTGTGCCCGTCCTACTTCCGCACCAACCTGATGGACTCCATGCAGGGCAGCGACGAGACGGTCGGGCAGGTCGTCGCCGGGCTGGTCGAGCGCTCGAGGATCACCGCCGAGGAGATCGCGGCCGCCGTGCTCGCCGGCATGGACGCCGGTGACGACGTGATCGTGCCGGACGAGCCGGCCCGGCAGGCGTACTTCCTCAAGTGGGCCGACCGTGCCGCCTACGACGCCGTGATGCGCGACCAGGCGGCGAAGCTCCTCCTTCGAGACGCCTCGTCCCTCGGCTCCTCAGGAACCGGGACGCCTGCGGGAGAGGCCGGCTCGTGAGCGCCGTCCCGGGCGCGCGCGAGGTGCGCGAGGAGGACGCCTTCGACGTGTCGGCCGCGGCCGCGTGGCTGCGCGCCAACGCCGAGGACCCCACCGGCCTCGAGGAGGACCCGGAGGTCCGCCAGTTCTCCGGCGGCGCGTCCAACCTCACCTACCTCCTGCGCTACCCCTCGGGCCGCGACCTGATCCTGCGCCGCGCGCCCGGCGGCACCAAGGCCAAGGGGGCGCACGACATGCGCCGCGAGTTCGAGATCCAGTCGGCGCTCGCCCCCGTGTTCCCGTACGTCGCGCCGATGGTCGCCTTCTGCGACGACCCGTCGGTGCTGGGCGGGGACTTCTACGCGATGGGCCGCATCGACGGGGTCATCCCGCGCAGCACCTGGCCCGCGGACGTACCCCTCTCGCCCGGGCAGGCGCGACAGCTGTGCCTCAACGTCGTGGAGGTCTACGCCGAGCTGCACAGCGTGGACGCCGAGGCGGCCGGGCTCGGCCACTTCGGCCGCGGCCCGGGCTACGTCCGGCGCCAGGTCGAGGGCTGGTCGACGCGCTACCGCAACGCCTACACGCCGGACAACCCCGACTTCGTCGAGGTGATGGCGTGGCTCGACGCGCACCAGCCCGACGACGTGGCGACCTGCGTGATCCACAACGACTTCAAGATCGACAACCTGGTCCTCTCCCCCGACGACCCGACGCAGGTCGTCGGCGTCCTCGACTGGGAGATGGCGACGCTGGGCGACCCGCTGATGGACGTCGGCGGCGCTCTGGCCTTCTGGGTCCAGGCCGACGACTCCGACGAGCTCCAGCTGACCAAGCGGGTGCCGACGGACCTGCCGGGGATGATCACCCGCGAGGAGTTCGTGCAGGCCTACTGCGAGCGCATGGGCTTCGACATGACGCCCGAGCGGTGGCGCTTCTACGAGGTCTTCGGGCTGTTCCGCAACGCGGTCATCGCCCAGCAGATCTACTACCGCTACTTCCACGGGCAGACCACCAACGAGATGTTCGCCCTGTTCGGGCCCGGTGTGCAGATCCTCGACCGGCGGATCGCGGAGCTGCTGAAGCCGGACGCGCCGTGAGCAGCATTCTCCTGGTGCGGCACGGGCAGGCCTCGTTCGGCGCCGCCGACTACGACAACCTGTCCGACCTCGGCCACGAGCAGTCCCGCGTCCTCGGTGCCGCACTGGCCGCGCGCGGCGTCACCGCCGACGTCGTCGTCGCGGGCGAGATGCGCCGCCACGCCCAGACCGCCGCGGGCGTGCTCGAGGGGTCCGGCTGGACGGCAGACGTCGACGTCGACGCCGGCTGGAACGAGTTCGACCACCTCCAGGTGCTGGCCGTGCACGACCAGCCGACGACCGCGGAGGGCGAGTCGGAGAAGGCCGCCTTCCAGCGCTGGTTCGAGGAGGCGACGCTGCGCTGGACGTCGGGCGACCACGACGAGGCGTACGACGAGTCCTTCGCCGCCTTCACCTCCCGCGTCGAGGCCGCGATGGGTCGGCTGGCGGACGCGCTGCCGAGCCGGGGCACGGCCGTCGTGCTGACCAGCGGCGGGCCCGTCGCGTGGGCCTGCGCCACCCTGCTCGCCGACGCCGCGCCCGCGCGTACGGACCTGTGGCTTCGGCTCAACCCGGTGTCGGTCAACACCGGCACCTCGACCGTCGTCCGCGGTTCGCGCGGCACGACGCTCGTGTCCTTCAACGCCCACGACCACCTCTCCCCCGACCTGATCACGTACCGCTAGGAGTCCTCGTGACCACCATCCTCATCACCGGCGCGAGCAGCGGCCTCGGCGCCGAGATGGCCCGCCAGTTCGCCGCGCTGGGACACGACCTCGCGCTCTGCGCACGGCGTACGGAGCGCCTCGACGACCTGCGAGCCGAGATCGTCGCCGCGCACCCGGGCGTACGCGTCGCCGTGAAGGCGCTCGACGTCAACGACCACGACGCGGTCTTCCGCGTCTTCGAGGAGTTCGCCGAGGAGCTCGGAGGTCTCGACCGGGTCGTCGTCAACGCCGGACTCGGCAAGGGCCAGCCCCTCGGCACCGGGCGCTTCGACGCGAACAAGGCGACCGCCGAGACCAACTTCATCGGCGCCCTCGCCCAGACCGAGGCCGCCGCGGCGATCTTCCGCCGCCAGGGCCGCGGCCACCTCGTCATGGTCTCCAGCTTCTCCGCGCTGCGCGGGATGCCGAAGAACATCACGACGTACGCCGCCACCAAGGCCGCCGTCGCCCACCTCGCCGAGGGCTTCCGCGCCGACGTCCACGGCACCCCGATCAAGGTGACGGTGCTCTACCCGGGCTACATCGTCTCGGAGATGTCCGGCACCTCCGCGAGGACGCCCCTCATGGCCTCGACAGAGAAGGGCGTGCGCGCCATGGTCGAGGCCATCGAGAAGGAGAAGAAGTCGGCCCGGGTGCCGGCCTGGCCCTGGGCGCCGCTGGGCTTCGTGGTCAAGCACGTGCCGGTCGGGGTGCTGCGGAGGATGAGCTGAGGGGCGCGACTCAGGACTTCCGGAGCCGGGTCACCACTTCCCGGCGCAGGACCTTGCCCATCGGGTTGGTCGGCAGCTCGTCCACGAAGACGACGCGGCGCGGCACCTTGTAGGGCGTCAGCTCCTGCCGGGTGTGCGCCCGCAGCTCCTCCGGCTGCACCGGGACCCCCTCGACCAGCACCACCGCGGCGACCACCTCCTCGCCACCGTCCTCGTGCGGGAGGCCCACCACCGCCACGTCCACGACCCCCGCGTGGGTGCGGAGCACAGCCTCCACCTCGGACGGATAGACGTTGAACCCGCCGGTGATGATGATCTCCTTGATCCGGTCCACGATCGTCAGGAACCCGTCGGGTGCCATCGTCACCACGTCCCCGGTGCGGAACCACCCGTCGTGGAAGGCGGCAGCCGTCTCCTCCGGCAGGCCGCGGTAGCCGGAGAAGACCTGTGGGCCGCGCACCAGCAGCTCGCCGCGCTCGCCCAGGGGCACGTCGCGGTCGAGGTCCTCGGGGTCGGCGATGCGGATCTCCACGTCGGGGAAGGGCACGCCGATCGAGCCCGGCCGGCGCGCGTCGGACATCGGGTTGCCGACGATGACCGGTGACGTCTCGGTCAGGCCGTAGCCCTCGACGAGCAGCCCGCCCGTGGCGGACTCCCAGCGCTCCACGAGCGGTGCGGGCAGCGGCATCGCGCCGGAGAGGGCATAGCGGATGCCCTTGATCGAGACCTTGCGCCGCTCCGCCTCGTCGACGATGCGCTGGTAGAGCGGCGGCACCGCGGGCACGAAGCTCGGCACCTCGCGCGCGATCGCGTCCATGATCAGGCCGATCTCGGGCTTGGGCAGCAGCACCAGCCTGGCGGCCAGTGCGACGCCCAGCAGCACGCTGACCGTCACACCGTAGGCGTGGAACAGCGGGAGTGCGACCAGGAAGGACTCCCTGCCCTCCTGGAGGCCCGACACCCAGGCGCGGCCCTGGACCACGTTGGCGACGAGGTTGCGGTGCAGCAGCGGCACGCCCTTCGGCACACCGGTCGTGCCGGAGGTGTAGAGCAGCAGCGCGACGTCGTCCTTGTCCGGGCGGGGGTGCGACTCGGCCAGCGGTGCCGCGGAGGCGAGCTCGGCCCACTGCATGACCTGCGGGGCCGGGGAGGTCAGCTGGTCGCGGGCCGCCCGCGCCTTGGGGATCGGCAGGCGGAGCGCGAGTCGCTTGCTCCACGGCAGCCGGGTGGTCATGTCGACGGCGACCACGTGCTCGAGCGCGGAGCCCGCTGTCAGCCCCTCGACGACAGGCACCACCTTGTCCCACACGATCGCCACCCGGGCGCCGTGGTCGACGAACGGGTGACGCAGCTCGGCCGCGGTGTAGAGCGGGTTGTGCTCCACCACGGTGGCACCGAGCCGCAGGACCGCGAAGAAGGCGATCACGTTCTGCGGGCAGTTGGGCATGACCAGGGCGACGTTGTCGCCGGGACGTACGCCGAGCGCGTGCAGGCCGCCCGCGACACGGCGCACCTCGTCATCGACCTCGGCGTAGGTCGAGGCACGGCCCAGGAAGTCCAGCGCGGGACGGTCGGGGTGGTGCTGCGCCGCGTGCTCCCACAGGTCGAGCACCGTGGTGTCGCCGTAGTCGAGGTGCAGCGGCACCCCTGGCGCGTACGAGTCTGCCCACAGAGGCTCTTGAGCCGGCACCGCGTTCCTCACGTTCTGTGTCGCGGGACGAGGGACGCGACTACGTCGAACCTATCGCCCCGGGGACCTCGGGGCATGAGCAGTTCGGTCCGCCCACGGGGGACCAAGGCCCCTGACCTCGGCGCCTTCCGCGGCGGAGGCTGGGTGCCAGGAACAGAGCGCCGAGCAACGGAGGCCACCATGTACGCCAGCAGCAGACGCAGCACGCACCCCACCGACCCGATCGCCCGGATCATGGTGTGGCCGGTGGCGACCATGCCCGGCGAGGCCTCCCTGCTGGAGGTCGCGGAGTCGCTGGCGTCGGACGGCATCGGTGCCGTCGGCGTCGTGGAGAACGGGCGCCTCGCCGGCGTCGTGTCCGAGCGCGACGTCGTGACCCACCTCGCGCAGGGGGCGAACCCGGAGCACGTGACGGCTGCGGACGTGATGACCACCGACCTGGTCGTCGCCCGCCCGGACGACCTGGTCCTCGATGCGGGCCGGCGGATGCTCGAGGCGGAGATCCGGCACCTGCCCGTCATCGACGATGACAAGATCGCCGGCTTCGTGTCGATGCGTGACGTCTTCGAGGTGCTCATCGACGCCGCGTCGCACGAGGAGGACGTGGTGGTCGTCCCGAGCGGCACGCGGGTCGTGGTGCGGCAGGACTAGAGGAGTCAGCCCGGATCGAAGACGTCGGCGACCCCCTGGACGCGCGGGAGGGCTGACCTGCGACGTGTGCGTCGCAGCCCAGCCCGAACCCCGCTCAGAACGTGCAGTAGCTGGTCCCGTACCAGAGGCCGTTGCGGTACTGCTGGTGCTCCCCGATGCCGTATGCGTAGCTCGATCCATGGTGAGCGTCTGCGTGCCACCACACCTCCGCTCCGAACTGGTAGTACTTCGCGCGACTGGGGTCGATGGTGAAGCTGTAGCTCCACAGGCCCCCGTTCTGGTTCCACGTCGTGTACATCGCGCTGGTGGTCCCGGTGAACGTGGGGCCGTACCTGTCGATGACCCAGGCGGTCCCCGTCCAGCGTCGAAGGTAGGGGCGATAGGTCACGGCCTGGCTGTTGTCGCCGATGACGTGCACGTTGGGTGATGTGTTGATGTAGGGCATCGGCCTCGGAGCGGGTGCTGCGACCTGGGCCCGGCCGACCCCGAGGGTCGTGTAACAGGCGGTCAGCTGGGACACGGTGACGCCGGGGTTGGCGGCATTCGCGGCTGGGGCGCCGGCCAACGACAGTCCGACGGCGAGCACGCAAGCGAGCAGCGCTCTGTACGGCCGACGCAGAGAGGTACGAGGGGTGTGCTTCATGACGGTCTTCCCTTCGGGTGACCCCGACCGGTGCCGGAGTGATGGGAAGACAGTGCGATGAGGCGTTGAGGTGACACCTAGGGAGCGCTGAGGGAGCGCTGAGGGACCCAGCGGTCTGACCGGCCCGGGCGGGGACAAGCCTGTAGCCGACGTGAGGGGCCCGGATGCGAGATCCGTAGCGTGAACGCCCCGGCGGTGTGGAGCGACGGTCCGCGAGCAACGCCAGGGTTTCGACGGGGCTTCAGAGTCCGGGGAGCCCGGGAACGAACTGGAGCGCAACGCTCGGCTCGTTGCCCTCGATCTCGTCGTCCGGGTAAACGGCAGTGGCCCGGTAGGTGCGCCCGTCCAGTGTGAGCGTCACGGTGGTCGTGAACGGGAAGTCGCCGAGGCCGGCGGCCTTCCTCGCGGGGCCGTCGGGACGGTCGAAGTAGAGGTCCCCGGCGCTGCGGCACCTGTCCACGGACTCCTCGGCCGCGAACGTCATCGACCTCCCGTTGGCGGCCGTCACCTCGATCTCGGCGCTGACGTCCGTCGGGGTCTCGGCGAGGTCCTCGACGGCGAGCTCGAGGCCGTAGCTGTCGGGCTCGCCGTCGTGGTCCGCGATCAGCGCCAGCCGCGCCGACGGGTCCGGCATCCATCCGGCGCTCGGCGTACGCCAGCGCAGGCTCCCGATCATGTCGCCGCCCCCCTGGGCGAACAGCTGGATGTCGTAGTGCGCCGCGGGCCCGGCGGCCCGGACGGAGTACCACCCGTCGCCGAGGTCCTCGACCGGCACCTCGAGGCTGCGGCCCCCGCACGTGGCGTCGAAGGAGGGTTGGTCCGGCTGCGGCGGGCGGATCAGCTCCCGGGCGTGGACCGACAGCGCGAACTCCTCCACCGGCACGTACACCTGGATCTCGGCCGGTGACCCGATGTCGGGCGGGTTCGCGTCGACCCCGTCGACGCACCCGGTGTCGTAGCAGTAGGTGTGCGGGTGGAGCACGAGCTCCTGTCCGTCGTACCGGACGCGGAACGGGGGCGGGCCGTCAGGCCCGGTCTCGTCGTGTCGCACCCCGGCCGTGGTCGTGGCCGTCGGGGCCGGCCCGTTCGGTGTCGCGGTCGGAGGATCCACGGCCGTCAGTCCCTCCTCGCCGCAGGCGACGACGAGCAGCAGGGTCGACACGGCCAGGAGGATCCTCACGTCCATGTGACGGAGGGGTGCCGGGAGACGTTCCGCACCGAGCGCGGGGCCGGACGGAACGCCTACTCTGGAGACCTCCGGAGGAGGTGCTCGTGCACGCGACCACGATGGTTCCAGCCGGCGACGGTCGGGTGCTGGCGGTCTGCCAGTGGGGGCCGCCCGACGGCAGTCCGGTGTTCTGGCTGCACGGCACGCCGGGCAGCCGCTACCTGCGCCACCCGGGCGATCAGTACGAGCGCGCCGGGGTGCGCGTGCTCACCTACGACCGGCCGGGCTACGGGGAGTCGAGCCGTGCGGGCGGTCGTACGGTGTCCGACTCCGCGGCGGACGTGACGGCGATCGCGGACTTCTTCGGACTGGAGCGTTTCGGCGTGGCGGGAGTGTCCGGCGGCGGACCACCCGCGTTCGCGGTCGCCGCGCTGGCCCCGGAGCGGGTGACCCGCTGCGCGGCGATCGTGTGCGGTCCGCCGCTCGATGCCGTCGGTCTCGACTTCTTCGCCGATCTCGAGGACGAGGATCGCGTCTTCTGGCGACAGGCCCGCGACCTCGGCGAGGAGTACCTGCTCGGCGAGCTGGAGGAGGGGGTTGCCTGGCTCAGGTCCGGGATGCCCGGTCTGGAGTCCCTGCCGGAGGACGACCGACGGATGCTGCACGAGGCCTTCAGCGAGGCGGTCCGACCAGGCCCGTGGGGCTACGTCGACGACTTCCTGGCAGTGGTCGCTGGATGGGGCTTCGCCATCAGCGACGTCGTCGTGCCCACCAGGGTGATGTTGGCTCGCGAGGACGCCTCGGTCCCGCCGAGTCATGCGGCGTGGTGGTCGCAGCACCTGGTCGACGGAGAGGTGGTCTGGGTGGACGGGGGCCACTTCGGTCCTCGGGACGAGGAAGAGATGGAGCTGCTGGCGTGGGTCGGCGGCGCATGAGGTCCGGGGGGCGGCATCCGCTCGGGGCCGCGCTCGCTCGCGTGCTGCGGATGCCACCGGGGCGACACGACTGCACGGTGGGCCGGGAGCGAGTCCCCATGCGTGACGGCGTGGAGCTCCTGACCGACGTCTACCTCCCGGCCGCCGGGTCGTCGGGCACGGTGCTCATCCGCACGCCGTACGGCCTCGACGGGGTGATCGCCCGGCTCACGGCGGGCTTCTTCGCAGGCCACGGCTACCAGGTGGTGAACCAGGCATGCCGCGGGACGTCCGGCTCCGGAGGGGACTTCGACCCGTTCAGCCAGGAGACAGCCGACGGAGCCGACGCGGTCGCGTGGCTGCGGAAGCAGCCCTGGTTCGACGGCCGCCTCGCGCTCTGGGGAGCCTCCTACCTGGGGAACACGGCATGGGCTGTGATGGTGGATCCTCCCCCGGAGCTGGTCACGGCGGTGGTCGCCGTCGCTGGGCACGACGCCCACTGGGTGGCACACGGAGCCGGAGCCTTCTCCCTCGAAGAGGTCGTGGGTCTCATGGACGCCCTGGGGCACCTGGAGGTCAGGCCGATCAGGGGAGTCGCGCGCGCGGCGACGTCGAGCCGACGGCTGGGACCAGCGTTCCGGGACCTCCCTCTCGTCAGGGCACAGGACAGCCTCTTCGCGGGCAGCGGCATGCCGTACCGGGACTGGCTCCTGGCGACGGACCCCGAGAACCCAGTGTGGCGCCGCATGCGCCTGGGTCAGGCTCTCGAGCGGGTCACCGTGCCGGTGCTGCTCCAGGCAGGCTGGCAGGACCGGTTCGTCGCCCAGATGATCGAGCAGCACGACCGGTTGCAGCAGCGCGACGTCGAGGTCGGACTCACCATCGGACCCTGGACCCACGTCGAGACGGCCACCAAGGGCGCTGCAACCATCATGACGGAGGCGCTGGACTGGCTGGCCGAGCACCTCGCCGGCGCCGGCGGGCGGTCGCGGCCGGGTCCGGTGCGCATCTACGTGCCCGGCGCCGAGGAGTGGCGGGACCTGCAGACGTGGCCGCCACCGACCGACGACCGGGTGTTCTACCTCCACCCCGGGGGTGGGCTCGGCGAGGCCCCGCCGTCCTCCGTCGCCGGCCCGACGACCTTCACGTACGACCCGGCCGATCCCACCCCGGCGGTCGGTGGCCGCGTGGTCAACCCGGCGATCGGCGGTCGTCGCGACAACCGGAAGCTCGAAGGACGCGCGGACGTGGTGACGTTCACCAGTCCACCACTGTCCGCACCCCTGGAAGTGCTGGGGAACCCGGTCGTCGAAGTCGTCCACGAGACCGACAACCCGTACGCCGACCTCTTCGTACGCCTGTGCGAGGTGCGGCAGGACGGTCGGTCCATCAACGTGAGCGACGGATTCCGTAGGCTGGGACCGGCCGACGCGAACGGGACCATCATGCTCCGGCTCGACGCCCTGGCGCATCGCTTCACGCCCGGAAGTCGCCTCCGCCTGCAGGTCTCCGGAGGGGCCCACCCCCGCTACGCCAGGAACCTCGGCACGGACCGGGATCCGGCGACGAGCACCGACCTCGCGGCGTCAGCGCGCAAGGTCTTCCACGGACACGGGGGTTTCTCCCGAGTCCACCTGCCCTGCTCGAGCCCGCGCAACCGCTAGAACACGAAGATCAGCAGCAGGAGCGCGGTGATGGCCAGCGAGACGAGCAGCGAGCCGGCACAGCCGAGTCGGTTGCTGAAGAAGAGGAACATCGGAGACTCCTTGGGGGTCTGGTGGTGGGGGGCGCGGCCGCGTCCGCTCCGACCTCGTGCGAGGGCGAGGGCGCATGCCCTCAGCGCTGTGTGCTGCGGCCTGTCGGGAGCAGCGTCGTGGCCGCGTGGACCACGGCCGCGCTGAGCATGCCCACCACCTGGCCGATCGAGCGGACGTACATGATCGACATCGATGTCTCCTGGTGACGCGTGAACCTGGCGTGCCCATGGTCTTGAGCCCCTGCACGGCGAGGTGCAGTTGCACGCCTGTACCCCGTCCGGCGGGGCGCATGTCGTGAGGAGGTGTGGGCTGCGCCTCAGGTGATGAGCCGGCCCCGCGCCCCGGGCGGTCGCGGATCAGCCGAACGGTCAGGGGTCCCTCGTACCAGAGGCCGGCAGGAGCGAGCCAGCAGACCGATGGAGCCGAGCAGACATCCGGTCATCGTTGGAGCGACACCCCGAGGAGAAGGAAGAGACCGTGAGCACCACGACCAGGACCACGACCGACAGCCCGACCACGACCGCCCTGCACGACCCGCCCGCGCCGGTCAGGGCGAGGCTCGCCGCAGCGTGGGCAAGCTTCATGTTCTTCTACATCTACGTCGACTACCTGCACCTCTACAAGCCCGGCGCAGTCGACGACATCCTGGCCGGCGTCGTCTTCGAGTTCGACATCAGCCAGACCTTCGTCGTCACGTCACTCGCGCTCGTGGGGATCCCGAGCCTGATGATCCTGCTGTCCACGGCCCTGCCGGCGCGCGCGACCCGCACGCTCAACCTCGTCGTGGCCGCGCTCTACGTCCCCGTCTCCGCGTTCAACGTGGTCGGCGAGTGGTGGATCTACTTCTACGGCCTCGGCGCCCTGGTCGAGGTGATCCTCCTCGCCTACATCCTCCGCTCCGCCTGGACCTGGCCCCGCACGGCGTCGTAGGAGGGAGCCGCGGCTCGCGGCTTCGGTCAGGTCTCGCCCCCGATGTCGAACTCGTACGCCTCGAAGACGAGGTCGGCGCCTCGTTGACGGTGTCGGACGAGCCTCCCCAGGAGCGCGGTACCGAGATCGCGGACCTTGTCGGCGTCAGTGCTGACGTCCGACGCAGCGACCCGCGTCAGGAGGCTGTCGACCTGGCCGCGGATCAGCGCGTGCTCGTGCGTGAGGATGCTGACGGCCCCGGACAGCCGTGGCGAGGTCGTGAGGACCTCGCGGTACAGCCCGTCAGGACCCTCGGTGATGTCGACGTGCTCGCGGAAGTCGCCGGCGAGCTCCACGGCGGCCACGTGCACCCGTTGGGCCCAGCGCGCCCTGTCCCCGGCGGCCGGCGCGGCCAACGCCGCCTCCAGCGCGCCCATCGACTCGCGCAGCTCGGCGCGGTGCCGCCGCAGCCCCTCCAGGAGGTCAGCGTCCGGCGTCATCGAGATCGGTTCCATCGACACCTCCGTCCCCGGATCGCGTTATCCCCCCAGTGTCGCTCGTTTTCCGTCCCCCGGCGATGCTCCCCTCGCACCGGATCGTCAGACGGATCCTCATCTGGTGACATCGGGCGGCCGGGTCTCTGATCAGTACCCAGGCGCCCCCCCGCCGGCCCGCGCGATGATCTCCTCCACCACGTCGGACTTGGCGTCGGCGTAGTCCTGGATCCGCGCCCAGCTCCTGGCCGCGAGCTGCCGCTTCGTCTCCTCGTACAGCTTCCTGTCATCCGGGTTCGCCCGGAGCCGGTCCCGGAACAGCAGCATCCGCTGCGCCTCCGCGGAGCCCACGGCGAAGACATGGACCTGGACCTCAGGGTCATGCGCCCTGAAGAAGCGGTGCTGGTGCCAGTCCGGCTCCCGAACGTGCAGCAGGAAGCCGGCTGCCTCGAGCCCGGGCACGTACGCCGCCTCGTCGCTCGGGTCCGCGACCAGCAGGCGGACGTCGATGAACGGCTTGGTCGCCAGTCCCGGCACCGACGTGGAGCCGACGTGCTCCACGACCACCGCGAACGACCCCAACGCCTCCCTGATCCGAGCCGCTACCTCGGCGTACTGCCTCGCCCACGTGGCATCCGGCGCCGCCAGGTGGATGGGGCCCTGGTGAGCGCGCGGCGGTCTGACGAACTCCGGTCCGGCAGGCATGCTCCGATGTTCGCACGAGTGACGAGGCGATCCGGCGCGGATCAGCCGAACGGTCGGACGTCCCTCGTACCAGAGGTCAGGAAGCGCAGGCCGGCAGACCGATGGCCCCGGTCCCGCATCCGGTCATCGTTGGATCGACACCCACGAAGAGAGAAGCGACCATGAGCACCCCGACCCACACCACGACCCACACCACGACCGACACCAGGACCGACACCCCGACCACGACAGTCCTGCACGACCCGCCCGCGCCGGTCAGGGCGAGGCTCGCCGCTGCCTGGACCAGCTTCATGTTCTTCTACATCTACGTCGACTACCTGCACCTGTACAAGCCCGGCGCAGTCGACGACATCCTGGCCGGCGTCGCCTTCGAGTTCGACACCAGCCAGACCTTCGTCGTCACCGCGCTCACGATCGTGGGGGTCCCGGCGCTCATGATCCTGCTCTCCATGGCACTGCCCGCCCGCGCGAACCGCACGCTCAACCTCGTCGTGGCATCGGTCTGCATCCCGATCGCGGTGTTCAACGTGGTCGGCCAGGCCTTCGTGCCCGACCCGTGGCTGTACTTCTACGGCCTCGGCGTCGCGGTCGAGGTGGTAATCCTCGCCTACATCCTCCGCTCCGCCTGGGCCTGGCCCAGGCACTCCTGATCGGTGGGACAGAGGCTCAGCCCGGGACCAGGGCGGCGCCCATGGCGGCGATGTGCGCCGGCGTCGAGCCGCAGCATCCGCCGACCAGGTCGATCCCGAGCCGGGCCAACCGGGTGGCGTGCGAAGCCATGTCGCCAGCGGTGGCGTCGTACTCGAAGTGGTCGCCCACCACCTGCGGAAGGCCGGCGTTGGACTGGGCGACCAGGAGGATGTCGTCGGTGCGGGCCTGCGCCATCTCCGCGGCGATGATCTCCATCTCCTCGGGACCGCGACCGCAGTTGGCCCCCGCGGCGTCGGCACCTGCCGCGGCAAGGTGCGCCACCGCGTCGCCCGGGCGTACGCCCATCATGGTGCGCAGGTTGGTGTCGAAGCTCATCGTCACCGCGACCGGAAGGCCGGGCGCGACCTCTCGCGCCGCGGCGAGGGCGGCGTCGGCCTCACCGAGGTCGCTCAGCGTCTCGACCAGCACCAGGTCGATCCCGCCCTCGACCAGCGCAGTGAGCTGTTCGGCGAACAGCGCCTGGGCGTCCTCGCGGGTCAGGGTCCCGAGCGGCGCCAGCAGCTCGCCGGTCGGGCCGAGGTCGCCGGCGACGAGCAGCCCGTGCTCGTCCGCCACCGATCGTGCGAGCTGCGCCGCCGTCCGGTTCACCTCGCCGACGCGGTCGCCGAGCCCGTGCAGGTCCAGGCGCGGCCGGGTGCCCCCGAAGGTGTTGGTCGTCAGCAGCCGCGCCCCCGCGTCGGCGTACGCCGCGTGCGCCGCGCGCACCGCGTCGGGGTTCTCGAGGTTCCAGAGCTCTCCCGGTACGCCGGCCTCGAGGCCGCTGTCCTGGAGCAGCGTGCCCATGCCGCCGTCGAGCAGGACCGGACGGTCCGCGGGCAGCAGCGCCCCGAGCCGGTTCACGTGCCCAGCTCGTCGAGATAGCCGGCGATCCGGTCGGCCGGCCACGCCGCGTCGAGCTCGGCGACGACCCGGTCGAGCACCTCGCTCGGCGTACCGTCGGCCTCGGTCCACGGGGACCGTTCCCAGCCCGCCAGGTAGTCGTCGGCCCCCGTGTCACCGAGCCGCATCGCGGCCTCGTCGATCGCCTCCTGGAACCGGGGTGCGAGCTCGGACTTCACGGTCTCGTCGTCCGCCCGGGCCGCGACCATCGACGGAAGGTCGCGCCACCGGGTCACCTGGTACTCCGCCATCTGCCGGAGCCTAGTTCCGGCGCCGCGTCGCGACCGAGGTGTCCGGCGAGTGAGCGCCACCGGGCCTGCGAGAGAGCCTCCTGCCGGTCGACCGACCTGCCGGGCATCACCGCTTCGCGCGCTGCGGCACCTCGACGCTCGTACGAGCGACTGCAGGTCGCACGACCTCGGTCCCCGCGTAGCGCACAACCACCGGCTTGGTGCCCGGACGGACGCCCCGCACGACGGCCCGCGCCCTGCCCCTGACGAGCTGGACCTCGACCGTGCGTCCTCCGACGCTGACGGTGACCGCCCCGTCCGGCCGCGACGCTCCGGGAGCGCGTACGCGAACGTCCACGGCGACGCGCTTCCGCGTGGCGTCGGGGCGCACCTTGAGCGTGGGCGTGGTCGTCACCATCGGCACGGCGACCGCCTCCGTGGTGCTGCGGAAGTGTCGTCGCGACAGGGTGATCTCGACCGACAGGCTACGGCCGACGTCGCCCTTGCGGACCGTGTAGGTGGGGTTCGTGGCCTTGGCGATGCGCTTGCCGTCCCGGAGCCAGGCGTAGGTGGCCGTCGCGTCGGAGGGCTTGACGCTCCCGGCACGGGCAACGAGCTTGCTGCCCACCTCGGGCGTGCCCTTCACGCGCGACGGGCTGGTGATGGCGACCGGCTTGGCGAGCACCGGCCCGGTCTCGACCGCGGTCGACCTCGACTTCCGGTAGCCGGTCGCGCTCGCGATGGTGCGCGCACTGATGCGCGTGTCGATGTGGTCGCGGGTGAGGACGAGCGAGGCCCCGGTGGCACCGTCGAGGGCCACCCCGTCGGCGTACCACTGCGTCGTGACCTTCGCGGGTTGCGGCGACCACGACGAGGCCGTGAGGGTCAACGTCTGACCGACCTCCGCAACACCCTGGATCGTCGGCTGCGCCGTGGGCTGGAACGTCCCGGGCGCGACGGGAGCGGTGGCGAGCACTGCCCGCCCGGCGGTGTAGCCGCTCAGCTCTGCCGTCACCTCCGCGGTGAGGGCCTTGCCCTTCACGTCGGGCGTGGGGACATAGCTGGGAGCGGTGGCGCCGGGGATGGCAGCACCGTCGGCAAGCCAACGGACGGTGACGCTGGAGGGCGTGGGCGTCCACGCGCCGGCGGCGACCTCCAGGGGTGCTCCGACCGCAGGAGACCCGACGATGGCAGGAGCCGTCGTGGGCGCGACCACGCGGTCGTTGAAGTGGATGAACCCCGTGGGCCAGCCCCCGCCGGACTTGGTGACGCGCCGCCAGTGGAAGTCACCGCCCCAGTAGTCCTCCGAGACGATGATCTCGGTGTCGGAGATGACCTGTTCCACGATGGCGACGTGGCCGTTGGACCCTGCCGGCGTCACGTGCGGCTTGTACCAGGCGACGGACCCGACCGTGGGGGTCTGGTCGGTGATGGAGGCCATCGCGACGCCCCAGTTGGAGGCGTTGCCGCTGCCGTCCCAGGGCCGGACGTTCGGCATGCCGGACTGGACCAGCCGGTAGGCGACGTAGTTGGTGCAGTTGTGCCCGGTGTACATGCGCCAGTACATCGTGGAGGACGCCTGGCGGTAGCCGTAGTTGCCGTAGCCGGCGGCCTGGCAGCCTGCATACCCCGAGCACAGGTAGGTCGACGTCGTCAGGCTGATCCTGTCGACGGTGGTCGGCATGGCCAGCGCGAGGAGCGCCAGCACGCCGGCGACCAGCTTGGTCGCCCGTCCCACCCGCCGTACGACGCGCTGCAACGCGGGCACCGCTGACTGCGCTGGCAGTGCTGCGCGGGCGCGCTGTGACGTCTGTGACCAATGAGGCTGTTGTTGCACGTGAGGGATCGTATGGTCCCTGAGTCAAGCCCGCCACGCCGATGAGTGAAGATCAATCGTGTAATTCATCGGCCGACTACGCGCCTCCCGGCACGCAGTGGGCAGATTCCAACACACAGAGCCACAGCTACGGGCAAGAACCGGGTGCGGATCACCTGCGCGGAAGTGCACCGGTGCGTTCGCCAACGCAGGCATCATGCGAATCGAACGGGCCCCTACGAGCCCGGAGTGACCTCGGTCCAGCGATACCCGTCCGTGGAGACGGCTATCGTCCGCATTCCGGTGCGAGCGACGATGACCCCTCCGGAGGTACTGATCCCCACGGCCCAGAAGGGCCCGAGCAATCTCGGTGCACCGCTGAGAAGCTCTGGCTCGGTGCTCCCGGGTGCGAATCGCCACATCCTGCCGTGTCGCGTACACGTGCCGCTGACGCCGGCCCCGCACCACGTGTCGGCGCCTTGCACCTCAGCCAGGAGTAGCGCGCCGTCCGACGCGTACGCGATGCCGCCGAACAGTGGCCGGTCCCGTGGCAAGGCGATCCGACGGAACGTCTCCTCGTCCTCGGTCTGCCACAGCGCGTCGAGGTACAACGGCATGTCCTCGAGATAGGTCGTCGAGACAGTCGCCTGCAGCCGGCCCGGGCCAACGGCAATGTGCGAGATCGTGCTCGAGACGAGGTCCGATCCGCCAGCAGACCTGCCGGCCGGCAGAGGAACCTCCGCGGTGGTCCAGGTGTGGCCCTGGTCAGCGCTGGTCTCGAAGGTCCACTTCTGGTCGCGGCGCTTGAAGCCCTGGATGCTCATGATCGTGCCGTCGCGGCCTGGCACGCGCTGCCAGACGCCTCCGAACCGCGAGCCCTCGACCGGGTAGATCTCAGCGGCATCGATGTCAGCCGCCCACAGGCGGCGGGTGTCGACCCGGCCGATCGAGTACAGGATGCTGCCCCAGCGGTCGAGGTCCAGGAGCCTGTCTCCGCTCTCACGCGGCTGCGGCTCCAGGACCCGCAGCGGCTTCGTCGTGCCGTTCGGGTAGAGGACGAAGCCCGGGTAGTTCTTGCGGGGCGACTGGCGCTCGGCCTTGACGGCCACCGCGCCGCCACCCAGCGGGGCGTAGGCGACGAGGTCCGCGAGATCGTGCGCGATGAAGAGACGTGAGGCGTGCGCCCAGCTGTCGTCCGTCGTGGCGATCACCGTGCCCGCGTTGTCCCAGCTCGGACGATCCCAGAGAAGCTCGGCCACCGCGTCGGTGCGTGAGGTGTACTCCACCTCGCGCAGCTCGAGCTCAGGGCCGACGCGGTCCAGGAACTGCACCCTGCTCAGGAACGCGTCAAGCTTCTCGCGCCTCGCCTGCGAGATCGGGCCCTTGGAGCTGCGAGCAGGGGCGTCAGTCGACGCCAAGCCCGTGGATGGGGCCTCTGAGGACGAGCCCGGCGGGCGCGGCTCGCTGCTCGGCCGGCGCTCCGCGCTGCACCCAGCCGCCATGGAGACCAGCACCAACGCCACTGCGCAGGACCTGACTCCTCGCATGCGCCCTCCCGACCCGCGCTGCGCCACGAGGCGCTCGGCCGACACCGCGCTCAGCCGACCCGGCACTCTGCCGCGCCGACACACCCTGTGAGCCGCGCGAGGGCGGCCCGGGCATCGTCCAGCGCCTGCCGCTGCTCCGGGGTCCGCTCCTCGATCGGCACCGCGAGGACGTTGTCCAGCTGGTACGGGTCGATGGCGCCGTCGTACAGCTCCTCCTCACCCGAGCCCCACCTGACGTACTGCCAGCGTTGGCTGACGACGCCACGCCAACCTCCTCCCAGCACCGCGGCGCGACGTTCCTCCGGACGTGCCGGCTCTGCTGCCGGACGGCCGGGCACGTCCCCGACGGCCCCTCTCTGGATCAGGAAGAAACGTCGCCACGCCTCGGCTTGCGTGCCCTTCGCCAGCGGCAGCACGGACTCACCGTCGTGGACCCAGGCGAGCTCGATGCCCGCCATGTCGGCGAACGTGGGCGCCACGTCGATGGTGCCGGTGACGTCGCGAACGATCGTGCCGGGCGCGATGCCGGGGCCGCGGATCCCCATCGGCACCCGTACGTCGGTCAGGTAAGGCAGGTTCTTGCCGATCGGCAGACGGTGGTGGCCCATGTGGTAGCCGTTGTCACTGCTGAAGACGAGGTAGGTGTTGTCGAGCTGCCCGGTCCGCCTCAGCGCTGACACCACCTCGCCGACGTAGCGGTCGAGGCTCGCCAGCGACAACAACTGACGGCGGAAGATGCGGTCGATGCGTGCCTCGCGCGTGGCGGAGATCCGGTCCAAGCGCCGGAGGCGGCGCGGCTTGTCCCCGACGTCGGCTTCATCGAAGTCGGGCGTCCTCGGCAGCGACTGGCGCGCGATCCGGGCGGCCAGGACCGGGTCGCCCTTCTCCCTGGGCGACGCGGGCTCGGGCATGTGCGGGCCGTAGGAAGCGAACACCAGCGCCAGGCCGCCTCCGTCCTCGTTCTTCTCGATCTTGCGCAAGGCACGTCTCGCGAGCAGGTCCCCGAGATAGTCGCGCGGGCCGCGCTTGCGCAGGATGCGGCCGTTGCGGTTGAGCAGGTAGTCCACTCCGTAGTACTGGCCACTGATGGGGACCGCCCAGTCCGACCAGCCCGGTGGCACGAAGGTGCGCGGGACCGCGTTGCGGGGCGCCGACTCCACGAACGGGTACTCGTTGAGGTACTTGCCCAGCAGGCCGGTGGTGTAACCGGCACGCCGGCGCAGCGCGACCGCGAAGGTCCGCTTCGACTCGTCACCGACGTGGAAGCCGTGGAAGCCGTCCGGGAACGCGTTGCCACCGATACCGGTGTTGTGTGCGTACTTCCCCGTCAGGAGCGACGCGCGCGAGGGACAGCACAGGCTGACGTTGGCGTAGAAGTTGGTGAACCGGGCGCCCCTCGCGAACACGTGACGTCGCGTGTTGGGCATGTGGCGAAGGTGGTAGGTCGCCATGTCGTCGGCGAGGAAGAAGATGATGTTGGGCTTCGCCGCTGCCACGGCCCCGTGTGACGTCGAGGCTGTACGGCGCGCCGACGCCTCTCCAGGGGCCGCGCTGGGAGTCGCGGCCAAGGACGCGGTGACGACGAGCGCCACCAGGCCGCTGATGCGAGCTCGACCGAACACAGTTGCCCCCTGCGGAGGTGGTCGGACGCCGGAGACGGCGCCACGCGTGGCTGGAGTGGCCCGGCACGGACGCTGCCGGTGTACCCAATGGGACCCCAACCGCGGGATCGATCGACGCTTGGTCTAGTCCACTGATCCGGCCGTGCAGGCGGGTACGCCACCCGGCTCGGCACTGGTCGCTCAGGCGGAGCGCAGTGCAGCGACACTCTTCACGAGCCGACGCAGCGGCGTATCGCGCTGCACGCTGATGCGGCCACCATCCTGCGTCAAGCCGAAGTGCGACAGCAGGTCCTGGCGCCCCTCTCGCTCGGCCATCAGCAAGATCGCGTCCCGGTCGTAGGAGTCAGCGAGCTCGGCGGCGAGGGCCAGGTCGTCGGCCGCGACAGCATCGTTGATGGACTCGACGTAGCTGGCGTAGAGAGCGTTGAGCTCGTCAGTGAGGCGGATCTGGTTGGTCATGGACAATCCCTTGGAGTCGCGATGTGGCGTAGCGATGACCCTCAGTCTCGGGCACGACTTGGATCGATCAAATAGCGCGACGCCATGATCTTGGGCACGCCCAGCACCCGCGCGACCCGAGAGGGCGTGACTGTCGAGATGCGGATCGTCAACAGCGCCAGGGTGGCGCAGCCCTGGAGGCCCCCGCGCCGCACAAGAACTCAGGGGGTCGCGTTGGCGCCGAGGGTTGCGCACCGCGTGCCTATCACCGTCGTTGCTCGAGCCCGCGTGGTGGCTGAGCGCCCGGGCCAGCTCGACAGGTCACCGCTTACGGCACATGCGGATGTCGCTGGCAGGCGGCGGAGTGACACTCCTCGGGCTTGTGCCGGCGTCCGCTCGTAGCCATGGCGTCGTGGCCACGAGACCCTCGGAAAGACATCGCCCAGTAGGGGCTCAACCCTGCTGCGAGGGAGACCAGACCATGGTCTGCTGATGCACAGGCTTTCCCCGGAATCGAACACCCGGCACCAAGGGCGTCGAACCGTGCGGGACGAATCCGCACTTCTCGAAGAACCGCGTGGCCCGCGAGTTCTCGACCAAGGTCTGCAGGTGGCAGCCAGGACTCCCGACGTGTGTGAGCCAGCTCTGCCAAGCGGTCATCAGCTCGTTCGCGGCGCCGGTCCCGCGCGCCTCAGGCACGAGGTTGATGTGCAGGTGAGCGGGCCAGCGTTGATCCACACCCTCACCCGACGCCACCTCCACGCTTCGCACCTTTGCTCGGACGACGTCGAACAGGCTCCTGGCGAAGAACGGCACCGAACGCGGTCTGAGCATCACCTTGTGCCGGATGATCGCCTGGGTCATGCGATCGTCCTCTCCGGGCAAGAGCGCACCGTCCGGACAGCCAGTGAGGTAGCCGACCAGGCGACCATCGGCTTCAGCGAGGAAGAGAGTGTCGGGGCAGCGCTCGATGTAGGGGTCGAGATACACCATTCGCTCGGACGGCAGGTGCCTCCACAGGTCGCCAGTCGGCGAGTCTGCGCCCACTCGGGCAAACAGGTCGACGAGCGCGTCCTAGTCAGCGGGCGTGTAGGTCCTGACCTCGCCACTCCTCGATCCGAATGCTTGCTGGGACTCGACACCCGGCCGCGGGCGAAGGTCTGCTGCGAACCCAACCGGCGGTCATCGGAGGGCTGAAGGGTACGGCGATCGGTCCAGTCCCTGGCTCCCGTGCCCCGAACGACGCGCCGCGCGGAATCCCGAACAGCACAGAGCGTCGCGCAGGGGCCCGGCCACGGAGCGGATGCGGCGGAACGACGCTGGTCTCGTCAACCGCGCTTGACGCGGGACGGCGTGCTGTCGGCGACGACCGCGCCCCGCTGGCCCATCGGGCGCTCAGGGCCTGTCGTGGAGTCGTGACGGGTCTGCCTCTCCGACTCGCCGTTGACAGCTGCTCCGAACACGACGAGCAGGACGGTGAGCCAGAGCCACAGCATGCTGATCGCGACTCCGGCTAGCTGTACTGATCGGGCACGTTGGTCGAGATCGTGTGACGACACGGTCTGAATGAGCTTGGTAGGCGAAGACCTCCGGGCGTGGAGTGGAGCTGTCTAAGGAACCGCTCCGACACCCTGGAGGTC
>NZ_JACXYX010000008.1 GCF_014779655.1 Nocardioides ganghwensis
GGTCCGCCCGCAGCTCCACCGCCATCCGGGTCGCTCGCTCACGCAGCTCGTCGGGGTACTTCCTGGGTGCTGCCATGACTCTCATCCTCCATGGATTGAGAGCCTCCACCAGACCCGGGGCGATTCAGTGTGGTCCACACCGACCGCGGGTCCCAGTTCCGCAGCAGGAAGTTCGTCCACGCCATCAACCGCCACGACATGGTCGGGTCCATGGGCCGCGTTGGCGCCGCCGGCGACAACGCAGCCATGGAGTCGTTCTTCGCCCTGTTGCAGAAGAACGTGCTCGACCGCCGCGCCTGGAACACCCGAGAGGAGCTGCGGATCGCCATCGTCACGTGGATCGAGAAGACCTACCACCGTCGACGGAGGCAGGCTGCTCTCGGACGATTGACCCCGGTCGAATACGAGCTGATCATGACGACAACCGCCACCCAGGCGGCCTAACCAAAACTGTCACCCGTCCGTGCAGCAGTCCCAAGGTCTGCAGTGGCCGCGTGACGATGTCACTTGGCGCCGTTACGAGGGTTCTCTGCGTGGCGGGCCCTTGGGGCTCGAAGGGTGTGCGATGGCGCCTAAACCGCAGCCAGTGCCCTTCGAGTCAATTGTATGGCGTGCAGACCTTCTGATCCCCTGAGATGTGCCTTGGTGGGGCGGATCGTCAGCAGTTCGGACCTACCGCTTTGCGGCGCCGGCCACCAGGTCGTCAACGCTCGCGTCGACAGCGATGGTCGTGGCGGCGGTGAAGAGTGCGGGCTACAGAAGCTGGCTCGTGACCGAAGCGCGATCGAAGCGTCGCCCTGACGTTGCATCTTTCGCGCGCCTGGCTCATGGCCGCTCTGCCCGCCCGCATCCACTTGCTGAGGCTGATCCTCCTCCGCCCGTCCTCGCCCTGCAGTTCGTCCTTATCGACATACACCGTTTGCAGATCGAGGGGGGTTCTGTGGGCCTGCGGCCTGTGGACAATTCGATGCTTGGTCGGACTGTGGAACAACCGGGGCACCTGCATTCCAAGGAGGTGTGCGTCGGTGACTATCTCGATGCGGGTGATGTCGGCGGGCAGGGGATACGACTACCTGCTCAAGAGCGTGGTCCGGGGCGATCGCGACATGGGCGAGTCGACCGCACTCACGAGGTACTACGCCGAGGAGGGCACACCGCCGGGTCGTTGGCTGGGCTCGGGGCTCCACGCCCTCGGCAACGGGCTGGTCAGGCAGGGCGACGAGGTGACGCCCCAGCAGCTCGCACTGCTGCTCGGCTCAGGTCGGGACCCAGTGACCGGCTCACCGTTGGGGCGGGCGTTCCCGGAGTACGACGGGGTGAAGGCCCGGGTGGCGGCTCGGGTGGCAAAGCTTCCTCGTGATCTCAGCGCCGGGCAGCGGCGCGAGGCGGCGGCCGAGATCACGCGCGAAGAGGTGGCGGCCGGCACCCGCCGTGCTGTCGCGGGCTACGACTTCACCTTCAGCGTCCCGAAGTCGGTCTCGGTGCTGTGGGGCGTCGCCGACGCGGGAACCCAGGCACTCATCCTCGAGGCCCACCACCAGGCGATGGAAGAAGTGATCGCCTTCTTGGAACGCGAGGTCGCCACGACCCGCAGGGGAGTGGACGCCGGCGACGGTGCCGTGGCACAGGCCGACATCGTCGGGATCCTCGCGACGGCGTACGACCATTGGGATTCTCGTGTGGGTGACCCGCAGCTCCACACGCACGTCGTCATCTCCAACAAGGTCAAGACCGCCGGGGACGGGCGTTGGCGCAGCCTGGACGGGCGCCCGCTCCATGCGGCCGTCGTCGCGCTGTCGGCGCACTACAACGCCGTCCTCGCCGACCGGATCACCCGTGCCTTCGGGATCGAGTGGGAACAGCGCGACAGAGGCAACAACCACAACCCGGCCTGGGAACTCGAGTGCGTACCCGAGTCGCTCATCGGTGAGTTCTCCTCCCGCTCGCGGATGATCGAGAAGGAGACCGACCGCCTGATCGCCGAGTACGTCGACCGGCACGGGCATCGCCCGTCCGCGACGCGGATCATCGAGCTGCGCGCGAAGGCGACCCTGGAGACGCGTCCGGACAAGGTCGTCCGGTCCTTGTTCGATCTCACAGGCGAGTGGCGGGGACGGGCGCACACGATCCTCGGACAGAGCCCCGTGGAGTGGGCACGCAGTGTCACCGCCCGTCCCGTCGCCCGCCCTACCCTGCGGGCCGACGACATCCCGCTGCAGGTCATAGCTGAGGTCGGGGTCTCGGTGGTCGGTGCCGTCAGCGAGAAGTGGTCGACCTGGCGGCACTGGAACCTGTGGGCCGAGGCGTCCAGGCAGACCATGGGGTGGCGCTTCGCGAGTGCGGAGGACCGTGAGGCGGTCGTCGGGATGGTCGTCGACGCCGCGGAACAGGAGTCTCTCAGACTGACGCCACCCGAGCTGGCCATCAGTCCCGAGGTCTTCCGGCGTGAGGACGGCAGCACCGTGTTCCGGCCACGGCACAGTGTCGTCTTCACCTCTGCGGAGCTGCTGGCGGCCGAGGACCAGCTGTTGGCTCGCTCCGAGGACCGCACCGCTCCGGCAGTCGGCCGCGATGTGATCGAGCGGGTGGCGCGCAGGCAGCACCTGTTGAGTGCCGAGCAGGTTGAGACGCTCGCGCAGATCGTCGTGTCCGGGCGGCAGGTCGACCTCCTCGTCGGACCCGCCGGTGCGGGCAAGACGACCGCGATGCACGCCCTCAAGACTGCCTGGACGACCGTGCACGGGAAGGGCAGTGTCGTCGGTCTCGCTCCGAGCGCTGTGGCGGCGCAGGTGCTGGCCGCGGACCTCGGGATCGGGTGCGAGAACACCGCCAAGTGGCTCCACGACCACGACCACAACCGCGACGCTGACCATGACGGTGGAGGCGCGTGGTTCCGGTCGGGGCAGCTCGTGATCATCGACGAGGCGACGCTGGCCGGAACCCTCGCTCTCGACCGCATCACGGCCCTCGCGGCCGCAGCGGGTGCGAAGGTGCTGCTGGTTGGCGACTGGGCGCAGTTGCAGTCCGTCGAGGCAGGAGGGGCGTTCACGCTCCTTGTCTCTGCCCGTCCCGAGGTCCCCGAGCTCACCGAGGTCCACCGCTTCACGCACGGATGGGAGAAGACCGCCTCACTCGACCTGCGCACCGGTCGCACCGAGATCATCAGCACGTACGTCCAGCACGAGCGAGTCCGGGAGGGCACCACCGAGGAGATGATGGATGCCGCCTACGCCGCGTGGCGCGACGACGTCCGATCCGGTCGCACGACGATCCTGGTGGCCGAAGCATCCGAGACAGTTCAGCGCCTCAACGCACGGGCACGCGCGGAGCGCATCGCTGGTGGCGGTCCAGCGGGGAGTATCGAGGTGCGCCTGGGCGACGGCGCCGGGGCATCCATAGGAGACCTGGTCATCACTCGCCGCAATGACCGCCGCCTGCACCCCATGCACGGCGGGCGGTGCGGGGGGTGGGTCCGCAACGGCGACCGCTGGCGAGTCACCCATGTGTACCACGACGAATCGATGACCGTATCCAGGCTCGGTTCCAGCGACGCAGCCTCGAACACTGACTCCGTGACGTTGCCGGCGGCGTACGTCGCGGAGCACGTCGATCTCGGGTACGCCGTCACGGCTCACCGGGCCCAGGGCATCACCGTGGACACGGCACACGTCGTCGTCTCGTCTGCGACCACGCGCGAGAACTTCTATGTCTCCATGACGCGGGGGAGTGATGCCAACGTCGCGTACGTCGCTCTCGACCATCCCGATGAGGTGCACGCCCCGCCAGAGCCCGACGACGTCAGCGTCCGCACCGTGCTGTACGGCGTGCTGAAGCACTCCGGAGTCGAACTGTCCGCCCACCAGACGCTCGTTGCCGAGCAGGATCGGTGGTCATCCATCGCGCAGCTCTCGGCGGAGTACGAGACCATCGCGGCCGTCGCGCAACGCGACCGGTGGGTCAGCTTGCTGGATGGTTGTGGACTGACCGAGGAGCAACTGGCCTCGGTGCTCCAGTCCGACTCGTTCGGCCCTCTCACGGCCGAGCTGCGCCGTGCCGAGGCGAATCGTCACGACGTCAACCAGCTCCTGCCGGCGCTCATTGCACAGCGATCACTCGAAGACGCCCACGATGTGGGAGCGGTGCTGATCAGCCGACTCCGCAGGGCTGCGCGCCTTGGCCGCGGGATGCGCCCGCGCGAGCCGAAGTACATCGTCGGGTTGATCCCCGTGGCTGAGGGCCCGATGAGCCCGGAGATGAGCACGGCCCTGGCTGAGCGGCAGCTGCTGATGGAGGCGCGAGCCGTGGCACTCGCTGACGAGGCTTTCGAGGCTGACGAGCCCTGGCTCAAGCGCCTCGGCACGCCACCTCCAACGGACGCAGCCCATAGCCGATGGCTGGACGAGGTCAGGACAGTCGCCGCCTACCGCGACCGCTACCAGGTCGACACGTGCGGCACGCTGGACGAGCCGCGCACTGACGCGCAGAAGCGCGACGCTGCACACGCCCGGCAGGCGATCCGTCGAGCTCGCGCCATCGCTGACCAGGAAAATGCATCCAGAAGCGGTGGGCGCCCCAACGCGCATCTGCCGGAACGAACCATCAGCTGATCGGCATCCACGACCGCAGTTCTGTAGTTCTCCACCGGGACGGATTCGCCAAGAGGCGTCGAGGGCCGCGATCCCAACGATCAGCAACGCCACGGGCACGAGGACGCAGCACGGTGGCGGGTCAAACGGCGGCTACCTCCCAATATGGCCGCTGGCAGGTGTCCCGGTTGGCGGGTGAGATTCGGTCGGGCATCGACGGTCGAGTCGACGTTGTTCTGGCCGCCTAGTTGTCATGTCCAGGGAAGTTGTCCCGCCGCGGGGCGGTGAGTCGGCCTGACAGGTGAGGCCTGCGGTTGTGGAGTGGAGCCGTCTAGTTCACCGCTCCCAATTCGGAGGCCCTCATGTCCGGTCCGTTCGCGGGGTGGGTCAGACGATCTTTCCGTCCTTGACGAACTCCCTCATGATCGCTCCCTCCAGCATGGACCGGTCCACGGGCCGCATGTCGGTGTCGAGAGCGGCGATGGCGCAGTGGTGTGAGACGTTGACGATTGACGCTGCCGTGAGCTCGAAGCGTCCCGCGATGTCGCGCCAGTCCACGTCCGCGTCGACCACGACCTGTTCGGGAAAGGATCGCTGCCACAGCTCGCGTCGCTGCTCGGGCGTCGGGGGGTGGAAGCAGACGGCCGACTGGAACCGGCGGAGGAACGCCTCGTCGATGTTGCTGCGCCTGTTGGTGGCCAGGATCACGAGGCCGCTGAAGGTCTCGATCCGTTGCAGCAGGTACGAGGCCTCCTGGTTGGCGTACTTGTCGTGGGCGTCGCGGATGTCGGTCCGCTTCCCGAAGAGTGCGTCCGCCTCGTCGAAGAAGAGGATCCACTCCTTGCCCTCGGCCTTGTCGAACAGGCCGGCGAGGTTCTTCTCCGTCTCGCCGATGTACTTCGACACCACCCGGGAGAGGTCGACGCGGAAGACCGGCCGACCGGTCGCCTTGCCGAGCAGCGCCGCGGCGAGGGTCTTGCCGGTCCCCGGCGGGCCGTGGAACAGGACGCGGTAACCGGGGCGTACCCGCTTGCCCATGCCCCACTCGTGGAGCACCGTGTCGTTGAAGCGCATCCAGCTCTCGATGTCGCGGATCTGGCGCCATGTGTCAGGACGAAGCACGACGTCGTCCCAGTTCATCTCGGTCCCGACGTGTTCCGCCGGGAAGTCGGTGCTGAAGCCGGGAAGGGTCGCGGTCCCGGTGGTCATCAACTCGACGCCCTCGGGGTCGAGCACCAGACGACCGCTCGTCGCTGGCGCGCCCTCGCGGACCCGTTCGAGCCAGAGCAGGTGCTGTCGGGAGAACCAGTGCGCGGTGGTGAACATCCGCTGGACCTCGAGGCGCCCGCCGATGTCGTCGCCGGCGATGACGAACTGGGCTGTCTCGCCCGTGGCGAGCACGCCGCGGTAGGACTCGAGGCGTACGCCGCCGAACTCGGGTAGGTCGCCTCCTTCGGGCAAATGGCGGGCGATCAGCGTGTCGAAGAAGGCGGGTCTCAGGTGTGGCGCCAAGGCGAGCAGCAGCACGACGTGCTCGGGAGGGGTGAGCGGCTCCCCAGGGCGAAGCACGGAGAAGAGGTCCAGCTCGAAGCCGCGTTCGGCCGGGGAAGGCACCTCTCCCGACACGCTGCCCAGGTGGGTGGCAAGCCGATCGCCGACCAGGTCCTCGAGCCGTTGGAGGTCCCGGGTGAGCCGAGCGATCTCGTCCATGATCACCTCACTTCTCCGACGGGGTGAAGCTCGAGTCGAGCGCCCAGCCCCGCTTGATGCGCTGCACGTGGTCGCGGAGCTTCTGTCGCGCCATCTCGGGATGGCCCGCGTCGAGGTACTGCTGGATGGAGCGGTTCTCGCTGCTGTCGCCGAGGAAGATGTTCTTCGCGTAGCCGAAGAAGCGGCGGTAGCGGCGTACGGCAGCCTTGAGAACCGCCTGGGCGGTCGGCCTCTTGCCCTCGACCGGTTGGCGGGCTCCCTCGATCGACCCGCGCTGCTCAAGCAGGAGCTTGGCTTCCGAGAGCGGCTTCTTCGCGAGGAAGATTCCGTAGTGCTTGGCCATGTCGTCCGACGACACGACATGTCGGCGGTCGATGTCGGCGGCGACGTTGACCTCGCGGCCCCGGGCGTCCTTCACGAGGTGGGAGGTCTTCGCGAATGCGTTCCCCACGAGGCGCGCCTTCTGGGCGAGGTACTCGCGGGCGATTCCGGCCTTCTGGGTCACGGTGAAGCCGCCCGAGCGCTCGATCTCTATGGTGTCCGGCATCGCGCCGTCGCCGCCCCACTCCGTCAGTGCCTTGCCGATCACGCTGGCGAGGGCCTTCAGCGTCGTGTCGAGCGTGGCCGACTTGGCGTCTGCCTCCTTCGCCCGCTTGCCGGCCGCTGCGGCACGCTCGTTGTCGTCCACGGACGCGAGGAACGTCTGGAGGGTGGCGATGTCGCCCTCGTGCTTCTGTGTCGCCGCGAGCGGCTTCGTGAGCTTGCCTGGGTCCTGCTTGAGGCGGTCGTGCTCGTTGGTGAGGAAGGCCGACGGCTTCTCGGGCTCGGATCGGATGACCAGCTTGGCCGAGCGCTTCTCGCCGGTGAACGTGAGGGTGTGGGGCTGCTCGCCTCCCGTGACCGGCTCGGTCTTCTTCCACCACATGAGCAGCCGCTTCGCACCCTCCCGCGCCGAGGCGAGGAGCTTGGACAGCAGCCCGCCGAGCCAACCCACGATCTTGTCGAGCGCCTTGTCGACGGGTTGCCGGATCCTCCGAACTATCCCGACCAGCTTGTCCGGGATGTTTCCGAGACCGGCGAACTTCGCCAGGAACGCGATCACGACCGTGAGGGTGCGGGCCATCGTCTGTTCGACGCGGTTGGCCGCTGCCTCGACGCTGCCGACCGCGATGGCCGAGATCGAGTCGACGAACGAGGCGACGACGGCGCCGATCTGGCGCGCCTTCGCGATGAAGAAGGAGACGGTGTTGTAGATCGCGATGATCGCCTGCACCACGGCTCCAGCGGGGTTGATCATGCTGACCAGCTTCTTGACGGCGGCCTTCACGACCTCGGTCTGAATCATGCCGGTGACCTGGCTGATGAGTTGGGTCTTGAGTTCGGTGAGCTCGCCTTGGACTTGCGCCCATGCGGCTGCGGGCCCCTGGGTCACGAGCGTGGTGAGCACGGCCGCCGACTTCTCCAGGGCCCCGAGGACGGGGTCGGGGATGATCTTCACCAGCTTGCCGCGGACGTTCTGCCAGGTCAGTCCGAGCACCGACAGCACCAGCTTGACCACCTCGACCAGGCTGAAGGACCTGGGGATGTAGACCCCAGCCTCGCCGAGCGGGCCGGTCAGCCAGGAGATGAGGGCGGTCTTGAGGTGCGTGACGATGTTGCCGGCGAACTTCTCGAAGCCGCGCCGTCCGGCGCGCACCAGGTTCCGCACGAAGCCGATCGGGTTGCGCAGGATCTGGTGGAAGGCTGTCCTGGCCTTGGCGATGTAGGGCATCACGCCTGGCGCCACCACCGAGAACAGGATCTCGAGCAGGCTCAGCACCTGGCCGCCGGCCCAGCTGAAGAAGCGCCCGGCCAGCCCGACGAAGGCCGAGGCGATCTTGCGGAAGGCACCGACGACGGTGACCACGTCCTGGAAGGTGAGTGACCGGAGGGTCTGCACGATGTGGGCCGGGATGGAACGCACGAAGCCCAACAGTCCGGCCAGCGCACCTTGGAACCAGGCGAAGGCCCGCCCCACTGCGTTGCCGCGCTTGATGTTGAGCCACACCTCCTCCTGACCGATCAGCTTCATGAAACCGCCGATGAGGGTGTCGGCGGTTCGCGGGTACGGGTCGCCGGTGACGGGGTCCTGACCCAGGATGGCCTTCAGCAGGTCGTAGCCGGGCGTGCCCTCGGCGAGCGCGGCGAGTGGTCGGAGGATCACGCGTTTGACGATCGCGAGGAGCTCGGTCACCACGCCGGTGCCGAAGGAGATCAGGCTGCCAATCGGATCGGTGAAGATGCGCTTGGCGCGGTCCCACACTCCGCCCAGGTCGAAGATGTCGGTCCAGCTCAGCGAGTCGATGAACCGGCCCAGTCCGGTCACGATCTGGCCGCCGATGTCGCCGAGCTGGCTCACCTTCTGGTCGACCCATTCTGCTGCCTCGTTGATCACGCCGTGGTTGTCGAGTGCACGGGTGATGAGGGCGCCACCGGGCACCAGCTCGATCAGCGCCCTCAGGAAGTTGGCCGGCGTACGCGCCACGGAGCGCTGGTTGACCGGGTTGAACCCGAGGATGAGCGTCAGCATCCGGAACCCCGGGATGTGGTGAGCCTTGTCAGCGAAGTAGTCCAGGGCGTCCTGCACGCCGAGGCGCTGCACAGTCGGCGTGCCACCGGGGGTGCTCACCTCCGGCCGCCGCTGGTCCACGTCGTTCCGCACGGCCTGCCGTTGGACGGTCGCGCCCTGCTGGATGGTGTGGGTCAGCTCATGGGCGAGCAGGTGGCGACCCGAGTCGATCTCCGGCTGGTACTGACCGCGCCCGAAGAACACATGGTTGCGGTAGGTGAAGGCCTGCGCACTCATGTGGTTGCTCAGACTGGCGGCCTGCTCGTCGGCATGGATCCGTACGTCGCCGAGGTCGGCGCCCAACCGGGGTTCCATGTCATCGCGGACCCCGCTCGGCAGTGCCTGCCCGCCCGTCGTGGCGCGCTGGATCTCCGTGTGTGCCTGGGGCGCGAACGCCGGCGCCCCCACGCCGGTCCGCTGCACTTGGTCACCGGGCTCGGTCCTCCGCTGCACCTGCGCGGTGGGCATCCGGTTCACCGCCACCGCGGTCGCCTCGGCCTCGCGCTCGAGCGGGTCGCTCGGCTTGCTCACAGTGAGGCTGGGCTGCACCTCCGGTGCGGACCTCGACCGCGCAACCGAGCGGAAGAAGCCGGCCGACCCGGACCCCTTGAAGAAGTTGTCCCGCCGGTGGACCGAGGCCGAGTGGGACCTCGGTGTCTTCGCGGATGCCGTGCGCACGTCAGGCCCGCCACTCGACTCGCAGCATCCGCTCCATCCAGGGCGTCCGCACCATCGAGATGCCCCAGGGCAGCTCCTCGAGCAGGATGTCGACCGACCGGTCCTCGACCCGGAGCACCCAGTCGCCGCCCTCCGCCGACAGCGTCCCGGGCCTGGTCAGGAACTCCGCCCTCAGCGTGTCGGGCGAGGTGTTCCGAAGCGCCTCCCAGTGGCCGACGACAGCCTCGAGCAGGGCCGTCGCCTCGGTGACCTCGTCCTCGGTCAGGTCCGGGTCGCGCTCGACCGGCTCCCCGAGCGACATGCCGCACAGCACCTTGGCAAGCGGCGTCGCCTGCTCCGGCACCACCGCGTCCCCGGTCGCAAGGTGATGCAGGAGCGCGACCGCCCGGTCGGCATCGAGCAGCTCCTCTCCGGCTGTCACCCCGAGTCCCGCGAGGAAGCGAGGCAGGAACGGGTGGAGCAGCACGAGCCCGGCGTGATCGACGAGCAGGGAGGTGACGTCCCCCGTCGCCCCCGCTGGCATCCGGCCGGCTTCATGGGCGCTGCCCCTCACGGCCGCGCGTGCCGCACGCGGTCGCTCGGGCGCGAGGGTCGTGGGAACGTCGAGCGAGACACGCGGCCATCGTCGCCCCAGATGCTGCGCCAGCTCAGGATCTGCCCGCACCTGCTCCGGTAGCGCGGCCAGCGCCCGTCGCACGAGCTCCTGGGCCGTCACCGTCCGCCGCTCCGCGACCGCTGTCAGGGCGGCAAGCTCGACCTGGCGGAGGAAGGCCGACCACCACCGCGGCCCGTCCGGCCCAGGGGCTGCCCGCAACCCGGAGGCTTCGGCCAGCGGGCCCGCCACGCGGGGCGCGACGCGGTCGACCAGGTCGTGGACGAACGACGCGGAGAACTGCTTGACCACGCGCAGCCGGACCACCGGTGCATCGAGGGCATGAACCAGTGCCTCCCGGCCGAGCGCGTCGGCCAGGATGTCGCCGGCCCAGGCCTCCGAGACGGCCCGCTCGAGGTCATCGTGCGCGGGACGGAACGCCCACGGGAGCCGACCGTCCCGCAGGAACGCCACGAACGCCTCCTCGACCGTCGCTGCGGGGCCCGATCGGACGATCGGGCCATTCGCGCCGGTCGTCGGGTCCGGCGCGTGAGCCGACCGGCCCGTGCGCCTGTCCGGCGGGGGTAGGTGACGCCGGAAGAACGCCTCGACGTCGCGGCGGACCGCCTGGGCGAGGGCATCGTCCAGCGCGTCGTACGGCACGTCGTCGACCTCGATGTCGAGCCGGTCGACGACAAGGCGGTCGTCCTCCGGCACGACGCCCGCCAGGGCGGTTTCCAGTGCCCGGGCAACCAGCCCGTGGACCGTGCCGGACAGGTGTCGTTGCACCAGCAGCCCGTCACTCTCGCTGCCACGCACCTCGACCTCCAGGACGTGGCGGCGGACGGCGATCGTGGCGGGGAGGGCCATGGCTCAGCCGTCGATCTCGATGACGGTGCCGAAGACGGCCGAGCAGCCGCGTTCGTCGTAGGCGGTCAGGCGGACCGACTTCGGCCCGGGGTCGACGTCGCGGAAGGCCACGACGACGTGGTCGCCGTTGGCGAGCGAGGGCTCCGCCTCCTCGACCTCCCAGAGGAAGGCGTCGACCGACCCGCTGGTGACCTCGGCCTTCAGTCCCACGACGCGCTCGTCCAGGCGCTCCTGGTGGATCTCCACCTTGAGGTCCGTGCCGTCGCACACCGGGTGTTGCTCGTCGGACTCGCACTTGTTGGACGTGGATCCGTCGAACGGCGGGATGTGCACCGCCGACTGGCCGGTGGCCACCTCGGTGCCCTGGGAGTGGTAGACAACGGAGATCTTGTGCTCCGCGCGACCCTGGAGGAACGAGACCGTGATCCGGAACTCGAGCTCCAGGCACACCAGCCGGTCGATCCACAGCACGCCCGTGGACGTCCCTTCGGCCGCGGACTCATACGCCATGACGAGCCACTGGTCGGAGCCGACCTCCTCGGCGACGACCGCGTTCACCGCCTCCAGCCACTTCGTGACGACGGGCAGGAACGTGGTGGAGCGGATCGGGCTGGTGCCGTGGGCCAAGACCTCGCCGACCCGGTCGGTGAGGTCGTGCTCCGTCCCGTCGGCTTCGACCACGCGGAACACCTCGACCCCGGCCTGGTAGTCGTTGAGCGGCAGTCCCTCCCTCGCCTCGGGCACCCACCAGCGGTGTCCCCGCCTCTCGGCGGCACCGCCGCACGGGAGGGTGCACAGCTCGACACCTGACTCGATGGTGCGCTCCGCCACGCAGCCGGCAGCATCCCTCACCGTGACGGTCAGCCGCTCGGTCGTGGGGAGTGCCGGGCTGGTGTAGACGGTCCCGGCCACGGTGCCGGGGCTCGCGACGTACGGCGGCGTCCCGCCGGTGATCTCGAACCCGACCTGGAAGGTCTTCCGGGCTGCGTCCACGGTCACCTCGGGGTCACCGATCGCGAGCACCGGCGGGACCGTGATCGTCGTCGGGGTCGTCTCGGCACCGCTGGTGTCGCGCGCCGTGATCGTGTGCTCACCATCCGCCAGCCGCAGCGGTCCAGTGAGCTCGGTGAAGGAGCCGTCGTCGACCCGCACCGACACCTTGCCGCTCGCACCCTCCACGGTCACGGTCACGTCCGCGGCCCCGTCGTCCCCGGTGCAGGCGACTGCGACATTCATCCGGAGCCGCACCGGGGGCAGGGTGTACTGAATTGGCGGGCAGTGCGAGCAGCACTGGTAGGGAAGGAAGAAGTCCGCGACCACCTCGCCCTCCGTGAGGTCGCGGACGGTGGCGGCGTACACCTGTGCCGCGGCTCCCCGACCGCTCACTACCTTCGGCACGAGGGGCTTGCCGGTGAGCGTGCGGACCATGAGCTGGATATCGGGGTCGGCGGTGAGCTCGACCTTGTGACGGAGCCGCTCGAGGGCGCCGTCGAGCGGGTCGGCCTCGCGACGCGCGGCGAGCGCCTCCCGGGACCCGAGTGTCACGCCCTCGCGGGTGAGCGGCCGCCGGACGAGCTCCTCCCGCACCCCCAGCGGGAGCTCCCGGGTCGGCTCCACGCGGCGGGTGACGGGCGACTCGTGATAGACCACGACGAACGTGCCGCCCATGGGGACACCGGCGCCGTGCTGCAGACCCGGGTGGTGCTGCGCGTAGTGGGCGAGGAATTGGGCCTGCTTGACGTCCCGGAGCCGCCGCTCGTACTCCGCGGCGAGGGACTCCAGCGGGTCGAGCCGGCAGCGGAAGACGATGTCGTCGATCCGATCGGAGAGCCCGGGGTGGTCGAGCTGGACCCGGCGACGGGCGGCGTCGAACTGCCCCGCGACCGCGACCAGATGGGCGTACCGCTCGGCGAACGACGTGATGTCGAGGGAGCCGATGTCTTCGGCGACCCGGTCGGCCAGGTCGTTCATGGCGGTCGTCAACGCGTACACGCTGTATGCCACGTCGGGCTGGTCGGTCGGTTGCGCCTCCTCCGGCGCAACGCCCTCGGGCTGGAGGAACCCCACGAACGGCGTGCCGGGGGTCCAGCTGAGGTTGGCCTCGATGGCGCGCCCCAGCGTGCCCGGTCGTACGCGGTAGGCCGGTGCCCACCTGCGGAGGACGGTGATCGTCGGCATGACCTCGGGCGCATCGACGAGCTTGCCGCTGGGCAGGTCGTAGAAGTACTGGATCTGCTTGGCGAGGAAGCAGGTCAGCTCGGAGGTGAGGGCGGCGTAGAGGGCGTCGAGGTCGTCGAACCGGCACCTCTCCTTGCTGAGGTCGACCTCGATGTCCTCGTCGAACGCTCCAGTGCGCAGGGCGACCACCTCGAAGGGGAGCCGGTTCTGGCTCCGCAGCGTGAGCAGGGTGCTGACGACGTCACGGACGCCCTTGCCCAGGTGGCCCTCGATCCGCAGGAAGTCCCGGGGCTGGAGGTCGAACCCGAGCGGCTGGGTGACGAAGGAAGGAGGCGCGGGCTGCTGCTGGGCAGCTCGGTAGCCCACGTTGTGGTGGGCCCGATGCCGCTCGGTCTTGATCGGGTCCCACAGCCGGTACAGGGGAGGGGCGCCGTCCTGCTCGTAGTAGTAGGGGATGGCGCGTACGCCGAGGGGCGCGTCCCCCGCGTGGCTCGGGGTGATCCTGATCTGCTGGTCAGGGGCAGCCTTGCTCGGCGGGGGCAACGACGGGGTATCGGTGAACGCTTGGGTCATCGCGACCAGCCGGTCGAAGAGCACCCGGAACCGGTCCGTCCGCTGCTCGCAACGGCCGACCGCGGGCGAGGCGACGAAGCGGTGGCGGAGCGGGTCGGGCGCGGTGCCCACCGGTGCCAGCGCGCCCGCGACCAGGTGTCGCGGGAAGAGGCCCTCGGGCGGGCAGCAGGCGCACATCAGGTCAAGCCCGGCCCACCGGACCTCGTCGTAGGCGGCGAGCAGGTCGCGGAACAGGTCCCAGTAGTACTGGAGGAAGCGCACCTGCGTGGTCGTGGTCGGGTTCGCGTCGAGGAATCCGTAGCGGTTGACGAACGTCGTGAAGGGGTTGGTCGGATGCTGGCCGAGGACCAGCGGCTGGAATGCGTCGTACGCCGCCATGAGTGCCGCGGCGGTCGCCGCGACCAGCTTGTGGGTGCGGAACGGGCCCTGGAAGGCGGCGAGCACCTCCTCGGTCTCGACCGGACCCGAGTTGGGGACGTCGTAGCGCGGCATCCGAAGGTCGGGCAGCTGCAACCGGGCACCCACGCCCTCGAGCGTCGCGACGTTCGGCGACGCGGCCGCCACCTCGTGGAGGTCGGAGGTGTCGACCAGGAGACGCCGCACCGTCGCGGTCACCTGGGAGCCGCGGTCGTCGCAGTTGTTCGGGCTACAGGTGCGCAGCCCGCCCCGGCGAAGCTCGAGGAAGAGCACGAGCGCCTTGTCCTCGAGCACCAGGCCACTGGAGCCCAGCGGTTGTGCGCCGGGTTCGTCGTCGTCGGGGAAGAGCTCCCACATGTCGTACTGCTGCGGCGGATCGGTCCCCGGCTGCACGAACGGGGCGTAAGGCCCACCTGGCGGGTACGGGTCGTCGCCCGGCAGCTGGTAGGGCCGCACCGCCACGAGTTCAAGGTCCGCGGGTTCGACGACGAGGTACCCCTGCGAGGTGATGCCGCATCCGCGTGACAGTCGCACGGTCCCGGATCCGGTGACCTCGACCTCTAGGCCACAGACGACCCCGATCCCGATCAGGTTCGCTCGGGTGAGGCGCTGCTGCTCGTCCAGGTACTCGAACAGGTCGTTGAGGTGCGCCTTCGTGAGCACCTGGTTGGCCTCGAACATCGGGTAGGTGAGTTGCGTCGTGTCCATGTCAGTTGCTCCCAAGTGCCGAATGTCCGAGGCGGACGGGGTTGACGTCGGATCCCGCGTCGCAGTCGTGGAGCGTCGCGCGCGGGTAGGTGTTGCGGAGGTCGGCGAGCACGTGCACCAACCGGTCCAGGCGGTAGGACACCTCGATGTACCGGCCGTAGCGCTGCGTCAGCAGCTCCCGCAGGTCGTTGAGCGCACCGGCGTCGAAGGTCAGGTCCGGGCACGGGGCGAGGGCGGGGGCGGGGAACGGCGTGAACCCAGCGGGTTCGCGGCCGGCGGCGATGTTGGTCTCCATCCAGCCGCGGAACACGGCGCCGAAGCCGGCGAGCACGGTGGCGGCGCACCTGCAGAGCGCGTCTGGCGTGGCCCCGAGCGTGGTCACGGCGCCGGTGAGCTCCTCGAGGACGGTCTCCTGCAAGCGCTCCTCGCGCCAGTCCACCGCCGCGTCCGCCTCCACCCACCGGCACCACGCGTCGTGGAAGCGCTCGAACTGGTAGCCGTGGCCGGCGACCTCCGCGAAGTGTTCCACCATCAGCTGCTGCAGCTCATCGCGGAGGGCGTCGTCGACCGCGTCGGCGCAGGACACCCCGGTCAGGTCGACCTCGCCGGCGAAGAGCTCGGCGAGGGCCGCGGCCGCGACAGGCGCGGGGAGGACGCTGAGCGAGTGCGCAGCGAGCCAGCTCCGGAAGCTCTCGGCATACGCCTCGTAGGTCTCGGCCGCGCAGGCACACGCGGCGTCCGTGTCGTCGACGGCTCTGCCGAACAGGGCGGCGAGGCGGTCCACGACCGGATCGCAGGGATCGTGGACGAAGCCGTCGTTGCCCACCCAGCACGTCTTGATCAGCAGGTGCGACGGCGTCTGCTCCTGGATCGTCCGCTCCGCGAAGCCGCGCATGGTGATGTCCGTGCTCAGCGGCGCGGTCCAGCCCGGCACGACGAACGTGAGGCGGAACGAGTACGGGTCCTCGTCGCCGCAGGTGCAGCAGTTCCCGTCGCTGCACGCGGGGTAGAGCGCGTCGCCCGGGAACTTCGGGCGCAGCAGGAGGTGCTCGACCACGACCGACCTGGCGTGGGCGACCGCGCCGGCGATGTCGGCGGCGGCGTCCGCGGCAGTCCGCTCGGACGGGTAGTCACCGTCCACGACTCCGGTGAGCCCGGTGAGGGGGTCACCGAGGTTGATCTGCCACGCGCTGGACGGATCGCTGGCGTCGACCGGCCCGACCTCCAAGTGATCCGGCCGGGTCAGCGACGACAGGGCGGTCTGACGGGCACCACGGAGGGCCGCGGCCAGGTCGGCGACTGCTCCATCGAGAGGCATCGTCGTCTCTTGGCGTGGCTGGCCCGGGGGGACGCGAGTCAGCACGACGCCCGCGTCGTCGATCGTGAGCCCCCAGTCCGACAACGTGTCGAGGTCCTCGTCGGTGATCAGGGCGGCCAGTGCCGCGGTGACGTCATGGGGTGGATGAAGCACAACCTGCGCCGTCGCATCCAGATGGAGCGCATGGGCGAAGCCCGGCGCGGCGGCCTGCTTGTTCGCGCGGTAGGAGAAGCTCACCTCCGGCAGGCCGAGCATCAGGGTCACGCGCCGCTGGAGACCAGAGACGTTGGCCGGGTCGTCTGGCTCGCCCGACCGGTCGAAGGCCTTGCCGCGGTCGTGGCCCAGCTCGGGCAGCGCCCGCAGGAAGGCAAGCTTCGCGTCGATGAGTGCGGCCCTGGCGGCCGCCGTACCCTCGATGCTCGCGAGCCGCAGGGCGAACTCGCGGAAGGTCTCGGCGAACCGGGAGAGCAGGTGGTCAAGGAACCGGTTGCGCCGCTCGACGAACACGGTCCTGGTTTCGCTCATCTCCGCCAGGGCGTCACTGGTCAACCCCTCGACCACGTCTTCGTACCCCGCGACCCGCGACGGGCCCTCCAGGCCGGTGAAGTAGGTGTGGTCGATCCCGGCGTCGAGGGAGAACAGGTCGCCAACCCGCGCGACCTGCTGGTAGGCGTCGTGGAGCAGCTGCTCGAACACCATCAGGTAGGCCTTAAGCTGCTTGGCCTGGGCCCGTCGGACGGGCGAGGCCGTCGACGGCAGTCCGGCCGGGCCCAACCCGTAGGTCTGCGGCAGGCTGTGCTGGACGGGGTGGTAGGCGCGCATGTCGCGACGGGCCCCCACCGGCACCGGGAGGTCGAGGTCGGTGTCGAGCAGCTTCGGGTGGGCGGCCTGGCCGAGCAGCTGCACCAGCGTGTCCTCGGCCTCGTCCGTGCGGGGCAGGAACGGCAGGCCGCCCGACGTGAAGGCGAACGACGAGAGGCGCCGGTGGAGCCGCGGACGATGCCGCGCTGGCAGGAACATCAGCCACGAGGCAGTGGTCCGCTCCGGATCGAGCACGGGGGCCCCGGCGTTCCAGCCCGGGTCGGAGATGCCCGGTATCGCGGTGCCGTCGCCGGCGTACGCCGTGAGCCGCACGTGCTCGACCATGACGAGGCCCTCGATGTCGACGAGCCGGTCGAGGATGTCCGACACCCTGATCTCCGCCTGGATCTGACTGCCCTCCAGCGCCTCGTCGGTGACGAACCCGCTGTCGAGCTCCGGCCCGTTGAAGATCGCCTCCACGGGCACTCCGCGCGCCCGCAGCTCCTCGAGGGTGCGGAACTCGACCGGCGGGTCGAGGTACCGCTGGATCTCGAACCAGATGCGTGCCTGGACCAGCTCGAGGTCAGCTCCAGGCTCGACCTCCACGTCGGCGCAGACCGCGACGTCGACGATCTCCACGAGCTCCACGCGGCAGACGTCCTCATCGAGATTGCGGTGGCGCTCGAGCGCGACCCGGGCGGTGCTGATCCCGGCGTCGACGACGGCCAGCTTCCTCCGGTAGTGATCGGCGAACCCGTCGGCACGCGGATCGGCCAGCCACGCCATGAGGTCCTCCACAGTCATCCGGTCGCGGGCCGCCGAGCTGCCGAACATCCGGACCGAGACGTTGTCGATGTCGATCGACGTCGTGTCCGAGAGCACGATCGTGAGGTCGACGTAGAACACCTCTCCCCAGTTCGCCCTGAGCTCGGCGTCGTCGACGGGAGTCGTGCCGGCCTTGGTGCGGTTGGGGCCTGAGGCGGTGACCTGGATGGGCCGGTCGTCCCGGGCCAGTCGGTCGCGCTCGTCGCGGCGGCTCAGACGCCAGTCGGGGAACGTGGCCTCGACCGTGACGATGTGTCGACGAAGCTCCGCGTCAGTGACCACCCGGCGCCGGACGATCGTGCGGTTGTTGAGGTCGCCGAAGTCGGGATGGGGCTCGAGCTCCAGCAACACGTCGGTCAGGCCGCGCGGCTCCACCCGCACGGCAGGGGAGGCGGTGTCGGGGCGCCCGGTCGTGTCATGGGACAGCACCAGCTCGTCGTCCTCGCACCACGCGTAGTACGACGCGTCGCACGCGCACGCCTTGCACAGCAACCACGCATTGCGAACCGGAGCGAGATCGATCAGGAGGCGCCGCAGGTCGGCCGGGGTCGTGGGGTTGACGGTGAGGATCGTCCTCGCCGAGAAGAAGGTCTGGTCGGGGTAGGGATCCTGCGGGCTCGTGCCGCTGACGACCGACGCGAGGATGTCGGGGATCGGGAACTCGGTCCGGTACGCGAGCTCTGTCAGCGCGAACGACAGCGCCTCGAGGATGGTGATCCCAGGGTCGTGGAGGTTGTAGTCGGTCCAGTCGTCGCTCCCTGCCTGCTGGATCCAGCCAACGCCCTCGCGGCGCAGCGCGTAGAAGTCGAGCGCGGTGGCTCCGCCGTCGAGGGGGCCAGGATTCGTCGTCATCGGGCGGCCTCCGGGTCGCACCCACACCGCTCACCGGACGCGGGCTGGTCGGGTCGGATCACGTTCACCAGGTGCTGCTCGGCCGGGACCGACACCAGGATCGAGATGGCGAGCGCCCCTACGACCTGGTCCAGGTCGCCGCTCTCGATCCCGCCGTCCGGGTCGATGTGCGTCAGGCGTACATCGGTGACGTAGTCGACGTAGGGCCGCTCCTCGACGTAGTTGACGAGCACCGACTTGGCGATGCGGCCGTTGAAGGACGGTCGGGCGTCGTCGCGGAACGCCCACGGGGACAGGAATCGCGTGATCTCCCGCTTGAGCTCCTGGACCTGGAAGGTCTCATCGACACCGGGGCGGAACCGCACGTTGAGTCCCGCGCGGACCTCCTCGAAGCGCGGGTTCCGCACGTGCAGGGTCGCGAAGCACGACATCCGTGCCGCGAGGAAGCGCTCGACCTCGCCGAGCAGCCGCAGGCTGGTCGCGGGCCGCAGCGGGTCGCGGCGTTCTGCCACCGCGAGGTCGGGGATGGTCACGACGGTCACGTGCCCCGGTGCCAACTCACGGTAGAGCCCCGTGCCCGACGTGTTCGGCTCGTAGCGGGTGTGGTTCAGACAGCGGGCTTGGTAGATCCCGGGGAACGCGGCCAGCACGAGGTGCTCGTGGTCCCAGAGCGCTATGGCCCGGTCCTTGTGTCGGAGTCGCTCGCTGACGCGAGACCTGAACGCCTCGGCCGACTCGACCGGCCGACCACCGAACGTCGGGAACGGCTGGGTGACACCCTTCGCCGCCGCCTCGGGCGGGTCCAGCTTGGTGATCGTCCCTGCGGGGAGCTGCCGGGTGTGGGAGGACGATCCGTTGCGGCGGTCGACGTACGTGGCCCGCAGCGCCTGCGCCGCGACCGTGAGCAGCCGGCACACGGCATCGGGCGCCTCGGCCACCGCGACCCGGATCCAGTGCAGTCCGGCGGGGAGCGCCGTGTGCTCGGTCGAGGCGTCGGCGGGGACTGACATCGTGACGATCCCCGAGGAGAGCAGCCCGTCGGTGCTGTCCGACACGGCGTTGGTGGGGAACGGCTCCCAGTCGTTCCCCGACAGGTAGCTCCAGTGGAGGTGGTCGTCGGGCTTGACGACGAGGGGGTTCGCCGACCCGTCGACCACCTCGAACAGCAGCGTCAGGTCCTGGGGTGGGGCTAGGTCGCGCACCCCAATGTAGAGGGCCGCCTGGGCATCGGTGCCGCCGGTGGCCAGGAATCGGGGGAGTAGTGGCAGTGCCCCTGTCAACGGTGCTGGCGAGGGCGCCAGGTGCCCGAACGGCATCATGTGGAAGAAGCGCCCCGCGGCCTCTGTCGGGTCCGCGAGGGTGAGCTCCTGCGTCGCGGTGTAGTCGAGCGTCAGCGACTCCAGCAACGGCAGGACGGGGACGGGGCTCGGCTCACCGTCACCGGCGCCGGCGGCGATCCACTTGGCAAGGGCGAGCGGATAGGCTTCGGTGCCGAAGCCGGTGTCGAGCCGCAACCGGATGAAGCCGCTGCGGCTGCCGGTGTCGTAGGCGACACCCTGCTCGAGCACCGGGTCGGTGTCGTGCGGGGCGGGGACCGCACCGATCTCGAGGACCGTCGCGGTGACGTCCGTTGACGGCATGGACAGTGGCTCCCAGGTGCCGGCGTCGAGAACCTCCGCGGTGACCTGGGGCGTCCCCGGGCTCCCGTAGGCGGTGGGACTCGTCATCCACGTCGTGTGCAGCGTGACGTCCCCCGGGGACTTCTGGAACGCCTCGGTCGAGCCGACCACGAGCGCGCTGTTCTCCCGAGGCACGGCCCCGAAGGCCAGGAACGGCTTCGACGGGTCGATCGGTCCCTGGTCGTTCGCGAGGGCGAGGGACCGCAGACCCTTGACCCGGACATCAAGGGTCACTCCGGTGAGCTCGACCTTCTCGAGCACGGTGTAGGTCGTCCACGGGGTCGTGGGGTGATGGTGGAGCGTGATCAGAAGGACCGGGAGGCGGGTGTCGAAGCCGTAGCCGTGGGTCGCGGCGTCGTACGGCGTGACGGCCGGGTCGTTGCCGCCGAGCTCGATCTGCAGTTCGCCGCCCTCGGAGTCCAGGGAGAGGACGGCGACGCTGCGCTCGAGCCACCCGTCTGCCGTGGTGAGGCGGCACCGGAGGTCGACCGCGGCCGTCTTCCCGCCGGCGATCGCTGCTGAGGTGTGGAGCCGCACCACGATGGTGCGCTCACCTTCCGCCAGCCACAGGTGGTGGGACGCGATGGCGAAGCCGACCTCGGCGGGCGGCATCCGGATCCCCGTCAGCCTGCCGTGCTCGTAGTTCTTGTTGGCGAACGGGTGCCACGACCCCCCGACGGCGTCGGTCTCGCCGCCGACACCGTCACCCGACTCCGCAACGGGCGAGGCAAACAGCCGACCGTCCTCGAGCGGCAACCGCTCACCGGGAGTGTCGTGGTGCCGATACACGCTGGCGAGCCGTTCGACCGAGGCGCGGTTGACCACGACGTCGGTGTCCACGGCGAAGTGTGCGTCTTCGCCGACGTCGTCCTTGCCCGCCCGCAGCAGCGCCCCGGCCGTCAGCCGGTGGGAGGTGACGTGCTTCGCGAGCTCCACCAGCACGTGGGCGTGGCCCGACTCCGAGGGCAGGTCCCTCAGGCGCAGCACGTCACGGTAGTAGTGGTCGAGATGCCGCGCCGTGAGCTGATTCGCCTGCGTGCGAGTGTGCTCGAGCAGGCGCACGAAAGCCAGGAACAGAGCGTAGTGGGGCTGGTGGCCGTTCGAGTCGAAGCTCGCATGCAGGGCGGTCCGGGCGCCGTCGACGACGCGTGCGTACGCCCCTAGGAAGGACTCGCAGATCGCACGGAAGAGGTGGTGGGTGGCGAGGTGGTTGGCGCGGTCGACCACCGTGGCGCCCTGCCCGTAGGCGTCCGTGTGGGGGAGTGGGTCCACCGCGACGTACGACGCCCAGTTCGGGAGGTCCACGCCGGCGGGCCACTCCCCGGACAGCGCAGCGCCGGGGTCCACGAGGAAACGCTGGAACGGCTCCACCGACCGGCCGAGGATGCGGACGTCGCTGGGAGCGGGTACGGCCGGGTCGACGACCCCGAGGGCCTGGCCGGCGACGTGGTACCCGATCAAGCGACGCAGCATGGGGCTCAGCTGCGCGCGCACCAGGTTGACGATCGTCGCACGCAGCGGATCCGCTGGTGGTAGTGCCACGGCCACGGCGTCGATGCCTCGGGCGAGGCTCCCCACGGCGTCGAAGATCGCGCCCAACGCCTCCTTCATGTCGGCCTCGGACCCCGTCAGTGGCGGGTCCTCGAGACGACAAAGCCAGCCCTGCAGCGCCGTCCGGTAGGCATCGACGCGGTCGACGGCGACGACCGCGAGTAGCGAGGAGATGTCGGAGCCGAAGAACTGGTGCCAGTCCGGGTCGGCCGGGTCGACAGTGTCGTCGAACCCCACGTAACGGAGGTACCTGCTGTAGGCGGCTGCGAAGACGATCGCGTGCTCGGACCGGCGATCGTCGACGGGAGCGCTGGCAGGGTCGGGTGCGCTGAGTGCCCGCTGCTCCTGGTCCGTGCCGTCGCGGAGCAGCTGGCCCGGGTCGTGGCTGACCGAGCAGCCGCAGGAGGTCATGGCGCCTCCGGGAGGAGCTGCACCGTCGTGGTGAGGTTGATGTCGGTGCCTTCGTCGCGGTAGAAGGGGAAGACGAAGTTGAACCGCGAGTTGGTGGCCTTGACGCGATAGATCACCCCGATCAGGAGATAACCCCCGATCGCCTCGGCCGGGTCGTCCTCGACACGAACGTGCTCGAGGTCGATGCGTGGCTCGTGGTAGAGGATCGCCGACTCGATCTTGTCGGCCATCAGGGTTCGCATCCGGGTGTCGAGGTTCTCGAAGACGAGCTCGTCCATGTTGCAGCCGTACTGCGGGACCATGATCCGTTCGCCGGGCGCGGTCGAGAGCAGGATCTGGAGGCTCGACACGATGTCGTCCTCGTCGTCGAGCATCCGGACTCCGCCGACCCGCCGGTCGAACGCCGGCGGGAAGGACCAGCCCCGACCGAGGAACGAGCGGTTCTCGGGCTGCGTCGGTCCCATGTCAGCCCCCGATCAGCACGGTCGGCTTGCCCGGCGGCATCACCACGCCACCGGCGGCGGTGGGGTCGGTGACGCGGGCGGCGGGCTTGCCGCCGATCTGCACCGTGCTGGATCCCTTGACGATGGTGTCGACCCCGCAGCTGTCCCCGAGAGTTGCCGCGGGCAGGTTGCCGATCAGCACCGTGGGCGTCCCCGGCGGGATGATCGGCACCGGTGCACCCTGCGTCGCCGGGCTGACGATCTGGTCGGTGACTCGGGCTGCCGGGAACATCCTGCTTCCTCTCAGTTGATCTGGACGAGCGATCCCTTGACGACGGTCGTGCCGCTCGAGGAGACCTTGACCCCGCCTTGGCCCTCGGCGGTGAACTGCGCCTGGGCAGACGCCGTGACATTGGCGCCGGCCTCGAGGGAGATGTCTCCTGAGGACTTGAGGACGATGTCCTTGCTGCTCTCGAACGTGATGCCGTTGGCGTCGAGCGTGATCGAGCTGCCGTTCTGGTCCTCGATCTTCACCGCCTTGTCGGCCTCGGAGAGGCTCAGCCGGTTGCCCTCGGGCGTCTCGAGCGACGCGACCTTGCCGTCGTCGTCGAAGGTCAGCTTCAGCTTCGACCTGCTCACGTATCCCTTGACGTGGTTGAGGTCCGCTCCCGGCACCGGCGCGGGCTTGGCGCTGCTGTGGCACTGCCCCAGGACCACGGGATGACGCGGGTCGCCGTCCAGGAATCCCACGACGACCTCGTCATCGAGCTCCGGCCGAAAACAGGTCCCGCGCCCGGCTCCCGCGTCGAGCGTGGCCACGCGGGCCCACACCCCGTCCTCGCCCGTACTGACCAGGGGCAGCCGAATCTGGATCCGGTCCTCGCCGTCGGGGTCGCCCTCAAGAGCGACGACGACGCCGACCTGGAGGCCATTGACCGAGGGCAGCAGCCCGGCGGCCGGGAGCGCCGTCACCGGGAACCTCTCGAGCTGGGTCTCGGGCTTCAGGCCGAAAGCGACGTCGGTCTCCCAGTTGCCGTTGGCGAAGGTGTGGAGTACTCCCGACACGAGCTGGGGGCCGGCGAAGCGGTCGCCGATGCCGTTGACCTCGACGACGTCGCCCGCCGTGACGCCACTGAAACCCTGGAAGCGGACCCTGCCACGCACCTTGGCGAGCCGGTCACGGAGGAGGTGCGCGTCGGCCAGGGCCTGCAGCTCGGGATCGCCGAGCCCGCCACCGTGGCGCAGGACCACGGGGTCGCCCCCGAGCACGTCGGCCAGGTCGCTCGGTGAGAGGTTGCCGGTGTCGAGAAGGCTCGGCTCCGAGCCTTCGACCTCGAGGAGCTCCTGGTCGGTCGCGTTCCATGTGGTGGCAGTGACGCCCGGCACCTGGTGGCGGGCATCGATCTCGGCGTCGAGCTCGAGCACGGTGGCGCCGAACTGGGCGGCGACCACCGGCGAGGCGTCGGTCGCAGGTGGCCGCACGGTGACCGTGCCGTCGCGCACGGCCACCACGTGGCCGTTCGCCTCGGCCCGGCACACGACGAAGTCCCAGTCGGTGGCGTCGTACTGGATGACCTCGCGGAGCGTCGGCTTGGTGCTCGCGACGTCGCGCTGCAGCCCGTACTCGCCGATCAGCCCGTCGATGAGGTCGCCGTCGGTCGTGTCGAGGTGGAGGCGGCTCTTGCGGCCACGGGTCATCCGGACGGCTTCGTCGCGGCACTCCAGGGACAGCAGGCTCCCGCTCTTGCGTACTCGGATCCGGTGCGTGATCACCAGGCCCTTGAAGACGGCCTCGGTCTCACCGCGGTAGCCGAGCCGGATCTCGATCGGCCGGCCCGGGACGAAGTGCTCGGTGTTGCTGGCCGGGAACGTCTGCTGCGACGCCTCGCCGTCCCGCAGCTGCACCGATGCCGAGGGGATCCGGTTGAGCTCCTGGAAGACCGACGCCGACAGCACGTGGAAGGCGGTCGAGATCTCCTCCCCATCGATCAGCAGGCTGATCGAGCAGACGTCCGGCGTTGCGGGCGTGGGGATGACCGTGGCGTCGCTCATCGTCCGGCTCCGGCCAGGTCGACGGGTGGGAACCGCAGCTCCTGCCCCGGGGACAGCGAGCGGAAGTCGTCGAGCCGGTTCGCGGCTGCGACGAGGAGGTAGTGCCGGGGGTCGCCGTACACCTCGAAGCACAGCAGCGGAAGGTTGTCGCCCGGCCTGACGAGCCTGCGGTGGGTGAGGTCGGGCGACCTACGGTCCTCGACCGCGGCCCGCTTCTCGTCCTCGATCGACCCCTTGAACTTCACGCGAACGACTGCCCGGACCGGCTGGCCGTCGGGGTTGAACAGCTTGTAGGTGATGCCGACCTCGATGGCCCGCCCCTTGAAGACCAGGTTCCCCCAGACGAGCTTGAGGTGGTACGGCTCGTGAGAGCTGCCCTGGTACTCGGTGAGGAGCCTGCGGAAGGCGTCGACGTCCGCGTGGATCCCCTCAGGGCGTGGCCGTCCGTCGATGATCCCGGTGTTGTCGAAGAGGAAGTCGAAGGTGAGCTCCTCGGGAAGCGTGTACTCGAACTTGGTCTGGGCACCGCTGGTGCCCTGGCCTTGCCCGTCGGCGGTCTTCACCTTGTACTCGAGCGTGTACGTCTCGGGGTTGATCAGTGCCTCGAAGGTGGCCTTCGCGTTCGTGGTCCCGCCCGTCTCGGCCGCCTTTGCCGAGTCGAAGGCGAGGATCAGCATCTTCTCGAGCTTGCCCTCGGTCGCCATGGTCATCGATCCCGTCGGTCGGAGAGGACTTGCAGCACGTGCTCGACGCACTCCGCGACCAGCGCCTCGTGTGTCGTCCCGCCTGCAGCCTCCGGTGGCGTCGGCGCTCCCGCGGGTCTGCCGGTCGGCGGCGCCACGACGGAGACGCGAATGTGGAGCTCGTTGATCTCGACAGGCATCACGGTCCTCCCTCTAGCTGACGGCTGCGACTGTCGGCGGTCATGAGACTGTGAAGTAGCGGTAGGTGAGCTCGATGGTCTCGACAACGACGGAGTTCTCGTTCGCGTTGAGGTCGCTCACCGTCCACTTCTTCGGTACGGCGTGGGCGACCTTCCAGGTTCGCAACGGCTGCCCCTCCTCGTTCATGAGGATCACGGAGACGGCGCTCGGCCGGAAGTCGCGGTCGCGGAAGGCATCGGTGAACCAGGAGATCACCTGCGACCCCACGAGCATCCCGCGCTTGAGCGACAGGTCGCCGTACTTCGTCCGCACCGGGAGCTTGTGGGTGAAGCGGTTCTCGCCGCCCTCCTTGTACTCCTCGGTGTCGTACTCGACGGTCAGTCCCGAGACCGTCTGGAACCTGGTGTCGTTGGCGTCCCCGCTGAAGGGGAAGTCGACCCGGTAGTAGAAGCCCCACGGCGGGTAGTACTCGGTCACGGTCCGCCTCAGGTCTTCAGCTGCTTCAAGCCTTCGTGCGCGAACTCGAGGCTCTCGATCGCGGACTCGTTGGCGTCGGACTTCAGGTCGGGCGCGGTGACCTTGACGGGGAAGCAGCGCGCTGCGGTCCACGCCGCCACCGGCTCGTGGGCCTCGTTGAGCAGCCGGATGGTGATGTCACGCCGGTTGCCGTCACGCTCGTTGGCGACCAGTTCGAGCCACTCGTTGAACTCGAAGTCGCCCTCGAACTTCCCGCGCTTCAGGGTGATGTTGTTGTTCTTCACCATCCCCGGCATGGCGATCTTGCTGAAGTCCTTGCTGTCGCTGTGGCGATACTCGATCTTCTCGCGCTCCATCACCAGGCCGGTCACCTCGGTGAAGCTGAGCTTCGAGCCACCCCAGTCGACCTGGAAGTGGTATCGCGGGATCGGATAGTCCTGGGGCATTGCGTTCTCCGTTCGTCAGGTGGTCATGAGGTTGGGGACGGACTCAGCTCTCGGCCATCTTGTGAGAGAAGCGGAGGACGATGAACTCCGCCGGGCGCACCGCGGCCATCCCGATCTGGACGATCATCCGGCCCTCGAGGATGTCCAGCGGCGTCATCGTCTTGCCGAGACCGACAGCGACGTAGAAGGCGTGCTCGGGCTTGATGCCCTGCAGGGCCCCGGCACGCCACTGCGTGGTCAGGAAGTTCTCGATCATGGCCTGGACCTTCACCCAGGTGTTGGCGTCGTTGGGCTCGAAGGTGAACTGGTCGGTGGCCTTCTTGACCGACTCCTCCACAAAGGTGAAGAACCTGCGCACGCTGACGTAGCGCCATTCGTTGTCGTTGCCCGCGAGCGTCCTGGCGCCCCACACGAGCGTCCCCTTGCCCACGAACGGACGGATCGCGTTGACGGACTTGCCGGCGGTCGGATCGACGTTCATGGCGTCGTTCTGCACGTTGCCGAGCTCGATCGTCGGCCTGACGACGGCCACGAGGGGCACATTGGCCGGCGCCTTCCAGACTCCCCGGTCGTTGTCGACCTTGGCGAAGACGCCGGCGATGGCTCCGCTGGGCGGCAGCACGAGGTCCTTGGCGCGTAGCGCCGCGATGGCCCGCTCGCGCAGCTCGTTGGTCGCCACGGCATCCAGCGCGGCCGTCGTGGATGCGCCACCGTCGACGACGTGCGACACCTGCACCGCGGCCTCGTCGTAGGCGTAGTCGAGGATCGTGGAGAGGTTGGGTGCGTAGGCCGCGCCGTACTTGAGGAACTGGCCCGGACCGGCATTGCGGAAGTTCGCGACCGCCTGGATGAGGTTCGCATCAGGGTCGGACAGCGATTCGGCGCCACCGTGCGCGTCCATGATCACGAACCGGTCCTTGAGGTCGTTGCACTGCGTGAGCGCGGCGTCGTGCAAGGTTGCGTAGTCCGCGATCGGTAGGGACTGCGCCTCCGGGATCACGATCAGGGTCGGTTCGTCCACCTTGGACAGTGGTTCGAGGGCTGCCTGTAGCTCGGCGAGGACCAGATCGGCGGCGACGACCTTGAAGTCACCGACGGAGACGATGAAGCACGACTTGCCGCCGTTGGCGTAGAACATCTGCAGCGCGTAATAGAGGATGTGCTTGGACCGCGTGTCCTCGTCGACCGTCACGCTCGACGTGACACCGATCGGCGAGCCGGGCGAAGCCGTCGTCGTGGTGGTGATCGTCACCGCGAGTCCTGTCTCGGGCTGTGGGCCGCCGAAGTACTGCTCGAACTCAACCAACGACTCGATCCGCTTGGGCTTGAGCAGGAGGTCGTCCGCGATCTCGTTGGTCGCCCTCTCCGTGTAGCCGATGAACGCGGGAATGGCGGTGTCGACGGGCGCCACGCTCGGCGGGAGCTTCGGTATCTCCTCGATGTAGGCGCCGGGTGTCTTGTACGTAGTGGCCATGGCCTTCCCTTCCTGGTCGGCTAGACGTAGATCTCGGAAATGAGCTGGGTGACCCGGGTGGGGTCGTTGCTGTCGCGTTCGACCGCCAGCGCGTCTGCCCGTGGACTGCGATCGGTCCCCTCGTTGCCGAAGTACGTGAGTGGGGTCGGGCTCGCGTCGGCCGAGGTGATGCTCCCGTCGCGCTGGTTGCGGTACCTCCGGGTCGTCCAGCGGTTGCGAAGGTGCATCTCGAAGACCCGGGTCGGAGTTCGCACGGTGCCGTTCGCGTTGGCGAAGCTGAAGGCGTTGTCGTCACTCCGCCGGGGTGCCAGCCGGATGATCGCGACGACGTCCGGTGGGACGCCCGGGGTCTCCGACGGCCGAACTCTCGTGATCGTGGCGAGCTCGACACCTCGCGGTGGTGCGCCTGTCGATCCGGCGGGCGGGACAACGGCGGGGACGTCGCCCTGGTGCACGTACACGGGGAGCTCCGATCTCGCGCCGAGCACGTGGAACGGCGCCCCGGGGGGGTCGCCTGTGAGCTGACGCACCTGGTTCCCCGAGGTCACCAGGGCCTCGACACCGTCGCCTGCCGTCGACCCTGCGTACTCGGTCGAGAGGAAGAGTCGTTTGGCCGCACCGTTCCCGCGTCCGGCACCCGTGAGGTTCGACAGCACGGGGACGTTGGCCTTGTAGCGGTGGATCGTGCCGTCTGCGGGGTCGGCGACGTCCACGACGGTTTGTGGCCGCAGCGTCATCGCGGTGTAGGCGGTGTAGTCGAAGGCCGCCGCCCGGACGTGGAACTCGAAGGTCGAGTCGAGGTCCACCGCGGTGCGCTGTGGCACCGCCACGACGATGCCGAGGCCGGTGGCCCGGAAGATGCCCTGCATCCCAGCGATGAGCTGGACGGTCCCCGCGGACGGCTCGACGACGAGGACCTTGCGAACGTCGTACGTGAGGAGGCGCGACGTCCTGGCCTCGTCGTCGGCGATGGCGCTGAACTCGACGGCACCCTCGTCGAGCCAGTAGTGATGGAAGACCCGGACCTCGAAGAGCCGGAGGAACACGGTCTGCAGCCGCTCGCCCATCAGGTCGCGCCCCTCGTGTGCGCGTAGTCCTGCACGACCTCGGTGATGAGGCCCGACTCCCTCAGGGCGGCGCCGGAGCGCAGCTCGAGTGCCCGCACGGCGTACAACGCGAAGGGGAACTGCTTGCCGCCGAGCATCCCCCACATGTCGTTGATCTCCTCCATGCTGGGAGACCAGAGGCTGACGACCATCCGGAACTCCGCGAGCCGGTCGCGGTCGTTGACCGGCGCACCGGCCGTCATCGACCCCGGGTGCACGTTCTCGTGGGTGAACACGGTGCGGGACTGGAAGAACAGCAGGGCCCGAGACAGCGCACGCAGAGCATCGTCGTAGTCGGTGTGCGTGGCAGCCACCAGCATGGCGAGGTTGAGGACAATCGGAGGGTTCTCGTGGCGCACCCTGAGGGACGCGTCGTCGCGGACATAGGTCTGCCCGTTCCTGAGGGTGCGCTCCTCCTGGATGTTGACCAATGACATCAGCACCCGGTTGCGGCCCTGGCCGTTGCCCTGGCTGCCGGCCGACACTTCCGCGACGTTCCCTAGCTCCGCGTGCGGCGAATTGCCGCCGAAGCTTCCGAGATTGCGCTCGAGCTCGTTCTTGATGATCGTCATGCCGTGCGCGATCACGTCGCCACCGCCGTGCTCTGGGCCGAGACGCCGGTATCCGCGGGACCACTAGCCATGACGTCCACGCTCCCAGCGCCGAGGCGTGACACCGTCCGCGTCGAGGTCCGCCTCGATGCGGGCCTGCACCTCCTCGAACGAGCCCACGTATCCCTCCTCGGCGATCGACAGGTCACGCAACCGGCCGCGGACGATGGCCGGCAACGAGTCGATGACCCGCCGTTCGATCCAGACGTCGAGCAGGTATCTACGTCTCCACTGAGGGACCACCCAATGCGCCTTTCCACGACTGCCGTACACCCTCGCGCGAGGGTGTCACCGTGGCGTCTCGATGACGGCGAGCCGCCATCACGGGTGCGTCACGACCGAACCCTGGAGTGGGCGTCAGCCCATCTGGCGCAGGTGCTGGAGGGCTCGATCGACAACGATGGCGAGCCGGTCCACCTCGCGGCGCGCACGCTCGAGGTCAGTCCGCAGCGCCGAGAGCGACGGCGAGAGGGCGGAGTCGCCGTGACGCAGCCGGGCGTACAGCCCGATGGTCTCCGGCAGCGGGTCTGTGCCGAGCTCATCGAGCAGGACCTGTCGGCACCTCTCGAACTGACGCTCCACCAAGTCGTCTCGCCCGGCGGCGGCGTACGCCGTCATCAGGTGACGGTGGACGTCCTCCCGGAGCGGCTCCATGGCCAGGGCGAGCTCGCCAAAGCGCCGAACCTTGAGGTGCGCACCCTGCTTGCCGTGATGGACGACAAGATAGTCCAAGGCGGTCAGGTACATCGTCTCGATTCGCGTGCGCTCGGCAAGGACCCACTCGTCGACGCAAGGCTCTATCAGCTGCCCGCCATGGAGGGACACCGCACGCTCCAGTCGGGAGGCGAGGTCGGCAGTCAGCGCATCGGGCGGTGCCTCCAACGCGGGCGCGACGAGGCCCTCGAAATCCTGTGTGTCCAGGGCCATCTCTACCGTGGGACTCAGCCGCATCCTGTCGTCGCGCGTGCACTTGACGAGGTCAACCCCGGTCGCCGTCCGGACCTCGGTGCGCAGGCGCCACAGTGCCGTGCTGAGGCGACGTCGTGCGACGGGCTCCGGACAATCGGCGAACAGCTGCGCTGCCGCGACCTGACGTCGTTGCCCGTCCTCGGGCGCGAGTGCCAAGTAGGCGCAGAGCAGCGATGTCCCCGGGGACAACGGGATCGGTCCTGTGGTTCCGATCAAGCGCGGCATTCCCAGAAGAATGAGTTCGAGACGCTCAGTCATCGGCCCCCCCAAGATGAACGACGCGCTAACCAAACTAGAGGCTCTCCGCGTGGGCACGCCAGATCGATCCACTCGGGACAAGTAACTTGTCTAGACCGCCGGACATCCTTGAGACATCCTCATTTACGGCGGCTGGGGATCGGGCGACGGCGGTGCTCCGGGCTTGCCAGCTCCGGACTGGGGTCGCGAGCCAAGAACACGTAGCTTGCCGCGGAGCTGAGGGCGATCATGCAGGCCCGCGGCTCCGTCTGACGGACCTGCGCGACACCCGGATCTCGGCTAAGGCCGGACCGTCGGTCCGCGACAAAGGCACTCTTTGCACGATCGTGGCCGACGACTCGTTCATCAAGCGAACTCGGACAAACTCTCAAGTTTCATCGAATCCTCCTCCGCGTCCCGTCCTCCGGCCGAAGGTGGGCGTTGAGGAGCAGCGGGCGTCCGTGGGGGATGCACGCATGTATTCGTGGGGGGACAGGGGCGAACAATGATCGCAGCAGTCGAGCGCGAGCCAGAACCCGACAGCGAGGACGAGCTGACCACCCTCGTCAGACGCTGGATCGCCAGGCCGCAGCCGGACCGAACCTGCAGCGAGGCGGCCACAAGCACCCTGACAAGGGTGCGGCCACCCACATCGCTGCCTACTCGTCGCTCGCAACTGATCGCGGCCGAGGCGCCGGTCGGGCTCGCCGAGGAGCCTCCCGAGCTCCCGCACATGCTTCCGTCACCGCCGGAACTGGCACAGCGGCTAGCCCTGCTGGTCGACGCCCGGGCGACGCCGCCAGAGACTGCCGACGGCCTGTTGGAGGTCCTGGCCGGCATGGGATCGATCACTGTGTGCCGCGGTTATGCCGACTGGACCCGGCCAGACATGGGCGAGTGGCTTGGTCTGCTGCGCCGGCACGGCATCCAGCCCGTGCATCACTTCTCCGAGGAGGGTGCCGACCTTGACGACGAGCAGGCGCTGGTGTCGATGTCCGTGGATGCGGTCGACCTCGCGCGCAACTCTGCAGTCGACGGGGTCGTGATCGTGGGCAACCCTGGCTCGATGGTCCCGCTGGTCACCCGGCTGCACGGCTCCGGTGTCCGCGTCGTCACCGTCGGCCCCGAGTCCACGCCGTACGGCGTGAGGGCGAGAAGTGACGACTTCATCGACTTCGCGACGCTGGCTGCTCGGCCGACGGAGAGCACGCGTGCGGGCAGGCACCGCGCCTGAGCGATTGAAGGTGGGGCGCAAGGCCCGCAGCACCAAGCAGGTTTGGGTGGGCTTCCCACCTCACCGACGCCGAAAGGTAGGTCGTGCGAATGCCGGATGTGATCAGCTCAGCGAATGGCCCCAGAGCGGGTCGACGCCTCGCGCTCGAGCACTTGGCGAGGTGCGCCACGTGCCGTAGGCGAACGCTGCACCAACGATTCGTCACCCTCGATGCGATCGGCGACATGATCAGCGACGAGTCGATCTGCGTCCCGTGCGCGGAGCGCACCGCTGGACCCGGCTCGCCCGGCCCGCTGGCGATGATGAAGCAGGCACGTGATGCCAAGCCCAAGTCGCAGCGTTCTGGCCTCCGTCGCACATGACCGTGCGCCGGGCGGTGGGCGTAGCCCTGTGGAATGTCATGCGATGCCCGTCCATCGGGGTCAGCCGCAGCCCCTTCACAGGAGTGCTTGAAGAGCGCACAATCGGGGGACAACACACGGTGAACCGGGACCTCGGAGCTCGGTGGCGGCGGAGGAGTCGTGCTGAATGGCCGAGAGGGAGCACGTCGTCGCGGCGTACGACGAGCCCGGCGCTCTGGTCGCGTGCGTAGCCAGCTTCGTCGCGGAGTCGCTCGAGAACGGCATCCCGGTCGTCACGATCAGTCGCACCGCGCACCGTCGTGCCGTCGATGACGTGCTGGCCGGCCTGGGGGCCGACCCGGTGGGTGCGAAGCGGGACGGCACCCTCGTCACCCTCGATGCCGACGAAACGATGAGCCTGTTCATGGTCGAGGGGCGTCCCGACCCCGCCCGCTTCGCGGCGGTCGTCGCATCCTTGGTGCCGACCGGCGGGGGTCCCGTCAGTGCCTTTGGCGAGATGGTGGCCTTGCTCTGGGAGCGCGGCGAGGTGGCGGCCGCCCTTGAGCTCGAGTCGTTGTGGAACACCGCTATTGCGGCGCAGCCCATCAGACTGCTGTGCGCGTACCCCGGAGAGCTGCTGTCAGGCTCCAGTCTGAGCGACGTGGCGCGGGCATGCGACCTGCACGACCGCGTCAGCCTCATCGGGGCCCACCCGGGCGCGGGCGACATTCCGCGTTGTCCTGACGCGGCCCTCTCCAGCATCCACCTCCCCGTCCCGGCGGCTGTCTCGTCCGTGCGTCACTTCGTCCGCGACGCCCTGACTGCCTGGGATCTTCACGCCCTGATCGGTGACGTCACGCTGGTCACCTCCGAGCTCGCCACCAACGCCATCACGCACGGCAGCTCGCCCTTCCGGACGTCGCTCACTCGAGCCGACGGCGTCGTGCGCGTCGCCGTCGAGGACAGATCAAGAGCCTGGCCCGAGCGGCACCACGCACGTCCGGGCGACCAGGACGGCCGGGGCATGGCCATCGTGGCGACGCTGTCGCTGCGGTCCGGCTGCGAGTCCACCCCCGGCGGCAAAGTCGCGTGGGCCGAGCTGAACATCTGACCCGGCGCGGATCGGCTGCCAAGAACATCCGAGAAGGGGCGGGGCTGTGCGGTTTGGCTCTGACGTCCAGGCACGTTGGACAGTCGGCAAGTTCGCAGTCCTGCGCGATCGTGATTCGCGGACTAGGGGGAGGGCAGAGGACCTCCGAGGCGCGTGAACACGGCCCGCGTCGCATCGAGGGCCCGCTCGTACTCGGTCGCGAACGTGGCGGTCGCCTCGACTGAGTAGTCGTCGAACTCGTGCGTCTTGCCCGACGAGAGCAACTGAAGTCCGATGTACTGCGTCAGCTCGAGATGCTCACGCAGCATATTCAGATGAGCCTCGCGGCGCTGCGGCGTGAGCGCGGCAATCCGCGGCTCCTCAGGCTCGTAGTACTCGAGCGCTGCCTGCAGCAGACCGGCGTACGACGCAAGCGTTCGGCCGGTTCGATCGTGCTCTGCGAAGAGCAAGGTCGCGTAGATCCGGAGCTGAAGGTGCACGACCGTGAGAGGAAGGCACTCGACGTGGCTGTCGAGGGCTTCGTCGACGAGACGCCCGAGATCGGCGGACATGGCCCGCAGACGGGCGACATCCTCGTCCTCGAGAGCGGGACTGAAGTCGAAATCAAACCAGGTTTCACGGTTTCCCGGCCGCAACAGCGAGCTGTCGCCAGCGATCCCAGCTCGGCTCAGGCCGCCGCTCGTTCCCAGCTCCTCCGGGGTGATCACGAGGAACCGTTCTGACACCCATGCTGTCAGCTCGCCCTCGGTCATCTCCGGAGGGGGACCCTGCTTGGACCAGATCACTTGTTCGCCGAAGAGTCCGCGAAGTCCCTCCTGCACCCCCAGATGCTTTCGCGTCTCCTTCATCGCGGCGGCGTCGAGCACCACGGTCACGCGGTCGCGGCGCCCGTCCACATCGAGCTGGGCAAGCTCCCAGAGCAGACTGGGCGTCGTCGACGAGACGTAGACGACGTAGTGATCCATCCGGTCCAGGAGATCGAGGACGCCTTCCTGCCACCTTCGGGCGTTGAGGTAGATGGCGCTCGGCCGCGCAACCACCCACCTGATGAGCTCTCCGTAGCCGTCGCTGAAGAAGTCCTGGGCGGTGATCGTGTCCCAGTACACGTCCTTCGGGCTGATGACCTTGAACAGCGCAACGTCGTCACCGAGCATCTCGGCCAGCTTCATTCCAAACGTCTGGGTGTGGTAGGTGGACGAACCCAGGGCAGAGCCCGCGCCGATCGACACCGAACCCTCGACGTCGTATCCCCGGAGGTACAGCACCTGCTTGCCGTCGTACCGATTCATCAAGCGATTGTTTGCCGCTTTGTGGCAGGTCTGAACGTAGAAGTAGACGCCGAGAATGTAGGCGAGTTTCTCCTCGTCCAGCGCTCCGAAGTCGAACAAGACGTGTCGTCCCAGTTCGGTCGGCCGTGTCGGGGTCTCGATGAATCCGCGCTCGTGCAGCCGTTCCAGGCTCTCGGACGCGGCACCCAAGTAGTGGCGGAACCAAGTGTGCACGAAGTAGCCGAGAAGTGCCTTCGAGCCCCTGTCGAGGAGCTCGAGGTCGATGTCGGGAGACGGGTCGTCGTGACTGGGCATGAGGCGGTCAGTTCCGTCCGAGTTCACGTCCGCATGGCGTCGACCAGTTTGTCGAGCCGGATTCCCTCGTTGGCAGCCTGCCCCGAGCCGCGGAAGGCGTCGACGGCGCCGTGGTGGAGGGCGATCACCTGCCATTCGCTGTCAAAGACTGGGCTTCCGGAGTTCCCCTGCTCGGTGGGGGACCGGTAGTGGGCGTACCTCTCGTCGGCTGAAAGGAGGCGTGTGTCGTGCAGTGACACCTGGATGTTGGGGCTTCCCTTGGGGTAGCCGATCACGTACGCACGGGGCGGTGGCTCGGTGTCGAGACTCGGGAACTTCGCTCGCAGGGGCATTGGGCGCACCTGGTCGCTGAGGTCGTCCGGCAATGGCAGGATGCAGGCATCGAACTCGTTTCGAGGGGACTCCCACAGCGTGCTGCCCACGGGGTCCACGTGGCCTGCTCCAGACTCGTCGCCGTCCAATCCGCGGAAGACGATGTGAGCTTTGTCGGGGCCGAGAGCCTCGGGCACCACGTGCGCATTGGTGAGCAGCACGCGGTCTGGCCATTCAGGCCGGAGCAGCTTGCCCGCCAGCACGAAGCCGGTTCCCTGGCCGTCTTCGTACTTGTCCTCGATCAGTGCCACTGACCGACACTTGTCGAGCGCCTCGCGGAGCCACTTGGGAGACCTGAAGCGCTCGGAGCCGAAGACCTTCTCGTAGTCGATGTCGCTGCGGTCCCGCATGAAGTCGTCGACACGTTCGAACCGCTTGAGCGACTCCGGGGTGAACTCGCTGGGGTCGACGTAGATGGCTCCCCCTTCGGCCTGCAGCAGACGGCCCCTCAGCAGCGGGAGCAGCCGCACTCCTGGCTCCGAATGCGCGTCGAGCCGCCACGCCAGCTGGAACTGCCGCAAGGTACTGGCGTACTCGAAGGCGTTGGCGTCCGGTCCGAGGTAGTCGACGTACCGGCACGTCCAGGCGACGGCATCGTCGTCCCGCCCCAGCACCAGACAGGCCTCGGCAGCCGTGGCAAGCTCCCACACCCCCGGACTCCGTCTTCGCTTGATCTTGGTGAGAAGGTCCTTCGCGATGACCCTGGCCTCCGCCAGCGGGTCTCGGTGACGGGGCACCGACACATGATCGCCGGCAGCCCGGGCGAGCAGGGTGGCGGTGTTGATGCCGTGGTAGTAGTGCTTGCGGGGATCCAGTCGGTACGTCGCTTCGTAGGCTTCGATCGCCTTGCGCAGGTCCGTCGTCCGCTGGCGCCCGGCTGCTGGGCCGCTGGTGAGGTAGCGCTGCTTGTGCACCCGGCCGATCGCGCCGGTCACTTCCGGGTCCATCCCTGCACCCTTGGGGAGAGTCCGCAAGAGCGACTCGGCGACGGCCGTCCGGTCGTAGTCCAAGAGGGCCAGCGCGTAGCGGTGCCGGACCTCGACGCTGTCGACACCGTGAGCCAGCAACGCCTCCGCAACGCCGTGAACCAAGGAGATCTGGCGCTTGCTCTGGAGGATCTTCAGCACCTGGAGCGCAGTGGCAGCGTCCACGGGAACGTTCCGCTGCCGCACATCAAGGATGAACTGCGCACATGTCTTCTGCATCTCGACGGTGTTGAACTCCGTCGCTGCCTTCCGAAGCCGCTCGACCACTCCCACATCGGCTGGGCTTGTCACCGGAGCTCCAGCATGTCCGCCAAGGCGCGGCGGAGCAGTGGTTTGCTCAGGTACTTGCCGACCGAGTGTCGCCAACGCCCCCAGTTGGCTTCCTCGATGTCGATCACCACGCTGCTGCCGCCGCGCCGGAAGTCGTTGGCAAGGACCGGGTCGAAACCACACACGGGGTCGAGACGGTCGAAGACGTTCGCCCACTCACCCCTCACTCGCTCCGTTGGGAAGCCGTTCCAGCGCGACCATCCGGGTTTCAGCTGGTCCTGGACCTCGTCGAGCCCGAGAGGGCTGCCGACCGTGATCAGGCCGTCAACCTCGGGCGCACCGTCGACGTTCTGGAGGACGTCGTACGCGATGACGCTTCCGAGGCTGTGGCCGACCACGACGTGCGGGCGTGAGCTGCCAGCCGCCAACATCGACTTCAGCGCACGTCGTCGCACCTCGGTCCTGACGTGATAGAGCTCACCCGGACGTGGCTCGTGGGCCGTGTCCCAGAGGTAGTGATGGACGTCCCGGAGGAAAGCCTTCATCAGCCGCCGCTTGAGGGGACCGGGAAGAGGCACGCGCTCGAAGTCGATGCTCGGCTTCGCAGGCGCGCCGAGCTCGGTGGACGGTCCGACGTCGTCCGCATCCGCGTACGCCTCGTCGTCACCCGGATCCGCGTCGGCAAGGTCGCTCTCAGACAGCGTGCTCTCGGCCAGCCAGGTCACGGCTCCCACCTCGGCCGCGATCTCTCGGACCTGTGCCTGCTCGGCTCGAGGCAGGTCGCGGAACCACGCCATGTCCAGGTGTTCGGCGCCCGCGAGCTCTGCGTCCTCACCGGCGGCCTCCGCCCCCGCCGCAGCCTCGGACAACGGATTCTCGTAGAGGACGTCTGCCCAGTAGCACATCGAGGTCGTCACGTCCTTAGAGCCCAGGTCGGGCCCGTCGTTGTCGCGCAGGGCGTCGAGCCACGCCTTCAGCAACGGCCCCTCGGCGACCTTGTTCGAGATTCCGTGGATAAACGTGACGTGGCCCATGTCTCGGTCTACGTCAGTGGAGTGCGCCGAGGCAAGAGCTCGACAGATGCTTTTCGAGTGACCGTGCCAGAGAGGGGTCGGTCCTGCGCTGCCGTGCGCGGGTCCATCCGCAACGTCTCCAGGCCCTTCAGGCGTGCGCGGGCGGTTCGGCGTGCGGTGGCTGCTCGGCTCGGGACCCGGGCCCAGGGAGCGCACCGCTCCGCTGCGCGCCGGAGCCCTGGTGCGGCGACGGATCGCCGCGGGCCGGAAGCAGTGCTTTCATGGGGGCATGTCGGAAGCCGACGAGGGGTCGCCACGACACGGTCAGGCGATCGAGGTCCATGACCAAACCGTCGAGGTGGTCGAGCGCGCCGAGGGCTACCGCGAACTGCGCTGCAGGCCGGCGACGTGGTCCTACCCGGGTCGGCGTCCGATCGCCGAGCTGCTGACGGAGTACTACAGCCAGCGGATGGACGTCGATCCGTATGGCACCCAGAGCGGTGGGATCTGGTCCGGCAGCGACGCCGCCCTACGCCTGCAACGCCTGCCCGCGGACGATCTGGCCCTGCGGGAAATCACCGCACTCGCCAGCCGGCGATCGACCGGTCTCAATGCGCCGTCCCCGTGGGTGTCGTCGCGCGAACTCGAGACGCTCGCCAAGGAGTGGGAGGGCGAGGCGCGCGACATCCATTTCAGCCAACGACCTCCAGTCGAGTCCAGGGACAACGACCTGTGGACCCAGTACGGCATGACGGAGACCCCGGGCCTGGAGGTCATCACTGGCTACGCCATGGGTCCCAGTCGGGTCAGGCCGTCCGCGCAGGCTCGCGCGGACGGGGGCCTCGGCAGCTGGCAGCCGTGGTCGGTGGTGGCGACCTGGAAGCGCTGGCCCCGGCGTCAGCAGGCATACGCGTCGGTGCCCGGCACAGGCACTGACGGTCATCTGCGCATCTTCGTGTCACATCGCTGGGAGAGCTTGGACCATCCGGATCCCGACGGGGCGCAGCTCTTGGCCCTCAACGTAGGCCTGACGCTGTCACTGGCGGCGGCGGTGCTCGCTGGTGGCGACGAGTTCACGACCCGCTCGAGGCTGCCCGAGCTGTTCCGAGCACATCTGCGGCGGGCGCACCATCTTGGTCTCCTCGGAGATGCCGCGCTCCGCCGCTGGGCCTCGCAGGTGAGAGAGGTGGCGCAGGGGGCAACGAACGAGGAGTCCTTCGACCGGGACGCCACGGCTCTCGACGTGGCGCCGGTCGACCGCCTCCTCCGCGACGTCCGGGAGCGGGTGTTGATCTGGTACGACTACGTCTCCATGTTCCAGGCGCCCCGGACCGAGGACGAGGAGGTGGCCTTCCGAGCCGAGATCCTGCAGCTGAACGCCATCCAGTCGCGGGCCGCCACCGTTGTCATCGCCGGGGACGTCCAGTACGTCGAACGCGCCTGGTGCTTCCTCGAGCTGTGCGGTGGCCTGCGAGGCGCGATGGCCGAGCTGACGCCGTCGTGGGGGACCAGTCTCGACGTCGGCACCCGACACACCCGATGGACGGCCCTCAGCGATCAGCTCATCGGCGCGTTGAACGTGCTGGGTGTCGAGGCGATCCAGCACAGCGGCCTCGAGGCGACCCACCCGACCGATCTTCCGGTCGTGGCGCGTCTGATCTCGGAGCTGCCCTTGACCGGCAAGGTCGAGACCGACGACAGTGACCTCGTCGGCGGCGTGATCCCGATCCCTCGCCGCGGCGGCGGCTGGGTGCTGGACGTCCCTCCCGATCTGGATGAGGGAGCCGTGCAGGTGGCCGAGCTCGCCGCGGCCGGGTTCACGACCGTGCCACATCACGAGGAGTTGTGTCGAGCGCGCGCGAGCTTCCCCACCGTCGACTCGCTGGTCGATCCGGTCGGCATCTGGGTGTACACGACCCAACGGACACTGAGTCTGGTGTGGGCTCTGCGCGCGCAGGACTTCTGGAGCTCGCTGCAAGGGGTGCTGGACCTGACCGAGCTCGGCGTGGCGTCGGCGCACCACGGGCAGGGCCTGCATCCTCAGGTGGCGTGCATGTGGGCCGACGCTAGGGGACTCGCCGAGGACGGTCTCGGCTGGACGCGCATCGTCCCAAGCACGGCCTCGGTGCTGGTGGTCGTGACACAGGCGGACCTGCCGCCCATCTGCCGGATCTACGAGCGTGTGGTGGGCTCGCACCTCGCCGCCGGCGCCACGGTGATCACCTACACGCCGGACTCCGGAGCGGTGACGCTGCATCGGCCGGCGCTGGACGGTCCCCGGGCCGGGCAACGGCAACGTGCACGGCGTACGCCGCCGCAACCGACGCCGGTCGAGGCCGACGTCCTCGCATTGCCACGGGTCCGACGGTCCGACGCCTACCCGCGGCAGTTGCTTCTTCGGCAGCGACTCTCGACGGAGGACTTGGAAGTCTGCGCCGCACTCCGCCTCGATCCTGCTCGTGGGACCCCTCTCCCCGGGATGGTCACCGCTGCCGTGGCAGCGTCCGGAGTCGGCACGGCAGGCACCGCCATTCCGGCGTCAGACATGCTCGCGTACCGCGACCAGCGCGTACGCGTCGAGGCTCGAGCGCGTTCGGTGGCTGGTACGTGGGAGCAGTGGTTCGAGCCGCGACTCCAGGCGTCTGCGTGGTCCGAGGGCATGGCAACGACTCAGCTCGACGTGATCGAGCAGCTGGTCGACGCCGTCGCCGCGGGCTTCGACAACCCGTTCCGGCGACGCCGGCTCCTGGACGTCCTGGTCACCGAGCACGAAGGATATGCGCTGCCCCCGTGGATCGTCGGGGAGGCCGCGCAGCTGATCGAGGGGATCGGTGACCTGGAGACCCAGGCCGGCGACGCCCCGCAGTGAACGGTTCTCGCTCCGCCGAGGATCAACACCGGTCCTGCCCGTGTGGACGGCGTCGTCACCCGCGACACAGCCATGAGCAGCACCGAGAGCCACACCAGCGAACGGCGCGAGGCTCGACCCTCGACACCCGATCCGCTCCAGCCGACCAGCCCGTCCTGCGGTACCCGCCCGCCGACCAGGGCGACGGGGCCCCGCCGACCAGGGCGACGGGGCGTGTACCGGCCAACGAGGGGATCGTCGTGGCCGCCGTCATGGGCAGGTCGTGGCGGATGGTGCCCGCATTGAGGCGGTCACCGAGCAGACAAGGCGTCCGAGAGGACTTCCGCGAGCGCCTTCGGGTCGTCGACGGAGACGATCCGCACGAGCGGTGAGGCCGCGATCCGCGCGGCGCGCTCATCGGCCGACGGGTCCCGTCGGGCCGATGCGATCGTGTCGGCGGTGCGCCCCGAACCGGCCAGCACGATCACGGGGCGTCCTTTCCTCAGGCTGTGATGCACGTCGGCGTAGGCGATCTCCCCTCCGTTGACGAGCAGGGTTGCGGATCGGTGCCCGGTCGTGAGGGCGGACGCGACTTCGGACAACCAGGGCGACTCGTCTCCCCAGTCGTGGCCCGGAACGAGAACGATGTGGGTGTGATGGGGATCGACGTCGGCCTCGCCCCCATCTCCCGGCGATCGCACGGTGCCGGCCGACGCCACGCCGATGAGCGGGAAGTGCGCGTCGGCGTCTGATCGGGCCCGACCGATCGCCCGCATGATGCCCGAGTCCGTCCCGCCGTCGACGACCATCGCGCCGATGCGCTCGATCACCGGCACCACGTAGTCGCGGACCAGGTCGGAGAGCCGGGCCTCCTCGTCGGCTTCCAGCCCACCCGCGCCACCCACCAGCACGAGCACTTGTCCGCTCGACAATCCGGCCTCTTCGAGGACACGCGGCACGTCATCTTCATCGGACACGCGGATGCTCCGGGGGCTGCTCGACGGCATCAGGGAGAGCCGGACTCTGTCACGTCGGGCACCTGCAGGTCGGGCGCGCTGCCTCGTTGGCGGGGGAGCGATAGTGCCATCGGGTCGACTTGGCGGTGCTTGACATGGCGCAGGTAGTCGCGGATGAGGCCCGGCAGCTCGTCCTCGGACACGGTGTGGACATTGAGCGTGCGAAAGTACACCGGCAAGCGACCTATGCGTGCGGGGTCCAGGGTGTACAGAAGCGGTTGGAGGCCCCGGCCGTGGGCGTATCCGACCTCGTACATGACGTTGTCGTTCATGGCAGTGATGTCGGCGATGATCGCAGTGCTGTTGGCCACCGCGTCGAAGAATGACGAGTAGATCTGCTCGCTCCTGCCGACATCCTTGAGACGCACGGCCTCCATCTGCTCTTCGACGGTTGGTCTGATCACCGAGGAGTAGCGCTCGTCATCGTCCTCGCGGTAGGGCTGGAGGACGAGGCAGCGACCGACGCGAGCGGATCGGATGACCTCGACAACGGACCGTACAGCTGCAGGGTCCTGAAGGCCTCGTTCATTCAACAACGCGAAACACCGTTCGACCTCGCCTGGTGCGAACGCAGCCTCGATCCGATCGCCGTACGTCTCGTACGCCTTCTTCGAGTCGCCACCCGTGTGGGGGATGGGCAGGGCGGGCACGCCCAGATCGATGGCCTGCTCGAGCACGACCTCTGTGTTTCTCTTGCCGGCGACGGTGAGAACGACGTCGACGCCCCCGACCATCGAAAGCCGCCGGCCGAGGGCCGTGCGCCCTGCGATCATGCGCACAGTCACGCCGAGGTCCTCACCCATCCTCACAACGCCGTCGACATCCGGGCGACCGTCCAGACTTCCCTCAGGGACCCACGCCTCGAAGAGCGTTCGCAGGTCCTTTCCGAGACGGTCCGCGGCGCGGCGGGCGCCCTCGAGCGCAGCCGAATCCGTCGAGGTTGCCTGGGGACGATCGCCCCGACGCAAGAACCCGCCAGTAACGAGCACCGAGGGCAGAGTCATGAGAATCTCCTCCGCCAGAGACTGCACGAAACCTGCAGGCATGCCGTCGAGGTCGGTGCCGCCATACATGCAGACACGCAGCATCCTCATCCCGCGATCATGCGCTTGACCGATCGGGGCTCGCAAGAGCGATTCCCTCCGCGCGCCGGTAAGATGTAGAGGCCCAGCGACTCACTGATCGTCCAGGCCGAGTCGCCGGTCCGGGGCCGCGACGACCGTCCAGCACGCCTACTCCCGTCTCCATATCGGGGGAGCTCGACAGGCTGCGGCGAACATCGACGTCGGGCACCAGCACGAGTCCGGTCTCGACCTCGAACGTTGGTCGATGTCGCCGGACACCCCGGACCCCGTTCACGAGGTTGACCGGCCCCTGGCGGTCGCACGGTCGCGGGCTACCAGTCCGACCCAGCGGGGTTTCGTCGTTTCGGACGCGCGCTGGGGGCCCGGTAGCGGACCCAGCCGCTCGGCGCTGCCGGTTGCTAAGAGTCTCGCCGCGCTGTACCAATGGACTCAGGTGTCAGCGGGCTAGGGTCGGCTGCACACGTGCGCGCTTGGAGAGGGGGCGGGCCGTTCCATGGATGAACCCGGACCGCCGCGACCTCCGGCCTTCTTTCTTAGTTACGCGCGGGAGGACGACGAGTCGGGGGCGGTCGAGCGCCTATACCAAGACCTTCGCGGGCAGCTCAAGGTGGTTCTGGGGCCGGCCTACGGCGAAGGGTTCCGGGATCGGACCCAGATCAAGCCAGGCGCGGCCTGGTCTGCGGAGCTGCAAGAGGCGCTCGAAACCGCCCGGTCCTTCGTTGCCGTGCTTTCGCGCACCTATTTCTCACGGCCCTACTGCGGCAAGGAGTGGGCGGCGTTCTCCCGCAGGCTCGCTCCGCATCTTGACGAGCCCGGGGTCGGGTTCCTGATGCAGCCGGTGCTGCTGGTCGGTAAGTCCCACTTGGACCCGATACCCACGGTAATCCAGGCCAAGCAGTACGACTACGACGGTTACCCCGAGGAGTACGCCCGGCGAGGTCTCATCCATCTCCAGAGCCTCGTCAACGAGGGGGACCTCTACCGACGTTTCCTTCTCGAGCTCACCGACCTAATAGCCACGGCGGTGACCAGCGTGCCGGTGGCCCCGATGTCCCTCCCGCCAATCGCAGAGATTCAGAGTGCCTGGCACGACCAGACAACCGGGGTCCAGATCGTTCCTGAGAACGCCGCCCCCGGGAGTCATCTGTTCGCCCAGTTCGTCTACGTCGCAGCTCGGACTGAGGAACTGACCGGCTTGCGAGAGGAGCGCCTCGCCTACGGCGAGCTGGGCGGGTTGGACTGGCAACCGTTCCGTCCGCCGGTGGAGGACGAGATCGGGATCATCGCCCAGGCGATCACGGCGCGGGAGAAGTTCCGCTACGACCGTGTGGAGATTGGGGACGACCTCGCTGAGCGGCTCAGCGCGGCCACCGAGGAGAACAAGATCGTGGTCGTAGTCGTGGATCCGTGGACGGTGCGGCTGGAGTCCTACCGACGACTCATGCGGGATCTGGACCGGCACAACCTCCCGACCTGCGTGGTCATCATCCCCTTCAACGACACCGACGCAGAGACTGTTCGTGACCGGGAGGTGCTTCGTAGCGTCATCGAGGCGACCTTCGTCAACCGGAACCTTGTACCCGACTTGGAGACCTTCATCGTGGGCGTGGCATCTAAGGACGACTTGGAGGCCAAGCTCTCCACGGCCCTCGCCAGTGCCAAGAGCCGCGTGCTGCGCAGGTACCAGATCGGAGTTGCTGCTGATCCGCAGCGACGGTTTCCCGGGCCGCCGTCCGTGAGCAACGTCCCGGACCAATCGTGACCGAGTCCGATCGGCGGGGAACCATCGTCACGTTCTACTCCTTCAAGGGCGGAACGGGGCGGACGATGATGTTGGCCAACGTCGCTTGGCTGCTGGCTGCCAACGGCTACCGCGTGCTCGCCGTGGACTGGGACCTCGAAGCTCCGGGCATGCACCGCTACTTCCGCCCCTTCCTCGCCGACGAGGACCTCAAGCTGACCGACGGGGTGATCGACTTCGCGTCCGACTACTGCGTGGCGGCCACGCTGGCACACTCCGCCAGCACCAGCTACGGCCCTGCCCAGGCTCGTGATCTGGAGAGCGAGCCCTGGTTCGCAGACGCCGCTGACCTCACCCGCCTGGCAGTTCCGGTGCAGTGGGAGTTCGGCCAAGGTGGAACCTTGGAGTTCGTCGCTGCGGGGAGGCAAGGCGCGTCGTACTCCACCAGGGTCAACGGGTTCAGCTGGCGGGACTTCTACGAGAAGTTCGGGGGCGGCCTGATGCTGGACCGCGCCGCGTCCCTGATGCGTAAGAGGTTTGACGTCGTACTTCTCGATAGCCGCACCGGGGTCAGCGATACCTCCGGCATCTGCACGGTGCAGCTCCCCGACACGTTGGTGACCTGCTTCACCCTCAACAATCAGAGCGTGGACGGCGCGGCAGGGGTCGCGGCGTCGGCGCGCAGACAGAACGCCGCGTTGCGCGTGCTCCCGGTGCCGATGCGGATCGACAACAGCGAGACCGACAAGCTCGATGCCCGGCGTCTCTACGCCATGCAGACCTTTGGGTCGCTCGTGCCCGGTGACAGCGACGGAGCCCGCGAGGCGTACTGGGCGGACGTCGAGGTGTTGTACGTGCCGTACTACGCCTACGAGGAGTCCCTGGCCGCCTTCAAGGATCGCCCTGGTCAGGCGTACACGCTGCTCAGCGCGGCGGAGCGGCTGGCGAACCTGATCGTCAGCGAGCGGCCCCCCGGCCCGGTTCCCCACACACCCGTGCACGCCGTCCGCATGTCGGAGTCGCGGCGCCAAGAGGTGCTCGCGATCTACGAAGGCAAGGCCCGGCGCAGTGCGACGTCGCCAGAGGTTTCGGTCGAGGGCGCCACGGTGTTCGTCTCCTACTCCAGGGTCGATGGTCGGTACGTGACGCCCCTCTACGACCGGCTCGCCGAGTCGCTCGGCATGCGACGCGTGTTCATCGACAGTGCCTTCGTCCCGGGAGACGACTGGCAGGCCGCCGCAGAGAGAGCGATCGCACAGTCGGCCGCCGTGCTGGTGGTCGTCGGCCCGGGCTGGGAAGAGTCCGGACCCGGCGACTTCGTGGCTAGGGAGGTGACCATCGCTCTGGAGTCCGGGAGGAGGGTGATTCCCGTGCTGGTCGGGGGGGCCACGCTGCCGGCCCCGGACGTGCTCGAGCGTCACGGTCTGGGCAGGTTGGCGTCGTTGACGCCCGCCGTCCTGCCCGACCCGGTGACCCAGCGCGACATCGACCGATTGGTCGCGGCGGTGGAGTTGGCTTCCGAGGGCCGGCCCACCACCCCTGCGCCGACACCGTACCCTTTCCCGTCCCCAGCTCCGTCGAGCGCAGCGCCGTACGGCAGGAGCGCCCGCAGCGACGACGTCATCGAGTCAGTGCTCAAGGCAGAGAGGGTCAACGTGCGCTCGCAGTGGATCGCCATCGCCTCGGCACTAGTCGCACTGGTTTCGGTGGTGGCGGCGCTCCTGGTGTTGCTGCGCTGATCCTGCCGAGGCACGAGGGGTGGGCAACGATGGCCACAAAGAACGGTAAGACCGCCTTGAAGCGTGCCGCACTTATTCACCAAGTATTCGGTCGAAAGCCGCCTCTCGTGGGCAAGCCAGTGCAAAACTTTGCTCAACCTGGTTTGGTGTTTCCGCAGGTCAGCGCATGTTTCAGCAAATGGGCGGCGACCTGTCGGAGCCCTTGTCGATGGACAAGGGGTCGCAGGTTCAAATCCTGTCAGCCCGACCGAGCCGGAACCCTTCTCTGACCAGGATGTACGCAGGTCAGGGAAGGGTTTCTGCGTTCCAGGGCGCGGCTCCGCCGGGTGGGATGCCAGTATCGAGCCGCCTGCACTCCGATCAGAGGGCTCGGATCCGCGCCGCCGTCTGCTCGGGATCCAGATCGGTGTTGTCCACGACGTGCCATCCCACGGTGGTGAGCCGGGGGAGCAGGTCCTCCAGGAGGGCGGACACCATGCGCACGCCCTCGGTGATGTACGCGGCGCCCTCTGCCGTCACCTCGCGCTGCCGCGCGCGCCCGATCGCTGCCTCCGGGTCGGGGCGCAACACGACGGCGGTGACCGCCCCGGAGCCGACGACGTCGTCGTACTCGCGCAGACCGGCCGGGTCGACGAAGTCGTCGATCACCACCGTGTAGCCGCGCACGGCGTACGCGGTCAGCGCGGTCAGCGCCACCTCGCGGGCGGCGGCCACCTGGTCGGCGAGCACCGCGGGCCAGTCCGGCGAAGGGAGCACCAGTCCCGAGATCACCATCTCGCGCAGATCGTCGACGGGCACGTGCACCCCTCGGGTCGCAGCGCCGGCGAGCAGCCTCGCCACTGTGCTCTTGCCCACAGCCGGTGGCCCTGCCACGACGTACGCCGCCCCGCTGCCCATGCGATCCAGCCTGTCACACCGCGGCTTGCTCGGGTGCCACGCTCGCTGCTGGGCGCGACCGTGTTCACGGAAGAAGGGCTCCCGCCGCAACTTTGTGGGCCCGGGAGTCGTCCTTTTGGAGACAGGACCGGACCGCGTGCACCGTGGGCCGGTCGACGTGCTTCGTCCGCGCCCGTGTCCACGGGTGTGTGGACGGGGCCGCAACACCACGTCGTCACCGACGGTGGCGGCCAGGAAGGCTGTATCTGTGTCGAGGTTGTTCGTCCTGCTCATCGCCCTGTGCCTCGCCCTGGGCACCCACGTCGCGGAGGTGCCCGCCGCGACGGCGGTCGCGCCCCCCGCGTCCGGGGGAGTGATGACCGCCGGGCAGCCGGGGGTGGCGACGAGCGTCGCTGCACGGATCACTGCCCAGGACCGCAAGCGGTGGAAGGCGCCACAGGGCCCGTTCTTCAACGACCCCCGTCGCAAGAAGGGCTGGTTCCGGATCGAGCGCAAGGTCATCGACACGATCAAGCACACTCGCAAGGGGTCGACGATCCGGATCGCGGTCTACTCGTTCGACCGCATGCCGGTCGCACGGGCGCTCATCGCGGCGCACCGCCGGGGCGTCAAGGTGCAGATGATCCTCAACGACCACCAGTACACGAGGGCGATGCGGGCGGTCCGCAGGGAGATCGGCGGCAAGCGCTACCGCTCGAGCTTCATCTACCGCTGCAAGGCGGGGTGCCGGAGCAAGCAGAACCAGTACAACAACATGCACACGAAGTTCTACTCGTTCTCCCAGTCCGGGCGGTCGAAGGACGTCCTGGCCGTCGGGTCGGCCAACCTGATGCTCAACGCCGACATCCACCAGTGGAACGACCTCTACTTCACCTCCGGGGACCACGAGCTGTTCCGCCAGTTCGTCCGCCTGTTCAACGACATGCGCAAGGACCACGACACCAGGCAACCGCCGCAGTTCTTCTGCGGCACGCCTGCCAACGGCGTGGCGTGCGACGACTCCGTCGACAAGCACACGGTGTGGGCGTGGCCCAAGCCGTCGGGGCCGAAGAACGACCTCGTGCTCGACCTGCTGGGCAAGGTCCAGTGCCTGACGCCCGACGGCTCCGGCGGGCAGAAGCGCACCCGCCTCGCGGTGTCGATGCACACCATGCGTGGCAACCGTGGTGACTACCTCGCCTCTGCGATCCGGCAGAAGTGGATCGAGGGGTGCAAGGTTCGCGTGATGTACGGGCTGATCGGGTACCACACCAAGCGGGTCGTCGGTGCTCCGACGGCGCGCGGGCGCATCCCGCTGCGCTCGACCGGCCTGGACTACAACCCCGACGACGACTACGACCTCAACAAGGACGGCAAGGACGACCTGATCCTGACCTACTACAGCCACCAGAAGTACGTCGCGATCCAGGGCAACTACAACGGCAACCCCGACACGCACATGGTCGTCACGGGGTCCGCGAACTGGGCCAGCCTCAGCCCCGGCAACGACGAGCTCTGGATGACCATCCGCGGCAGGACGCTCACCCGGAAGTACGTCCGCAACTTCGACTACCAGTGGAAGAAGAAGCGCAACTCGCGCAACGCCTACACCACGACGTACGTGAACTTCCGGGTCGCGCGCACCGTGCGCGACGAGGACGGCTCGACGCGCACCGTGTGGCGAACCGTCCGGCGCCCGGTCGTCACCATCGAGCCGGACCCCTACCGCCCGGGGCCGACCTGGGAGAACGACTGAGCCGGTCCAGACCACTCGAGATTTCTCCGAGCACCCCGTAACAGGAGGCTGCCGGGCGACGCTGAGGAGGTGAGCGGCCGCGTTTCCGTCGCGCCCAGCACCGCCCACCCGTACCTCGACCTCCCGCCGAGGTACGGATCCCCCCAGTGGCGGTGGGACGGCTCGAAATGACGCACCAACAGCGGCGCGGCCCCCTCGGGGTCGCGCCGCTGCTGTGTCGGGGGCCGGCCCGGCGCCGGTGCCTAGGCCAGGGTGCTCGGGTCGGTGTTGGCGCCGCACACCACGACGGCCACGCGCTCGCCCTCTGCCGGGACGTAGGCGCCCGACAGCAGCGCGGCCATCGCGGTCGCTGCGCCGTGCTCGGACGCGATCCGGTGCTCGGCCCACAGGTGCTCACGCGCGGCGACGATGTCGTCGTCGCCCACCAGGACCGTGACCGGCGGCTCGGCCAGGACAGCGGCGTGGGCGAGGTCGCCGAGCCGGCGTGCACCGAGCGAGTCGGCGGCGACTCCCGACACGTCGACGTCGACCGGCCGTCCCGCTGCCATCGCCCGGTGGAGCGTCGGGATGAGCTCGGGCTCCACGGCGACGACCCGCGCCCGTCCCCTTGCGGCTGCGGCCACCCCGGCGTACAGGCCGCCGCCTCCGACGGACACGACGACGGTGTCGATGCGGGGCTCGTCGTCGAGCAGCTCCTCGGCCAGCGTGCCGGCTCCCGCCGCGACCTCGGGCTGGTCGTAGGCGTGCGCGAACGCGGCTCCCCGCTCGTGCGCGAACGCGACAGCGGCTTCCTGGGCCTCGGCGAACTCCGCGCCGACGCGCCGGACCTCGGCGCCGTAGCGTCGGATGCGCTCGACCTTCACCGCGGGTGCGGTCTCGGGGACGAAGACGGTTGCCCGTACGCCCAGCTCGCGCGCCACGAACGCCTGCGCGAGGCCGGCGTTGCCGCCCGAGGCCACGACGATGCCGGCAGCTCCCAGCTCGCCGCGCTCGCGGGCAGCCAGCTGCCGGTTGAAGGCGCCGCGCGTCTTGAAGACACCGCAGTGCTGGAGGTGCTCGCACTTGAGCCAGACCCGGTCACGGTCGGAGGGCGCGAGCAGGGGAGTGCGCCGTACGCGCCCGGCGATCCGGTCGCGGGCAGCCAGGAGGTCGTCGCGGGTGATGATCACCGCGCCAGTATCCGAGACTCGCCCGCTGGGCCGGCGCCCGCTCCCCGACGGCCGGGGTCCGGCCGCCGGCGAGCTCAGCGCTGCTCGCAGGCGGCCGGACCACCGACATCCCCCACTGGTCGCCGGTGGGTCCCCTGATCCCACCGGCACCCACGACCGTGCCAGCAGGGGTTGACCCCACCCAGACCGGCTCGTTGCAGTTGTGTGACAAAACACCCCCCGGGTGTGCCCTCGGACCGCGGGTTCGCCAACGATGGCGGCATGACTGCTGCGACACGGCTCCTCGTGCTGGAGGACGACGTGGGGCTGCGCACCTCCCTGCGCCTCGTCCTGGAGAACGAGGGGTACGAGGTACTGGAGTCCGCGGACGCCGAGCACGCCCTCACGCTCGTCGACGAGCAGAGCGGCATCGACCTGATGCTCGTGGACCTGATGCTGACCGGGATGGACGGGTTCTCGTTCATCCGGCGAGCACGACCCCTGTCGCAGGCGCCGATAGTGGTCGTGAGCGCACGCGACGCCGTGACCGACATCGTGGCGGCCCTCGAGGCGGGCGCGGACGACTACGTCACCAAGCCCTTCGTGGTGGAGGAGGTGCAGGCGCGCCTCCGGGCCCTGCTGCGCCGTCCCGCGCTCGCCGGTGACGGACCCGCTCCGACGTCCGCGGACCGCGCGGTGCTGGACAGCCGGGCGGGACCGCTGGTCTTCGACCGTGCCGGCGCCATCCTGGCTCGGGGCGACGCCGAGATCCACCTGACCAGCACCGAGTTCCGCCTGCTCTGCGTGCTCGCCGACCACCAGGGACAGGTCCTCAGCCGCACCGCCTTGCTGGAGCACGTCTGGGAGCACGGCTACTTCGGTGACGAGCGGATCGTGGACGTCCACGTGCGTCGGCTGCGCAAGAAGCTCGAGCTGGACCCGGCAGCGCCGGAGACGCTGGTCACGGTGCGCGGCCTGGGGTACCGGCTGGACGTCAGGTGAACCGGCCGCACGTCGACGTCGGTCTCCGCACGTCGGTGGTCGTCGCGTTCGCGGTCGGGGCCCTCGTGCTCTCGACGGCGCTCGCACTGGGGACGTACTTCTCCGCGCGGCACTACCTCGTCGAGCAGCGGGAGCGCACGGCCCTGCGGCAGGCGTACACCGACGCGGCCCTCGTGCGGGACAACCTGCTCACCTCGGGGGCTCAGGTGAGCGAGGTGCTGGGCGCGATCGCGCAGCCGGTCGGCACGACCCTGGTCGTGGAACGGGGCGGGCGGCGCTACTCGTCCTCGCTGGACCCTGAGGGGGAGGACGCGATCGGCCCGTTCCGCGAGGCGGTGCTCGACGGCTCGGTGGTGGTGGGCTGGAGCGACGCCACCACACCGCACTCGGTGGTGGTGGGCGTTCCGCTCGCCGAGGCCGACGCGTCCTACTACGAGGTCGCCGTCGCCGGCGAGCTCGATGCGACGCTGACGACCCTGCAGGTCGCCCTGGCCATCTGCGCCGCGCTGACGACCATCGGAGGCGCCCTGCTGGGCCGCGCCGCCAGTCGCCGGGTCCTGGCCCCGCTCGACCAGGTGACGACGGTCGCGGTACGCGTCTCGGCGGGAGATCTCGACGCTCGGTTGCCGCCGACGAGCGACCCGGACCTCGCGGCGCTGGTCGGCGCGTTCAACCACATGGTCGAGGCACTGCGTGAGCGGATCGAGCACGACGCACGGTTCGCGGCCGACGTCAGCCACGAGCTGCGCACGCCCGTGACGACGTTGACCACGAGCCTCAGCCTGCTCCAGTCCTCCCAGGGACTGCCGCCGGCGTCACGGGAGGCCGTGGACCTGATGGCAGCCGAGCTCGACAGGTTCACGCGGGCGCTGCGGGACCTGCTTCTGCTGGGACGCCTGGATGCGGCGGTCGCCGACAGCGACCCGGTGACCATCGAGATCGGGGACGCCGTGACCCAGGCCCTGCGCGCGTGCGGCAAGGAGCCCGGTCTCCTCGTCGCGGGCGAGGCCTCGCGGACCCCGGTCAGAGTCGTCCGACCCACCCTGGTCGGCGCACTGGCGAACCTGATCGCCAATGCCGACATGCACGGTGGCGGACTGACCGGCGTGCGCGTGGTCGGTCGAGGCCGGTTCGTCGACGTGCTCGTGGAGGACCAGGGTCCTGGTGTCGCGGAGGCCGACCGCGAGCGCGTCTTCGAGCGCTTCGCCCGCGCCGGAGGCCGCAAGCCGGGCAGCGGGAGCGGACTCGGGCTGAGCATCGTCGAGCGAGGCATCCGCAACCAAGGCGGCAGCGTGTGGTGCATGTCGGGGCGGGACGTGGGCGCCTGCTTCGTCGTGCGCCTGCCGGTCGCGCAGGAGGTCGTCGCATGACGACCCGGTCGAAGCGCAGGTGGTGCCTCGCCGTCGCGGCGACGACGGCCGGTCTCGTCGCCTCCGGCTGCGGCCTGCCCGACGGCGGCGCGACCAAGGTCCACGCCGAGGACGTGCCCTACCGGCTGCTGGCACCGGCCGACCGGTCCGCGGGGTCCCCGCCTCCCACTGGCAGCACGCGGCCCTCGGGCGCCCTCGTCTTCTGGGTCGATGCCGACGACCGCCTGGTGCCGTCGGAGGCGTCGACCTCGTGCGACGAGCCGGTTGCCGCGCAGGTGGCGCACCTCCTCGACCTCCTGTCGTCCGGACCGACGGACGAGGTGCGGACGGAGGGATGGTCGAGCGCGTGGATGCCATCCGCCGACCTCTCTCTCGAGGCGATCGAGGGCTCCACCGCCGTGATCTCCGTGGACGCCACGACGCAGACCAGCGCCGACCGCCTGCCACTGGCGATCGGGCAGGTGACGCTCTCCGTCACGACTGCCGCGGTCGTGTCGGAGGTGCGCTTCACGGACGGCGAGCAGGAACCGCTCGCGGTGCCCCTTCCGGGAGGTGCCTTCACCGACGCACCGGTCCGGCGCACCGACTACGCGCGCCTTGCCGTGGGGGCCGGCCGGGAGCGCTGGCCCGGATGCCCGTAGGCGCTGCGTCGGACGGGTGCGTCGCCAGCCCCGTCAGGTCGCGGTGGTGTCGACCACGAACCACTGCACCGACTCGGTCGCGCGTAGCCGCGATCCCCACCCCTGGGCAGCGACCTCGAAGACCATGGCAGCCGGGCTGGCCTGGGCGGACCGGTGCGCGTGTCGACCGGCGACCGGTCCGGGCGACGAGCATCCCCGGGAACGGACGTCGAGGATGATTCGATCGGGGTCGAGCCACCTCAGTCCGACCGCGACACGACGCGGGTCGCGCTCGAGCGCCACGCGCGTCGCGGCCTGGACGAGGACGACGAGGCGATCGGCTGCCTGACCCGGAACGGCCCGGTCCCGGCACCACGCCCGAACGAGGTCCCGAGCGGCGGTCGTCGCCGTGGGACTCCCCTGGAGGTGGAACCGGGTGGTCCCCGGAGCATCAGCAGCGTTGTCCGCCACGTCCGCCACGTCCGCCTGGCCGGACACTCCCACTGCGCGCGGTTCCTCGCTCATGCGGACACGTGGGGAGGCCGGGAGGAAGCCGGGCGGGGCGGGATCGGGCCCGGTGGTGCGTGGAGGTCGCCTCCCGGACCGCGGCCGGACGCGACGGCGAGCACCCCGCTGCGCCACAACGGGTCCACCCCGCGGCGCGGGGGTCCGGTCACCACGATGCGCACCCCACGCTCGAGGCAGGCGCGGTGGAGCCAGAGCAGCAGGCCCACCGTCTCCGACGACAGGCGTCGCGGTCGCCCCAGGTCGACCACGAGCGCCGACGGACCGTGCTGCAGCAGCTCACGCACGCGAGCGCGGTGCCGAGCCGCGGCACGGGCGTCGCACAGCCCGCGGAGCGCCAGACGAGCGTCCCGTTCGACGGCGTCGTGGCTGGGGGATGGGGGAGGTGGTCCCGAGCGGTCCGACATGGTGCACCACGCTTCCCGCGGTGCGTGGCATCGGTCGGTCCGTCGTGTTGCAGTCGTGTGACGGCGTTCGGACGACCTTCCGGCACCTCGGTCCCGGCCCTTGTCCGGGGCCCTCGGGCATGACGTGATGGAAGTGGGCCCGCTGCCCGTGCCGCGGGTCCGGAACCGTTCACCACACGCAGGAGGACCTGTGATCGCCATCTCCGAGGAAGCACTGTCCGTCATCGCCCGCGTCACCGACCACCCGAAGCTGGAGCACCGCTCGGGAGTGCGGATCGCGCCCCCGTCCGGGTCCGGTGGGGATCGCGGGCTCGAGGTGCACGCCGTCAACGGCCCTGGGCTCGGCGACCGCGTGCTGGAGCGCAAGGGTGCCCGTCTCTACCTGAGCCCCGAGGCCGCGGAGCGGGTCGCCGGGTGTGAGCTCGATGCCCGCACCGAGCCCGGGGACCGGGTGCAGTTCGTCCTGAGGCGCTGACGCTTCGGCCGCGCTGCGGTCACACCAGCGTCAGGGTGGCCGCCACGACGCACAGCGTGGCGCGCGCCCCAACAGGCGAGCCTGAGCAGCGGATCCGCACGGACCGTCACCGCTGCAGCCAGAGCAGCGTCGCCAGGGACGCCCACGGGGTGACGAGCGCGCTGGCGTTGACCCCGACGAGGGCCGCCACGAGGTGTCGTACGTCGTCCGCGGCCGCGGGCTCGACCAGGAGGGAGGCTGGGTGGAGGGCCTCGGTCACCGGCTCACGACGGCTTGCGGGCGACGCCGCCGGTGGGTCCCGGGAGCGGACCGAACTGCTGGTTGCAGGTCCATCCGGCGCACGTCACCAGCTCGAGGCGACGCCGCTCGAGCGCCGTCCTCACCTCCGCGTAGGCCGGGTCGTCAACCACGTTGACCAGCTCGTCGGGGTCCAGGAGCCGGTCGTAGAGGAACGCGTCGGTCCCGTCGCTGCCGTAGAGGTAGCGCTCGGTGCGTACGCCGCGGTGTGACCAGCCGTCGCCGAGCGTCCGCCCGGTCTGGATCAGGGTGGTGTCGCGGAACGGCTGGACCTCGCCCCGCAGCGTGGGTGCGAGGGACAGGCCGTCCACCTGCCACTGGGGGACGACACCGGTCAGGGCGGCGAAGGTGGCCGGCAGGTCGACGAGGGTGGCGGGCAGGTCCGAGGTGCTGCCGGGCGCGACGCCCGGGCCGCGCACGACGAGCGGTACCTGGAGCACCTCGTCGGTGAGCACGTCCTTGCCCACGAAGCGGTGCTCGCCGAGGGAATAGCCGTTGTCGGAGGTGAAGACGATGTAGGTCTCGTCGAGGACGCCCTGCTCGTCCAGGGTCTCCACGAGCGAGCCGACGGCCCGGTCGACCGCCTGGAGCGCCCGCAGCCGGGCGGTGTTCTCGGCCGTCACCTCAGCCCGCGACACCTGCTTGCGGTTGCGGAGGTAGGAGGGCTGGTCGGAGACGTCCGACTCGTTGAAGGCAGGGTCGTCGAAGGCCGCGGGCCGCTCGCCGACGAAGAGCTCTCGGTCCTGCGGCAGGGCCGGGGGATGCCCGCGGCCGCCCTCGGGCGAGATGCGGTAGTGCGGAGCGAGGTGCCAGGCGTAGACGACGAACGGGTCGTCGGTGCGCGCGAAGTCGCGGACCGCCCGGTTGGTGTGGTCCTCGATGACCGAGGTGACGTAGCTGTCGGTGTAGCGACGCGGGTCGCCGTCGCCGGTCATCGAGAAGTCCACGTAGTCGTAGACCCCGCGCATCAGCGCGTCCCACCGGGTCCAGCCGGCGGGGCGTACGTCGTGGGGGCCGTAGCCGTTGAGGAACTTCCCGACGAAGGCCGTCTGGTAGCCGCTGTCGCGGAACCAGACGCTCGCCTCATCGGCGGGGTCGAGCGCCGCGAAGCCGCCGTGCTCGCCCCGGTTGTGCTGCACGCCGTTGTTCTGGGCGTACTGCCCGGTGGCGAGCTGGGCGCGCGCCGGGCAGCACAGCGGATGGGGCGAGATCGCGTCGATGAACTCCATGCCCTGGTCGGCCAGCAGCCGCCGCGTGATCGGCATGTGGTCGAGGTCGTCGTCGCGCATGTCGTCGGTGAGGACGAAGACGAGGTTGGGGCGCGATGCGTCTCCCGGGGCGGCGGACGGTGACTGCGTGCCCTGCACCATCCGCACCGACCCCGTGCCGCCGGAGTCACCCGTGGTGCTGACCGTGGCGAGGGTGGCGACGAGTACGACGAGGAGGGCAGCCGTGATCGACTGTGCCCACGCTCGCATAGTGCCCCTCGCCGAGACCCTGAGGGTCCTGTCGTCCGCCCCTGTGTGGCGCAACAGTAGGACGGGTCGGGCCTGCTCCCCAAAGCGACACGACGACTGTGGCCGAGATGGTCCCAACCGCTAGCCTGTGCTCTCGCCGAGACCCGGCGCGACCCGCACGAAGGAGCCTGCAGCACCCGCCATGGACGACAGTCAAAGTCCCCGCACGACCGCACGGGACACCGGGTGCGCGTCGTGACCCCCTTCCTGCTCCTGCTCGCCTCCCTGGCCCTCGTGGCCGCCTGCGGCCTCTTCGTCGCCGCGGAGTTCTCCTTCGTCACCGTCGACCGGCCGAGCGTCGAGCGTGCTGCCGCTGACGGCGACGAGGGCGCCCGCGGCGTCCAGCTCGCGCTCCGGTCGCTGTCGACCCAGCTCTCCGGGGCCCAGGTCGGCATCACGGTCACCAACCTGGCGATCGGCTTCCTGGCGGAGCCGGCGATCGCCGACCTCATCCGCGAGCCGCTGGCCTCGTCCGGCGTGCCCGAAGGGGCGGTCTCGCCGCTCGCGCTGACCCTCGGCCTGGTCCTCGGCACGGTCGTCACCATGATCTTCGGCGAGATGGTGCCCAAGAACATCGCGATCGCCCGGCCGCTGGCGACCGCCCGGGCCACCCAGGGCTTCATGCGGGGCTTCACCGCCATGACCAGCCGCCCGATCCGGGTGCTCAACGGCTCGGCCAACGCGATCGTGCGCCGCCTGGGCATCGAGCCCCAGGAGGAGCTGCGGTCGGCGCGCAGCAGCCAGGAGCTCGCGTCCCTCGTCCAGCGCTCGGCCGACCAGGGCACCCTGGACGCCGACACCGCCGAGCTCGTGGAGCGCTCCGTCGAGTTCGGCAGCCGGACCGCCGGCGAGATCATGACGCCGCGCGTACGCACCACGACGGTGGAGGAGGGCGAGCGGGTCTCCGCGGTCATCGACCTGGCCCGCCAGACCGGGCACTCGCGGTTCCCCGTGCTCGACGCCGAGGACACCGTCGTCGGCACCGTGCACGTCAAGCACGCGGTCGCCGTCCCCGTGCACGAGCGCTCGACGACCCGCATCAAGCACGTGATGGTCAAGCCGGTCGTCGTGCCGGACAGCCTGCGGCTCGACCCGCTCCTCGCCCTGCTGCGCCAGGACGGCTTCCAGATGGCCGTCGTGCTCGACGAGTACGGCGGCCACGCCGGCATCGTGACGCTCGAGGACGTCGTGGAGGAGATCGTCGGCGACATCTCCGACGAGCACGACCGCCTCGGCGCCCGGATCCGGCAGCGCCGCGACGGCAGCTGGACCCTCTCCGGCCTCCTGCGCCCCGACGAGGTGGAGGACGTCACCGAGGTCGAGCTGCCCGACCACGAGGACTACGACACGGTTGCGGGCCTCGTGATGCGCGAGCTCGGCAAGATCCCCGAGCCCGGGGACCGCATCGAGCTCCCGGTGCCCGACCGGACCGACCCCCACGAGCCGCGCGAGCGCCTGGTGACCCTGACCGTCCAGCGGATGGACGGCCTGCGCATCGACCGGCTCGACCTGCGCGTCGTCGCCCCTGATCACGGGTCCGAGTCCGGGTCCGCGTCAGAGGGAGGACGTCGATGAACAGCGACCTCTTCGGCGTCGGCCTCGCCGTCGTGCTGCTCGCCCTCAATGCCTTCTTCGTGGGTGCCGAGTTCGCGCTGCTCGCGGCTCGTCGCAGCCAGATCGAGCCGCGGGCCCAGGAGGGCTCGAGGGCCGCCCGTACGACGCTGCGGGCCATGGAGAACGTCTCGCTCGTCATGGCGGGCGCCCAGCTGGGCATCACGGTGTGCTCGCTGGGCCTCGGTGCGATCGGCGAGCCCGCGGTGGCACACCTGCTCGAGCCGGCGTTCCACGCCGCCCGCCTCCCGGACGACCTCCTGCACCCGGTCTCGTTCGTGGTGGCGATGTCGATCGTGGTCTACCTCCACGTCGTCCTCGGGGAGATGGTCCCCAAGAACATCGCCCTCGCCGGCGCCGACCGGGTCGCCATGGTGCTCAGCCCGCCGATGATGGTGATCGTCACCGTGCTCCGGCCGGTGATCGGCGGGATGAACATGGTCGCCAACGCCGTCCTCCGCCTCCTGCGCATCGAGCCGAAGGACGAGGTCCACTCCAGCTTCACCCGCGAGGAGGTCGCCGCTCTCGTCGAGGAGTCCCGCGGCGAGGGGCTGATCGAGGCGGACGAGTACGACCGGCTCGCCGGCGCGCTCGGCTTCACGGAGAAGTCGGTGTCGTCGATCCTGATGACCCCGGACACCCTCGCCACCGTCGCGCCCGGCTCGACCGTCGCCGACGTGGAGGCCGTGTGCGCCGCGACCGGCTTCAGCCGGTTCCCCGTGGCGGGCGCCGACGGCTCCCTCCTGGGCTACCTCCACATCAAGGACGCGCTCGAGTCCGACGACGACAAGCGGTCGCGGGTCATCGAGGACAAGTGGATCCGCCCGTTCGCGTCGGTGCACCCCGACGACCTGCTGCACGACGCTCTCGAGAGCCTCCAGGTCAAGGGGGCCCACATGGCCCGCGTGGTGGAGCGCGACGGGACGGTCATCGGCCTGGTCACCCTCGAGGACGTCCTCGAGGAGCTCGTCGGGGAGATCCGCGACGCCGCGCACCACGACGTGTCCGGCGCCGACGCGCACTGAGCGCTGGATAGGGTCTGAGCGTGTCCGAGGAAGCGTCCCGCGTCTGGACCGTGCCCAACATCATCAGTGTGGTGCGGCTGGCCGGCGTGCCCCTGTTCCTCTGGCTCGTGCTCGGGCCCGAGGCGGACGCGATCGCGCTCGTGGTGCTGATGGTCGCCGGCTTCACCGACTTCCTCGACGGCTGGCTCGCCCGACGCCTCGACCAGTACTCCAGGCTCGGCGAGATCCTCGACCCGGTGGCCGACCGGCTCTACATCCTCGCCGTGGTCATCGGGCTCTTCCTGCGCGACATCATCCCGTGGTGGGTCGCGCTGGCCCTCCCGCTGCGTGACCTCTTCCTCTGGGGCCTGGTGCCGATCCTGCGCACCCGCGGCTTCTCGGCACTGCCGGTGCACTTCCTCGGCAAGGCAGCCACGTTCAACCTCCTCTACGCCTTCCCGCTGCTGCTGCTCGGCGAGGGCGACGGCGTCGTGGCCACGCTCGCGCGCAACTTCGGCTGGGCCTTCGCGTGGTGGGGGATCGGTCTCTACTGGTGGGCCGGCGTGCTCTACGCGTGGCAGGTGCGCACCCTGCTGCGGGAGACCCCGCGGCGCAGGTCGACGGCGAGCGACCATGGTTGAGCCGCAGGGGGCGACGCAGGGGGCGACGCAGGCACCCGAGCGCCCGTTGCCCGAGCACGTCACCACGCCGCTGCTGACCCTCATCACCGCGCGGTCCATGGACGAGGACTACGCCCACGTCGCGCAGAAGCGCGCGGCGGCGGGCGACGTACGCCCCCGAACGGTCCGCCCGCACTGGACCAGCGTGATGGCGGTCGCCGCGCTCGGTGTGATGACCGCGGTGGTCGCCGCCCAGACCGACCGGCAGGCTCCGGTCGACGAGCTGAGTCGCGCCGCGCTGATCGAGCAGATCGACAGCCGCAGCGACGAGCTCCAGTCGCTGCAGGCCCAGGTGGGGGACCTGACCCGCTCCAACGCAGCCCTCGCCAGCCGCAACACCACGATCCAGGGCCAGCTCGACGACATCGGGTCGCGGGTGCAGCGGGCCGAGCTCCTCAGCGGCTTCTCCGTGGTGAACGGCCCGGGCGTGCGGATCACCGTCGACAACGGTCCCGATGCCGACGTCAACAGCGAGATCCGCGACGAGGACCTCGCGACGCTCGTCGACGGGCTGTGGGAGGCCGGGGCGGAGGCGATCGCGGTCAACGACCAGCGGCTCAACGCCCTCGGCGGCATCCGCAACACCAACCGGGCGATCCACGTCAACGGGCGGCCCGTCAACGCCCCCTACGTCGTGTCGGCGATCGGCGACCCCCGTACGCTCCAGGCGCGACTCCTGCAGACCAGCCAGGGCCAGGAGTGGTTCGCGCTGGTCAACGGGCTCGACTTTGTCTACACCCCGGAGAATGTCGACGACATCCGCCTGCCGGCTGCACCCGAGCGCATCCTTCGTGATGTGATCGAGCTCAACGCCGACCCGGACAGCGGACCGGATGGAGAGGGGAGCACGCCGTGATCGCCGCCCTTGGCCTGCTCCTCGGCATCATCGCCGGCCTCGTGTTCGCACCCGACGTGCCGCTCAGCCTGCAGAACTACCTGCCCATCGCGGTGGTCGTCGCGCTCGACGCCGTGTTCGGCGGCCTGCGCGCCTACCTCGACGGGATCTTCGACGACAAGGTCTTCGTCGTCTCGTTCGTCAGCAACGTCGTCGTCGCCGCCGCGATCGTCTACCTCGGCGACCAGCTCGGCGTCGGCTCGCAGCTGAGCACCGGCGTCATCGTCGTGCTCGGCATCCGGATCTTCTCCAACGTCGCAGCGATCCGCAGGCACGTGTTCCATGCCTGACTCCGCGCCCGACGAGCCCCGCGCCCCCGAGGCCCCCGAGTCGTCCGGGCCGACGCGGCCCTCGCTCGTGCCCTCGCGTCGGCAGGCCGTCGTCGCCGTGCTGCTCGCCGTCCTCGGCTTCGCCTTCGTCGTCCAGGTGCGCGACACCAAGGCCAACGACACCTACGCCGGCCTGCGCGAGAGCGAGCTGATCGAGGTCCTCGACGGCCTCACCGGCACCGCGGAGCGGGCGCGACGCGAGGTGGACCGGCTCGAGAGCCGCCGCGACGAGCTGCGCGACGAGAGCCAGGCCCGCGCGGCCGCACTCGACGAGGCCGAGCAGCGGGTGCGGACCCTCAACATCATCGCCGGCCTGGTGCCGGTCACGGGCCCCGGGCTGCGGGTGACCATCACCGAGAGCACCGGACGGGTCGCGGTCGGCTCGCTGCTCGACACCGTCCAGGAGCTGCGCACCGCCGGGGCCGAGGCGATGGAGTTCAACGACGAGGTGAGGCTCGGCGCCGACAGCTCCTTCGAGAACGCGGTCGGCGGCATCGAGCTCGACGACCAGCTGCTCGAGCCCCCCTACGTCCTCGACGTGATCGGCGACCCGCACATCCTGCGCACGGCGCTCAGCTTCTCCACCGGACCGATCGAGACCCTCGAGGGTCTCGACGGGGCCACCGTGACCGTCGAGGAGCTCGAGGCCGTCGAGATCGAGAGCGTCCGCGAGGCGGACCGACCTGAGTATGCGGAGTCCGGCAACGGCCAGTAGCCTGCCGGGCACCCGGCACACCCCGATCCACCCCTGATCCCGCCGACACACCCAAGGAGCCCACGTGTATCCGGAGAACCTCAAGTACACCAGCGAGCACGAGTGGGTGCGTACGCCCGGCGACACCGACGGCTCGGTCCGGATCGGGATCACCGACTTCGCGCAGGACGCGCTCGGCGACATCGTGTACGTCTCCCTCCCGCAGGTCGGCGACCAGGTGACCGCGGGGGAGACGTGCGGCGAGCTGGAGTCGACCAAGTCGGTCAGCGACATCTACGCGCCGGTGACCGGCGAGGTCGTGGCCACCAACCCGGCCCTCGACTCGACGCCCGAGCTCGTCAACAGCGACCCCTACGAGGCGGGCTGGCTGTTCGAGGTGAGCGTGTCCGACGCCGCCGAGGTGGACGGCCTGATGGACGCCGCCGCCTACCAGGCCGGCCTGGACGGCTGACCAGTCCCGAGCGCCCACCCCGATCACACCCCGATGGCCTGCTGGCTCGCTGACGGATCGTCCGTCGCGTCCATGGCGGGACTGGTAGGTTCGGGACAACCGTCAACCTCAACCCTCGCCTGAGGGTTCAGCGTCGATCCGTCGAGGAGTTCCCCATGCCGTTCTGCACCGCCTGTGGCAAGCAGAACCCTGACGATGCCCGCTTCTGTGCCCAGTGCGGCACCAGGCTGCTCGGCGGGGAGGACACGGGCGCGAGCCCGGTCGAGCCAAGCCAGGTCGAGACCACTGCGACGATCACCTTCGGGGCGCCCGACCAGCGCGAGTCGTCCGACCGACAGCTCAGCCCGGTCGATGCCGCGGCCGTCGACGCGCTCCCGGCCGGCCACGCGCTGCTCGTGGTGCAGCGCGGTCCGAGCGCGGGCAGCCGCTTCCTCCTCGACACCGAGGTCGTGGGCGCGGGGCGCCACCCGGACAGCGAGATCTTCCTCGACGACGTCACCGTCTCGCGCCGGCACGCGGAGTTCCGCCGCGCGGGCAACGGCTACAGCGTCAGCGACGTCGGCAGCCTCAACGGCACCTACGTCAACCGCGACCGGATCGACTCCGTCGAGCTCAACGACGGAGACGAGGTCCAGATCGGCAAGTACCGCCTCGTCTTCTTCTCATCCCACCCGGACCACTGATCCGTGAGTGCCTCGACGTCCGCGGGCTCGAGTCGCGGCGCCCGCTACAACATCGGGCAGGTCCTCGACCAGCTCCGCGCCGACTTCCCGGGCGTGACGATCCCCAAGATCCGGTTCCTCGAGGAGCAGGGCCTGGTCAAGCCCGAGCGCACTGCTGCGGGCTACCGCAAGTTCTCCGGCGACGACGTCGAGCGGCTGCGCTACATCCTGCTGATGCAGCGTGACCACTACCTGCCGCTCAAGGTGATCGGTGACCACCTCGACGCCATCGACCGAGGCCTCGAGCCGCCCGCGATCGAGTCGGTCGTCCCGACCGTGCCCAAGGTGGCGCTCAGCTCCGACGGTCTGCCCAGCCCCGAGTCGTTCCGACGCTCCAGCGACCTGCGCCTCTCGCGGCGCGAGCTGCTCAAGGTGGCCGACATCTCCGAGGACCTGCTCGTCCAGCTCGAGCAGTACGGCCTCGTCGCCGCGCGCACCGGCACAGGTCACTTCGACAGCGACGCCCTGGTCGTGGCCCAGACCGCCCGTGAGCTCGCCGACTTCGGCTTCGAGCCCCGCCACCTCCGCGCCTTCAAGACTGCAGCGGACCGCGAGGTAGGGCTGGTGCAGCAGGTCGTGGCGCCGCTGGCCCGCGGTCGCGACGCCGCCGCACGTGGTCGCGCCGAGGACGCGACCTCCGAGATCGCGGCCCTGTCGGTGCGGCTGCACGCGACCCTCGTGAAGATCGGCCTCGACCGCGGCTGACGAACCGCCGCTCGGCGGCGTACGGCTCGGCATCGGCCGGACCGGGCGGGTGCCCCGCACGGGTCAGGACACGTGAGTAGTCTGGAGGCATGCGCGAAATGGACGTCGTCGGAGTCCGCGTCGAGATGCCCTCCAACCAGCCGATCGTGCTCCTGCGCGAGGTGACGGGGGAGCGCTACCTGCCGATCTGGATCGGGGCCGTCGAGGCAACCGCCATCGCCTTCGCCCAGCAGGGCGTCACGCCGCCGCGCCCGCTGACGCACGACCTGATGCGCGACGTGCTGGAGGCCACCGGCCAGCGGCTCGAGGAGGTGCGCATCATCGACATGCAGGACGGTGTGTTCTTCGCGCAGCTCGCCTTCGACGGCGGCGCGGAGGTCGGGGCGCGGCCGTCGGACTCGATCGCGCTGGCGCTGCGCACGGGCAGCCGGATCGTGTGCGCGGAGTCGGTGCTCGAAGAAGCCGGACTCGCGGTGCCGGCCGAGCAGGAGGACGAGGTCGAGCGGTTCCGCGAGTTCCTCGACCACGTCTCGCCCGACGACTTCGAGGCGCACTGAACCGCGTCGCACGACCGCACGCGACGGCACTCCGGCCCCACCAGAAACACTGACCCTCAACCTGAGGTTGAGGGTTGCGACACGCCGGGTCGTGGATGGACAAGCCGCACCGTCGGGCTTACCTTGAACTGTCTCTGTTGTAACTCCACCGCTGTGGTTGTCCGGTCCTCCGGCCGCCAGGCGGGTCCTTCCCCCAGGAGTTACCGCTCAGCGGAGGATCTGACCTGGAGGGTCGCAGTGGCTAGCAACGAGAACGAACACGGCGCAGACGCCGCCCGCGTGAAGGCTGCGGCGGAGGCCGCCGACCTCGCCGAGGAGCAGGGGCTGCTCTTCGACGACGACGTCTCGCCGCTGCCGAGCGACACCGGCTACCGCGGCCCGACGGCCTGCAACGCTGCCGGGATCACCTACCGCCAGCTCGACTACTGGGCCCGTACGGGCCTGGTCGAGCCGAGCGTCCGCGGCGCCGCCGGCTCGGGCTCGCAGCGGCTCTACTCCTTCCGCGACATCCTGATCCTCAAGGTCGTCAAGCGGCTGCTCGACGCGGGCATCTCGCTCCAGCAGATCCGCACCGCCACCGCCCACCTGCGCGAGCGCGGCACCGACGACCTGACGCGCGTCACGCTCATGAGCGACGGCGCCTCGGTCTACGAGTGCACCAGCAACGACGAGGTCATCGACCTGCTCCAGGGCGGCCAGGGCGTGTTCGGCATCGCCATCGGCGGAGTCTGGCGCGAGATCGAGGGCACGCTCGCGGAGCTCCCGTCCGAGCGGACCGCCGAGGAGCCGGCCGCCACCCTCCCGGGCGACGAGCTCGCCGCCCGGCGTGCGGCCCGCCAGACCGGCTGAGCACGCACGCGACTGCACGATCCTCCGACGACGCCGCCCGGCCACCGGGCGGCGTCGTCCATTTCCGACGTCTCTTTCCCCCACCTTCGGCATGGGCGCCCGGACGGCGGGGGCTAGACTCGACGACGCCGACATCCCGTGCGGGAGAGTCACGGCGACCGGTCACCAGCCGGGAGACCGTGCGCCGAAGGGGCAATTCCTCCCCGGAACCTCTCAGGCACCCGGACCGCACGGGTTGGCACTCTGGAGGTCACCGGACCGACAGAGGGGGAGGTCACGTGACGCGACCTCAGGGAGCCCCTCGTGCCCGACGCCAGCCAGACCCCCACCTCGACGGACATCACCTCGACCGATGTCACCAGCTCCGACGGCCTGGGTGAGTTCGTCGCCCGCCACATCGGCCCGGACGACGCAGAGATCGCGCACATGCTGGAGGCGGTCGGCCACGACTCACTCGAGTCGCTGATGTCCGCCGCGGTGCCCGGCGGGATCCGTACGGCAGCCGGGCTCGACCTGCCCGACCCGCTGGACGAGGAGGCCACCGCACGCGCCCTGCGTACGCTCGCCTCGCAGAACCGACCGGCCGAGGCGATGATCGGCCTGGGCTACCACGCCACGATCACCCCGCCCGTGATCCGCCGCAACGTGCTCGAGGATCCGTCCTGGTACACCGCGTACACGCCCTACCAGCCCGAGATCTCGCAGGGGCGCCTCGAGGCGCTGCTCAACTTCCAGACCGTCGTGGCCGACCTCACCGGCCTGCCGACCGCCAACGCGTCCCTCCTCGACGAGGGGACCGCTGCCGCCGAGGCCATGACGCTCGTACGCCGTGCCCAGCGCAACGCCAGCGGACCGTTCGTCGTCGACGCCGACGCACTCCCTCAGACCATCGACGTGATCCGCACCCGCGCCGAGGGGATGGGCATCGAGGTCGTCGTGGCCGACCTCAGCGAGGGACTGCCCGACGGTGAGCTGTGCGGCGTGCTCGTCCAGTACCCCGGCGCCTCGGGCGCGGTGCTCGACCCGCGGCCGGTCATCGACGCCGTCCACGAGCGCGGTGGGCTCGCGGTCGTCGCCGCCGACATCCTGTCCCTCGCGCTCCTCGAGGCGCCGGGCACCCTCGGCGCGGACGTGGTGGTCGGGTCGTCCCAGCGCTTCGGCGTACCCCTGTTCTACGGCGGTCCGCACGCCGGCTTCATGTCCGTGGCCGCCGGCCTCGAGCGGCACCTGCCCGGACGCCTCGTGGGCGTCTCGGTCGACGCGGAGGGCCGCCCGGCCTACCGGCTGGCGCTCCAGACGCGCGAGCAGCACATCCGCCGCGACAAGGCGACCTCCAACATCTGCACCGCGCAGGTGCTGCTGGCCGTCGTGGCGTCGATGTACGCCGTCTACCACGGGCCCGAGGGGTTGCGCCGGATCGCGCGGCGCACGCACGACCACGCCAACCGGATCGCTGCGTCGCTGCGGGCCGGGGGAGTGGAGGTCGTCAACGACACGTGGTTCGACACCCTGACCGTGACGGTGCCCGGCCGTGCGGGCGAGGTCGTCGCCGCGGCGCGCCAGGTGGGACTGCACCTGCGCCTGATCGACGCCGACCACGTCGGGCTGTCCACCTCGGAGCGCACCAGCCCCTCCACGGTCGCCGCGGTCCTCCGGGCGTTCGGAGTCGCGCCGGCCGACGACGAGACGTCGGGGCTGCCCGACGCGCTGCACCGCACCACCGACTTCCTCACCCACGAGGTGTTCAACTCCCACCGCAGCGAGACCCAGATGCTGCGCTACCTGCACCGGCTGTCGTCGCGCGACTACGCCCTCGACCGCGGCATGATCCCCCTCGGCTCGTGCACGATGAAGCTCAACGCGACGACCGAGATGGAGCCGGTCAGCCTGCCCGGCTTCGCCGACCTCCACCCGTTCGCGCCGGCCCAGGACGCCACCGGCTACCGCGAGCTCGTCGACGACGTCGAGACGTGGCTGGCGGAGGTCACCGGCTACCACAAGGTCTCCGTGCAGCCCAACGCCGGCTCGCAGGGCGAGCTCGCCGGGCTGCTGGCCATCCGCGGCTACCACGCTGCCAACCGTTCTGCCGACGGCTCCGAACCGATCCGGGACGTCTGCCTCATCCCGTCGTCGGCCCACGGCACCAATGCCGCCTCGGCCGTGATGGCGGGGATGAAGGTGGTCGTGGTCAAGGCCGCCGACGACGGCTCGGTCGACCTCGACGACCTGCGCGCCAAGTGCGACCAGCACGCGGACACGCTGGCCGCGATCATGGTGACCTACCCCTCGACCCACGGGGCCTACGAGGACACCATCACCGACCTCTGCAAGATCGTCCACGACCACGGCGGTCAGGTCTACGTCGACGGCGCCAACCTCAACGCGCTGCTGGGCTATGCCAAGCCGGGCGAGTTCGGCGGCGACGTCTCCCACCTCAACCTGCACAAGACCTTCTGCATCCCCCACGGCGGCGGCGGTCCGGGCGTGGGTCCCGTGGCCGTACGCGCCCACCTCGCGCCCTACCTCCCCTCGCACGGCTGGCACCCCGACGCCGACAAGCGCCAGGGGATCGGTCCCATCAGCGCGGCGCCGTACGGCTCGGCCGGCATCCTGCCGATCACCTGGGCCTACATCCGGATGATGGGCGCCGAGGGCCTGACCCGCGCGACGGCCGTGGCCGTGCTGTCGGCCAACTACATCGCGCACCGGCTCGGCGACCACTTCCCGGTGCTCTACCGCGGTCGCGGGGACCTCGTGGCCCACGAGTGCATCCTCGACCTCCGCGGGATCACCAAGGCCAGCGGCGTCACCGTCGATGACGTCGCCAAGCGACTGGTCGACCACGGCTTCCACGCGCCGACCATGTCGTTCCCGGTCGCCGGGACACTGATGGTCGAGCCGACCGAGTCCGAGGACCTCGCCGAGATCGACCGCTTCTGCGACGCGATGATCGCCATCCGCGAGGAGATCGCGCGGGTCGAGGCGGGGGAGTGGACGCCGGAGGACTCGCCCCTGCGCCACGCACCCCACACCGCCCGCGCGCTCGTCGGCGAGTGGGACCGCCCGTACTCGCGGGAGGTGGCGGTGTTCCCCCGCGGCATCGACCCCGACAAGTACTGGCCGCCGGTGGCGCGGATCGACCAGGCGTACGGCGACCGCAACCTGGTCTGCGCGTGCCCGCCGCCGGAGGCGTTCGCCCAGGAGTGAAGCGGGGTCCGGTCCGGACGGCGGTGCTCTAGGGTCGCTGGCGTGAGTGACCAGCGCCAGCGACTCCTCGACGTCGCCCAGGCCGAGGGCCGGCTGACGTCCGTGGTCGGTGCCGTCTTCGACCGCTACGGCGCAGTGTGGGCCGGGGGCGCGGGCCAGGCCCCGGGGCTCGACGGCCAGTACCGCATCGGCTCGATCACCAAGACGATGACGGCCGTGCTGGTGATGCAGGCGCGCGACGCGGGCCTGCTCGACCTCGACGACCCGCTGTCCGCCCACCTCGGCGACGTCGGCTACGGCGAGGTGAGCATCCGGGAGGCCCTGGCGCACTCGTCGGGCATGCAGAGCGAGCCCCGCGGACCGTGGTGGGAGCGCACCCGCGGCGGCGACTTCGCGTCACTGGTGCGGGCCAACGACGGCAGCGGGCGGGTGGCCGGCGCGGGGGAGTGGTTCCACTACTCCAACCTCGGCTACGGCCTGCTCGGCGAGGTGGTCACCCGCCGGCTCGGAGCACCGTGGCGGCACCTCGTCGCCGAGCGACTGCTGCAGCCGCTCGGGATGCGCGCCACGTCCTACCTGCCCCGTCCCGGGGCGCAGCCGGGGTGGAGCGTCGACCACTTCACCGGGATCCGGGTGCACGAACCCCTGACCGACACCGGGGCGATGGCGCCGGCAGGACAGCTCTGGTCGACGCTGGCGGACCTCGTCACCTGGGGGCAGGTCCTCGGCGGCGCACGGTCCGACGTGCTGTCACCGGCCACGCTGGAGGAGATGCAGCGACCGGTCATGCCCGACTACGGCCTCGGCCTGATGCTCGGCATCCACCCGGGTGGCCGGCTGGTCGGCCACAACGGTTCGATGCCCGGGTTCCTCGCCGCCCTGCACGTCGACCCCGGCAGCGGGATCGGTGCGGCGGTGCTCACCAACGCCACCACCGGGATCAACCCGCGCGACCTCGCCGTGTCGCTCATCGAGGGCGACCCCGACGCCGACGACTCCCGGCCCGCACCCTGGCGACCCACCATCGTGCTGCCCCCCGAGGCGTACGGCGTGCCGGGCCTGTGGTTCTGGGGCAACACGGCGTACGACGTGCGCTGGCACAACGAGGGGCTCGAGCTGCGGGCCATGGCGCGGGGCAACGTGGTGACCAACCGCTTCGAGGTCGTCGACGGCGGCCTGGTCGGCACGCTGGGCTACCACCGCGGCGAGCCGCTGCAGGTCGTGCGCCGGCCCGACGGCTCGGTGCACCACCTCGAGTGCGCGACCTTCGTCTACACGCGCACCCCGTACGACCCGGACGTCGACATCCCCGGCGGACACCCCCGCTGACCGCTAGGGTTGCCGCCGTCGGCCCGACGGGAGGGCGCCGACGACGTGCGGGCGAACCCGCCCCGCACCTGGACCCGAGGGATGGGATTCGGCATGGGACTCTTCCAGGCAGTCAGCGGCGCCGTCGGCGGGACGCTCGCGGACCAGTGGCTCGACTTCTTCGGCGTGCCGGACGGGCTCCCTGCCACGGCCGCGCTGTTCCCGGCGGTCCGCAAGGGGGAGAACGCGGGCCGCGGCGCCAACGACAGCGCCTCGGAGGGCGTGATCACCAACGGTTCCAAGATCGTCGTGCCGGAGGGATACGGGCTGGTCCTGATCGAGGACGGCGCCTTCACCGGGTTCGCCGCCCAGCCCGGCGGCTACGTGTGGGACTCCGACGAGGCCTCGTCGCAGTCGGTGTTCACCGGCGGCGGACTGGTCGACGCGATCATCAAGCAGAGCTGGGAGCGCTTCAAGTTCGGCGGCCGGCCCGGGTCGCAGCAGACCGCGGTCTTCGTCGCACTCAAGGAGCTGCCCAACAACAAGTTCGGCACCCAGTCGGAGATCTACTGGGACGACGCGTTCCTCAACACGCAAGTCGGCGCGATCACCCGCGGCACCTACACCCTCAGGATCACCGACCCGCTCACCTTCATCCGCAACTTCGTGTCCGCGAGCGTGATCAGCGGGAAGGGCGTCTTCGACTTCACCGACCTCGACAACCCGGCCGGTGAGCAGCTGTTCAACGAGGTCGTCGGGTCGCTGGCGCCCGCCTTCTCGATGTACACCAACGACCCCGCGAAGGGGAACCGGATCAGCCGGCTCCAGCAGGACTCCGTCGGGTTCGCCCAGTCGCTGTCGGCGGCGGTCGAGGAGAACTACCGCTGGCGCACCGACCGTGGCCTGGAGATCGCCAAGACGGCCATCATCTCCATCGAGTACGACGAGAACACGCGCGAGCTGCTCAAGAACGTCCAGCGCGCCGACGCCCTCTCAGGAAGCCGCGGCAACTCCAACCTCCAGGCGTCCGTCGCCGCCGGCATCGAGGCGGCCGGTGAGAACGCCGGTCCCGGAGGGCTGGTGGGGATGGGCATGGCCACGGGCGGGATGGGGCTCGGCGGGCTCCAGCAGCCGGCCCAGCAGCCGACCCAGCAGCCGACCCAGCAGGCACCTGCCGCCCCGGCCGAGCCGGCAGCCGCTGCTCCTGCCGCTGCTCCTGCTGCCGAGGACCCGGTCGCGGTGCTCACGCGCGCCAAGGAGATGCTCGACGCCGGCCTGATCACCCAGGAGGACTACGACGCGGTGAAGGCCAAGGCGCTGGGCCTCTGAGGGCGCCGGCCCCTGAGAGGACGTCTGGGATGACACAGGACGCCACACCGCCCAGCGAACCCCGCGAGCCGCGCCAGCCGCCGTTCGACGGTCCGCCGCTGTCGCTGGAGGAGGAGCTCGCCGCCGCGCGCGCCGAGCCCGAGCCCGGTCCCGACATCGAGACCGTCAACGAGTCGCTGTCCGACGGGCTCAACCGCTGCCCGAAGTGCGGATCGACGGACGTACGGCTGCGCGGGTCGACCGAGATGCTGATCTGCCTCTTCTGCCGCCACCAGTGGCAGGAGGCGCGCGTCGAGGAGGAGCTCGGCCTCGGGGTGGGGATCGACGACCTCGAGGGGACCGTCGTGGCAGGCGGGGCCGAGGCGATCACCGACGACGACGACGTGATCACGATGACGTGCGGCGGGTGCGGCGCCGATGTCGTGGTCGACACCGCCCACGCGATGAACGCGCGGTGCCACTGGTGCCGGCACACCCTCAACGTCAACCAGCGCACGCCCAACGGGGCAGTGCCCGACGCGGTGCTGCCGTTCCGGCTGACCCGCGACGAGGCGGTGGAGAAGATCCGCGCGTTCGCATCGTCGCGACGCCTGTTCGCGCACCCGCGGTTCAAGAAGGAGTTCGTCCCGGAGAACGTGCTCGGCGTGTACCTGCCCTACCTCGTGATCGACGCCCGCGCGGAGGCGGCGTACGTCGGGCAGGGCGAGGTGCAGACCCGTCGCTGGACGGAGAAGCAGGGCGACAACTCGGTCACCTACTACGCCGCCGACGTCTACCGGGTCGACCGCTCGGTCGCCTTCACGGTCGACGACCTGACGATCGAGGGGGCCCAGGACCGCGCGGACTTCGGCTCGGGCACGACCAACAACATCGTGAACACGATCCTGCCGTTCGACACCAAGAACGCGGTGAGGTGGAACTCCAGCTACCTCGTCGGGTACACCAGCGAGAAACGGGACCTCGACGTCACCGACCTCCAGCCAGTCCTGGAGGACCAGCTGCTCTCCATCGGACGCTCGCAGGTGCACCCGACGCTGGGGGAGTTCGATCGCGGGGTGCGCTGGGAGGCCGAGAAGATCGACGTCGGCGGCTCGAGGTGGGTCGCGATGTACCTGCCCGTGTGGCTCTACTCCTACTACCAGGAGAACACCCGGATGCTGCACTACATCGCGGTCAACGCGCGAACGGGGGAGACGATGGGCAGCGTCCCGGTCTCCCAGCCCCGCCTGATCGCGGCTGCGCTGACGGTCGGCACCTTCCTCGAGGGCATCGCCGGCTACATCCTGGTGGCGACGGCATGATCGAGGTCGTCCTGCACCAGTTCGTCCTGGCCACCTCGGGCGACGACGCGCCGCTGTGGCTGCTCGCCGCGGGCCCGGCCGGCGCGGTCGCGACCTACTGGTCGCTCTACCGCTACTACCGCAACACCGACAAGTCCCACGCCTACGAGCGCGACACCCTGATCACGGCGCAGCCGGTGCAGGGGCACCGCGAGAAGGTGCGCCACATCTCCCGGACCCGCGACTCCGACATCGACGGCGACAACAGCGGCGACCACCGCGTACGCGTGCAGCGGCTCGAGTGACGCCCCGTCGGGATCCGGCCCCGGCCCCGCTCACACGCCCTGCGAGACGCTCGACATGTTGAAGTCGGGGATCCGCAGGGCAGGGGTGGCGGTGCGCGAGAAGTAGTCGTCGCCCCACTCGCGGCTGAAGCTCGGCACCGTGTCGGTGGCGGCGCTGAACCGGTTGAGCAGGTCGATCGGGCTCTCGTTCCAGCGGAAGTTGTTGGCGGCGCCGACGATCTCGCCGTCCTCGACGACGTAGACGCCGTCGCGGGTGAGGCCGGTCAGGAGCATGGTCTGCGGGTCGACCTCGCGGATGTACCACAGGCAGGTCAGCAGCAGGCCGCGCTGCGTGCCGGCGACCAGGTCGTCGACGGTGCCCGCGCCGTCGCCGACCTCGAGGACCAGGTTGTCGATCATCGGGGTGACCGGCTGGCCGGTCATCCGGGCCGAGTGCCGGGTCTGGATGAGCCCGGTGAGGAGGCCGTCGCGGATCCAGTCGGTGCGCTCGAGCGGGAGACCGTTGTCGAAGACCGAGTCGGTGTTGTCGGAGGCGCCGGTGACCACGAAGGGCGCGCACTCGAGACCGGCGTACGCGGGGTCGGAGAAGAGGCTCACGCCTGGCGCGGCGATCTTGTCACCGATCCGGGTGCCGCCTCCGCGGCGGCTGTAGACGGACTCGCCCTCGTGCGCGACGCGGGCGCCGGCGCCCCAGTAGGCGTCGATCATCAGGTCGGCCACCGAGGAGGGCGGCAGGATCGTGTCGTAGCGACCCGCCGGCAGGTCGACCCGCCGCTCGGCCCAGCCCAGCCGCTGCTTGACGGTGGCGGCCATCGCGGCGGCGTCGACGTCGCGGAAGTCGCGCGTCGCCCCGCCCGTCCACGCGCTGCGGGTCAGGGCGTCGTCCTTGCCGGTGCAGGCGTAGTGCCCGGTGGGTTGGACGTGGCGCAGCCGCAGCCCGCGACTGGAGCCGAGGTAGGTCGTGGTCACGTCGTGGTTGACGAAGCCGTAGAGCAGTCGCCGCTCTGCGGTGGCCTCGGCGAAGGCCTCGCCGAGGGCGGGTGCGAAGGCGTCGTAGACACCGATGTCGGTGGTCCCCGGCTCCTCGTCCCAGTCGGACGAGGCCACGTCCGCCACGAGCTCGGCCGCGTCCTCGGCGGGCGACGCGGCACGCGCGGCGGCGTCCGCGGCCTCGACGAGGGCAGTCACCTGCTCGGTGGTCGAGGCACTGCCCGACACCGACCCGGTGGCCGTCCCGCCGTCGACAGCGACGAAGCTGACCACGGTCACCGAGACCTCGGTCATGACTCCGTTGGTGGTGAGGGTGTTGTTGGCCCAGCGCAGGTTCGCGCTGGTGACGTCGCGGACGATGGCGATGCAGTCGTCGGCGGTCGAGGTCGCCAGCGCGTGCTCGACGAGCTGCTGGGCCGTTGTGCGCGGGGTGGTCGTCATCAGCGGCCTGCCTCGTCGATGGTGTTGAGGATGTTGACGCCCCGGAAGAGCGCTGTCGGGCAGCCGTGGCTGACGGCTGCGACCTGGCCCGGCTGGGCCTTGCCGCAGTTGAACGCGCCGCCGAGCAGCCAGGTGTCCTGCCCGCCGACGGCCTCCATCGAGCCCCAGAAGTCGGTCGTGGTGGCCTGGTAGGCCACGTCGCGGAGCATGCCGTCGAGGCGGCCGTCGGTGATCTTGTAGAAGCGCTGCCCGGTGAACTGGAAGTTGAACCTCTGCATGTCGATCGACCACGACTTGTCGCCGACGACGTAGATGCCGCGCTCGACCCTCGAGACCAGGTCGTCGGTGCTCAGCCCGTCGGTGCCGGGCATGAGCGACACGTTGGCCATCCGCTGGATCGGGATGTGGCCGGGGGAGTCGGCGTACGCGCAGCCGTTGGAACGCCCCTCGTTGAGCTCGGGCTTGAGGTGGCCCATCGAGCGGTCGAGCTGGTAGCCGACCAGCACGCCGTCGCGCACGATGTCCCAGGCCTGGGTCTGCACGCCCTCGTCGTCGTAGCCGACGGTGGCCAGGCCGTGCTCCTGGGTGCGGTCGCCGCGGACGTTCATCACCGGAGAGCCGTACTGGAGGGTGCCGAGCTTGTCGTAGGTCGCGAAGGACGTGCCGGCGTAGTTGGCCTCGTAGCCCAGCGCACGGTCGAGCTCGGTCGCGTGACCGATGGACTCGTGGATGGTAAGCCAGAGGTTGGAGGGGTGGACGACGAGGTCGTACGTCCCCGCCTCGACGCTCGGCGCCCGGAGCTTCTCGGCGAGGAGCTCCGGCACCTCCGCGAGCTCGGCGTCCCAGTCCCAGTGGCCGTCGGTGAGGTACTCCCAGCCGCGCCCGACGGGCGGGGCGATGGACGCCATGGAGTCGAAGATGCCGGTCTCCGCGTCCTCGCCGGTGGCCTCGAACCCCGGCTGGAGGCGTACGCGCTGCTGGGTCGTGCGGGTGCCGGAGAGGTCGGCGTAGTACTTGTTCTCCTGGACCTGCTGGAGGAACGCAGTGGCGTGCGCGACGGCGGCCCCGGCGCGCAGGCGCTCGGTCCAGTCGACGAGGAGCGCGGACTTGTCGCGGGTGGGGACCTCGAGCGGGTTGACGTCGTAGCCGGAGACCCAGGTGACGTCGTCGTGGACGGGCTCGGGCGCGAGCTCGACGGGCGTGGTGGTCATCGCGGCGGCCACCTTGGCGACGGCGACAGCCGTCTCGGCCACGCGCCGGGCCTCGTCGTCGGTCAGCACCACGCCGGAGGCGAACCCCCACGCACCTTCGTGGACCACTCGGACCGCGAAACCGAGGTCCTCGGCGTCGCTCGCGGTCTGCAGGACGCCGTCGCGGGCGCCGAGGTACTGGTAGCGGTTGCGCTCGAACCGGAAGTCCGCATGGCCGGCACCGAGCTCCTGGGCCCGCGAGAGGGCCACCTCGCCGAGCCGACGGTGCGGCAGGTCGCTGAAGGTCGGGTCGAGCCCGGGCGCACTCATGGGCACGAACCTAGCCGAGCGTGCACCCGGCGTACGCACGACCTCCCGCGCGTGCGCGCGCTCGGTCCGAACTAGGCGAGGGAGAGGGTCGTGTGGCTGCCGGTGCGCCCCCGGTGCACCCGCAGCTGGGTCGGGATGCGGGTCTGGAGCTCGGGGACGTGGCTGACCACGCCCACGACGCGACCGCCGTCGCGGAGGGTGTCGAGGGTGTCCATGACGCCCTCCAGCGTCTCGGCGTCGAGGGAGCCGAAGCCCTCGTCGACGAACAGGGTCTCGAGGTCGGTCCCGCCGGCCTCGTCGGTGATCACGTCGGCGAGGCCGAGGGCGAGCGCGAGGGACACGACGAACGTCTCGCCGCCCGACAGCGTCGCCGGGTCACGGTTGTCGCCGGTCCAGTCGTCGCGCACGAGCAGGCTCAGGCCACCGCGCGTCTCCCCGGCGCCGCGGCTGCCGGTGTGGACGAGCGAGTAGCGCTGGTCGCTCATCGTGGACAGCCGCAGGTTGGCCGCGTCGACGACCTGTCCGAGGCGGTGGGCGAGGACGTAGGCGGACAGGCGCATCTGGAGGCGGTTGTCGGCGTGCTTGCCCTCGACCATCGCGGCGACGTCGGTGACGAGGTCGAGGTCGGCGAGGACCGGCTCCCAGGCGGCCAGCGCCGACGTCATCTCCTCGGAGAGACCGCGGAGCCGACGACCGCGGTCGCGCAGGCCCATGTCGCGGTGGCGAGCCGCGGCGGCCTGCTCCTTGGCGCGGTGGTGGGCCTGGGCGAGGGCCTCGAGGTCGGGTGGCTCCACGCCGGCGGAGCGGACGAGGTCGTCGTCGGCCAGCAGCTCGCTCACCCGGGCGACCTCGCGCTCGTGGCGTTCGATGGCCTGGAGCAGGCCTGCCAGCTCGTCCTCGGCCAGCCAGGCCGCCGCCGCGGCCGCCGAGGAGTCGAACCCTGCCGTGGCAGCCACCTCGTCGGCCGCCGCCTGCGTGCTGGCCGCGGTGGCGCGGGCGCGCAGCAGGTCGGCGGTGAGGTCGGCGTGGCGCTGGGCGAGGGCCTCGACCTGCTGGTGGTGTGCGGTGAGGGCGTCGAGGTCGGCACCGTCGGCGGCGTCCGCCCCGGAGGGGACGACGGCGGCGATCTGGTCGCGCAGGTCGTCGAGCCGGGACGCGAGCACGGCCGCCTCGGTGTCGTGGCGCACCAGCGCGGCGGACAGCTCCTCGCGCTCGCGCGTCAGGGCGTCCTGCTCCGCCTCGAGCTCGGCGACCCGGGCCGCGTGTGCCCCGACCGTGGCGCCCAGGGTCCGTGCGCGCTCGAGGCGTGCCAGGAGGCCCTCCTCCTCGACGAGGAGGCGCTCGACGGACTCGCCGGACTCCGCGAGCGCGGCGGCGAGGCGGGTCTCGAGTCCGCGGACCTGCTGGGCGTGGGCCTCGACCACGACCTCGAGGTCGTCGGCCTCGCGGCGCGCCTCGCGCTCGGTCGCGTCGTCGGGCGCGCCGGGCGCGGGCGAGGCGGGGGAGGGGTGCTCGGCCGAGCCGCACACCGGGCAGCAGGCACCCACGGCGAGCTTGAGGGCGATCTCGGCGGCCATCCCGTCGAGCCTTTGCTCGCGGATCTCGACCAGCGTCTCCCTCGCCAGCAGTCGCGCCGCGGTCGCCTCGGCGAGCGACTGCTGGGCGGAGTCGAGCTGCGAGGTCAGGGTCTCGGCGGTGCGCGCGGCACGGATCCGGACGTGGAGGACCTCGAGGTCGCGCGCGAGGGCGTCGGTCGCCGCGACTGCTTCGCGGGCGGCCTCGAGGGCCGGCGCGAGCTCGGCGAGCTCGTGGGGCACGGCGACCGCGCGGTCGTCGACCCGCCGCAGCTCGTCGTCGGTCGCGGCACGGGCCCGCGTCGTACGGGCGAGCTGCCGGTGGAGGTCGAGGGCCTGTCGCTGGAGGGGCCGGACCCGGGCGATGTCGGTGAGCGCGCGGGTGGCCGTGCGTCCGAGCTCGGCGACGGCCTGTGCGTCCTGCGGGGGGTCGTCGAGCAGGTCGACCAGGGTCGCGAGCGCCGCCGCGCAGTCGCGCTCGAGCCCGACCACGTCGGCGCGGGACTGGGCGGCGAGCTCGTGCAAGGACAGCACCGCGGTGGCTCGTCGGGCCTTGTCGGCGCGGCGCTTGCGGCTGGCGTGCTCCTGCGCGGCCGCCTCGATCGCCGCCCACGCTCGGCGGGCGGCCGCATGGGTGGCGCGCAGCCCGGCGAGCTCGATCCCGGCGGCGCTCGCCTCGGCCGCCGCGACCTCCGCTGCGGCTGCCGCCTCGACGACGACGGCCTGCTCCACCGACGCGGCCACGGCCGCCTCGGTGAGCCCGGCGAGCCACGCGTCGAGGGAGCGCGGGTCGCCCGGCCAGTCCTCGGGGGCGACGTCGCCACCGACCTCGCTGATGCGGCTGACGAGGTCGGCGACGGTGGCGCGGTGCTCCTCGGAGGTCCGACGCAGCTCGACGCGGCGATCGCGCAGCCACCGCTCGGTGCGGTCGAACCGACCTGTCTGGAACACCTGTTGGAGCAGGGCGTGCCGCTCCTCGGAGCGAGCCCGGAGGAAGGCCTGGAACCGCCCCTGCGGGAGCATCGCCACCTGGCAGAACTGCGGGAGCGTCATCCCGACCAGTCGGGTCACGAGGTGGCCGGTCTCGTCGAGGCGGGTGCTGAGCGGCTGCCAGGCGCCCTCCTCAGTGTCGTCGCCGTCGACGGCCCCGGGCCCGCGCTCGGCGCGATGCTCGGAGATCACCACGCGAGCCTGCTCGGTGGTGGTGCCGGTGCCGCGCTTCTTGGGGCGGACCCACGCCGGCGAGCGGTCGATCCGGAACCGGCGGCCCGACAGGGTCACCTCGAGCACGACCCGAGGGACGACGTCGGGCGCAGCGTGGTCGGAGCGGAGCCGCTTGGCCACGGCGCGGTCGCCGGGGACGTCGCCGTAGAGGGCGAAGCACACCGCGTCGAGGACGCTGGACTTCCCGGCGCCCGTCGGTCCGCTCAGGAGGAACAGCCCTGCGTCGGACAACGTGTCGAAGTCGATGGAGACGGGGTCGGCGAAGGGACCGAAGGCGACGATCTCGAGGTGGTGCAGCCTCATGACGCACCTCCGGTGCGACCGGAGGCGGCGGTCGCGCGGACGGCGACATCCTGCTCGGGGTCGTGGCAGCAGGCGTCGATGGCTTCCTGGAGCAGTGCGGACTCGGCCTTGGTCGCCTTCGAGCCACGGACGTGGCGGACGAAGTCGAGGGCGATCGCGTGGTCGCTGGTGCCGGCAGCGGGACGGGCGGGGACCTGGCCGTCGGCGGCGACGCTCGGGAACTGCAGGACGAGGGTGTGGGGGAAGCGTCGGCGCAATTGCTCCATCGCGCGGGCCGGTCGCCGGCTGTCGGTGAGGGTGACCTGCACCCAGTCGTCCTCGTGCTCGGTGAGGGACGCGTCGGACAGCAGTCCCTTGAGGGTGCCGGTCAGTCGCGTGAGGCGCCGGGGGACCGGTGCGTCGACCCAGGTCGCCGAGGCGAAGCCCGCGGCGTCGAGGTCGACCAGCCACGACCCCTTGACCTGGTCGGCCTCGGAGAAGGAGTAGGCCAGGGGCGAGCCGGAGTAGCGCAGGCCGTCGGCCAGCACGTGGCGGCCGTGCAGGTGCCCGAGGGCGGTGTAGTCGATGCCGTCGAAGACACTGGTCGCCACGCGCGAGACCCCGCCGACGCTGATGTCGCGCTCGGACTCCGACGGCGTGGCGCCGGCGACGAACGCGTGGGCGAGCACGACCGAGCGGGTCGATGCGGGACGGGCGGCGAGGTCCGTACGCACGCGGGTCATGGCCTCCGACAACGCAGCCTCGTGACTGCGAGCCCCCAGCGCCCACGGCCCGAGGAGCGCGGACGGGTCGAGGTAGGGGAGGGCGTGGAACGCGACGTCGCCGTGCCGGTCGGAGAGCACCACCGGGGTGCCCACCGAGGAAGGATCGGTCCGCACGAAGACGCCTGCCGCGTCCATCAGGCGCGAGCCGAAGCCGAGGCGCTGGGCGCTGTCGTGGTTGCCGCTGCTGACGACGACCTGGGCGCGGGAGGCGGCCAGTCGGGCGAACGTCTCGTCGGCGAGCGCGACCGCGTCGACGTGGGGGAGCGCGCGGTCGTAGACGTCGCCCGAGACCGCGACGACGTCGACCTCCTCCGCGGCGACGACCTCGAGGAGGTGGTCGACGAACGCGGCCTGGTGCCCGAGCAGGTCCTCGCGGTGGAAGGACCTCCCCAGGTGCCAGTCAGAGGTGTGGAGGATGCGCACGGGTCGACCGTAGATCGCGGCACCGACAGAGCCGGGCCACCACGCCGCCCGGGTGGATCAAGCCCCGGTCAAACCTCGGTCAAGGCTCAGGTGTAGTTCACCGAACGACCCGCCGAGGTGAAGCCCCAGAGGTGGATGCCGGCCTCGCCGGCGAGCTGCGCGGCGAGGCTGGTCGGCGCCCCGACCGCGACGATCGCCCCGATGCCGCTCGCGGCGGCCTTCTGCACCAGCTCGAAGCCGACGCGGCCGCTCAGCACGAGGCACGCCGCCGCGGGCGACTCGCCCGCCAGCACCCGGGACCCCACGACCTTGTCGACGGCGTTGTGGCGTCCGACGTCCTCGCGCACGACGAGGATGGTCCCGTCGGCGTCGGCCAGCCCGGCTGCGTGGACGCCGCCGGTCCGCGCGAAGAGGACCTGGCGCTCGCGCAGTGCCTCCGGCAGGCGGCGTACGACCTCGGCGTCGGGGCGCCTGCCGGACCACGGGGGAGCGGTGCGGGTGGCGAGGGCGTCGGCGACGCTGTCCTTGCCGCACACGCCGCACGCGGAGGAGCCGGCGGACGCGGCGACGTGCCGATGGGGCAGGTCGGTGCCGGCGGCGAGGGACACCGTGACGACGTTGAGCTCCTGGTCGGGTGTCAGGTCGGCGTCGGTACAGTAGGCGACCTGGGTGACCGCGTCGGGTGCGGCGAGTCCCTCGTTGACCAGCCAGCCCGCGGCGAGCTCGAAGTCGTGTCCCGGGGTGCGCATCGTGACCCAGGCCCGGCGCGGCTCGAGCCGACCGGCCCGGACGCGGATCTCCAGCGGCTCCTCGGTGACGAGTCGGTCCTCGCGGGCCACCTCGGAGTCGACGGTGTGCTCGACGACGCGGGTGCGGACCGAGGGTCCGGGCCGTCGTGCTCGTTGCATCGTCACCTGACGACCCTAGCCCTGCGGGCCACGCGACGGGTGGGCGAGATCACCCCGTCGCTGATGCACGGGGCGCAGTGTGGGCTCCCTAGGATGTAAGAGTCGCTCTCGGGCGGCTACATCTTACATTCCCTGCTCGCCACGCGAGGGCCGGACGCCCTCGGAAGGACAGACCTCCACATGAACCCGCAGCTGCACCTCGCCATCAGCCTCGTCGACGCGCGAGCACGGTCGACCGAGGACCGGGCGCTCCTGCGCGACGTGGAGATCGCCCGCCGCGAGGAGCGTCGCGCCCGTCGCGCATCGCGTCGCGCCACCCGCTGACCCTCGCGCGGGCCGGGCGGCGTACCGCTCTGGCAGGGTGGTCGTCATGACGGACGAGACCCACGACGAGAACCTCCGCAGCGTCGAGATCGCCCGGATCGGGCCGGCCCGGTTCAAGGCGACCAACGCCCGCGGCGGCGAGACCTTCTTCGGCACCGGGGGAGAGGACCCCGACTTCACGCCGGTCGAGCTGCTGCTGGCGGCCATCGCGGGCTGCAGCGCGCTCGACGTGGAGGCGATCACGCACAAGCGCACGTCGAGCACGACGTTCGACGTGCACGCCGAGGGACGCAAGGTCCGCGACGAGCAGGGCAACCACCTGACCGGACTGCGGGTGTCGTTCGACGTCGCCTTCCCGGAGGGACCTGACGGCGATGCGGCTCGTGACCGGCTCCAGGCGGCGGTCGAGATGTCGCGCGACCGCCTCTGCACCGTCTCCCGGACGGTGCAGCTGGGGGAGGACGTGGTGTACGAGCCGGTCAGCCGATCGTGACCTGCTCGATGGTCACGTCCTTGTTGGGCGCACCGCCGCCGGCCGGGTGGGCGTTGTCGTTGCCCTCGGCAGCGATGGCGTCGATGACCTCGAGGCCGGCCTCGTCGATCGTGCCGAACACGGTGTAGCTCGGCGGGAACTGCGAGTCGCGGAAGACCAGGAAGAACTGCGAGCCGTTGGTGTCGGGACCGGCGTTGGCCATGGCGAGCGTGCCGGCCGGGTAGGTCTCGTCACCGCTGAGCTCGTCGGCGAAGGAGTAGCCGGCCCCGCCCGAGCCGGTGCCGGTCGGGTCGCCGCACTGGAGGATGCCGAAGCCCTCCTGGTCGCCGATGCGCGGGCACGGGGTGTCGTCGTAGAAGCCCTGCTCGGCCAGCGAGGCGAACGAGTTCACGGTGCACGGCGTCGTGGCGGCGTCGAGGGTGATGCCGATGTCGCCGAAGTTGGTGGTGATCGTGGCCGAGATCGTGCCCTCGGCCGTGGCCTCGGTGTCGGGTGCGTCGACGTCCCTGGCCGGCTCCTGGCCGTCCGACGGGTACTCGCAGGTCGTGGTCTCGCCCGCCGCCGCCGAGTCCTCCGAGGTCTCGGCGGAGGGGTCCGTCGCGGTGTCCGGGCCGTCGGACTCGTTGCCGCAGGCGGACAGGGCGAGCACGGACAGGCAGGCGGCCACAGTGGCCAGTCGCTTCAGCATGCCGGTGATGGTAGCCAGCGCCGGGTCACATCTCCTCGTGGGTGTCGGGGTCGCCACCGAACAGGCGCCCGTCGGGCTCGGCGAGCCCGGACACGGCAGCCATCTCGGCGTCGGTGAGCTCGAAGCCGAAGACGTCGAGGTTCTGCCGCTGCCGCTCGGGGTCCGCGGACTTGGGGATGGGCAGCGAGCCGAGCTGCACGTGCCAGCGCAGGATGACCTGGCCGGGGGAGACGCCGTGCGCGTCGGCGGCTGCCGTGACGGCGTCCTCGTCGAGCGGTGCGCGCCGCTTGCCCATCGGGCTCCAGGCCTCGGTGCGGATGCCGAGGCGCTCGTGCACCCGGCGCAGCTCGTCCTGCGGGAACCGGGGGTGCAGCTCGACCTGGTTGACGGCCGGCGCGACGCCGGTGTCGTCGATGATGCGGGCGAGGTGCTCCTCGGTGAAGTTGGAGACCCCGATCGAGCGGACGAGCCCGTCCTTCTGGAGCTGCACCAGCGCGCGCCACGCCTCGACGTACTTCCCCTGGCTCGGGTTGGGCCAGTGGATGAGGTGCAGGTCGGTCTGCTCGACGCCCAGCCGCTGCAGCGACTCACGCACGGACGCGATCGCGTCGTCGTACGCGTGGTGCCGGCCGGGGATCTTGCTGGCTACGAGGACCTCCTCGCGGGGCAGGGCTGAGCGACGGATCGCCTCGCCGACCTCGAACTCGTTCTGGTAGTTCACCGCGGTGTCGATGAGGCGGTAGCCCGCCTCGAGGGCGGAGACGATGGCGCTCGTGCCGGCCTCGCCACGCAGGGGATAGGTGCCAAAGCCGATCGCCGGGAGGGTCGTGCCGTCGTTGAGGTCGTAGGTCGGGATGTCAGCCATGGGTCCAACGTACGGTGAGGACATGCCGCGGTTCGTGCTCCATGACCACCGCAAGCCCCGGCCGCACTTCGACCTGCGGCTCGAGGAGGACGGCGTCCTGCGCAGCTGGGCGGTGCCCAAGGGCCTGCCGGACGACCCGGCGCACGACAGGCTCGCGGTGGCCGTCGACGACCACGACCTCGACCACGTCGACTTCGAGGACGAGCACAAGACGGTCGCCGACACCGGCACCTGGGAGGAACACGACCGGGACGGGCGTCGGCTGGTCTTCTCGCTCCACGGTCGCGCCGGCGTACGTCGCTATGCGCTGATCGACACCGGGGACGGGCAGTGGTTGCTGCACCTCACCAAGGAACAGCCGCAGGGGAGCTGATCCTCCTCCGATCCAGCCATAGTGACATAATGTCAGTTATCGGCGATATGGCGACGCCTGAAGAACCCCTCTCGGGGACGCTAGGGCGAGATCGTGGAGCTTCCAGGTCATCTGGTGACTCGGATGCTCCACGATGGCGAACCAGTGCAACCACTCATTCGTGTTCGTCGCGGGAACGTCTGGGCGCTCACGCGAACTTGCCGTACTTCTTGTGCATCGCCTGCTTGCTGACGCCCAGCATGGTGCCGATCTCGGCCCACGAGAACCCGTGGATCCGGGCCCGGCGCACCGCGACGGCCTCTGCCGCCGCCAGGTCGTGCTTGGCGCGGGCGATACGCATCAGCTCCTTGCCCGTCGCCAGCGCGTCCGAACGAACGCGAGCGACCTCCGCGTCGGCCAGGGACGCGGTGGCGCGTACGACGCCCAGTGCCGGTCGGCGGAACCGGATCGTCGACTCCTTGACGAGCGGGACGAACCCGGCGAGCTCCCCGTCAAGGTCGAAGGTGGCCAGCGCGAGGACGCCGCCGAGCATCTCAGCGAGGCTGTAGAGCGACCCGGCGTAGGTGGCCCCGAAGTGGTTGACGTTGGGCTCGGGAGGCAGCTCCGCGACCGCGTGACCCGATGTGGCCTCGAGCACCCGAACGCCCATCGCGTCGAGGATCGGGACGGAGGAGGCGAACTGCGCGGCTTCCTCCACTCTCAACGTATAGGCCATCGGGGGGCTTGCCGCAAGGCCCCGGTCAGCGCTCACACTTCACGGCGTGATGCCGCAGGACACCCAGCCGGACACCGCTCCGTTCGCCCTCCCCGCCACCCTCTCCGCCAAGAACGACCCCGCCCTGGTCGACGCCGACCGCGATCACTTCAGGGCCATCGGTGCGAGCCTCGAGCACGCCGTCGCCGAGCTCGAGGCGAGCCTGGCCGAGACCAGGCGGACGACCGCCCGCCACGGCACGGCCGCCCTCGAGCGCGACCAGGAGGTGCACCGGCTGTCCGCTCGCCTGCGCGCGCTGCGTCGCTACGACCTCGACCTGTGCCTCGGCCGGATCGTGCGCGCCGACCGCGACGAGCCGACGTACATCGGCCGCTTCGGGCTCGCCGCACCGGACGGCCGCCGCCTGCTCGTCGACTGGCGCTCGCCGGCCGCCGAGCCCTTCTTCGCCGCCACCCACGCTCATCCCCAAGGCCTGGTCAGCCGCAGACGCTACCGCTGGGTCAACGGCCGGATCGTGGACTACTGGGACGAGGCGTTCACCGACGAGGCGCTGAGCCACACGGCGGCGCTCGACGACCAGTCGGCGTTCATCGCGACGCTCGGCGGGAGCCGTACGCCCCGCATGCGCGACGTGCTCGGCACGATCCAGGCCGACCAGGACGCCATCGTCCGCGCCGGCTCGACCGGTGCGCTCGTCGTCGACGGTGGTCCCGGGACGGGCAAGACGGTCGTCGCGCTGCACCGCACGGCCTACCTGCTCTACGCCGACCCGCGGCTGGGCCACCGGCGCGGCGGCGTGCTGTTCGTCGGACCGCACGAGCCCTACCTCGCCTACGTCGGCGACGTGCTGCCGAGCCTCGGTGAGGAAGGGGTGCGGACCTGCACGGTGCGTGACCTCGTTCCCGAGTCGCCGGGTGCCCGGGCCGAGGACGACGACCGCGTGGCCGCGCTCAAGGCCGACCTGCGGATGGTGGCGGCGATCGAGCCGGCGGTGGCGATCTACGAGGAGCCGCCCACCGGGTCGTACCTCGTCGAGACGCCATGGGCGGACGTCCCGATCACGGCGGCCGAGTGGGCCGAGGCCTTCGACTCCCCCGACCCCGGCACTCCGCACAACCTCGCCCGCGACGACGTCTGGGACGCGGTCCTGACGATCCTGCTCGACAAGGCTGCCGACGTCGTCGAGGACATCTCCCCCGACCAGCTCCGCAGCGTGCTCGACCGGCACGCAGGGCTGCGCGACACCTTCGACCGGGCGTGGCCGCTGATCGAGCACACCGACCTCGTCGGAGACCTCTGGACGGTCCCCGCCTACCTCCGCCACTGCGCCCCGTGGCTGGAGCCCGACGACGTGCGCGCGCTCCGGCGCGACGACCCCGACGCGTGGACGTACGCCGACCTGCCGCTGCTCGACGCCGCGCGGCTGCGCTTGGGCGACCCGGAGGACTCGCGTCGCAGGCGGCGTACGGCGGCCGCCGAGGCCCGTGAGCGCGCCCGGATGGGCGAGGTGATCGACGACCTGCGGACCACGGCCCGCGAGAGCGGGGCCGACGAGTTCGGGGACGGGCTGGTGTCGATGCTGGTGCACGACGACCTGCAGGCGGCACTGGTCGACGCGGGTGCCCTGCCGACGTCGGACACCGACGGGCTGGCGGGTCCGTTCGCGCACGTCGTCGTCGACGAGGCCCAGGAGCTCACCGACGCGGAGTGGCAGATGCTCCTGCGACGCTGCCCGTCGCGCAGCTTCACGATCGTCGGCGACCGGGCACAGGCGCGCCACGGCTTCACCGAGTCGTGGACCGAGCGGCTGGCGCGCGTCGGGCTGCCGGACGCGACCGTCGCTCCCCTGACGATCAACTACCGCACACCCGCGGAGGTGATGGCCGAGGCCGAGCCGGTGATCCGCGCGGCGCTGCCCGGTGCCAATGTGCCGACCTCGGTCCGGGAGAGCGGGATCCCCGTGCTCCGCTCCCCCGTGGCCGATCTCGAGGTCGTCCTGCGGTCCTGGCTCGACGAGCACGCCGAGGGGACGGCGGTGGTCGTCGGGCAGCGTGACGGGCGCCGGGGCGCTCTCCTCGACCAGCGTGACCTCGACCAGCACGGCCTCGACCGCGTCCGGTGGTTGACGCCGGAGCACGTGAAGGGGCTCGAGTTCGACCTCGTCGTGCTCGTCGACCCCGACTCGTGGGGCGACGGGATCACCGGAGCCGTCGACCGCTACGTGGCGATGACGCGCGCCACGCAGCGCCTCGTCGTCCTCACCGGTTGAGCGTCACGACGTGGCGTCGGGCCGCGCGAACGTGCTGGCGTACGACGTGGTGCCGACCGCGATGGAGTACTCGGTGTAGTAGTCGGAGATGCCGTGGCGCTGGGCCTCGCGGTGGCGCGGGTGGTCACGCCAGGCGCGGTGGGCGTCCGCATCGGCGAAGGTCACGATCGTGGCGCGCTCGCCGTCGTCGGCGACGAACGTCTTGGTCTCGACGAAGCCCGGCATCGACCGCGCCAGCTCCGACACGACCTCGAGCTCCACGGCGTACGCCTCCCGCGCGGGCTCGCGCAGCCGGTTGCGGAAGACCGTGACCACCTGGCCGACGAGGGGCCGGGCGGGTTCGGGATCGGTCACGCGTCGAGTGTGGCACGCAGCGACGCGATGTCGTCGGTGCCGACCCGGCAGCAACCGCCGACCAGGCGTGCGCCCGCTGAGACCCACGCTGACACCTCGTCGGCGTCGAACGCGGAGGCGCCCTCCCACGACCGCGTCACGGCGTTCCAGGACTGCCCGGAGTTGGGATAGACGACGGCCGGTCCGTAGGTCCCGGCCTGGGGGACGGCCGCACCTGCGTCGGCAGGGGTCGTGCAGTTGACCCCCACGGCGATCACCTCGGAGACGTCGGCCGCCATCGCGAAGGCCTCCTCGAGCGGCTCGCCGGCCCGCGTGCGGCCGTCCGCGGCGGACAGCGACAGCCACGCGGGCACGCCGCTGCCGTCGAGCTCGGCCAGCACGGCCTCGACCTCGGCCAGGCACGGGATCGTCTCGACGGCGAGCACCTCCGCACCGGCCCCCACGGTGGTGGCCAGGACGTCGAGGCGCGGTCGGTGGAAGGCACGCAGTCCCGCGACGTCGAGGCCGTAGTCGCCGCGGTACTCCGAGCCGTCGGCCAGCACCGCGCCGTACGGACCGACCGAGGCCGCCACCCAGCCGCCGGGCGCGACGGCGTCGCGGGCCGCCGCGGCCAGCTCGACGCCGCGCCGCAGCAGCGCCTCGACCTCGTCGCGGCCCACGCCGGCGGCGCCGAAGCCCTCGAAGGACACCTGGTAGGACGCGGTGGTCGCCACCTCGGCGCCGGCGGCGAAGAACTCACGGTGGGCGGCCTCGATCGCGCGCGGGTCGTCGCGCAGCAGGCGGGCCGACCACAGGTGGCTCGACAGGTCGTGGCCGTGCTGCTCCAGCAGCGTGGCCAGCCCGCCGTCGAGGACGACGGGACGTTCGGCGAGGACGGAACGAAGGTCGGTGCGGCCCATGCAGAGATGCTCGCAGGTTGGAGCCGTCGGCGACGATCGGGGCGTGCCAGAGGGACACACCATCCACCGACTCGCCCGTCGTCACGCCCGCCTGCTCGCCGGTCAGCGGGTGACCGCGGACAGCCCGCAGGGCCGCTTCGAGGACGGCGCGCGCGTCCTCGACGGTCGGGTGCTCGGTGCGACCGACGCGTGGGGCAAGCACCTCTTCCACCGCTACGACGACCTGTGGCTGCACGTGCACCTCGGGCTCTACGGCAAGTTCCGCGACGGCGTCCTGCCCGCTCCTCCACCGCGTGGAGCCCTCCGCCTGCGTCTGCTCGGGGAGGGCCACTGGTTCGAGCTGCGCGGGCCGACGGCCTGCGAGGTCCTCACCGACGCCGAGCGCGCGGCGGTGCTGGCGCGGCTCGGGCCAGACCCGCTCCGCCGCCGGCCCGACGCCGAGGCCTTCGTGGCCCGGGTGCTGCGCAGCAGGGCACCGATCGCCACCCTGCTGATGGACCAGTCCGTGGTGGCGGGGGTCGGCAACGTCTATCGCGCCGAGGTGCTGTTCCGGCAGCGGCTCGACCCCCACCGACCGGGGCGTGAGCACGTCGCCGCCCAGCTTCGAGCCGTGTGGGACGACCTCGTCCTGCTCCTGCGTGCCGGCGTGCGCGCCGGCCGCATCGTCACCACGTACGCCGAGGACCGCGAGCGCCCTTCCGGCAGGCCGCGACGGGTCGACGCCCACTACGTCTACGGCCGCGCCGCGCTCCCGTGCCGGCTCTGCGGCACCCCCGTCCAGGACGCGCTGGTCGCCGCCAGGCGGCTGTTCTGGTGCCCCGTCTGCCAGGGCTGACCGCTCACGCCGGCGGCTTGAACCGGCTCACGTCTGCGCGCGACCTCTCGACCAGGTCGTAGCCGCAGTACTCGCAGTACGACTCCGGGACGCACGCCTTGCCGCACTCCGGGCGCCTCGCCACGGAACGTCGGCGTCCGAAGAGCCATCGCGGAAGCCTCATGGTGGGTCACCTCCTGTCTCGGCACCAGTCCACGCCTCGAGGCGAGGGGTGTCCAGAGCCATAGGTCCCCTGCGTCGGGGAGCCCTGCGACCGGGGCCCGGTCAGGGCAACGCCAGGACGGCGGTGGGGTCCTCGACGTGCGCGTTGTGGCCGAGGCCGGTCAGCGTGACCGGGTCGGGCACCAGCGCGGCGAGGTCGTCGTGCGACACCATCGGGTCGTGCTCGCCGCGGGCGAGGACCACCGGGCAGGAGACGGAGGCCAGGAGCCCGACCATGTCGGGGACGCCGACGCCGAAGGTGCGGGGGTCCTGGGCCAGTCGCCACCCGCTCCCCTCCCCCTCGGCCTCCCGGTCCACGACGGCGTCGTCGAGCATCGGGTCGGCGGCGTCCACGAGCCCCGCCAGCCCCGAGACCCGAAGGAACCGGTCGACGGCTTCGGTCCTGGAGTCGTACGTCGCCGCCGGCCGTGCCGCCATCGCCTGCGCGCGGGCGGCGTCCTCCGGGGGCCAGGAGACCTTGACCCCGACCGCGACGACCCGCTCCACCCGTCTGGGGGCGAGGCGCGCGAGCTCCAGCGCGACGACGCCGCCCATGGAGTGGCCGAGCACCGGCACGGGTGCCTCGAATCGCTCGAGCAGCGGGAGCACCGCCGCGGCGTGCGCCGCGAAGGAGTACGTCGTCGTCCAGGCGGCGGTGCCGTGCCCGGGCAGGTCGGGTGCCAGCGCGGGCCCGTCATACGCCCCGGTCAGTCCGCGCCAGACGCCGCCGGTGGCGCCGAGGCCGTGCAGGAGCAGCATCATGCGCCGACGTAGGCGGCGAGGTGCCGGGCGGTCAGCGTCGGCTCGTCGGCCGCGACCATCTCGGCCGGCGGGCCCTGGAAGACGACCGTGCCGCCGTCGTGCCCGGCACCGGGGCCGAGGTCGATGATCCAGTCCGCGTGCGCCATCACCGCCTGGTGGTGCTCGATGACGATCACCGACTTGCCGGAGTCGACGAGGCGGTCGAGCAGGCCGAGCAGGTTCTCGACGTCGGCGAGGTGGAGGCCGGTGGTGGGCTCGTCGAGGATGTAGACGTCGCCCTTCTCCCCCATCTGTGTGGCGAGCTTGAGCCGCTGGCGCTCGCCGCCCGAGAGGGTGGTCAGGGGCTGGCCGAGCGAGAGGTAGCCGAGGCCGACGTCGGCGAGCCGCTCGAGGATCTTGACCGCGGCCGGGATCCTCGCCTCGCCCTCGCCGAAGTGGGCGAGGGCCTCGACCACCGACATCTCGTGCACCTCGGCGATGTCCTTGCCGCCGAGGGTGTGCTCGAGGACCTCCGCCCTGAACCGGCGGCCCTCGCACTCCTCGCAGGGCGACTCGACGGTCGCCATCGGTCCGAGCTCGGTGAAGATCACGCCTGCGCCGTTGCACGTCGGGCACGCGCCCTCGGAGTTGGAGCTGAAGAGCGCCGGCTTGACGCCGTTGGCCTTGGCGAAGGCCTTGCGGATCGGCTCGAGGAGACCGGTGTAGGTCGACGGGTTGCTGCGGCGCGAGCCCTTGATCGCGCCCTGGTCGATCACGATGACCTCGTCACGGCCCGCCAGCGAGCCGTGGATCAACGAGCTCTTGCCGGAGCCCGCCACCCCGGTGACGACGGTCAGCAGCCCGAGCGGCACGTCGACGTCGACGTCCTTGAGGTTGTGCGTCGAGGCACCGCGCACCTCCATCACACCTGTCGCACTGCGTACGGACTCCTTGAGGCGCGCGCGGTCGTCGAGGTGTTTGCCGGTGACGGTGCCGCTCGAGCGCAGACCGTCGACGTCGCCCTCGAAGCAGATCTCGCCGCCCGCGGCGCCGGCGGCGGGGCCGATGTCGACGACGTGGTCCGCGATCTGGATCGTCTCGGGCTTGTGCTCGACGACGAGCACGGTGTTGCCCTTGTCGCGCAGCTGGAGGAGCAGGTTGTTCATCCGCTCGATGTCGTGCGGGTGCAGGCCGATCGTGGGCTCGTCGAAGACGTAGGTCACGTCGGTCAGCGAGGACCCGAGGTGGCGGATCATCTTGGTGCGCTGCGCCTCGCCGCCGGACAGGGTGCCGGCCGGCCGGTCCAGCGACAGGTAGCCCAGGCCGATCTCGGAGAACGAGTCGAGCAGGTGCTGGAGTCCCTTCAGCAGGGGCGCGACGGAGGGCTCCTCCAGCTCGCGCACCCAGTCGGCGAGGTCGCTGATCTGCATCTCGCAGAGGTCGGCGATCGACTTGCCCTTGATCCGCGAGGAGCGGGCCTCGGGCGTGAGCCGCGTGCCCTCGCAGTCGGGGCAGGTCTGGAACGTCACCGCCCGCTCGACGAAGCGCCGGATGTGCGGCTGCATCGCCTCGGGGTCCTTGGACAGCATGGACTTCTGGATCTGCGGGATGATGCCGTTGAAGGTCAGGTTGACGCCCTCGACCTTGATCTTGGTGGGCTCGGCCCACAGCATCGTCTCGAGCTGCTTCTTGGTGAAGGACCTGATCGGCTTGTCCATCGGCAGGCCCATGCCCTCGAACAGCCGCCCGTACCACCCGTCCATCGAGTAGCCGGGCACCGTCAGCGCACCCTCGGACAGCGACTTGTCCTCGTCGTAGAGCGCCGTGCGGTCGATGTCGTTGACCTTGCCCATGCCCTCGCAGCGCGGGCACATCCCGCCGAGGTAGACCTCCTGCTTGGCGATCCGGCGCTCGGTCCGGCCGCCCTTCTCGGTGGTCATCATCCCGCTCGCCTTGCGGGTCGGGACGTTGAAGGAGTACGCCGTGGGCGGCCCGACGTACGGGTCCCCGAGCCGGCTGAAGAGGATCCGCAGCAACGAGTTGGCGTCGGTGGCGGTGCCGACGGTCGAGCGCGGGTTCGCTCCCATCCGCTCCTGGTCGACGATGATCGCCGTCGTCAGCCCCTCGAGGTGGTCCACGTCCGGCCGCGACAGGGTGGGCATGAAGCCCTGGACGAACGCGCTGTAGGTCTCGTTGATCATCCGCTGCGACTCGGCGGCGATCGTCGCGAAGACCAGCGAGCTCTTGCCGGACCCCGACACTCCCGTGAAGACGGTCAGGCGCCGCTTGGGCAGCTCCACGCTGACGTTCTTGAGGTTGTTCTCGCGAGCACCCTCGACCCGGATCAGCGCGTGGTCGTCGGCGGGGTGTCCCGTGGTGGTGGTGCTGCTGCTCGTCGTGCTGCTCGTCGTGCTGGTCGCCATGCTGCGTCTCCTCCCGTGGCGGGGCCATCCTGCCAGTACGACGCGGCTCGGGGGCCGGACGTGACCGACCGCCCCGGTGGATGAGGCAGGGGCTGGGGCCGGCGTGCCATCGTCGAGGGCATGACGACCCACGACGACCAGCTCGGCACCGTCGCCGAGATCATGAAGGACACCGACATCGCGGTCCTCACCTACGTCTCGTTGCAGGGAGCGCTGGTCTCGACGCCGATGGGCACGCAGGACTTCGACGAGCCGGGGACGACGTGGTTCATCACCGAGCGCGACACCGACAAGGTCCGGTCGATCGAGGCCGACCCCCGCGTCAACGTCGCCTACTCCAGCAAGGCCGGATGGGTGTCGTTGTCGGGCACGGCCCGGGTGAGCCACGACCGCCGCAAGCTCGAGGAGCTGTGGGACGCCTCGGCGGGGGCGTTCATGTCCGGCGGGCCCGACGACCCGTCCAACGTGCTGCTCGAGGTCGACGGTGCGACCGCGGAGTACTGGGAGTCCCCGGGCAAGGTCAAGGCGGCCATCCAGCTCGCCAAGGGCCTGGTCGGCGACGACCAGCCCGACCTGGGCGACAACGACACCGTCATCCTCTGACCAGCCGGCAGCAGGAGGCCTGAGGTGCTCGTCGAGGCGTACGGTCCGGCCCACCCCGACGAGGTGTGGCGCCGGTTCACCGACCCCGCCGAGTGGCCGGTCTGGGCCCCGCAGATCCGCGCCGTCCAGACCGACGCGACGGTGCTGGCCGTGGGGGCGACCGGGCGCGTCCACGGACCTGCGGGCGTGGCGGTGGACTTCCGCATCACGGACCTCGACGCCGGCCTGCGCTCGTGGACGTGGGAGGTCGGCCGCGGCCCGGCCACGGTGGGGATGGACCACCACGTGCTCCCCGCTCCGGGCGGCGGGACCCGGGTGCTGCTGCGCGTCCACCCTCCGGCAGCGACCCTGGTGCAGCCCTATCGCGTGCCGGCGGGGATCGCGCTGCGGCGCCTGGTGAGCACGCCGGGCGGTGCCGGCGGGACCCCCGAGGCGGTGCAGTCGTTCGACTTCGCGTTCGCCCCGGCGTACGCCCTCGCGGCCCGCCCGTTCGGGATCCGGCCCGGCACCACGACCGTCGAGGTCGGTCCGCGCTGGCTGTACGTCCGCTACGGCCCGTGGCGCCTGGCGACCCCGCGCGACAACATCGCCTCGGCGGAGGTCACCGGCGGGTTCTCGTTCGTGAAGACCGCCGGGCCGCCGCACCTGTCCTTCAGCGACCGCGGCATCTCGATGACCACCAACGGGGACGCCGCACTGTGCCTCACCTTCCATGAGCCGGTCCCCGCCATCGACCCCACTGCCACGATCACCCACCCCGGCGCGACGCTGGCCGTGGCCGAACCGGAGCGGCTGGCCGAGGCGCTGGGCTTCGCTGCGTCCTAGGCTCGCGGCATGGGAATCGTCCACCGCGCCACGCTCACCCCGTCCAAGCAGGAGATCGTCGAGGGGTGGCTGCCGAGCCGCGCGTGGGCCGTCGGTCGGACGATCGCCGAGAAGGTCGCGGAGTACCGCTACGACGATCCCGACGGCGAGGTCGGCGTCGAGACCATCCTCTGGCGTGCCGACGACGGCACCCTGTTCCAGACGCCGCTGACCTACCGGGCGGAGCCCCTGGCGGGTGCGGACGAGCACCTCATCACCACCACCGACCACTCCGTGCTCGGTGAGCGCTGGGTCTACGACGGCTGCGGTGACCCCGTCTGGGCCTCGACCTTGGCCGCGGCGATCGTCGCCGGCGCGCGTCAGTCGCAGATGTTCCTCGTCGGCGACGACGGGGAACGCATCGACGTCCCCGCCCGGATGCAGGTCCGCGGGAGCGGCAGCGACGACGCGGCCCCCGTCGTCGCCGGCATCGACGCCGTGACCGACGAGGTCTCCGCCGACGGCGCGGTCACCGTCGTGTCCGCCGGGCCCGTGGAGATCGCGGTCGCCCGGATCGTGGGGACGCCGCTGGGCGGTGGGCCGCGCCTGAGCGGGACGATCGGTGACTCGGTGGAGACCTTCGACCTCGCCGTGCTGCGGCGCGGGTGAGCGTACGGCCTGTCAGACAGGCCGTACGGCCGGCCGCGGCCGGGTCAGCGGCACCTGGTCCAGGCGCACCACGAACGTCACGGCAGGTGGTCGCCCGGGCAGCCGCCCACCATGACGTACCAGCCCAGCGTCACGACGCCGGCCGCCGGTCAGGGGCGTACGACCTCGAGCCCCAGCCACTCCCCCAGCGCGTCGAGCTCAGCGTGCACCCGACGGCGGCGTGCGGCCGACCAGTCGCCGTCCTCGTGGACCGCGTCGACGACGAGCACCCCGCCCTCGCGGTCCGCGGTGGCGTCGACCTTGCCGACGAGCTCGTCGCCGTCGAGCACGGGCATCGCCCAGTAGCCCCACCTGCGCGTCGCCGCGGGCTTGTACATCTCCAGCTGGTAGTCGAAGCCGAAGACGTCCTCCATCCGCTTGCGGTCGAAGACGAGCCGGTCCAGGGGCGACAGGACCGCCGTACGGCCCGCGAAGTCCGTCAGGTCGGCGAGCCGGTCGGGGTCCACCCGCCACAGCCCCCGTACGCCGTCGATGCGCGCCGGCTCACCCGTGTCACGCACGTCGTACGGCTCGTCCCAGGCCTCCAGCGCGCGTGGTCGGGCGATGCCGAGGGCCCGCAGCCGGCGCCCGGCCAGGATGCGGTGCGCCTCCTCGGCCGGGACGGCGGGGTCCCCCGGGTGGACACGCTCGGCGAGGTCCCAGCGCCGCTCACGGCCCTCCCGGGAGGCGACCGCCACCTCGCCGCGCGACTCCAGGCACTCGAGGAGCTTCATGACGTTCTTGTCGTTGGTCCACCCGGTCGAGCGCCACGGCACCTCGCAGCTGTCCGGCAGGTCGCGCGCGGCGGTCGGCCCCTCCGACCGCAGCAGCGCGAGGATCTCGCGCCGGCAGCCGTCGTTGACGGCGACCCAGTCGCGCACGTCCTCCTGCCACTCCTTCAGCGGCGGCTCGCCCGGCCACGCGTCCATGTCCGCTCGGAACAGCGCGACGTCCTCGCTGGGCCGCAGCATCGCCTTGAGCTCGACGAGGGCACCGTCGCCGACGAGCTCCTCGAGGTCCTCGGGCTCGTACGCGCTCCCGAGCCGGGACCACAGGGCGAGGTCGGCGTGCTGGGCGACCACCCGGGTCAGGTCGACCTGGAGGAACCCGAGGTGCCGGACGGTGTCCAGCACGTCGTCGGGGCGGTCGGCGGTGAGCAGCTGCGCGCCTACGGCGATGCGCCTGGCCTGTTGCGGCGTGAGGTCGTGCGCGGGGGCGGCCATGGCGGTGATCCTAGGACGGCTCCAGCGGGGTCGGACGGGTCACGCGCGGATGGCCCGAACGGGTCATTCCTGCCCCAGATCGGGCATACCGGGCGGGTTGTGCGCCGGAGCGGCGTCATCCGGTGCGACCCTCGACGTCAAGGAAGCAACGGGTCGGCAACCGCCGACCGACCGCTCGAGGCAGGAAGGAGGACGCCCCATGTGGGACACCGTCGAGACCAGCTCGGTCCACCTCTCGCACGACCTGCCGTGCACCGGCTGCGGCCACGCGCTGCACACCTACCTGCCGTGCTCGGACACCTGCGACTGCGCGCGCGGCCGCGACCGCCTGCTCAGCGCTGTCTGACCCGGTCCTTGACCTTGTCGCGGTAGCGCCGGCGCAGCCCGCGGGCCAGGCGCTCGTGCACCTTGTCGTGCGCGGGAGGGCGGCCCTGCTCGTCGAGCTCGTAGCTCGCGACCTTGGCGAGCCGGGGGCGCTCGTGGTCGTCGATGACCTCGCCCGTCGCCCACCACATCTTCAGGCTCGGGCCGTTGAGCCGGAGGAACGCCAGGTTGTTGTCGAACCACGGCCCCTCGGCGTACGTCCAGGTGAGCGGCGCGTCCGGCACGCGGGTCGACCTCGACGCCAGCCGCCCGACGGGACCGGCGACGCCGTAGGACAGCACCGCCGTCGCGAAGCGCATGTTGCGCGAGAGCGGGTTGCGGATCGGTGAGCAGACGGCCTGCAGGATCGTCGACTGCAGGGGCGGTCGCCCGTGGGCCGGCCGTGCCTCGCTGACGTAGCTGTGGTGGACGTCGCCCGACAGGAAGGTCACCGTCGAGGGAGCCCTCCCCCGCTTGCCCGCGGCGACCTCCATGGCCTGGCGCGCGACCTCCTGGAAGCTGTTCTGGAACGCGCCCCAGTGCTCGAGGTCGACCACCTGGCGCAGCTTCTCGCCGATCGCGCCACCGCGCTCGCCCCACGCGCCCTGGGCGAGCGCCTCGCTGAAGGCCTCCAGGTGGTGCAGCCCGCGGGCGAGCAGGAACGGCAGGGATGTGCCGATCAGCAGGTGGTCGACGTCGCCGCGCAGCTGCTCGTCGAGCCAGGCCGCCTCGTCCGGGTCGAGCATCGCCCGGTTGTCGGGGTCGAGCTGGCGGGCTGCCCGCGAGTCGACGACGACGAGCCGGGCCTGGGTGTCGAAGTCGCGGGTGTAGCTCCAGCGGTAGGTCTGCGGCTCCTGGTCGACGCGGGCTGCGAAGGCGTCGATGAGAGGACCGAGGTCGTGCTCGTCGTGCCCGCGGTGCGCGCGCACGGCGACGTAGACCTCGTCGCGCTCGCGCTCGGCCGGCGACATGTTGCCGAGGTGCTGGTAGACCCAGTAGGACGCGAGGCCGGCGACGATGCGTCCGTGCCACCACGACGTGGCCTCCATCTCGCGACGCCAGTCGAGCGAGGTGTTCCAGTCGTCGCGGATGTCGTGGTCGTCGAAGATCATCGCGCTCGGCACCGTGGACAGGAGCCAGCGGTTGGCCGGGTCGGACCATGCCAGCCGGTAGAGGTGGGCGTACTCCTCGTAGTCCTGCAGCTCGGTCCAGGGCGGCTCGTCGATGTCGCGGCGCGACTCGATGAACGCCTTCATCTCGTCGGTGGTCTCGTCGGCGTAGACCTGGTCGCCGAGGAAGAGCACCAGGTCCGGCAGCCGGTCGGGGGCGAGGTCCGGGTCGTCGGTGTCGGCGGGGTCGACCTGGTCGGCGGTGCGCAGCGCCCAGGCTCGCAGCGCGTCGACGCCGTGGGTGCGGTTGCCCTTCTCGTCGTGGGTGAACGACGTGCGGCAGGAGCCGAAGGCCATCCGCAGCGGTCGACCGGGCTCCAGCGTGGCGATCACGGGCGGCGGGAACGGTGAGCCGGCGGGCGGCCACACCTGCTCGTCGTCGACCGACACCGTGTAGGGCTCGGTGGTGCCGGGCGCCAGGCCGTCGAGCTCGACCAGTGCGTAGTGGTGGCCGTGGACGGTGAACGTACGGGCGCTGGCCGAGGTGTCGCCCCGGTTGACGGTCACGTCGGCCGGGTCCTCGGTCTCGACCCACACGGCGGCCGAGGTGTCGTCGACGTAGCGCAGCAGCGGGCCCAGGCGCAGCCGGTCCTCGGGTCCCCTCCCCCGGTCGCTCATGGCTGGAGGAGGACCTTGATCGCGCGGCGCTCGTCCATCGCCCGGTAGCCCTCGGCGGCCTGGGCCATCGGCAGCGTGAGGTCGAAGACCTTGCCGGGGTCGATCGTGCCGGACAGCACCCGCTCGAGCAGGTCGGGCAGGTAGCGGCGCACCGGCGCCATGCCGCCTGCGAGCCCGACGTTCTTCTGGAACATCCGGCGCACCGGCAGCTCGACGCCGTGCGGCACGCCGACGAAGCCGACCGTCGACCCGGGCCGGGCGACGGTGAAAGCCGTCTTCATGGCCCCGTCGGTGCCGACGCACTCCAGCACGGCGTCCGCCCCGATGCCGTCGGTCAGGTCGGCGATGCGGGCCTCGCCCTCCTCGCCGCGCTCGGCGACGACGTCCGTCGCACCGAACGCGCGGGCGATCTCCTGGCGCGGCTGGTGGCGCGACATCGCGATCACCCGCTCGGCACCCATCTGGGAGGCGGCGAGCACTCCGCTGAGACCGACGGCTCCGTCGCCGACGACGACCACTGTGTGCCCGGGCCGGACCCCGGCTGCGACCGCCGCGTGCCATCCGGTGGCCATCACGTCGGTGAGGGCGAGCAGCGAGGGAATCAGCTGCTCGTCGGGCATCCCGTCCGTCGCCACCAGGCTGCCGTCGGCCTGCGTCACCCGGGCGTACTCCCCCTGCCCGCTCTGGGTGAACCCGAGGTCGACGCACGCCGACTGCACCCCGGCCCGGCAGTGCGCGCAGGTGTTGTCGCAGTGGCAGAACGGCACGATGACGAAGTCGCCCACCTTGGTCGTGCTCACCTCCGAGCCGACCTCCTCGACGACGCCGACGCACTCGTGGCCGATCGTCGCGCCGGCGGTGACGTCGTTCTCGCCGCGGTAGGGCCAGAGGTCGGACCCGCAGATGCACCCGGCGACGACCTTCACGATCGCGTCGGTGGGCTCCTCGATGCGGGGATCCGGCACGTCCTCGAAGCGGATGTCGCCGGGGGCGTGGATGGTGGTTGCGCGCATGACCGGATCCTGTCACGTACCCACGAATCCGGACGGGTGCGCGACACCCCTGGGAAGGAGCCGAGATGGCGTTATCTCATATCTGAGATACCGTTGTCGCCATGGCTGACTACAAGGGTCGCATCGGCAACCTCATCCGCGACGCCCGCAAGCACCGCGGGCTCACCCAGCACCAGCTCGCCGAGCTGCTCGGCACGAGCCAGAGTGCGATCAACCGCATCGAGAAGGGTCACCAGAACCTCTCCCTCGAGATGCTCGCCCGCATCGGCGCCGCGCTCGACTCCGAGATCGTCGCGCTGGGGGCCGGCCCCACCCACCTGCGGGTCGACGGCCCGACCACCCTCTCCGGGTCCATCGACGTCAAGACGTCCAAGAACGCCGGTGTCGCGCTCCTGTGCGCGTCGCTGCTCAACAAGGGCCGTACGACGCTGCGCAAGGTCGCGCGCATCGAGGAGGTCAACCGCCTGCTCGAGGTGCTCAACTCCCTCGGCGTGGCCACCCGCTGGCTCAACGACGACAACGACCTCGAGATCGTGCCGCCCGCCGACCTCGACCTCGCCTCGATCGACGAGGCCGCCGCGCGTCGTACCCGCTCGGTCATCATGTTCCTGGGCCCGCTCCTCCACCGCTACGACGAGTTCGAGCTCCCCTACGCCGGCGGCTGCAACCTCGGCGAGCGCACCGTGGAGCCGCACATGTCGGCACTGCGTCCGTTCGGCCTCGACGTCAAGGCCACCGACGGCGCCTACCACGCGAGCGTCAACCGAGCCATCGAGCCGGAACGGCCCATCGTGCTCACCGAGCGGGGCGACACGGTCACCGAGAACGCGCTCATGGCCGCCGCCCTGCACCCGGGCACCACCGTGATCCGCAACGCCTCGTCCAACTACATGGTCCAGGACCTGTGCTTCTACCTCCGCAAGCTCGGTGTCGACGTGGAGGGCATCGGCACCACCACGCTCCGGGTGACCGGCCGCGCCTCCATCGACGTCGACGTCGACTACGCGCCCTCCGAGGACCCGATCGAGGCCATGTCGCTGCTCGCGGCCGCCATCGTCACCAGGTCCTCGATCGTCATCCGCCGGGCGCCGATCGAGTTCCTCGAGATCGAGCTCGCCACGCTCGAGGAGATGGGCTTCCGCTACGACCGCTCGGCGGAGTACGTCGCGCTCAACGGCGAGACGCGCCTGGTCGACATCACGACGCACCCCTCCGACCTGCGCGCCCCGCTCGACAAGATCCACCCGATGCCGTTCCCCGGCCTCAACATCGACAACCTGCCCTTCTTCGCGGTCATCGCGGCGGTGGCCGAGGGACAGACCCTGCTGCACGACTGGGTCTACGAGAACCGCGCGATCTACCTCACCGAGCTCAACAAGCTGGGCGCGCAGGTCAAGCTCCTCGACCCGCACCGGGTGCTGGTGGAGGGCCCGACCCACTTCTCGGGCGCGGAGATCGTCTGCCCGCCCGCCCTGCGACCCGCGGTCGTGCTGCTCATCGCGATGCTCGCCTCCAAGGGCCGCAGCGTGCTGCGCTCGACCTACGTCATCCACCGGGGCTACGAGGACCTCGCCGAGCGGCTCAACGAGCTCGGCGCCAACATCGAGACCTTCCGGGACATCTAGGCCGTCCGCCGTCCCGGTGGCGCGGTGTCACCCGACCTGGTCGAGCGACGTCGTCCGCTCGTTCCTCGCGGTCGACTGCTCAACCGAACAGCGTCTCCACCCACGCCCGCGACACCTTGCCGACGTTGGGCGGGGCCGTCATGTCGGCGGTGATCCGCGGCAGCGGGGCCGTGTGCTGGCCGGCGTTGCGGTGCCAGTCGTTCTCCGCCTCGATCAGCAGGCCCAGGTCGGCGCGCGCCAGGAACACTCCGTGCCCCTCGGGGCACTGGTTGACCGTCGCCTCGCCGAGGGTCTTCTCATCCATCTCGACGCCACATCGGGGACACGTCATGCTCTCCATCCTCCGACGGTACCGCTGCACCCCATACTTCTCGCGTGAACTCACCGGCCCCGTCCAGATCGGCCTACCTCGACGCGCCCCGTCCCCTGGCGTTCGCCCACCGCGGCGGGGCGTACCACCCCGACATCGAGGGCCTGGAGAACACGCTGGCCGCGTTCGCCCACGCCGTGGAGCTCGGCTACACCTACCTCGAGACCGACGTCCACGTCACCAGTGACGGGGTCCTGCTCGCCTTCCACGACACGGTCCTCGACCGGGTCACCGACCGCACCGGCCAGATCAGCGACACGACGTACGCCGAGGTGCAGCAGGCGCTGATCGGTGGTCGTGAGCGGGTGCCGACGCTGGCCCAGCTCTTCGACGCGTTCCCGCACGCCCGCTTCAACATCGACCTCAAGTCGGCCGGGGCGGTCGAGGCACTCGCCGCCTTCGTCGAGGAGCGCGACGCGTGGGACCGGCTGCTGGTCGGGTCGTTCTCCGCCCGGCGGATGGCGGCGTTCCGCCGGCGCACCCGGGGACGGGTCGCGACGTCCGCACACCCGCTCGAGGTCGCCGCGTTCGTCCTCTCCCCCAGCGCTCGTCTGGCCCGGTGGCTCACCGGCGGACGCCCGGTGGCCCTGCAGGTCCCGCACCGCCAGGGCCGCCTGCTCGTGGCCTCCGCGGGGCTCGTACGGCGCGCGCGTGCGGCAGGCGTGCAGGTGCACGTGTGGACGGTCGACGACCCGATCGAGATGAACACCCTCCTCGACCGTGGTGTCGACGGCATCATGACCGATCGCACGGACATACTCAGGGACGTGCTCCGCGCCCGCGGACAGTGGAACGGCCCCGTGGAGGAACAGGCATGAGCGAGACAGGCGGCGGGATCGCCAACGTGAAGCCCCTGGCGCAGGCCAAGGAGCAACGAGCCTGGTACTTCTACGACTGGGCGAACAGCGCGTTCGCGACGACGGTCTCGGGTGTGCTCTTCGGTCCCTACCTCATCGCGATCGCCGAGGAGGCCGCGGTCGGCGACCGCGTGTCGGTGCTGGGCCTGTCCGTCGCGCCGGGTGCGCTCCCGGCGTACGTCATCACCTTCTCGACCCTGGTCTCGGCGCTCATCCTGCCGGTCCTCGGCGCGGTCGCCGACCGCACGTCGCGCAAGAAGGACCTGCTGGCGGGCTTCGCCTGGAGCGGCGCGTTCTTCGCAGGCCTGCTCTTCTTCATGACGGGCGACAACTGGCAGTTCGGCGCGATCACCTTCATCCTGGCCAACCTGTGCTTCGCGGCCTCGGCCGTCGTCAACGACTCGATCCTGCCGATCATCTCGACCGAGTCCGACCGCGACCGCGTCTCCTCCCGGGGCTGGGCCTACGGCTATGCGGGTGGTGGCCTGCTCCTGGCCCTCAACTTCGTCCTGGTGAGCTTCCACGACACCTTCGGCCTGACCGAGGGCATGGCGGTGCGCATCTCGCTCCTGTCGGCGGCCGTGTGGTGGGCGGCCTTCACCTTCATCCCCTTCCGTGGCCTGCAGAACCACCAGCCGGTGGACGTGGAGCAGGTCGAGGGCGGGGTGCTGCAGCGCAGCTTCGGCCAGCTCTGGATCACGCTGAAGGAGCTGCGCAACTACCCCGTGGCACTGACCTTCCTGCTCGCGTACCTGTTCTTCAACGACGGCATCCAGACGGTGATCAGCCAGGCGTCCGTCTACGGCGTCGAGGAGCTCGGATTCCCCCAGGGCACCATGCTCGGCGTCTACCTCCTCGTGCAGTTCGTCGCCGTCGGCGGTGCCCTGCTCTTCGGGCGCATCGCCGCGACCCGCGGGGCCAAGAACACGATCCTCGGGGGGCTCGGGATCTGGATGCTCATCGTGACGGCCGGGCTGTTCATCCCGGAGAAGTCCCTGGTCCCGCTCCTGCTCCTCGGCGCCGCGATCGGCCTGGTGCTCGGCGGCACCCAGGCGCTGGCCCGGTCCTACTTCTCGCTGCTGATCCCCCGCGGCAAGGAGGCCGAGTTCTTCAGCTTCTACCACGCCATGGAGCGAGGTACGTCGTGGTTCGGCACCCTGGTCTTCGGCCTGGTCTACACGTTCACGGGCTCCTACCGACCGGCCATCTTCGCCCTGATCATCTTCTTCGTCGTCGGGGGACTCCTGCTGATGCGGGTCGACACGGCCAAGGGAATCCGCGACGCCGGCAACGACGTACCAGCGGTGATCTGAGGACCGTGTGCCCCCTGCCCGGGGTCGTCCGCGAGGCGAGCTCCACCCCTGGGGGTGAAGTTCGTCTCGCCTGAGCGTGGTTCCTGCGCCCACGAATCCGCGGAATTGTGACAACCCCGCTACCGTTGAAGGCTGTAGAAGTTTCGGTACGGCCGAGCCGCGTCGCCACGAGCGGCGTCACGGACCACGGTCTGGCTCGTCGTACTGGAAAGGACCCGACAAAATACAACGGGTGTCAGCAACCCAATGGAGGTGGGCACTGTGGCGGAGCGCACACTGCGTGGCGCGAGGCTCGGCGGCCAGAGTTTCGAGGACGAGCGCGGCATCGAGTTCGCAGCTCGCCAGCAGGTCGGTTACCGGTGCAAGCAGGGGCACGACTTCGAGGTCACGATGTCGGTCGAGGCCGACATCCCGGCCGTGTGGGAGTGCCCGCGCTGCGGCGCCGAGGCCCTGAGCACCGCGGGGATCCTGCCCGAGGAGAAGGTCGAGAAGCCGGCCCGTACGCACTGGGACATGCTCCTGGAGCGGCGCTCGGAGAAGGAGCTCGAGGACATCCTCAAGGAGCGCCTCGAGCTGCTGCGCGGCGGCGAGATCGGTCCCGCGCACCTGCACCGCGCCAACAAGAAGAAGCGTGTCAGCTGAGCCGAGAGGTCAGCTGAGGCGCGTCACTCGACGACGTCGCCCCGGACCACCGGGCCTCCGGGCCCGGGGCCGGGGCGTCCGTCATTTCCGGATGGGCCCCCGGACGGACCTCCGGGGTGCCCGAAGCCGGTCCCGAACCCGGGACCGAAGGGCCCGCCGAGGCCGGGCCCTGCCACGAGACGACGCTCGACGACCGTGGTGAGCAGCCGCCGGGCCACCGGGCGCGTGAACGGTAGGATCAGCAGGATGCCGGCGACGTCGAGGACGAAGCCCGGGCTCAGCATGAGCGTGCCGCCGATCAGGATGAGCGCTCCGTCCGCGATCTCGCGGGCGGGCATCCGGCCGTTCTGCAGGGCGGCGCGCAGCGCCTGCCACGCGCGGCCGCCCTCGCGCTTGATGAGCCACGCCCCGACCATGCTGTCGAGCACGAGGAGCGCGATCGTCCACCAGGGTCCGACCAGCTGTCCCACCTGGAGGATCACCCAGATCTCGACCAGTGGCACCACCACGAACGCCACGGCCAGCACCGGCCGCAGCCACCGCCTGCGGCGTGGCCCCGTACGTGGTGCGGCCGGGTGGGTCATGCCCGGCTCCAGCGCCGCCGCAGCTGGGCGCGCCGCTCCGACAGACCCCACCGGGTGATCCTCCGCAGCGACTCGCTGGCCACCTGGCCGCTCATCTTGGAGTCGCCGCGCTCACGCTCGACGAAGTCGATCGGCACCTCGGCGATCCGGAGACCGCGGCCGAGGGTGCGATAGGCGAGGTCGGTCTGGAACACGTATCCAGTAGACCTCACCGAGCCAAGGTCGATCGCCTCCAGCGTCGTGCGGCGGAACAGGCGGTAGCCGGCCGTCGCGTCCTTCACCCGGATCCCGAGCAGCAGCCGGACGTACAGGTTGCCGCCCCGCGAGAGCAGCAGGCGCTGGAGCGGCCAGTTGACCACCGATCCGCCCGGGACGTAGCGCGAGCCGATGACCAGGTCGGCGTCCTGCAGCGCCTCGAGAAGGCGCCCGAGCTGCTCGGGCTGGTGCGAGCCGTCGGCGTCCATCTCCCCGATGACGTCGTACCCCGAGCGCAGCGCGACGTCGAAGCCGTGGAGGTAGGCCGCACCGAGCCCGGCCTTCTCCGTGCGGTGCACGACGCTGATCGCGGGGTCGGCGGCCGCGAGGTCGTCGGCGAGCCCGCCGGTGCCGTCCGGGCTGTTGTCGTCCACGACCAGCACGTCGACGCCTGGCTGGGCCTGGCGCAGCCGAGCGACGATCCACGCGAGGTTGTCCGCCTCGTTGTAGGTCGGGATGACCATGACGCAGCGGCCGAGTCCGTCGACACTCACGCGGGCGTACCTCGCTCCAGGGACTCCACGGGGTGGAGGGATGGGTGGTCAGGGCGGTTGCCCGACCGGCGACGACGATAGGTGACGGCGACGGCCGTGGTGTGCAGGACGAGGAAGATCAGCGTGAGTCGCGCGGGCCAGACCCCGAGGCGTACGGCGGGGGTGGTCGTGGTGCTCAGGCCCACGGTCTCCACCAGCACCTCCTGGGTGCGCGCGGGCGCCGAGGCGACCACGGTGCCGTCCGGGCGCACGACCCCCGAGACGCCGTTGATCGCCGCGACCACGACCCACCGCCCGGTCTCCAGCGCCCGCAGCCGGCTGATCTCGAACTGCTGCCCGAGCTGGCCGGTGCGGCTGAACATCGCGTTGCTGGTCTGCACGGTCACGAGCTCGGCGCCGCGGGCGACCTGCCCGGCCAGGCCGTCGTCGTAGGCCACGTCGAAGCAGATGGCGTCGGCCACGAGGTGCCCGCCGACGCGGATCGGCTCCAGGCTGGTGCCGCGGACCATGTCACGCGGCACCTCGGTCAGCCGGCCGTAGGTCGAGGGCATCCAGCTGGTCCCGCGGAAGGGGATGTACTCGCCGTAGGGCACCGGGTTGCGCTTGGTGTAGCGGTCCCCGCTGCCGAGGCCCGGCTGGTAGACGATGCCCTGGTTGAGCACCTGGGTGTCGTCGAGCGGGTTGCTGTTGGTGCCGCCGACGAGGATCGGCACCCCGATCGCGTCCGACGCGGCGACGATGCCGCCGTTGATCTCGGTGTCGAGGAAGGGGTCCACGGCGGTGGAGTTCTCCGGCCACACCACGAAGTCCGGTCGTTGCTGCTCCCCCGCCTCGACCGCGTCGGCCAGCTCGCGGGTGAGCCGCACGTGGTTGGCGGTGACCTCGCGGTGCACGGCCGGCACGTTGAGACCGGTGCCGGGGACGTCGCCCTGCACCGCAGCGATGGTCGCGGTGCCGGTGCGCTCGAGCGGGTACGACACCAGCGCGGGGCCGAGCGTGACGACGACGAGCCCGGCGACGGCGGCGTACGCCGTGCGCGTGGGTGAGCGCACCTCGAGCAGCAGCCAGGCCAGCATGGTGCCGGTCAGCGCGACGAGGAAGCTGGTGCCGGTCATCCCGATCCACGGGACGGTGTCGGCCCACGGGGTGTCGGCGGTGGCGAACACGAGGCGACCGAAGGGCATGCCGCTGAACGGGAAGCCGCTCCGCCAGGTCTCGATGCCGACCCACCACAGCGCGGCGAGCACCGGCCACGCGCGCACGCGCATGCTCCAGGCGAGCCCGATCCCCAGCGGGACGAAGAACGCGGACTCCATGGCGCACATCGCCAGCCACGCGTCGGTGCCGACGGCCCGCATCCAGACCATGACCGCGTAGATGAACCCGATCCCGAACAGCAGGCTGGGGAGCCACGCCCGCCGCGGCGCCAGGCCGCGTACGGAGAGCACGAGTGCGGCGATCGCCGGCGGCATCACCCACGCGTGCCCGACCGGCTCGAAGGCCGCTGCGAGCACGAGGCCGCCGACGAGGGCGAGGAGGCAGCGCAGCGGCACGGACAGACCGTAGCCGACGACCCGGCAGGCGGGGTCGGGCGCCTGCAGCGGTGCGGGAGGAACGAGGGGGCTTCGGACCAACGCGCGCCCGACTGGCTGACGAGCACGCGAAGTTGTCTAAGGCCCCGAGGTTCCTCCCGCATCCAGCCCCCGCGGGGCACCGTCGACGGGTCGGCGGACGGTGGGAATCGCTGGCTTCGCGTACCCCACGCTCGTCTCCCCTCTGCCGAAGGTGCCACCCGCGAGCTGCACAGGCGGACTGGGGAACGATCCCTCCCGGCTCCGGGAGTGTCAACACGCGTCTGACCTGCGCAAACGTGCGTTTTCGCAGGTCAACGGACTGCGCTCGCGGAGAAACTCGTCAGACAAATCTCGGCGGTCGCGGCGTGTCGCAGCGGGACACGCCGAGGGCAGGGCGTCCGGGTCTCAGGGACGCGGTGGCACGACCACGGTGCCGGTGGCGGTGGTGGCCACGATCGGCGGGTCGAGGACCTCCGCGGCGCCGGGGGCGTCGGCTGTTGGCGCACCCCGTCCGACGACGCGGACCTCGAAGTCCATCACCCTGCTCCGGGTGCCCTCGCGGGCGAGGGTCGCGGTGATCTCCACGATGTCACCGGCCCGCACCGGGGCCCTGAACTGGACGTCGGAGTAGGACGCGAAGAGGCCCTCGTCGCCGTCGAGGAGGATGCACATCTCGGTCGCCACGTCCCCGAAGAGGCCGAGGCTGTAGGCCCCGTCGACCAGGTTGCCGGCGTAGTGGGCGTGGGAGTAGGGCACGTAGCGGCGGTGGGTGACGACGGTGCCGACGCGGCCCCCGGACGGTTGGGTGCCGGTCATGAGGCCTTCTCCTGGGTGAGCCGGTGGACGATGAAGGACGCCACCTCGCCGGGCGTGGTGCCGCGGCTGAAGACGCGGTCCACGCCGAGCTCCTCGGCCATGGTCTCGTCGAAGCGCGGCCCGCCGACGACCAGCAGGGGTCGCGTGGCGGCCGGGTACGCCTCGCGGAAGGCCGCGGACATCTCGCGGGTGTTGAGCAGGTGCGCGTCGCGCTGGGTGACGACCTGCGAGACGAGGACCGCGTCGGCCCTCTCCTCGCGGGCTGCCTCGACGAGCTGGGGGACCGAGACCTGGGCGCCGAGGTTCACGACCTTGAGCTCGCGGTAGTACTCGAGGCCCTTCTCCCCCGCGAAGCCCTTGATGTTGAGGATCGCGTCGATGCCGACCGTGTGGGCGTCGGTACCGATGCAGGCCCCCACCACCGTGAGTCGGCGGCGCAGCGAGCGCTTGATCGCGGCGTTCGCCTCCTTGGGCGTCAGCAGCGGGTAGTCGCGCTCGACCACCTCGACGGTGCTGGGGTCGACGAGGTGGTTGACCCGGCCGTAGACGACGAAGAAGGTGAAGCCCTCCCCCATCGGCTTGGCGTGCACGACGAGCGCCGGGTCCATGCCCATCTTGTTGGCGAGCTGCACCGCGGCGCCCTCGGCCACCTTGGAGTGCTCGATCGGGAGCGTGAACGAGAGCTGCACCATGCCGTCGCCGGTGGTGTCGCCGTAGGGGCGGATCAGGGTCACGAACCCTCCAGGATCTCGGTCGCGGGGTTGTAGTAGTCGCCCGCCTTGCGGGCCACGCCGTCGAGGCCCTTGCCCTTGTCGGCGGGGCGCTTCATCAGGCCGAACGTGCCGTCGGCGATCGCGGCCAGCAGCGGCGGGTCGCCGGCGGCGTCGGTGTCGTCCTTGATCTCCTGGAGCAGGTCGACGGCCTCGCCGAGCACCTCGCGCGCACGCCTCGCGATGAAGCCGTCGGGCGAGGGGTGGAAGTCCTCGTGCAGGTTGCCGGCGGCGTTCATGACGTAGCGGACGTTCTGCAGGGCCAGGTCGCGGTCGGAGATCCACGGGGTCACGACGGCCTCGGTCATCATCCCGACCAGCAGGATGCCCTGGCCGGTCATGGCCCCGACGAGGTTGAAGAAGCCGTCGAGGAGATAGCCCTTGAAGATGTCGCCGGTCATGTGCCGCGTGGGCGGCATCCACTTCAGCGGTGCGTCGGGGAACAGCTCGCGCGCGAGCATCGCGTGGGCGAGCTCGAGGCGGAACGAGTCGGGGACCTCCGGGTCGATCTCGAAGGCGTGCCCGAGCCCGAGCTGCCAGTCCTCGAGCCCGGCCTCCTTGGCGAAGTACTCGTTGAGCAGCTGGCTCGTCGTGACGGTGTGCGCCGCCTCGACCGCGTCGGCGGTGGTGAGGTAGTTGTCCTCGCCGGTGTTGATGATGATCCCGGCGCGTGCGTGGATCTGCCGGCTGAAGCGCTGGTCGACGAAGGTGCGGATCGGGTTGATGTCGCGGAAGAGGATCCCGTACATCGAGTCGTTGAGCATCATGTCGAGACGCTCGAGGCCGGCAAGGGTCGCGATCTCGGGCATGCAGAGCCCGGAGGCGTAGTTGGTGAGCCGGACGTAGCGGCCGAGCTCCCTCGACGTCTCGTCGAGGGCGGCGCGCATCAGGCGGAAGTTCTCCTGGGTGGCGTACGTGCCTGCGAAGCCCTCGCGCGTGGCGCCCTCGGGCACGAAGTCCAGCAGCGACTGCCCGGTCGAGCGGATCACCGCGATCACGTCGGCGCCCTCGCGGGCCGCGGCCTGGGCCTGCGGGATGTCCTCGTGGATGTCGCCGGTGGCGACGATGAGGTAGATCCAGGGCTTGCTCGGCGCGTCACCGACCTTGGCGATCATCCTCTCGCGGGCGACGCGCTGGCGGTCGATCCGCTTGATGCCGGCGGCCACGGCCTTGCGGGAGGCGGCGCGGGCGCGGGTGGCGTCCCTGCCCTCGGGGACCCGGAAGGTCACCGATCCGGCGGCGGCCTTCTGCGCGAGCGCCAGCAGGTCGTCGCCCTCGCCACGGACCAGCGCGTCCCAGACGGGGAGGGTCACGCCGTGCTCGAGGCCCACGTCGGCGCGGACGACGTCGGCCAGGCGGTTGACCCACGGCGTGCCGTCGGGGTCGGCACCGCCGAGGCCGGCCAGGCGCAGCGTCGCCCGCTCGACCGAGACGGTCGTGTGGCGCTGGGCGAGGTCGACGATGGGCTTGCCGACCTGGCGCGCGAGCGTGCGCGCGCGGCGTACGTCAGCCTTGTCGATGCCGAGCTGGCTGGCCTTCCCCACGGCCATCAGAGCCTCCGCTCGAACAGGGCGCGGACGCCGGCGTCGGCGCGCAGCAGCTCCATCGCGTACGCCGCGTGCCCGGGGACGTAGCCGTTGCCGACGAGCATCCGGACGTCGGCGGCCAGGCCCTCCGCACCGAGCGCGGCGGCGCTGAAGCTGGTGGCCATCGAGAAGAAGATCACCGTGCCGCCCTCCGCCGTCGCCAGGATCGCGCCGCCCTCGCAGCCGGGCACGTCCACGCAGACGACCGTGACGTCGGCCGGGCCGCCGGCAGCGGTGACCGCGTCGCGCAGGGCGATGGGGTCGCGGGCGTCGGCGATCGCGACGACGTCCGCGACGCCGGCCCGGGTGAGGAGGTCGTGCTCGTCCTGGTGGGGCACGACACCGATGGTGCGCGCCGCACCGGCGGCGCGGGCGGCCGCGAGGCTGAGCGAGCCGGACTTGCCCGCCCCGCCGACGACGGCGATGACGGGTGCGTGCCCGCGGGCGGCGTACTCCTCCACGACGCGGCGGGTCAGCGCCGGGGCGCCGCAGACGTCCATCACGCTGAGCGAGAGGGCGGGGTCGAGGTCGTCGGGGATGACGGCCGCGATCGAGCGGCCGAAGAGCACGGCGTAGCCGTCGCAGGGCACCTGCTCGCTGTGACCGTCCCACCGGGCGAGGCCGTCCTCGATGACGAGCGGGGTCAGGGTCAGGCTGACGAGGGTCGCGACCCGGTCCCCCACCGACAGGCCGAGGGGCGACTCGGGGCCGACCTCCTCGACGGTGCCGACGAGCATGCCGCCCGATCCCGTCTCGGGGTTCTGCATCTTGCCGCGCGTGGCGACGATGTCGAGGACCTCGGCGCGTACGGCGTCGGCGTCGGTCTCGCCGTACTTGGTGTGCTTGCGCTCGAGCTGGCGGAAGGAGGCCGCGTCGAGGTTGAGCCGCTCGACGCGCACCCGGACCTCGTCGGGCCACAGCTCGGCGCGGGTGTCGAGCCGCTGGGCGGCCTGCGGCAGCACGGCAGCCTCGTCGAGGACGCGGTGCAGGCCGGTCGGGTCACCGGCGGGCAACCCGGTCCGCTGGTCCGACTGGAGGTCCGCGGGGGGTGTCATTCAGGTCATCCTTTTCGTTCAGCGCCGCTGCGCCGCAAATCTTGCGGCGCGTCATTGGACTGGCCGCACGTTCTCCGCGTACTGTTCCAGATGTGTCGCCGCACACACAACCGGCGCGCCGCACGGCCGCTCGACCCCGCTTCCAGGAGACCCCATGAGCATCGAGACCGCCAGCCCGCTGGACCTGGCCCTCGCCACAGGACAGCCCTACCCCTACGAGCGGGTCGAGCTCGTCGAGCCCGACTGGACCCGTTTCCCCGGGTGGGCCGACGTGAGCGCCGCCGACTGGGCCTCGGTCCAGTGGCAGCGCGCGCACTGCATCAAGAACGTCAAGCAGCTCCGCGAGCTGATGGGCGACCTGCTCGACGAGCGCTTCTACGCCGACCTCGAGCGCGACCAGGCCGAGCGCGCCACGATGTCGATGCTCGTGCCGCCGCAGATGATGAACACGATGGTGCCTGCCTTCGAGCCCGCCGGCGCCGGCTCGATGACCGAGGCGTTCTACGCCGACCCGGTGCGCCACTACATGGTCCCCGTGTTCAGCGACCGGCGCACCGACTGGCCCTCGCACCCCCACGCGGCGCGCGACTCGCTGCACGAGCACGACATGTGGGCCACGGAGGGCCTCACCCACCGCTACCCCACGAAGGTCCTCGCCGAGCTGCTGCCGACGTGCCCGCAGTACTGCGGCCACTGCACCCGCATGGACCTGGTCGGCAACTCGACGCCGGTGATCGACAAGCTCAAGTTCGCCGGGAAGCCCAACGACCGGCTCGGCGACATGCTCGACTACCTCCGCCGCACCCCGTCGGTGCGCGACGTGGTGGTCTCGGGCGGCGACGTGGCCAACATGCCGTGGCCCCGCCTCGAGGCGTTCCTCATGTCGGTGCTGGAGGTCGAGAACATCCGCGACATCCGGCTCGCGACGAAGGCACTCATCGGCCTCCCGCAGCACTGGCTGCAGCCCGACGTGGTCGAGGGCGTGGGCCGGGTCGCCGCCGTGGCCCGATCGCGTGGTGTCTCGCTGGCGATGCACACCCATGCCAACCACGCGAACTCCGTGACCCCGATCGTCGCCGAGGCCTCCCGCGCGATGCTCGACGCCGGCCTGCGCGACGTACGCAACCAGGGCGTCCTGCTCAACGGCGTCAACGCCGACCCGCACGCGCTGCTCGACCTGTGCTTCCGCCTGCTCGACGGCGCGCAGATCATGCCCTACTACTTCTACATGTGCGACATGATCCCGTTCTCGGAGCACTGGCGGGTCTCGCTGGCCGACGCGCAGCGCCTGCAGCACCACATCATGGGCTACCTGCCGGGCTTCGCGACGCCGCGCATCGTGTGCGACGTGCCGTTCGTCGGCAAGCGCTGGGTGCACCAGAACGCCGACTACGACACCGAGCACGGCATCTCCTACTGGACGAAGAACTACCGCACGTCCATCGAGGGTGACGACGCCGAGGCGCTGTCGCGCCACTACGAGTACTACGACCCGATCCACACGCTGCCCGAGTCGGGCCAGCAGTGGTGGGAGGAGCACGGCCGCCTCGACGAGACCTCCCTCAAGGCGGCCGAGATGGCCGAGGCCTCGCGCCGTACGGCGGCCCTCCAGGCGTACTGAGCCGCGGGCCGGGCCTGGATTTCGGGGTCCCGCCGTCCGGGGACTCCCCGCTCGAGCGGGGAGTCCGCCACTTCGAGGGGTGTACAACGCCCTCCAGGTGTCGGACTCCCCCACCCAGTACGCCGTTCTCCACAGCCGCGGCCGGTACCCGTTTCGGCGGTGGGTGGTCGAGGGCACCAGCAGTGCATGGCCGAGTTCCAGCTGTCCCCCACCGACGTCCTGCTGCGCCGCGAGCTCATCGCAGACGGGTTCACCGATCGCGACATCCGCGCGCAGGTGAAGGCCGGCGTGCTGACCAGGTTGCGCTACGGCGCGTACGCCCGGGCCGAGCTGCTCCACGAGGTCGACGGGGTCGACATGATGCGTGCGCGTGCACGAGCGGTGCTCCGTACGGCTCACGAGTCTGCCGTGCTGTCGCACCAGAGCAGCCTGGCCGAGCACGGCGTCCCGTTGTGGGGCGTCGGGCTGGACGAGACGCACCTGACCCGTACGGACGGACGAGCAGGACGGCGGGAGGCCGGCGTGGTGCACCACCGCGCGGCCCTCGATCCCCAGTGGTGGGGTGTCCACGACGGAGTACCGGTCGTGCACCCGGCACGCGCGGCCATCGAGGTGGCGACCGTGTACGGCTCCGAGGCCGGATTGGTGGCGGCGTGCGGAGTGCTGCACCGCGAGCTCGCGACGGTCGCAGAGCTGCACGACGCGGCAGCGGCGGCGCGCCACTGGCCCGGCAGCCTCGGCACGAGACTCGTCCTGGCTCGTGCGGATGGTCGGCTCACCAACGTCGCGGAGGCGCGCACGCGGCACCTGTTCTTCGAGCAGCGGATCCCGCGGCCTGAGCCGCAGGTGCGCGTGCTCGACGACCGCGGCAACCTGCTGGGGATCGTCGACTTCCTGTGGGAGGACCTCGGGGTGTTCCTCGAGTTCGACGGTCGGATCAAGTACGAGCAGCACCGCCGGCCGGGTGAGTCGCTCGCGGACTACCTCATGCGGGAGAAGCGGCGGGAGGAGCAGATCTGCCTGCAGAAGGGGTGGATCAGCATCCGCATCACGTGGGCCGACCTGCAGCGCCCCGGCGTCCTGGCGCGTCGGATCATGAAGGCGCTGGACAGTCGCAGCCCGCAGCGGTGAGGGCCGTCCTGTCGGGGTAGTCCGACACTTGGTGGGCGTTGTATACCCCTCGAAGTGGCGGACTCCCCGCTCGAGCGGGGACTCTGCGAGGAGGCTGGAGCGGCCCCCGGGTCAGGCGGTCAGGCGGGTCAGGGGGCACCGAGCCGGGCGGCGAGGGTGTCGACCCCCGGCCCGGTCAGCTCGCCGGGCTCGGGCCGGCGGCCGTACAGCAGCAGGAGCAACGCCTCGGCGGAGCCGCGCACCTCCGGACCGTGCCCGTACGACCACGCGACGTCGGTGGCCACGAGCCGTACGCCCGCGACGCGGCGCCGGGCGCTGCCGCCCACGACGGCGTTCATCGGCCAGGGCGTGCCGAGCGTGAAGTCGGCCAGGGGCGCCAGGGACTCCGACGGCACGTGCCCCGGCAGGCCCAGCGGGCGGCGTACGTCGAGCCCGTGCACGACGGCGTCGGCGAGGGCGGCGACGGGGGGCATCCCGACCGGGCGGGCTCCGGTGCGCGCGTTGTCCCGCAGCTGGTCGAGGATCGCCTCGCGTCCCCGGGACGACCAGTCGACGGCGGACCGGGCGATCATCCGGTTCATCGAGAACCCGTGGCGGACCATCGCGACGGCACCGGCGCCTGCGCTCAGCACCGGGGCCCACGCGAGGTGCGCGGCCACGTCCACCACGCGCCAGCCCGCGCACAGCGACGGGGCGGCCCACGCGTCCGGGCCGAGCGACTCGAGGGTGTCGATGAAGCCCTCGCGGTGCGTGCGCGTCAGCGTGGGCAGCACGTTCGTCCCGGTCATGGCGGGGTCCAGCGGAGGGCGGCGATGAGGGCACGGACCCGACCGGCGGCATCGAGCCCGGGCGTGGGGAGGGCGAGCTCGTGGAAGACGAGGCCGGTCACGTAGTTCGCCATGATCCCGAAGTCCCGCTCGGGCTGGTGCGAGCCGGCGCGGCGCACGAGGTCCACCGCCCAGGTGTCCACCGTGTCCGCCCCGACTGCGTAGAACGCCCGCAGCGACGGCGTCCTGGCGGCCTCGGCGTGGAGCACGTAACGGGCCAGGGTGACCGCGCGGTCCTCGCCGAGCGCGCGGCCCACGAAGTGGCCGAACATCGACGCGATCCCGTCGGGGGACGGAGCGACCTCACGGCGGGGACCGACTGCCATCTCCAGCTCGCGCTCGATGCAGCGCTCGGTGACGCCCTCGACGAGTGCCCGGCGCGAGGGGAAGGTCGCGAGGGTGGAGCCCGCCGACACGCGGGCGGCGGAGTCCACGGCGTCATGGGTCAACCCGGTGACGCCCTGGTCGGCGACGACCTCGACAGCCGCGTCGAGGAGCCGGGTCCGAAGGTCCATCCACCGAAACTACGCCGTAGTGCTCCGCCGTCAAGGGTCGGGAGTCCCCCACCCGAGCGTGTCGATCACGGCGCGGATCCGGGCGGCGGCATCGAGGTCGGGCGACGGGAGAGCGAGCTCGTGCAGGACGAGCCCGGTGACGTAGTTGGCCAGGACCCCCAGGTCGCGCTCGGGGTGCTGGGACCCGGCACGCGTGACGAGGTCCAGGGTCCAGGTGTCGACCTGGTCGGCGCCAACGGCCATCCCCTCCCGCAGGCCCGGGTTCTGGGCGGTCTCGACCAGGATCGCGTAGCGGGCGAGGGTCACGGGACGGTCGGGACCGAGGGCTCGGTCGACGAACCGGCCGAAGGCCGCAGCCACCCCCTCCGGCGTCGGGTCGACCTCGTCACGCGGGCCGGTGGCCATCGCGCGCTCACGGGCGATGAAGCGCTCGACGATGCCGAGGATGAGTGCCTCGCGCGTGCGGAAGTAGTTGGACGTGGAGCCTGGAGGAAGATCGGCGGCGGCGTCCACCGCGCGGTGGGTCAGCCCGCGCATCCCCTGCGTGCCGACGAGCTCGAGGGCGGCGTCGAGGAGCACTGTGCGACGGTCGGGCATCCTGTTCAGTCGATGGGACGGTTCTCGTAGGGCGTCGAGAGCACGATCGTGGTGCGCGTGGAGACGCTGGCCACGCCGCGGATGCGGGCGAGCAGCTCTTCGAGCGCGAGGGGCGTCGCGACGCGGATCTTGAGGATGTAGGACTCCTCGCCGGCCACCGACCAGCAGGACTCGATCTCCCTGATGCCGACGAGCCGCTCGGGGTAGTCGTCGGGCTGGGAGGGGTCGATCGGCGTGATCGAGATGAACGCCGTCAGCGGCCGGCCGAGCTGGTCGTGGTCGACGGTGGCGCCGTAGCCCTTGATCAGGCCGCGCTGCTCGAGCCGCTTGACCCGCTGGTGCACCGCCGAGGTCGACAGGTCGGTGGCCTTGCCGAGGTCGGTGAAGGACATCCGGCCGTCGGCTGCCAGCAGGGACAGGATCTGCCGGTCCTTGGACTCGACCTCGGAAGAGCTCACAGGACGCACCCTAGTCCGAGCCGGACAGTGCCTGCACGAGTCTCACGGCGGACGAGCCGAGTCCCCAGCGCTCGTCCAGCGCCACCACCGCGTCGTGGTCCGCGGGCGTGCGCGGGCGGGCGAGGTCGGGCGACCCGAGGTCGAGGTCGCGGCGCACGGCGACCACGCGGGGAGCGACAGCAAGGTAGTCGGACGCGGCCTTGATCTTGCCGCGAGGCCCCGGGCCCATGTCGGAGTCGGGGTCCTGCGCGGCCTCGACGATCGCGTCGATCGTGCCGAACCGGTTGAGCAGGGTCGCCGCCGTCTTGTCGCCCACCCCGGCGACGCCCGGCAGGCCGTCCGAGGCGTCGCCGCGCAGCGTCGCGAGATCGGCGTACTGGCCGGCGTCGACGCCGTACTTTCCCCGCACCCAGGCGTTGTCGACGCGCTCGTGCCTGCTCACGCCCCGAGCGACGTAGAGCACCCGCACCGAGGCGTCGTCGTCGACGAGCTGGAACAGGTCGCGGTCCCCGGTGACGATGTCGACCGGCATCCCGGCGTCGGTCGCGAGGGTGCCGATGACGTCGTCGGCCTCCATCTCGGGATGGCCCACGACCGGGATGCCGTAGGCCTCCAGCACCGACAGGATCACCGGCACCTGCGCCTCGAGGGGGTCGGGCACCTCCTCGACGTCGGGCCGTGGACCGGGCACCTCCCGGACCACCCGGTGCGCCTTGTAGGACGGGATCAGGTCGACGCGCCACTGCGGTCGCCAGTCGTCGTCCCAGCAGCAGGCCAGATGGGTGGGGTCGTACTCCCCCACCAGGCGGCTGATGAAGTCCATCAACCCGCGCACCGCGTTGACCGGAGTGCCGTCCGGGGCCTTCACCGAGTCGGGGACGCCGAAGAACGCCCGGAAGTAGAGCGATGCGGTGTCGAGCAGCAGGAGGCGGTCACCGGTGGCCATGCCGAGAGCCTTCCACATGGGTTCCGCTGCGCGGGTGCGCGACGTGCGTGATCATGGCCGCGTGGACGACCCGGGCACCTTCTCGAGCGAGCTGGTGCTGCGTGCCGGCTGGTGGCGGCAGTTCGTGCAGGAGGCCGTCGCGGTGGCCTGGTCGGCCGGCACCGTCGTGGCGAGCTGGATCGTCTGGGCGCGGTGGGAGCGTGCCGTGGAGCTCCTGGTGATCGCTGTCCTGCTGAGCGCATGGTGCCTGTACGCCGGCGCGAGCTGGGTGCGACGGGGCCTGCGGCGGCTGCGGCTGTTCCGCAGCGGGATCCCCACGCTCGTGCTCGACGACCTGGGCGCGCGGGTGCGTCACCCGTTCGGCAACCTGGATGGCGCGTACCTGGCATGGACCGAGTGCGCTGCCGTCGTGGTGAGCCGGCCCCCGACGGCCGGGCGGGTGCCCGACTCCTTCCGCGCGTACGTCGAGCTCGTGCCGCTCGCACCCGACCGGGTAGAGGGCACTCCGTCGCGAGCGGACCAGCGGACCGGGATCCTCGACCGATCACCCGCGGACGTGCGGATGGTGTGGCTGGAGCTCACCGGCGTGGGACGCACCGCCGCCGAGGCCGCGGAGTGGATCCGCGCGCGGCGTCCCGGCCTCACCGTCGTCGACTCGCTCGGCGGTCAGTCCGCGAGGACGGAGTAGGCGATCACGCCGCGCTTGAGCAGCCTGGCCGTGGTGCGCGCGGTGTCGCGCAGCTCCCTGTCCCCGGCCGCGTCCGCCACCTGGCCGCACAGGTCGAGCAGCTGCTTCATCCAGCGGACGAAGTCGCCGGCGGAGAGCCCGGTGACCATCAGGACGTCGTCGAGGTCGTCGCCCTCGGCCCACCGCCAGGCCGCCCAGGCGAACCCGAGGTCGGGCTCGCGGAGGAAGTCGAGCTTGTGGTCGTGCTCGAGTGCGTCGAGCTGCCCCCACAGCCGGACCAGCTCGCCCAGCACCGGGCGGACCCGGCCGCCCGGCATCTTGGGTGACGACGCGTCGTCGGCGCGCCGCGCCTCGAAGACGAGCGCGGAGAGCACGGCCGCGAGCTCCGAGGGCGCCAGCTCGTCGAAGAGCCCGGCCCGGATCGCCTCGGCGGCGACGAGGTCCATGTCGGTGTAGATGCGCCGCAGGTGCGAGCCCTTCTCGGTGACCGTGTCGCCCTCGAGGTAGTCGAGCGCGGTGAGCACGTCACAGACCCGGTCGAAGGTGCGCGCCACCGTGTTGGTGCGGTTCTCGACGCGCCGCTTGAGCGTCTCGGTGTCGCGCTGGAGCTTGAAGTAGCGCTCGGCCCAGCGGGCGTGGTCCTCGCGCTCGGGGCACTGGTGGCAGGGGTGGGCCTTGAGGTCGGCGCGGAGCCGTCCGATCTCGCGGTCGATGGGGCTGTCGCTGAAGGACTCCCGCTGCTTCGTGCGCCGGGGGTCGGGCGCGTCGAACGAGTCGGCCCGCGACCGGAGGGCGTTGGCGAGCTCGCGCCTCTGCCCGGGGTTGCGGCCGTTGAACGACTTGGGGATCCGCAGCCGTCCGATCGACTCGACGGGGACCGGGAAGTCCATCATCGCGAGGCGGCGCGCCTGGCGGTCCGCGGTGACGACGTAGGGCCGCGGCTCGTCGCCCGACGTGCCCGGGTCGATGACCACGGCGAGGCCGCTGAACTTCCCCGCCGGCACCAGGATGACGTCGCCCGGACGCAGCCTGCCCAGGGAGGCGGCGGCCTCGCCCCGCCGGTCCTGGCGTCGCTCGCGCGCGGCGCCCTTCTCCAGGTCGGAGATGCGGCGCCGCAGGTCGGCGTACTCCATGAAGTCGCCGACGTGGCACGTCGCCGCCTCCCGGTAGCCCTCGAGCGCCTCCTCGGCCTTGTGCACCTGGCGGGCGAGCCCGACGACGGCCTTGTCGGCCTGGAACTGGGCGAAGGACTGCTCCAGCAGCTCGCGCGAGCGGGCCCGGCCGAACTGGTGCACGAGGTTGACGGCCATGTTGTAGGACGGCCGGAAGGACGAGCGGAGCGGATAGGTGCGCGTCGAGGCGAGGCCGGCGACCTCGCGGGGGTTCATCCCGGGCTGGTAGAGCACGACGCCGTGGCCCTCGATGTCGAGGCCGCGGCGTCCGGCCCGACCGGTCAGCTGGGTGTACTCCCCCGGCGTCAGGTCGGCATGGGTCTCGCCGTTCCACTTCGACAGCTTCTCGATGACGACCGTGCGGGCGGGCATGTTGATGCCGAGCGCGAGGGTCTCGGTGGCGAAGACGACCTTGACCAGCCCCTCCTGGAAGAGCTCCTCGACCACCTGCTTGAACGCCGGGAGCAGGCCGGCGTGGTGGGCGGCGATGCCGCGGGTGAGCCCGTCGAGGAACTCGTGGTAGCCGAGGACGTGCAGGTCCTCCTCGGGCAGCGTCCGCGAGGCCTCCTCGACGCGGGCGAAGATCTCGTCGCGCTCGGCGGCCGTGGTCAGGCGGGTGTTGGCCTGGACGAGCTGGGTGACCGCGGCGTCGCAGCCGGCCCGGCTGAAGATGAAGACGATGGCGGGCAGGAGGCCCTCGCGGTCGAGGCGGTCGACGACCTCGACGCGGCTCGGGATCCACACGCGGCGCCCGTTGCCGACGGCGCGGGGGTTCTTGGACGAGCCCGGCTTGCCCTTGCGGGGCGAGCGCCGGTCGCGCATCAGGCGCGAGCTGGCCCAGTCGTCGCGGGCGATGCGGGTCAGCTCGTCGTTGACCGGCGCTCCCTCCTTGACGAAGCCCGCGCTCGCGTCGACGTCGGAGGAGGCGAAGAGGTCGAGCAGGCGCCGGCCCACCATGACGTGCTGGAACAGCGGGACGGGACGCTTCTCCTCGAGGATCGTGGTGGTCTCCCCCCGCACCGTGGCCAGCCACTCGCCGAACTCCTCGGCGTTGGACACCGTCGCCGACAGCGACACCAGCGTGACGGACTCCGGCAGGTGGATGATCACCTCCTCCCAGACCGCGCCGCGCATCCGGTCGGCGAGGTAGTGGACCTCGTCCATCACCACGTAGCCGAGGCCGAGAAGCGTGCGGGAGCCGGCGTAGAGCATGTTGCGCAGCACCTCGGTGGTCATCACCACCACCGGGGCCTCGCCGTTGACGACGTTGTCGCCGGTGAGCAGGCCGACGTTGTCGGCGCCGTAGCGCCTCACCAGGTCGTGGTACTTCTGGTTGGACAGCGCCTTGATCGGGGTCGTGTAGAACGCCTTGCGCCCGGTCTGCAGCGCCAGGTGGATGGCGAACTCGCCGACGATGGTCTTGCCGGAGCCGGTCGGAGCGGCGACGAGGACCCCGCGACCGTCCTCGATCTCGCGGCAGGCGCGGACCTGGAAGTCGTCGAGCTCGAAGCCGTAGAGCCCGGCGAAGTCCTTGAGCATCGGGTAGGGCTTGTCGCGCTGGAACGACGCGTAGCGCTCGGCCGGCGACAGCTCCTCGTCAGGGCTGCTCATGCGATCACCTCCAGGGCTCCGGGGACGCACTCCACGGTGAGCGGCAGCGGGCCGAAGCGCTCGCCGTCGGCGTACGCCACGATGCCGGGCGCTGCGATCGTCACCGATCGCACCCGCCGGTGGACGTACTCCTGGACACCGTCGATGCGGCCGGTGAAGAGCCGTGGGTAGGAGCGCACCAGCTTGGGCTTGGTCATCCGGGTGATGACCACGACGTCGAGCAGACCGTCGTCGAGCAGGGCGCCCTCGGTGATCCGCAGGCCGCCGCCGAACGAGGGGCCGTTGCCGACCGCGACGAGCATCGCCTCGTGCTCGATCGTCTCGGACCCGGACCCGCTGTCGAGCTGCAGGGTGTAGTGGATGGGGCGGAACGTGCGCAGCTCGGCGAGCGTGGCGAGGTTGTAGCGCATCTGGCCGCGCGGCCAGGTCATCGCGTTGGCGCGCTCGTTGACGATGGCGTCGAAGCCGGCGGCGAGGACCGTGACGAACCACCGGTCGCCGCTGCGGGCGAGGTCGATCGTACGCCGGCGCGAGGCGATGATGCGGTCCGCGGCGGCGACGGGGTCGGTGCGCGGGAGGCCGAGGTAGCGGGCGACGTCGTTGCCGGTGCCGCTGGGGATGAGGCCGAGCGGCACACCGGTGCCGGCGACCGCCTGCACGCCGAGGTGGACCAGGCCGTCCCCGCCACACACCACCAGCGCCTCCACGCCGTCGGCGACGCAGGCGCGGGCGAGGTCGGCGGCCTCGTCGGCGTCGCGACCCTCGAGGTTGCGCACCACGAACCCGCTCTCGCGGAGCCTCAGCAGTGCCGCGTCGCGGTGCCGGGCCCCCTTGCCCCTGCCTGCCGTCGGGTTGGTCAGCAGTGCGATCTCTCGCCCACGCACAGGGTGGTCGGGCGCAGCCGGGTGGTGCATGGCGCGACCCTATCCCCCGGCACCGACCGCGCCCCGGCGACCGGCCGCCCTCGGCGGTTCGGGTCAGCCCAGCCGCAGCAGCGCGGCGTAGCGCTCGGCACGGGCGCCCACCGCGCGGGCGAGACGTCCCAGCGCGTCGAGGACGAGCTCGGGGCCGAACCGCGTGCCCGGGACCGCCAGGACGAGGCGGGAGTCGAGCTCACCGACCACGACCTGCCCGTGCCGCCACGCCTGGTGGACCCGCAGGCGGGTCTCGTCGTCGACGACGGGGGCGGGATAGGCGTCGTCGACGGCGAGGAGGTCGCACTCGATCGTCAGGTCGGCGTCGGGGTCGGCCGTCAGGCGTCCGCGCACCAGGTGGCCGGTGCTCAGGCCGGCGTCCGCCCGCCAGACGACGTCGTGGGTGCCGAGCCACTCAGGCAGGTCGAACGGATCGACGTCGATGATCGCAGCCTGCATGGGTCCACCCTGTCAGACCGGCGTCGACGGTCAGGCGCGGAGGCGCTCAGATGGAGGACAGCTCGTCGGGGCTCAGGCCGGCGTTGGGGTTGCGCCGCGCTCGACGCCGGTCGTTGAACCGCGCGATCGCCTCGGAGGCGAAGAACAGCAGCACCATCGGCACCGCCATGAGGGTCATGGTGAAGGGGTCGGCCGAGGGCGTGGCCACGGCGGCGAAGATGAAGGTGCCGATGACGATCCACGGCCGGTAGGCCTTCAGCGAGGCGCCCTTGACGACGCCCGCGAAGTTGAGCAGGACGACGAACACGGGGATGTTGAAGGCCAGGCCGAACACGAACAGGGTCCGCGTGAAGAACTGCAGGTAGTCGTTGAAGTCGATGAGGTTGGTGACCCCGTCGGGGTTGAACCCGATCAGGACCTCCAGTGCGACCGGCAGCGTGAGGTAGCCGAGGGCGATGCCGGCGAGGAACAGCGGCCCGGCGACGGCGACGAAGATCCGGCTCATCTTCCGCTCCTGGGCGTAGAGCCCGGGCAGCACGAAGGCCCAGATCTGGTAGAGCCAGTAGGGCGCCGTGACGATCGCGGCCGCGAAGCCGCACAGCGTCAGCCAGAGCAGCAGGCCGGCCCCGGCACCACTGGTCGTGGCGGTGGTGGTGCCCTCGGGCAGCTTGGCCCGCGCGTCGTCGTACGGACCGTAGACGAGGTCCAGCAGCGCGTGCCGGAAGACGAGTGCGACCGCCAGGGCGATCACGAACACCAGCAGGCAGCGCAGCAGTCGCGCGCGGAACTCGCGGAAGTGGTCCGCGAGGGCCATCCGTCCGTCGGGGCCGACGACATCAGGCGACGGCCCCTTGAACAGGCCGACGAGACCGGCGATCCTCACGCTCGTCGCGGCTGTCGGATCAGGCGGTGGTGTCGTCGCGACGCTCGCGGAGCACCTCGCCCGAGGTGTCGCTGCGGGCGTCGCCGGCAGCCTGCTCCCGAGTCTCGATCTCGCGCTGCTCCGGGGTCTTCTGGTCGTCGTCCTCGTCGCGCAGGCCCTTGGTCTCCGTCTTGAAGATGCGCAGCGCCTGGCCCGAGCTGCGGGCGAGGTCGGGGAGCTTGGCGGCACCGAACACGAGCACGACGATCGCCAGGATCACCAGCCACTCGAGACCCTGCGGCATGCCGATCATGGGATTGAACATGGGCGTCACTCCGTCATTCCTGGGGGTTGGGGTGGGCGGTGCTTCGGTGGTCGCTACGAGTCTACGCCGTCGTCGTCGTAGCGGCTGAGCGCCGCGCGTGCGGCGGCCGTGAAGGACTCGGCGTACGCGTCGGGCGCCAGCAGCGTGGCGTGCGGGGCCAGGCGCAGCAGGAGCGAGGTCACCCACTCCTCGCTGGCCACCTCGAGGTCGACGTCGACGGTGTCGTCGGGGCCGGGACGCTGGCCGGTGACCGGGTAGTACTCGACGACCCAGCGCGCCGGCGGCGCGAGCCGGAGCGTGACCGTGGTGGTCTCCGCGTCGGTGAACCACCCGCCCGTGAGGTCGCGGGCCCTGGCGCCGGGGTCGGCGACCGGGGTGTCCAGCTCCGTGGCGGCGAGGATGCGGTCCACCCGGAACGCGCGGTCGCCACCGGCCGTGTGGCACCAGGCGTCGAGGTAGAGCAGGTCCTCGACCCGGGCCAGTCCGCGCGGGTCGACGACCCGCGTCGACTGCCGGTCGCGCGAAGGGACGTGGTAGGTGATCTCGACCTGGTGGCCGTGCGCGATCGCCGACTCGAGCACCGGCACGACGGCGCTGGTCTCGAGCGGGGTCGGAGTCACGTGCAGGCGCAGGAGCTCCTCACCGTCCTGCCCGGCGGCCTCCTCGAGCTTGGCCAGCGTGCGCGCGATGACCTCGCGGGCCTCGGCCGGGGCGGTGTCGACCATCGTGCGGAGCGCCACGACCAGCGCCGTCGCCTCGGCCGGCGAGAAGCGTACGGGGCGCGCGAGGTAGTCGGCGTTGTCGACCCGGATGACGCGGTCGCCCTCCAGCGCATCGAGGTCAACCTCGATGAGGTCGCCGGGCAGGCCCGGGGAGAGCCCCGTCATGAAGAGCAGCCGGAGGTCCCGCTCGATCTGCTCGGCGTCGGTGTCGAAGTGGGCCGCCGCGTCGTCGAGACGCACCTCCCCGCGCGCGAGGAGGTAGGGCACGAGCGCGAGCAGGCGAGCGACCTGGTCGGGGGCGGTGTCGGCCTGGTTGGTCATCGGTCCTCCCCCGCCGCGGCGACGACGGCGCGCAGCCGGGCCACCACGTCGTCGCGCAGGGACTCGGGAGCCTCGACCACGACGTCGGGGCCGTAGGTCAGGACCTCGTCGGAGAGCTCGTGGACGGTGCCCTCGACCACGACGGCGTCCCAGCCGGGGCGCTCCGCGATCGGGGCGACGGACTCGGCCCTGCGCCGCAGGCCGATGCCGGTGCCCTGGCGGACCCGGACCCGGGCGCGTACGGACGGGAACGACGGCGAGAGCCGCCGGGCGACGGCACGCACGTCCGTGCCGGGCGGCACGTCGTACGCCCCGGAGCGGCCCGTGGCGCGCACCGGTCCGACGATGCGGGACAGGCGGAAGACGCGCTCCGCCCCGCGGTCGACGTCGAGGCCGACGACGTACCAGCGTCCCGACGAGCGGGCCAGCCCCCACGGTTGCAGCCGGCGGGTGGTGGGCGCCGTCTCGTCGGCCCGCTGGTAGGGGAAGCTGACCTGGCGCCGCTTGCCGACGGCGTCCCAGAGCGGCTCGAAGGCCGGCTCGTCGGCGGTGATCGCCGGAGCCACGACCTCCAGGCGGGACGGGTCGATCTCGACCCCTTGGCCCTTGAGCTTGGCCAGCGCGCGTCCCGTCGCCTTCGCGAGCGTGGCGTGCTGCCAGACCTGCGCGGCGAGGCCCAGCACCGCGGCCTCGTCGGACTCGAAGCGGATCTCGGGCAGCGAGGTCTGCTCGGTGGGGATGCGGTAGCCGATCTCGTCGTCGAAGAACGCGTCGGCGCTGCCGACCTCGATCACGGCGCCGATCTGGCGCAGCGCGTCCTTGTCGCGCTCGAAGGCGCGCTCGAACGCCTCGTCACCCGCAGGTCCGCGGGCGTGCTCGGGATAGCACGCCTCGCGGATCGCGTCCTTGCCGATGAAGCGCTTCGCGCCGAGCAGCAGGATGTGCAGGTTCATCAGCCGCTCTGCCCGTGGCTGGACCATGCGCTCTCCCCTGCCTCTCCCCGTGCGTCCGACCGGTCAGCTCACTTGGCGCCGAGGATGTCGACGACGAAGAACAGCGTGTCGGTGCCCTTGATGCCGGCCTGCTCGTTGCCCTGCTTGCCGTAGCCGTCGGCCGGCGGGATCTCGAGGATCACCCGCGAGCCGACCGTACGCCCGACCAGGCGCTCGTCCCAGCCCGTGATGACCTGGCCCACACCGATCGGGAACTCGGCGGGCTCACCGCTGTAGGACTCGTCGAACGGCTCGTCGGCCTTGTAGACCTGGCCGAGGTAGTCGACCGTGAGGGTCTGGCCGGACTTCACCTTGGCGCCGTCGCCCTTGACCAGGGTGGTGGCGATCAGCTTGCCGGTCGGCTCGTGGGCGGTGCTGAAGTCGAGGCCGGTGATGACACCGTCCTCCTCGATGAGGGTGGGCGCCCAGCCCGCGGGCTTCTTCTCCTCGCCCTGCGGACCGTCGAGCGGCGGCACGGTCTCGGCGGTGCCCATGATGTCGATGATGAACAGCACCGCGTCCTTGTTGCCGATGCCGATGCTGGGGTTGCCCTGCTCGCCGTAGGCGTCCTCCGCGGACGTCAGGACGACGACGCGCTCGCCGACCTTGTGGTCGACCAGCGAGTCGCGGATCGGGGCCAGCGTCTCGTCCGTGACCTCGATCGACTCGGGCGCGCCGTCGAAGGTGCTGGTCGCCTCCTCCTGGGTGAACCCGTTGCCGATCCAGAGGTGCGCGGAGACGGTGTCGCCGTCGGCGACGGTCTCGCCGTCGCCTTCGATGAGGACCTCGGTCTCCTCCTCGGACCCGTCGAGGCGACCGTCGAAGGTGACCTTGGGCTCCTCGCCCTGCTTGCCATCGATGGTGACCGAGCTGAGCGGCGCGCCGCCCTCGTCGGCGTCGCTGGATTCGGAGCCGCACGCGGCGAGTCCGAGCATGCTGAGGGCGAGGACACCGCTGAGGGCAGCGGAACGTACACGAGACACTGGTTCACCTTGTTCGATCGGTCGGCGTTGCCCGGTCACCCTATCCAGCAACCCCCACCCGTCCGGGCACGACACCGGCTGACGAGGGACCCGGCGCGGCTCACATGCCGTCGATGAGTCGCTGCACCCGCTCGTCGTAGGCCTTGAACGGGTCCTTGCAGAGCACCGTGCGCTGCGCCTGGTCGTTGAGCTTGAGGTGCACCCAGTCGACGGTGAAGTCACGCCGTCGCTCCTGCGCGCGCCGGATGAACTCGCCGCGCAGGCGCGCGCGGGTGTTCTGCGGAGGGACGCTCTTGGCCTCGAAGATCTTGAGGTCGCTGCTGACGCGGGCGACCGCACCGCGCTTCTCGAGCAGGTAGTAGAGCCCGCGGCCGCGGTGGATGTCGTGGTAGGCGAGGTCGAGCTGCGCGATGCGCGCGTCGCCCAGCGACAGGCCGTGCTTGGCGCGGTAGCGCTCGATGAGCTTGAGCTTGATGACCCAGTCGATCTCGCGGTCGACCAGGCCGAGGTCGTCGGACTCGACGGCCTTGAGCCCGCGCTCCCACAGGTCGAGGGCGCGCTCGATGGTCGGGGTGGAGATCTGACGGCGGTCGACGAAGTCGCGGGCCTTGCCGAGGTACTCGGCCTGGATCTCCAGCGCGCTCGCCTCGCGTCCGTTGGCCAGGCGCACCTTGCGGCGACCGGTCGGGTCGTGGCTGATCTCGCGGATGGCGCGGATGGGGTTCTCCATCGTGAGGTCGCGCATCACCACGCCCTCCTCGATCATCCGCAGGACGAGGTCGCACGACGCCACCTTGAGCAGGGTCGTGGTCTCGCTCATGTTGGAGTCGCCGACGATGACGTGCAGCCGGCGGAACCGCTCGGCGTCGGCGTGCGGCTCGTCACGGGTGTTGATGATCGGGCGGCTGCGCGTGGTGGCGCTGCTGACGCCCTCCCAGATGTGCTCGGCGCGCTGGCTCACGCTGTAGGACGCGCCGCGCGGCGTCATCACGACCTTGCCGGCCCCGACGACGATCTGGCGCGTCACCAGGAACGGGATGAGGATGTCGGCCAGCCGGCTGAACTCCCCCGCCCGGCCGACGAGGTAGTTCTCGTGGCAGCCGTAGGAGTTCCCGGCGGAGTCGGTGTTGTTCTTGAACAGGTAGATGTCGCCGGCGATGCCCTCCTCGTGCAGGCGCGCCTCGGCGTCGAGGAGCAGCCCCTCGAGGATCCGTTCCCCCGCCTTGTCGTGCGTGACGAGGTCGACGATGTCGTCGCACTCGGGGGTGGCGTACTCCGGGTGGCTGCCGACGTCGAGGTAGAGCCGGGCGCCGTTGCGGAGGAAGACGTTGGACGAGCGACCCCAGCTGACGACCTTGCGGAACAGGTAGCGCGCGACCTCGTCGGGACTCAGGCGGCGCTGCCCCTTGAACGTGCACGTGACGCCGTACTCGTTCTCGATGCCGAAGATCCGCCGGTCCATGTCCCCACACTAGGACCGGGGACCACGTCCCGCGCGGCACTCCGCACCGAAACTTGGCGAACCCGCCCGGGTTGCCGCCCGACGCCACGCTTGACGGGGCCGTCCCGGGCGGGTGAGCGTTCCTCCATGGGACCCCGCCACCTCGTCGCGACGGTCCTGGTCGAGCCGGGCACCGTGGAGGACCTCGAGCTGAGGGTGATGACCGACGACCTGTGGCTGTGGCCGGTGAGGACGGCGCCCGTGGTGGTCGACGGGGCGAGGCTGGAGTTCCAGCTCCGCCGACGCCTGGTCGAGCAGCGGCGCGGTGCGTGGGACGAGGCAGCCGACTTGGACCCCGACATGGATCGGCTTCGGTGCCGCGTGGCACGAGTTCGGACCGGACGGCGACGTACGCCCGTCGGGGCCGCTCCCCTGGGCCGCGCACCAGCGGCTGTGGTGTGCGCTGGACGAGTTCGGTCCGCTCGTGCGCTACCGGCGGCGGCTCACCGGGATCCCGACGGTGCCCACGGCCGAGTGGCCGGGGCTCCACCTCCGCTGAGCGGTCCGGGGACGGTCTCGCGCCGCCCGGGGACTCCCCGCTCGAGCGGGGAGTCCGCCACTTCGAGGGGTGTACGACCCCCTCGAAGTGTCGGACTTCCCCACCCAGCAGGCGGATCCGCAGGCGGGACGCGAACGGTCAGGTCTGGCCGGGCTCCGCGGGCGGCGGTGTGCCGGGGCCCGGCGGGCGCCCCGGCTGGGGTGCCGGGGGCTGGGGTGCCGGCGGGGACGGCTCGCCGGGGGCGGCCGGGTCGGTTGGCTCGGCCGGTCGGTCGGGGGGCGGGGCCACCGGGGGCGCGACGGGAGGAGCCACCGGCGGCGCCGTGGGTGGCGAGCCCGGCTCCCCGGTGACCGGGTCCTCGAGGGGCGGTGTCGCCCCCGAGACCTGGTCGGTCGGGTCGCTCGGATCGTCCTGGCCGGAGTGACGCGGCCCCGACCCGGCGAGGGCGTCCTCCGGGGACGCCTCGTCGGCGCGCTCGTCCCCGCGGGCCCCGAGGACCTCGGCGAGCCGCGCCGCGCGCAGCCTCAGGAACTTGCGCGGCTGCGTACGGGTGCGGTCCAGGACGGCGACCTCGAGGTCGCGGACCGGGATCACCCGGTCCTCGGAGTCGCTGTGGCCGAGGGCGGCGACGGCGACCCGCAGGGCCTCGTCGAGCGAGGCCCCGGCGACGTAGTGCTCGGCCAGGTGACCGGCCACGACGTCGGCTGCGCCGCCCATGACGGCGTAGCCGTGCTCGTCGGCGACCTGGCCGTCGTAGGTGAGGCGGTAGAGCTGGTCGTCCTCGGGGGCGTCGCCGATCTCGGCGACGAAGATCTCGACCTCGTAGGGCTTCTCACCGCCGGAGGAGAAGATCGTGCCGAGCGTCTGGGCGTAGGCGTTGGCGAGGCCGCGACCGGTGACGTCGCGCCGGTCGTAGGCGTAGCCGCGCATGTCGGCGAGGCGTACGCCTGCGATGCGCAGGTTCTCGAACTCGTTGTAGCGACCGACCGCCGCGAAGGCGATCCGGTCGTAGATCTCGCTGACCTTGTGCAGCGCCTGGGACGGGTTCTCCGAGACGAACAGGATGCCGTCGGCGTACTGGACCGCGACCACCGAGCGCCCGCGGGCGATGCCCTTGCGCGCGAAGTCGGCCCGGTCCTTCATCAGCTGCTCAGGTGAGACGTAGAACGGCATGCTCATGTGAGTGACTCCTGCGTCGGATCAGGTCAGGGCCGCGGCGGGGCCGTCGGGGCGCTCCATGCGGGAGGCCAGGATGCGGTCGGCGATCGCGGCCACCTCGTCGTCGGGCATCCTGCGTCCGCCGTCGGCGGTGATCACGTGGACGACCGGGAAGATCCGGCGGGTGATGTCGGGTCCGCCGGTGGCGGAGTCGTCGTCGGCGGCGTCGTAGAGCGCCTGCACGATGGCGGTGACCGCCTCCTCGACGTCGAAGTCGTCGCGGTAGAGCTTCTTGAGCGAGCCGCGGGCGAACAGCGAGCCGGAGCCCACCGAGTGGAAGGCGGTCTCCTCGTAGCGGCCGCCGGTCACGTCGTAGCTGAAGATCCGGCCCTGGTCGGCGGTGAGGTCGTAGCCGGCGAAGAGCGGCACCACCGCGAGGCCCTGCATGGCCATGCCGAGGTTGGCGCGGATGAGCGCCGCGAGCCGGTTGGCCTTGCCGTCCATCGACAACGTGGTGCCCTCGATCTTCTCGTAGTGCTCGAGCTCGGTCTGGAAGAGCCGCACCATCTCGACCGCGAGCCCGGCGGTGCCGGCTATGCCGACCACGGAGTACTCGTCGGCGGGGAAGACCTTCTGGATGTCGCGCTGGGCGATGATGTTGCCCATCGTGGCGCGACGGTCGCCCGCCATCACGACGCCGCCGTCGAAGGTCGCCGCGACGATCGTCGTGCCGTGCGGGGCCAGGTCGCCGGCGGCACCGGCGGGCACGGCTCGGCGGGAGGGGAGCAGGTCGGGGGCCTCGGCGCCGAGGAAGTCGGCGAAGCTGGAGGTGCCGGGCGTCATGAACGACGTGGGGAGGCGGGAGTCTCCCATGCGGACTACTCCCCGCCCTTCTGGATGAACGACTTCACGAAGTCCTCGGCGTTGGTCTCGAGCACCTCGTCGATCTCGTCGAGGATGGCGTCGACGTCCTCGTCGATCATCTCCTTGCGCTCGGCGACGTCGGTCTCGACGACCTCCTCGGTCGCCGTCTCCTCCTGCGAGGACTTGCGCGGCTGCTTCTGCTCCTGGGCCATGCCACGACCCTATCCACTCCCGCCGACGCCACAAGGACGTTCACCGTCGGCGGACGGGTGTTTCCTCGGTCAGCGGGTGATCGCCGCGACCAGCGCCTGGGCGGTGTCGCAGCGGTCGATCAGCTCGCCGACGTGGGCGCGGGTGCCCCGGAGCGGGTCGATGGTCGGCACCCGCTGGAGCGACTCGCGGCCGGGGAGGTCGAAGATGACCGAGTCCCACGATGCCGCGGCGACCGCGTCGGCGTACTTGTCGAGGCAGCGCCCGCGGAAGTAGGCGCGCGTGTCGACCGGCGGGTCGTGCATGGCCGCCTCGATGGTGGCGTCGTCGAGGAGCCGCTCGATCCGCCCGGCGGCGGCGAGGCGGTGGTAGAGACCCTTGTCGGGGCGTACGTCGGCGTACTGCAGGTCGATGAGGTGCAGCTTGGCGTCGTCCCACCCGAGGCCGTCGCGGTCGCGGTACTGCTGGAGCAGCTTGAGCTTGGCGACCCAGTCGAGCTCGGTCGCGCACTCCATCGGGTCCCGCTCGAGCCGGGTCAGCACCGACTCCCACCGCGCCAGCACGTCGACCGTCTGGTCGTCGGCGTCGGAGCCGTAGCGGTCCTCGACGTACTTGCGGGCGAGGTCGAGGTACTCCAGCTGCAGCTGCACGGCGGTCAGGCGTCGCCCGTCGCGGAGCGTGACGAGGTGCCGCAGGGTCGGGTCGTGGGAGACGTCGCGCAGCGCCTTGACCGCCCCCTCGACGCTCAGGTCGCGGTCGATGAAGCCGTCCTCGATCATGGCGAGCACGAGGGCGGTGGTGCCCGACTTGAGGTAGATCGACACCTCGGCCAGGTTGGCGTCGCCCAGGATCACGTGGAGGCGGCGGTAGACCGCGGGATCGGCGTGCGGCTCGTCGCGGGTGTTGATGATCGGACGCTTGAGCGTCGTCTCGAGGCCGACCTCGACCTCGAAGTAGTCGGAGCGCTGGCTGATCTGGAAGCCGCGGTCGGCCGTGGTGTCCCGGCCGTCCTGCCCGATGCCGACCCGGCCGGCACCGGTGACCACCTGCCGCGAGACGAAGAACGGGGTCAGGTGGCGCACGATCTCGGCGAACTGGGTCGAGCGCCGCATCAGGTAGTTCTCGTGGGCGCCGTAGGAGGCACCCTTGTTGTCGGTGTTGTTCTTGTAGAGCAGGATCGGCGTGCTTCCCGGCACCTGGGCGGCCATCCGCGAGGCGTCCAGCATCACCTGCTCCCCCGCCTTCTCCCACCGCACCACGTCGAGGGGCGTGGTCACCTCGGGCGAGGAGTACTCGGGGTGGGCGTGGTCGACGTAGAGGCGGGCGCCGTTGGTGAGGATGACGTTGGCCAGGCCGAGGTCCTCGTCGGTCAGCTGGCTCGGGTCCGCGATCTGGCGGGCCATGTCGAAGCCGCGGGCGTCGCGCAGCGGCGACTCCTCCTCGAAGTCCCAGCGGGCCCGCCGGGCGCGTGCGGTCGAGCTGGCGTAGGCGTTGACGATCTGCGAGGACGCGACCATCGGGTTGGCCGACGGCTGTCCCTGCACCGAGATCCCGTACTCGACCTCCGTGCCCATCACGCGGCGTACGCTCATGTGATGAGCCTACGGGTGTGGGACGAGCGGGTGCTGCCACGGCTGGCCGACATGAGCCTGCGCGGCCGCGAGATCGGCGAGCTGCGCGAGCCCACGTGCGCGGGCCTGGTCGGGCGGGTGCTGGAGCTCGGGTTCGGCAGCGGGCTCAACGTCCGCTGGTACCCACCGGCCGTGACGTCGGTGACCGCGATCGAGCCGTCCGACGCGGGGTGGTCGATCTCGGCGAGGCGACGCGCACGCACCCGCGTGCCGATCGAGCGGGCCGGTCTCGACGGCCAGCGCGTCGACCTGCCGGACGACTCGCACGACAGCGCGCTGGTGACCTTCAGCCTCTGCACGATCCCCGACCCGCTCCTCGCGCTGCGGGAGGCTCGGCGGGTGGTGCGCGACGGCGGCCGGCTGCACGTGCTCGAGCACGGAGTGGCGCCCGAGGAGTCCGTACGCCGCTGGCAGCGCCGGCTCGAACCGCTCCAGCGCGCCGTCGCCGGGGGCTGCCACCTCACGCGCGACATCCCGGCCCTCGTCGAGGGCGCGGGATGGCGCGTGCAGGAGCTGGAGCAGGCCTACCTCCCCGGGCCGGGCATCGCACGGCCGTGGACGTACGGCTACCGGCTGGTGGCCGGCTGAAGGTGGTGGTCGGTCAGCGTCCGCGACGGAGGAACCCGGCGAGGAAGAGCACGATGACGACGATGACGACGATGATCAGAATGGTTCGCATCTGCTCAACCTAGTGCCCCGAGGGCCGCTGGCAACCCCTCCCGAGGGGTGTCGCGGCTAGGGGTTGCGGGACTGCCAGGCGTGGGCGAGGTTCACGCCGACGATGCCGGCCAGGGTGACGAGCAGGGCGAGGAACTGGCCGTTGACGCCCAGCGCGATGCTGATCGGGATGAACGCCACCAGTGAGACGATGCCGAGCGCGAGCTGTCGTCCGCCCGCGTCGCCGACGGCCGACGTACGCCGCTGTGCCAGCGCGACCTGGTCGGCCACCCGGCGGTCCACGGCCCGCTCGATGCGCTCGGCGAAGCCCTCCACCAGCTCGGCGTCGTATCGGGCGCCGAGCTCGCGCCTGGCCTCCAGCGCGGCCTCGATGTCGCGGTGGCCCAGGTCCTCCTCCCGGCTCACCGGCGCCTCACAGGTACTGGCCGGTGTTGGACACCGTGTCGATCGAGCGGCCGGGCTCGGTGCCCTGCTTGCCGGTGATGAGCGTGCGGATGAACACGATGCGCTCGCCCTTCTTGCCCGAGATCCGCGCCCAGTCGTCCGGGTTGGTCGTGTTGGGCAGGTCCTCGTTCTCCTTGAACTCGTCGACGCACGCCTGGAGCATGTGCTGGACGCGGAGACCCCGCTGGGCGGGGTTGAGGTCGCTGTCGAGGAAGTCCTTGATGGCCATCTTCTTGGCGCGGTCGACGATGTTCTGGATCATCGCGCCGGAGTTGAAGTCCTTGAAGTAGAGGACCTCCTTGTCGCCGTTGGCGTAGGTGACCTCGAGGAAGCGGTTCTCCTCCGACTCGGTGTACATCCGCTCGACCGTCGCGCGGATCATCGCGTTGACGGTCGCCGTGCGGTCCTGGCCGAACTCGGCCAGGTCGTCGGCGTGCAGCGGCAGGGTCGGGGTGAGGTACTTGGAGAAGATGTCGCGGGCCGACTCCGCGTCGGGGCGCTCGATCTTGATCTTCACGTCGAGGCGTCCCGGTCGCAGGATGGCGGGGTCGATCATGTCCTCGCGGTTGGAGGCACCGATCACGAGCACGTTCTCCAGCGCCTCGACGCCGTCGATCTCGCTGAGCAGCTGGGGCACGATCGTGTTCTCGACGTCGGAGGACACACCGGACCCGCGGGTGCGGAACAGCGAGTCCATCTCGTCGAAGAACACGATGACCGGGGTGCCGAGCGAGGCCTTCTCGCGGGCCCGCTGGAAGACCAGGCGGATGTGGCGCTCGGTCTCGCCGACGTATTTGTTGAGCAGCTCGGGGCCCTTGATGTTGAGGAAGTAGGACTTCCCGGAGGCTCCGGTCCGCTCGGCGACCTTCTTGGCCAGCGAGTTGGCGACCGCCTTGGCGATCAGCGTCTTGCCGCAGCCGGGCGGGCCGTAGAGCAGTACGCCCTTGGGCGGCTTGAGCTCGTGGTCCTTGAAGAGCTCGGGGTGGAGGTAGGGCAGCTCGACGGCGTCGCGGATCGCGTCGATCTGGGTGGCGAGGCCGCCGATCTGGGTGTAGTCGATGTCGGGCACCTCCTCCAGGACGAGCTCCTCCACCTCGGACTTGGGCACGACCTCGTAGACGTAGCCCGCGCGCGTGTCGAGCAGCAGCGAGTCGCCCGCGCGGATGGTGACGTCCTCGGCGCACAGCGGCTCGGCGAGGCGTACGACGCGCTCCTCGTCGGCGTTGGCGATGACCAGCGCCCGCTCTCCGTCGGCGAGGATCTCCTTGAGCATCACGACCTCGCCGACCTGCTCGAAGTCGAGGGCGGCGACCACGTTGAGCGCCTCGTTGAGCATGACCTCCTGGCCGCGCACGAGGGCGTCGAGCTCGACCGCCGGGCTCACGCTGACCCGCAGCTTGCGGCCCCCGGTGAACACGTCGACCGAGTCGTCGTCGTTGCGGGCGAGGAAGGTGCCGAAGCCGGCCGGGGGCTGCGCCAGCCGGTCGACCTCCTCCTTCAGCGTCGTGATCTGGTCGCGCGCGTCGCGCAGCGTCTGCGCGAGTCGCTCGTTCTGACCGGAGACCGCTGCCAGCGATCGCTGCGCGTCGGCCAGGCGGCTCTCCAGGCCGCGGGCGTGGCCGGGCGCGTCGTCGAGGCGGCGGCGCAGGTCGGTGACCTCTGCCTCCAGGTAGCGCACCTGGGTGGCAAGTTGCTCGCGTGTCGGCTCAGACATCTCGCACCTCCTGTCCCATGACACTACCCATGGATCCATGGGACGGAAGTGGTTATCTCGCCGTGTCGATCACCGTTTGGCAACGACGCGTTCGCGGCCCGGACCGCGGGGGTTCGTCAGCCGGCGTCGTTGAGCCGGCGGATCGCCGCGAGCTCCTCGTCGCTGAGCTCGCCCGACGCCTCGAGCACCTCCTGCAGCACCGCCGACTTGCCGGCGATGTAGGTGTCGATGTCCATGCCGGGGTCGGCGGCGAGCGCACGCTTGACCGAGTCGTACGCCTCGCGCAGGTCGGCGCGCCGCCGCAGCACGTCGCGCACGGCGAGGTGGTTGCGCACGTTCGCGGTGCCCGCCGTGCACACGTAGACGTTGCGCCTCGGCCCGTCGGGAGCGTGGAACGCCTCGCGTCCGGTCACCCCGAGGTCGCCGCGGTGGACGTAGCCGACCGACTCCAGCGCGGCCACGGCCGCCGGCACGTCCTCCGGCTCGACGATGACGTCGACGTCGAGGACCGGCTTGGCCGCCAGGCCCGGTACGGAGGTGGACCCGACGTGCTCGACGCGCGCGGACCGTACGTCGGCGAGGGCGCGGGTGAGGACGGCGGCGACCTCCTCGTACTGCTCGGCCCAGCGCGGCGACCAGTCGACGACCTCGATCACGCGTCGGCGTCGGGCTGCTCGAGCGGCGGCACGTCCGCCGGACGAGGTCCGGTGTAGTCGGGTCCGTACGCACCGGGCGCGGGGCGTCGCGTCTTGCGCGGCGGCCTCTCCCCCGGTGCCATCCGCCTCGCGGTGACGAGGAACGCCGTGTGGCCGATCATCTTGTGGCCGGGCCGCACGGCCAGGCCCTCGACGTGCCAGTCGCGCACCAGCGACTCCCACGGCTGCGGCTCGGTGAAGCCACCGTGGGTGCGCAGCGTCTCCACGACGCGCGACAGCTGGGTGGTGGTGGCGACGTAGGCGCAGACGATGCCGCCGGGCACCAGCGCGTCGGCGACGACGTCGACGCAGTTCCACGGGTCGAGCATGTCGAGGATGATCCGGTCGACCTGCGTGCCCAGCGCCGGCAGGCCCTCCTTGAGGTCGCCGAGCCGGAGGTCCCACGCGGGGTGGGTGCTGCCCTCGGGTGCGGAGAAGAACTGGTGGACGTTGCGGCGGGCCACGTCGGCGAACTCCTCACGGAGCTCGAACGACGTCAGCCGCCCCCACGGGCCGACGGCGCGCAGGAGCGAGCAGGTCAGTGCGCCGGAGCCCGCGCCCGCCTCGACGACGCGTGCGCCGGGGTAGATGTCGGCCAGGGCGACGATCTGCGCGGCGTCCTTGGGGTAGACGACGGCGGCACCGCGGGGCATCGAGACCACGAACTCGTTGAGGAGCGGGCGGAACACGAGGTACTGGCCGCCGGCCGAGGACGTGACGGTGAACCCCTCGTCGCGACCGATCATCTCGTCGTGGTCGAGGTGGCCCTTGTTGGAGAAGAACCTCTTGCCGGCGACGAGCTCGAAGTTGTGCTTGCGGCCCTTCTGGTCGGTGAGTCGCACCCACTCCCCCTCGCGCAGGGGGCCGCGGTGGACGCCGGACCAGGCCTCGGCGGGGACGTCGGGAGAAGGCTCGGACATGGCGCGAACCCTAGTCCGCGGAAGCCCGATCCACTCAGCCGACGAGGCTCACCGCCGGGCGTTCTCGCGGAAGGCGCGGTCCACGTCGGCGGTCGACAGCACGCCGTAGATCGTCCCGTCGGCCTCGACGAGGAGGTACTCCTCCGCAGGCCGGCGGCTGATGGCGAGGATCAGGTCCTCCCCGGCCACTGTTGCGGGCAGCGTCAACCCCTGCTCGAGCTTGCGGGCGACGGTCGAGACCGCCACCCACGGTCGGCGGTCCGCCGGCATCGCGGTGACCGCGGCCTCGCTCACGATTCCTGCGGGCGAGCCGTCGGTGGCGACGGTGACGATGCTGCCGGCCGCGGCCTCCTGGGCGCGGCGTACGGCCTCCGCGAGCGGCAGGTCCTCGGGGACGGTGAGCGTACGGCGCGCGAGCGGGCGCGCGACCAGGGCGGGAAGCCGCTCGCGGATCCGGGCGTGGGCCATGGCGGCCGTGGCGCCGGTCCAGAGGAAGAGTCCGAGGATGAAGACCAGGACGAGGTCGAGGATCGTCGGCTGCTGCCCGGTGACCGGCTCCATCACCACGGGCCACGCGAGGAGCGCGAGCGCGGTGATCCGCCCGCCCCAGCCGGCGACGATGCTGCCGCGGTGCTGGTTGCCGGACGCGCCCCACACGGCGGCCTTGAGGACGCGGCCGCCGTCGAGCGGGAGGCCGGGGACGAGGTTGAGCGCACCGATGATGAGGTTGGCGCCGGCGAGGCCCCCCAGCGCGAGCCGCACGAGGCCGTCGGGGACCACCAACCAGAGCGCACCGGCGGCCAGGCCGACCGCGATGGACGTCAGCGGGCCCACGACGGCGATCCAGAACTCGTGGCGCGGACGTCTGGACTGTCCGTCGATCTCGGTCATGCCGCCGAGGAAGTGCAGGGTGATGGAGTTGACGCCGTAGCCCAGGCGCTGGGCCACGACCGCGTGGGAGGCCTCGTGGAGGAGGACGGAGAGGTAGAGGACGACCGCGAAGACGAAGCCGGCGACGTACTTCCAGAACCCCAGGCCGGGCTGGGCGTCCTCGATGCGCGGGGCGAAGGTGAGCGAGATCAGCACGGCGACGATGAACCACGAGCTCGTGACCAGCACGTCGATGCCGGCGATCGAGCCGATCCGGAGGGTGCCCGGAGCGCGCTGCGGAGGGCGCGAGGGACCCTCGGCGGGGGCTGGATCGGTGGGGTCGGGCACATCTCAACCCTAACGAACCGCGCCCACAGCGGCCGCGGCCAGGAGCGGCACCCGGGCGGTGTCGTACGGCTCACCTAGGGTGACGGCGTCATGTCGATCTCCCCTCTAGAACCCGCCGCCCCCGCTCCTGTCCCGTCCCCGGCCGAGCGGGTCTCGACCCCGGTCGACGGCGTCGACGTGCTCGGCGCGCTGTCACCGAGCCGCGCGGGCGACTTCATGACCTGCCCCCTGATGTACCGCTACCGCACGATCGACCGCCTGCCCGAGGCCCCCTCCCCCGACGCCGCGCGGGGCACGCTGGTGCACAAGGTGCTCGAGGACCTCTTCGACCTGCCGGCCCCGGAGCGTACGCCCGAGCGCGCCGCCGACATGCTCGCGCCCGCGTGGGACGCGATCCTCGAGGTCGAGCCCGCCCTGGCCGAGATGTTCGGCGACGACGGTCCCGACGTCGCGGCCTGGATGGCCTCGTGCCGCACCGTGCTCGAGCGCTACTTCGACCTCGAGGACCCGCGGCGCCTCGAGCCGGCCGAGCGCGAGGTCTACGTCGAGTCGCTCCTGGAGTCCAGGCTGCTCCTGCGGGGTTTCGTCGACCGGATCGACGTGGCCCCGGACGGGCGCATCCGCATCACCGACTACAAGAGCGGCCGCAGCCCTGCCGAGGGGTTCGAGGCCAAGGCCCTGTTCCAGATGAGGTTCTACGCCCTGGTCGTCTGGCGCCTGCGCGGGATCGTGCCGTCGGTGCTGCAGCTGATCTACCTCGGCAACGGCGAGATCGTCCGCTACGAGCCCGACGAGCAGGACCTGCTCGCGACCGAGCGAAAGGTCGAGGCGCTCTGGCGCGCCATCACGCTCGCCCAGGCGACCGGCGACTGGCGACCGCGCCCGTCGCGGCTGTGCGACTGGTGCTCGTTCCACGAGTACTGCCCCACCAAGGGCGGCACCGTCCCGCCTCTGCCCGAGCCGGCGGTGCCCGTCGTGGACGCCTCGGTCGACGAGTCGGCGGACTGACCCTGCGTTTGCTCGGCCGTCGCTCGTCCGTCGGTCGGCTGTCGCTCGTCCGGCCCTGCTGCGTCATACGAACCCGCACCCATACGTACGCCTCCGCATGACGTGGCCCGCACGCGGGGGCCGAGCGACGCTCCTATGGTTCGTCAAGCAGTGGCGGGCCCGCTTTCGAGTAGGCGGTAGAGGTCGCGGGCGACGTAGCGGGCAAGGCAGCGTTTGATCTCTCGGCCGGTCTTGCCTTCGGCGGTGCGGCGAGCGACGTAGTCCCGGGTGGCTTGCTGGTACTGGATTCGGCTCTGGACGACGGTGTGCAGTGCGTTGTTGAGCTGACGGTCGCCGTAGCGGTTGAGCCGAAACCGGGTGGTGATCTGGCCACTGTTGGCCGGGATCGGTGCCACGCCGGCGAGCATCGCGAACGCAGCCTCGGAATGGATACGGCCGGGGTGGGACCAGGCGCACAACACCGTCGCTGCCACGATCGGTCCGACACCGAACTCCTCGAGCAGCTCCGGACGCCAGCTACGGATGATGGCCACCATCTGCTTCTGCAGCTCCCGTGCCTCTTTCAGCATCGCGTGCGCGCGACGAGCCAAGGTCCGCAGCGCCACCACGGTGCTGGTCGTCTCGGTGTCCCAGGAGGCGTGCACTCGCAGGTTCGCGGCGGTGTTGAGCATCGCGGCCAGCTTCTGGCCGCGGAACCTGGCCCGGATGGGTTCGGGTGCGGCGATGACCAGGCTGAAGACCTGCTGCTGGGCCTCGGTGGAGGCACTGATCGCGGAACGGCGAGCAGCCAAGAGCACCGACAGGGCTTGGCGTTCGCCCCCGCTACGGGGAGTTCCCAACCGCGGTCGCGCCATCGCTTCACGTGCCGCGCGGATCGCGTCGAGCGGATCGGACTTCGCGCCGTTGCGACGCGCGGCGCGCTTCGGTCGGTCCAGCTCGATGACGATCTCCGAGGACTCCAGCAGGTGCCGGCTCAGGCCGGCGCCGTGACCACCGGTGCCTTCGATCGCCCACGCTCGTAGCGTCGCGTGGTTGTTGGCGAACTCCACCAGTTCGCCATAGCCCTGGGCTGTTGCATCGACGGTGATCTCGTCGAGGACACCACCAGTCGCGGTGTCGATTACGGCCGCAGAGTGGGTGTGGACGTGGGTGTCGACGCCGATGACGACATCGACCACCTCGCGTAGATCGGTCAGACTGTTCATGCGTTCTCTCCTTCGCCGGACGGGACGTGGTTCCGGTCCGGGACGGAGGCTCGGCAGGACTGTGATGAGACACGCCAGGCGCCGCTAACGCCAGGTGGTCAAGCTCCTGATCAGGCCAGCTCCTCCAACCGGGCCGGGGCCGGTGACCGCGAGCGGACAGGTCGCAGCAAGGCACGAAGCCAGTCATACCGGGGGTCACACCCGCGGTCACCAACCACAGCCCAGCACCATCAGGCTGCGTTGGCGATCCTCACAGTCATACCGCCCCGCACCCATACGTACGCCTTCGTATGACGCAAGGGAGGGGACAGGCGGGCAGGGGCAGGCGGGCAGGGGGGCAGGGGCAGGGGGGCAGGGGCAGGGTCAGGGGGCGATGTACGCCTCGGGCGGCGTCGGAGGGCCGTCCGGACCACCGAAGCCCTCGGAGACCAGCTCGGCCTCGACCTCGTGGCGCTCGATCTCCCCCGCCGCGATCTGCTCGGCGAAGTGGCACGCGACCCGGTGTCCCGACGACGCACCGGCGACCTCCACGACCCGCAGCTCGGGCCGCTCGGTGTCGCAGCGGGTCTCCTGCCGCCAGGGGCAGCGGGTGTGGAAGCGGCAGCCCGTGGGCGGGTTGGCCGGCGAGGGCAGGTCGCCGGTGAGCAGGATCTGCTCGCGCGAGTCCTCGACGGTGGGGTCGGGCACGGGTACGGCGGACATGAGTGCGCGCGTGTAGGGGTGGAGCGGCACGTCGTAGAGCTCACCCGCCTCGGACTCCTCGACCAGTCCGCCGAGGTACATCACGCCGATCCGGTCGCTGATGTGGCGCACCACGGCCAGGTCGTGGGCGACGACGAGGTAGGTCAGCCCGAGCTCGTCCTGCAGGTCCTGGAGCAGGTTGATCACCTGCGCCTGGATCGAGACGTCGAGGGCGCTCACGGGCTCGTCGGCGACGATCAGGTCGGGGCCCACCGAGAGCGCCCGCGCGATGCCGATGCGCTGGCGCTGACCGCCGGAGAACTCGTGGGGGTACTTCTTCAGACCTGCCGGGGGCAGCCCGACCGCCGACATCAGCTCGCGCAACCGGGCGTGCGTGGCGGCCTTGTCGGTGTCGAGCCCGTGGGCGCGCATGCCCTCCAGCAGGAGCGCCTCCACCGTCTGCCGGGGGTCGAGGCTCGACATCGGGTCCTGGAAGACCATCTGGAAGCGCTTGCGCTCCTTGCGCAGGTCCTCGCCCTTGAGGGAGGCGATGTCGACCCCGTCGAAGATCACCGAGCCCGCCGTGGGCGGCTCGAGGTTGAGGATCGCCTTGCCGAGGGTGGACTTGCCGCAGCCGGACTCCCCCACCAGGCCGTAGGTCTCCCCGCGGTGGATGGTCAGGTCGACACCGTCCACGGCGCGTACGTGCCCCACGGTGCGGTCGAAGATGATCCCGCTCTTGATCGGGAAGTGGACCTCGAGGCCGCGCACCTCGACGAGCACCTCGCCCGGCGCGGCAGTACGGGCTCCGCGGGCTGCGTCGAGCCCTGCCGATGCACTCATCGAGACACCGCCATCGGGTTGAAGCAGCGCAGGCCGACCACGTCGTCCCCGTCCCACTGGGGCGTCTGCCGGACGCACACGTCGAGTGCGTTGGGGCAGCGCGGGGCGAACGCGCAGGCGGAGTCCCACGGCAGGTTGTCCGCCACGGAGCCCGGGATGGGCGAGAGCGCCTCGCCGCGCGGCGCGTCGAGGCGAGGGATCGAGTTGAGCAGGCCGACGGTGTAGGGGTGGCGTGGCCGCGCGAACAGGGTGTGGCGATCGCCGCGCTCGACGATCTTGCCGCCGTAGAGCACGTTGACCTCGTCGCAGAGCCCCGCCACGACGCCCAGGTCGTGGGTGATCATCACCATGGCCGTGCCAGTCTCGACCACGAGCTCCTTGAGCAGGGCCAGGATCTGCGCCTGGATCGTCACGTCGAGGGCGGTGGTGGGCTCGTCGGCGATCAGGAGCCGCGGCTGGCAGGCCAGTGCCATCGCGATGAGGGCGCGCTGGCGCATCCCGCCGCTGAGCTGGTGGGGGTAGTTGGCCAGGCGAGCGGTCGGGTCGGGGATGCCGACGCGCTCCAGCAGGTCGGCCGCCTTCGGCATCGCCTCCTTGCGGCTCAGGCCCTGGTGCCGCTCCATCACCTCGGTGACCTGTCGCCCGATCTGGATGACCGGGTTGAGCGAGGACAGCGGGTCCTGGAAGATCATCGCGATGTCCGCGCCGCGGCGGTCGCGCATCTGCGGGGCGGACAGCGACAGCAGGTCCTCGCCGTCGAAGACGGCCGAGCCCTCGACGGTGTTGCCGCGGGTGGGCAGCAGGCCCATGATCGCGAGCGAGGTGACGGACTTGCCGCACCCGGACTCGCCGACCAGGCCGACGGTCTGGCCGGGGCGTACGTCGAAGCTGACGCCGTCGACGGCGCGGAACGGCTCCTCGCCGCGACGGCCGAACGTCACCCGCAGGTCGCGCACCGCGAGCAACGGCTCGCCGTGTCGAGCGGCGGGCTGGATCCGTTGCGTGCTCATCGCACTCACCTCCGGGTCTTGGGGTCGAGGGCCTCGCGCAGCGACTCGCCCATCAGCGTGAACCCCAGCGCGACCACGATGATGCAGGCCGCGGGGTAGAAGGCGAGATGCGGCTCCTGCCCGAGGTAGGGCTGTGCCGCGCCCAGCATCTGACCCCACTCGGGCCGCCGGTCGTCGGGGTTGCCGAGGCCCAGGAAGGACAGCGCCGCCGCGTCGATGATGGCCACCGCCAGGACCAGCGTGGCCTGCACGATGACCGGACCCAGCGCGTTGGGGAGCATGTGCCGGAACACGATCGCGTGCGGCTTGACACCGAGCGACCGCGCCGCGAGGACGTGGTCGCTGGCCCGCTGTCCCAGCATGGACCCGCGCAGCAGGCGGGCGAAGATCGGCACCTGGACCGTCGCGATGGCGATGATCAGCGTCCACTGGCTCGGGCTGCTGGCCAGTGCGGCGATGGTGAACGCCAGCAGGAGGGACGGGATGGACAGCATCACGTCGACGATCCGCATCACCAGCGAGTCGGTCCAGCCGGCGAACGCACCCGCGATGGTGCCGAGCGTGACGCCGCCGAGCAGGCCGAACAGGGTCGCCAGCACCCCCACCATCAGCGTCTGCTGGCTGCCGACGAGGAGGCGGGACAGCAGGTCGCGACCCTTGTCGTCGCCACCGAGCGGGTGGCCGGGCTCGGGGCCGGGCACGGGGTTGGACTGGGGCCGGATGTCGTCGAGGAGCGGGCGGGCCGCCGGGTCGTACGGCGCGAGCCACGGCGCGATGATCGCCAGCACGACGAAGGTGACCGTGATCGCGAGGCCCACGAGGAAGACCGGGTTGCGGCGCAGTCGGCGCCACGCGCTGAGGATCAGCGAGACGCCGCCCTCCTCGTCGGCGGAGGCGGCGGCCAGCGCGTCGAGGCGCTGCTTGCGCCGGTCGGCGTACGACGTGCGCCCGGGGGGCGGCTGGGGGGTCTCAGAGGTCATGGCGGCTCACCTCGTCCGGATCCGGGGGTCGATGAGGGCGTAGGTGATGTCCACGAGCAGGTTGACGAGGACGTAGATCGCGGCCGCGGCCATGATCAGGACCTGCAGCACGGGGTAGTCCTTCTGCAGGAAGCCCTCCGCGAGTGCCTGCCCGACACCACGCCACGAGAACACTGTCTCGGTGAGGACCGCGCCCGACAGCAGGGCGCCCACCTGGAGGCCCACGGTGGTGACCACGGGCAGCATGGCGTTGCGCAGGACGTGGCGCCCGCGGATCACCCGGGCCGTGAGCCCCTTGGCCTCCGCGGTGCGGACGTAGTCCTCGTCCAGCACGTCGAGCACCGAGGCCCGGGTGATGCGGAAGACCACCGCGAACGGGATCGTGGCCAGCGCCAGCGAGGGCAGCACCAGGTGCTTGAGGGCGTCCCAGGCCGCGTCCCACTCGCGGGTGAGGATCCCGTCGAGGACGAAGAGCCCGGTCACGCGGGTCGCGTCCAGCCCGATGCTCTGCCGGCCCGAGACGGGGAGCAGGTTCCACTCCACCGCGAAGAAGTACTTCAGCAGGAACGCCGTGAAGAACACCGGGACGGCCACTCCGACCAGCGAGAAGATCACCGTGGTCGTGTCGAGCGCGGTGCCCTTGCGGCGGGCCGCGACGTAGCCGAGCGGGATGCCGAGGGCGACGGCGATGACGAGGGCGAAGAACGACAGCTCCAGCGTCGCCGGGAGGCGACTCAGGAAGATGTCCAGCGCGTCCTCACCGGGGAGCACCTGCGTGGACACCCCGAAGTCGCCCTGGAGGGCGCGCTGCATGAACCGCACGTACTGGACGGGCAGGGGCTGGTCGAGGCCGAGGGCCTGCTCCAGCGCCTCCCTCCGGGCCTCGGTCTGCCGCTCGCCCAGCAGGGCGGACACCGGGCCACCCGGCAGGGAGCGCAGCCACACGAAGACGAGCAACGACAGGACCAGCAGGACGCCCACCATCTGCAGCAGGCGCCGTACGACGAAACGAAGCATGGTTCTCCTCAGGCACGAGCGGGTCAGGGGGTCGTCCCGGCGGGACGACCCCCTGACTCACACAGCACGTGTCACGGGGCGGTCGTTGCCTCACTCACCGCCGACGGAGACGGTGTCGAACTCCTCGGCCGTCAGCGGGCTGGGGATCACGCCCTCCACGCCGGGGCCGACCACGAGGGCGGGCGGCGAGTGGCTGATCGGCAGGCCGGGGAGGTACTCCTCCATGATCTGCCGGTTGATCTCCTCGAACGCGGCGCCGCGCTCGTCCTCGTCGACGATGGCGTCGGCGGCCTTGAGGTCGTCGGCCAGCTGCTTGCCCCACGGCATGACGTCGGTGCCGAAGTCGTTGTCCTTGAGGTTGCCGAAGAACGTGCCGATGAAGTTGTAGGCGGAGTCGTAGTCACCGGTCCAGCCGAGGATGTAGGCGTCGTACTTGCCCGGCTCGCCGGACACGTTGTCGAGGTAGCCGCCGTTCCAGGACGCGGTCGACACCTTCACCTTGATGCCCACGGCCTCGAGGTCGGTGCGCAGGGCCTCGTAGATCTTCTGCGGGTCCGGCATGTAGGGCCGGGTGACCTCGGTCGGGTACGCGAAGTTGAGCGTCATGCCCTCGGCTCCGGCCTCGGCCAGCAGTCGCTTGGCCTCGTCGGGGTCGTAGGCGTAGGGCTCGAGCTCGGTGTTGTAGCCGCTCACCGTGTCCGGCATGAACTGGGTGGCGACCGCAGCGCCCTCGGGCAGCTGCGTCTGCACGAGCTGCTCACGGTTGAGGGCGTGGTAAATCGCCTGTCGGACCTTCAGGTCCTTGAGCTGCGGGTTGGCCTCGGGGTTGAGGCCGAGGTAGAGGATGTTGAACGGGTCGCGGACCTCGACCGAGTTGCCGTCCTCCTCCAGGCCGGCCCAGTCGACCGGGTTGGGCAGGTCGTAGCCGTTGATGCTGCCGGCCTCGAGCTCCTGGCGACGGGTGCTCTCGTCCGGGATGACCCGGAAGACGACCTCGCTGACCTGCGCGGCCTCACCCCAGTAGTCGTCGTTGCGCGCGAGGGTGATCGAGCCGTTGGCCTCGTCGTACTCACCGAAGGTGAAGGGGCCGGTGCCGACCGGGGCGTCGGCGTAGGCGGGGAAGCTGAAGCCCTCGCCCTCGGCGGCGATGCCGTTGGCGTCACCCTCCTCGAGCGCCTTGGGCGACTGCATCGACAGCGACTCGAGGGTCAGCATCGTCGGGAAGCCGGAGGTGGGGCCGCTGATCGAGATCACCGCCTCGAACTCGTCGGTCGCCTCGCAGCCCTGGTAGAGCGAGTTCTCGGCGTCGTTGGAGAAGGCGCCCATCACGTAGCCCCAGTACTCGCCGGCGGTCTGGCCGGCCTCGTTCTGGTCGAACATCCGCTCGAAGTTGTAGCAGACGGCCTCGGCGTTGAAGGGCTCGCCGTCGTGGAAGGTCACGTCGTCACGCAGCGTGAACGTCCACTCGGTGCCGTCCTCGTTGGGCGTCCACTCCGTCGCGAGCTCGGGCACCACCTCGGCGCTGCCGGGCTCGATGCCGAGGAGGCCCTCGAACATCTGCCGGGTGATGCGGAACGTCTCACCGTCCGTGGCGTAGAAGGGGTCGAACATCTCGGGGGCGCCGGCGGCACCGAAGACGAAGGTGCCGTCGTCGCCGCTGCCGCTCCCGCCTTCGTCGTCTCGCTCGCTCTCGGCGCAGCTCGCCAGGGTGGCGGCTGCCAGGACAGCCGTGGTCCAGGTCGCCACGGTGCGTGTCACAGACATCCGGGGTCCTTCCGTCCGGTAATCGATCAGGTGTGTTCAGCACCCTAGACCGCCGGAAGTGACCCGGGCCACAGCGACATGGTCACGGTCGGGTCACGTGTCGACCGCGCCCGGGACCGGCGTGGACGTCCGTCTGGATGGCCGCCTGGATCTCCGCCTGCCTGTCCAGGTGCCCGTCCACGAGCGCGGCGACGCCGGCCGCGTCGAGACCCGACAGGGAATCGGCGAAGACCCGCCGCTCCCCGTCGAGGATCGGGACGTGGTTGGGCACGCACACCACGGTGCACCCCGCGGCGACCGCGGACTTGGCGCCGGTGTTGGAGTCCTCGATCGCGATGCACACCTCGGGGGCGACCCCGAGCTCCGCCGCGGCCAGGAGGTACGGCTCGGGGTGCGGCTTGCCGAGCTCGACGCGGTCGCCGGTCACGACGCTGGCGAAGGTGTCGGCGGGCAGCTCGGCCAGGATCGGCGCGACGAAGCGCTGCCACGACATCGTGACGAGGGCGCACGGCACCTCGCGGGCGTGCAGGTCGGCGAGGAGCTCGCGCGCACCGGGGCGCCACGGCACCTCGACCTCGACGCGGGCCACGACGCCGTCGAGAAGCTCGTCGACGATCTGCTGGGGCGTGCGGTCGATGCCCATGTGGACCCGGATGTAGTCGCCCGACGCCAGCAGGGCGTTGCCGACGAGGTTCATCGCGTGCTCCTGCGACCACGTGCCGCCGTACTTCTCGGCCATCGCGTACTCGGTGTCGATCCAGTAGGGCTCGGTGTCGACGAGGGTGCCGTCCATGTCCCAGAGAACTGCGGCGGGCAGGGAGGGCGGCGCTGGAGTCACGGCGCAACCCTATCGAGGGCGCGACTCTCCCGACCGCTCGCCCTGCGACGGCCCGAGCCGCCCTGCGAGTCGTGCCGACTCCGGCTGTCTGGCACTCCCGGTGCGAGCCGGCGGCGGCGCGTGCATGCTTGCGCCATGACAGGACTGAAGGACAACCGGTACGTCGCCCTCGCGCGGCTCGTCCGCCGCCACGGCCACTCCGACCTCCTGGCCGGTGCCCAGCTGGACGAGTTCGACGTCGATGACGACGCTCCTGCCGGCGATGCCGACCGGGCGACCGCCTTCGCCGCGGACCTGGAGGCGTTGGGCCCGACGTTCATCAAGCTCGGTCAGCTCCTCTCGACCCGGTTCGACCTGCTCCCCCCGGCGTACACGACGGCCCTGGAGCGGTTGCAGGACTCCGTCGAGCCGCTCCCCTTCGCCGCGGTCCGCGAGGTGGTGGAAGCCGAGCTCGGCGCCACCCTGAAGGAGCGATTCAGCGAGTTCACCGAGGAACCGTTGGCCGCCGCCTCGATCGGGCAGGTCCACCGAGCCGTCCTGCGCAACGGCCGGGAGGTCGTGGTGAAGGTGCAGCGCCCCGGGGTCCGGGACGTGGTCCGCGAGGACATGGCAGTGCTGGAGCGCTTGGCATCGGTGGCGGACAACCGCACCGAGGCGGGCCGTACGTTCGGATTCGGCAGGCTGCTCGACCAGTTCCGCCGGTCGCTGGCCGGGGAGCTCGACTACCGCCGGGAGGCCCGCAGCCTGGTGACCTTCGGCGAGCTGACCGCGCCCTACGACCTGCTGGTCGTGCCGCAGCCCGTGCCCGAGTACAGCACGTCGCGGATCCTCACCATGGACTACGTCGAGGGACGCAAGGTCACCGACATCGGCCGCCTGGGACTCGTGGACCTCGACGTGCGGCCGATCGTCGAGCAGCTGTTCAGCGCCTACCTCCACATGATCCTGGATGCCGGTGTGCTGCACGCCGACCCGCACCCGGGCAACCTGCTGCTCACCGACGACGACCGTCTCGCGCTGCTGGACCTGGGGATGACGGCATCCGTGCCGCCCCGCATCCAGAACGACATCATCAAGCTCCTGCTCTCCATCAGCGATGGTGACGGGGAGGAGACCGCCGTGGTCCTGGCCGCGATGGGCCATCCGCTCGACGGCTTCGACCCTGCTGCATTCCGGGACGACGTCTCGCATCTCGTCTCGGAAGCGCTCGCGGCCGGCTCCGACGTCTCGGTGGGCACGGTGCTCATGGACCTCAGTCGTCTGTCCGGCCACCACGGACTGCGCCCCCCGGCGGAGATGTCGATGGTCGGCAAGGCGCTGCTCAACCTCGATCGGGCGACGTCGCACCTCGACCCCGGCTTCTCCCCCGCCGTCGCCATCCGCACCAACGTGAGCGAGATCTTCGCCGCGGGCTTGAAGGTCTCCGCCGGTGGGCTGATCGCCGCGGCGATCGAGTCCAAGACGTTCATGGCCCAGCTTCCCAACCGGGCCAACCGCATCATGGACTCGCTCGCGGACGGCGAGTTCCGGATCCAGGTCCAGGCCATCGACGAGGAGCGCCTCCACACGGTGATCCAGCGGGTCGCGAACCGCGTCACGCTGGGCATCATCATCGCCGCCACCATCCTCGGAGCGGCCCTGGTCGTGCGTGTCCCCTCGGAGTGGACGGTCCTCGGCTATCCGGGGCTCGCCATCCTGTTCTTCCTCTTCGCCGTCTGCGCCGGCGTCGCCATGGCGGTCTGGGTCGTCCTGACCGACCGCAAGGTCGCCCACACCCAGCGCACTGCGTCGTCCCGGAGCGCGGTGCGCCTGCACTGAGCGCCATGGCGCCATCAGTCCTCCGGGTCGTAGCCCAGGTTGGGCGAGAGCCACCGCTCGGCCTCGGCCAGCGTCCAGCCCTTGCGCTCGGCGTAGTCGGCGACCTGGTCGCGCGCGAGCCGTCCCACCACGAAGTACTGCGACTGCGGGTGCGAGTAGTAGAAGCCGCTCACCGACGCGCCGGGCCACATCGCCATCGACTCGGTGAGCTCGATGCCGGTGTGCTGCTCGACGTCGAGCAGCTCCCAGAGGGTCTGCTTCTCGGTGTGCTCGGGGCAGGCGGGGTAGCCGGGCGCCGGACGGATGCCGTCGTACTGCTCCTTGATGAGCCCCACGTTGTCGAGCTGCTCGTCGGGCGCGTAGCCCCAGTGCTCCTTGCGGACCTGCTCGTGCAGGTGCTCGGCGAAGGCCTCGGCCAGCCGGTCGGCGAGGGACTCGAGCAGGATGGCGTTGTAGTCGTCGAGCTCGGCGCGGAAGGCCGCGACCCGCTCTGACAGGCCGTCGCCGGCGGTCACCGCGAACGCGCCCACGTGGTCGCGCAGGCCGGTCTCCTTCGGCGCCACGAAGTCGGACAGCGCGCGGTTGGGCACCCCGGCGCGGTGCTGGCCCTGCTGCCGCAGGTGGCGGAGGGTGGCGTGCACGCGGCTGCGGTCGTCGTCGAGGTAGAGCTCGACGTCGTCGCCGACGCTGTTGGCCGCGAAGAAGCCGATCACGCCGTGCGCGCGGATCCACTTCTCCTCGACCATCCGGTCGAGCATCTCCTGGGCGTCGTCGTAGAGCTTGCGCGCGGCCGGCCCGGAGCTGGGGTTGTTGAGGATGTCGGGGAAGGCACCCTTCATCTCCCAGGCGTTGAAGAACGGCTGCCAGTCGATGTAGCCGCGCAGGACCGACAGGTCGTGGTCGCGCAGCACCCGTACGTGCTCGCGGTCCTGCCGCAGCTGCTGCGGCACCGGTGGCTCGTAGTCGCTCCAGTCCATGGGCGTCGCGTTGGCGCGCGCCTGCTCCAGGGTGACCATCGGGCGGTCGTTCTTGGCGGAGTGACGGGTGCGCAGCGAGTCGAAGTCGGCCTGCACGTCGGCCATCAGCTTCGCGCGACCGGTCTCGTGGAGCAGGGCGGCGGCCGTGGGCACGGAGCGGGAGGCGTCCTTGACCCAGACGACGGGGCCGTCGTACTTGGGGTCGACCTTGACCGCGGTGTGGGCGCGCGACGTGGTGGCGCCGCCGATCAGCAGCGGGATCGTGAGGCCCTGGCGCTGCATCTCGGTGGCGAAGTTGACCATCTCGTCGAGCGAGGGCGTGATCAGGCCCGACAGGCCGATGATGTCGGCGCCGACCTCGGCGGCGGTGTCGAGGATCTTCTGCGCGGGGACCATGACGCCCAGGTCGACGACCTCGTAGTTGTTGCACTGCAGGACCACGCCGACGATGTTCTTGCCGATGTCGTGGACGTCGCCCTTGACCGTCGCCATGACGATCGTGCCGTTGGTGTCCTTGGCGGTCGCGAGCTCGGGGTTGTCGAGCTTCTCCTGCTCGATGAAGGGGATCAGGTAGGCCACGGCCTTCTTCATCACCCGGGCGCTCTTGACGACCTGCGGGAGGAACATCTTGCCGGCCCCGAAGAGGTCGCCGACGACGTTCATCCCGTCCATCAGCGGGCCCTCGATGACCTCGATCGGGCGGCCGCCCCGCGCGGCGATCTCCTGGCGGAGGATCTCGGTGTCGGACTCGACGTGCGCGTCGATGCCCTTCACCAGGGCGTGGGTGATCCGCTCGCCGATGGGCAGCGCGCGCCACTCGTCCTCGGCGGCCTCCTCGGCCTCGGCCGAGCGGTTGTGCGCCTCGGCGATCTCGAGCAGCCGCTCGGCGGCGTCGGGCCGCCGGTTGAGCACGACGTCCTCGATGCGCTCGCGCAGCTCCGGGTCTACCTCGTCGTAGACCACGAGGGCGCCCGCGTTGACGATGCCCATGTCGAGGCCGGCGCGGATGGCGTGGTAGAGGAAGACCGCGTGGATCGCCTCGCGGACCGGGTTGTTGCCGCGGAAGGAGAACGACACGTTGGAGATGCCGCCGCTCACCTTGGCGCCCGGCAGGTTCTGCTTGATCCAGCGGGTCGCCTCGATGAAGTCCTCACCGTAGGTGGCGTGCTCCTCGATCCCCGTGGCGACCGCGAAGACGTTGGGGTCGAAGATGATGTCCTCGGGCGGGAACCCGACCTCGTCGACGAGGATCCGGTAGGCGCGCTCGCAGATCGCCTTGCGGCGCTCGAGGTTGTCGGCCTGGCCGTCCTCGTCGAAGGCCATGACCACGACGGCCGCGCCGTACTTGCGGCACAGGCGGGCCTGCTCGCGGAAGGCCTGCTCGCCCTCCTTCATGGAGATCGAGTTGACGATCGCCTTGCCCTGCACGCACTTGAGCCCGGCCTCGATGACCTCCCACTTGGAGGAGTCGACCATCACGGGCACGCGGCTGATGTCGGGCTCGGAGGCGATCAGCTTGAGGAAGCGGTCCATCGCGGCGACGCCGTCGATCATGCCCTCGTCCATGTTGACGTCGATGACCTGGGCGCCGGCCTCGACCTGCTGGGCGGCGACGCTGAGCGCCGTGTCGTAGTCGCCGTCCTTGATCAGCTTGCGGAAGCGCGCGGACCCGGTGATGTTGGTGCGCTCGCCGACGTTGACGAACAGGCTCTCCTCGGTGATGGTCAGCGGCTCCAGGCCGGACAGCCGCATGACCGGCCGGTGCGGCACCGGCTCGCGACGCGCCTTGCCGTCGACGGCCTGCGCGATCGCGGCGATGTGGTCGGGAGTGGTGCCGCAGCACCCGCCCACGAGGTTGAGGAAGCCCGCTTCGGCGAACTCGGCCAGCACCGCCGCGGTCTGGTCGGGCGTCTCGTCGTACTCGCCGAACGCGTTGGGCAGCCCGGCGTTGGGGTAGACGCTGACGAACGAGTCGGCGAGCCGGGACAGCTCGGCCACGTAGGGGCGCATGTCACGCGCGCCGAGCGCGCAGTTGAGGCCGACGGCGAGCGGGCGCGCGTGGCGTACGGAGTCCCAGAACGCCTCGGTCACCTGGCCCGAGAGCGTACGGCCGGAGGCGTCGGTGATGGTGCCCGAGATGATGACCGGCCACCGGCGGCCCTGCTCCTCGAACAACGTCTCGACGGCGAAGATCGCCGCCTTGGCGTTGAGGGTGTCGAAGATCGTCTCGATCATCAGCAGGTCGGACCCGCCGTCGACGAGTCCGCGGGCGGCGACGAGGTAGGCGTCGGCGAGCTGGTCGAAGGTCACGTTGCGCGCGCCCGGGTCGTTGACGTCGGGCGAGATCGAGGCCGTACGCGTGGTGGGGCCGAGCGCACCGGCGACCCAGCGCGGCCGCTCGGCCGTCGCGACGGCGTCGACCGCCTGGCGGGCCAGTCGCGCGGACTCGTAGTTGAGCTCGTAGGCCAGATCCTCGAGGCCGTAGTCGGCGAGCGAGATCGCGTTGGCGTTGAACGTGTTGGTCTCGATGACGTCGGCGCCCGCCGCGAGGTACTCCTCGTGGATCGTCCGGATGATCTGCGGCTGCGTGATCGTGAGCAGGTCGTTGTTGCCGACCAGGTCGCTGGGGTGGTCGGCGAAGCGCTCTCCGCGGTAGCCGGCCTCGTCAGGGCGGTCGCGCTGGATGGCCGTGCCCATCGCACCGTCGAGCACCATGATCCGCTCGGCGAGGGTCGCAGTGAGGGCTTCGGTTGCGTCGGGTCGGTGCTGCGGCTCCACGGGTGCGTGGCTCCTCTCGGGTGGCAGGGGTGCCAGCCTAGGAACGTCGTCCGAATCGCGGACTGGATTCCCACATGGTGGCACCCGGCGCGTCGGGCGGCGAAATCACGGCGGCTGACTGGGCGTCGCGCCCTAGGCTGGGCGGGTGATCGAGTTCGACGACGTGCAGGACCTGGTCTCCCCCGTGGTGATCGCCGCCTTCGAGGGATGGAACGACGCGGCCGACGCCGCCTCCGGGCTGGTCGACCACCTGATCGAGCAGTGGAAGGCGGAGGTCATCGGCGCGATCGACCCTGAGGAGTTCTACGACTTCCAGGTCAACCGACCCGTGATCGGCACCGACCTCCACGGCCACCGCCGGCTCACCTGGCCGACCACGCGCATCGCCGTCGCCCGCCCCGCCGAGCTCGACCGCGACGTCATCCTCGTGCGCGGCATCGAGCCCAACATGAAGTGGCGCCAGTTCTGCGCCGAGCTCCTCGCCGCCTGTGACGACCTCGGCGCCGAGCTGGTCGTGACGCTGGGCGCCCTCCTCGCCGACACGCCCCACACCCGGCCGATCCCGGTCACCGGCACGGCCAGCGAGCCCGAGCTCGTCGACCGGCTCGACCTCGAGCAGTCGACCTACGAGGGGCCCACCGGGATCGTCGGGGTCTTCAACGACGCGTGCACCCAGCTCGACATCCCCGCGGTGTCCTACTGGGCGGCCGTGCCCCACTACGTCGCCCAGCCCCCCTGCCCCAAGGCGACGCTCGCGCTCCTCGGCCACCTCGAGGAGCTGCTGCAGGCACCGATGCCGCTCGGGGAGCTCCCCGAGGACGCCAAGGCCTGGGAGCGAGGGGTGGACGAGCTCGCCGCCGAGGACGAGGACGTCGCCGACTACGTCCGAGCGCTCGAGGAGACCCGCGACACCGCCGACCTCCCCGAGGCGAGCGGCGAGGCCATCGCGCGGGAGTTCGAGCGCTACCTCAAGCGGCGCGACACCGACTGAGGCTCGCCCGCGGGCGCGGCGTACGTCGAACCACGGGAGCGGCGTACGTCAGAGCGACAGGCCGAGGGCGGCGTCGAGGAGGCGGTGGACGGTCGCCGCCGCCTCGTGGTCGGAGGTGTCGGCGAGCCCGGTGGTGCCGAGCGTGGCCTCGACCCAGTCCTGCACGACCCGCACCGCGGTGGGGGCGTCGAGGTCGTCGGCCAGCGCCGCCAGCACCTGCTCGACCACCGGACCGGAGGGAGCGCCGTACCCGAGGGCCAGGGCCCGACGCCAGGTGGCGAGGGTGTCGACGGCGTCCCAGAGCTGGTCGTCAGTCCACTCCCAGTCGCTGCGGTAGTGGTGGCGCAGCAGCACGAGCCGGATGGCCATCGGGTCGACCTCGCTCATCCGCAGCGCGGAGACGAAGACGAGGTTGCCCTTGGACTTCGACATCTTCTCGCCGTCGTAGGCGACCATCCCGGCGTGGGCGTACGCCTGGGCGAACCGGTGCCCCGGGTGCGCGACCTGCGCCTCGCCGGCCGACATCTCGTGGTGCGGGAACACCAGGTCGCTGCCCCCGCCCTGCACGTCGAAGGCGGTGCCGAGGTGGTCGAGGGCGATCGCGGAGCACTCCACGTGCCAGCCGGGGCGGCCGGGGCCCCACGGGCTGTCCCAGGCGGGCTCGCCGGGGCGCTCGGCGCGCCACAGCAGGCAGTCGAGCGGGTCCTTCTTGCCCTCACGGTCGGGGTCTCCCCCGCGCTCCGGGAAGATCTCGAGCATCTCGGCGCGGTCGAGGCCCGAGACCGAGCCGAACGCGCCGTCGGCGGTGACGGAGAAGTAGAGGTCGTCCTCGACGCGGTAGACCGCGCCGGCCTCCTCGAGCAGCCGGATGAGCTCGATGACCTGCGGGATCGACTCGACGGCGCCGATGTAGTGCGCCGGCGGCAGGACGCGCAGCGCCTCCATGTCGTCGCGGAACAGCTGGGTCTCGCGCTCGGCGAGCTCGGTCCAGTCGACCTTGACCTTGTCGGCGCGCTCGAGCAGCGGGTCGTCGACGTCGGTGACGTTCTGGACGTAGGTCACCTCGTGCCCGGCGTTGCGCCAGGCGCGGTTGAGCAGGTCGAAGGCGACGTAGGTCGCCGCGTGACCCATGTGGGTGGCGTCGTAGGGCGTGATGCCGCAGACGTAGAGCCTTGCCGGGCCCTCGGGCCGCGTGTCGACGAGGGTGTTGCTCGCGGTGTCGTGCACCCGCACGACAGGGCCCGTCACGGGCAGTCGGGGAACGTCGGGCGACGACCAGGCACGCATGCGGCGCAGCCTATCGGCCGGTCGGGAAGGTCTCACCGCCTCATGCCTCGGTCGACGCTGCGCGGCTCAGAAGGGAGGCCAGGGGATGACGGGGTACGACGACGTGGCGGGCGCGGGGAACTCCCCGCGGGCCAGCAGCCGCGCGAGCCGTCGCTCGGTGGTGGCCAGCTCGTCCCCGGTCACCAGGCCGGACAGCGTCGTGCCCAGCTCGCCGGCCAGCGCGGTGGCGAGCCGGCGGAGCCCGTCGAGCTCCGCCGGCGAGATCGGCTCGCCGACGAAGCCCCACAGCACGGTGCGGAGCTTGTGCTCGACGTGGAAGGTCAGGCCGTGGTCCACGCCGTGGCGGTGCCCGTCGGGCATCGGCAGGACGTGGCCGCCCTTGCGGTCGGCGTTGTTGACCACCACGTCGAACAGGGCCATCCGCCGCAGCGCCTCGCTGTCCTCGTGGACGAGCGAGACCGCCTGGTCGTGGGCGTCGAGACCGTCGAAGACGTGCCGGAAGCCGTCGGGCACCTGGCCCTCGGCGACGATGTCGACGGGTGAGACGTCCTCGACCTCGTCGCGCCACAGCTGCACCATCCCCGGACCGTGGGGTCCCTCGCCGAGGACCGTCGGCGGCACGATGTCCCAGCCGAGCGCCTCGGAGACGGCGTACGCCCCGACCTCGCGGGCGGCCAGCGTGCCGTCGGGGAAGTCCCAGAGCGGCCGCTCCCCCGCGACCGGCTTGTAGACCACCCGGACCCCGGCGATCTCGCCGACGAAGGTGGCGTTGGAGGCGGGCAGGACGCGGCCGTGCAGCGTCAGCTCACCGGTGGGGAAGCCCGCTGGGGGCTGGAGCCCTGGGTCAGGGGTCACGGCGCCGGAAGCCGTTGGCACGGACGCACAGGTGCCCGTCGGGGTCCACCGGCTCGCCGCAGAACGGGCAGTCGGGACGGCCCGCGCCGATGACGGACAGGGCCCGCTCGACGAACGACCGGGCCGAGGCCGCGCTGATCCGGACGAGGAAGATCTCCTCGGGCTCCGGCTCGAGGAGGTCCTCGAGGTCCTCCTGGAGCTGCTCGGGCGAGACGACGGCAGCCTCGGTGAACGGGAAGACCTCGATCACCACCCGCTCGTCGGTGCCGTCCCACGACAAGGTCATGGTGCCGGCGCGGAACTCCTCCTCGATGGGCTGCTCGAGCGGCTGGGCGTCGGCGAGGTCGCGCGGGGCGATGGCCGGGATCAGCACGTCGTCGCCGGCGGCACGCATCAGCTCGTCGAGGAGCTCGTCGATGCGCTCGGCCAGGGCCTGGACCTGCTGCTTCTCCAGCGAGACGCTGACGAGGCGGGTGCCCTCACGTGCCTGGAGGAAGAACGTGCGCTGGCCGGGCTCACCAACGGTGCCGGCGACGAAGCGCTCGGGTGGGTCGAAGCGGTGCACGACTGGCATGTCACTCACCCTAGGGCGTGCCTGTCTGGGGCCCGGCGCCTCCACCGACCTCGGCGTCCGTACGCCGCCGACCGCGCGCCTTCTTGCGCGGCGGGGTCAGCCAGGCCAGGTCGCCGGCGTGGGTGTTCGTGCCGATCACGAAGGGCCGCGACTCGGTGTAGCGCACGATCGACACCGACGCCGGGTCGACGTGGATGCGCTGGAAGAGGTCGAGGTGCGTGCCGAGCGCGTCGGCGAGGATCGACTTGATGACGTCACCGTGGCTGACGGCCAGCCACACCGCGTCCGGGCCGTGCTCGGCGGCGACGCGCGCGTCGTGGCGGCGTACGGAGGCGACGGCGCGGTCCTGCATCGCCCGCATCGACTCCCCGCCGGGGAAGGTGGCCGCGGAGGGCTGCGCCTGCACCGTCTTCCAGAGCTTCTCGCGGGCCAGGTCCTTGAGCGCCCGTCCCTGCCACTCGCCGTAGTCGCACTCGGAGAGCTGCTTGTCGGTGCCCGCCCGCAGGGCCGCGGCCTGGCGCGCGGTGATCTCGCGGGCCGTCTCCCGGCACCGCTCCAGCGGACTGGTGACCGCCGCTGCGAGGCGTACGCCGGCGAGGCGCTCGCCGACGGCCACCGCCTGCTGCACGCCGGCGTCGTCGAGGTGCACGCCCGGCAGGCGTCCGGCGAGGACCCCGGTGGCGTTGGCCGTCGAGCGGCCGTGGCGGACGAGGATGACGGTGGGCACGCAAGCGACCCTAGTAGGACTAGCCTGACCGCGTGATCGTGGACAACGCGCTCTACCACCGCGGGAAGCGGGTGCCGGTCGGCAACGGCGACGACCAGAGCCTCGGGCACGCGCGGGTGCCGTGCGACCCCGGTGACTTCCAGTGGATCGGCATCCACGAGCCCAGCCCCGACGAGCTCCAGCTCATCGCCGACACGTTCGGCCTGCACCCGCTGGCGGTGGAGGACGCGGGCGACTCCCACCAGCGACCCAAGCTCGAGCACTACGGCGACACGCTCTTCCTGGTGCTCAAGACGCTCTGGTACGTCGACGAGGAGGACGCGGTCGAGACCGGGGAGATCAACATGTTCGTCGGCACCGACTTCGTCGTGACGGTCCGGCACGGCGAGGGGATCGACCTCGCCGACTCGCGCCGCGACCTCGAGGAGCGGGCCCAGGTGCTCGAGCACGGCCCGATGGGGGTCATGTACGCGATCTGCGACCGCGTCGTCGACGAGTACGAACGGGTCGGCGCCGCGCTCGAGGAGGACGTCGACGAGGTGGAGGAGTCCGTCTTCTCCCCCGCCCGCACCGACGACGCGAACCGCATCTACGTCCTCAAGCGCGAGATCGCCGAGGTGCGCCGCGCGGTCATGCCGCTGCGCGAGCCGATGCGGAAGTTCTCGCTGCACTCCGACACCGTCCCGACGATCCGCACGCCGATCCCGATCACGGCCGAGACCGCGACCTACTTCCGCGACGTGGCCGACCACCTGCAGCGCGTCTCGGAGGTCATCGACAACCTGGACATCCTGCTGTCCACCGCCTTCGACGGCCACCTCGCCCGCATCTCGGTCCAGCAGAACGAGGACATGCGCAAGATCTCCGCCGGCGCCGCGCTCGTCGTCGTGCCGACCCTCATCGCCGGGATCTACGGCATGAACTTCGACCACATGCCGGAGCTGCACTGGACCTACGGCTACCCCTTCGCGATGGCGCTGATGGCCGGGGTCGCGGCCGGGCTGTTCGCGCTGTTCAAGAAGTCCGGGTGGCTGTGACCCGTCCGTCTCCGACGGCCTGGCGGGTGGTGTGGTGGTTCGGCTTCGTCAGCCTGGCCGCCGACATGGTCTACGAGGGCGCCCGCTCGGTCTACGGCCCGCTGCTCGCCGCGCTCGGTGCATCCGCGGTCGTCGTCGGCCTCGTCACCGGTGCGGGCGAGGCCGTCGCGCTGGTGGCGCGGCTCGCGTTCGGCCCGCTCGCCGACCGGACCGGGCGCTACTGGACGCTGACGATCCTCGGCTACGGCCTCACCGCCGTCTGCGTCCCGTTGCTCGCCCTCGCCCCACGGCTGGGTGCCGCAGGGCTGGTCTTCGCCGCGACGTTGATCCTCCTCGAGCGGCTCGGCAAGGCCATCCGCTCGCCGTCGAAGTCGGCCCTGCTCGCGCACGTGGCCTCCGCGGTGGGCCGCGGTCGCGGCTTCGGCGTGCACAAGGCGCTCGACCAGGTCGGCGCCTTCGCCGGCCCGCTGCTGGTGGCGGGCGTCGTCGCGGTCGCATCGGTCTGGGCCGGCATGGCCGTGCTCGCCGTCCCGGGCGCGATCGCCATGGTGCTGCTGGTGACCCTGCGCCGCCGCGTGCCCGACCCCGGTGCGTACGACGTGGCGCGCGCCGCGCCCGCCGTGCCGTCGGCGCCTCGCCGCGGCTGGTGGGCCGAGGCCGTCGGCGCCGGGCTGTCGGGTGACTTCTTCCGCTACGCCGTGGCGGCGTCGCTCACGACCGGCGCGCTGGTGACCTTCGGGATCATCGGCTACCACCTGACCGTCGAGGGACTGCTCCCGGTGGCAGCGGTCCCGGTCGTGTACGCCGCCGCGATGGCCGTCGAGGCGATCGCCGCGCTGGGCGTGGGTGCGGTCTACGACCGCACCGGCACCCGGGTGCTGCTCGTGGTCCCCGTGCTGGTCGCCCTCGTCCCCGCGCTGGCCCTCGGCTCCGCGCTCGTCGCCGTGCTGGCGGGAGTCGTGGCGTGGGGCATCGCCCAGGGCGTCCAGGACTCCACCGTCAAGGCCGTGGTCGCCGACCTGGTCGAGGCACCGCGGCGCGCCACCGCGTACGGCGTCTTCGCGGGCGTCCAGGGCCTGTTCGCGATCGTCGGCGGCGTCACGGCCGGGTGGCTCTACGAGCGCTCACTGCCGTTGCTCGTCCTGGTGGTCGCACTCAGCCAGCTCGCGGCGCTGGCGCTGCTGGCCGACACGTTCAGGCGGTCAGCACGCCTGCACCGAGCAGGATGAGGGTGCCGGCGCCGAGCAGGATCCGGTAGACGACGAACGGCGTGTAGGACCGGGTGCTGACGTAGCGCAGCAGCCACGCGATCGCGGCGTAGCCGACGACGAACGAGACCACCGTCGCGGTGATCGTCGGGCCCCAGCCGAAGTCGTTGTGGCCGTGGGGGATCTCCTTCAGCTCGAACAGGCCGGCCCCGACCACCGCGGGGATCGCGAGGAGGAAGGCGAACCGGGTGGCGGCCTCGCGCTCGAAGCCGAGGAAGCGGCCCATCGAGATCGTCGCGCCGGAGCGGGAGACCCCCGGGATCAGCGCGAGGGCCTGCGCGGCGCCCATGAGGACGGCGTCCCTCATCGTGATCTTGCCCAGCGGCCGGTCCGTACGCCCGACGCGGTCGGCGATGCCGAGCACGACGCCCATCACGATCAGGGTGGTCCCGATGATCCAGAGGTTGCGGAAGTCCTCCTCGATGATGTCCTTGAGGAGCACGCCGAGCACCACGATCGGCAGCGAGCCGACGATGATGAACCAGCCCATCCGCGAGTCGAGGGTGCCGCGGTACTCCGCCTGGAACAGCGAGCGCACCCAGGCGCTGCCGATGCGCCAGATGTCCTTGCGGAAGTAGATCAGCACGGCGAGCTCGGTGCCGATCTGGATCACCGCGGTGAACGCAGCGCCCGGGTCGCCCCAGCCGAAGAGCTCGGGGAAGATCCGCAGGTGCGCGCTGCTCGAGATCGGCAGGAACTCGGTCAGCCCCTGGATCACTCCGAGGACGACGGCTTTGAGGAGATCCATCACAGGGGGTGAGCCTACGGGCGCGTCCCGTGCCACCGGCGCAGGCCCCGTGGCTACTCTCACCCCCATGCAGCAGCGTTCCCTCGGCGCGACCGGCCTCAAGGTGTCCCGGCTCGGCCTCGGCACCATGACCTGGGGTCGTGACACCGACGAGCACGAGGCGCGCGACCAGCTCATCGCGTTCGCCGAGGCCGGCGGCACGCTGGTCGACACGGCGGCCGGCTACGGCGACGGCGCCAGCGAGGAGCTGATCGGCACGCTCATCGGCGACGTCGTGGCCCGCGACGAGGTCGTCCTGGCGACCAAGGCCGGCATCTCGCGGCGTACGGGCGAGCGCGTCACCAACACCTCGCGCGGCAACCTCCTCACCACGCTGGACGCCTCCCTGAAGCGGCTGGGTGTCGACCACGTCGACCTGTGGCAGGTGCACGTGTGGACCGACGAGACCCCGGTCGAGGAGACGCTCCACGCCCTCGACCTCGCCGTGACCTCGGGACGGGCGTCCTACGTCGGGATCTCCAACTACACCGGCTGGCAGACCGCCCAGGCGGCCACGTGGCAGCGCGCGGTCCCCGGCCGGGTCCCGCTGGCCTCGACGCAGGTCGAGTACTCGCTGCTCAACCGCCAGGTCGAGCACGAGGTCGTGCCGGCCGCCCAGGCCCTCGGCCTCGGCGTCCTGCCCTGGTCACCCCTCGGACGCGGGGTGCTGACGGGGAAGTACCGCACCGGTACGCCCTCGGACTCGCGGGCCGCCACCGAGCACTTCGCGCGGTTCGTCGGCGCCTACCTCGACGAGCGCGGCCGCGGCATCGTGGAGGCCGTCGCGCGTGCCGCCGACGGGCTCGGCTGGTCGCCGCTGGAGGTCTCGCTCGTGTGGGTGCGCGACCGGCCCGGGGTCAGCGCCCCGATCGTCGGAGCCCGTACGGCGGCCCAGCTCGACGGGGCCCTCGGCATCGAGGAGCTGACCCTGCCGGCCGAGATCGTCTCGGCCCTCGACGACGTGTCCGCCGACTGACGACCCACCTTCCACACCCATTCTGCGAGACGGGAGACAACCCTTGGCCAGGATCCAGCGACGCCCGCCGGCCCGCGGGGTGGAGTGGGAGTTCGAGACGCTCGTGCTCCCGAAGGAGTTCTCCCGCAACGTCGTCACGCGGGTGCTCGTCGAACGCGCCGAGCACGGCGGCTGGGAGCTCGACCGCCTGCGCATCGGCAACGACGGCAAGCGGCGCGTGGTACTGCGCCGCAAGATCATCCGCCAGCGGCTCACGCTCTTTGCCGGCTGAGCAGCGGACTACCAGCCGGACGAGCCCGGGACACCCTTGAAGGGGCCGGTGACCCGTGAGGTGATCCAGCCCCCGTAGAAGCTGCCCGGCTGCGGCACCACGACCTCGTCGTCGACCGTGCACCGGTCCACGCGGCCGGGATAGAGCGCGACGTGGTCCACCAGCTGCTCGAAGCCCCTGGACGGGGTCGGGTAGGTCCATGCCACCGCCGGCAGCACCTCGTCGCCCACCACGAGGTCGAAGTAGGCAGCCTGTCCCTTCCACTCGCACCACGAGGCGCCCTCCGCCGGGCGCAGCACGCCGTCGGCGAACGCGTCGAGCGGGAGGTAGTACGTCGGCGGGTGGCTCGTCTCGAGGACCCTCAGGCTCGCCGTGGTGTCGGCCACCACGTGACCCCGGTGCGTGACGACGACGCGCTCGGTGCTCGGGTCGACCCGCGGCGGTCGGGGGTAGTCCCACACGGACTCGGTCATGTGAGCCAATCTACGGACCGGACCTACGGCTCGAGGCCGCGCGAGGCGAGCCAGGCCCGCCCGCGGCGCTCCGACGCCTGGGCGAGCCAGGCCTCCTCCACGATCTCGACGAGCTCGTCCCGGTCGATCTCGCCCACCCGGGACGCGCGCAGCAGCACCGACGGGTGGCCGTCGAAGTGGGCGGTGGTGAAGAACGGGAGGCGGTCGTCCTGGAGCAGCGCCTGCTTGTCCCCCTCCGAGGCCACCCAGATGACGACGACGTCGTCGTAGCGCTCACCCGTGTCGGGGTCGACCGCGTCGGGTCGCGGCGTGCGGAAGAAGACGAAGGACTTGCCGCCCACCTGGTAGACGGGGTTCTTCTCCGGGCGGTGGACGGTCACGTGCGGCATCGCCCGCGCGGTGGCGTGGAGGTCGTCGACCGTCGCCCGACGGCTCACCCGGCTGCGTCCTCGGCCTTCGCCTTGAGCGCCCGCACCATCGCGTCCGGGTCGTCCGCGGAGTAGACCGCGGAGCCCGCCACGAACACGTCTGCGCCGGCCTCGGCGCAGCGCTCGATGGTCTCCAGCGAGACGCCACCGTCGACCTGGAGCCAGGTCTCGACCCCGTGCTTGCGCATCAGCTCGCGCGCGGTGCGGATCTTGGGCAGGCACAGGTCGAGGAACTTCTGCCCGCCGAAGCCGGGCTCCACCGTCATGATGAGCACCATGTCGAGCTCGGGCAGCAGCGCCTCGTAGGGCTCGATCGGGGTCGCCGGCTTGAGTGCCATCGACGCGCGCGCACCTCGCGCGCGGATCTCCCGGGCGAGGCGTACGGGCGCCTTCGCGGCCTCGACGTGGAAGGTGACGGAGCCGCAGCCGGCCTCGGCGTAGGCCGGTGCCCACCGGTCGGCGTCCTCGATCATCAGGTGCGCGTCGAGGGGCTGGCTGGCGTGCTTGCTGAGCGCCTCGATCACCGGGAGCCCGAGGGTGAGGTTGGGCACGAAGTGGTTGTCCATCACGTCGACGTGCACCCAGTCGGCGCTGGGGATGCGGGCGACCTCGTCGGCGAGGCGCGACAGGTCGGCGTTGAGGATGCTCGGCGTGATCTGGATGCCCACGGGGACGAGCCTAGTGACTGCCCCTGCCGTCCAGGCGCGCGGCACGGCTCCGGGCAGGGACGACGACGTGCAGGGCGTTGCGGTCGACCTCGAACGTCGCGGTCGTGGTGGCGGCGATCTCGCCGTCGAGGTTGACCGGCAGCGGCGCGTCGGTGACCAGACGCAGGCGCCGGGTGGTGACGTGGTGGACGCGCTCGTGCTCGACCAGGTGGCCCGTACGGAGGAGCCGGGCGACGGAGACGTGGTCGCGCAGCCGGCCCTGCTCCACGGCGTACACGTCGAGCAGGTGGTCGTCGATCGAGGCGTGCGGGGCGACGGTGAGGCCGCCGCCGTAGTGGCGCCCGTTGCCGACGGCGACCTGCATCAGGTCGCTGAGGTCCAGGACGGTGCCGTCGTCGAGCTCCAGACGCGCGGCGAAGGGCACGTGTGAGCGGTACGCCGCGAGCGTCGCCGCCGGGTAGGCGAACCGGCCGAGCCGCCGCTTGAGCCCGGGCGTCAGGCGCTGCGTCACCGCGACGGACAGGCCGACCGACGCGACGTTGAGGTACGCGCGCCCGTCGACGCGGCCGAGGTCGACGTCGACGACGTGCCCGTGCAGCATCGTGTCGACGGCGGCGGCGAGGTCGGGGATCTCGAGGGTCCGGGCGAAGTCGTTGGCCGTGCCGAGCGGCAGGACGCCCAAGGTCGTGCCCGTGTGGGCGACCATCTCGGCGGCGCACCCGATCGTGCCGTCGCCGCCACCGACGACGAGGAGGTCGGGCTCGTCGTCCATGGCCGCTGCCAGAGCCTCCAGCAGCTCGAGACCGCCGTGGACGGGATGCACGACCACCTGGGCTGCGACGCCGTGGAGCACCTGTTCCACCAGCGGGAGCGCGCGGGCGCCGCTGCGGGCGGCGGTGTTGACGACGACGGCCACGCGGTCGGTGCGCGGCGTGGCGGGGATGTCCTGCTGCATGGCTCGAGGCTAGGCAGGCTCCGTGAGAGGACTCTGAGGCCGACCTGTGCGCGGGCTGTGCCTAGTCCGCGTCGGGCTCCGGCGGCGCGTCGGCTCCGTCCGCCTCGTCTCGCTCGGCCCACTCCAGCAGCGGCGCGATGTCGAACGGGTGGTCGTCGATGTCGGCGTGCAGGTCGCCGATCGCCGCGTACCGCTCGGGCATGGTGAACATCGTGAAGTCGTCGGGCACGCAGCCGTCGATCTCGTCCCAGCGCACCGGCGCGGACACCCGCGCCTCGGGGACACCACGCACCGAGTACGCCGCGGCGATCGTGTGGTCGCGGGCGTTCTGGTTGTAGTCGACGAACAGCTGCGCGGGGTCCCGGTCCTTGCGCCACCACGCCGTGGTGACCTCTCCCCCGGCCCGGCGCTCGACCTCGCGCGCGAACGCCAGCGCCGCCCGGCGTACGTCCTGGAAGCCGTGGTCGGGCGGGATCCGTACGTAGACGTGGAGGCCCGAGCCACCGCTGGTCTTCGGGAACCCGACGGCGCCGAGCTCGTCGAGCACCTCGTGGGTGACGTGTGCGACCCGCTGGACCGTCGCCCAGTCGCACTCCGAACCCGGGTCGAGGTCGATGCGCCACTCGTCGGGCTTCTCGGTGTCGGCGCGTCGGCTGTTCCACGGGTGGAACTCGACCGTCGACATCTGGACCGCCCAGATCACGCTGCCCAGCTCGGTCACGCAGAGCTCGTCGGCGGTGCGCTTCCACCGCGGGAAGAACAGCTGCACGGTCTCGACCCAGTCGGGCGCACCGGCAGGCAGGCGCTTCTGGTGCACCTTGTCGCCCGCCAGTCCCTTGGGGAAGCGGTGCAGCATGCACGGCCGCTCGTAGAGCGCGTTGACGATGCCGTCGCCGACGGCGAGGTAGTACTGGACGAGGTCGAGCTTGGTCGCCCCGGTCGGTGACGCGTCGGACGGCGGGAAGTAGACCCGGTCCGGGTTGGTGACCTTGACGACGCGGTCGTCGACCTCGATCTCGATGAACGGCGACGCCACGCCTCGACCCTAGCGGTGCGGGCTACTGCTGTGCGGGAGCCTCGGACGGCGCGGGACCGTCGCCGGGACCCTCAGCGGGACCCTCAGCGGGACCCTCAGCGGGACCCTCAGCGGGCCCCTCAGCAGGAGTCTCCTCAGGCGCCGTGACGGTCACGGTGACCACGTCGGACCACCCCTCGTCCGCGTACTGGCTCTCCGGACGGTGCCAGCGGAGCTCGGTGGTCTCCTGGAGCTCGACCGAGGTCCGGGTCACGCCGTCCTTGTCGGCGAGGACGGCCGCATCGGCGGACGTCCACGCGCCGCCGGGGACGCGGGTCTGCAGGACGAGCGGGTCGCCCGTCACCCGGCCGGCCGCGTCGGCGACCGCACCGGTGATCGTGACCTTGTCGCCGGTGCGGACCTGGCGGACGTCCACGTCGACCGAGGTGCGGAGCTGCACGCCCTCGAAGTCGTAGGTCGTGCCGGCTCCGTGGACCGCGTCGAGGTTGAAGGGCCGGCCGTCGCAGCCGAAACCCGTGACCGCGAAGCCGGGTCCGTCACCCTGCGCGGAGGCGAACGCGGCGGGGGTGCCGTCGGGTGCCCGGTCGAGGACTGCACCCGTGGCCAGGTCGACCAGGGTCCACTCGTAGGTCTGGGCGCTGCTCGCCACGTGGGTCCAGGACCCGGCGGGCACGGGCACCGCCGCGCGACCGGTCCAGGCCGTGCCGCGCGGGCTCGTCGGGGTGACCGTCACCACCCAGGAGACGCCCTGGCTCCCGCCGGTCGCGGCGACGGACAGTGAGGCGTCGAGCCCGCTGAGGGCCGCGAAGGCCGTGTAGGGGCCGGCGGCGCTGCCCGGTCCGGTCGGGACGAGGCCGAGGGAGCGGCGTCCGATCGGGGCGGAGTAGGGGCCGAGGTTGATCCGCGAGCGCGGTGCGGTCGCGGCCGGAGAACCGAACAGGGAGTCGCAGCGCACGAAGGTCAGGTAGGAGTCCGCGTCGCCCGTGGACGGGCCGGAGAGCGTGCGTGGCTCGGCTGCCAGGGCAGGGCCGGCACCCAGGGCCGCGCCCAGGGTCGTCAGAGCCGTGGCGGCCGCGGCCGCCATGAGGCTGCGTACGTGCATGTGTGGTTCCTGCTCCCCGTGGCGCCGCCCACCCCTCCGGTGGACCGCGCTGCCCCCATCATGCTCGTGCACGCAAGCAATGGGAACAGGCGACGCGCAGGGACGCGTACCCGTCGCCCCGAATTCACCTGTCCGGGTGACGGGGCGGCCCTCCGACGGGTCTCAGGCCCGACGTCTCAGGCCCGACGTCTCAGGCCCGACGCCGCAAGGTCGCGGCGAACATCGCGTCGGTCCCGTCGCGGTGCGGCCACAGCTGGAAACGCTCGACCTCGTCGGTGTCGCCCCGCCTGCCGAGCACCGCGTCGACGATCCCGCTCGTCTCGGCAACCACCGGCGAGCACGTCGCGTAGACCACGACCCCGCCGGGGCGTACGGCGTCGAGGGCCCCGTCGAGCAGCACCTGCTGCAGGACCACCAGCTCCTCGACGTCCTCGGGAGCACGCCGCCAGCGCGACTCCGGTCGGCGGCGAAGGGCGCCGAGGCCCGAGCACGGCGCGTCGACGAGCACGCGGTCGAAGGTGCCGGGCACCCACGCGGGTCGCATGCCGTCGCCGGCGACCACGTGGACAGCGCCGGCCGGGACCGCCCGCACGGCGGACGAGACGAGGGCGGCGCGGTGGGGCTGGCGCTCGTTGGCGAGGAGGGACGCGCCGCGCCGCTCGGCGAGCGCGGCGAGGAGCGCCGCCTTCCCGCCGGGCCCGGCACACAGGTCCAGCCACCTCTCGTCGCGACCCTCCAGCGGGGCGTCCGCCATCGCCAGCGCGACGAGCTGGGAGCCCTCGTCCTGCACCCCTGCCCGACCCTCGGCGACGGCCGGGACCGCAGCGGGGTCACCGCCGTCGAGCACCACGCCGTACGGCGACCGGGCGGTGCGGGTGCCGCCGGCGGCCTCCAGCTCCTCGACCGTCGCGAGCCCGGGACGGGCGACGAGGGTGACGCGGGGGGCGGCGTTGTCGGCGGCCAGGAGGGCGTCGAGCTCGTCATCGGCGCCGAGGGCCTCCGCCAACAGGTCGACCACCCATCGGGGGTGGGAACGCGCGACGGCGAGGTGACCGTGCGGATCGGCCGCCCTGTCGGGGGCGACCTCGTCGATCCAGTCGCCGAGGCCGCGCCGGCTGACGGCGCGGAGCACGGCGTTGACGAGACCCGACGGTCCCCGGCCGACCGTGGCGCGGACGAGGTCGACGCTCGTGGAGATCGCCGCGTGGTCCGGCACCCGCATCGACAGCAGCTGGTGCGTGCCGAGGCGCAGCACGTCGCGCACCTCGGGCTGGAGCCGCGGCTTGGTCAGGCACGCGTCGATGACCGGGTCGTAGAGGCCGTGCATGCGGATCGCGCCCGAGGCCAGCTCGGTCGCCAGGGCCGCATCACGGCCGGTGAGCCCGTGCTTGCGCAGCACCTGCGGGAGGACCAGGTTGGCGTACGCCTCGTCGACCCGGACGGCTGTCAGGACGTCGAGGGCGGCGCGGCGCGCGCGGTCGACGGGGCGGTGGCGGCGCTCACTCACCGAGGTGCTCCCGGACCAGCCGCCTGGGTGCCCTCGTGGCCCACGCGTCGGTGAGGATCTCGACCAGCTCGTCCCGGTCGATCTCGCCGAGGCGCGACTGCTGGACGAGGACGGCGCTGTAGCCCTTGAAGTGGTCGATGGTGAAGAACGGGGTGTCCGGGTCCTCGACGAGGGCGTTCTTCTCGACCTCGGTCGGCGTCGTGATGACCACGAGGTCGTCGTACATCTCGCCCGTCGCCGGGTCCACCGCGCTCTTGTGCGGCGCCCGGTAGAGCACGAATCCCCGGCCCTTGTCGCCGCGCGGCACCTTCCAGGTCGGTCGGTCGCCCCACGACGTGCCGAACTCCGTCTCGGGCAGGCCGGCGCAGATCTCGTCGACGTCCTCGGGGCGGGCGGGCGTGCTCACGACTCGTCGGTCCCGCCGAGGCTCGTGCCGGACGCGAGGCGTACGCCGCGGGCCCAGTCGGCCGCCTGCATCTGCTTCTTGCCGAACGCCTTGACCTCCCCGAGCCGCACCGGCGCGGTGCCGGTGCCGACGAGGACGGCGTTCTTGGTGACCTCGAGGACGCCGGGCGGGAGGGCGTCGTGGTCGGTCGCGGTGACCGGGCCGATCTTGATCCGCTCGCCCTCGAACGTGCTCCACGCCCCGGGTGCCGGGTGGCACGCCCGCACCTGCCGGTCGATCGCCGCGGCCGGGTGGCTCCAGTCGATGCGAGCGTCGTCGACGAGGATCTTCGGGGCGTACGAGAGACCGTCCTCGGGCTGCTCGCGTGCCTCGAGCGTGCCGTCCTCGATGCCGTCGAGGGTCTGCACGAGCAGGCCGGCTCCCCCCTCCGCGAGGCGGGCGAGGAGGTCGCCGGCCGTGTCGTCGGGCCGGATCCGCTCGGTCATGACGCCGAAGACGGGACCGGCGTCGAGCGCCTTGACGATCCGGAAGGTCGTGGCGCCGGTGACCTCGTCGCCGGCCCACAGCGCGTGCTGGACCGGCGCCGCGCCGCGCCAGGCGGGCAGGACCGAGAAGTGGAGGTTGATCCAGCCGTGGGGCACGAGGTCGAGCGCGGACTGCGGCAGGAGGGCGCCGTAGGCCACGACCGGGCAGGCGTCCGGACGGAGGTCAGCCAGGGCGGCCTGGAAGTCGGGGTCGCGCGGGTGCTCGGGCTTGAGCACGGGCACGCCGAGCTCCTCGGCGCGCTGGGCGACCGGGCTCGCGACGAGCCTGCGGCCCCGGCCGCTCGGCGCGTCGGGTCGCGTCACGACGCCGACGAGCTCGTGGCGGCTCGCGGCGACGGCGTCGAGCGCGGGAAGGGCCACCTCGGGGGTGCCGGCGAAGACGACGCGCATCAGCGGTGCCGCCTCATCGGGCGAATCCGTTCGTGGCGTGCGGGCTGATCCGCACGGTGGGCTTCTCCAGGCCGAACCACTCGGACTCGCGGATCTCCTTCATCGCTGCCTTGCGTGCGGCGGTGTCGAGCCGGTCGATGAAGAGGATGCCGTCGAGGTGGTCGGTCTCGTGCTGCATGGCGCGTGCGAGCAGCTCGGAGGCCTCGATCCTCTGGGGCTCGCCGTGCATGTCGAAGCCGGTGGCGACGACCGAGAGGGCGCGCAGGCAGTCATAGGTCAGCTCGGGCAGCGACAGGCAGCCCTCGGCCCCGTCCTGGGTGTCGTCCGAGAGCTCGAGCGACGGGTTGACGAGGTGGCCGACCTGGCCCTCGACGTTCCAGGTGAACACCCGCAGGCCGACCCCGATCTGGGGCGCCGCGAGCCCGGCTCCGGGCGCGGCGAGCATCGTGTCGGTGAGGTCCGTGACGAGCTGACGGACCTCCTTGTCGAAATCGTCGACCTCCACCGCGCGCTGGCGCAGGACCGGGTCACCGAAGAGGCGGATGGGCTGGACGGCCACGGAGCTCCTTGGATCGGGTGTGCGGGAAGGGCCAAGTCTAGGGACTCCGACCGTCGTCGCCGTCCCCGCGGTGGCCATCGTGGCTGCACGGCAGGCCGGCTCCGGGCCTAGATGCTGAGCGGGTCGACCTGGATGCGTACGGGGTCGAGCTTGCGGGCCGAGCGCAGCCGCTGGAGGTCGCCGAGCGAGTGGGACAGGGCGTCGCCCGCGGACCACGGCACCCGCAGGAGCACGCGGTGCTCGCCGTCGACCGGCACCGGTCCGAGCACCTCCGCGGCCTCGGGCAGGTCGAGGAGGTGGAGGACGTCGTCGAGGGCGCCCAGGTCGCCGGTCACGGTCGCCATGCGGGCCGCCGGGGGCAGGTGGGCCTGCGCGCGCTCGTCGGCCTCGCGACGGGCGAAGCCGGCAGGATCCCAGCGCACCAGGGCCTGCAACGCCGGGTGGGCCGGGTCACCGACGGCGACGACGTGGCCGCCCGCCCTCACGAGCGCCGCCGCGTTGAGCCAGCGGCGCAGCGCCTCCTCGGCGACGCGCATGTCGTCGCGCGCCAGGGTGAGCCAGGTGTCGAGCAGGACGACCGCGGCGTAGCCCTCGTCGGCGACCGGCTCGGCACCGACGGTGGCCACCACGATGTCGGCCGACGCCCCCACCCGGTCCAGGACGCGGTCGCCGCTGGAGCTGCGCACCGTGGTGCCGGCGAACATCCGGCCCAGCTCCTCGGCCGTGCGCGCCTCACCACGTACGGGGGCGCGCAGGCCGCGACCTCCACAGGCCGCGCACGCCCAGGCCGCCTCGGTGTGCCCGCACCAGCGGCACTGCGGCGGCTCGGTGGGACCTGCCAGCGCCAGCGGCCCGGTGCACGCCGTGCAGCGGGCGGGTGTGCGGCAGGTGTCGCAGGCGAGCGAGGCGGCGTAGCCGGCTCGTGGCGTCTGGACGAGGACCGGGCCGGTGGTGAGGCCGCGCCGGACGGCGTCGTAGGCCGCGCGCGGGATGCGCGTGCCGACCGACCGGTCCTCTGCGGGCACGGCCTCGACCCGCACCCGCCGGCGCAGCACCGCGCGCGGGACCGCGAGCTCGTGGGCCCAGCCGCTCGTCACCAGCTGCTGGGCCTCGGGGGTGCGCGCCGCCCCGCCGATGAGCACGGCGGTGCCCTGCTGCTCAGCGCGGGCGAGGAGCACCTCGCGGGTGTGCGGATAGGGCGCCCGGGGCTCGGCGTGGAGGTCGTCGCCGTCGTCCCAGAGCACGACGAGCCCGAGCCCGTGCACGGGTGCGAAGGCCGCCGACCGGGTGCCGACGACGATGCGACGGGCTCCGCGCGAGACGGCCAGGAAGTCCCGGTAGCGCGCTGCGGGGCCGCCGTCGGCGGTGAGGCACACGTGGTGCCCCTCCCCCAGCACCGACGTGAGCGCGGCGTCGACGCGGGCGACGTCTCGTCGGTCCGGGACGCAGACCAGCGCACCGCGACCACCGCCGTACGTGGCTGCGACGGCCTCCGCGACCATGGCGGGCCAGTCGTCGGCCGGGGCGACGGACCAGACGGCCCGCGGTGCACCGCCGGTCGCGAGGTGGCGCAGGAAGGCGTCGGCGTGCTCGACCTCGGACCAGGCCGTGGAGGTCACCGTGGGGACGGCCGGAGCAGCCGGGGACGGCGCCTTCTCGGCGGTGGCGTGCCGCGGGGGCACCGCGAGGCGGAGCACGTCGGAGCGGGCGCCGGCGTACCTGCGGGCGAGGGTCTCGCTCAGGTGGGCGATCTCGGGTGCGAGGACGGGCTCGGGGCTGACGACCCGGCGCAGCGGCTGGAGGGAGCCGGTGTGATCGGAGGTGCTCGCCCGCTCGACCACGAAGCCGTCGACGTCCTGGCCGGCGAACCGGACCTTGACCCGGGCGCCGGGGACCGCCGTGTCGGCCATCGACACCGGCACGGCGTAGTCGAAGGGGCGGTCGAGGTGGGCCAGGGCGATGTCGACGAGCACGCGCGCGACCGGGTCGGTCGCTGCCGGCTCCCAGGCCGCCGCCTTGCGTCGCCGGGTGGCCGCCGCCTTGGCCCGGGCATCGTCGACGGCAGCGCGAAGCCCCGGAAGCATGTCGGCTTCCGGGGCTTCGTGCTGCGTCATGCGGCTGATTCTGTCAGCGGCCTCCGACGCTCGGACCTGGTGGGGAAGTCCGACACCTGGAGGCGGTTGCAACCCCCTCGAAGTGGCAGAGTCCCCGCTCGGGCGGGGACTCTGCGAGAGGGCGGCGGCCCGGGTCAGACGCCGGCCGCGGCCTTCAGCTTGTCGGCCCGGTCGGTCGACTCCCAGGTGAACTCCGGCAGCTCGCGACCGAAGTGGCCGTAGGCCGACGTCTCGGCGTAGATCGGCCGGAGCAGGTCGAGGTCGCGGATGATCGCCGCCGGGCGCAGGTCGAAGACCTCGAGGACCGCGTCCTGGATCTTCTCGTCCGACACGACACCGGTCCCGAAGGTCTCGATGAACACGCCGACCGGCGCGGCCTTGCCGATCGCGTAGGCGACCTGGGCCTCGCACCGGCGGGCCAGGCCCGCGGCGACGACGTTCTTGGCGACCCAGCGCATGGCGTAGGCGGCCGAGCGGTCGACCTTGGAGGGGTCCTTGCCGGAGAAGGCGCCGCCGCCGTGGCGGGCCATGCCGCCGTAGGTGTCGACGATGATCTTGCGTCCGGTGAGGCCGGCGTCGCCCATCGGGCCGCCGATGACGAAGGTGCCGGTGGGGTTGACCAGCATCCGGTAGCCCTCGGAGGGGATCTCGAAGTCAGCGAGCACCGGGTCGATGACGTGCTGCTTGATGTCGGCCTCGAGCGCCGCGTGCTCGATCCCGGGGTCGTGCTGGGTGGAGAGCACCACGGTGTCGACGCGCACCGGGCGGTCGTCCTGGTCGTACTCGATGGTGACCTGGGTCTTGCCGTCGGGACGCAGGTAGCCGAGAGTGCCGTCCTTGCGGACCTGGGTCAGGCGCTGCGCGAGCCGCTGCGCGATGGTGATCGGGAGCGGCATCAGCTCGGGGGTGTCGTCGCACGCGTAGCCGAACATGAGGCCCTGGTCGCCGGCGCCGCGCTTGTCGAGCTCGTCCTCCGACGAGCCGACGCGGGACTCGTGGCCGGCGTCGACGCCGGCGGCGATGTCGCTGGACTGGGCGCCGATGGCGACCTGCACGCCGCAGGTGGTGCCGTCGAAGCCCTTCTCCGAGGAGTCGTAGCCGATCTCGAGGATCGCCCTGCGGACGATGTCGGCCACCGGGGCGTAGGCGGTGGTGCGGACCTCACCGGCCACGACGACCAGCCCGGTGGTCAGCAGCGTCTCGACGGCGACGCGCAGGTTGGCGCGGTCGGGGTCGGCGGCCATGAGGTGGTCGAGGACGGAGTCGCTGATCCGGTCGGCGATCTTGTCCGGGTGACCCTCGGTCACGGACTCGGAGGTGAAGAGGCGTCCAGCCACGGGTCCCTCGATTCTTGTGTGGAACGGTGGAGGCAAACGTACCCGTTGCCCAGTATCCGGAATCCCCATCTCAGGGGAACCTACGCGCGACCTCGTCCCAGATGACGTGGGCCAGCGCGGTCTTCGTGCCGTGCGGGACCTCGACCGCGGCGCCGTCGGCCCCGAGGATGACGGCCTCGTTGTCGGTGCTGCCGAAGACCGCTCCCCCGCTGACGTCGTTGACCACCAGCAGGTCGCAGCCCTTGCGCGCCAGCTTGGCGCGCCCGAGGTCGAGGACCGAGCCGGACGCATCACCCGTCTCGGCGGCGAAGCCGACGACCACCGCTCCCTCGCGGGCCCGGTCGCGGGAGATCTCGGCGAGGATGTCGGGGTTCTGCACCAGCTCGATGGCCGGCGCGGAGCCGTCGTCGGCCTTCTTGATCTTGGCCTCGCTCACCGACACGGGCCGGAAGTCGGCGGGCGCCGCAGCCATCACGACCGCGTCGGCGGTGGCGGTCGCCGCGACCACGGCCTCGCGCAGCTGGTCGGTCGTCTCGACCCGTACGACGCTCACCCCGGCCGGGTCGGCCAGGGAGACGTTGGCACTGACGAGGGTGACGTGGGCACCGCGGGCGGCTGCCGTACGGGCCAGTGCGTAGCCCTGCAGGCCGGATGAGCGGTTGCCGAGGAAGCGCACCGGGTCGAGGTACTCGCGGGTGCCGCCGGCGGACACCACGACCTTGCGGCCGGCGAGGTCGGGGCGCATGTCCGGCCCGCGGTCGAGCACCGCCCGCACGAGGTCGAAGATCTCGGCCGGCTCGGGGAGCCGGCCCTTGCCGCTGTCGGCACCGGTGAGCCGGCCCTCGGCGGGCTCGATGACGACGGCCCCGCGGCGGCGCAGCGTCTCGACGTTGGCCTGCGTGGCGGGGTGCTCCCACATCTCGGTGTGCATCGCCGGGGCGAGCACGACCGGGCAGCGCGCGGTGAGGAGCGTGTTGGTGAGGAGGTCGTCGGCGAGCCCGTGGGCCGCCTTCGCGAGCAGGTCGGCGGTCGCCGGCGCGACCACGACCACGTCGGCGGACTGCCCGATGCGCACGTGGGGCACCTCGTGCACGCCAGACCAGACCTCGGCCGAGACCGGCTTGCCGGACAGCGCAGCCCACGTGGGCGCCCCGACGAACTCCAGGGCCGCAGCCGTGGGCACGACGGTGACGTCGTGCCCCGACTCGGTGAACCGGCGCAGCAGCTCGCAGGCCTTGTAGGCCGCGATCCCGCCGGAGACGCCCAGGACGACCTTGACGGTCATCGTGAGGCTCGCGTCACTCCGTGGTGTCGCCGGCGGCGGCAGCCTCGGCGGCGGCGGCCTCGGCTGCGGGGTCGATGTCCTCGCAGGTCAGGAGGTCGTCGTTGATCTCGCGCAGGGCGATCGAGAGCGGCTTCTCCTGGACGTGGGTGTCGACCAGCGGGCCGACGTACTCCAGGAGGCCCTCGCCGAGCTGCGAGTAGTAGGCGTTGATCTGGCGGGCACGCTGTGCGCTGTAGAGCACGAGCTTGTACTTGCTGTCGGTCTTGGTGAGCAGGTCGTCGATCGAGGGGTTGGTGACGCCCTCGGCGGCGATGGTGGGAGAAGCCACGGTGATGGTGCCTCGCTAGTCAGATCGGTTGGAGACGGGTCCAACCATCAAGGCTACCAACTCGTCGGCTGCAGCGTGAACTTCGTGGTTGACGATGGTCACGTCGAACTCGCTCTCGGCCGCCAGCTCGGCCCTCGCGGTCTCGAGGCGACGCTCGCGCTCTGCCTCGGACTCGGTGCCGCGGCCGACGAGCCGGCGTACGAGCTCCTCCCACGACGGCGGCTTGAGGAACACGAACAGCGCCTCCGGCATGGTCTCGCGGACCTGGCGGGCGCCCTGGAGGTCGATCTCGAGCATGGCCGGATGACCGGACGCGAGGGCGAGGTCGACCGGACCGCGCGGCGTGCCGTAGCGGGCGGCCTTGTGGACCACGGCCCACTCCAGCAGGTCGCCCTTGGCGACCATCGCGTCGAACTCCTCGTCGGAGACGAACCAGTAGTGGACGCCGTTCTCCTCGCCGGGACGCGGGGGGCGGGTGGTCGCGGACACCGAGATCCAGACCTCGGGGTGCGTCTCGCGCACGGCCGCGGCGACGGTCCCCTTGCCCACGGCGGTGGGGCCGGCGAGCACGATCAGCCGCGAGCGCGTGGTGTGGTTGCCCGACGGCGCGGCGGTGTCGGGAGTCGGGTCGGAGCCGGTCACGGGGCGTCGGGGCCGAACTCACGCTCGAGCGCGGCGACCTGCTTGACGCCGAGCCCGCGGACGCGTCGGCTCTCGGCGATCCCGAGCCGCTCCATCACCTGGCGGGCACGGACGCGACCGAGCCCGGGGACCGACTGGAGGAGCTCGACGACGCGCATCTTGCCGATGACCTCGTTGGTCTGGCCCTCGCGCAGCACATCGACGATGGAGCCACCGGAGTTCTTGAGGCGGTTCTTCACCTCGGCCCGCTCGCGTCGGGAGGCCGCAGCCTTGTCGAGGGCTGCCTGGCGCTGCTCGGGCGTCAGAGGGGGCAAGGCCACGAAAGCTGTCCTTCTGGGTCGGAAAGGGCCGGGTGGGAGAGGGCCCGGCTGGTGCGGGTCAATCTAGTCATTGCCCGACGACACAGGCAATCGAGCCGATGCCGCCACACGCCCCGCGTGACGTACGCCATGGGCGGCCGGAGGCCAGGGGTCGGTCAGCGCGACAGCGGCGTGCCGCACACGTCGAGCGCGTGCTGCTCGACCGCGGCCATGGCGCGTACGGTCTGCTCCGAACCGACCTCGCGGGCCGCCGCCTCGATCTCCGCGCGCGCGTCCTCGTCGAGGCCGGACGGAGGCGTCTCGGCGTCGTAGTCGGAGGGGTCCACGTCGTGCTCGGCCAGCGCCTGCTCGAGGGCGCGCAGCGGGTCGACGACGGCCGCCCAGTCGTCGGCGATGTCGCGCGGTGCCCGCTCGGCGAGGTCGTCGTAGGCGTCGAGCGCGTCGAACACCGCGCCGGGGTCGTCGGAGGCCGCGACCTCGGTGAGCTCGGCCTGGTGCTCCTCGACCGCCTCGCAGTAGCGCTCCTGCGGGTCGCCCGAGCAGCCGCCGAGGGCCAGGCCGGCCAGCAGGACCGCGGGGGCCAGTCGTCTCACGCGCCCAGGCCCCGTACGGCGTCGTTGCCGCGCAGGGCGGCGTCGCGCAGCGCCGTCGGGTCCGGGCCGGCGCCCAGCACCTCGCGCGACGAGCTCGGCAGCGCCCAACGGGCGGCCGCGCCGAAGATGCGCTCGAGGTCGGCGACCGTGCCGCCCTGGGCGCCGTAGCCCGGCACCAGGAGCGGTCCGTTGATGTCGAGGTCCTCGTCGGTGGTGCCGATGGTGGCGCCGACGACCGCGCCGAAGGACCCCACGGGCTCGGCGCCGGCGTTGGCGGCGCGCAGGTGCGCGAGCATCGTGCCGGCGACGGTGCCGCCGTCCGTGCGGGCGTGCTGGACCTCGGGGCCCTCGGGGTTGGACGTGAGTGCGAGCACGAACAGCCCACCGCCGTGGCGTCGGCAGGCCTCGACCATCGGGGCCAGCGAGCCGAAGCCGAGGTAGGGACTGACCGTCACCGCGTCGCAGCCGAGCGGCGAGGCGGGGTCGAGGTAGGCGTCGGCGTACGCCTGGCTGGTCGACCCGATGTCGCCCCGCTTGGCGTCCATCAGCACCAGCGCCCCGGCGGCGCGCGACTCGGCGACGACGCGCTCGAGGACGGCGATGCCCCGGCTGCCGAACCGCTCGTAGAAGGCGCTCTGCGGCTTGACCACGCCGACCACGGGTGCCACCGCCTCGACGACGGTGAGCGCGAACCTCTCCAGCGAGGCGACGTCGTCGCCGAGGCCCCACTCCCGCAGCAGCGCGGCGTGCGGGTCGATGCCGACGCAGAACCGGCCGCGCTCCTCGATGGCGGCGGCCAGACGGGTGCCGAACGGGGTCATGGGGTCTCCTCGGGGGTGGGCGGGTCGACGGGCAGCAGGGCGGCGCGGAGGCGAGTCACCGTGGTCGGGTCGTGCAGGAGCGCGGTGCCGACCTGTACGCCTCGCGCGCCCGCGTCGAGGAAGGCGCGGGCCGACGCGACGTCGTGCACGCCGCCGCACCCGATGGTCGGCACGTCAGGCAGGGCTCGGTGCACCTCGACGACGCAGCGCAGCGCGACGGACGCGATCGCCGGGCCGCTCAGTCCTCCCGGACGTCCGTCCCTGAAGGCAGCCGGGACGGCGTTGCCGACGACCACGGCGGTGGCGCCGGCCTCGTGGCACGCGCGGGCGCCCTCGACGATCCGGGACACGTCGGGGCGCAGCTTGGCGAGGACGGGACGGTCGGCGGGGAACTCGCGCCGCACGGCCGCGATGACGCTGGCGGCGTGGTAGGGCTCGCGGACCTCGAACAGCCCGGCCCCCGCCTCGTCGGGCGCGCCCACGTTGACCTCGAGGCCGGCGACGCCGGGCGCCCGGCTGAGCCGGCGCGCGAGGTCGGCGTACTCCCCCATCGTCGCTCCGGCGACCGAGACGAAGACCCGGGCGCCGGCACGCACCAGCCACGGGAGCTCGGTGGCGAGGAAGTGCTCCAGCCCGGGGTTGGGCAGGCCGACGGCGTTGACGAGACCGCCGGGGACCTCCACCACCCGGGGCCCCGGCCCACCGCTGCGGGCGTCGAGGGTGATCGACCGGGTGACGAGGTCGAGGCCGTCGAGGCCCGCGGGGCCGGCGTACGGCAGGAGCTCGCGGCCGGTGCCGCCGCACCCGGCGGCCACCATCACCGGACCGGGCACCCGACCCAGCAGCGCGGCGCTCACGCGGGGTCCCGTGGGGGGATCAGGGCGTCCCACCGCACGCGGTCGCCGCGGACGACCGGGCCCTCGGTGCAGGCCCGGACCACCCGGTCGACGCCGTCCTCGCCGACGACGGGCAGGGGGCAGCCGTGGCACAGCCCGGTGCCGCAGGGCGTCGGGCACTCGACCGCGACCTGGCTCCAGGCGCCGGCGCGCTCGGCCGCTCCGGCGGCGCTGCGCAGGACCGCCGCAGGACCTGCTGCGTAGACGACGTCGGCGTCGCTGCGGCGCACGAGGTCGTCGACGTGGTCGGCCACGCCGCCGCGCTGGCCGACCGAGCCGTCCGCGGTGAGGACGGTGACCGACCGAGCGGAGCGTCGGGCCTCCAGCGCGGAGAGCAGGTGCGCCTCGTCGGGGGCCGAGACCACGAGCGAGACCGCGCAGCCGCGTTCGCGCAGCCGTTCGGCGAGCGGGAAGAGGGGCGCCGCGGCGTAGCCCTCGCCCACGAGGAGGCAGGACACGGCGTCCTTGGGCAGCGCGAACGGGCGGCCGAGCGGACCGGTGACCGCGATCCTGGTCCCCACCGGTTGCGCGGCCAGCCACGCGGTGCCGCTCCCCCGCACCTCGACGACCACGTCGAGCGTGGGCCCGAAGGCGCTGGAGGCGCGGACGCGGTGGATCCACAGCGCCCGGCGGGCGACATGGCCGGCGACCGTGACCGCGACGAAACCGCCTGCGCGGAAGCGCTCCGGGATGCCCGGGGCGGACAGGGTCAGGTGGCGGTAGGCGCCCACCCGCTTGGTGGCGACGACCTCCCCCTCCACGTGGACCGGTCCGGCCGGCGTCCCCCGCTCCTCAGGCATCCGTGGCGAGCCCCCGCACGATGCGACGTGGCCACAGCGGGCCCTCGTAGACGAACGCCGTGTAGCCCTGGAGCAGGTCGGCCCCGGCCACCAGCCGCCGGCGGGCGTCGTCCACCGTGGTGATGCCGCCGACGCCGATGAGTGTCAGCTCCGGGCCGACGCGCCGGCGCAGCATCCGTACGACGTCCTCCGAGCGCTGGGTCAGCGGGCGTCCGCTGAGCCCGCCGGCGCCGATGCCTGCCACGGTCGCCGCCGGGCTCGCGAGCCCGTCGCGACTGATCGTGGTGTTGGTGGCGATGATCCCGTCGAGGCCGCTGGACAGGGCGAGGTCGGCGACGGCGAGGACGTCGTCGTCGCTGAGGTCGGGAGCGATCTTGACCAGGAGCGGCACCCGGTGGTCGGGCCGCGCCTCGTCGGCGCGGCGACGCACGGCCGCCAGGATCGGCGCGAGCTTCTCCACGGCCTGCAGGTTGCGCAGTCCCGGGGTGTTGGGCGAGGACACGTTGACCACGAGGTAGTCGGCGTAGGGCGCGAGCAGGCCGGCCGACTTCTCGTAGTCGCGGGCGGCCTCCTCCTCCGGCACGACCTTGGACTTGCCGATGTTGACGCCGAGGATCGTCGAGCCGCCACCCGACCTCCACGCCGCAAGGCGCTTCGCGACCACCTCGGCGCCGTCGTTGTTGAAGCCCATCCGGTTGACGATCGCCCGGTCGTCCTTGAGCCGGAACAGCCGCGGCTGCGGGTTCCCCGGCTGGGCCTCTCCCGTGACCGTGCCGATCTCGACGTGGCCGAAGCCGAGCGCGGCGAGGCCGTCGATGCCCACGGCGTTCTTGTCGAAGCCCGCGGCCAGCCCGAGCGCGTGCGGGAAGGTCAGGCCGAGGGCGTGCACCGGCCTCGACGGGACGCGGACGACGCGGCCGGTCACGGGCGCGGCCGCCCGGATCGCCCCGAACGCGGCGTGGTGGATGCGCTCGGGGTCGACCCGGGTCAGGGCCTGCTCGAAGAGGACGTCGTAGGGCCGCACGTCAGTCGGTCCGGTCGCCGGCCGGGTTGAGGTGGGCCGCCCAGTCCTGCAGCGAGCGCACCCCGATGTCGCCGCGCCGCATCGCCTCCAGCCCCTGCACGGCGGCGCCGAGGCCCTGGATGGTGGTGATGCACGGGATGTCGGTGAGCACCGCCGCCGTACGGATGTCGTAGCCGTCCGCGCGCGGCGAGCCGCCGCTGGTGGCGCCGTGCGGCGTGTTGATCACCAGGTCGACCTCGCGGTCGCGGATGAGCCCCACGATGGTCCGCTCGCCGTCGGGGCCCTCGCCCTCGGACTGCTTGCGGACCACGGTGGCCTTCACGCCGTTGCGGCGCAGCACCTCGGCCGTGCCCGCCGTCGCGAGGATCTCGAAGCCCATGTCGGCGATCTGCCGCACCGGGAAGATCATGTGGCGCTTGTCGCGGTTCGCGACCGACACGAAGACCGTGCCCGACAGCGGCAGCGACCCGTATGCCGCGGCCTGCGCCTTGGCGAACGCGGTGCCGAAGAAGGCGTCGAAGCCCATCACCTCTCCGGTCGAGCGCATCTCCGGGCCGAGCAGCGCGTCGACGGTGCGCCCGTCGGCGGTCTTGAAGCGGTCGAACGGCATGACCGCTTCCTTGACCGCGATCGGGGAGCCGTCGGCGAGGTGGCCGCCGTCGCCCTCGGCAGGGAGCACGCCCGCCGTGCGGAGGTCGGCGATCGACTCGCCCAGCATCACCCGCGCCGCCGCCTTGGCCAGCGGCGTGGCGGTGGCCTTGGAGACGAACGGCACGGTGCGCGAGGCGCGCGGGTTGGCCTCGAGCACGTAGAGCACGTCGGAGGCGAGGGCGTACTGGATGTTGAGCAGCCCGCGCACGTCGAGACCGCGCGCGATCGCCTCGGTCGAGCGCCGGATCCGGTCGATCTCCTCGCGCCCCAGCGTGATCGGCGGCAGCGCGCACGAGGAGTCGCCGGAGTGGATGCCGGCCTCCTCGATGTGCTCCATCACGCCGCCGAGGAAGAGCTCCTCGCCGTCGAAGATCGCGTCGACGTCGATCTCGACCGCGTCGTCGAGGAACCGGTCGACCAGCACCGGCTGGCGCTCGTTGATCAGGCCGTTGGCGACGTACTTCTCGAGGTACGCCTCGAGCGCGGCGTCGTCGTAGACGATCTCCATGCCGCGCCCGCCCAGGACGTACGAGGGGCGCACCAGGACCGGGTAGCCGATCTCGTGGGCGATCCGCTGGGCCTGGGGGTACGACGTCGCGGTGCCGTGCTTGGGCGCCGGGAGACCGGCGTCGGCGAGGACGCGCCCGAAGGCCCCGCGCTCCTCGGCGAGGTGGATCGCCTCCGGGCTGGTGCCGACGATGGGGACCCCGGCGTCGGCGAGGCCCTGGGCCAGGCCGAGCGGCGTCTGCCCGCCGAGCTGGCACACCACGCCCGCGATCGGGCCGGCCTGCTGCTCGGCGTGGACGATCTCGAGGACGTCCTCGAGCGTGAGCGGCTCGAAGTAGAGGCGGTCGGAGGTGTCGTAGTCGGTGCTCACCGTCTCCGGGTTGCAGTTGACCATGATCGTCTCGTAGCCGGCCTCGGCCAGCGCGAGCGAGGCGTGCACGCACGAGTAGTCGAACTCGATGCCCTGGCCGATCCGGTTGGGACCGGAGCCGAGGATGATCACGGCCTCCTTGCCCTCCGCGCGGGGCTGCACCTCGGTCTCCTCGTCGTAGGAGGAGTAGTGGTAGGGCGTCTGCGCGGCGAACTCGGCGGCGCAGGTGTCGACGGTCTTGAAGACCGGCCGGATGCCGAGGGCGTGGCGTACGCCGCGGATGACGTCGGCGGACAGCCCGCGGATCTTGCCGATCTGCTCGTCGGAGAAGCCGTGGCGCTTGGCCAGGCGCAACAGCTCCGGGGTGAGCTCGGGGGCGTCGATGAGCTGGACCGCGACCTCGTTGATCAGCGCGAGCTGGTCGACGAACCACGGGTCGATCCTGGTCGCCTCGAAGATCTCCTCCGGCGTGGCGCCGGCCCGGATGGCGTCCATGACCTTCTTGAGCCGGCCGTCGTGCGGGACCGCGATCTCCTCGAGGAGGGCGGCCTTGTCGAGCTCGACGAACTCCTTGTGCCAGTCGAACGGCGCGTGCTTGCTCTCCAGCGACCGCAGGGACTTCTGCAGCGCCTCGGTGAAGTTGCGGCCGATGGCCATCGCCTCGCCGACCGACTTCATGTGCGTGGTCAGCGTCGGGTCGGCCTCGGGGAACTTCTCGAAGGCGAACCGCGGGACCTTCACCACGACGTAGTCGAGGGTCGGCTCGAAGGACGCCGGGGTCTCCTCGGTGATGTCGTTCCGGATCTCGTCGAGGGTGTAGCCGATCGCGACCTTGGCGGCGATCTTGGCGATCGGGAAACCGGTCGCCTTCGAGGCGAGCGCGGAGGACCGCGAGACGCGCGGGTTCATCTCGATGACGATCAGGCGGCCGTCGGCGGGGTTCACGGCGTACTGGATGTTGCAGCCGCCCGTGTCGACGCCGACCGCGCGGATGATGGCGATCGCGAGGTCGCGCATCTTCTGGTACTCGCGGTCGGTCAGGGTCAGGGCGGGCGCGACGGTGATGGAGTCGCCGGTGTGCACGCCCATCGGGTCCAGGTTCTCGATGGAGCAGACGATCACGCTGTTGTCGGCCCGGTCGCGCATCACCTCGAGCTCGTACTCCTTCCAGCCGAGGATCGACTCCTCGAGGAGCACCTCGGTGGTGGGGCTCGCGGCGAGGCCGGCGCCGCCGATGCGGCGCAGGTCGGCCTCGTCGTAGGCCATGCCGGAACCGGTGCCGCCCATCGTGAACGACGGGCGGACCACCATCGGGTAGCCGAGCTCGTCCGCCGCGGCGAGCAGGTCGTCCATCGAGTGGCAGATGACGCTCTTCGCGGACTCGCCGCCGAGCTCCTCGACGATCTTCTTGAACTGCTGGCGGTTCTCGCCGCGCTCGATCGCCTCGATCGAGGCGCCGATCAGCTCGACGCCGTACTTCTCGAGCACGCCGGCCTTGTCGAGCGCCATCGCGCAGTTGAGCGCGGTCTGGCCGCCGAGGGTGGCCAGCAGCGCGTCGGGGCGCTCCTTGGCGATGACCTTCTCGACGAACTCGGGGGTGATCGGCTCGACGTAGGTCGCGTCGGCGAACTCCGGGTCCGTCATGATCGTGGCCGGGTTGGAGTTGACGAGGACGACCCGCAGGCCCTCCTGGCGCAGCACCCGGCACGCCTGGGTGCCGGAGTAGTCGAACTCGCAGGCCTGGCCGATGATGATCGGCCCGGAGCCGATGACCAGGACGCTCTGGATGTCGGTGCGCTTGGGCATGTCAGTTGCCCCCGTTCTTGGTGTCGTCGTCCGCTGGTTGAGCAGCGAGCGCCAGCGAGCGTGTCGAAACCGAGGACATCAGCTCGCAGAAGCGGTCGAAGAGGTACGCCGCGTCGTGCGGGCCCGCCGCGGCCTCCGGGTGGTACTGCACGGAGAAGGACACGAGTCGACCCTCCGCGTCACGCAGCTCGAGGCCCTCGACGACGTCGTCGTTGAGGCAGACGTGGCTGACGGCGACCTCGCCGAACTCCGTGGTCGTGATGCCCTCGAGCGGGGCGTCGACAGCGAACCCGTGGTTGTGGGCCGTGACCTCGACCTTGCCGGTCGTGCGGTCCATCACCGGCTGGTTGATCCCGCGGTGGCCGTACTTGAGCTTGTAGGTGCCGAAGCCCAGCGCGCGACCGAACAGCTGGTTGCCGAAGCAGATCCCGAAGTAGGGGATGCCGGCGCGCAGCGCGCCCTGCAGCAGCTCGACCTGGCCGGTGGTGGCGGCCGGGTCACCGGGCCCGTTGGAGAAGAACAGCCCGTCCGGACCGAGCGCCCGCACGTCGTCGAGCGTCGCGGTGGCCGGGAGCACGTGCACCTCGATGCCGCGCTCGCTCATCATCCGCGGGGTGTTGGACTTGATGCCGAGGTCGACCGCCGCGACCGTGAAGCGCTTCGTCCCCTGTGCCGGGACGACGTACGCCTCGCTGGTGCTCACGGCCTCGCTGAGGTTGGCGCCGGTCATCTCCCCGGAGGCCAGGACCCGCTCCAGCAGGCGCTGGGGGTCGGTCTCCGTGGTCGAGATGCCGACGCGCATCGCACCGCGCTCGCGGAGGTGGCGGGTGAGGGCACGCGTGTCGACGCCGCTGATGCCGACGACGCCCTGGTCGCGCAGGTCGTCGTCCAGGGTGCGCACGCTGCGCCAGCTGGACGGGACCCGGGCGGGGTCGCGCACGACGTAGCCGGCGACCCAGATGCGCGAGGACTCGGTGTCCTCGTCGTTCATCCCGGTGTTGCCGACGTGCGGGGCCGTCATCACGACGACCTGGCGGTGGTAGCTGGGGTCGGTCAACGTCTCCTGGTAGCCGGACATGCCGGTGGAGAAGACGGCCTCGCCGAAGGTCTCGCCCTCGGCTCCGAAGGACTCACCGCGAAAGGTGCGCCCGTCCTCGAGGACCATGAGTGCCGATCGGGGCGCCAGACGGGTCTGGGCAGGGGCAGGCAGAGCCATGCCGTACCTCCTTCTCCGCCTCACGGGACGGATCGTTAAAGGATGTTCGAGCCGTCGCCGACCCTACCAGCGCCACGACCGTGGAGCGGCATCGTGTCCACGGCACGGCGGGCCGCCCGGGCGGAGGTTCACCAGGCCGAGAGGGTCAGCTCCCGGCCGCTCCAGCGCCGGCGCAGCCAGCGGTCGTGCGAGGCCAGGACGACCCCACCCGGAGCCGTGCCCAGCGCCTCCTCGAGCTCCCCGGCGAGGGCGAGCGAGACGTGGTTGGTCGGCTCGTCGAGGAGCAGCAGGTCCGGTGCGGCGGCGATCGCGACCGCGAGGCCGAGGCGCCGGCGCTGGCCCACCGACAGGGCGCCGACCGGTGTGCGGTGGTCACGTGGGTGGAGCAGCCCGAGGTCCCGGAGCCGGGGCGCGTCGCGGAGCCCGGCCACCGCGCGGTCGTACGTCGCCAGCGCGGAGCGCGACGGGTGGGTGACGTCCGGGTCCTGGGTGAGCTCGCGCACCGTGCGCGCCGCCACCACGACGGTGCCCGCGGTCGGCGCGAGCCGGGACGACAGCACGCCCAGCAGCGTCGACTTGCCGGAGCCGTTGGGCCCGGTCAGCAGCAGGTGCTCACCCGCCGCGACGTCGAGCCGGTCGAGCCGCATGCGTCCCTCGACCTCGACGTCGCGGACCTGCACGAGCCTTCCCGTCCCGACGCGCGTGAGGTCGCCGCGGAAGGTCATCGGCGCGGGCGGCTTCCGGACCTGCTCCCGCTCCGCGGCCTCCAGCCGTCGCCGGGCGTCGGCCTTGCGACGTGCCAGCGCCCGCGCCACCTTCTGCCCCTTGCCGAAGTAGATGAACTTGTCGTTGTCGGTCGGGGGCCGGTCGTGCGCGATCGCCTCGGTCCCGATCCGGGTCGCCGAGCGCAGCCGGGCGATCTCCTCCTGCTGCGCGGCGTACGTCTCCTCCCACCGCCGCCGGGCGTCTGCCCGGGCCGCCTCGTAGGCGCTCCAGCCGCCGCCGAACCGCCGACCGCCACCGCCGTCGGTGCCCAGTGCGCCGGCGTCGAGGTCGACGAGGTCGGTGCACACGTCGTCGAGCAGGACGCGGTCGTGGCTGGCGAGCACCACCACCCCCGGCAGCTCGCGCAGGAAGGCGGTGAGCACGTCGATCGCGTCGTCGTCGAGGTGGTTGGTCGGCTCGTCGAGCAGCAGGCAGGCCGGCCTCGTCGTCATCGTGGTGGCGAGGGCGAGCCGCGTGCGCTGGCCGCCCGAGAGCGTGCCGACCACCCGGGCGGGGTCGAGCCGCGACAGCCCCAGTCGCTCGGCCGCGAGGGCCGCCCGCCGATCGGCGTCCCACGCGTCGTGGTCGACCGCGAGCTCGAGGGCGCGCTCGTACGCCGCGTCTCCCCCGGCGGTGCCGACACCGCCGGCCAGGCGCTCCACGTCGGCGACGGCGGTCCGCAGCGGAGCGAGGGTCATGGCCAGCACCTCCGCGACCGTCGCGCTGTCGCGGAAGGGCGGCTCCTGGCCGAGCAGCACCAGGTCGTCCGGTGCGGTGACGGAGCCCGAGGTGTGCGCGTGGGCGGGCAGACGGCCGGCGACCGCTCGCAGCAGGGTCGACTTGCCGGCACCGTTCTCGCCGACGAGCCCGATGCGGCGACCGGGCTGGGCGAGCAGGTCGACGCCGCCCAGCACGGTCCGGTCGGGGTAGGTCACCGAGAGACCGGTGACGACGAGGGGCGCGAGGACGGACGGAGAAGTGGGGCTGACAGGCATGCGGAGGTCCTTCGACGACTCGGGGGACTCGCCGGGCCTGTGGGCGCACTGGTGCGCCGCCGCGGACGCGAGTCGGGTCAGTCCTGGATCCACATGATGACCAACAGCCTAGGCGGGTGGGGCCGGACGGCCCACCGATTTCTCGCGCAGGACTGGCACGCTGGCCCCATGCGAGTCGTCGAGATCGACCAGGCCGTCCGCGAGGTGCGCGAGCACTGCGCCTCCCCCGAGGGCCCCCGGGTGGTGACGAGCGGCAACTTCGCCTCGCCCGTCGACCTGCTCGGTCCCCTGCTGGCGGAGCTCCCGTCGGCCCGGCTGCACGCCCTCAACGCGCAGCCCGACCTGCCGATGCACGACGGGGTCGTCCCGGAGACGACGTTCGTCGGTCCGGGCTTCCGGCGGCACCCGCGGCTGTCCTACGTGCCCTGCCGGTTGTCGATGGTGCCGCGGCTCTTCCACGGGCCGCTCGCCCCGGACGTGGTGGTCGTCCACGCCACCACCCCGCGCGACGGCCAGGTGTCCCTCGGCCTCGAGGTCAACGTGCTGCCCGCGGCGATCGAGGCGGCCCGTGCCCGTGGCGCCCTCGTGGTGGCCCAGCTCAACCCGCGGATGCCGTGGACCTTCGGCGACGCGGTGGTGTCGCTGGACGACATCGACCTCGGGGTCGAGATCGATGCCCCGCTGACCACGCACGTCGCCCGCCCGCCCAGCGACGACGCACGGCTGATCGGGTCGCGGGTCGCGGCGGAGATCGGCGACGGAGCCACGCTCCAGGCGGGCATCGGCGAGGTTCCCGACGCCACCATCGCCGGCGTCCTGGAGAGGCGCGGCCTCAAGATCTGGACCGAGATGTTCAGCGACGGTGTCCTGGTCCTCGAGGAGTCGGGCGCGCTCGACCGCGGGACCCCGGTGCGGACGTCGTTCGTGTTCGGGAGCCAGGAGCTCTACGACTGGGTCGACGACAACCCCCGCGTACGGATGCTGCGCACGGAGACGACCAACTCCCCTGCGGCGATCGCCCAGCAGCCGGCGATGACGTCGATCAACACGGCCCTCCAGGTCGACCTCTTCGACCAGGCCAACGCGTCGCGGATCGGCGCGCGGATCTACAGCGGCTTCGGCGGGCAGACCGACTTCACCGTCGGTGCCAGCCACTCGCCCGGCGGCCGCGCCTTCATGGCGCTGCGCAGCTGGCACCCTCGCGCCGACGTCTCGACGATCGTGCCGCTGGTCGACGAGCCGGTGACGTCCTTCCAGCACGGTGCCGTCGTCACCGAGCAGGGGGTCGCCTGGATGTGGGGCCGCAGCGAGCGCGACCAGGCCCGCAACCTCATCGAGCACGCCGCCCACCCGAGCGTCCGCGACGACCTGTGGGAGGAGGCTCGCGCGCTCGGGCTCGCCTGAGGCAGCCGACCTCCTTGTCGCCTCAGGCGACGAAGACGCAGAACACGTGCCCGGCGGGACTGGCGTACGCCCGCAGCGGCTCGTCCGGATCGTCGGTGCGGTCGAGCCGGAGCTCGCCGCCCATCTCCAGCACCCGCTCGTGCACGGCGTCGAGCGCCGTGCGCGACGGCACCGTCGTGTCGAGGTGCGAGACCGAAGGGTGGCCGGGCTCCGGCCAGCGGCTCGCGGGCAGCTCCTCCACCTGCTGGACGGCGAGGCAGCGGCGACCGTCGGGGTGGGTGAGCACCACCCAGTCGGCCTCGTCGGGACCGTCGGCGGGTGGCTCGTCGCCGGGACGGTAGCCCAGGCCGAGCAGGTCCCGCCAGAACTCGGCCTCGACGCGTACGTCGACGGCGTCGAGGACGGTGTGGAGCAGCTGCGGGACGACGGGCGGGAAGTCGCTCACGTCGCGACCCTACGTCGTGCCACGATGCGTCGATGACCGCGCGCCCCGCCTGGATCCAGGTCTTCCTCGACACCCCGGCCGACCGGATGGAGGAGGCGGTGGCCTTCTGGTCCGCCGTCACCGGGTGGGACCCGTCGCCGCGACGGGGCGAGGACGGCCAGTTCCTCACGTTGGTCCCCCGGCGCGGCCAGGCGTACGTCAAGGTGCAGGCCGTCGCCGGCCCGGCCGGTGTGCACCTCGACCTCGACTCCGCGGACCGCCCGGCACTCGTCGAGCGCTCACGGACCCTCGGCGCGACGACTGCCTGGACCTACCACGACGTCGAGGTGGCGCGCTCCCCCGGCGGCCTGACGTTCTGCCACACGGTCGTCGACGGCGAGCCCAGCCTGGTCCGCGACGGCAGCACCATCCTGGACCAGGTCTGCCTCGACATCCCGTCGACCTGCTGGGAGGCCGAGGTCGCGTTCTGGCAGGCACTGACCGGACGCGAACCCGAGGTCGGCGCGCTGCCCGAGTTCGTACGCCTCGTGGAGGACGGCCGCGTGCGGCTGCTGCTCCAGCGCCTCGACGAGGAGGACGGACCCGTCCGGGCGCACCCGGACCTCGCCACCTCGGACCGGCGCTCCGACGCCGTCCGTCACGTGGCGCTGGGCGCGAGGGTCCGCGACGAGCACGACCACTGGACGGTCCTCGAGGCTCCGGGCGGACAGGTCTACTGCCTCACCGATCGCGATCCGGCGACCGGCCGAGCGGTGTGACGGACCCCACGGCGCGCTCGCGGCGCGGAATGCGTACTGTCGGTATGTGAATTCCCGCGCCCGCACCCTGTCAGCCGCCCTGCTCGCTGCGTCGCTGGTCGCGACGCCCGTCAGCGGCGGTTCCGGCGCGGCCCACGCGGCCGGCCTCACCGTGCCGGTGCAGTGCGAGATCGGTGCCGAGACGGTGCTGGCCTGGGACGACGTGGCCTACGAGCTGCGCGGCACCTGTGGCGTCGTCCGGGTCACCGCCGACGACGCCACCGTCACGATGCCCGCAGCCACGAAGCTGGTCGTCGAGGGCAGCGCCAACGCCGTCACGGCCAAGTCGCTGTACGACCTGCAGGTCCTCGGCCCCGACACGACCGTCACCACCCCGTCGATCACCACCCTCGCCGTCTCCGGTGCGGGGTCGAGCGTCGTCGTGGCGGGCCTGGTCGAGCGCGCGGAGCTGCGCAGCACCGGGTCCTCGCTGACCGCCGACACCGTCAACGTGCTCCGGCTGCGCGGCACCGGCAGCGTGACCGCGCGGAAGGCCTACCGCACCCGCCTCACCGGGTCCGACAACGTGGTGCGGCTCCGGCGCAGCGATCGTCTCGTCCTCACAGGGGACCGCAACGCGGTCGTCGTCGAGCGCGGGCGTACGACCGTCCGCGACCGCGGGGAGGGCAACGTCCTGGACCTGCGGCCGCGCCGCTGACGGCCGCCGATGAACTTCCACCCGTGCGCGTGGTTCTTCATCCGCACGTGAGCGTGGGGCGGCCCGTGCAAGCCTGAACTTCCACCCGTGTGAGTGGAAGTCCAACTTCGGGTCGTCTCAGCTCCAGGTGACGTCGTCGAGCGTCTGCGGGAGCTCGACCGCGTCCCCCAGCGACCACTCGGCCACCCGCGCCACGAGGGCGGCAGGTACGGCGGGGCCGCCTGCGTCGTCGTCCGGGACGTCGTACGTGGTGTGCCCCTCGCGCGGCATCACCACGGTGTACCCCCGGTCGAGTGCGCCGCGAGCCGTTGCCGCGACGCACATCTCCGACTGGATGCCGACCACGATCAACCGGTCGGCTCCGCGGGCCTGCAAGGTGTCGTGGAGGCCGGTGCCGCGGAAGCCGTCGTCGTCCGACTTGGACAGGACCACTTCGCCGCTCCCAACGGCGAGCGCCAGCTCCCAGCCCTCCGTGCCTCGCCGGATGGGCGAATCGGGTGCAGTGCCCTCGTCCTGCAGGTGCACGATCGGCACACCGTCCAACCTGGCGCGCTCGAGGAACGCGGCCAGCCCGGCGACGAAGGTGTCCGCGTCAGGGACGGCGGCCTCACCCTCCACGAGGCCGCGCTGGACGTCGACCACCAACACGGCCGTCCTCACGACGAGTGGGCGCCTGCCTGCGCCAGCGCGCCGTCGCGGACCGTCACCCGCCCGGCGTACACCGTGTGCACCACCCGGGAGCTGAGGCTGCGGCCGTGCCACGGGTTGTTGCGCGACAGCGACGCCGAGGCGTCGCGGTCGACCGTCACCGAGGCGTCCGGGTCGACGAGGACGAGGTTGGCAGGGTTGCCCGGGGCGAGCGGCCGGCCCTGGGCGGCCAGGCCGGCGATCCGGGCCGGGGTCACCGACATCACCCGGGCGACGTCCGCCCAGGACAGGTCCGGCAGGGCCGTGCGGACGACGCCGAGTGCGGTCTCGATGCCGAGCATCCCGAACGCGGCGTCGACGAAGGCGTGCTCCTTGTCGTGCCGGGCGTGCGGGGCGTGGTCGGTGGCGACGGCGTCGATCGTGCCGTCGACGAGCGCAGCGCGCAGGGCCTCGACGTCCTCCTGTGGGCGCAGCGGCGGGTTGACCTTGTAGGTCGGGTCGTAGCCGACGAGCAGGTCGGTCGTGAGCAGCAGGTGGTGCGGGGTGACCTCGGCGGTGACGTCGATGCCCTGTGCCTTGGCCCAGCGCAGCACCTCGACGGACCCGGCGGTCGACACGTGGGCGACGTGCACCCGCGACCCGGTGTGCCGCGCGAGCATCACGTCGCGGGCGACGATGACCTCCTCCGCGATGCCGGGCCAGCCGGGCAGGCCGAGGCGACCGGAGAGCTCGCCCTCGTGGCAGCACGCGGCGGGACCGGCCAGCGACGGGTCCTGCGAGTGCTGCGAGACGACGCCGCCGAACGCCTTGACGTACTCCAGCGCCCGGCGCATCACGCGAGCGTCGTGGACGCACTTGCCGTCGTCGGAGAACACCGTGACGCCCGCACGCGAGCGGTGCATCAAGCCGAGCTCGGCGAGCTCCTCGCCGGCGAGGCCGCGGGTCACCGCACCGACCGGCTGGACGTGCACCAGGCCGGCCTCGCGGCCGAGCTCCCACACCCGGGTCGCGGCCTCGGCCGTGTCGGTCACCGGCGAGGTGTTGGCCATCGCGAGGACGGCGGTGTAACCGCCCAGCGCAGCAGCCTGCGAGCCCGTTAGGATGGTCTCCGCGTCCTCGCGGCCGGGCTCGCGCAGGTGCGTGTGCAGGTCCACGAGGCCCGGAAGCGCCACGAGGCCGTCGGCGTCGACGGTCTCCGCCCCGCTGGGTGCGGCGTCGACGAACGTGCCGGTGTCGTCGATGAACAGGTCCGTGGTTCCCTCGCCGAGCAGCGAGGCCCCCTTGATCACCAGCGACATCAGGCAATCCCTCCTTCGGGCTCTCCGGCTAGCAGGTGGTAGAGCACGGCCATCCGGATCGCGAGGCCGCTGGAGACCTGCTCCAGCACGACCGACTGCGCCGCGTCGGCGGCGTCGGCGGCGATCTCGAGGCCGCGGTTCATCGGGCCGGGGTGGCAGATCGGCACGTCCGGCTCCAGCAGGGCGAGCCGGTCGCGGGTCAGTCCGTAGCCCACCGTGTACTCCCGCGGGCTCGGGAAGAACGCACCCGACATCCGCTCCCGCTGCACGCGCAGCATCATCACGGCGTCCGGCCTCCCATGGACCCCGGCACCGCGCAGCACCTCGTCCAGGTCGTACGACGTCTCGAAGCCGGCGGCGGCCGACCACGCGCCGATGCCGCTGGGCATCAACGTCGGCGGGGCCACGACTGTCACGCGGGCTCCGAGGCGGGTCAGGCACTGGACGTTGGACCGGAAGACGCGGCTGTGGGTGAGGTCGCCGACGATCGCGACGTGCCGGCCCTCGAGCGAGCCGAGGTGCCGCCTGAGCGTGTAGGCGTCGAGCAACGCCTGGGTGGGGTGCTCGTGCATGCCGTCGCCGGCGTTGACCACCGCCGCGTCGACCCACTGGCTCACCTGCACCGCGGCGCCGCTGGCGGGGTGGCGGATCACGAGGCCGTCGACGCCCATCGCGCACACCGTCAGCACGGTGTCGCGCAGGCTCTCGCCCTTGGACGCGCTCGAGCCCTTGGCGCTGACGTTGATCACGTCGGCCGACAGCCACTTGCCGGCGATCTCGAACGACGAGCGGGTGCGCGTGGAGTCCTCGAAGAACATGTTCACGACCGTGCGACCGCGCAGCGCCGGCAGCTTCTTGACCTCGCGGCCCTGCACGTCGTGCATGTCGGCGGCGGTCTCGAACAGCTGGATGATCTCGTCGGTGGAGAGGTCGTCGATGGACAGCAGGTGCTTCACGAGATGGTCACCTCGTCCGTGCCGTCGACCTCGCTGAGCCGGACGCTGACGCGCTCGGCGAGGGCGCTGGGCAGGTTCTTGCCGACGTGGTCGGCGCGGATCGGCAGCTCGCGGTGACCGCGGTCGACCAGGACCGCCAGGCGTACGGCCGACGGGCGGCCGAGGTCGGCGAGCGCGTCGAGCGCGGCACGGATCGTCCGCCCGGAGAACAGGACGTCGTCGACCAGCACGACGACCTTCCCGTCGATGCCGCCCGGGGGCAGCGCAGTCCGGTGGGCGCGTCGGGTCGGCTGCGAGCGCAGGTCGTCGCGGTACATCGTCACGTCGAGCTCGCCGACCGCGACCGGAGCACCCTCGACGGCGGCGATCTTCTCGGCGATCCGCTTCGCGAGGGGTACGCCGCGGGTGTGCAGGCCGAGCAGCACCAGGTCGGTGGCGCCCTTGTTGCGCTCGAGCAGCTCGTGCGAGATCCGGGTCAGGGCCCGGGAGATGTCACGGGCGTCGAGCACCGTGCGGTCGGTGCGGGGTGCCCGTCGGCTCACGGCGTCGGGGCTCACTTCTTCGGGGGCAGGCATCTGCGCGCCGGACCTCCTTCTCCGCCTCACGGGACGGCTCGTTAAAGGATGTCGATCGGGGCGACCCTAGCAGTCAGGGTCGGGGGCGTAGAGTCGACAGTGGCCGGTACTCCCCGACCCTTCAGGTCAGGACAGCACCATGGGAATCGGTTACGCCACTGCCTATCGCGCCGGGATCACTCCCTGGGAGAAGGCGGGCCGCAACGGTCTCCCGGTCCTCGAGCGTCTCCTCGACCGCGAGGAGGCCGACCGTCCCGAAGGGCGCCGCCGGGCCATCGACCTCGGCTGCGGCCGCGGGGCGCACACCAAGCTCCTCGTCGACCGCGGCTGGGACGCGATCGGCGTCGACGACGTCCGGTGGGCGGTCGACGTGGCCGTACGACGCAACGGTCTCGACGACGCCCGGTTCGTCATCGGCGACGTACGCCACCTCGTGCACTCCGGGGTCGGCTCGGCCTTCGACCTCTTCCTCGACGTCGGGTGCTTCCAGTCCCTCGACGACGCGGGCCGGACCCTGATGGCAGGCGGGATCACCGCCCTCGCCGAACCCGACGCGACGGTCCTGCTGCACGCGACCGAACGGCGTCCGTGGCGCCTCGGCGGGCGAGGCGCCGGCCGGGCCGACGTGGAGCGGGCGTTCCGCGGCTGGACGGTCGCCGAGGAGGTCGCGGACGACGCCACCTCCCCCCGTCACGGCACGTGGTACCGGCTCACCCGCCCCTGACCGTACGGGTTCCTCAGCGCTCCAGGATCGCGACGACGCCCTGGCCGCCGGCGGCGCAGATGGAGATCAGCGCGCGACCCTCGCCCTTCTCGGCGAGCAGCTTGGCCGCCACCGGCACGATCCGGCCACCGGTTGCGGCGAACGGGTGGGCCGCGGCGAGCGAGGAGCCGTTGACGTTGAGCTTGTCACGGTCGATCGCCCCGAGCGGGGCGTCGAGGCCGAGGCGCTCCCGGCAGAACACCGGGTCCTCCCACGCCGCCAGCGTCGACAGCACCTGGGAGGCGAACGCCTCGTGGATCTCGTAGAAGTCGAAGTCCTGCAGGGTCAGGCCGTTGCGCTCCAGCATGCGCGGCACGGCGTACGCCGGCGCCATCAGCAGGCCCTCGTGGCCGTTGACGTAGTCGACCGCCGCGGTCTCCGCGTCGACCAGGTGCGCCAGCACGGGGAGTCCGCGCTCCGCCGCCCACTCGTCGCTGGACAGCAGCACCGCGGACGCGCCGTCCGACAGCGGCGTGGAGTTCCCGGCGGTCATCGTGGCCGCGGCGCCCTTGCCGAAGACCGGCTTGAGCGTGGCGAGCTTCTCCACCGACGAGTCGGGGCGCATGTTGTTGTCGCGCTCCACTCCCCGGAAGGGCGTGACCAGGTCGTCGTGGAAGCCCTCCTCGTAGGACCGGGCGAGGTTGTGGTGCGACCGGGCGGCGAGCTCGTCCTGCGCCTCGCGGGTGATCCGCCACTCGAGCGCGGTGAGCGCGGCGTGCTCGCCCATCGACAGCCTGGTGCGAGGCTCGCCGTTCTGCGGGATGTCGAGGCCGATGTCGCCGGGGCGGATCGCGCCGAGGGCCTTGAGCCGCGACGCGGTGTCCTTGGCGGCATTGACCTTCATCAACTTCCTGCGGAGCTTGTCGCTGATCGCGACCGGCGCGTCGGAGGTCGTGTCGGTGCCACCGGCGACGCCGGCGTCGATGACGCCGAGCGCGATCTTGTTGGCGACCTGGATCGCCGCCTGGAGCCCCGTGCCGCAGGCCTGCTGGATGTCGGTCGCCGGGGTCTCCGGTGCCAGGCGCGAGCCGAGGACCGCCTCGCGGGTGAGGTTGAAGTCGCGGGAGTGCTTGAGGACGGCGCCGGCGACGACCTCGCCGAGCCGCTCGCCGCGCAGCTCGAAGCGGTCCACGAGCCCGTCGATCGCGGCGGTGAGCATCTCCTGGTTGGACACCCCGGCGTAGACCGTGTTGCTGCGTGCGAACGGGATGCGGTTGCCACCGAGGACGGCGACGGGACGAGTGGTGGGCTGCATGTCCATATCCTTGCCGGTGAGGTGCTTCACGCCAACGGTATGAGGGGCACGTCACGAAATGTGGACTCTGAGTTGCACACAGAGTTACATGACTCCGACCGCCGCACTACCGGAAGGCTCCCGCCCCCATGAGCGACCGCTACCAGGGCTTCGCGTCCACCTCGATCGGCCAGCTGCTCGTCAAGAACCTCGGTCTGCCCAACCCGACACCGCTCGAGCGCTGGTCGGGCGGGGACGTCCTCGTCGACGGGCTCGTCGTGCTAGGCGGCGAGGGCCGCCTCACCGAGGTCCTCCCCCGCACCCTCGACGGGCTCGGCATCGCCTCGGCCACGACGCTCGAGGACGGCGTCCGCGCCAAGGCCCTCGTCTTCGACGCGACCGGCATCACCGACACCGCGGGACTCGTCGCGCTCCAGGAGTTCTTCACCCCGCTCATGCGCCGGCTCGAGACCTGCCCGCGCGTCGTCGTGATCGGCACGCCGCCCGAGCAGCGCACCGGCTCCGAACGCGTCGCGCAGCGCGCGCTCGAGGGCTTCACCCGCAGCCTCGGCAAGGAGATCGGCCGCGGAGGCACCGTCCAGCTCGTGTACGTGGCTCCCGCCGCCGACGGCGCCGTCGCGTCCACGCTCGCCTTCCTCCTCTCCCCCAAGTCGGCGTACGTCTCGGGCCAGGTCGTCCGGATCGGCGCCCACGGGGCGAGCGCGACCGACGAGGTCGCCGACTGGACCCGCCCCCTGGCCGGCAAGGTCGCCCTCGTCACGGGCGCGAGCCGCGGCATCGGCGAGGAGATCGCCCGGGTGCTCCACCGCGACGGCGCGACGGTCGTCGGCGTCGACGTGCCGCAGGCGGCGAGCGAGCTCCAGACGCTCATGACCGAGCTCGACGGTGACCACCTCGTCCTCGACATCACCGCCAAGGACGCGCCGCAGCGGATCGCGCACCACCTCCGGGAGCACCACGGCGGCGTCGACGTCGTCGTGCACAACGCCGGCATCACCCGGGACAAGAAGCTCGCCAACATGGCCGAGGACCGCTGGAACAGCGTGATCGCGGTCAACCTCACCGCCCCCGAGCTGATCACCCGCGAGCTCCTCGACACGGGCGTGCTCAACGCGGGCGGGCGGATCATCGGGGTCGCCTCCATCGCCGGCATCGCGGGCAACGTCGGGCAGACCAACTACGCGACCTCCAAGGCCGGCGTCATCGGCCTCGTGGAGAGCCTGCGCGACGAGCTCGACGACGGGATCACGGTCAACGCCGTCGCACCGGGCTTCATCATCACGCAGATGACCGCCGCCGTGCCGTTCGCGACGCGCGAGGTGGGACAGCGGCTCAACGCGATGTCCCAGGGCGGGCTGCCGGTCGACGTCGCCGAGACGATCGCCTGGTTCGCCAGCGCCGGTTCGGGTGCGGTCAACGGCAACGTGGTGCGCGTCTGCGGCCAGATGATGCTGGGCGCCTGATGCCGACCACACCCCCGCCCGCCAAGACCCTCGACGGCGAGCCCGGCCGGCTCGGCACGCTCGTCCGCGCGGCGCTGCCGGCCGTACCCGGGGTCAACCAGCTGCCCGGCGTGCGCAAGGGCCCGGCCCGCGACTTCGCCGGCTTGTCCTACCGCCGCGAGCAGGTCGTCGCCGAGCGCGCCCGCGTGGATGCGTACGCCTCCGTGTGCGGCTTCCCGCGCCGCGACGTCGTGCCGGTCACCTACCCGCACATGCTGGCCTTCCCCCTGCACATGGCGATCATGGGCGACCCGGCGTTCCCCTACCCCGCGATCGGGATGGTGCACGTCGAGAACGCGATCACCGCCCACCGTGCGGTCGGCGTCGGCGAGGCGCTCGACGTGACCACGGAGGTCGGCCCGCCGCGACCGCACGCCCGGGGGGTGCTCCTCGACTTCGTGACCACCGTGACGGCGGACGGTGGCACGGCGTGGGAGTCCACCTCGACCTACCTGCGTCGCGGCCGCACGATCGAGGGGGACGTCGCACCCGGCCTCGAGGTCCCCGACCCGCCGACCGGTGGCGTCGAGTGGCGCCTGCCCGCCGACCTCGGGCGCACGTACGCCTCGGTGTCCGGCGACGCGAACCCGATCCACCTCTACCCGCTGACGGCGAGGGCGCTGGGTTTCCCGCGCCAGATCGCGCACGGCATGTGGACCAAGGCGCGCTCGGTCGCGGCGATCGAGAACCGGTTGCCCGACGCGGTCACCGTGGAGGTGGCGTTCAAGAAGCCGGTGTTCCTGCCGGGCACGGTCGCCTTCGCCGCACGCCGGGACGACGGCGGCTGGACCTTTGCGATGACGAACCCGAAGGACGGGTCGCCCCACCTCGTGGGGCGGGCCACGCCTGCCTGATGGGTGATGTCTGAGGACGCCCCGAACGGGATGGGCCCGGATCCCCGTTCACCACGTCCTCAGATGTCGGGCGCTGCTGCTAGGGACGACCGTCGCGGAGCCGGATCAGGCCCTCCTGGGCGACCGTGGCGACCAGCTCGCCCGACTGCGAGAAGACCCGCGCGAGGGCCAGGCCGCGGGCCCCGCCGGCGAAGGGCGAGAACTGGTCGTAGAGCCACCACTCGTCGGCCCGGAAGGGCTTGTGGAACCAGATGGTGTGGTCCAGCGACGCCGGCTGGAGCCTCGGTGAGGCGATGTGGATGCCGTGCGGCACCAGGGCGGCACCCAGCAGCGTGAGGTCGCTGGCGTAGGTGAAGGCCGCCTGCTGCACGGTGGCGTCGTCGGCGAGGGAACCGTCGACCTTGATCCACAGGCGGGCGCGCGCCGCGTGCTCCGGGTCCTCGGGGAGGCCCTTCCCGGTGATGCCGACGTGGCGGATGTCGAGAGCCGCCCACTCGCGCTCCCAGTGCTCGGCGGCCTCGGGGCCACGCTCGCGCGCGAGGTCGACGAGCGGCATGCCCTGCTCGGGTCCCGGCACCTCGGGCATCCGGTCCTGGTGCTCCAGTCCCGGCTCGGGGATCTGGAAGTTGGCGGTCATGTAGTAGATCGGACGGCCGTGCTGGCGCGCGGAGACCCGGCGCGTGACGAACGAGCGCCCGTCGCGGATCCGCTCGACGTCGTAGACGATCGGCACGGTCGTGTCGCCCGGGCGCAGGAAGTAGGAGTGCAGCGAGTGCAGGACGAAGTCGCCGTCCACGCTGCGCGTCGCGGCCACGACGGCCTGCGCGGCGACCTGGCCGCCGAAGACGCGCTGGCGCTCCGTGCGGGCCTGCGCGCCCCGGAACAGGTCGACCTCGAGGCGCTCGAGGTCGAGCAGGCTCGCGAGCTCGGCGGAGGTGCCGGCCATCAGCGACCGTCCCAGCCGGACGTGTCGTCGTCGCTGTCCTTGGGGCGGTCGTCGAGGTCGGCGAGGAACGCCTCGAAGGCGCTGCCGATCTCCTCGCCGGTGGGGAGCGGCTCGTCGCCCGCCAGGAGCGAGGTGCCGCTGGCCTCGGCCTCACGGAAGGAGTCGTACTGCTCCTCGAGCCCGCGCACGACGTCGTCGACCTCGTCGTGGCTGGCGAGGTAGCGGTCGACCTCGGTCTCGGTGATCTCGGCGGCCTCGCGCAGCTCCCCGAGGTCGATGGTCAGGCGCCCGCCGATCTCGAGGTGCTCGAGCAGCACCAGTGCGGCCTGCGGGTACTCCATCTGGGCCAGGTAGTGGGGGATGTGCGCCACGAAGCCGAGCGCGTCGAGGCCCCACTCCCCCAACCGCACCTCGAGCAGCGCCTGCGCGCTGGCAGGCACCCGCAGCTCGCCCTGCCACGGGCTCTCGCCCGGGACCAGCTCGGGACGGTTGGCGTGGGGGGTGATCGCGATCGGGCGCGTGTGCGGCACCGCCATCGGCACCGCTCCCAGGCTCACCGTCCGGGAGACGCCGAAGTGCTCGACGACCTCGCGCACGGCGCGCGCGAAGCCTTCCCACCGGGTGTCGGGCTCGGGGCCGGCGAGCAGGAGGAAGGGCGTGCCGCCGGTGTCACGCAGCGCCCGGACGACCAGCCGGGGCGCCTCGTAGTCGGCGTAGTGGTCGCGGACGAAGGTGATCGGTGGGCGCCGGGCGCGGTAGTCGTGGAGCGCGTCCACGTCGAAGGTCGCCACGACCTTGCCCTCGGAGAGGTCGGCGAGGTGCGCGGCGGCGAGCTCGGCCGCCTTGCCTGCGTCGAGGAACCCGGTCAGGACGACCACCAGCGTGAGGTCACCGGCGTCGGCCAGCACCTCGGCATCGTCGACGATGTGCACGAGTCGGTCGGCCATGCGCCAAGACTAGGGCGTACGCGCAGGTGACCCGACACACACCCGTCCCTGTGGGCAGGCCTTGTTACTCAGGGGTAACGTGATCCCGCCCTGTCCCCCGTTCTCCACCTCTAGTGTCATGGGAGTAGCCAGTGTCCCGTCCCCAGCGTGAGGTCGTCTTCGTCGACGGCGTGCGCACCCCGTTCGGCAAGGCCAAGGGCCAGTACGCCGAGACGCGCGCCGACGACCTCGTCATCAAGAGCATCCGCGAGCTGATGCGTCGCAACCCGTCCCTGCCGCCCGAGCGGGTGGACGAGGTCGCGATCGCCGCCACCACCCAGATCGGCGACCAGGGCCTGACCCTGGGCCGCACCGCGGCGCTGCTGGCGGGTCTCCCGCAGAGCGTGCCCGGCTACTCCATCGACCGCATGTGCGCCGGCGCGATGACCGCGGTGACCAGCACCGCGTCCGGCATCGCCTTCGGCGCCTACGACGTGGCCATCGCCGGCGGCGTCGAGCACATGGGGCGCCACCCCATGGGTGAGGGCGTCGACCCCAACCCGCGCATCCTGTCGGAGCGGATCGTCAACCCCGACGCCCTGGTGATGGGCAAGACCGCGGAGAACCTCCACGACCGCTACCCCACGATCACCAAGGAGCGCGTCGACGCGTACGCCGTGCGCAGCCAGCAGAAGACCAAGGCTGCCTACGACGCCGGCAAGATCCAGCCCGACCTCGTCCCGGTCGCGACCCGGTCGGCCGACGCCGGATGGGGCCTGGCCACGATCGACGAGCCGATGCGCCCCGAGACGACCCTGGAGTCGCTCGCCGCGCTCAAGACGCCGTTCCGCTCGCACGGCAACGTGACCGCCGGCAACGCGGCCGGCATCAACGACGGTGCGACCGCCGCACTGCTCGCCGACGAGGAGACCGCACGCGAGCTCGGCCTCCCGGTCAAGATGCGCCTGGTGACCTACGCCTTCGTCGGCGTGGAGCCCGAGGTGATGGGTGCCGGGCCGATCCCGGCCACCGAGAAGGCCCTCAGGCTCGCCGGCCTGACCATCGACGACATCGAGGCCTTCGAGGTCAACGAGGCCTTCGCCGTGCAGGTGCTCGCCTTCCTCGAGCACTACGGCATCGCCGACGACGACCCGCGGGTCAACCCCTACGGCGGCGCGATCGCGATGGGCCACCCGCTGGCCTCGTCCGGCGTACGCCTGATGAACCAGCTCGCGAAGGCGTTCGAGGAGCGTCCCGAGGTCCGCTACGGCCTCACCACCATGTGCATCGGCATCGGCATGGGCGGCACCGTGATCTGGGAGAACCCGCACTGGACCGGCTCCACCGAAGAGGGAGAGAACAGCAAGTGAGCACCAGCATCTTCGAGCGCGCGCAGGCGATCGTGTCCGACGCCGAGCGCGTCACCCAGGCCCACCTGCGCACGGTGTCGCTGCCGGGCGCGACGTTCGGCCTGATCACCCTCGACAACGGCGAGGACCACACCAAGCCCAACACCTTCGGCCCGGGCTCGCTGCTCGCGCTCAACGAGGCGATCGATGCCGCGCTGGCCGACGACTCGATCGACGCGATCGCGGTGACCGGCAAGCCGTTCATCCTCGCCGCGGGTGCCGACCTGACCTCGATCCAGGGCGGCGGCCCAGACGCCGTGCGGATCGTCGCCGAGCTCGGCCACGCGGTCTTCCGCAAGCTGGGTGAGGGCGGCAAGCCGTCGTTCGGCCTCATCAACGGCCTCGCCCTCGGCGGCGGCCTGGAGGTGGCGCTGCACTGCACCTACCGCACGGTGATGGACTCCGCCCCCGCGCTGGGACTGCCCGAGGTCATGCTCGGCCTGGTGCCCGGCTGGGGCGGCGCGTGGCTCGTGCCCAACCTCGTCGGCGCCGACAAGGCCGTCACGCTGATCATCGAGAACCCGCTCAACCAGGGCAAGACCCTCGGCGGGCAGGCGGCGTACGACTTCGGGCTCGCCGACGCGGTCTTCAACGGTGCAGACTTCCTCGAGCAGTCGCTGCTCTGGGCGGCCTCGGTGCTGCGCGGGGAGACCGTCGTCGAGCGTCCCGATGTGGACCGAGGCGAGGCCTGGGACGCCGCGATCACACGGGCCGAGGGCATCGTCGCCGCCAAGACCGGTGGTGCCTCACCCGCCGCCGCGAAGGCCGTCGAGCTCATCGCCGCCGCACGCGACACCGACCGTGACGCCGGCTTCGCCGCCGAGGACGACGCGCTCGAGGCGATGTCGCAGACCGCGGAGCTGCTGGCCTCGCTCTACTCCTTCGACCTGGTCCAGAAGCGCGCCAAGCGACCCGCCGGCGCGCCCGACAAGTCGCTGGCCCGTCCGGTGACGAAGGTCGGCATCGTGGGCGCCGGCCTGATGGCCAGCCAGCTCGCGCTGCTCTTCGTACGCCGCCTCGAGGTGCCGGTCGTGCTGACCGACCTCGACCAGGAGCGCGCCGACAAGGGCGTCGCCTACGTGCACGCCGAGATCGACAAGCTGCTCGCCAAGGGCCGGATCAACCAGGACAAGGCCAACCGGCACAAGGCGCTGGTCTCGGGCGAGACCGACAAGCAGGTCGCCTTCGGTGACGCCGACTTCGTCATCGAGGCCGTCTTCGAGGAGATGTCGGTCAAGAAGACCGTCTTCGCCGACGTGGAGAAGGTCGTCAGCGCCGAGTGCGTGCTCGCGACCAACACCTCCTCGCTGTCGATCACCGAGATGGCTGCCGACCTCGAGCACCCCGAGCGGGTCGTCGGCTTCCACTTCTTCAACCCGGTCGCGGTCATGCCGCTGCTGGAGATCGTCAAGGGCGACGCCACCGACGACGCGACCCTGGCCACGGCGTTCGCCACCGGCAAGGCGCTGAAGAAGACCTCGATCCTGGTCAAGGACAGCCCGTCCTTCATCGTCAACCGTCTCCTGGGCCGCTTCATGAGCGAGGTCGGACGCATCGTCGACGAGGGCACGCCGGTCTCCGTGGCCGACAGCGCCTTCGCCGGCATCGCGCCGATGCCGCCGTTCGTGCTGCTGTCGCTGGTCGGCCCGGCGATCGCGCTGCACAACAACGAGACGCTGAAGGGCGCGTTCCCGGACCGCTTCTACGTCTCCCCCGCCCTCGAGCGGATCGTCGCGGCGCGGAAGCCGGCCTACTACGGCCCGGACGGCAACCTCGACCCCGAGGTCGAGGCCCTGCTGGAGAAGCCGGCCTCGCCGGTGGTCCTCACCGCCGAGGAGGTCAGCGAGAAGACGCTGGCCGGGCTGGCCGAGGAGGCCCGCCTGATGCTCGACGAGGGCGTCGTCGCGGCCCCGCAGGACATCGACCTGGCCATGATCACCGGTGCCGGGTTCTCGTTCTGGAACGGCGGGCTGACCTTCATGCTCGACGTGAAGGGCATCTCGGAGAAGGCGACCGGCAAGCGGTTCCACTGATCCGTGCCTGACCGCTGGGGCGGTGTCCCAGCCACATTCCGTACGCGCGGAGGGTGGCTGGGGCACCGCCCCTTCGCGCGTCGCGGAGGACACGCCGGTGCGGCGGTGCGGGTGCCACCTCCAAGCGCCGCACAATGTGGCTGGCACACCGCCCGGAGGCCCGACGAACCAAAACGACCCGCCACCTCGTCGGTAGTGGTGACCACTCCCACCCACGAGGAGCACCCGATGACCCGACGCGACCCGGCGGCCTTCGCCGAGTTCGTCGCCGCGCGGTCCGCCGCGCTGCACCGCACGGCGTACCTGCTGGTCGGTGAGCGCCAGCTCGCACAGGACCTGCTGCAGGAGGCGCTGACCAAGACGTACGTCGCGTGGCCGCGGCTGCGCGACCCCGGCAAGGCCGAGGCCTACACCCGCAAGGCGATCACGACGACCGCGATCACGTGGTACCGCCGGCGCAGCTGGGGCGAGCGTCCCACCGACGTCGTGCCCGAGCGGGTGCGCGCCGACCACGTCGACGACCTCACCACCCGCGAGCTCCTGTGGGAGGCCCTCCAGGCGCTGCCGCCGCGTCAGCGCGCCGCGATCGTGCTGCGCTTCTACGAGGACCTGTCCGAGGCCCGCACCGCCGAGGTCCTCGGCTGCGCGCCCGGCACCGTCAAGAGCCAGGTCTCGGCCGGGCTCCGCAAGCTCCGCGACCACCTGGGCGAGCGCGCCGACGCCGACGTGCTGCCCCTGCACCTGCTGGAGGTGACCCGATGACCGGGCTCCTGACCGACGTCATGCACGACTACGCCGACCGGCTCGGCCCGCCTCCCGTGGACCTGGAGGCGATCACTCGCGACGGCGACCGCCGCGTCCGGCATCGGCGTACGGCCCTCGTCGGCGGGATCGCCGCGGCCGCCGTCGTGGTCGCTGCGGGCTCCGCTCTCCTCGGCGGCGGGCGCGCGCCCGGACCCGACGGCGGTCGCGCCGACGTCGCCGACGGTACGGACGCCGCCCCGGTCGCGCTGTCGTGGGTGGAGGGCAGCACGCTCCGCCGCGTCGGCAGCCCCGACGTGGACCTCGGCGTCGACGTCCGCGCCTGGGTGTGGGCGGGCGACGACATCGTGCTCACCGACGCCGCGCGCCGGGTGCTCGTCTGGACCGGCGACGACCTCGAGCTCGTCGGGACCGTGGCGGCGCCGCGAGCCGACGACGCCGAGCTGGTGGCCGACGGGACGCGCGTGGCGTGGGCTGCCCCCGGGGATCGGGTCGTCCACCTGGATGCCTCGACCGGCGAGCAGAAGGAGCTCGGGACCGCTGGGGAGCGGGACACCCGCGTCACCGCCCTCGACGGGGACATGGTCTACGGCGTCGACCGCGGCGGGGTCTTCTCGTGGGACACCCGCAGCCAGGAGGTCGAGGTGCTCGACCCCACCGGCGAGCAGGTCGTCATCGACGCCGAGGCCGCCACGCTCGTCATCGCGGACCGGCGTCGCCGCGCCCGGGTCAGCGGCCCGGCCGGCGAGCTGACCTTCACCACGGACAGCTTCGCCAACCTCTCCCCCGACGGCACCCACCTCGTCTCCGAGACCGATGACGAGGGAGTCCTCCTCGACACGACGACGGGCGAGAGGGTGGCGCTCGAGACCGGGTACGCCTGGGCGCTGCCGTTCCAGTGGCTGGACTCCGACACCGTCGCGGTGCTGGCCTTCAGCGGCTCGCTGAGCGGCGTCGAGGAGGACCGGCCCCACCTGCTGAACTGCGCGGTGTCGACCGGTGCGTGTGCTCCGAGCCAGTCGCTCGCGGCGCAGTTCCAGCTGCCCGTGGGGATCCACTTCGGCGACTGAGGCCCTTGGAGGCCACGTCCCATGCGAGGGACGGGCGACGTCCGGCACGGCGGATCTCTGCCATGCTGGACGTCGTCCGTCGTCGTCGTCAGCCGGGAGGCACCGTGAGCCAGGAACTCGACCACGCCGAGCAGCAGCGCGGCGGCTTCAGCTCGCGCAAGGTGTTCATCCTCGCCGCGATCGGCTCCGCCGTCGGCCTGGGCAACATCTGGCGCTTCCCCTACGTCGCCTACGAGAACGGCGGCGGGGCGTTCATCCTCCCCTACCTCATCGCCCTGCTCACCGCGGGACTTCCGTTCCTGCTGCTCGACTACGGCCTCGGTCACCGCTACCGCGGCTCCGCGCCGCTGTCCTTCCGGCGCGCGCACAGGGCGGCGGAAGGGCTGGGCTGGTGGCAGGTGGGCATCTGCTTCGTCATCGCGGTCTACTACGCGGCCGTGATCGCCTGGGCCGCCCGCTACGCGCTCTTCTCCTTCGACAAGGCGTGGGGCGACGACCCCGAGGGCTTCCTGTTCGGGTCCTACCTCCAGGCCGGCGATCCCGGCATCGGTCTCGACTTCGTCAGCGGCGTCACCGTCCCGTTGGTGCTGGTCTGGGTGGCGGTGCTGACGATGATGGTGCTGGGCGTGCAGAAGGGCATCGGGATCGCATCCGCGATCTTCATCCCGATCCTGTTCGTCGCCTTCATCGCGCTCGTCGTCGTCGCACTGACCCTCGACGGCGCCGCCACCGGCCTGGACGCCCTGTTCTCGCCCGACTGGGGCGCCCTGACCGAGACCAGCGTGTGGATCGCGGCCTACGGACAGATCTTCTTCTCCCTCTCGGTCGGCTTCGGCATCATGATCACGTACGCCTCCTACGTCGGCCGTCGCAGCGACATGACCGGCTCCGGCCTCGTGGTCGGCTTCGCCAACTCGGGCTTCGAGCTGCTGGCCGGCATCGGCGTGTTCGCCGCGCTCGGCTTCATGGCGACCGCGACCGGCGTGGGGGTCGACGAGGTGGCGACGGAGGGCCTCGGCCTCGCCTTCATCGCCTTCCCGGCGATCATCAACGAGGCTCCCGCCGGTGCGCTGATCGGCATCCTGTTCTTCGGCTCCCTCGTCGTGGCCGGGGTGACCTCGCTCGTGAGCGTCATCGAGGTCGTCATCTCGGCGGTCCGCGACAAGTTCGAGATGACGCGCACCGGAGCCTCGCTCGCCGTCGGAGTGCCCGCGGCGGTCATCAGCATCACCCTGCTCGGCACCACGACGGGCGTCTACGTCCTCGACATCGTCGACCACTTCATCAACCGGTTCGGGATCCTCCTCGTGGCCGTGGCGAGCATGCTCGCCCTCGCGTGGGTGTTCCGGAGGACGGGCCTGCTGCGCGACCACCTCAACCGGGACGGGTCGGTGCAGATCGGGCGTACGTGGGAGGTCCTCATCGGGTTCGTCGCCCCGGCCGCGCTGGTCTTCATCCTCGTCAACGAGCTGATCGACAACATCCGGGTCCCCTACGAGGACTACCCGACCTGGATGCTCAACACGCTCGGCTGGGGCCTGGCCGCAGCCGTCCTCGTGCTCGGCTTCGTGGCGGCACGCCTGCCGTGGCGGGCGAGCACCCCCCTCGACGACCCCGAGGTCGTCGCCGCGCAGGACGAGAGGAGCTCCTGATGTCCGCAGCAGCCGTCATCACGATGCTGATCGCCATGACCGTCCTGTGGGGCGGCCTGGCCGTCGCGATCTGGAACATCAACCGCTTCCGCGGCGAGGAGCCCGGGTCGGTCCACCGGGACCTGTGACGCCCCTGCTCAGGCCGGGTGCTCCGCCTCGACGAGGGTGAGCCCCCGGTCGAGCGCGGTGACGTCCTCGACGATCGTGCGCGCGATCGTCTGGGCGTCCAGCCCGATGCGGGCCAGGATCACGTCGCGCTTGGCGTGGTCGAGGAACTCCTGCGGGATGCCGTGCAGGCGGACGGGCGTACGCACGCCCGCGTCGTTGAGCGTCTGGAGCAGGGCGGCACCGCAGCCGCCGACGCGGCCGTTGTCCTCCACGCTCACGACGAGGCGGTGCTCGCGCGCGAGGTCGACGATCGCGGGGTCGACCGGCTTGACCCAGCGCGGGTCGACCACGGTCACCCCGATGCCCTGCGCGGTGAGGCGCGAGGCGACGTCGACGGCGGTGGTGCACATCGACCCGACGGCGACGACGAGCACGTCCCGCTCGCCCTCGCGGACCAGGACGTCAGCGCCCCCGACGCGGTCGATCGCGGGCACGTCCTCGGGCGGCGGACCCTTCGGGAAGCGGACGACCGTGGGCGCGTCGTCGACCTCGACGGCCTCGTCGAGCAGCTCGCGGAGCCGGGTGACGTCTCGCGGCGCGGCGAGGCGCAGGCCGGGGACGACCTGGAGGATCGACATGTCCCACATGCCGTTGTGGCTGGCGCCGTCGTCGCCGGTGACGCCGGACCGGTCGAGGACGAAGGTCACGCCGCACCTGTGCAGCGCGACGTCCATCAGCACCTGGTCGAAGGCGCGGTTGAGGAAGGTCGCGTAGACCGCGAACACGGGGTGCAGCCCGCCCATCGCGAGGCCGGCGGCCGAGGTGACGGCGTGCTGCTCGGCGATGCCGACGTCGAAGGTGCGCTCGGGGAACCTCTGCGCGAAGACGTCGAGACCGACCGGGTGCATCATCGCGGCCGTGATGGCGACGACGTCGTCGCGACGCTCGCCGAGGTCGACGACCGCCTCGGAGAAGTGGTCGGTCCAGATCCTGCCCTTGGGCTTCTCCGCCCCGGTCTGCACGTCGAACGGGCCGGGAGCGTGGAACTGGTCGGCCTCGTGGCGCAGCGCCGGGTCGTAGCCCTGGCCCTTGCGGGTGATCGCGTGGACGATCACGGGACCGTTGAAGCGCTTGGCGTTGGTCAGCGCCTGCTCCATCGCGGCGCGGTCGTGCCCGTCGACGGGACCGACGTACTTGAGGCCGAGGTCCTCGAACAGGCCCTGCGGCGCGAGGGCGTCCTTCATGCCCTTCTTGACCGCGTGGAGCGCGTCGTACGCCGCGTGCCCGACGCCGGGCACCTGGTTGAGGCGCTTCTTGACCAGGTCGAGGACCTGCTCGTAGCGCGGGTTCGTGCGCAGCGACGTGAGCGCGGTGGCGAGGCCGCCGATGGTCGGGGTGTAGGAGCGCTCGTTGTCGTTGACGACGATCACGAGGCGGCTGTTGCGGGCGATCGCGATGTTGTTGAGCGCCTCCCACGCCATCCCACCGGTCAGCGCGCCGTCGCCGATGACCGCCACGACGTGGCGGTCCTCGCCGCGGATCGCGTAGGCCTTGGCGAGGCCGTCGGCGTAGGACAGGGAGGTGGACGCGTGCGAGTTCTCGACGATGTCGTGCTCGGACTCGGCCTGGCTGGGGTAGCCGCTGACGCCACCCTCCTTACGGAGCGTGCCGAAGTCGGCGTGCCGTCCGGTGACGAGCTTGTGCACGTAGGACTGGTGGCCGGTGTCGAAGACGACCCGGTCGCGCGGCGAGTCGAAGACCCGGTGGATGGCCAGCGTCAGCTCGACCACTCCGAGGTTGGGACCGAGGTGGCCGGAGTTGGTCGCCACCGTGCGGATCATCACGTCCCGGATCTCGGCGGCCAGCTCGTCCAGCTGCTCCGCAGAGAGGTCGCGGAGGTCGCGCGGGGAGCCGATCGAGTCGAGGAGTGCCATGGGGCCTGAGTCTATTTCATGCCAGGTCGTGGACGGCCACCGACGGCTCGTGGAGGCTCCCCATCCACACCCTGCCGTCGTGCTCCCGCACCCCGGTGACCATGTGGTAGCCCGGCCCGTGCTCGGGCTGCGCGAGGTCGAGGTCGTGCACCAGCCGGCCGTCGTCGGCGTACGCCTGCACGCGGATCGTCTGCTTCGGCCTGGGCTGGAGCGCCTCGGGGATCCTCGTGACCGCGCGGCGCAGGACCATCGGGGCGTGGCCGAGGCGTTCGACGACGGCGTCGACCGGACTGGCGACGGCGACCCAGATCAGCCCGTCGCTGCCGCGGCTGATGTTGTCGGGGTAGCCCGGCAGGTCGGTGACCAGGTGGTCGCGTTCCCCCGCCCGCGGGCCGGTCAGCCACAGCCGTACGACGGTGCGCCCGCGGCACTCGGCGACGCAGACGAACGACTCGTCGGCCGCGAGCGCGACGCCGTTGGCGAAGCGGAGGCCGTCGAGGACGACGGTGACCGTGCCGTCGGGGTCGCGCCGGAGCAGCCGGCCGGTAGCGGTGTCCTGGACGAAGTCGTCCTTCCACTGGTCCACGCCGAAGTGCAACGAGGAGTCGCTGAACCAGATCGTGCCGTCGGCGGCGACCGCCGCGTTGTTGCAGAACCTCATCGGCTCGCCGTCGACGAGGTCGACCAGTACCTCGACCGTGCCCGCGGCCGGATCGACGCGCAGCAGCCCGCGCTGCGCGTCGCACACCAGCAGGTGCCCGCCGGGGAGGATCTCGAGTCCGAGCGGACGACCGCCGGTGTCGGCGACGACCCGGGCGCTGCCGGTGGTCGGGTCGATCGCCCAGATCGCACCGTCCTCGGTCCCCGTGAGGACGACCCCCTCTGCCGAGACGACGACGTCCTCGGCGCCCATGGACGGGACGGGGTGCACGCTGAGCGAGGTCGAGGAGGTCATGGCGCCATCGTGGCGTAGAGGTCGCTGTCGAGGAACGCCGGGACGATGTCGAGGGCTGCGGCGCTGAGGTCGAGGCCGCGGGCGACCTCCGGGGCGACGAAGACGATCTGCCGTCCCTCGCGGCAGTCGATGTCGGCGTCGGTGAGGTCGGTGGCGGCGACGAAGACCTGCATCACGTCCCACGTGCCGTAGGCCTCGCGGTGGTCGACCACGAACTCGCGGAACAGGCGCAGCCCGCCGTCGGGGAGGCGTACGCCGGTCTCCTCCTCGAGCTCGCGGTGGGCAGCGGGCTCGAAGTCCTCCCCGGGGTCGACGTGCCCGCCCGCGAGGCCCCACTTCTCGGGGTCGATGCGGGGGTGCTCGTCGCGTTCCTGGAGCAGGATCCAGCCCCGCCGGTCGACGAGGATGACGCCGGCGAAGCGGCGGGCATCGGGACCGGGGGCGGGTGCTGGGTCCGGTGCGGAGGCTGGCATCCGGCGACCCTAGCCAGCACTCACATCCGGACGCGGTAGCGACGCCCGCGCAGCGCGTCCTCGACGAGGCCGACCTCGCGACGTACGGCCTGGAGGCGGGCGTCCTCGAGCTGGAAGGTCTGCACCGCCGCGAGGACGACGGCCTCGCTCGCGACGTCCTTGAGGTCGCCGCGGATCTCGCTCAGCCCGCGCCTCGTCGCCAGCTGCTGGGCCTCGACGTGCAGCACGGCGAAGCGGGCCAGCACCACGACATGTCGGCGCAGACCGGGGAAGCGGCGGTAGTCGGGCGGGCACAGGTCCAGCAGCCAGCTGGCCGCGGTCACCTCCCAGTCGGGCGCGTCGGGCGGTCGCACCTGGCGCGGCCAGCCGGGCGGCGCCACGCCGCGGTGCCCCTGAGGTGGGGTCGGGCCTTGACGTGGCTGCGGTGCGGGGAACACCGCACCAGTCTATCGAACGCCTGTTCGATCCATCGAGCCGCTCGGGCGAGCAGAGGGGGACGAACGTCCTCGAAATGACACGACGATCGCCCCCACCGCCGTCCGTGACGCCGTCAGCCCTCCAGGAAGGACCAGCGCACCTCGCGCTCGGCGTTGTCGACGTTGAGGTCCACCAGGCAGATGCTCTGCCAGGTGCCGAGCGCGAGCCGTCCGGCCAGCACGGGCACCGTCGCGTACGGCGGCACGATCGCCGGCATGACGTGGGAGCGACCGTGCCCGGGCGAGCCGTGGCGGTGCCGCCAGCGGTCGTCGGCCGGGAGCAGGTCGCCGAGCGCGGCGAGGAGGTCGTCGTCGGAGCCGGCTCCCGTCTCGATGATCGCGATGCCGGCGGTCGCGTGCGGCACGAAGACGTGCAGGATCCCGTCGCCACGGCCGGCCACGACGTCCGCCGCGTCGCGGGTCAGGTCGAGCACGACCTCGTCACCGCCGGTGCGATAGGTCCTGGTCTCACTTCTCATCGCGCGGCGCCTCCCCGCTTCGTCCGTCCGAGGATCTGTCCGGGGCATCGCGCAGCGCCTCCTCGATGCGCTCGACCTTGGCGGTGAGCTGTCCGTCGTAGCCAGGGCGGATGTCGGCCTTCAGCACGAGCCCGACGCGCGGGGACACCTCGGCGACGACGTCGACGGCACGCTTGACGACGGCCATCACCTCGTCCCACTCCCCCTCGATGTTGGTGAACATCGCGTTCGTCTCGTGCGGCAGCCCGGACTCCCGGACGACCCGTACGGCCGCGGCGACCGCCTCGGTGACGGACCCGGACGGGTCGCTGGACATGGGCGAGAGCGAGAAGGCCACGATCATGCGGCCACGCTAGTCGTGCGCCCGGGACGACTGCGTCCGGCCCCGGGCCACCCCGCCGGGTGGGACACCCCATCCGTGCCCCTGCCTACGTTCGAAGCACCACCGAACGGCCCTCGCGCCGAGGGCCCCAACGAAGGGACACCACGTGCCTGACGTCACCGCAAGCTCCGGACTGCTGCGCACCATCAAGGTCCACGTCGAGGACTCGGGAGGCGGCGGCCGGCCCGTCGTCCTCATCCACGGCTGGCCGCTCTCGGGCGAGTCCTGGAGCGAGCAGGTCGGCCCGCTCAGCGCGGCCGGGCACCGCGTGGTGGTGTACGACCGCCGCGGCTTCGGTCGCAGCGACAAGCCGTCCAAGGGCTATGACTACGACACCCTCGCCGACGACCTCGACGGCGTGCTGTCCGAGCTCGACCTCACCGACGTCACCCTCGTCGGGTTCTCGATGGGCGGCGGCGAGGTGGCGCGCTACGTCGCCCGCCACGGCGAGGACCGGTTGCACTCGGTAGTCTTCGCGGCCGCGGTCCCGCCGTACCTGCTGAAGACCGACGACAACCCCGACGGCCCGCTCACCGAGGAGGCCGCGGGCGAGATGGAGCAGGGCCTGAAGGACGACCGGACGGCGTTCTTCGACGGCTTCACCACGGACTTCTTCTCCGCGAACGGCGAGCTCAAGGTCACCGAGCAGCAGCGCCAGGACGCGATCGCCCTGTGCCACCAGAGCGACCAGACGGCAGCCCTGGGTTGCATGGAGGCCTTCGGCACGACCGACTTCCGCGACGACCTCACGAAGATCACCGTGCCGACGCTGGTCATCCACGGCGAGAGCGACGCCACCGTCCCCTTCGAGGGTTCGGGCAGGCGTACCCACGAGGCGATCGCCGGCTCGGAGCTCGTCGTGGTGCCGGACGCGCCGCACGGATTCAACGTGAGCCACGCCGTCGAGTTCAACCGGGCGCTGCTGGACTTCCTCGCCCGCTGATCAGGCGTTGGCACCCTCGCCCGGGAGCCCGCCCTGCGGGTCGGGGGTGCCGCCCTGGCAGCTGACCCCGAACTCCGGCGCGGTGTGCCCGTCGCCGTACTCCTCGAGGAACAGCCCGAGCCGCTCGTCGTCGGCGCCGTCGAGCCGGAGCTGGGCGCCCCACACGGTCACCACGACCGGTGACGGCAGGCCCTCGCGCGGCGACATGATGCCGTTGTCGGGCAGCTGCTCGGCCAGCGCCTCGACGTCCGCGGCCGACAGGCCGGGGTCGTGCGTGATCCAGACGGTGCCGTGCTCGAGGTCGTGGACCGCGTTCTCCTCGCGCACCGGCTCGTCGTAGACGCCGCACGCCAGCCAAGTGGGCGCGTGGGCGCCACCGGCGGGCGGGTCCTGCGGGTAGGTGACGTCGCCCGTGGTGTGCGCCCGGTCCGTGATCTCCCACGTCTGGACGAGGCTGAGGTCGAGCGCGCGCTGCTCCTGCTCGTCGCCGCGGACGACCCGGTCGACCAGCGGCGCGACGAGCGCCGCACCGAGCACGAGGGCGGCCGCGACGCTCGCCAGCACGAGCGGCAGCCGTCCGGGCCGCGAATCCTCGGCAACGGGCCCCTGGAACTGCTCTACGAGGGGGTTCTCGTCCGGCTGCGCAGGGGCCTGGCCGTGGGCGTCGCTCACCGCGTCAGGCTACCGGCGCCCTCCTCGGCGGGGAGCGCCTGCCTCAGCCTGGCCAGCCCGTCCCGTGCCTGCGACTTCACCGTCCCGGGCGCGATCCCGAGTGTCGCCGCGATCTGAGCCTCGGAGAGCCCCTCGTAGTAGCGCAGCACCAGCACCGCCCGCTGCCGGGGCGCGAGGCCCGCCAGCGCGGAGCGTACGGCGAGCAGCTCGTCGTGGTCCGGGGCCTCTGCGAGCTGCTCGGGCAGCACGTCGGTGCTCTCCTCGCGCCACCGACGCCGTCGCCAGCGCGAGACGTTGGTGTTGACCATCGTCCGGCGGACGTACGGCTCGGGGTTGTCGCGGATGCGCCGCCACTGCGGCACCACCCTGACCAGCGTGGTCTGCACGAGGTCCTCGGCGTCCTGCGCGTGGCCGGTGAGGAGGTACGCCGTGCGCAGCAGTGCCGCCTGCCGGGCGAGGACGAACTCGCTGAAGCCGTCAGGCGTGGACACGGCGCCCCCTGACCCGTACGGCGATCCGCCAGCCCACGAACGCCGCGACCAGGAGCCCCAGGCCGACCAGGCGGGGGTCGGGGGCGAACGGGGCGTCCGGGGCGGGAACCACCTCGGCGGCCCACGCGTCCGCGGCGAAGTCCGGAAGGTTGCCCTCGATGTCGAGCAGTGCGTTCATGCTCCCGTCCGTCACGTCGACGAGCGACGCCCGGGTGGCATCGCGCACGCCGTCGCCATCACGGTCGGCGCCGGCGCCGACGACGACCTCCGTGGGTGAGCGCCACCCCAGCACGAGCTCCGCCTCGACGGGGCCCACGCGCTGCATCACTGCACGGTCGCCCTCGAGCGTGCCGACCAGCAGCGGCAGATCGGTCAGGATGAACCGAGCACCACGCCCCTGCTCGATCCCCGCCACCCGGCTGCCGTCGGGAGAGAGGTACGGCGTGGTGACGGCCTCGTCGGCGACGAACCGGATCCTGCCCACGGATCCTCCGTCGTCGACACGCCAGGCCTCGGTGGCCGCGCTGCCACTGGCGGCGAGGAAGCCGCCTGCGTCCTGGCTGGTCGTGGTGAGGCCGGCGTCGTCGGCGGGTGGGCCCTCGACCGGCTCCGGGACCGACCCCCATCGCCAGGTGCGCGTGCTGATCCGTGCACTGTCCTGGTCGGCGTCGCGGTAGGCGCCCTGGGTGAACCACACCGTGTCGCCCGCCCAGGCGAGGCCGACCGTCATCAGCCCGTGCTCGGTCGCCGGGTCCCAGCCCCGCTGCTCGCCGGTGACGAGATCGAGGACGTTCAGTCCCGTCGCGGCCGACGGTTGCCCGTCCGAGCGCTTACCGGCGTCGCCGGTCGACGCCCAGTAGGCCAGTCTGGTGCCGTCAGCCGACAGCACGGCCTGGTCGACCAACGCCTCCGCCACGGGGAGGTCGAGGAAGCGCGACTCACCGGTGGTCGCCGAGACGCCCCAGAGCGCGGCATGGTCCCCCAGCAGGCTGCCGCGCGTCCCGATCGCGACCGCGGACAGCCGTCCGGGAGCGGAGGGGAAGGCGGGTTCCCACGCCCCCGGCTGGCGCACCACGTCCGGGAGCACCATCCGCTCCCCCGCGTCCGCCGGTTCCACCCGCTGCGCGCGCTCCACGAGCAGCGGCGTGGTCGTCGTCCCCAGCAGCCCGACGGCGGCGACGGCGGCGAGGGCCGCGCCCAGGCGTACGCGCTGGCGACGGCGGCCGTGCGTCCAGACCGCGTCCGGGTCGATGCCGCCCGCGGGCGCGTGCGCGGCCAGCTGGTCGAGCCGGTCGACGACGTCGCCGGGTGGTGCGGACATGCGGAGCTCCTCGGGTGGGTGGACAGCCTCACACGTCAACACGCCGCGAGCGGCGCGTTCGGTGGGGCGCGTCCCGGAAGTGCCACTGTCCACGCCACCGGGACGCACGACGGCCGCGCCCAGGAGGTCCTGGACGCGGCCGCGTGCTCGGCTGATGCGTGCGGTCAGCCCTTGAGCAGGTTGCGCAGGACGTACTGCATGATCCCGCCGTTGCGGTAGTAGTTGGCCTCGCCCGGGGTGTCGATGCGCACCACGGCCTCGAACTCGCTGGTCTCGCCGTGCGCCTGGTCGGTGCCGGGGGCCGGCTCGACCTTGACGGTGACCGTCTTGGGCGTGGTGCCGTCGTTGAGCTCGGTGATGCCGGAGATCGAGATGATCTCGGCGCCGGTGAGGCCCAGGTCCTCGGCGGTCTTGCCCGCGGGGAACTGGAGCGGGATGACGCCCATGCCGATGAGGTTGGAGCGGTGGATGCGCTCGTAGGACTCGGCGATGACGGCCTTCACGCCCAGCAGCGCGGTGCCCTTGGCGGCCCAGTCGCGCGAGGAGCCGGAGCCGTACTCCTTGCCCGCGAGCACGACCAGCGGGGTGCCGGCGGCCTGGTAGTTCTGGCTGGCCTCGAAGACGCTGGTGACGTCACCGTCGGCGGTGGTGAAGTCGCGCGTCACGCCGCCCTCTGTGCCCGGCGCGAGCTGGTTGCGCAGGCGGATGTTGGCGAACGTGCCGCGGATCATGACCTCGTGGTTGCCGCGGCGCGAGCCGTAGGAGTTGAAGTCCCGCTGCTCGACGCCGTGCTCGGCGAGGTACTTGCCGGCCGGGCTGTCCTTCTTGATCGCGCCGGCCGGGCTGATGTGGTCGGTGGTCACCGAGTCACCCAGCTTGAGCAGCACCCGGGCGCCGACGATGTCGCTGACCGGCTCCGGCTCGTCCGGCATGCCGTCGAAGTAGGGCGCGCGGCGGACGTAGGTGCTGTTCTCGTCCCACTCGAACGTGTTGCCCTCGGGGGTGGGCAGGGACCGCCAGCGCTCGTCGCCGGCGAAGACGTCCTGGTAGGACTCGTTGAACATCTCGGAGCTGATCGCCTGGGCGATCGTCTCCTCGACCTCCTGCGGGCTCGGCCAGATGTCCTTGAGGAAGACGTCGTTGCCGTCCTGGTCCTGGCCCAGCGGGTCGTTGAACAGGTCGAGGTCCATCGACCCGGCCAGCGCGTAGGCCACCACCAGCGGCGGGGACGCGAGGTAGTTCATCTTGATGTCGGGGTTGATCCGACCCTCGAAGTTGCGGTTGCCCGACAGCACCGAGACGACCGCGAGGTCGGCCTCGTTGACCGCGGCGCTGACCTCGGGGATGAGCGGCCCGGAGTTGCCGATGCAGGTCGTGCAGCCGTAGCCGACGAGGTTGAAGCCCAGCTTGTCGAGGTAGGGCGTCAGACCGGAGCGGTCGTAGTAGTCGGAGACGACCTTGGAGCCGGGAGCCAGCGTGGTCTTGACCCACGGCTTGCGGGTCAGGCCCTTGTCGACGGCGTTCTTGGCGAGCAGCGCCGCACCGATCATCACGCTCGGGTTGGAGGTGTTGGTGCACGAGGTGATCGCGGCGATCGTGACGGCGCCGTGGCCGATCTCGAACTCCTGGCCGTCGAGGCTGACGGTCGCCTTGGTGTCCTTGTCCTCGGTGTAGTCGGCCAGCGCCTTCTGGAAGCTCTCCTGCGCCTTGGTGACCTCGACGCGGTCCTGCGGACGCTTCGGGCCGGCCAGCGACGGGACGACCGTCGACACGTCGAGCTCGAGGCGCTCGCTGTAGCGCGGCTCGGCGCTCGGGTCGTGCCAGAGGCCCTGCTCCTTGGCGTACGCCTCGACGAGCGCGAGCTGCTCCTCCGAGCGGCCGGTGAGGCGCAGGTAGTCGACGGTCTGCTCGTCGATCGGGAACACGGCGATCGTGGAGCCGAACTCCGGGCTCATGTTGCCGATCGTGGCGCGGTTGGCCAGCGGCAGAGCCGAGACGCCCTCACCGTAGAACTCGACGAACTTGCCGACCACGCCGTGCTCGCGGAGCATCTCGGTGATCGTGAGGACGAGGTCGGTGGCGGTCGAGCCCTCGGGCAGCTCGCCGGAGAGCTTGAAGCCGACCACGCGCGGGATCAGCATGGAGACCGGCTGACCGAGCATCGCGGCCTCGGCCTCGATGCCGCCGACGCCCCAGCCGACCACGCCGATGCCGTTGACCATCGTGGTGTGGGAGTCGGTGCCGACGCAGGTGTCGGGGTAGGCCACGCCGTCGCGCACCATGACCACGCGGGCGAGGTGCTCGATGTTGACCTGGTGGACGATGCCGGTGCCCGGGGGGACGACCTTGAAGTCGTCGAAGGCACCCTGGCCCCAGCGGAGGAACTGGTAGCGCTCGCGGTTGCGCTCGTACTCGATCTCGACATTGCGCTCGAAGGCGTCGGCCGAGCCGAAGACGTCGGCGATGACGGAGTGGTCGATGACCATCTCGGCCGGAGCGAGCGGGTTGATCTTGGTGGCGTCGCCACCGAGCTCGGCCATCGCCTCGCGCATGGTGGCGAGGTCGACGACGCAGGGGACGCCGGTGAAGTCCTGCATGATCACGCGGGCGGGCGTGAACTGGATCTCCTGGTCGGGGTTCGCGTCGGCGTCCCAGCCGGCGATCGCCTTGATGTGGTCGGCCGTGATGTCGGCGCCGTCCTCGGTGCGGAGCAGGTTCTCCAGGAGCACCTTGAGCGAGAAGGGCAGGCTCTCGACGTCGAGGCCCTCTCCCTTGACCGCGTCGAGGCGGTAGATCTCGTAGGACTGTCCGTCCACGTCCAGGGTGCCCTTGGCACCGAAGCTGTCCTGACTGGCCATCAGCCATATCTCCTCGGGAGTTCGCGGGTTCGCGTCCATCTTGCCGTCGTCCGGGAGAGGACGGGAAGACAGGCGACCCTTAGTTCTGACATCGCAGTATCTTGACGTCAAGATATCACACCGGCCTGATCCTCCCCCGCTAGCCTCGCCGCGTGCCGACCCTCCTTCACCTCAACGGCCCGTCGGGCGTCGGCAAGTCGACGCTCGCGCGCGCCCACGCCGCTGCCCACCCGGGCACCCTGCTCTGCGACATCGACGAGCTGCGCTCGTGGGTGTCGGGGTGGGAGGACGACTTCGTCGGCACCGGCGAGGCCGTCCGCGCCTCGGCGCTCGCCCTGATGACGGCCTACCTCCGCACCGGTCGCGACGTGGTCCTCCCCCAGCTCATCGTGACCCCGGCCCAGGTCGAGCGGTTCGAGACGACCGCCGCGGAGGCCGGGGCGACGTACGTCGGGGTGGTGCTCGACGTGGCACCCGAGGTCCTGCTCGAGCGCCTCCACTCCCGCGAGGTCACGCCGGTCACGGCTGTCGTCTCCCGGATCATCGAGGAGCGCGGCGGCGACGAGCTGGTCCTCGAGGGACGTCGGCAGCTGCTCGACCTCGCCCTCGAGCAGGGCTGGGCCGTGGTCGAGACGAGCAACAAGGAGCCCGCGCTGGCTGCGCTGGCTCACGCCGTACGCCCGTGAGGCCGTCGGCGGGTCAGTCGATGCCCGCCATCTGGTCGAGGCGCTGCAGCAGGTCGTGGGCGGCGAGCTCGACCGCCTTGTGGCGCCACTCCGCGGCCCGGTAGACGCAGGCGATCAGCCCGCTGCGGTGGACCCGCCGCAGGTCGCCGTACACGAACGCGTAGCGCGCCTTGGTGTGGTCGTTGGCGCCCTCGGTGAGGCCGAGGTGCCAGGCGGCGTAGTCCTCCCACGAGTGCCGCTCGAGATAGGCGTTCTCCGCCTCGGCCCTCGGCTGCACCTCGCCCCAGTCGCTGTCGAGCACGTACTGGCGGGCGTCGATCAGCCGGCGCGCATGGACGACAGCGGCGGCATTGACGGCGTACCTGGCCATGGCGCCACCCTGCCAGACTCAGAAGCCGAGCAGCTTGCCGAACGCCGAGAAGAAGGTGTTGAACGCCCGTGCGACCGGGTTGCTCGGCCCTTGGGTGCTGGCCTTCTGCCAGAAGAACGGGTGGACCCCGGTGAACTCGTCGTCGACCAATGGGGTGCGGCCCCACAGGTACGGCCAGAACACCTCGGTCCGGTTGACGCCCACGAGCAGCTGGGAGTCGAAGCCCATCACGAGGTGCTGCTCCAACCGGGTGGTCCCGCCCCGGGGGCTCGTCGCCACGACGTCGCCGTGGCCCTGGACGATCAGGCTGCCGGTGCCGGAGAACAGGATGTAGCGCACCTGCCACGTCGCGAAGGACTGGATCCCCCAGCGCCAGCGCGTCTCGAGCTCCGGTGTCCCAATCACTCCCACGACGTGCCGCGGCCGCATCACCAGTCCCGGATGGTTCGCGAAGTCGATGCGCATCAGGTAGGAGTCCGGGTCGTCCGGCGTGGACAGCGTCGCCGCGGTCACGCGCTCGTCACCGGTGACGCGGCTCAGGGCGAAGAGTCCTGCGGCGTAGCTGATGAACGGCGACGACCAGTCGTAGAGGAGGTGGCTCCGGGCCCGGCCCTGCACCGGGCGCACGTGCTCCGAGCGCGCGGACAGGACCTCACCGGGGCCGAGCTCGACCGTCAGCGTCCGCTCGGCATCCGAGGTCCGGAGCACGCCGGCCTCACCCTCCGACCCGCGGGCCAGGTGGATCGGTCGGTGCGCCCGGTGGACCAGGGGCATCAGGACGAAGTAGCTGACCGTCCTGAGGACCGGAGGCAGGAGCAGCACGAGGAGTGCGACCGCGGCCAGCCACCGCCACGACCGGGCCCACTGGTCGACGACCCACCCGACCCCGGACCCCTGGGTCTCCTCCAGGCTCCGCTCCTCCGCCTCCTTCTGGGCGAGCTCCGACTCGACGGCGTCGATCTCCCTCTCGGACGACTCGAAGGCACCGTCCGCGCCGAGCTGCGCGAGCTGCTGCTGGGGCGTCAGGTCGGGATCGCGCAGCAACGCCGCATCGGCCTCTGCCCGGGCGAGGCTCGACTCGAGGGTGTCCAGTGCCTCCTGTGCCGTCTCGGCGGCACGCTCCTTCAGGTCGCACGTGTTGGGCACCAGCGGCAGGTTCTCGACGATCTCCCGGAGGCGACTGCACTCGTCACGTTCCTCGAGCTTCTTCTCGACATCGGACCGCTGCTCCGACACCTGGTCGCCCAGCGCCTCGATCTCTGTGTCGAGGGCGCCACGCAGCGAGGCGACCTCCTCGCGCTGGGCCTCCGCGACCTCGTCCCTCAGCTGCTCGAGGTCCTTCTCCAGCGCAGCTCGCTCGGCCGCCACCTGCTCCAGCCTCTCGCGGTCGGTCACGGCCTCCTTGACCGCGGGGACCGCGGCCTGGACGAGCAGGTAGGCGAGGAAGAGGGACAGCACGACCACGAGGAGCGCGCCCGTCTTCCTCAGGACGAAGCCGAGGACTGCCGAGACCAGACGCACCCGCCCGACTCTAGTTCGGAAGCACGGGAGGTCGGGGCCGGAACACGGCGAAGGTGCGACGCACTCGACGCGGGGCTTCATCGGGAACAGGCTGGTCCCGTGGTCACCGAGCATCCCGCCGTCCGGTTCTTCGCCGGGCACCCTGACGGCCAGGGCATGGCCGCCGCGGTCGTACGGGCAGTCGGGTCCGTCGGGCCCCACGAGGTGCGGGTCTCCCGGAGCCAGGTCGCCTTCCGCCGCCGCACCGGGTTCGCCTACCTGTGGCGCCCCGGCCAGTACGTCGCCAGCGACGTGCCCGCCGTCCTGTCGATCGCCCTGCCGCGCGAGGACGCGAGCCCGCGGTGGAAGGAGGTGGTCCACCCCTCCGCCCGCACCTGGATGCACCACCTCGAGCTCCGTGCCCCCGGCGACGTGGACGCCGAGGTGTGCGCCTGGCTCGGCGAGGCGTACGCAGCAGCGGGCTGACGCCGTCAGCGGCGCCGCGGCTCCAGCAGCGCCACGCACTCGACGTGGTGGGTCATCGGGAACAGGTCGAACGCGCGGATCGCCGTCAGCTCGTAGCCGTGCTCGGCGAAGATCGCGACGTCGCGACCCAGGGCAGCGGGGTCGCAGGCGACGTACGCCACGGCGCGGGGGCGCCGGTCGACGACCTGCTCGACCACGGCCCGCTTGGCGCCCTCCCGCGGCGGGTCGAGGACGACGAGGTCGAACGGCTCGTCGAAACCGCCGCGGAGCACCCGGTCGGTCGGACCGCACTCCACCACCGCACCCTTCAGCGCCGACAGGTTGGCGCGGGCGTGCCGGCACGCCGTGCGATCGGCCTCGACCGCCACCACCCGGGCACCGGTGACCTCGCCGACGAAGCGGGCGAACAGCCCGACGCCGGCGTAGAGGTCGAGGGCCCGCTCACCCGGCCGGGGCGCGAGCAGGTCCAGGACGGATTCGACGAGGACGCGCGGTGCCTCCGGGTGGACCTGCCAGAAGCCGTCCGCCGCGACGTCGAAGCCGTGGGTCTGGCCCGAGGCGGTGACCTCGTGGATGACGGGGTCTCGTGACGGGTGCGGGACGGCCTCCTCGACCAGCGACACGGGCGGGCGGGCCTCGTCGACCGCGATCAGGCAGTCCTCGAGGGGGACGAGGTCGTGAGAGCGGTGCGCCCGCATCGCGGGCTGTCCGTCTGGGAGGGCGGCGTACCTCTGCCGGGTGCGCCACCTCAGCCCGTCGTCCGCCCGGCCGGGCACCGGGACGGCCTCGACGCGGAGGGCGGTGACCAGCGCGGAGTCGGCGGGCAGGCGGCCGAGCCGCACGAGCTGCTCGCGCACGACGGCCGTCTTGAGGTCGCGCTGGGCCGGCACGGCCACGTGCTGGAAGTCGCAACCGCCGCACAGGCCCGGTCCGGCCACGGGGCACGGCGGCGCCACGCGGTCGGGCGAGGCGGAGTCGATCCGCACGGCGTCGCCCCGCCAGAACCGGTCACCCTCGGTGCCCTCGGTGATCTGCACCAGCACCCGTTCGCCGGGCAGCGCGTGGCGTACGAACACGACCCGCGCCTCGGGCTCGGGCAGGCGGGCGACGCAGTGGCCGCCGTGGGCGACGGGACCCACCTCGACCTCGAACCGCTCCCCCACCCGCGAGCGGCCCCGGGCACGGCGCGGACGGCTGGTGCGGGTCATACGTCGTCGATCTTCCGGTCGGTGTCGCGGTTGCCGACGCGACCGCGGCGGAGGTCACCGGCATGCACGCGCGCGTCGTCGAGCCGGCCCCGCTCCTGCGCGACCTGCGAGGACCGCAGCTGGTAGGGCACGGAGATGACCATGACGCCCGGCGTGAACAGCAGTCGACCCTTGAGCCGCAGCGCCGTCTGGTTGTGGAGCAGCTGCTCCCACCAGCGGCCCACGACGTACTCGGGGATGTAGACCGCCACGACGCCGCGCGGGCTCGCCCGGCGGATCTCCTGGGTGTACTCCACGATCGGGCGCACGACCTCGCGGTAAGGCGAGTGCAGCACCTTGAGCGGGATGTCGAGGTGGCGCTCGTCCCACTCCTCGAGCAGCCGGTTGGTCGCGCGCGGGTCGATGCTGACGTAGATCGCCTCGAGCACGTTGGGCCGGGTCGCGCGGGCGAAGGCGAGCGCGCGCAGCGTGGGCTTGTGCAGCTTGGAGGCCAGGACGATCGCGTGGACGCGCGTCGGCATGATCTTGTCCTGCTCGTCGGCCGCGAGCTCGAGCTCGACGCGCGCGTAGTGGCGTCCGATCGCCTGCATCAGGACGAAGAAGAAGCCCATCGCCAGGATCGTGATCCAGGCGCCCGCGAGGAACTTGGTGACCAGCACGATCACCAGCACGACAGCGGTCATCCCGAGGCCGAAGGTGTTGATCGCACGCGATCGCATCATCCGCCTGCGTACGGCGGGGTCGCTCTCGGTGCGCAGGTGGCGCGTCCAGTGCCGGATCATCCCGAGCTGGCTGAGGTTGAACGACACGAAGACGCCGACGATGTAGAGCTGGATGAGCTTGGTCGTCTCGGCGTCGAACACCCAGATGAGCAGCATCGACATCGCGGCAAGGAACACGATGCCGTTGCTGTAGGCCAGCCGGTCGCCACGCGAGCCCAGCGAGCGGGGCGCGAGCCCGTCCTGGGCGAGGATGGACCCCAGGACCGGGAAGCCGTTGAAGGCGGTGTTGGCAGCCAGGACGAGGATGATGCCGGTGACGGTGACCACGAAGTAGAAGCCGGGCGGGAAGTGGTCGAAGACCCCGGCGGCGATCTGGGAGATCACCGGGTGCTGCTCGTAGCCCTCGGGGACCGCGCCGCTCGACGTGCGCAGCTGCTCGAGGTGATGGGGGTCGACGTAGCGGATCGTCATCTGCTTGGCGAGCACGATGACGCTCATCATCATCGTGATGGCGATGAGGCCGAGCAGGAGCAGGGTGGTGGCGGCATTGCGGCTCTTGGGCTTGCGGAACGCCGGCACGCCGTTGCTGATCGCCTCGACGCCGGTGAGCGCCGCACAGCCCGACGAGAACGCCCGCGCGAGCAGGAACATCAGGCCGATCTGGGTGAGCGGCTCCTCCCAGCCGGCCTGGGGCACGATCTGGAGGTCCGCGCTCTCCGCGTCGGGCAGGTCCCCGGCCAGGAGGCGCATCAGGCCGTACGCGCACATGCCGAGGATCGCCACCATGAACAGGTAGGTCGGCACGGCGAAGAACGACCCCGACTCGCGGACGCCGCGCAGGTTCATCGCCGTCAGCAGCGCCACCGCGATCACGCCGACCGTGGCCTCGTGGCCGATCAACGGGGGGATGGCGCCCGCGGCGTACTGGGAGGCCGACGAGATCGACACCGCCACGGTGAGCACGTAGTCGACCAGCAGGGCACTCGCGACGGTGACGCCGGCGTTGCGTCCGAGGTTGACGGTCGCGACCTCGTAGTCACCGCCGCCGGACGGATAGGCGTGCACGGTCTGGCGGTAGCTGGCGATCACGGTGAGCATGACCACGGCGACCGCGAGGCCGATCTTCCACGACCAGACGTAGGTCGACGCGCCCGCGATCGCGAGCATGATGAAGACCTCGTCGGGGGCGTACGCGACCGAGGACAGCGCGTCGCTGGCGAACACCGGCAGCGCGATGCGCTTGGGCAGCAGGGTCTCGCCCAGCTGGCTGCTGCGCAGCTTGCGGCCCAGCAGGATCCGCTTGGACACGTCGCCGACACTCACGGGCGGCAAGCCTAGACCCGCAGCGGCCGATATCCTCGCTGGGATACGGTTCCGTTGTGCACGTCGTGATCATGGGCTGTGGCCGCGTCGGCTCGACGCTCGCCCGCAGCCTCGAGGACCGCAACCACACGGTGTCCGTCATCGACAGCGAGCCCGACTCCTTCCGGCGCCTGGGCCCTGAGTTCAACGGCGACAAGATCACCGGCTACGGCTTCGACCAGCAGGTGCTGGAGAAGGCCGGGATCCGGCGGGCGGACGCCTTCGCCGCGGTCTCCAGCGGGGACAACTCCAACATCATCGCCGCGCGCGTCGCTCGCGAGACGTTCGGCCTGCAGCAGGTCGTCGCCCGCATCTACGACCCCGGTCGCGCAGAGGTCTACCAGCGCCTCGGGATCACGACGGTCGCCACGGTCAAGTGGACCGCCGACCAGATCCTGCGCCGCATCCTGCCCGCCGGCGCGGAGCCCGACTTCCGCGACCCGTCCGGCACCATCCGGGTCGACCACGTCCCGGTGCCCGAGGCGTGGATCGGCAACCGGACGGTCGAGTTCCAGATGCAGTCGCGCAGCCGGATCGCGTGGATCGACCGCCTCGGCGAGGGAATGCTGCCCACGCGCGAGACGGTCCTGCAGGAGGGCGACATGATCCACCTCGTCATCCGCGAGGAGAACGCCGCCCACGCGTACGCCGTGCTCGAGGCCGGCCCCCAAGACGACTGAAGGAGCACAGCACACACATGCGCGTCGCCATCGCCGGAGCCGGAGCCGTGGGTCGTTCGATCGCGCGGGAGCTGATCGAGAACGGCCACCAGGTCCTGCTCATCGACAAGAACCCGTCCGCGATCCGTCCCGAGCGCGTGCCCAACGCCGAGTGGCTCCTCGCCGACTCCTGTGAGCTGTCCTCCCTCGCGGAGGCCCAGCTCGGCAAGTGCGACGTGGTCATCGCCGCCACCGGCGACGACAAGGCGAACCTGGTGACCTCGCTGCTGGCGAAGACCGAGTTCGGCGTGCCGCGCACGGTCGGCCGCGTCAACCACCCCAACAACGAGTGGCTGTTCACCGAGGCGTGGGGGGTCGACGTCAACGTGTCGACGCCGCGCATCATGTCCGCGCTCGTGGAGGAGGCCGTCTCGATCGGCGACCTCGTCCGCCTCTTCACCTTCCGGCAGGGCAACGCCAACCTCGTCGAGCTCACCCTGTCGGCCGACTCGCCCTACGTCGGCACGCCGGCCGGGCTGGTCCCCTTCCCCGAGAACTGCGCCCTCGTGACGATCCTGCGCGACGGGCAGGTCTACACCCCGGAGGCCGAGCAGCCCCTCGAGTCGGGTGACGAGCTGCTGTTCGTGGTGCCGGCCGAGGTCGAGCACGAGCTCGAGCAGCTGCTCTCCCCCGGCCACGCCTGAGCTCCCACGCCCGTCCGCTCAGCCCGGTGCCGCGTCCGGTTCGACCGGCGTCCGGTTGCGCGAGAGCAGCCAGACCATGGAGGCCAGCGCCGCGAGCTGGAGCGGCCAGCCCAGGGCGATCTTGAGCACGCCGAGTGCCGCGATGGCGGCGTCCGGGTCCATCGAGCCCGAGCTCCCTGCCAGCCAGATCGGAGCCTGGATGACCACCCGGAGGACGCACGGCGCCACCAGCAGCCAGGTGAGCCTGTTGCAGAGCTTCACGATCTGCTTGTCGGAGTGCCACGCGGTCGGATCACCGGTGATGCTGCCGACCATGAACCCCACCAGCGGCCAGCCGATGAGGCAGGTGAAGGCCAGCACCACCGCGTACCCGCCGTTGTAGAGCAGACCGGGCAGGAAGTAGGCGAGCGCCTGGTCCTGCTCCGACCCGCCGGACGCCGCGGAGCGCTGGACGAAGAACCAGCCGATGCCGATGCCGAGGAGCGCGTTGACGACGAACTGCACCGTCGAGCGCTGCACCAGGCGGATGACGAGGAGCAGGAGCGCCGCCCCGATGCTCACCGCGAGGGCGCGGTCGAGGTCGCGCATCGTCAGCCAGGTGACGGTGAACAGGATCGTGGGCACCGCCGCCTCGGCCATGCCGCGGCGGCCACCGAGCGCCTTGGACAGCTGCTGGCGCACCACCGCCTCGACGGTGTCGGTGCCCGGCGGGTGGTGGCCGGTGGTGCCGCTCACGGGCGGAGCTCGTAGCGCGGGTTGAACATGATGGGTACGCCGCCCTGGCGGCCGATGCAGCCGGCGACCGTCATCGAGCGGCCGGGGTCGACGCCACTGATCCGACGCCGGCCCAGCCACACGACGGTGATCACACCGGAGCCGTCGTCCAGCTCGGCCTCGAGTGCCGGTACGCCGCCCCGTGGGCGGAGAGTCACCGTGCGCAGGACGCCGTTGACGACGACGTGCTCGCGCTCGGGGGCGTCGGCGATGGCCAGAGCCTCCGCCGTCGCGTGCGACTCACGCAGGTCACGCTGGTGCGCCTCGGAGCTGTCGGCCCACTTCGAGAGGGCCTGCCGCAGCCGGCTCTTCTCGCCCATCGCTCACCTGACCCGTCGGGCGTCGTCCGGCAGCGTGACGGGCAGGGGCTCACCCACCGGCATCGCCTGCTCACCGCGGCGTACGACCACCTGTGCGAGCGCGTCCTCCCACTCGGAGGTGGCGTCCGGGTCGAGCGCAGGCCGGCCGAGGAAGGACGCGCGCAGCATCCATCGGTCGCCGTTGATCCCGAGGATGCGCGAGGGCTGGGTCGCGGCCGTGCCGTCTGGTCGCTTCACCGGCATCTGGCAGACCAGCTCGGTGCCCCATCGACCCTCGCGCTCGGTCGCTTGGCCGCCGCGGCGCACCATGTCCTCGGCGATCTGCGGTCGGACGTCGGACCAGAGGTCGCCGTTGCGGGGCGCCGCGAACGCCTGGAACTCGCACGCGCCGTCCGACCCGGCGAGCATGACCGCGCGCACCTGGCCGGTCTTCTCGTCGACCTGGAGGCGCAGCTCGCGCTCGGCGATCGCCGGCACCAGCAGGGAGCCGAGGTCGGCGCGCTCGATGCCGTCGCCCTCGACCTGGGAGACGTCGAACGGACCCGAGGCTCCCGCGGCAGTCACGGATCGCTCGCCCGCGGCCTCGGCGCCCTCGTCCGGGGCGCTCCGGTCTGCGGCGTCCTCCGCGGACGCCTGGGCGGCCTCTGCCTTGCGGCGGAACTTCACGTCAGCACTCCTTCGATCAGCGCTCGTCTCGACACGGGCCCCGGCTCACGCGCGCGAACCGGTACCCGTAGAACCGTAGCCCCCGGCGCCCCGGACCGACTCCGGCAGCACCCCCACCTCGACGAACCGCGCCCGCTCGAACCGCTGGATCACCAGCTGGGCGATCCGGTCGCCACGCCTGAGCACGACGGGTTCGACGGGGTCGTGGTTGATCAGCAACACCTTGATCTCGCCCCGGTAGCCGGCGTCGACCGTTCCGGGAGCGTTGACGATGGACAGCCCGTGACGCGCGGCCAGGCCGGAGCGCGGGTGCACCAGGGCGACGTACCCGTCCGGGAGCGCGATCGACAGGCCCGTCGGAACGAGCGCGCGCTCGCCGGGCGCGAGCTCGACGTCGACAGCGGCGTGCAGGTCGGCACCGGCGTCCCCGGGGTGGGCGTACGACGGAACCGGCAGGCCGGGGTCGAGGCGGACGACGGCGACCTCGAGGTCGGGGTCGAGGTCGGGGTCGAGGTCGCGGGCGGGAGCTTGGCTTGGGTCGTGGTCGGGCACGAGGACTGAATCTATAGGCTCTGCGCCGTGGACTACGCCGAACGCCTCACCGTTCCGCTGCGCTGGTGGGCGCAGGGCACGATGCTCGTGGCGTCCCTGTGGCTGGCGCTCGTCGTCGCCGTGCCCGAGGCCCTCGCATGGTCGATCAGCGGCGCCGCGCTCGCTCTCATGGTGGCCCTGTTCCTCGCGTACGGGCGCGCGCGGGTCGCCGTGGACGGGACGACCTTCCGCGCCGGGCGTGCCCACATCCCGATCGATCTCGTGGGAGAGGTCACCGCCCTCGACGCGGAGGGCGTACGCCGCCAGGCCGGTGTCGACGCCGACGCCCGAGCACATCTCGTGCTGCGGCCGTACCTCAAGCGGGGCGTGCGGGTCGACATCGACGACCCGGCCGATCCCACGCCGTACTGGCTCGTCAGCTGCCGGCGGCCCGACGCGCTCGTCTCAGCCTTCGAGGCGGGGCGGGCTCGCCGGACCGCTGGATAGGGTGACGACATGGCGTCTTCCTCCAAGGACAACAGCAGCAAGTTCTACTCCGCGTTCTCCCTCGCCGCAGCCCTCGGCGCCGCGGCGGTGGCCAAGAAGGGACTGAACTCGACCTGGCGCGCCGCCACCGGCAAGAACCCGCCCGCCAACCCGGCCGACCCCGACGTCAGCCTCGCCGAGGCGGTCATGTGGGCCGCGCTCAGCGGCACCTTGATCGGCGTCGCCCGGATGCTGGCCGCACGGCGCGCCGCCCACTACTACGCCCGCTCGACCGGACACCTGCCCCCGCAGCTCCAGAAGGACGGCCAGGACGCCTCCCAGGCGCCGGCTCCCCAGTCCTGAACCAGTCCTGAATCATCCTGACCCGACCTGACCCGTCCTGATCTGGGCCCAGGCCTTCGAGGCGGACCCCCGTCCGTACGTCGGAGCCGGCAGGCGCGACCCCCGCGGTCGGTGACCCCGTACGCGTGAACTCCTGAGGCAATCGTGTGCCTCCGGGCTCTCGCGCGCCCGCCGGCGCCCGTGACGCTCCCTTGCCCGTGAGTCTCTGGGGGACTCAGGGGCTGCGCGTGTCTGGGGTCGCGTGCGCTTGCCGGTGAGTCTGTGGGGGACTCACGGGCAAGGGTGGCGGTGGATCGGCGTGCCCCCGTGTGGGCCGTGGGCCGTGGGCCGTGGGCCGTGGGCCGTGAAGTGTCCACAGGTGCCGAGGTGGGGGCGTGTACGGGGTGGTTGTGGATGAGCGGGTGCGGGGTGTCGGTCGTGGGGCGTGGGATGGGGGTACGAGGCGCCGCGACGGGCGGGGGCCGGAGATCGAGAGGGCGAGTGGGCGTGAGCGACACGAACGGGGACGAGCCGGTGGATGGGCCGGTGGATGGGCCGGTGGATGGGCTGGTGGGTGGGCCGGTGGATGGGCCGGCGGGTGGGCCGGTGCGGGATGCGATGGTGAACTGGTCCGAGGCGGAGCGGGAGTGGTGGTGGATGGGGCCGTTCGCCGGGCAGGTGCCGGGGCTGGTGCGTCGGGTCAGGCGGATCCTGGATGTCTCGCAGCGGGGGCTGGCGGC
>NZ_JACXYX010000009.1 GCF_014779655.1 Nocardioides ganghwensis
GGTCCGCCCGCAGCTCCACCGCCATCCGGGTCGCTCGCTCACGCAGCTCGTCGGGGTACTTCCTGGGTGCTGCCATGACTCTCATCCTCCATGGATTGAGAGCCTCCACCAGACCCGGGGCGATTCACGAGGTATGTACGGGTTCTCATTCTGTTCGGCGGAACATGGGCCAGGCGGTCGATCAGACCACGCGGGTCCCCGATGCCGGTGAAGTCTCTCGCAAGATCAATCCGCGTGATGACGAGTTGCTCAGGTTCGCATCGCCAGTGGACCGCCGTCGCCGCCGCCTGATGAGCCATCTGGACCGCCAAGACCGCCTCTTCCACCCCTGCCGGCTGGCGGTTGTCCCCGCGGACTGCCTTGGGCACGGAGAACTCCATCGCGACTACGCCCGATGGCTCCCGCCACAACTGGACCTCGAGGTCTCGGTCATCGAGGCGTACCCGTTCGCTGGCGAGGTGTTCCGTGAACTGGCCCGACGTCGGATCAATAGCCCGGCGCAGTCGTTGCCCACTGATCCGTTCGTGGACGGCCGAAGCCGGCCCCCGCACGGCGATGGTGTCGATGCCGAAGCGGGCCGCGGTGTTTTCCTGCATGTTCCGCCCGCTGTTAGTAGGCGCGAGATGACGAGTGACGCTCACGCTGGCTGGTCAGCGCACGCATCCAGCCACGCCTCGACGTCCGACATCCGAAATCGGACGTGCTTGCCGATCCGGTAGCCGCGCGGTCCCGAGCCGGCGGACCTCCAGCGGTAGACCGTGGCAACCGGCACAGCGATCAGAGCGGCCAGGTCCTGCGGCGACAGCAGGTGGTTGGCATTGGGTGCGGCATCCATGACTTGTTCCGTTCAGTCGTATAGGCGATCACTTTGATCGCTCAGGTGCGGACTAGAACTCTCCCATGGATTTTCATTAGTTCAGGGACGGGCTTCGTGCACCTTCATTTTTGATCGTCTATGCTCCCTTCTCATGGCTGGTAAGCAGTTGCCCTCGGGGCCGACCTCCGCGACGACACGCGCGAACATCGCGCACTTCCGTACGGAGGCGGGCATGACCTATGCAGAGCTCTCGAGGGAACTCGAGCGACGAGGTCATCTCATCCCGCCCCTCGGCCTGCGCAGGATCGAGTCGGGGGAGCGGCGCGTGGACGTAGATGATCTCGTCGCGCTAGCGCTCGCCCTTGACGTCAATCCCAATGCGCTCCTGATGCCTCGGGAGCGCGGCTCATCGATCGACTGCGCCGTAACCGGGTATTCAGGCGGCCCACTCCACACTGCCATGGCGTGGCGATGGGCCACGGGACACCTGTCTCTCACGAGACCGCCGAACGACTCCAGTTCATTCTCATGGCAGTTCATGAAGCGCGTACGGCCTGCCGAGGTGTTGACTGACGACGAGCGGCACGAGAAGAGAAGAACGTGGGTCTCGACTCGTATAGCGGTCATAGAGGAGGAGCTCAAGGCTGAAATCGCCGCCGTAGGCGAGCAAGACGCAGACCCCTCACACCAATGGGAGATGGAAGCCCTTGCCGCGTTGAATGTGGCGGATGATGCACAGTGGGCCGCTGCAGGTTATGACCCAGCTCCGCCGTCCGGACAAGACCGTGCCTAGGCCGCCGCTGAGGCTTGGGTCCTGGGGGCGTATCAGCGTCGTCCATCGTGGAACTGGCTCATGGCGCGCCAGAGCAAGATTCCGCGACTTCGATGGAAGGACGCGCCTGGTGGAGGCGTCAGGAACCACGAGGTCCAAGGCAGAAGCAGAGTTGTTGCTCCGACTGCAGACGCGGTCTCGACCGACCGGCGACAGCGTCACGGGTGCCACGCGCCTAAACGCCGTCGCCGACATGTGGCTACGTGAGGTCAACGACTCCGACAAGGCGGTAGGAACGAAGGAGCGGTATCGCGAGGTCGTGGAGCGCCACGTGCGCCCAGCCTTGGGCTCACTCCGAGTGCATGAGCTCTCTGTAGGACTCATTGACAGCCACCTGACGGCCGTGAGAGATCGGTCGGGCCCCAGTGCCGCCAAGGCGGTCAGAACCGCGCTTACGGGCATCCTGGGTGTTGCGGTCCGTCACGACGCCCTCCAGGTCAACCTGGCTGGGCAGACGCGACCTGTTGCAGTCGGCTCCAAGGTCGTAGTCGCGCTCGCTGCAGAGGAGGTGGTCGCACTGCGGCAAGCGGTCCGATTGGACCCCTCAGCCGTGGCAGCCGATTTCCCAGACCTGATCGATCTGTTGTTGGCCACCGGCGTGCGGATCAACGAGGCGTTGGCCCTGAGGTGGAGTCACGTGGATCTTGGCGCGGAGACACCAACGGTCTCCATCGCGGCAACTCTGGTTCGGGAAGCGGGCGGTGGCATCAAGATTCAGGAGAGTCCCAAGAGCGCGGCGGGTAGACGCGTGCTGCAACTGCCCCCTTTCGCTGTCGAGATGCTGCTTCGGCGTCGGGTTGAGCAGCATGCGAACGAGTTCGACGTGGTTTTTCCCTCGGCGACCGGCACCCTTCGCGACTCGCGGAATGTTTCTAAGCAGTGGCGAGCTTTCGGGCGACGGAACCCTGCTTGGGCGGCGGTGACATCTCATACGTTTAGGAAGACTGTTGCCACCGTACTTACGAGGCAGTTCGACGCCCTCACGGCCTCGGCTCAGCTGGGGCACTCATCGTCCGCGGTCACAGAAAAGCACTACATCCAACGGACGCACCGGGGTCCGGATGTCCGCGCGCTGCTGTCCGACCTCGTCGCTCCCGCTGCCGAAAGCGATGAGTAAGCGATGGATGCGGCGGGACGAGGGCTCAACGCAAAAAGCCTCTGGCCTGCGTTTCTGCAGGTCAGAGGCTTCTTGCTCTGCGCGCCTGTAGGGATTCGAACCCCAAACCTTCTGATCCGTAGTCAGATGCTCTATCCGTTGAGCTACAGGCGCCCGTCCGAGCGGGCCGACCGGCCTGCGAGGACTGGACGAGGATAGCCGACGCACTCCGGGCGAGCGAAATCAGGGACCGGTGCGCGGCCGGGACCTTCGTCGCGCAGTCGGGACCATCGACCCCCGCCGCGCACCTCGACGGTGCCCTAGGGTGCCAAGCACCCGCACCGCGGCGAGGCACCGCCGCACGACGAGAGGCAGCGCGATGGCAGATCTCGAGGCAGTCCTGGACGAAGCCGGGCTGACCAACCCGAAGGTCCGTGAGTTCGTCAAGGAGTACGCCGAGCTGACCGGCGCGGAGCACGTCGAGGTGGTCAACGCCTCCGACGACGCGCGGTTGCTCGAGGAGGCGGTCGCCGCCGGCGAGCTCCAGCGGGCCGGGGAGGGGCGCTACTACTCCCGCAGCTACTACAAGGACACCGCCCGCTCCGAGGAGCGCACGATCGTCGCGACCAGCGACGAGAAGGACCGCGGCGTCTACAACAACTGGCGCCCGGCCTCGGAGATGAAGCCGATGCTCCACGACCGGATGCGCGGCGCATCCGAGGGCAAGACGATGTACGTCATCCCCTATCTGATGGCCCCGGCCGGCAACCCGCTCGAGCCGTGGGCGGCCGGCGTCGAGCTCACCGACACCCGCACCGTGGTGCTCCACATGATCCGCATGGCCCGCGTCGGCGTGCAGTTCGTCAACGACCTCGAGGACCCCGACTCGTTCGTCCGCGCGGTCCACGTCACCGGCGACCTCGAGCACCTCGGGCAGGGCACGCCCGACGACCAGCGCTACTTCGTCACCGTCGCGGACGAGCGCACCATCCTGCACTTCGGCTCCTCCTACGGCGGCAACGCGCTGCTCGGCAAGATCGCGCACGGCCTGCGGCAGGGGGCGTACGACGGCTGGGCGAGCAGGAAGTTCCTCGCCGAGCAGTACATGCTCATCGGCATCCACGACAAGGAGACGGGCCGGACCTACCACGTCTGCGGTGGCTTCCCGAGCGCCTCCGGCAAGACCAACCTCGCGATGATGGCGGCCCCCGACGCGCTCGGTGATCGTTACCACGTGTCGTTCTACGGCGACGACATCGCCTGGCTCTGGGTCGACGAGGAGTCCGGCCGGCTGATGGGGATGAACCCGGAGTACGGCGTGTTCGGGGTCGCCAAGGACACCAACGAGACGACCAACCCCAACGCCCTGGCCTCCATCGAGGAGGGCACGCAGGCGATCTTCACCAACGTCGCCTACAACCCCACGACCGGCGAGGTCTGGTGGGAGGGCCGCACGCCGAAGCCGCCGAGCAACGTGAAGGGCTGGCTCGACTGGACCGGCGCCCCGCTGGCGGACCGCAAGGACAACGACACCGCCGCCTGGGCGCACCCCAACAGCCGCTTCACCACGACGCTCGACAACGTGCCCAACATCGCGCCCGACTACGACGCGCCGGCGGGTGTGCCGATCGACGCGATCATCTTCGGCGGCCGAACCCGCGACCGCGAGCCGCTGATCCGCGCGATCACCGACCTCGCCGAGGGCGTGTACGACGGGCTGACCCTGGGTGCCGAGGCGACCTTCGCGGCCGAGGGCGTCGACGGTCAGCTGCGCTACGACCCGATGTCGAACCGTCCGTTCATGGCCTACGGCGAGGGCGACTACGCGCGCCACTACCTCGACGTCGTCGGGGCGGCGAAGGAGCAGCCGATCTTCGCCCACGTCAACTGGTTCCAGAAGGACCCCGACGACGGCCACTTCCTGTGGCCGGGCTACCGCGACAACCTGCGGCCGCTGCTGTGGCTGCTCCAGCTCAAGAACGGCGAGGTCAGCGGACGCCGTACGGCGGTCGGCATCATCCCGACCGAGGACGAGCTGGACCTCACCGGCATGGACGTCCCGGCAGCGGACCTCGAGCGCATCCTCACCATCGACAAGGAGCGCTGGCAGCAGGAGATGGGCTTCCGCGAGGAGCACCTCTCCCAGTTCGAGCGGATGCCCGAGGAGATCTGGGAGGCGCACCGCCGGGTCGCCGCCGACCTCGACGCCGAGGACTGATCCGCCCCGTCGCGACCCGACCGCCACTAGGGTGGTCGGGTGCGACGTCCTGTCTCGGAGACCCCCGCACGAGGGTCCGCCCGCCCCGACCTGCGACGCGGCACGCCCGCGCTCGCCTGGCCGTTCGGCGTCGTGGCGGCGCTCGGCCTGCTCACCGTGCTCCTGCCGCCCTACGAGCGGCCCTGGTGGGTGGTCGCCCTGGCCGCCCTCGCCCTGGTGTCCTCGGCCCTGGTCTTCGTGGCGAGCCGGCGCCGCCACGAGCGGACCTGGCTGGACCCGCTGGCCGCCTACCTGCTGTTCCCCTTCGCCGGTCTCGTCAACGACGCCGCCGGGGCGGGCACCGGGGGCTCGTCCTCGGGCATGACGGTGCTGCTCCTGCTGCCGATCCTGTGGCTGGCGATCACCGGCACCCCGCGCCAGCTCTGGATCGCGAGCGGGTTGTCCGTTGCCACCCTCGTGGTCCCCGTCGTGGTCATCGGCCCTCCCGCGTACGTCCTGGGTGACTGGCGTCGCGCCGTGATGTGGGGGGCGGTCGCGGTCGTGCTCGCGCCGGTGCTCCAGCGCATCGTCCGCGACCTCGCGCGACAGACGCGGCGCGCGCGAACGGCCAGCGAGCGGGTCGAGAGGCTCTTCGACGACGCGCCGCACGGGGTGGCGCTCCTCGACTCCGCCGGCACGATCATCCGGGTCAACGTGTCGATGGCGGTCCTGCTCGGGCTCGAGCCGCCCGAGATGGTCGGGCACCGCCTGGGGGCCTTCGAGACGCCCGGCGAGGACCGCATCCAGGACCACCTCGATCGCCTGCTGCTCGACCGTGGCGACTCCCTCGACACCGAGTGCCTGCTGCGCGACTCGGGCGGCAACGACGTGCACGTCGCGCTCAGCAGCACCGTCGTGGCGGATCCCGAGATGGGCCAGATCGTGATGGTCAACGTGGTCGACATGTCCGACCGTCGCCGCTACCTCGACCGGCTCGCGCACCTCGCCGACCACGACGTCCTCACGGGGCTGGCCAACCGGCGACGCTTCGACAACGAGCTGCAGCGCCACCTCGACCGGTGCCGTCGCCATGGTCCGACCGGGGCGCTGCTGCTCCTCGACCTCGACAACTTCAAGCAGGTCAACGACTCGCTCGGGCACAACGCCGGCGACGAGCTGCTCGTCAACATCGCCGGGCTGCTGCGGCGGTCCATCCGCACCACCGACGTGGTGGCGCGCCTGGGCGGCGACGAGTTCGCGATCCTGCTCACCGACGGCGACCAGGCCGCCGCCCAGCGTGTGGCGGACCTCGTCGTCGAGCGCATCGGCGCCCACGCCGCGACCCTCGACGGCGTCGCGCGCCGGGTCACTGCGAGCGTCGGCGCGGTCACCTTCCAGGCGGCGTCCGAGCACAGCGCCGACATCCTCGCCCTCGCCGACATGACGATGTACGACGCCAAGGAGGCCGGCCGCAACCAGGTCGCCGTCCTGCCGGAGGGCGACACCCGCGGCCCGCGGGCCGCTGCCCGCCTGCAGTGGCAGAGCCGCATCGAGGACGCCCTCGAGCACGACCGCTTCGAGCTGCACCTCCAGCCGATCATGGACATCTCCGACGGACGGATCAGCTCGGCGGAGGTGCTGCTCCGGCTGCGCGACGAGGACGAGCTCGTGCCGCCGTCACGCTTCGTCTACATCGCCGAGCGGGTCGGACTGATGCCGCTGGTCGACGCGTGGGTGGTCGACAAGAGCCTCGAGCTGCTCGCCCGCCTGCGCCGCGAGCACGACCCTCGCTTCGAGCTGGAGGTCAACCTGTCGGGCCACTCCATCGGCAACCCCGAGATCGAGCGCGCGATCGTCGCCTCGCTCGCCCGGCACGAGGTCGACCCCTCGGCGCTCATCCTGGAGATCACCGAGACCGCCGCGGTGGCCGACGTGGCCCTCGCCCGCGACTTCGCCGCCCGGATGACCGACCTGGGGTGCGCCTTCGCGCTCGACGACTTCGGCGCTGGGTTCGGGTCGTTCTACTACCTCAAGCACCTGTTCTTCGACTACGTGAAGATCGACGGCGAGTTCGTCGCGCACGTCCACGAGTCGGCGGTCGACCGCACCATCATGCGCTCGATCGTCGGCATCGCCCGCGACCTCGGCAAGCGGACGGTCGCCGAGTTCGTGTCGGACCCGCAGATCCTCGAGGTGTGCCGCGAGGAGGGCGTCGACTTCGCCCAGGGCTACCTGATCGGGAGGCCGGTGCCCTACGACGAGTTCGTGGACAAGTTCCTGCCGGCCGCCGTCGGGACGGCACCGCACGACTGACCGGCGGCGGACGCCTGCCGTGGATCTAGGAGGCTCGGGACGACATGCAGTGGCTGCAGCGATCAGTCGGGGTGGCGATCATCGGCACGGCCGCCCTGGGTGCGGTGATCCTGTGGGTGGCCGTTGCCTCCAGCGACCCGGAGGTCGGCCGGTCCCCGGACGAGGGCGTCCTCTTCGGCATCTGGCGCGTCTTCTACGACACCGAGATGCCGTCCCCGCGGGTGCTGCTCGCCGCGGTGGGCGTGGCCCTGCTGCTGGCCGCCGGCGTGGCGGGCCTCGAACGTCGCCTGCTGACCCGGGCCCGGCGCAGCGAGGACGGCAACCGGATGCCGCTGGCCCCGAAGCTCGTCATGGCCGAGACCCGCGGCCAGTACGCCGGACCCGTCACGATCACCGTCCTCATCCCGGCGCACAACGAGGAGGGGTGCATCACCCAGACCCTCGACTCGCTCCTCGCGCAGTCGCCACCGCCGGCGCGGATCGTGGTCGTGGCCGACAACTGCACCGACGGCACCGTACGGCTGGCTCGCGCGGCGGGCGTCGAGGTGTTCGAGACCGTCGACAACCGGCACAAGAAGGCCGGCGGCCTCAACCAGGCGCTGCGCGAGATCCTGCCGGGCCAGGGCGACAACGACTGCGTGATGGTGATGGACGCCGACACCACGCTGGACCCGGGGTTCCTCGCGGGGGCGACCCGGCGACTCACCGACGACCGCGCGCTGATGGCGGTCGGCGGCCTCTTCTACGGCGAGGACGGTTTCGGCCTGATCGGTCAGTTCCAGCGCAACGAGTACACCCGCTACCAGCGCGACCTGCGCCGCCGCCGCGGCCGCGTCTTCGTGCTGACCGGCACCGCCTCGGTGTTCCGCCCGCGCGCGCTGCGGGCGGTCGCCGACGAGCGCGGCAAGATCCTGCCCGGCGTCCCCGGCGACGTCTACGACACGGTCGCCCTCACCGAGGACAACGAGCTGACCATCGCGCTCAAGACCCTCGGCGCCCTCATGGTCTCCCCGCGCGAGTGCACGGTCGTCACCGAGGTGATGCCGACGTGGAGCGCGTTGTGGGCCCAGCGCCTGCGGTGGCAGCGGGGTGCACTCGAGAACCTCGGCGCGTACGGCCTGCGCCCCCAGACCTTCCGCTACTGGATGCAGCAGCTCGGCATCGGCTACGGCGTCATCGCCCTCGGGTCCTACCTGCTCCTCATCGTCCTGATGGTGCTGGCGACCTCGACCTGGGTGTGGTTCCCGTTCTGGATCGGCATCGGCCTCGTCTTCACGCTCGAGCGCGTGGTCACCGTCTGGCGCGGGGGCTGGAGGGCCCGGCTGCTCGGACTCTCGCTCTTCCCGGAGCTCTTCTACGCGATGTTCCTCAACGTGGTCTACGTCAAGGGCATCTGGGACCTCACGATGGCCCGCGAGGCGGACTGGAAGCACGTCGTCCAGCCCGACTCCGGCGTCCGGACGGGAGCCTGACGTGGTCGCTGCGCCCACAGCCGTCGTCCCGATGGGCGTGCTGCTCCCCGACAGCATCCTCCGCAACGAGCTCATCGCCGTCCTCGCGGCCTTCGTGGCGATCAACACGATCGTCTACGTGACCCTCGCCGTGGCGAAGATCCTGCCGAAGCTCTACCTGCGGGACCACCTCAGTGCGCGCAACCGGCGCTCGGAGACGCGCAGCATCGACCCCGACGCACCGATCTGACGCCGGCTGGGGCTCAGGACCTGAAAGGACACTCCGACAAGCGATTAGGTAATTCCTATCAACACACTGTACTTTAGTGACATCGTCCTGGTCCCCGCGGAGGAGTCACCGTGCAGAAGCTCGTCATGTTCGCCCTCGTGGGCGTCGCCGCCCAGCTCGTCGACGGCAGCCTCGGGATGGCGTACGGCGTCACGTCCACGACGCTGCTGCTCATGATCGGCACCAACCCGGCGATGGCCTCGGCGATGGTGCAGCTCGCCCAGCTCGGCACCACCGCCGCGTCCGGCATCGCCCACCACTCCTTCGGCAACGTCGACTGGCGCGTCGTGCGCAACATCGCGGTCCCGGGCGCGATCGGCGCGTTCGTCGGCGCCACGCTGCTGGTCAACATGCCGGTCGACCTGGCCAAGGTCGTCATGTCCGTGCTGCTCCTCGGTCTCGGCTCCTACCTCCTGGTGCGGTTCACGGTGAAGGGCTTCGACTCCAGCCGGGTGGGGCAGCCTGTCGGTCGCCGGTTCCTCGTGCCGCTCGGCGGCGTGGCCGGCTTCGTCGACGCGACCGCCGGTGGCGGCTGGGGCCCGATCGGCACCCCGGCGCTGCTCGCCAACGGCCGGATGGAGCCGCGCAAGGTCATCGGCTCGGTCAGCACCTCGGAGTTCGTGGTCACCCTCGCCGCCTCGATCGGCTTCCTCACCGCCCTCGGCTTCGCCGGCATCCAGTGGCAGATCGTCGTCGGCCTGCTCATCGGCGGCGTGGTCGTGGCTCCCTTCGCCGCGATGCTGGTCAAGGTCATCCCCGCGCGGATGCTCGGCTCCCTGGTCGGCGGCCTGATCGTGCTGACCAACACCCGTACGCTCGTCAACGCCGACCTGGTCACGGTGCCCGGGGGCGTCGCGCTCGGCCTCTACGTCGCGATCGCCGCGGTCTGGGGCTTCGCGGTGAGCCACTCGTGGCGCGCCCACAAGGCCGACACCGCCGAGCTCGCGGCTGCGCCGGAGCGCGTCGCGGCCTGACCCCCGACGACGATCCCTTCCGTCGAGGATCGACGGAAGTCGGGTACCGGAAGGTAGCGAGACCCGCGTCACACGTCTGTGATCGATCCAATATGTCCGGCCGTGCACACGCCGCTAGCGTCCCCGCAAGTCGCCGACAACGAGGCCGCGCGAACCAGCCGCTACGCACGCTGAAGGAAACGGTCATGACCGCAACGATCGACACCCAGACGACCCCGCCGACCACCCACCCGGGCATCCTCGCCTGGGTCACCGAGGTCGCCGAGCTGACCCAGCCCGCCTCGATCCACTGGTGCACCGGCTCCGACGAGGAGTGGGCGCAGCTCACCGCCTCCCTCGAGGCGACCGGGACGTTCACCCGCCTCAACCCCGAGGTCATGCCCAACTCGTTCCACGCCGCGTCCGACCCCACCGACGTCGCCCGCGTCGAGGACCGCACCTACATCTGCTCGGTCGACGAGCGCGACGCCGGACCCACCAACAACTGGATGGACCCGGAGAAGATGAAGGAGCTCATGCGCGGGCTCTACGCCGGGTGCATGCAGGGCCGGACGATGTACGTCATCCCGTTCGTCATGGGCCACCTCGACGCCGAGCACCCGATGTTCGGCATCGAGATCACCGACTCCGCCTACGTCACGGTCTCGATGCGCGTGATGGCCCGCATGGGCACCGACGTGCTGCGTCGGATCGAGGAGCTCGAGGCCGCCGGCGACGACCCCCAGTGGGTCCCCGCCCTCCACTCCGTCGGCATGCCGCTCGAGCCCGGCCAGGCCGACGTCGCGTGGCCGTGCAACGACACCAAGTACATCGTGCAGTTCCCCGAGGAGCGGATGATCTGGAGCTTCGGCTCCGGCTACGGCGGCAACGCCCTGCTCGGCAAGAAGTGCTACGCGCTGCGCATCGCCTCGGTCATGGCGCGCGACGAGGGCTGGCTCGCCGAGCACATGCTGATCCTCAAGCTCACCTCGCCCCAGGGCGTCACCAAGTATGTCGCCGCCGCCTTCCCGAGCGCGTGCGGCAAGACCAACCTGGCCATGCTCAAGCCGACGATCCCCGGCTGGAAGGTCGAGGCCATCGGCGACGACATCGCCTGGATGCGCATCGGTGAGGACGGCCGCCTCTGGGCGGTCAACCCGGAGTTCGGCTTCTTCGGCGTGGCCCCCGGCACCAACGAGCACACCAACCCCCACGCGATGGAGACCATCCGCAAGGGCAACTCGGTCTTCACCAACGTGGCGCTCACCCCCGACGGCAACGTCTGGTGGGAGGGCCTGGAGAACACGCCGGCCGAGGCCACGAGCTGGAAGGGCGAGCGCTGGACCCCCGAGCTGGCCGAGGAGACCGGTGAGCTCTCCAGCCACGCCAACAGCCGCTACTGCACCCCGATCAAGCAGTGCTCCATCCTCGCCGACGAGTACGACGACCCGCGCGGTGTCCCGATCGACGCGATCCTCTTCGGTGGCCGTCGCAAGACGACGATCCCGCTGGTGACCGAGGCCCGCGACTGGAACCACGGCACCTTCATGGGCGCCACCCTCTCGTCGGAGACCACCGCTGCCGCGGTCGGCGCGGTCGGCGTGGTGCGCCGCGACCCGATGGCGATGCTGCCGTTCATCGGCTACAACGCCGGCGACTACTTCGGCCACTGGGTCGGCATCGGCAAGGACAACGACGCGGCCAAGCTGCCGAAGATCTTCTACGTCAACTGGTTCCGCCGCGGTGACGACGGTGGCTTCCTCTGGCCGGGCTTCGGCGAGAACAGCCGCGTCCTCAAGTGGGTCATCGAGCGCATCGACGGCCAGGCGGCCGCGGTCGAGACCCCGATCGGCCACGTCCCCGCGCCGGGCTCGCTCGACATCGACGGCCTGGACCTGACCGAGGACGAGCTCGCGAAGGCGCTCGCCGTCGACGTCGAGGAGTGGAAGGCCGAGCTGCCGCAGATCGAGGAGTGGTTCGAGAAGTTCGGCGACGACCTCCCCGCCGTGCTCTGGAGCGAGCTCGACACGCTGAAGGCCCGCCTCGGCGCCTGATCGCCGGCGCGTCACGTGCCAGGACCCGCCCCTCCCGTCGTACGAGGAGGGGCGGGTCCAGCCGATTTCGTCCCATGATGACGGGGGCGCGTGTGGCACCATCCTCCCCACGGGGACATCGGTCGAGCGGAGGATGTGCCATGCCCTTGGGGCCGCAGGAGCGGATCGTCTTCGAGGAGCAGTCGACCCCCCTCTACGAGGAGATCGTCGCCTCCGGGGGCATCGACGCCACGGACAGGCGCATCGCCGCGCGTGGTGAGCTGCACGCCGCCTTCGAGCTGCTCGTCGACGTCGGCCTCGTGTCCCGCAGCGACGACGGCCTCACGTGGCGCGCCGTGGACCCGGCGGCCGTCCAGGCGCAGGTCGTGGCCCCGCTCGGCCAGCAGGGCGCCGAGCTGATCGCCGAGTCGGCCCACTGGGCTCAGGCCTTCAGCACGCTGTCGCACGCGTGGCGGCGCTCGCCGAGCGCCGTCGGCGGACCGTTCGCGGAGATCCGCGGTGAGACCATCGCCAACTTCCTCGCCTCGATGGTGAGCGAGGCCGAGGAGGAGCTGCTCACGGCCCAGCCCCAGGACCGGCGAGGAGTCAAGCAGCTGGGTGAGGCGGGCGCTCGCGAGATCGCCGCCCTCCGGCGCGGGGTCAAGATGCGTACGCTCTACCAGCACGCGGCCCGGCGCGGCGCCGACACCCGCAAGTACGTCTCCGCGGTGACCGCCGAGGGGGCCGAGGTCCGGACGCTCGACGAGTTCTTCAACCGGCTCATCGTGGTCGACCGCCGGATCGCCATCATCCCCAGCCACCAGGGCCTCAACGTCGCGATGGTGATCAGCGAGCCGTCCATGGTGGGCTACCTCGTCGACATGTTCGAGCGCCACTGGGAGCGCGCCAGGCCGTTCACGAGCAGCGAGACCTCACTCATGCGCGACATCGCCGCCGAGCAGCGTGCGATGACGATCCGGATGCTCCTCGAGGGACGGGCCGACCCGGCGGGCGCCAAGCGACTCGGGGTCAGCCCGCGCACCTACGCCGCCTACGTCGCGGACCTGAAGAACGAGTTCGAGGTGGAGACGCGCTTCCAGCTCGGCTACGAGATGGGCAAGCGCGGCATCTCCGGCCGCGAGACCGACGCCTCGGCCGACTGACTGCTGCGCGGCTGGCGGACACGCCGGGAGGCGGGAGAAAGAGGACGAGGGCAGCAGCTCCGAAAAGCTGCTGCCCTCGCTGCCAGGACTCGCCTGTGGGGGAGGCTGCCGGACCAAACTCGTGGGGGGTTGAGGGGTCCGGGTCCCGGCACTTTCACTGCGTGCACATCATGGCACGTCCGATCAGCGGAAGTTCTTCTTGTAGCCCCAGGTGGTGTCGATGGACTGCGTGCTGCCGCCCTTTACCTTGTAGCCCCACGTGGTGTCGACGGCGTTGGCAGGGCCAGCCCCGATGCCGACGAATCCGAGCCCGAGCGCGGCCACGAGGGCGGCGGCGGCGATGCGGCGTACAGGGGTCATTGCTCTTCACCTCAGTTGTGTCACAGGGGATGACCGGATCATTGTCTCCCAGCCTCCGTCGCCACGTCGCGCCGATGCGGCTGCAGGTCTGTGCATTGCAGGTTCTTGCAAATGCACGCAGGGAGGCCGGTGTCGGCCCCCTCCTGCAGGAGGGGGCCGATCGTGGCGGAGGCGGAGGGATTTGAACCCTCGATGGGGTTTTAGCCCCAAACCCGCTTAGCAGGCGGGCGCCATAGACCGGACTAGGCGACGCCTCCATGCCCGTCGAGTGCCGGGCGCACAGAAGGTTACAAGGCGCGGCGGGCCTGCGCCGAATCAGGTCACCACTTGCGCAGGCCGTGGCCGCGCTGGAGGTGCTCCTGGATGTCACGCACGAACGCCTCGCGGTCGACGGCGAGCATCTCGACGGGGATCGTCGTGGTGCGACCGTCGCGCAGGCGCAGCACCACGACGGGCGCGTCGGCGATCGTGGTGGTGACGGCGTCCTCGACGTCCTTCCAGCGGCCGGTGGCCGCGCCGACCCCACGTACCCACTGCACCCGGTAGCCCTCGGCGGTGAGCCGGACGACCCAGCCCCTCTGCCGCCAGGTCCACCAGGTCGCGGTCAGCACCACCACCGTGAGGAGCACCGGCACCAGCAGGAACACGGTGTGCAGGTCGAGGACCGCGATCAGCAGCGTGCTCACCAGGATCAGCGCGGCGACGGCGACCAGCACCACGCCCAGCAGGCGCGCGGCGATGGCCGGGGCGAGGCGGTGGACGGTGGCGGGCTCGGACGTCACGCGGGAGATTTCATCACGTGCGGGCGGGGCCGAACCTGTTGGGTAGAGTCCCGCGGTGTGCGGCGCCCCGGCGTCGTACGAGGAGGGGTGCCGGAGCGGCCGATCGGAACCGCCTTGAAAGCGGTCGTAGGGAGACCTACCGCGGGTTCGAATCCCGCCCCCTCTGCAGAGCATGAGCGAAGCGAAGGCTCCGCAGAGGCATCTTGAGCCTGAGCGAAGCGACCCGCGGGGGCGTCGGCCGGGCGTGGCGGCTGCAGAGCATGAGCGAAGCGACCCGCGGGGGCGTCGGCCGGGCGTGGCGGCTACCGGGGGCGCGGCGACTGCCAGTAGGCCAGGTGCGAGCGGTGCAGCCAGTCGTCGACCCAGTCCCGGTCGGGCTGCGGTGGCAGGTCCGAGCTGTCGCGGAGCTCCTCCAGCCGCCGCTCGGCGTCACCCACCGCGGCGACGACCTCGTCGAGCCCGAGGTCACCGCGGCGGACGGCGCGGAGGCGGGACAGGTCCGGCTCGGGCACGGGCAGGGTGATCCGCCCGGTCGTGAGCAGCTCGACACCCTGCACGCCGAGACGGAGCGCGTGCATGGCGAACTTGGTGTCGTAGCCGTGCACGGCGACGAGCTCGGGCCGATTGGTGAGGGCGCCGACCTCGCCGGTCATGGCCTGCTTCTGCGAGCGGAGGTAGCCGAGGAACCGCTCCGCCGCCAGCCGGGAGACGAACCGGTGGGCGTTGGCCACGAGCTCTGCTCCCACCTCGTTGCGGAGGACGACCTCCTCGTCGGGCACGAACAGCGCCAGCAGCACGGTCGGGTTGCCGGCGAGCGCGAGGCGGCACCACTTGCGCGCGGAGTAGACCACGACGTCGAGGTCTCCCGCGCCGGAGCGGTTCGCAAGGCCACCGGGCCGGTCCCACACCGTGTGGCGCTGGTACTGCTCGAACTCGACCTCGCGGTCCGCGGAGTCGATCCCTCGCGGCACCCGCGCCAGGCCCGTCACGAACCGGGCCGGCTCGAGGCAGATGCCCATCTCGTCGCGGTCGTCCTGCCCGGTGATCGACGTGCCGTGCATCCCGGAGCCGACCTGGACGCGCAGGATCATCCCTGCCTCGGCGATCTCCCGGGCCTCCTCCGAGGCATGGGGGTGCGCGAAGCCGCTGGGCAGGGCGCGACTGCCCTCGATCACCACGACGTTCGACCGGGGCCTCGACATGGGCAGAGCGTACGGAGGTCGCACGGGTCCGGGCGACGTGATTGCGGTCAGGAGGCGTCGGCGACGACGGTTAGGCTCGCCCCGTGACGACGACCTGGTTCGCCTCCGCCGACGACGCGACCACCCGCCTGAGCGAGGCCGGCTACCTCACCGACGACGCGACCGCGCTCACGGCCTACCTCGCCGGCGCGCTGGAGAAGCCGCTGCTGGTCGAGGGACCGGCCGGCGTCGGCAAGACGGAGCTGGCCAAGGCGGTGGCGCGGTCGACGGGCGCGGAGCTGGTGCGGCTGCAGTGCTACGAGGGCCTCGACGAGGCGCGCGCCCTCTACGAGTGGAACTACAAGAAGCAGCTGCTGCGCATCCAGGCGTCCCAGGGCGACGCCGCGTGGAGCGAGGTGCACGACGACATCTTCACCGAGGAGTTCCTGCTCACCCGGCCGCTGCTCAGCGCGATCCGGCGCGACGAGCCGACGGTCCTGCTGGTCGACGAGGTCGACAAGACCGACGTCGAGGTCGAGGGCCTGCTGCTCGAGGTGCTCAGCGACTTCCAGGTCACGATCCCCGAGCTCGGCACCGTCACCGCCACCCGACGACCCTTCGTCGTGCTCACCTCCAACGCAAGCCGCGAGCTCTCCGAGGCGGTGAAGCGTCGCTGCCTGTTCCTCCACCTCGGCTATCCCGACGCCGAGCGCGAGCGGGCGATCGTCACCAGCCAGGTCCCCGGCCTCGACGACCGGGTCGTCGCCCAGCTCGTCGACGTCGTCGTACGCCTGCGCGAGCTCGAGCTCAAGAAGGCACCGTCGATCGCGGAGTCGGTCGACTGGGCTCGCACGCTGGTCGCCCTGGAGATCGGCGACCTGGACGAGGCCACCGTCGCCCGCACGCTGGGGGTCGTGCTCAAGCACGCCTCCGACCAGCAGCGGGCCGTCAAGGAGCTCAAGCTGGCCTTGTCATGACTCTTCTCGACACCCACATCGGCTTCGTGGAGGCACTGCGCTCCGCGGGGCTGTCGGTGTCGCTCGCCGAGGGCCTCGACGCGATCAGCGCGCTCGAGAAGGTGCAGTGGCACGACCGCGAGACCGTGCGCGCCGCGTACGCCGCGACGCTGGTGAAAAGGCAGCCGCAGCGGGTCACCTTCGACGCCGTCTTCGACATCTGGTTCCCGCGGCTCATCGGCAGCGGGGTCGCGGGGGACGGGCTCGAGCCGGTCGCCGGGCCGCCGGACACCGGCCCGCAGCTGGAGCGCTTCCGTGAGGCGCTCGCCGACGCCCTGGCCTCTGGCGACGTGCAGGCGCTGCAGGACCTCGCGGTCGAGGCGGTGGCGCGGTTCGGTGCGATGCCGGGCCGGGGGCCGGGGCTGTCGAGCTGGTCGGCCTACACCTCGCTCCAGCGGGTCTCGCCGGCCGAGCTGGTGGAGCGCCTGGTGCGCGGCCTGCTGGCCGAGGGGATGGACCCCGACCAGGCCGAGCGGACCGCGGGACGGCGCGTCGGCGACTTCACCAGGCTGGTCGAGGGTGACGCCCGCCGGCGGATCGCGGAGGAGAAGGGCCCCGAGCACGTGGCCGCCGTGACCGTCCGGCCGACCATCGACCGCCTCGACTTCACCGCGGCCCGCCGCAGCGACCTCGAGGAGATGCGCCGCGAGATCTATCCCCTCGCCCGCCGGCTCGCCGCCCGCCTCACCAAGGAGCAGCACGCGCGGCGGCGCGGACCCCTCGACGTACGCCGCACCGTCCGCGCCTCGATCGCCACGGGCGGGGTGCCGCTCGAGACCCACCACCGGCCCAGGCGGCCGCACCGCACCGACCTCGTGGTGCTGTGCGACGTGAGCGGCTCGGTCGCCAGCTTCGCGCAGTTCACCCTCATGCTGGTGTTCGCGCTGCGCGAGGCCTTCAGCGGCGTCCGCGCGTTCACGTTCGTCGACGACGTCGTCGAGGTGAGCGACACCTTCCGGCCCGGCGCCGACGTGGTCGAGGTGATGGAGTCACTGGCGACCAGCATCTCGCAGGCGGCGCTGTGGGGACGGACCAACTACGGCAGGGCGCTGACCCGCTTCGCCGAGGAGCACGGGGACGCGATCGGGCCGCGGTCGTCGCTGCTGGTGCTGGGGGACGGTCGGTCGAACTACAGCGACCTCGCCCTGCCCGTCCTGGCGGACCTCGCCGGCCGGGCGCGCCACGCGTGGTGGCTCAACCCCGAGCACCCGCGCCACTGGGGCACGGGGGACAGTGCGGCCGACCGGTACGGCGAGGTGGTGCCGATGGTGGAGTGCCGCAACCTCGCCCAGCTCGGCGAGTTCGTGCACGAGGTCGTCCAGCCTCACCCGGCCAGGTAGCCGAGGTCCTGCATCCGGGTGATCTCGGCGCGCAGCTCGGGGTGCTCCGCGGTGTCGGCGGCCTTCGCCCCGGCGACGTAGAGCGGAGTGCCCTCCGCGTCTCCGCCGTCGAAGACGACCGTGAGCCGGTTGGCGGTCCGGGCGTTGATCAGCGAGCCGAGCAGCGCCACGGGGTCGGAGCGGTCCTCCAGGGACAGCACGCGGGTGGCCTCCGGGATGCGCGGCACCTGGGCCGACGGGGCGCCGGCGGTGACGACCTGGTCGACGACGAAGCGGTCGGACGCGGCGGTCGCCGCGATCTCGGCGGCGATCGTCCCGCCCGAGGCCGAGCCGACGAGCATCACCCGGGCGTCGTCCTCGGTCACGGCCTGCTCGATCGCCCGGATGACGTGACCCGCCGACGTCGTCGGGTCGGCCCCCACGAGGCGCAGCCGGCCGGGCTCGTGGCCGATCGTGCCGGGAAGGTAGGCGATGTAGCGACCGGCACCGACCCGCTGCACGCTGATCCGTCGGTCCTCGGCCAGCAGGTTGGCCATCAGCTCCTCGAGCGAGCGCGGCGCTGCGCCGGCGCGGGTGCCGACCTCGGCCTCCGGCTCGCTGGCCTCGACGAAGGAGCCGGCGGAGTCGCGGAAGGCGGAGACGGCGTCGGTGCCGAACGGCTCCACGCCGATGGCGCGCAGGCCGCCGCGCGCGGCGTGGCTGGCCTGGTCGGAGGCCAGCACGCCCGCGGTGAGCAGCGAGCGCATGTGCAGGCCGTCGAGCAGGCCACCGCCGCCCGAGAGGTGGTCCATCAGGTCGGGGTTGTTCTCGGCGAGCTCGTTGAGGTAGGCCGTGACGCCGTCGCGATCGAGCGTGTCGGTCTCGATGAGGCCGGCACTGACGATCGCTCCACCGAGGGCGACCTCGGGTGCGAGGTAGCCGATGGCGCGGCCGGCGATGGACCCGAGCGTCTTGTAGGCGGCCTCCTGGAGCTCGTCGATCCAGCGGTAGGTCAGCACCGTGGCGCGTACGACGAGGGCGTCGGCGTCGAGCTCGACGGAGCGGGTGAGCAGGCCGTGCTTGCCGGTGGTGGCGGCGCGGATGTCCTCCTCCGCCTGACCCCACGTGGCCCTCGACAGCTCGGCAGTGTCGACCACGTCGTCGTCGCCGAGGATCTCGGTGCCGAGCCGGGCGCGGGTGCGCATCTCGTTGCCCGAGGAGTCGAAGAGGTCGGCCAGCGCGAGCATCTGGTCGTACTTGTCGGCGGCGACGCTCGCCGAGGAGTCCTCGGGGGCGTCGGCGGCGTGGGTGCGGGGGATGTCGAGGTCGCTCACGTGGACGGCTCCTCTCGGCGGGTGACCTGGGCCAGGACGGGCGCGAGCTCGGTGGCCAGGTCGTCGGGGTCCACCCGTACGACGGCGACGCGGGCGACGTCGTCGTGGCGGGGGGTCAGGGAGTGCCAGCCGTCCTTGAGCAGCACCCAGGACACGACGCCGACCGACGTCGTGGCGTGCTCGGAGACCTCGGCGGCGAGGATGCGCAGGCGCCCGCGGCTCTCCGCGTGCACCGCCGACACGGTGGCAGCGGCCTCGGCGTCACCGAGCGCGTCGCCGTCGGCGACGACCGCGCCGCCGGACTGGCCGACGAGCACCGGGACGAGGTCGGAGCGGCCCGACCGCAGGGCCTCGCCGACGGCGTCGGCGAGCGCGTAGGGGACGTCGAGGACCTCCGGCACCTGGGAGGGGCCGATGGGCAGGTCCTCCGGAGGGGCGGTGACGCGAGCGAGCTCGGTGGTCCACTGCTCCACCGGGAACCAGGCGAGCTCGAAGACGATGCCGTCGCACGTGGACAGGCTCGCGACGGCGCTGCCGGCCTGGCGGTGCCAGGCCTTCACCTGCGTGGCGCCCGCGGCGACGTCGACGTCGAGCGCGAGCCGGGGCGTCGCCAGCAGGCCGACCGCGCCCACGACGCCCGGGTCGGCGCCGTCGTCGGTCACCAGGCCGCGGCGTCGCAGCGTCTCGTGCGGGTCGTGCAGCGTACGGAGCGCCTCGGAGTAGGCGGTGTCCTCGACGGCGCCGCGACCCTGGCCGAGGCGACCCGAGAGGGAGCCGGCGCTGCTGGACTCGTCGGCGTCGGGCTGCACGTCGAACGGCAGGGGGGCGCCGCCGGCGAGCTCGGCCACGAGCCGCAGCTCGGGCAGGGTGAGGGCCAGGCGCCGGGCCATCCCGTCCAGGAAGCTGGTCGGTGGCGCGGGGGGCGTGGTCAGGTCGATGGTCACCATGTCAGAGCCCCGGGAGAGTGACGGTCAGCCAGTCCTTGTGGCCGGCGGGCGGAGGGTCGAAGGCCAGCAGGGTGGCGTCGGTCGGGTCGGTCGGGTCGCTCTCGGCGGGGGACCCGTCCGGGCCCGCGGCCTCGCTGGCCCGCGTACGGGCGTCCTCGACGAGCGCGGCGGCCTTGTGGGAGCGGACGTCGATCGCCTCCTTGAGCGTGTCGACCTCCTGGAGGTGGCGGGCCAGGGACTCGGCTGCGGTCTCGTGGTGGCCGGCGGCGGCGCGCAGGTGGTCGGCGCGCTCCTTGATGCGCTCACGCATGGCGTCGGCCGCCTTCCCGTGCCACGGGACGGCCTCGGCCTGCGCGACGAGACGGGCGGCGAGGGCGCGGATGTCGCCACCCTGCTCGCGCAGCTGCGCGACGCGCTTGCGCCCCGCTGCGGTGTCGCCGTACATCGATCACACCCTTTCGTCCGTGGTCGCCTACCCGGGGACCGGGTCCGCCAAACGTCCTTCCGGCGACCTGATTCTGCCGCAGCCGGCACTCCGACAGGTCCGCGACGGTGGCGTCCACCGCCGCCGGAGGCCGCCGTCCGGGCCGGTCGCGGCCGATAGGATCGACACCGGTCCCGAACCCGCGAGCGACACGAGGTGTGCATGACGTTCGACGTCCACCAGCTCGACGTGTTCGTGCTGGTCGGAGCGGTCGTGACGCTGGCGGCGATCCTCGCCGTACGGCTGTCCGCCGGCGTCGGGCTCCCCTCGCTGCTGTTCTACCTCTTCATCGGGGTGCTGCTCGGGGAGGGCGGCCCGTTCGGGATCCAGTTCGACGACGCCCAGCTCGCCCACGCGCTCGGGTTCGGCGCCCTCGCGGTCATCCTCGCCGAGGGTGGTCTCACCACCGACTGGCGGCAGATGCGCTCGAGCGTCCGGCTCGGCATGTCCCTGGCGACGGTGGGCGTGGCGGTCTCGGTCGCCGTGGTCGCGGTCGGCGCCCACTACCTGCTCGGCCTGCCGTGGGAGCTGGCCATCCTGCTCGGCGCGATCTGCTCGCCGACGGACGCCGCCGCCGTGTTCTCGGTGCTGCGGGCCCTGCCGCTGCCCAAGCGCCTCACGGGTGCGCTCGAGGCGGAGTCCGGGCTCAACGACGCCCCCACGGTCGTCCTGGTGGGCATCATCTCCACCGGCGCGGTGGGGGAGTCGGGGCTGCTCGAGACCGGCGGCATCATCGTCTTCGAGCTCCTCGCCGGCGGCCTCGTCGGCGCCGCGTGCGGCTTCGCGGGCGCGTGGGTGATGCGCCGGGTGGCCCTGCCGTCCTCGGGCCTCTACCCGCTCGCGGTGCTGTGCCTGGCGTTCACCGCGTACGGCGCCGCCTCCGCCCTGCACGCCTCCGGGTTCGCCGCGATCTATGTCGCCGCGCTCATCCTCGGCAACAGCGAGCTGCCGCACCGGGTGGCGACCCGATCGTTCGCCGAGGGCGTCGCGTGGCTGGCACAGATCGGGCTGTTCGTGATGCTCGGGCTCCTGCTCTCGCCGAGCAGGATCGACCTCGACACCGTCGTGCAGGCGCTCGTGACCGGCCTCGTCCTCACGCTCGTCGCGCGTCCCCTGTCGGTGCTGGTGAGCAGCGTCGTGCAGCCGATGGCACCGCGCGACCTCGCCTTCATCTCGTGGGCGGGCCTGCGCGGCGCGGTGCCGATCGTCCTCGCCACCATCCCGCTGTCGGAGGGGGTGGAGGGCGCCGACGACCTGTTCGACATCGTCTTCGTGATGGTCGTCGTCTACACCCTCCTGACCGGGCCGACCCTGCCGTGGGTGGCGCGGCGGCTGCGGGTGGCGCGACGCTCCCAGCCGCGGGGGCTCGACGTGGAGGCCGCGCCGCTCGACAGGATCGCCGCCGACCTCCTCCAGGTGACGATCGCGCCCTCGTCGAAGATGCACGGCGTCGAGGTCGGCGAGCTGCGACTGCCGCAGGGGGCGTCCGTCTCGCTGGTGATCCGGTCCGGCGAGGTGATCGTCCCGGAGCGACGTACGGTGCTGCGCCACGGTGACGACCTCCTGGTGGTCACGCCCCGCAAGCTGAGGGAGGCCACCGAGGCCCGGATGCGGCAGGTTTCAGAGAGCGGGCGCCTCGCGCTGTGGCTCGGCGACCCGTCGCGCCGTGACAAGGACTAGCGGGGCGTCACTCCGAGCCGGTGGCCCGGCAGTAGGTGGCGTCGGCCTTGGCGACGACGGACTCGACCTGCTTCTTGCGCAGCGCCTGGAACTTCTCGCCGACCACCACGACGACGCCCGGGCCCAGGGCGTCACCCTGCACGACCTCGGCCCTCTTGAACTGCCGCTTGACGAGCAGGACCGCGGGGTTCGTCGGGTCGGAGGACCAGATCTGGGTGGTGGCCGCGGGCAGGGGGGAGTCGCCGACGTCGCCCGCGACGAAGCCGCGCTCGCCGAGCTGGGCGCTCGTGGCGCCGGCGAGGCCGCTGCGCCCGCTGCCGTTGAAGACGCTGACCACGACCTGGTCGCGGCGTACCTCCGAACCGGCCGTGACGGTCTCGTCCTCGCAGATGGCGACGGGCTCGTCCTCGGGGAACGGCTCGGTCAGCGCGGCCCAGCCCCACAGCGCCGCGACGAGCACCAGCACGGCGAGGACCGCGAGCGTGAGGGCGGACTTGAGGGCGCCGCTCATCAGTCGCCCGCCTGGTGCACGCGCGCGTGCAGCACGCTGCGCTGCTGGAGCGCGGCACGCAGGGCGCGGTGCAGGCCGTCCTCGAGGTAGAGGTCGCCGCGCCACTGCACCACGTGGGCGAACAGGTCGCCGTAGAACGTGGAGTCCTCGTCGAGCAGGGTGTCGAGCCGGAGGGTGTCCTTGGTGGTCACCAGCTCGTCGAGCCGCACCTGGCGCGGGGGCAGGTCCGCCCAGCCGCGCGAGTCCAGCCCGTGGTCGGGGTAGGGCCGGCCGTCGCCCACCCGCTTGAAGATCACGCCCGTGACTATATCGACGCCCTCGTCGCCGTCCCACGCGCTGGTTAGGCTCGCGCCATGACCGAGACGCCTGAGGCAGAGCCGACGCCGACCGAGGCCGCGCCGGAGCCGGCCGCTCCGAGCGACCCCATCTCGGAGGCCGTCGCCGCTGGCTACCGCTTCGAGGGCGCCGCCCTCGAGCTCGGCGGCCTGATGCTCGACGCGGACAACCTCGGCGACGTACGGGTCCGGATCCCGCTCGGCATGCTCAACCGCCACGGCCTCGTCGCGGGCGCCACCGGCACCGGCAAGACGAAGACCCTCCAGCTGCTCGCCGAGCAGCTCAGCGCCAACGGCGTGCCCGTCTTCGCCGCCGACATCAAGGGCGACCTGTCCGGCATCAGCGTCCCCGGCGAGCCCAGCGACAAGCTGTCGGCGCGCACGGCCAGCGTCGGGCAGGAGTGGACGGCGACCGGCTTCCCGACGGAGTTCTACGCGATCGGCGGCCAGGGCATCGGGGTGCCCGTCCGGGTCACGATGAGCGCGTTCGGCCCGACGCTGCTGGCCAAGGTGCTCGGCCTCAACGAGACCCAGGAGTCCTCGCTGAGCCTGGTCTTCTACTACTGCGACAAGCAGGGGCTGCCGCTGCTCGACCTCGCCGACCTGCGGGCCGTCCTGCAGTACCTCACCGGCGACGAGGCAGGGAAGGCCGAGCTCAAGACGATCGGCGGGCTGTCGCCGCAGACGGCCGGGGTGATCCTGCGCGAGCTGGTGGCGTTCGAGGCGCAGGGCGCCGACGTGTTCTTCGGCGAGCCCGAGTTCGAGACCAAGGAGTTCCTGCGCACCACCGAGGACGGACGCGGCATCGTCAGCCTCCTCGAGCTGCCGAACCTCCAGGACCGGCCGGCGCTCTTCTCGACCTTCCTCATGTGGCTGCTCGCGGACCTGTTCCACGACCTGCCCGAGGAGGGCGACCTCGACAAGCCCAAGCTGGTGTTCTTCTTCGACGAGGCGCACCTGCTGTTCAACGACGCCTCCGACGCCTTCCTCGACCAGATCGCGCAGACCGTACGCCTCATCCGCTCCAAGGGCGTGGGCGTCTTCTTCGTGACGCAGTCGCCCACCGACGTGCCCGACGAGGTGCTCGCCCAGCTCGGCTCGCGCATCCAGCACCAGCTCCGGGCGCACACGCCCAACGACGCGAAGGCGCTGAAGGCGACCGTCAACACCTACCCGACGAGCGCGTACGACGACCTCGGGGAGGTCATCACGTCGCTGGGGATCGGCGAGGCCGTCGTCACGGTCATGAACGAGCGCGGTGCCCCGACGCCGGTCGCGTGGACCCGGCTGCGGGCGCCGGAGTCGCTGATGGACCCCGCCCCCGCCGCGGACATGGAGGCAGCCGTGGCCGCCTCGCCGCTCACCGCGAGGTACGCCGAGGCCATCGACCGCGAGTCCGCCCGCGAGCTGCTCGCCAAGAAGCTCGAGGAGGGCGCGCGCAAGGCCGCCGAGGACGCCCGCGTCAAGGAGATGGCGCGCGAGCAGAAGAACGCGCGCGTGACCGAGAAGTCGACGCGCAAGCCGGCTGCGGAACCCGACTCGATGGTGGAGACCGTCGTGAAGTCGACGGCCTTCAAGGACTTCATGCGCACCGCGGCCCGCGAGATCGCGCGGGGGATGTTCAAGAGCGGCCGCCGCTGAGGCCCTGTCGGCAACCACCGGTCAACCGGTGGTTGCCGAGCTCCTCGGCCGTTGCACCGGCCGAGAAGCGCACGGAAAGGACTGTCGGCCCGCGCGGCGTACGACGCCGGGCGGTCACATCGTCGGGTCGAGCCAGGCCAGCTGTGCGGTCTGGGTGCCGCCGTCACGGGTGACGACGCGAGCGCGGCCCTCGGGAGCGGGCTGGGGGCGGAGGTTGCCGATGAGGACGCCCTCGTCACGCGGGCCGGACAGCATCACGCCGGGCATCGCGAGGTCGCGCAGCGACTGGATGACGGGCTCGTAGAGCGCGCGGGACGCGCCACCCGTACGCCGCGCCACGACGACGTGCAGACCGACGTCGCGCGCCTGCGCCATCAGCGGCTGCAGCGACGAGACGGGCGACGACTGCGCCGTGGCGACCAGGTCGTAGTCGTCGACCACGACGAACACCTCGGCCCCGGTCCACCACGACCGGTTGCGCAGCTGCTCGGGCGTCACGTCGGGACCCGGGATGCGGCCCTCGAGATAGCTCGCGATGTCCTTGAGCGTCGGCGTGGCCTGCGTGGCGGAGGTGAGGTAGTTGAGCAGGTACTCGTCGGGCACCTCGCCGAGCATCGACCGGCGGTAGTCGACGAGCACGATCTGCGCCTCCTTGGGCGTGCGCGTGCGCATGACCTCGTGGACGTACGTCCGGAGCAGCGCGCTCTTGCCCGACTGGCCGTCGCCGAAGATCAGCATGTGCGGCTCGGCGTCGACGTCGAGGCCGATGGGCGCGAGCTCCTTCTCGTTGATGCCGAGCAGGATCTGCTTCTCCGGCACCTGCCGGCGTACGGCGTCCTCGCGGACCGCCGCGAGGGTGACCATCTCCGGCAGCAGGCGGAGCTTGGGTCCCTGCGGGCCCTTCCACACCGCCGCCATCCGGTCGATGAGGTCGTCGACGCCGTCGCCGAGGGTGTCGGGGTCGCCCTTGCCGTCGATGCGCGGCAGCGCGCCGAGGAAGTGCAGCTTGGACGGCACCAGGCCGCGTCCGGGTCGGCCGACCGGCACGAGGGCGGCGACCTTCCGGTCGACCTCGGAGTCGAGCGGGTCGCCGAGGCGCAGCTCGAGCTTGGAGCCGAAGACGTCGCGCATGGCGGCGCGGAAGTCGGCCCAGCGGGTGGACGCGGTGACGATGTGCAGGCCGAAGGTGAGGCCGCGCGCCGCGAGCTGCTGGATCTCCATCTCGAGGTCGTCGAACTCCGCGCGCAGCGTGCTCCAGCCGTCGATGACGAGGAAGACGTCGCCCCAGCCGTCGTCGGCACGGCCCTGAGTGCGTCGCGAGCGGTAGGTCTCGATGGAGTCGATGCCGTTCTCGCGGAAGTAGGCCTCGCGACGGTCGACGATGCCCTCGACCTCCGCCATCACGCGGCGCACCACGTCGGGCTCGGAGCGCGTCGCGACGCCGGAGACGTGCGGAAGCCGGGTCAGCGGGGCGAACGTGCCGCCACCGAAGTCGAGCACGAAGAACTGCGACTCCAGCGGCGTCGTGACGAGCGCCATGCTGGTGACGATGCTGCGCAGCAGCGTGCTCTTGCCCGAGCGCGGCCCGCCGACGACGGCGACGTGGCCGGCGGCGCCGGTCAGGTTGAGCGTCATGGTGTCGCGGCGCTGCTCGCGCGGGCGGTCGACGGTGCCGAGCGGGATGACCAGCCCGGGCACGTTGCGCCACTGCGGCGACGTGAGGCCCAGGTCGGGGCTCTCGACCAGGTCGGGCATGAGCTCGTCGAGAGTGTCGGGCACGTCGAGTGGCGGCAGCCACACCTGGTGCGCCTCGGGTCCCTTGCCGATCATCCGCTGCACGGCGATGTCGAGCAGCGAGGGCTGCTCGCCCTGCTGCTGCGGCTGCGGCGTCGCGACCTCGGTGACGTCCTCGGTCGGCTCGAGGGCCTGCACCTCGGAGATGGTGAAAGGCAGGATGCCGCGGATCGCGCCGCCCTCGTCGCGGGTGACCCGGGTGCGGCTCGACGGCGGCCCCGAGACGTACGCCGCCTTGAACCGCAGCAGCGTGGACTGGTCGGGCTTGAGGTAACCGAGACCCGGCACGGCGGGGAGCTCGTAGGCGTCGGGGACGCCGAGGACCGCGCGGGACTCGCCGGCGGAGAAGGTGCGCAGGCCGACCCGGTAGGACAGGTGGGACTCGAGGCCGCGCAGCCGACCCTCCTCCAGCCGCTGCGAGGCGAGCAGCAGGTGCAGGCCGAGCGAGCGCCCGAGGCGGCCGATGGCGACGAAGAGGTCGATGAACTCCGGCTTGGCCGAGAGCATCTCGGAGAACTCGTCGACCACGATGAACAGCGACGGCATCGGCTCGAGCGGCTCTCCGTTGGCGCGGGCCTTCTCGTAGTCGCGGACCGAGGCGTAGTTGCCGGCGTCGCGCAGGAGCTCCTGGCGGCGCGTCATCTCGCCGGACAGGGCGTCCTGCATGCGGTCGACGAGGGTGAGCTCGTTGGCGAGGTTGGTGATGACGGCCGAGACGTGCGGCATGTCGGCCATGCCGGCGAAGGTCGCGCCGCCCTTGAAGTCGACGAGCACGAGGTTGAGCTGCTCGGACGAGTGGGTCATCACCAGGCCGAGCACCAGCGTGCGGAGGAACTCCGACTTTCCGGAGCCGGTCGCGCCGATCACCAGGCCGTGGGGTCCCATGCCCTGCTGGGCGGACTCCTTGATGTCGAGGTGGATCAGGCCGCCGGAGTCGCCGATGCCGATCGGTACGCGCAGCCGGTCGCGGGCCGGCCGGGGTCGCCAGGCGGCCGCCGGGTCGTAGGCGAAGATGTCGCCGAGGCCGAGCAGGTCCATGTGGTCGGGGGTCGTCGAGGTGATGTCGACGGCGCCGCCGGCGGACGCGGACTCGGCGCTCGCGGTCTTGAGCGGGGCGATGCGACGGGCGAAGGCCTCGGCGGTGGCGATGTCGCACTGGTCGGCCAGGGCCTTGACCGGCTCGCCGCGCAGCCGCAGCGCCTGCACCGGCCGCTTGCCGAGCTCGTCGGGGGCGTCGGCGAACTCCAGGCGAAGGCGCGTGGAGTCCTCGAGCTCGTCCCAGCGGCTCGGCAGGTCGAGGAGCGTCACGCCGTGGAGGCCGTCGGGCGGGACGATGTGGTTGCCGGGAGGCAGGTGGCCGCCGTCGATCACCAGCAGGATGTGTGGCGTCGCGGCGCGCTCGTCGGCGCCGAAGCGGGGCCGGTCGCTGAGGTCGGGCGGGAGCAGGTTGCCGAGATCGTCGAGCGAGGTCGACACGAGCCTCATCGGGCCGACGGCGTCGACCTCCCGGGTGCTCTGGGCGTGGGGGAGCCACTTCACCCAGTCCCAGTGGGTGAGGTTCTGCTCCGAGCTGAGCACGGCGACGATCAGCTGGTCGGGGTTCTGGAAGGCCGTCGCCGAGCAGATCATGGCGCGTGCCGTCGAGCGCACCTCCTCGGCGCCGCCGCACAGCTCGATCCGGTCGAAGGCGCGCAGGTCGATCGACGCCGGCAGGTTGGGCTGGAGGCGGTGCACGACCAGCAGCCGGTGCAGGGCCGACGCCGCGGCGGGGTCGACCTGGTCGACCGGCGCGCTCTCCGGCGGCACCAGCTCGAGCGACAGGGGCTGGGAGCACAGGCCGTAGCGCACGTGCAGGAAGTTGTCGTCCGAGGCGGTGTGCTCCCACAGCCGCGTCCGGTCCTCGGCCAGCGAGGGCAGGGCGGACGGCTCGGGGTGGTGCCAGCTCAGCGCGCGGCGCTGCTGGTCGGCGGCCTCGCGGGCGACCTTGCGGATGTTGCTGAGGTAGCGGAGGTACTCGGTCCGCGAGCCGGTGACCTGCTGCGCGCGCTGCTTACGCTGGCGGTCGATCTGCACGATGATGAAGCCGAGCGTGGCGAAGAGGAACATGCCGGCCGCGAGGAAGCTGCGGCTCCGGTTGGCGCCGCCCATCGTCGCGACGAGCACGATCGAGCCGAGGCTGCCCAGCATCGGGATGGCGTTCATCAAGACGCCGCCCGCGCCCTCGCCCTCCTGCAGCTCCGGCGGTGGCTGGAGGACGATCTGGCCGCCCGGCATCTCCGGCTCGTCGAGCCGCTGTCCGCCCCGCAGTGTCGTGCTCACGCATCCCCCGTTGCCTCACCCGATCAAGTCGCGACGATGATAGGTGTGCTCCTGCAGCGCCGCGACTATCGTGCACGCAGAAGCGCCCGCCCGATGCACGCGAAGGGGGAATCCGTGTCGGACGTCGCGATGTCCAGCCCTGCTGGGGCGACCATCCCGCTGAGCATCCACGGTCCTGCCGGGGTGCTCGACCTCGTCGTGCCCACCGGTGCGACCCCGGTCGACGTGGCGCGCGAGTACGCCAGGCAGGCCGCAGAGGTGGGGGACGCGACCGGCATCCCGCTGCTGCAGACCGCGCTCGGAGAGCGGCTCAACGCCGCCGTCCCGCTGGGGGAGGCCGGGGTGCAGGCCGGTGACGTGCTGGTCGCGACGACTGGGGTGCACCGCCCGCGCAGGGTGACCCTGCTCGAGGCCGCCAAGAACGCGCCCGAGACCCCCGAGCTCGCCTCGCTGATCGCCACGGTCGCCGCCCTCGTCGCCGCGCTCGCCGGCTGGTACGCCGCCCGCACGGGCGAGGAGACCGTACGCACCGTCGCGGTCGCGCTGCTGCTCGCCTGCGCCCTCGTGGGCGCGCTGCCGTTCGGTCGCCACGCGCGCCAGCGCGCGGCCGCCGCGCCGGCCTTCGCCGCGGCCGCCGCCTTCGCCGCGCTCCACGAGCCCGGCGTCCACCTGCTCCCCGCGATCCTCGGCGCGGCCGGCATCTCCGCAGCCGTGGTCGCCGGCATCGGTCGCGCCCTCGCGGTCGACGGCGACGAGGTCAGCACGGTGTGGATCGTCAGCGGCCTCACCGTCTTCGCCTGCTGCGCCCTGCCGGCCATGCTCGGCTGGGACGCCCGCGTCGCCTGGACGCTGCTCGTCCTCGGCTCGATGATGGCCGCGCGCTTCGCGCCCTCGCTCGCGGTCGACGTGCCCGACGACGCGCTGCTCGACCTCGACCGCCTCGCCGTCACGGCGTGGTCGGCCCGCGACAGCCAGCGCTCGGGACGGCGGGGCCGCATCGTCGTCTCCGCCGCCGCGATGGAGCGCCTCGTACGCCGGGCCTCCCGCATCGTCACGGCCGCGGCCGCGGCGATCCTGGTGACGGTGGTGATCGCCAGCCCGCTCCTGCTGCACAGCGCGAGCATCGACCTCGACCGCATCGGCGCCCGCTGCCTGGTGTTCTTCGCGGGCTGCTCGCTTCTGCTCGCTGCCCGCTCCTACCGGCACTCGGCGGCGCGTGCGCTGCTGCGACTGGCCGGGCTCGGCGCGCTGACGGCGCTCGCGATCCACCTCGTCGCCGGCCCGGGCGCCGGGCACGTCGACACCTTCTTCTACGTCGTGGTCGGTCTGGGCGTCATCGCGCTGGTCGCCGCCGTGGCGACGGGTCGGGGCTGGCGCTCGGTGTGGTGGTCGCGCCGGGCCGAGGTCGCGGAGTCGCTGTGCGGCAGCTTCGCCTTCGCCTCGGCGGTCGTCGCGGCCGGCGTCTTCCGCCGCCTGTGGGAAATGACGTCGTGATGTTTAGCCCCGATCTCGTCGGGTAGATGCCCGTCAGCGCGGGGGGCCGGGACGTCTCCCCGAGCACCGGACCACAGTCCAGTGGATCACCAACACACGAGAATCTCGGTCGGCTCGGCCGCCGAGGGAGAAGGATCTTTCCATGAGCGAGATGTACGGCCAGACAGAGAAGGCCCTCTCCAAGGGCGCCGACTTCGTCGACCAGGCCCGCGGCGACGTCAAGAACAAGTGCGGCGTCCTGTCCGGCAACATCCAGACGATGATGGGTGGATGGGGCGGCCAGGGCGCCACCGCGTTCAACAACCTCATGATCGCCTGGGACCAGAAGCAGGAGACCATCCTCAAGGCCCTCGACCAGCTCGCGGCCTCGATGAAGGAGACCGAGCGCGACAACGTCTCGACCGACGAGGCCCAGTCCGCCACGCACGCCAACCTCCAGGGCCGTCTCGGCTGACGCCGGCACCCGACATCTGAGATCTAGGAGATCGAGACATGACTTTCGACGGAATCAAGGTCCAGCACGGCAGCCTCGACGCCGGTGCCGCCGACGTGATGAAGGCCGCCAAGGAGATCGAGGCCCGCCTCGACCAGCTCGAGAACGACCTCAACCCCCTCAAGTCGGACTGGAACGGTAACGCCAAGATGGCGTACGACCAGGCCAAGGCCAAGTGGGACCAGGCCATGCAGGAGATGACCCTCCTGCTCCAGCAGGCCAGCCAGGGCGTCGACGCGTCCAACGCCGAGTACAAGGCTGCCGACGCTCGCGGTGCCAACCGCTTCTGAGCCACCCAGCGATCGCTCGAGGCCGGTCGTCCCTCCGGGGATGATCGGCCTCGCGGCGTCCCGGGAGCCGCTTTCGCCTAGGCTGCTCCCCGTTCAGTGCCCCGGCCCCTCGGGCGGGCGCAGGTGCACCACACACAGGGGGAAACACCAATGAGTCAGGGGTCCTCGGTCGCCTCGGGCCTGGTCCGGGTGACCATCGCCTCGGGGTCGCGCCGCGTCGATCTGGTGCTGCCGGGCTCGATCCCGGTCGCCGAGCTCGTCCCCGAGCTCGCCCGCTCGGTCGGACTCCTCGACGCCTCCACCGTCTACGGCGGCTACCGCCTGGTGACGCAGGAGGGCCGCATCCTGGCCAACGACGCAGGACTGACGATGCAGGGCATCGAGGACGGCGGCCTGCTCACCGTCACCGCCGGCGTCGACGACAAGGCGCCCCGTGTCTACGACGACGTGGTCGAGGCGATGGCCGACGTCGTCGAGAACGAGCTCAAGCCGTGGGAGGCCGCGGCCGGCCGGCGTACGGCGCTCGGTGCCGGCAGCATCCTGCTCGGCCTCGGCGCCCTGGCCCTCCTGCTCCGGGGCGAGAGCCTGCTCGGCGGCGTGGCCGCCGCGGTCATCGCCGCGCTGCTGGTCGTGGGGGGCATCGTGCTCGCCCGCGCCCAGCGCGAGCCCGAGGCCGGCGTGGTCGTCTCGCTGCTGGCCGCCCTCTACGCCGGCGTCGCGGGCCTGCTGCTGGCCCCCGGCGACCTGCCCGGCTGGACCTGGCCGCTGGACGACGCGTTCTTCACCGACCCGCTGCTCGTCGCCGGCCTCGGCGTCCTCGCGGTCGGCCTGGTCGCCGTGGTGGGCCTCCAGGACGGCCGGCCGCTGGTCATCCCCGCCATCGTCGTGGGCGCGGTCCTGGTCGCCAGCTCGGTCCTGATCCAGGTGGCCTCGCTCGAGGCCGACACCGTCTTCACGGTGCTGCTGACCCTCGTGGTGCTGGCTGGCAGCATCTTCCCGTGGCTCGCGCTCGGGGTCACCGGCACCAACGTCGACCAGCTCTACTCGCTGCACGACATCACCGCCGACCCCGACGAGATCGATCCCGAGGAGGTGGCCGGCGACGCCCGTACGGGCCACGAGATCCTGCTCGCGGTCTCCGCCACGGTCGGCACCCTGCTCGTCCTCTTCGCCCCCTTCGCGGTCGGCCGCGGCGTCTACGGCACGGTCCTCGCCGCCGTGTGCTGCCTGGCCGTCATGTTCCGCACCCGCCAGTACCGCACCGGTGCCGAGGTGCTCGCGGGCCTGGTCTCGGGCATCCTCGGCCTGGTCTCGGTCGCCCTCTCGATGCTCCTCATCCACGACGGCTGGCGTGCCGGCGCCGCGATCGGGCTGGCCGGCATCGGCGCCGTCCTGCTCTCGCTGACCCTCGTGCCGGCGTCGGCGTCCGTACGCCGTGGTCGGATGGGCGACATCGTCGAGACGATGACGCTCCTCGCGCTGCTGCCGCTGATGGTGCTGGCGGCCGGGTTCGTCTCCGCGGTGGCGGGCTGAGGCGGGCTGGTTTCGATGGCGACCAAGAAGGACCTCGTCGAGGCCCACGCCTTCAGCCGCCGCCGCCTGGTCACCGCGTTCGTCTCGGGAGCCCCCGGCGGCCGTGAGGTCGAGCCGGTGCGTCCCGGTCGGGTGCTGATCGGTGGGGTCGCGCTGTCCGTGCTGCTCCTGGCCGGGGCCGCGATCGCCGGCTTCCTGCTCGGCCGTCCGCCCGCGCAGTGGCTCGACAAGGGCAGCTTCGTCATCTCCAAGGACACCGGCGAGCAGTACGTCGTGCTCCGCGCCGGCGACGACCCCATGCTCCAGCGGGTCCCCAACTACGTCTCGGCCCAGCTCCTGCTCGGCGAGGACGAGCTGACCCCCTACACCGTGCGCGACAAGTACATCCGCACCGTGCAGCTCGGCCCGGACCTCGGCATCGATGCCGCCCCGGCGGGCCTGCCCGCCGCGGACGAGCTGGTCGACGACGGCTGGACCGCGTGCACCGGTGCCGGCGTCGGCATCAAGCTCGCCGTTCAGCAGACGCCGACCGTCGAGGACCTGGTCGAGTCGGCCTTCCTCGTCCAGAGCGACGGCGCCCAGTGGCTGATCGCCACCGCGCCCGCCGTCGGCAGCGAGCAGGGCACCGCCTACCGCTTCCCCATGCCGGTCGACGAGACGCAGGCCTCGACGCTGGGCAACCGGCTCGGCTTCGGCGCCTCCGCGACCGAGGTCGACGAGGCGTGGCTCAACCTCTTCCCGCCGGGCGACGAGCTGGAGCGCGGCTCCTTCGGGGTCACCCGTCGCGGCGAGCGGGTGCCCTACGGCAGCACCGGCACCGACCTCACGCGCTTCCGCATCGGCGACCTGCTGCTCTCCGACACCGGCGCCTACTACCTGCTCGGCGACGAGAAGCCGGAGCGGCTCAGCGACTTCGACGCGATGGTCTACGGCGTCGTGGGCGTGGCGGCGCGGGAGGTCCCCGAGGACCTCGCGGCGTCGTTCGCCGACCCCAAGACCCCCGCCGAGTGGCCCGACAGCGTCCCGCAGGCGATCGCCAACGGCGCGCTGTGCGCCGAGCTGCACCCCGACGCCCGGTCGACCGCGTCCTTCAGCCTGGCGACCAACCCGACCGGTGCGGCCGACCCGGCGGACGTACGGCAGGGACGTCACGCCGTCGAGGTGGAGCCGAGCGCCGGGGCCTACGTGCTCTCCGGATCGGGCGTGGCGGCCGACGCCGGCATGCCGTTCGTCATCGACACCAAGGGGGCCAAGTACGAGCTGATCGGCCCCGAGGTGCCGGACTACATCGGCTACGCCGACGTCGACCCGCCGCTGGTGCCGAGCTCGTGGCTGGAGTTCTTCGAGCCGGGGGTGCCGCTGTCCACCAACGCGGCGCGACGCGTGCCGGCGGACGCGCCCCCGCCGGAGGACTCGACGGCGGACGCCGGCTGATGGCTCGCTCGCTGCTGCGTACGACTGTCGCGGCCGGCGTGCTGGCCGCCTCCGTCGTCCCCGTGTGGGCCGGCCCCGCCGCGGCCGACCACCCCGCGCCGTGCCTCCCCGGCGAGGTCCCGGGCTCGGAGCGACTCGCCGACACCCACACCGAGGACAACCTCGCCTTCGACAGGATGCACGTCGAGCAGGCGCAGGAGCTCGCGACCGGTCGCGGCGTGAAGGTCGCGGTCGTCGACAGCGGTGTGGTGCCGGTCGACGGGCTCGCCCGGGTCGGAGGGGTCAGGATCCCCGGTGTCGCGGAGGCCTTCCTCTCCGGGCACGGCACGATCGTCGCCGGCCTGATCGCCGGTCCGCAGGGCGTCGCCCCCGACGCCGAGGTCTTCGACGTCAAGGTCTACGACGCCGACGACGCCGACACCGCCCAGGGCGAGCGGCCGGTGACGTCCGCCGGCATCGTCGCCGGGATCGAGGCGGTCATCGACGCCCAGCCCCAGCAGCAGTTCGACATCGTCAACATCTCCCTCGCGGTGCCCCAGTCGGACCCCAGGCTCGAGGCCGCGGTCGCCCGGCTGGTCGCGCTGGACCTGGTGGTCGTGGCAGCCGCCGGCAACGCCGACACCGACACCGACGACTCCGGGTTCAAGGGCACGCCCGACAGCGACGCCTCCGTCTATCCGGCCGACTACCCGGGGGTGCTCGCCGTCAGCGCGGCGCCGCCGGGTGACGAGAACCCCAGCACCTACGTCGTGCCCAACGCGGACACCGACGTCGCGGCGCCGACGCTCGGCGCGATCTCCGCCAACGCCACGGAGCAGGTGTGCGTGGTGGAGCAGGTGGCCACCTCGTGGGCCGCCGCCGAGGTCAGCGGCATCCTGGCGCTGCTGCGCGAACGCTTCCCGCGAGAGACGCCGGCCCAGCTCGTCGCACGCCTGCAGGCGACCACCGAGGGCTCGGGTGTGGCGCGCGCCGGCGAGGACGTGGTCGCCAACCCGTGGAACGGCGCGGGCGTGGTGCAGGCCCACGACGCGCTCACCCGGCTGATCCAGCCCGGTCGTCAGGGCCGGGTCGAGTCCACCGAGCGGGAGACCCGTGCCGACACCCAGGCGCCGCCGGCCCCCGAGCAGGTCGACCTGTTCACCACCCCGCGCGCGATCCTGCTGTGGTCCGGCCTCGTCGCCGGGTCGCTGCTGGCGCTGGCCGTGATGCTGCGCCCGCTGCTGCGGCGCTCGTGAGCCGTTGCCCCGACGCCGGTGGGCACGGCGTGGTGGAATCGAGGCATGACCGAGACCCCGGACGAGCCGATCGCCGTCATCCTGGCCGGTGGCCAGGGATCGCGGCTGTGGCCGATCAGCCGTGACCGCGCGCCCAAGCAGTTCCAGCCCGTCGTCCGCGACCGGCCGCTGCTCACCGGCACGATCGAGCGGCTGAGCGAGATCGTCGACCCGAGCCGGATCCACGTCTCCACCCGCGCGCGCTTCGCCGACGCGGCGCGCGCCAACCTCGGCCCGGTGCCCGCCGACAACCTCATCCTCGAGGAGGACCCCGCCGGTCCCGCGACGGCGTTCGCGCTCAGCATCGCGACCCTGTCGCACCGCTACGGCAACGCGCCCGCGCTGATCGCACCGTCGGACCACCTGATCAACGAGGAGGAGGCGTTCAACTCCGCCTCCCGCGACATGCTCGCCCAGCTCGAGGAGTCGCCCGAGTCGATGGTCGTCCTGGGCGCCGAGCCCACGCGCTACGACCCGAGCCTGGGCTACATCCACACCAAGGGCGGCGACGGGGCGGTGGAGGTCATCGAGTCCTTCCACGAGAAGCCCGACCTCGAGACGGTCGAGGAGCTCAGCGAGTCCGGCTCCCTCTACTGGAACACCGCCTGCTACGGCGTACGGGTGGGGCGGGCGTGCGACGCCTACCGGTCGGCGCTGCCGCTGATCTTCGACTCGATCGAGCGCTTCGCGCGCGGCCACACCTCCGACCTGGGCTACCGCGGTGCCGCCATCGGCGGGCACGAGATCTACCCGCTGATGTGGGCGGGGATGGAGTGCCTGGTCGTGCCGCGGCAGCTGGGGTGGACCGACGTCGGCACGTGGACCCGGCTGGAGCGGGTGCTGCACGACCAGCGGGTGACCTCCATCGGCCCGGCGCTCCAGCTCGACGCCGAGGACACCCTCGTCGCCAGCATGGACGGGCGGCCGGTGGTCACCCTGGGCGCGCGCGGCCTGATCATCGTCACGCACGAGGACGCGGTCTACGTGCTGGACAAGGAGAAGGCGCTGGACACCGGCACCCTGGACCGCCTCCGTTCGCTCCTGGCGGCCAGCACGCGCGAAGATCTCCTCTGAACCACGCACCACCTCCCCGGCCTGCTCCCCAGGCCTCCGTCGAAGGAACCCATGTCCCACGAGAACAGCCAGCACATCGTCGTCGTCGGCACCAAGCCCGACATCATCAAGCAGGCGCCGATCTACCACGAGCTGCGCGAGCGCGGTCACGACGTCGTGCTCTGCCACACCGGCCAGCACTACGACCACAACCTGTCGCAGTCGATGCTCGACGAGTTCGGGGTGCAGGAGGACATCAACCTCGAGGTCCGCGGCGGCGTCAACGACCTCGTGTCCGGCATCACCGCCAAGCTCGCCCAGTACCTGCGCGGCTTCGCCGAGCGCGGCGGCTTCCCCATCACCTACGTCCACGGCGACACCACCACGGCCATGGCGGGCGCGCTGGCCACCTTCGGCGAGCGCCAGGCGCTCGTGCACGTCGAGGCCGGGCTGCGTACGCTCTCGCCGCGACCCGAGGTGCTGCGCGGGTGGATCGAGCAGGGCGCCGACCTCGACTGGGCCTCGTTCCGCGACCAGTCGATCGACCGGGCGAGCTGGTCCAAGGGCAGCCGCGAGCCGTCCCCCGAGCAGTTCAACACCCGCGTGGCCGACGCCGGGTCCGACCTGCACGCCGCACCGGTCGAGCTCAACCGTGAGTTCCTCCTCGAGGAGGGGTTCGCCCCGGCGGCGATCGACGTCGTCGGCAACTCCGTCGTCGACGCGCTCGAGCAGGCGATCGCCGGCAGCGACAAGAACCAGGTGCTGGAGAAGTTCCCGCAGATGGGCGACGGCTCGTTCCTCCGCTTCTGCGTGCACCGTCGCGAGAACACCACCAACCGCGAGCGGTTCAACCTGCTCATGGACGCGATGGAGTCGCTGCTCGAGCAGGGCCACCACGTCCTGTTCATCCGCCTGCTCGGCACCGAGTCGGCCATCGACAACTTCGGGCGCCGCCAGTGGCTCGAGGACCTCGAGGCCAGGTACGGCGACGCGCTGATCTCGACGCCCGTGTGGGACAGCTACCTCGACGTGGTCGCAGCGATGTCGATGTGCGCGGTGATCGTGACCGACTCCGGCAGCATCGTGGAGGAGGCCAACGTCCTCGAGGTGCCGTGCGTGACCCTGCGCTTCGGCTCCGACCGGTCGGAGACGTTCCTCGCCGGCAGCAACTTCCTCGCCCCGCCCGTCGACAAGGACCTGATGACCAGCGTCATCCACCACGTCTTCGAGCACCGCGCCGAGCTGTCGTGGGAGCGCGTCTATCCCGAGAAGGCCTCGGCGATGCTCGTCGACGCGGTCGAGCGCCGCCTCGACGAGGGCAGCCTGCTGATCTCCGAGGAGTGGCGCTACGGGCTCGCGGCGAGGCTGCGCTGACGCCATGACCATCGTCCTCGGAATCGAGACGTCCTGCGACGAGACCGGCGTCGGCCTGGTCCGTGACGGCGTCCTGCTCGGCCAGGCGCTGGCCTCCAGCATGGAGGAGCACGTGCGCTTCGGGGGCGTCGTCCCCGAGATCGCGGCGCGCGCCCACGTCTACGCCATCGTGCCCACCATCCAGGCCGCGCTCGACGACGCCGGCCTGACCCTCGACGACGTCGGGGCCATCGCCGTCACCACCGGGCCCGGGCTGGCCACGGCGCTGCACGTCGGCGTGGCCGCGGCCAAGGCGATCGCCGCCGCGACGGGGCTCCCGCTCTACGGCGTGCACCACCTCGCCGGCCACGCCGCCGCGGACACCCTCGACCACGGCCCTCTCCCCGCGCGCAGCGTCGGCCTGATCGTGTCCGGCGGCCACACCTCGCTGCTGCACGTGCGCGACCTGACCCGGACGCCCATCGAGCACCTGTCCGACACCCTCGACGACGCCGCGGGGGAGGCCTTCGACAAGGTGGCACGACTGCTGGGGCTGCCCTACCCGGGCGGTCCGGTGATCGACCGGGTCGCCGCGGGCGGCGACCCGACCGCCGTACGCTTCCCGCGCCCGCTGACCGGTCGCAACGACTCCCGGCTCGGGTTCTCGTTCTCCGGCCTCAAGACCGCGGTCGCGCGCTACGTCGAGCGCACCCCGGACCTCGACGTCGCCGACACGGCGGCGAGCTTCCAGGAGGCCGTCGCCGACGTGCTGACCCGCAAGGCCCTGCTGGCCTGCCAGGACCAGCGCGTCGACACCCTCGTGATCGTCGGCGGGGTGGCGGCAAACAGCCGGGTGCGCTCGCTGGCGCAGGAGCGCTGCGACGCGGCCGGCATCGAGCTGCGCGTGCCGCGACTCGGCCTGTGCACCGACAACGGCGCGATGATCGCCGCCATCGGTGACCTGCTCGTTCGCGACGGTGCGAAGCCCTCGAGCCTCGACGTGACGGTGCACCCGACGATCGAGCTCCAGACCGCGCAGCTCGTCTGAGGCGGGCGTACGCACGCCGAAGGCCCCGCACCGGACTCGGTGCGGGGCCTTCGTCAGCGGCGGAGGTAGGGGGATTCGAACCCCCGAGGGCTATTAACCCAACCCGCTTTCCAAGCGAGCGCCATAGGCCACTAGGCGATACCTCCGCCGAGGAGAGTACCGGTCGGTCCGGTGGGCGGTGAAATCGCGTACCGGCGTCCGGGTCCGCCCCGGGTTTGGGCGGCCGTCACGGGCTCGCCTAGACTCCCCGGCAACCCCCCACGCGGCGTCACCTCGCCCAACTCCCCCAGGGCCGGAAGGCAGCAAGGGTAAGTGAGCTCTGACGGGTGCGTGGGGGGCCTCTTCATGTCCGGACCCTGCGCGGTGGTCGCTGTGGGTGGGCACGGTTAGGGTTCACGACGTGGAGTCACCGCTCGCGCTCTATCGCCGCTACCGGCCCGAGACCTTCCAGGAGGTCATCGGGCAGGACCACGTGACCGAGCCGCTGCGAGCCGCGCTGGCGGCCAACCGGGTCAACCACGCCTACCTGTTCTCCGGGCCCCGTGGCTGCGGCAAGACCACCTCCGCGCGCATCCTCGCCCGCGCGCTCAACTGTGCGCAGGCGCCGATCTCAGACCCGTGCGGCGAGTGCGACAGCTGCCGCGACCTCGCCCGGGGCGGCCCCGGTTCGATCGACGTCATCGAGATCGACGCCGCCTCCCACGGTGGTGTCGACGACGCGCGAGACCTGCGGGAGAAGGCGTTCTTCGCCCCGGTGCGCGACCGCTACAAGGTCTACATCATCGACGAGGCCCACATGGTCACCACGCAGGGCTTCAACGCCCTGCTCAAGCTCGTCGAGGAGCCGCCGCCCCACCTGCGGTTCATCTTCGCCACGACCGAGCCCGACAAGGTGCTGCCGACGATCCGCTCGCGCACCCACCACTACCCGTTCCGGCTGATCCCCCCGCGCCTCCTGAGCGACTACCTGACCCAGCTCGCCGGCGAGGAGGGCGTGGCGATCGAGTCGGCAGCGCTGCCGCTGGTGGTGCGCGCCGGAGCCGGCTCGGCTCGCGACACTCTCTCCGTGCTCGACCAGCTCCTCGGCGGTGCCGGTCCCGCCGGCGTGACCCACAAGCTGGCGAGCGACCTGCTCGGCTTCACGCCCGACTCGCTCCTCGACGAGGTGATCGAGGCGTTCGCCACCCGCGACGGTGCCGCGGTCTTCTCGGTCGTCGACAAGGTCGTCGAGACCGGCCAGGACCCGCGTCGCTTCACCGAGGACCTGCTGCGCCGGCTGCGCGACCTCGTCATCGTCACCGCCGTCCCCGACGCGCCCGCGACCGGTCTCATCGACGTCTCCGAGGACGCCGGCGAGCGGCTGGTGGCGCAGGCCGCCCGCTTCGGCGCGATCGAGCTGAGCCGCGCCGCCGACATCGTGGCCGCCGGTCTCACCGAGATGCGCGGCGCCACGGCGCCGCGGCTGCTCCTCGAGCTGCTGTGCGCCCGCGTCCTGCTGCCGGGGGCCGACCACACCTCCGACGGCGTGATGGCACGCCTCGAGCGGCTCGAGCGTCGGATGGACGTCACCGCCGCCCCGCAGGCGGCCGAGCCCCGGGCGACCGCACCTCGTGCGGCTGCGCCCCAGGCGGCGCCGCCACCGGTCGAGGCCACGGCGCCCGCGCCGGTGCCGGTGCGCGACGAGCCGGCACCCCCGCCGCCGATGCCGAGCGCGCCCGCGGGCGCCCCGGCCGCGGCGCAGGACGGTCCCCCGCCCCCGCCGCCGATGCCGACCGGCCCACCCGCCCAGCAGGCACCCGCCGCCCACCAGCCGCCGCCCGCCGACCCGGCTCCGGCCGCTGCCGCCGCGGGCCCCGACGCGCCGGTGGCCGAGCAGCCCGCCGGTCCCCGGGGCGGTCTGAGCCTCGTCGACGTACGCCGCCTGTGGCCCGACATCCTCGAGCAGACCAAGAACCGTCGCCGCCTCGCCTGGATGGTGCTCTCCCAGCACGCGCATGTCGTCGACGTCGACGGCAAGCGCCTGACGGTGGGCTTCGCCAACGCGGGCGCGCGAGACTCCTTCGTCAACGGCGGGTGCGACGAGATCCTGCGCCAGGCCGCGATCGACGTCGTCGGGATGGACTGGCGCGTGGAGTCGATCGTCGACCCCTCCGGTGCCGCTGCCGAGGCCCCCGTCGTACGCCAGGCCTCCACCGACGCGCCGACCGCCCCCGCGCCGACCGCCCCACCCCCGGAGACCCCCGACGGCCCTCCCGCCTGGGTCACCGGCGACGCGGCTGTGCCGACCGCCGAGCCCGCGCCTCCGGCCGCGCCACCCGTCTCCGCCGCCCCCGCGCGCGAGGCCCTCGAGGCGGCCCGCGCAGGCGGCGGCCCCGCTGAGCCGGCCGCGCCGGTGCACTCGCCCGACGACGACGCCGACCCCGACGACCCCGACGCCGAGTCGGCGGCCCTCGACACCGAGTCGTTGCTCAGCCAGACGCTCGGCGCGAAGCTGATCGAGGAGATCAGGAACGACTGACCCATGACCACCACCACGCGGGAGACCCGATGACCCAGAACCCCTTCGACGCCCTCGGCGGCGGCGGCTTCGACATGAACGCCCTGCTCCAGCAGGCCCAGCAGATGCAGCAGCAGCTCGAGGAGGCGCAGGCCGACCTCGCCCGGCAGACCGTCGACGGCACGGTGGCCGGCGGCGCCGTCACCGTGACCGCCAACGGTGTGGGCGAGCTGGTCGGTGTCACGATCCGCGCGGGCGAGTTCGACGGCACCGACCCCGACGACCTGTCGGACCTCTCCGACCTGATCGTCGCCGCCTACCGCGACGCTCGCGCCAAGTCCGAGGCGCTGGCCGGCGAGTCGCTCGGCCCGCTCACCGACGGCCTCGGCGGCGGGGCCGGCGGCGGTCTCGGCTTCCCGCCCCCGAGCCTGGGCTGAGGCGAACCCACCTTGTACGAGGGTGTCGTCCAGGACCTCATCGACGAGCTCGGCCGGCTCCCCGGCGTGGGCCCGAAGAGCGCGCAGCGGATCGCCTTCCACCTGCTGCAGGCCGAGCCCACCGACGTACGCCGCCTCGCCGACGTGCTCATCGAGGTCAAGGCCAGGGTGAAGTTCTGCTCCACCTGCTTCAACGTCAGCGAGGACGACCAGTGCCGGATCTGCCGTGACGAGCGGCGCGACCCGAGCGTGCTGTGCGTCGTCGAGGAGTACAAGGACGTCGTGGCGATCGAGCGCACGCGGGAGTTCCGCGGCCGCTACCACGTCCTCGGCGGGGCGATCTCACCCATCGACGGCATCGGACCCGACCAGCTCCACGTCAAGGAGCTCATGCCGCGCCTCGCCGACGGGACGGTCACCGAGGTCATCCTCGCCACCGACCCCAACCTCGAGGGCGAGGCCACCGCGACCTATCTCACGCGCCTGCTCCTGCCCATGGGGTTGCGCGTGACCCGCTTGGCGAGTGGACTGCCGGTGGGTGGAGACCTCGAGTACGCCGACGAGGTCACGCTCGGACGTGCATTCGCCGGAAGGAGAGCAGCCCAATGACAGACGCCGACCAGAGCCGGTTCGGCGAGCAGATCGCCGACTCCGTGGAGAGCTTCCTGCTCGCCCTGCGCGCCATCGCGCGCGAGGGCAACGGCGCGCAGGCGATCTCGCTGCTGCTGCTCGAGATCAGCCAGGTGCTGCTCGCGGGGGCCCGGCTGGGTGCCCAGACCGACTTCACGCCGCGCGAGGAGTTCCAGCCCGACGTCGGCCCGGAGGCCGACATCGACGAGCTGCGCCTGCGGCTCGCGGAGATGCTCGAGGACGTGGACGCCTACACGTTCGTCTTCGACCCCTACATCCCCGAGCTCGTCGAGAGCCGGCTCTCCGACGACCTCGCCTCGATCGCCATCGACCTCGAGAACGGCCTGCGCCACTTCCGCGGGGGCAACGTCGACGAGGCGCTGTGGTGGTGGCAGTTCTCCTACGTCAACAACTGGGGCAATCTCGCGGGGGCGGCGCTCAACGCGTTGCTGACGGTCGTCGCCCACGACCGCTTCGACACCGACTTCGAGGCCGACGCCGACGCGGTGGCCGTCGCCGATGAGATGCTCGAGGACGCACCTGCCGCCCGCCCGTAGAATCGTCGGTGGCCTGGCGGCAACGGCGCCGGCAGGCACGCCAGAGCACCGCGGCCGCTGACGGCCGCACCCCGATCCCGAGGACCAATCGTGGGCATTGTCGTGCAGAAGTACGGCGGCTCCTCGCTCGCCGACGCCGACGCCATCAAGCGCGTCGCCCGACGCATCGTGGACATCAAGAAGGCCGGGCACGACGTCGTCGTCGCCGTCTCCGCCATGGGCGACACGACCGACGACCTGGTCGACCTGGCCAACGGCGTCTCGCCGCTCCCGCCGGCGCGCGAGATGGACATGCTGCTGACGGCCGGCGAGCGGATCTCGATGGCGCTGGTCGCGATGGCGATCAGCGACCTCGGGTTCACCGCCCGCTCGTTCACCGGCTCGCAGGCCGGCGTCATCACCGACTCGGTGCACGGCAAGGCCAAGATCATCGACGTCACGCCCGGTCGCATCACGCAGGCCATCGGGGAGGGCCACATCGTCATCGTCGCCGGCTTCCAGGGCGTCTCCGCGGACACCAAGGAGATCACCACGCTCGGTCGTGGCGGCACCGACACGACGGCCGTCGCGCTGGCGGCGGCGCTCGAGGCCGATGTGTGCGAGATCTACACCGACGTCGACGGCGTCTTCACCGCCGACCCGCGGATCGTGCCGACCGCCCGCAAGCTCAGCAAGGTCTCCTACGAGGAGATGCTCGAGCTCGCCGCGTGCGGCGCCAAGATCCTGCACCTGCGGTGCGTGGAGTACGGCCGTCGCTACGGCATCCCGATCCACGTCCGGTCGTCGTTCAGCCAGCTCGAAGGCACCTGGGTCGTCAGTGACCCCCAGACCAGCGGACCCAGCGAGGAAGACACCATGGAACAGCCCATCATCGCCGGCGTGGCCCACGACCGCAGCGAGGCCAAGATCACCGTCGTCGGCGTCCCCGACAAGGTCGGCGAGGCAGCGCGGATCTTCGAGGCGCTGGCCGAGGCGCAGATCAACCTCGACATGATCGTGCAGAACGTGTCCGCTGCGGCGACGAGCCTCACCGACATCTCCTTCACCCTGCCGCGCACCGACGGCCAGGTCGCGATGACCGCGCTGGCCCGGATCCAGGCCGAGGTCGGCTACGACAAGCTCCTCTACGACGACAAGATCGGCAAGGTCTCGCTGATCGGCGCGGGCATGCGCTCGCACCCGGGCATCACCTCGAAGTTCTTCGCCGCTCTGGCCTCCGCGGGGGTCAACATCGGGATGATCTCCACCTCGGAGATCCGGATCTCGGTCGTCGTGGACGAGAGCTCGGTCGACGACGCCGTACGCGCCACGCACTCGGCGTTCGACCTCGACGCCGACGAGGTCGAGGCCGTGGTCTACGGGGGGACCGGCCGATGAGCAGCAGGGTGAACATCGGCATCGTCGGCGCCACCGGCCAGGTGGGCGTCGCGATGCGCCAGATCCTGCTCGAGCGGGAGTTCCCGGCCGACCAGGTCCGCTTCTTCGCCTCCTCGCGCTCCGCCGGGACGGTGCTGCCCTTCGGCGATCGCGAGATCACCGTCGAGGACGCCGAGACCGCCGACCCGGCCGGTCTCGACATCGCCCTCTTCTCCGCGGGTGCGACGACCTCCCGGGCACTCGCCCAGAAGTTCGTCGACGCCGGGGTGGTCGTCGTCGACAACTCGAGCGCCTTCCGCAAGGACCCCGACATCCCGCTGGTGGTGGCCGAGGTCAACCCCGACGCGATGGCGGGTGTCATCGAGGCCGGGCGCGGCATCATCGCCAACCCCAACTGCACCACGATGGCAGCGATGCCGGTCCTCAAGCCGCTGCACGACGAGGCCGGCCTGACCCGGCTCGTCGTCTCGACCTACCAGGCCGTCTCCGGCTCGGGCGTCGCCGGCGTCGACGAGCTCGCCAACGGCGTGGCCGAGGCGGGCGACAAGGCCCGCGAGCTGGCCTACGACGGCTCGGCGATCACGTTCCCCGAGCCGGTGAAGTACGTCGAGCCGATCGCCTACAACGTGCTGCCGATGGCCGGCTCGATCGTCGACGACGGGCTCAACGAGACCGACGAGGAGCAGAAGCTCCGCAACGAGTCCCGCAAGATCCTCGGCCTGCCCGAGCTGCTGGTGTCCGGCATCTGCGTACGCGTCCCGGTGTTCACCGGCCACTCGCTCGCGGTCAACGCAGAGTTCGAGCGTTCGATGACCCCCGACCGGGCGCGCGAGATCCTCGCGTCCGCCGAGGGCGTCGAGCTCGACGAGGTCCCGACGCCGCTGAAGGCCGCCGGCAAGGACCCGTCCTACGTCGGCCGGCTCCGGCAGGACCCCGGCGTCCCGGGCGACCGCGGCCTCGCGCTCTTCATCAGCAACGACAACCTGCGCAAGGGCGCTGCCCTCAACACCGTGCAGATCGCCGAGCTGGTCGCCGCAGCGCGGTGATACTGGTGGGGTGCACGCGCACCCCACCCGAGTCCGGTTCGCCATGTGGGTCGCCGTCCTCGCGGTCGGCGCCACGGCGCTGACGGCGTACGCCCGCGCCGCGGGCACACCGTTCTGGGGGACGTCGTACGCCCTTCCGGTCGCGGCAGCCGCCTCCGCCGGCGCGATGACGTGGGTGCACCTGCGCCTCGACGAGGGCTGGGTCAGGTGGAGGCAGGCGGTCGCAGCACTGGTCCTCGGCGCCTTGGCCTGGCCCGTCCTGCTCGCCGGCGCCTCCCTCGCGTCGGGCCTTGCGCCGGACTCCGCTGTTGCATGGGCGCTGGCCGTCGCCGGAGGCGTCGGGCACCTGCCGCTGATCGCGGCGTTCTCCCTCCTGCCGCTGCTGGCGGTGCGCTACCTCGGACGGGGCCTGGCGCGGTGGCCCCTGGTGCTGGTGACTGCCCTCGGTCTCGCTGCCGTGGCCGGGTTCGTGCTGTTCTTCGGCGACTTCGCGCCGCTCGAGGCAGACGTCCTCGTCGACTGGGGACCGGGGGACCGAATCGGGATGACCCTCAACCTGGCCTTCCTGTCCACAGTGCTGCTGGGGCCGGCGGTGAGCCTCGCCGCCGCGGTCCGGGCCACGGGTGAGGCCACGCGGAGACTCGCCGCTGTCGCGCTGGCCAGCCTGACCGGCGCCGCCCTGGTGATGCTGTGCGGCGCGGTCGCGACGGACGGCTCGGCTACGCTGGTCATCACCGCGATGTACGCCGCGCTCGCGCTGGTGGTGGTCGGGAGCTCCCGTGCGCTCACCCTTCCCGAGCCCGTGGAGCCCACCCCTGCGAGTGGCGGCCCGTCTCGCCTGGATCCGCTCACCGCCCGGGAGAGCGAGGTGCTCGGACTGCTGGCGGAGGGCCTGTCGAACGCGGGCATCGCCGAGCGGCTCGTCATCTCCGAGCGTACGGTCGACGCCCACCTGCGCTCGGTCTTCGCCAAGCTCGCCCTGCCCGAAGGCCCGTTGGAGAACCGTCGGGTGCACGCGGTGCTCGCCTGGAGGGGCGACTTAGGCGAAAGGGCCGATGCCGGCTGACGTGCAGCTTCCTAGGTTCAGGAGGATCCAGCTCCCTGCCCCAGGAGGTTGCCGTGCGCACCCCGCTCATCCTGCTCGGACTCGTGTGGATCGCTTTCCTCGTGGTCTTCCCCTTCGCCGCGATGGGGGACACCAGCTTCCTCCACATCGGTTTCCATCTCGTCCAGATGCCCCTGCTCGTCACGGCGACGGTGCTCGCCTGGCGCTACCGCCGAGCCGCCGTTACACGGACGCAGCGGGTGCTCGGTTGGGTCCTGTCGGTGTCGTTGCCGGCGGCTGTCGTGGGGGTGGTCCTGGAGCTGGTCACGGCCGTCGTCAGGTTGGGCGAGGACGGATGGGTCAACAAGGACACCGCTGACGTATGGGAACGCGGCCCGCACGCGCTGGTCGCCTCGCTGACCGTCCCCTCCCTGATGGTCAGCATGCTCGCGGTGCTGGCCCTCGTGGCGACCACAGCGGTCCAGGGACGGCGTCACGCCGAGACGGACGGTCCTGGTCAGTCCTCGCCGACGACGGCCGTGGTGACCCACCACGCCGAGCAGTAGGCCGCGACCGCCGCCACCGGGACGGCGACGGCCGTCCACCACTGCTCGAGCGAGCCCAGCAGGAAGACCATCACCAGCACCGCCAGGATCCCCACTGCGAGGACGCTCGTTGACCCGGCGTCAGGCACGGCGAGGACGCGCAGCAGCAGGCTGCCCGTCCAGGCGAGCACACCCAGGACGACGACGAGCACGAGAAGGCCCGGACCGCCTCCGCACGACGACGTCCCGCGTACGGCCTCGCACCCCACGCCGGCCAGCCAGACGAGCAGCACGCCCAGGGCACCCACCACGACGCCCGTGACGGCCGCGGCGGGGAGGCCGGCCAGCGACGGGCGGGGCAGCGGTCGGCGTACGCGAGCGGCCGGCGCGGGCCCGGGTGGGGCGTCTGGCGCGGGCGCGGCGGTGTCCATGACGGCCTCGGACGCGGGCTCTGCCCCCTCGGCCTTCCTCCGTCGCCGCGTGAAGGAGGGCATCTCCAGCGAGGGACCCCCGCGGGGCGTGCCGTCCGTCCCCGTGTCGTCTGCGGTTCCGTCTGCCATGGGGGCAGGGTGCCACATGACAGGAGCCCCGGACCCAGCGATGTGGGTCCGGGGCTCCGGATGTCGGGCTGACAGGATTTGAACCTGCGGCCTCCTCGTCCCGAACGAGGCGCGCTACCAAGCTGCGCCACAGCCCGCCGCCCCGACCGAGAGAACTCGTCAGGGCAACGTCGGCGAGCATACCGGAGCGGTCAGGGCCTCCCGAAATCGCCCCGCGCCCATCGGCCGGGATCGAACTTGCGGGGGAAGTCCGACACTCCGAGGGCGTTGCAACCCCCTCCCAGTGCCGGAGTCCCCGCTCGAGCGGGGACTCTGCGGGCGGGCGCGCGCTCGCACCGGATCAGGCAGTGGGAACGAGCGTCAGCAGCGTCGCCTCGGGCCGGCAGGCGACGCGGAAGCGTACGTAGGGGTTGGTGCCGAGCCCGGCCGAGACGTGCAGCCAGGACGAGCCGTCGTCGCCGGGGGAGGAGTCGGCCGGGTGGCGGTGCAGGCCGCGGGCACGGGCCGGCTCGAGGTCGCAGTTGGTCGTGAGTGCGCGCCCGCCCGGCAGGCACACCTGTCCGCCGTGGGTGTGGCCGGCGATGATCGCGTCGTAGCCGTCGGCGGCGAACCGGTCGAGGACGCGGAGGTAGGGCGCGTGCGCGACCGCGAGGCGTACGTCGGCCTCCGGGTCTGCGGGCCCCGCGACCCGCTCGAGGTCGTCGTACTTGAGGTGCGGGTCGTCGACGCCCGCGAAGGCGATCCGGGTGCCGCCCACGGTCAGCGTCCCGAACCCGTTGGTCAGGTCGAGCCAGCCGGCGGAGTCGAGGCTGTCCTTGAGGTCCGGCCACGGCAGCTGCGGCGTCGAGGTGTTGCGCTTCCCGTCGTCGGGCAGCAGGTAGCGCAGCGGGTTGCGCATGCCGGGGGCGTAGTAGTCGTTGGACCCCAGGACGTAGGCGCCCGGCACGTCGAGCAGCCCGCCGAGCGCGTCGACCACGACCGGCACCGCGCGCATGTGCGCGAGGTTGTCACCGGTGTCGATGACCAGGTCGGGCTCGAGGTCGGCGAGTCCGCGCAGCCACTCCTGCTTGGCCCGCTGGTCGGGGGCCATGTGGATGTCGCTGAGGTGCAGCACCTTCAGCGGCTCGTGCCCCGGCGGCAGCAGCGGGACGGTGACGTGGCGGAGGGTGTACTGCCGCGCCTCCCAGGCGGCGTACGTCGCCACGCCTGCTCCGGCGAGGGCGCCGAGCGCGAGGGTGCGGCGTACGGCGGGGAGGAAAGGCATTCGCCAAGGCTGCCACAATGGGTTCCATGAGTGCCCTGAAGGACCGTCTCCGCGCCGACCTCACCACCGCCATGAAGGCGCGTGACGAGCTGCGCTCCTCGACCCTGCGGATGGTGCTGACCGCCATCACCAACGCGGAGGTCGCCGGCAAGGTGTCCCGCGAGCTCTCCGACGACGACATCATCGGCGTGCTCTCCACCGAGGCCAAGCGGCGCCGCGAGGCGGCGGTGGCGTTCGAGGAGGGCGGGCGCACGGAGATGGCCGCCAAGGAGGCCGCCGAGGGCGAGGTCATCGCCGAGTACCTCCCCGCGCAGCTCAGCGAGGCCGAGATCGCCGACCTCGTGAGCGCGGCGATCGCGCAGACGGGCGCCGCCGACGAGGGCATGCGCGCCATGGGCAAGGTGATGGGCGTGGTGACGCCGCAGGTCAAGGGTCGCGCCGACGGCGGCGCCGTCGCCGCGGAGGTACGCCGCCAGCTGGGCTGACGTCAGCCGCGGCCGCCGCCGTTGCCGTTGCCCCGCCCCCCGTTGCCGTTGCCGTTCCCGCCGTTCCCGCCGCCACCGCCGCCACCGCCGCCACCGCCGCCGGAGCTGTCGGGCGGCGGCGGGACCGTGCCGGTCGAGGTGTAGAGCGTGACGGTGTCCCCGCTGCTGAGCTGGGTGCCCCCGGAAGGTGAGGTGTAGGCCACGGTCCCGGCGGGGATCTCGGAGTCGACCTGACCACCGTCGGCGACGGTGAACCCGGCACCCTGCAAGGTGGCGGTGGCCGCCTCGACGCTCTGGCCGGCGACGTCAGGCACGGTGCTCAGCACGCCGGCGATCTCGTCGCTGGGAGGCGCCTGGAAGTCCTCGTAGGGCAGCTTGGCCGAGATGGCCGCCATCGCGTCGCCCCAGATCGGTCCCGCGACCGTCGAGCCGAAGGCCTCGTAGATCGGTACGCCGCCCACGACCTGGCCGTTGAGGCTGACCCACTCACCGAACTCGTTGGCGCCGGCGACCATCGCGGCCGTCGAGATGGTGGGGGTGTAGCCCGCGAACCACACCGACATGTTGTTCTGGTTGGTGCCGGTCTTGCCGGCCGACGGCTTGTCGATCGCGATGTTCGACCCGAAGCCGCCGGGCTCCATCACGCCGCGCAGGATGTCGTTGACCGCGTCGGCGGTGGCGCCGGGCATGACCTGCTCGCACTCGGTGGGGAAGTCCTTGAGCACCCCGCCCGAGGAGTCGAGCACCTGGGTGACCGGACGTGGCTCGCAGTGCAGGCCGCGGGCGGCGAAGGTGGCGTAGGCCTGGGCGATCTCGAGCGGGTTGCTGTCGGAGACGCCGAGGATCCACGACGGCACCTTCTGCGCGAGCGGCACCTTGACGCCCATGTCGGCGGCGAGCTTGAGCGGCTCGCACATGCCGGTCTGCACCTCGAGCTGGGCGAAGAAGGTGTTCACCGACTCCTGGGTGCCGGTGTAGAGGTTGTAGGTGCCCGAGCCGGTGGAGTTGGAGACGTTCCAGCCCTCGCCGTCGCCGGCGTAGGGGCCGTCGCAGTTCTCGAACTCCTCGTCGGGGATGTTCATCTCAGGCGGCGAGTTGATCGTGGTGCTCAGGGGGATGCCCTGGTTGATCGCCTCGGCGAGGACGAAGACCTTGAAGGTCGAGCCGGCCTGGAAGCCGTTGGCGTCGCCGTACTTCTTCGGGACGACGTAGTTGAGGTAGGTCTCGCCGCCCTTCTTGTCCTTGCCCATCGGACGCGACTGCGCGATCGCGCGGACGTCGCCGCTTCCGGGCTCGACCATGGCGAGGCCGCCGATGGCCTGGTCGGTCTGGAAGACGTGGCTCGAGACCGCCTCGTCGGCGGCCTTCTGCATGTCGAGGTCGATCGTGGTGTTGATCGTCAGGCCGCCGTTGTTGAGCGTGCGGCGGCGCTCCTTGGGCGTGTCGCCGAGGACGGGGTCCTTGAGCAGCCAGTTGACGACGTAGTCGCAGAAGAACGGCGCCCGCGACTGCTGGCAGCCGTTGGGGGAGGTCTCGATCTTGAGCGTCTTCCCGATCGGCTTGCCCTTGAGGCGCTCGGCCTTCTTCTCGGTGAGGATGCCGAGCTGCGCCATCCGCTCGAGCACGACGTTGCGCCGGCTCTCGGCCCGCTCGGGGTTGTCGATCGGGTCGTAGCCGACGGGGTTCTTGACCAGCCCGGCGAGTGTGGCCGACTCGAGGAGGTTGAGGTCCTTGGCGTTCTTGGAGAAGAAGTGGCGCGCGGCGGACTGGACGCCGAAGGCGCCGTCGCCGAAGTAGGCGATGTTGAGGTAGCGCTCGAGGATCCAGTCCTTGGTGTGGTTCTTCTCGAACGCGATCGCGTAGCGCAGCTCGCGGATCTTGCGGGCGTACGTCTCCTCGGTGGCGGCCTGGCGCTCCTCGTCGGTCTCCGCCTGGTAGAGCAGCGTCTGCTTGACCATCTGCTGGGTGATCGAGGAGCCACCCTGCACGGCGCCGCCGTTGGCCTGGTTGGTGATGAACGCGCGCAGCGTGCCCTTGAGGTCGAGCGCGCCGTGGTCGTAGAAGCGGTAGTCCTCGATCGCGACGATCGCCTTGACCATCGGCCGCGAGATCGAGCTCAGCGGGACGTTGATCCGGTTCTGGTCGTAGAGCGAGGCGATGAGGTTGCCGTTGACGTCGTAGATGCGGGTCTTCTGCGACAGGTCCTTGGCCTCGAGGGACTCCGGGAGGTTGACCATGCCCTTGCTGACGTCCTTGGCCGCCACGCCCACCAGGCCCGCGAACGGGATGGCGAGGCAGGCCACGAGCACGCCCATGACCACCGCGACGGCACCCATGACCGCGAGGTGGGAGGCGACACGACCGGCGTCGGGGCGTCCCTGCGGACGCTCGGGACGGGAGGACGAGCGTGTTGGCATGGGCACCAGAGTACGGGGAGGACGCATAGCACCTTCAATTCCAGCCGCGCAGCCGGGTAGTCACATCGGACTATGCGATTTGAGCCACTCGGCCCTGTCTGGACCGGGGGCAGGTCGTTTACTTTTCATGCGGAGTCGGGGATGGCCGCTATGGGGGCGGCCGACCGGCTCGACACACACCGTGGGGTTGAGATCATGTGGGTCGAGGACTGGGCGGCGCGCGCCGCATGCAAGGGCGACACGCCGGACGCACTCTTCGTGCGAGGTGCGGAGCAGAACAAGGCCAAGCAGGTCTGCGCCGGTTGCCCCGTGCGTACGGAGTGCCTGGCCGAGGCGCTGGACAACCAGATCGAGTGGGGCGTCTGGGGCGGCATGACCGAGCGTGAGCGCCGTGCGCTGCTCCGTCGCCGGCCGGACTCGTCGTGGCGCTCCATCCTGGAGACCGCCCGCACCAAGGTCGAGTCCAGCTCCGTCAGCGTCTGACCCCGTCCTGGTCCGCGAGGCCCTCGCCGATCGTCCGCAGGCCGTCGAGGTCGTGGACGTCCTCGGCCAGCGCCGGGACGAAGGCCGTCGGCACCTGGGGGTGCGAGGCCGCGAACCGCTCGCACAGGTGCTGCTCGCGCTCGACGATGCGGACCCGGTCCGCGTGGAGCTGGAGCAGGCCGGCAGTCAGTGACGAGGAGTCGCCGGACCGCAACCGGTCGGCGGCGGTGATCGCCGCCTCGGCCGACAGGTCGGTGCGCGCAGCCGGGCTGACCCGGTTGACCACCAGGCCGGCCAGCGGCATCTCGTCGTCGGTCAGCCGGTCCACGAAGTAGGCGGCCTCGCGCAGGGCGTCCGGCTCGGGTGCGGCGACCACGACGAACGCGGTCCCGTCGGCCTGGAGCAGGGCGAAGGTCTGGTCGGCCCGCTGCCGGAACCCGCCGAAGAGCGTGTCGAACGCGGCGACGAAGGTCTGCATGTCACGCAGCACCTGGGCGCCGAGGATCTTGGTCAGCGCGTTCGTGACGACCGAGAAGCCGGCCGTCATCAACCGCGCCGGGCCGCGGGCCGGGGCCAGCAGCAGCCGGATGAACCGGCCGTCGAGGAAGCTGGAGAGCCGCTCGGGGGCGTCGAGGAAGTCCAGCGCCGAGCGCGACGGCGGGGTGTCGACCACGATCAGGTCGTGGCTGCCGTCGTCGAGCGCCTGCCGGTGGAGCTGGCCGAGCTTCTCCATCGCCATGTACTCCTGGGTCCCGGCGAACGAGCTCGACAGCGCGACGTAGAACGGGTTCTCCAGGATCTGCCGGGCCTTCTCCGGGCTGGCCTGCGACTCGACGACCTCGTCGAAGGTCCGCTTCATGTCCAGCATCATCGCGTCGAGCGAGCCGCCGGCCCCGGCGCCGACGCCCGGGACGGGCCGCGGGGTGTTGTCGAGCTGCTCGATGCCCATCGACTGGGCGAGCCGTCGCGCCGGGTCGATGGTCAGCACCACGACCTTGCGGCCCCGCTCGGCCGCGCGCAGCGCCAGCGCGGCCGACGTGGTGGTCTTCCCGACGCCGCCCGACCCGCAGCACACGATGATCTCGGTGGTCCGGTCGTCCAGGAGCGCGTCGATGTCGAGCACGGGTGGGGTGACCTTCATGCCATCCCCTGGGTGCGCAGGAGCTGGGCGAGCTCGACGAGCGCGCCGTGGTCGATGCCGCCGGCGATGCGCGGCAGCTCGTAGGTCGGCAGGCCCTCCGCCGCGACGAGCGCGCGCTGCTCGTCCTCGAGATGGCGGCGTACGGCGTGGTCGCGGGCCTCGGCGACGAGCGACTCGACCAGCGCGGCGTCGACGTCGACCCGGGCGCGGGCGAGGTCGGAGGTGATGGCGGTGGGGTCGACCGCGTCGTTGCGCACCTGTGCGAGGGCGCCCGTGCTGAGCGCCTGCGGGCGGACCAGGTTGACCACGATCCCGCCGACCGGCAGCCCCGCGGCGCGCAGCTCGGCGATCCCGTCGGACGTCTCCTGCACCGGCATCTCCTCGAGGATCGTGACGAGGTGCACGGCGGTGCGCGGCGAGCGCAGCAGCTCCATCACCTTGTCGGCCTGCGACTTGATCGGACCGACCTTCGCCAGTCCGGCCAGCTCGGAGTTGACGCCGAGGAACTGGCAGATCCGCCCGGTGGGCGGCGCGTCGAGCACCACGGCGTCGTAGGTGACCTGCTCCCGGTTGCGGTTGCCCCTGGGCCGCTGCACCGCCTCGTAGACCTTGCCGGTGAGCAGCACGTCGCGCACGCCGGGGGCGATGGTCGTGGCGAAGTCGATGACGCCGAAGCGGTCGAGCGCCTTCCCGGCGCGACCGAGCTTGTAGTACATCGAGAGGTACTCCAGGAGCGCCGACTCGGCGTCGATGTGCAGTGCGTGGACCTGCCCGGCCCGGCCGTCCTCGTCGGGGGCGCCCTTGGTGATCCGGCGCTCCTCGTAGGGGAGGGGGTCGACGTCGAACATCCGGGCGATCCCCTGGCGGCCCTCCACCTCGCAGAGCAGCACGTTGCGCCCGGAGCCGGCGAGGGCGAGGGCGAGGGCGGCGGCGACCGTGGACTTTCCGGTGCCGCCCTTGCCGGTGACGACGTGCAGGCGCACCTTCGGCCAGTCGACAGGCCGGTCGGCGGGGGCGGTCACGAGCCGAGGATAGCCAGCGGGTGGGAGGACCCGTCGGCGCGTTCCACGACTGATCCGGCGTCTTCTAGACGCTCATGGACAACTTTTGCTTGACCAACGCACAAAAGTCTGCGAGCGTCGCCACACCACTCGTGACCCATGTCACAGCGCGACCTCACTCGCCGCCTGCCACCCGTCTGCACCCTGGAGGCCCTGGGATGTCCACCACCCCGCGATCGATCCCGCGAGGATCAACCGGCCGGCGCTCGCGCGCCGGCACCGCCCTGCTCGCCGTACTGGCTCTCGTCGGCAGCGTGCTGCTCGGCGCCGTCGTCGCCGCTCCTGCGCAGGCGCACGAGGGCCACGGCCACGTCCTGCTCTTCAACGAGGCGCCCGCCGGTCCGTGGCACGACGAGGCGATCGCCTACGGCACGCCCAAGATCAAGGCGGCGCTGGAGGCGGAGGGGATGACCGTCACGGTCTCCTCCGACTCCTCGGTCTTCACCGACGAGAACCTCGCGCAGTTCGACGCGATGATCGCCTTCCAGATCAACGGCGACCCGTGGACCGCGGCGGAGAAGGCCGCCATGGAGCGGTGGATGCAGGCCGGCGGCGGCATCGCGGCGATCCACAACGCCACCGACATGCGAGGCAACTACCCGTGGTGGGACGGCATGATCGGCGCGCTGATGCCCGGTCACTCCGCACAGGACATCCCCGCGGTGGTGCGCAACGAGGACGTCACCCACCCCTCCACCGAGCACTTCCAGGGCACCGCCAAGGTGACGCGGTGGATGCGCAACGACGAGTGGTACAACTTCAACCGCAACGTCCGCGGCGAGGCCCACGTGCTGCAGACGATGGACGAGTCGACCTACAACCCCGGCTCCAACGCCCAGGGCTACGACCACCCGATCACCTGGTGCAAGCCCTACGACGGCGGTCGCTTCTGGAGCACCGCGCTGGGCCACTTCCCCAAGAACTACGACGAGCCCGAGTTCATGGACATGATCATCGGCGGCGTGAAGTACGTCGCGGGCCTCGACGAGGGCGACTGCGGCGGCACCGTGTGGAGCAACTACGAGCGCATCCCGCTCGACCAGAACACCTCGGCGCCCTTCGCCATCGACGTCGCCGACGACGGCAAGGTCTTCTACACCGAGCTCGTCCGCGGCCAGCTGCGCATGTACGACCCGGTCAGCCAGGCGGTCACGACCGTGCTGTCGCTGCCGGTCTACTCCGGTGGTGAGGACGGCCTCCTCGGAGTCGCGCTCGACCCGGACTTCGCGACCAACGGCCACATCTTCCTCTACCGCTCGGCGGCCTCGCCCGACGACTCCTCCCCGGACAACTTCTGGTCGACCGTCTCCCGCTTCACCTTCGAGAACGGGTCGGTCGACCCCGCCTCGGAGAAAGTGATCATCCGCATCCCCGCGCGGCGCCTGCCCGACGAGCCCGGCCACACCGGTGGCGGCCTCGACATCGACGACGACGGCACGCTCTTCATCGGCGTCGGTGACGACGTCAACCCGCACTCCGAGCCGTCCGGCGGGTACGCCCCGCTGTCCGAGCGCGCCGGCACGTTCCACGACGCCCGCGAGACCTCGGCCAACACCAACGACCTGCGCGGCAAGATCCTGCGGATCACCCCGCTCGACGAGCCGGGCGAGCCCGGTGTCGGCTCGAGCTACACCATCCCCGAGGGCAACCTGTTCCCCGAGTCCGAGGACGTCGGCCGCGACAAGACGCTCCCCGAGATCTACGCGATGGGCTTCCGCAACCCGTTCCGCTTCTCCGTCGACAGTGAGACCGGCTGGCTGAGCATGGCCGACTACTCGCCCGACAACGGCACCGACGCCCCCGCGACCCGCGGCCCCGCGGGCATCGCCGAGTGGAACCTCATCAAGAGCGCCGGCAACTACGGCTGGCCGCTGTGCATGGGCGGCAACCACAACGGCCAGTACCCCAACGGCGAGCCGTTCCGCGACGTCGACTACGGCAGCACCACGCCGCTCAACCCGCCGGTCGTGGGCGACTTCTTCGACTGCGCCAACCCGGTCAACGACTCGGTGCGCAACACCGGCCTGACCAACCTGCCCCCGGCCCGCGCCGCGGACATGTACTACGGCTACCGCCGGTCCTCGGTGGGCGCGATCCCGCAGGGTGGCGGCCTGGCCCCGATGGGCGGACCGATCTACCGCTACGACGAGAACCTGGAGTCCGACACCAAGTTCCCCGAGTCGTTCGACGGCAAGCCGTTCTTCTACGACTGGGCCCGCAACAAGATGTACAACATCCAGCTGAAGAACCCTGCCGCCGCGCAGGGCTCCCAGGTGGAGAAGGTCAACCCGTTCCTGCCCGACGTGCCGTTCCTGGCTCCGATCGACTCCAAGTTCGGCCCCGACGGCTCGATGTACGTCCTCGACTGGGGCGGCGGATACGGACGTGACAACCCCACGTCCGGCCTCTACCGCATCGACTACATCAGCGGCTCCCGATCCCCGGTCGCCCGCGTCGACGCCGCACCCGACTCCGGCCAGGCTCCGCTCGAGGTGACCTTCGACGGCAGCGGCTCGACCGACCCCGAGGACGAGGCGCTCACCTACGAGTGGGACTTCGACGGCGACGGCACCACCGACGCCACCGGTGCGACGGCCTCCCACACCTACACCTCCGAGGGGGTCTTCGACGCCCGCCTGACCGTCACCGACCCGGCCGGCAAGACCGGTACGACGACGGCGCCGATCACGGTCGGCAACACGCGCCCGGTGGTCGAGCTCGAGACCCCGCCGGACGGCTCGTTCTTCGACTTCGGCGACGAGATCAGCTGGCAGGTCCAAGTGACCGACCCGGAGGAGGAGTCGATCGACCCGCAGGCCGTCGAGGTGCAGCCTGCCCTCGGCCACGACGACCACGCGCACCCGCTGGTCGCCTCCCGCGGCCTGACCGGCAGCACCGAGACCAGCGTGGGCGGCCACGCGGCGGACGAGAACATCTTCTACGCCATCGACGCCCGCTACACCGACACCGGAGGTGCCGACGGGGAGAACCCGCTCCTGGGCTCCGACACGTCGGTGATCTTCCCCAAGCTGCGGCAGGCCGAGTGGTTCGACGCCAAGTCGGACACCGCCACCGTGGCGCCCGGACGCGACCCGGCCGGCGGCGGCCAGGTCGTGGTCGGCAAGGGCGGCGCGTGGGTGAGCTTCGAGCCGGTGAGCTTCCACCGGATCGACGCCTTCCACCTGCGCGTCCAGGCGGCGGCCGCCGGCGGCACCATCGAGCTGCGCAAGGGCAGCCCGACCGGTGAGGTCGTGGGGACCGCGGAGGTCCCGGCCACCGGCCAGCAGTTCCGTGACGTCGCGGTCGACGTCAGCGGTCTCGGCGACGAGTCGATGGACCTCCACCTGGTCTTCACCGGGGCGGGCGACATCAAGCTCAACTTCTTCGAGGCCGTCGGCCAGGGCATCTCGCCCACCGCCAAGCCGGTCGTCTCCATCACCGAGCCGGTCGACGGTGACAAGCTCGACCCCGGCGCCGAGGTGGCCGTGGCCGCCGACGCGTCCGACGCCGACGGCTCGGTCACGAAGGTCGAGTTCTTCGCCGGTGACACCAAGATCGGCGAGGACGACACCGCGCCGTACGCCGCGACGTGGACCGCTCCGGCCGAGGAGGGGCTCTACGAGCTGACTGCGAGGGCGACCGACGACGAGGGGAACGCCACCACGTCACGGCTCGTGCAGGTGCAGGTGGGCGAGCTCTTCGGCGACCTGGTCCCCTTCAGCAACGTCAACGGCGAGTTCGAGCGCCTCGCCGCGGGTGCGTTCCGGATCTCCGGTGCCGGCGCCAACGCCTGGCAGGGGACGGACCAGTACACGACGCTGTTCAAGCCGGGAGGCGGTGACGAGGAGTACGACGCCATCGTGCGGGTCGACGCCAGCACGCTCCTCAACAACTCCGGCAAGGCCGGTCTCATCATCCGCAACGACATGACGCAGCCCGGCACCTCGCCCGGCTACGCCATGCTCGCGTGGCGCCGCGCCAACGGGATGGAGTTCCTCACCGACCCCGACGGCAACGGCCAGCTCAACGCGTCCGTCGCCGGCGGCACCAGCACGGTGCCCAAGTGGCTGAAGCTCAGCCGCCGCGGCAACGAGGTGTCGGCGTACTGGTCCAACAACGGAACGTCGTGGACCCAGGTCGGCGCGGCCGTCACCCTGGCCGGCATCGCCAGCACGCAGGACGTCGGCATGTTCATCATGGCCCACGAGTCAGGCGTCCGGACGGCCGACTTCTCGCAGTTCGCGATCGACAGCGACCCGCAGGAGCCGGAGCCCGAGCCGGAGACCCCGAGCGAGCCGCTCAGCTGCGTCACCGGACCCGTCTCCGACGAGTTCGACTCCCCGGCGCTGCTGCCCAAGTGGGCGATGCGCAACGCCCCCGGTGCACCGATCACGCAGGCCGGCGGCTCGCTCCGCCTGCCCGTCACGACCGGTGACATCAACGAGGCGAGCCCCGGACCGGTGAGCTTCGCCGGGCAGCCGGTGCCCGCCGGTGACTGGACCGCGACCACGAAGATCACGCTGGAGCACAGCTCCCACTGGCAGTGGGCCGGCCTGGTCGTGCACCAGTCGGACGACGAGTACAACAAGCTCGCGTTCGTGCGGCACCAGAACGGGACCCGGCTCGTGGAGTTCCAGTCGGAGACCAACGGCTCGCGCACCACGCCCGCCGCGCCCGTCGTGGCGGCGGACTTCCCGAGCACGATCCACCTGCGGCTCACCAACGTCGCGGGCAAGCTCAGCGGGGCGTACTCCGCCGACGGGGCCGCCTGGACCGCGCTGACCGGCACGCTCGACCTCAAGACCGGGTCGGCTGCACGGATCGGGCTGATGGCGGCCGGTGACCTCGGCACCACGCCGCGCGTGGCGCAGGTCGACTGGTTCCGGGTGACCCCGGACCGTACGGCTCCCGCGGTCGAGGCCGACGACGAGTTCGACGGCAGTGCGCTCGACGGCTGCCGCTGGGCGGAGTCGGTGCGCTACAGCTCGAACACCGAGTCGGTGGCGGACGGTCACCTCAAGATCGTGACGGAGCCGGGTGACATCAACGGCAACAACCCGGTCCAGCCGCGCAACTTCATCCTGCAGGACGCGCCCGAGGGTGACTGGGTGGCCGAGACCAAGCTCAAGGCCCCGCTCAAGCACCGCTGGCAGCTGGCCGGGCTGCTGATGTACGGCGATGACGACAACTACGCCAAGGCCGACATCGTCGCCTACAACGCGCCGGGCGCTGCGCTCGACCTGCGTGCCGAGCTGGCCGCGGAGAAGGGGGGCGCCGGCGTCAGCGGCGGCGACCAGGTCAACATCGCCGACACCACCGAGAGCGGCTACTGGTGGGTGCAGGTGACCAAGGCCGGCACGAGGTACACCGCCGCGGTGAAGTCGACCGCGGGTGCCTCCTGGACGCCCGTCGGCGACGGCATCACCTATGACGGACCGCTCAACTCCATCGGCCTGATGGCGATCGGTCCCGACCAGGAGGAGCCGGTCACGGTCGAGTTCGACCACTTCCACCTCGACGGAGGGGAGGAGCCGCCGGTCGACACGACCGCGCCGGTCACCACCGCCGGCCAGGCCGTGGTCGAGGGCGGCGTGCGGGTCACGCTGACCGCGACCGACGAGTCCGGCGGGTCGGGTGTGGCCTCCACCGAGTACCGCGTCGACGAGGGTGCGTGGACCGCCTACACCGGTCCGTTCACCGTCACCGAGCCCGGCACCCACACGGTCGAGTTCCGCTCGACCGACGTGGCCGGCAACGAGGAGGCGACGAAGAGCATCGAGGTCGTCGTCGAGGCCGCCGACACCGACGCGCCGACCACGACCATCACCTGGTCACCGGCCGAGGCCGACGGCGAGGAGGGCTGGTACGTCACCGGACCGAGCTTCACCCTGGACGCGGAGGACGACGGCTCGGGTGCCGCGTCGACCGAGTACCGGATCAACGACGGTGCCTGGACTACCTACGAGGCCGCGGTGGAGGTCCCCGACGGGGAGCACACCGTCGAGTTCCGCTCGACCGACGAGGCGGGCAACCAGGAGGACGTGCAGGCCTCGGAGGTGGCGGTCGACACGGTCACCCCGGCGACGGGGGCGACCCAGGAGAAGGCCGGCGACGGCGTACGGGTCGTGCTGGAGGCCAGCGACGCCACGTCCGGCGTGGCCTCCACGGAGTACCGCCTCGACGGCGGCGACTGGACGGTGTACGCCGACCCGGTCGTCGTGACCGGAGCCGGTGAGCACACGGTCGGGTACCGCTCGACCGACGTCGCGGGCAACATGGAGGAGGCCGGGTCCATCGACGTCACCGTCGACGGTCCGCCCGCCGACACCACGGCACCGGTGACCACCGTGCGGACCGACCCGACCTCGCCCGACGGCAGCGCCGGCTGGTTCACCTCGGCTCCGAAGGTCACGCTCAGCGCGACCGACGCCGGGTCCGGGGTGGCACGCACCGAGTACCGCCTCGGCAGCGGCGCGTGGACGGCGTACACCGCTCCGTTCACCGTCACCGCGCAGGGCCGTCAGGTCCTGGAGGTGCGGTCGGTCGACGAGGCCGGCAACGTCGAGACGGCGCAGTCGCGCGAGATCGCGGTCGACACCGGTGAGCCGGAGGTCGCGATCTCCGGGATCCGGGCACGCACCTACCCCAGCCACCAGCAGGCGTCGGTGACGTGGACGGCGACGGACGCGACGTCCGGGGTCCGCGGCGTACGGGCCACGCTCGACGGCGAGGCGGTCCAGGCGGGCGAGTGGTCCATGTGGACGCTCTCCACCGGTCGCCACGTCCTGACCGTCACCGCGACGGACGTGGCCGGCAACACCAGGTCGCAGACGGTGGTCTTCACCGTGCAGGCGACCGGGAAGTCGCTCACCAAGGTGGTGAAGGCACTGGCCGCCGGCGACGAGATCGGGCCGAAGCTCGCCAACAAGCTGCTCCAGGCCGACAAGGACGCCCGCAAGGCCGAGCGCTCCGGCGACCGCAAGGCGGCGAGGAAGGAGCTGAAGCAGCTGCGCAAGCTGGTCCGCACCAAGCTGGACGGCGAGCTGCGCGCGGCCCTGCTGGCCCAGGTGAGGGAGCGCCTGGCGAAGCGCTGACGCGACCTGCCGGCGCAGCACGGCCGGCACCGAGACTCAGCCGGGTCCGGGGAGGGTGCCTCCCCCCGGGCCCGGCTGATCCACACACCAGACGCCCCGGACTGTGGTCCCTGCCCACACGGTGGCGTCGGTCACATGGCCGCTAGGGTCTCGGGCATGGACAAAGTGGTCTCTTCCGCGGCCGAGGCGGTCGCTGACATCCCGGACGGTGCGACCCTCGCGGTCGGCGGCTTCGGCCTCTCCGGCATCCCGTCGGTGCTCATCGACGCGCTGCTCGAGGCCGGCACGACCGACCTCGAGGCGGTGTCGAACAACTGCGGCGTGGACGAGTGGGGGCTGGGCAGGCTGCTGTTCGCCAAGCGGATCCGGCGGATGATCTCCTCCTACGTGGGGGAGAACAAGGAGTTCGCGCGGCAGTACCTGCACGGCGAGCTCGAGGTCGAGCTGACCCCGCAGGGCACGCTGGCCGAGCGGATGCGCGCGGGCGGCTCGGGGATCCCGGGCTTCTACACCGCGACCGGTGTCGGCACCCAGGTCGCCGAGGGCGGCCTGCCGTGGAAGTACGACTCCGAGGGCAACGTCGTCGTGAGCTCGCCGCCGAAGGAGACCAAGGTGTTCTCCACCGCCGAAGGGGACAGGGAGTACGTCCTCGAGGAGGCGATCGTGGCCGACTTCGGGCTCGTACGGGCCTGGAAGGGCGACCGGCACGGCAACCTGATCTACCGGCAGTCCGCGCGCAACTTCAACCCGCTCGCCGCGATGTGCGGGCGGGTGACGATCGCGGAGGTCGAGCACCTGGTCGAACCCGGCGAGCTCGACCCCAACGACATCCACACCCCGGGTGTCTACGTGCAGCGGGTCGTGGAGCTGACCCCGGAGCAGGCCACGGACAAGAGGATCGAGCGGGTCACGACGCGACCACGGCCCACTTCTGACGGGGCGGGTGCTGCTCCCGCTGACGACGCGGCGACGCACGGACTGGGAGGCTGAGCGGCATGGCATGGACGCGTGAGGAGATGGCCGCGCGGGCGGCCTCGGAGCTCAAGGACGGGTCGTACGTCAACCTCGGGATCGGGTTGCCGACGCTGGTGCCCAACTACGTCGCCGACGACGTGGAGCTGGTGCTGCAGTCGGAGAACGGCATCCTCGGGGTGGGGGCCTACCCCTTCGAGGGCGAGGAGGACCCCGACCTGATCAACGCGGGCAAGGAGACGGTGACGCTGCGCAAGGGTGCGTCGTTCTTCGACTCCGCGCAGTCGTTCGGGATGATCCGCGGCGGCAAGATCGACGCCGCGATCCTCGGTGCGATGCAGGTCTCCGCGGTCGGTGACATCGCCAACTGGATGATCCCCGGAAAGATGGTCAAGGGCATGGGCGGCGCGATGGACCTGGTCCACGGGGCCAAGCGGGTGATCGTGCTGATGGAGCACACCGCCAAGGACGGGTCGCTGAAGATCCTCGACGAGTGCGACCTGCCCTACACCGGCAAGCGCGTGGTGCAGCGGATCATCACCGACCTGGCCGTCATCGACGTGATCGACCCCGCGACGGGTGAGGTGGCGCCGTCGGGCACCCTCGGTGACCGCGCGCTCAAGCTGGTCGAGCTCGCCCCCGGCGTCACCGAGGACGAGGTGCGGGAGAAGACGGAGCCGGAGCTCGTCTGAGCCCTCCCGGGATCGGGGAGTGCTGGCTCGCCCTGGGCAGGCCGGCGCTCCCCGATCCCGCTCTTCCAGGTGGTGCTTCCCGGACGGATGCGGGGCCGCGCAGGCGTGTGAGCCTGATCTCGTCGGGGAACATCGACGGCCGTCGGCTGGCTGAGGGAGTCGTACAGTCCTCAACCTTTCTGGAGGCAGTCCTTCCATGTCCCGTGCATTCGAGCCCCTCGCCGTCGGCCCCTGGAAGCTCCCGCAGCGCTTCGTGATGGCCCCGCTGACCCGCAACCGCGCCGGGGAGGGCAACGCCCCCACCGAGCTCAACGCGGAGTACTACGCGCAGCGAGCCGGCGCCGGGCTGATCGTCACCGAGGGGACCGCCCCCAGCCACGTCGGCCAGGGCTACCTGGACGTGCCGGGCCTCTACACCGACGAGCAGGTCGCCGGTTGGCGTCTCGTCGCCGACGCAGTGCACGCCCGCGACGGCGTGATCGTCGCGCAGCTCATGCACGCCGGTCGCATCGCCCACGCCGACAACAAGGACGGCGTCGAGACGGTCGCCCCGAGCGCCGTGCAGGCCCCGGGTGACATGGTGACCGCATCCGGGCCGAAGCCCCACGACGTGCCCCGCGCCCCCGAGAGCGACGAGGTCGCCGGCCTGGTCGCCGACTTCGTCACCGCGGCCCGCAACGCCGTCGCGGCCGGCCTCGACGGTGTCGAGGTGCACGCGGCCAACGGCTACCTGCTCCACCAGTTCCTCGACCCGACGGTCAACCTGCGCGACGACGTCTACGGCGGCTCGCCGGAGAACCGCGCGCGCTTCGTCATCGAGGTCGTCACGGCCGTCGCCGAGGCGATCGGCGCGGAGCGGGTCGGCCTGCGGCTGAGCCCGGCGCACCAGTTCAACGGCATCGGCGAGGAGATCGGCGCCGACCTGACCGCCACCTACCGAGCCGTGGTCGATGCCGTCTCCCCGCTCGGCCTCGCCTACCTGAGCCTGCTGGCCAGCCCGCTCGAGCCGCTCGAGTCGCTGGTCCGCGACCTGCGCGAGCGCTTCGACGGCGTCGTGCTCCTCAACGACGGCTTCGGCGACCTCACCACGCTCGAGTCGGTCGAGCAGCTGCTCGAGACCGGGCTCGCCGACGCGGTCGTCGTGGGTCGGCAGTTCCTCGCCAACCCCGACCTCGCGGAGCGCTGGCGGGCCGGGGCGGAGCTCAACGCGCCGAACCCCGACACCTTCTACGGCGGTGGCGCCGAGGGCTACACCGACTACCCCACCCTCGAGCAGGCCTCCTGAACCGGGGCCTGACGGCTCCCTCGATCCGTCCGGTCGGCCCCGACCCCCGTGGGGCCGGCCGGACTCAGGCCGTACGCGTCCGCGACGCCGCCAGCACCCCGAGCACCGCCGCGAGGGCCGCGAAGGCGAAGACCGTCAGGAACGGGTCGAGGCCCTGCCGCTCGGCCGCAGCGAACGCGGCCCCGGCCACCGACAGCGCCAGCGCGGCGCCGAGCGAGTCGGCCACCGTCAGGGCTGAGGAGTTGGAGCCCCGGTCGCGGTCGGTCGACGCCTCCAGCATCGCCACCCCGGTGCGCGGGTAGGCGAATCCCATGCCCGCGCCGGCCAGGACGTACGCCGCTGCCGGCAGCAGCGCGGACGGGTGCGCGCCGGCGTCGTGGGCCAGCACGGACGCGGCGAGCGCGGTCAGGCCGGTGAGCACGAGGCCCGTGCCGACCACCATGGCGCGCGTGTGCGAGACGCGCTCACCGAGCCGGGACTGCACCTGGCTGGAGGCGGCCCACACGAGCCCGACGCAGGTCAGCGCGATGCCGGCGCGGCCCGGCGACAGGTCCCAGTGGTCCTGCAGGACGTACACGATGTAGGCCTCGGCGCAGAAGAACGTCCCGGCGAGCAGGCCGCGGGTGGCGACCACCGCGGGCAGCCCGCGGCGGAGCGTACGGCTGCCGGGCGGCAGCAGCCGGCCGAGCGAGACCCAGACCCCCGCCAGCGCCGCGACCGCACCGAGGGCGGCGACCCCGCGCGCCGAGCCGGCCAGCTCCAGCACGAGCACCGCCACCGCGCCGAGCCCGGCCCACCACAGGCGTACGGACGGGGTGGTCACGCCCTCGGCGTGAGGCTCCAGCCCGCGCAGCGCGGGGGCGAGCAGCAGCAGCGCGACCGCCACGAAGGCGACCGTGCCGAGGAAGACCCAGCGCCAGGACCAGGCGTCCGCGACCAGTGCCGCGAGCCCCGGGCCGAACAGCGCCGGCAGCACCCACGCGGCCGCGAACGAGGCGAAGACCGCCGGTCGCAACGTGGCCGGGAAGACCAGCCCGACGACCACGTAGAGCCCCACGGTGAGCGCGCCGCCCCCGAGCCCCTGCAGCACCCGGCCGGCGAGCAGGACCTCCATCGACGGCGCCAGGCCGCACACGAGCAGGCCGGCCGAGAACAGCGCCAGCGACGCCAGCAACGGCACCACCGGTCCGGTGCGGTCGCTCCACATGCCGGCGGCGACCATCCCGACGACCCCGCTCGCGAGCGGCGCGGCGAACGCGAGGGCGTACAGCTCGAGCCCGCCGAGGTCGCGCGCGACGGTCGGCATCACGGTCGTGACGGCCATCGCCTCGAAGGCCACGAAGGCGATCAGGCCGAACATCGCGACCGTCGTCGCGGCATAGGCGGGGGAGAGGATCCGCTCCCGCGGCTCGGTGGTGGTGGTGGTGGTCGTGCTCACTGTCGAGACGGTAGGACCTCAGGTGCACGTGAGGTCAATCGGAATATCCGCACCCCCGGAGGCGCTGGGCAGACAGTGACCGCCCTCTCCGTGCTCGACCTCGTGCCCGTCCGCAGCGACCAGACCACCGGCGACGCGATCGCCGCGTCACGCGGCCTCGCGCAGGTCGCCGACGAGCTCGGCTACCGCCGCTACTGGGTCGCCGAGCACCACAACATGCCGGCCGTCGCGGCCACCAACCCGCCGGTCCTGATCGCGATGCTGGCCGCGGCGACCGAGCGCATCCGGGTCGGCTCCGGCGGCGTGATGCTCCCCAACCACGCACCGCTCGTGGTGGCCGAGCAGTTCGCGCTGCTCGAGGCGGCCCACCCCGGCCGCATCGACCTCGGCATCGGCCGCGCCCCCGGCACCGACCCGCTGACCAGGTACGTCCTGCGCGGCGGCAGCGCGGAGTCCGCGGACGAGGCGGTGAGCAGGTTCGCCGAGTACGTCGAGGACGTCCGCACGCTGATGACCACCGAGGGGGTCGAGCTGCAGATCGGCCCGCGCCGCCAGCCGCTGCGCGCGACGCCGTCGGCCCGGTCGGTCGCCGACATGTGGCTCCTCGGCTCGTCCGACTACTCCGCCCGGCTCGCCGCGGAGAAGGGTCTGCCGTACGTCTTCGCGCACCACTTCTCCGGGGAGGGCACCGGCGTCGCCCTGGATCTCTACCGCTCGTCCTACCGGCCCTCGCCGGAGCACCCCGAGCCGCGCACCTTCCTCACCGTCAACGCCGTCGTGGCCGAGACCGAGGAGGAGGCGCACCGCCGGGCGCTGCCCAACGTGCAGCAGATGATCGCGCTCCGCACCGGCGCCCCGCTCCACCCGCAGCGCCTCGTCGAGCAGGCCGAAGCAGTGGAGATGACACCCGACCAGCGCTCGCTGGGCCACGCCATGGCCGCGCGCTGGATCGTCGGCTCGCCCGCCCAGGCGCGTACGCGCCTCGAGGAGCTCGCCCAGGAGTACGGCGTCGACGAGGTGATGGTGCACCCCGTGGCGGGCGCGGCGACGGGGACGGACGTACGCACGTCGCCGGCGCGCGAGGAGACGCTGCGCCTGCTGGTGGGCTAGTGGCGCTCCTCGAGCCCGACCGCGTCGCGGAGGTCGTCGGCGGCCTTGCGCAGCGAGGGGTCGTCGGCGGCGCGTGAGTCCATCAGCGCGGCGAGGGCCTCGGCGATGACGTTGAGCTTCTCCTGCATCGCCTCGGTGTTGCGGCGCCCGGCGTTCTCGAGCAGCACGAGCAGCAGCAGGGACAGCACCGCGCCGAAGGTGTGGATCGCCAGCTCCCACTTGGTGGTGGACCCCCACAGCGGGTAGCTCGCCGCCCAGATGACCAGCACCGCGACCACGACCGCGAAGAACGGCGCCCGGCTGATCGCCTTCGTCGACAGCTCGACGAACCTCTCGAACGGGTCGAGCCCGTCGTTCTTCTCACGGCTCTCGGCCGCGTCGGTGCGCTCCATGTCCGGAATCTAGTGCCTGCCGAGGCCGGCGTCCCTCGCCCGGATGATGACGTCGGCCCGGTCGGTGGCCTGGAGCTTGGCGAGGATGCTGGTGATGTTGTTGCGGATGGTCTTGGGGGACAGGAACAGCTCCTGCGCGATCTGCGGGTTGGAGCGCCCCGCGGCGATCAGGTCGAGCACCTCGGTCTCCCGCTCGGTCAGCTCGGGGAACGGTCGCTCGGGACGGGCGGGCGGCGTGAGCACCTCCGCGATCCGGGCCGCCAGCGAGGCGCCGAAGACGACGCCGCCGCCGTGGACCGTCGAGATCGCCCGGACGATCTCGTCCTGCTCGGCGCCCTTGCGGAGGTAGCCCCGAGCCCCGGCGCGCAGGGCCGACAGCACGGTGCCGTCGTCCTCGCCCATCGTCAGCACGAGCACGCCGGTGCCCGGGTGCGCGGCGACGACCTCGCGGGTGGCCTCGATGCCGTTCATCACCGGCATCTGCACGTCCATGACCACCACGTCGGGCCGGTGCTCGGCGGCCAGGGCGACCGCCTCGGCCCCGTCGGAGGCGCGGGCGACGACCTCGATCTCCGGCAGCGGGTCGAGCAGCGAGGCCAGGCCGTCGCGGTAGACCGGGTGGTCGTCGGCGATCAGCAGCCGGATCGGTGCGGTCATCGGGCGCTCCTCTCCACGTCCGGGTGGAGATCGGTGGGGTCCTCAGTGTGGACGACCCCGGCGCCGTAGGGCAGCACCGCGCGCACGGTCGTGCCGCCGCCCTCGGGGCACCGCACCTCGCACCGCCCGCCGAGCTCCTCGGCCCGCTCGCGCAGCGACAGCAGCCCCACCCCGGCGGTGACGTCCTCGGCGATGCCACGGCCGTCGTCGGCGACGGTGACCGTGAGCGCGGACGACCCGGCCTCGAGGCGTACGTCGGCCCGGCGGGCGCCGGCGTGCCTGACCACGTTGGTCAGCGCCTCCGACACGATCCGGTAGGCGGCCACCTCGACGGCGGCGGGCAGGCCGGACAGGTCCTCGGCGGCGACCGTCACCTCGACCTCCGACCGCACCCGCTCGGCCTGCTGCCGCACGGCGGCCTCGAGGCCGAGGTCGTCGAGGGCCGGTGGGCGCAGGTCGTGCACGAGGCGGCGTACGTCGTCGAGCGCCTCGCCCACCTCGGTGCGGGCCAGCGCCACCAGGTCGCGGGCGCGGACGGGGTCGGCGTCGATCGCGTTGCCGGCGGCCTGCAACCGGAGGGCGACGCCGCCCAGCGCGGGGCCGAGGCCGTCGTGGAGGTCGCGGCGGATCCGTCGGCGGTCGTCCTCGCGGCCGATCACGAGGCGCTCGCGGCTCTCCTGCAGCTCGGAGGCGAGGAGCCGGGCGCGGATCGCCACGGCCGCCTGGCGGACGAGGTCGACGAGCAGCCCCTGGTCGCGGTGCGACAGCATCGACCGGAACCCCTGCACCGGCAGGGCGAGGCGGCCGATGCGCTCGTCGCGGTAGGCGATGTCGATCTCCTGCACCTCGGCGGGCTCGTCGCCGTGCGCGGCGGCCAGGCGGCCGCCGTCGGGGGTGAGCACCTCGACGCGCACGTAGCCGACCTTGAAGGTGTCGGCGACCGCCCCGGCGAGGGCGGGGAGCTGCTCGTCGACGCTGCCGGTCGTCTCGAGCCGGGCGGCGAGCGACGACACCGCGCCGTAGCGGTCGCCGCGACGGCCCAGCAGCAGCCGGTGCACCAGCCCGCCGAGCCAGCTGCGCAGGGGGCCGTAGACGACGACCGCGAGCACCAGGACCACCAGGGTGACGTCGCGCTCGTCGAGCCGCTCGCCGAGGAGCGCGGTTCCGGCGGCGAGCACGGCGAGGTCGACCGCGACGACGAACGCCGCCACCACGGCGGTCGTCAGCGTCCACGCCACGAGAGCGTCCACGTCACCCAGGCCGGGCCGCACGAGGCCGATCGTCACCGACACGGCCAGCGCCGCGACGGCCGCGTCGAGGAGGACCGCGGTCACGACGCCGCCCACCGACAGCGTCACGGCTGCCAGGACCATCAGCACGCACATGATCCCGGCCCACAGCAGCCACCGCAGCTGCGTACGCTCCGTCGCCGACGCCTGCCGGTGGCGCACCCAGACGAGGGCGACGGCGGCGACGATGGAGCCGAGGGTCATCACCTGTGCGACGCGCAGCACCACCTCGGCAGCGTCGTCGGACCACGGGAACGGCACGAGCTCGGTCGATCCGACGGGCTCGCCGGCGCTGAAGACGACAGTGTCGGGGGCGACCAGCAGCGCGACCGGGAGGGCCAGCGAGGCGCAGGCGACGACGACGGCGACGGCCCGCCAGCGGCCCGCGAGCAGGTGCCCGGTCGGGTAGAGCAGCAGCAGGGCGACCAGACCCGTGAGGAGGAAGGCGCCCACGCGCGCGACGAACCAGTAGGAGAAGTCGGTGCCCGGGACGTCCCGCGCCAGGCTCCAGGAGATCCAGCCGTCGAGCGAGCCGTCGACGGTCCACACCAGGGCGACCGCGCCGAGGACCCGTCCCACCGTGTCGCGCGGACGGGCGAGCAGCACGACCACCGACGCGACGGCCAGCAGCACACCGGGCAGAGCGGTGGCGGTGGCCAGCCCGGTCGAGGCCGCGGCCCGCTCCGCGTCGGTGGTGGAGAGGTCGAGCCACACCGCGGTGCCGACGGCGGCGAGCGACACCGCGGCGACCGCGACGGGCTCGAGGAGTCTGCTCACGCGAGCAGTATCACCGCGCGGACGTCCCGTCGTCAGGGGACTGCGGTCCCTGGTGGGGAGGACCTCACGAGGGGACCCCGGACGGGACCCGCATCCCTGTGGGGCGGGTCGTCGGGCGGGCGAACCTTCCGGCATGCCGCGACCGAGCGGCCCATCCACCCGGAACCCACAGGACGACAGGAGTCACCACCGTGACCATCCACCACTCACCCGCCCCCGCCCGCTCCGACGTCGCCACCCCGGCGCCGGCCGGCTCGAGCCCCCGCCACCCGTACGCCGTCCACGGCCGGGTCCTCACCGCCGGCGCCCTCGCCTGGGCCGCCACCATGGCCGTCGTCGGCATCGACCCGGTGGGCCACGCCGACGAGGTCGCGTACTCGCTCTCGTCGGGCCTGTTCCAGGTCGGCCTGCTCTTCCTGCTCCGTACGCTCTGGCGCACGCAGGCCCTCGGCGAGGGTCGTCTGGCCCGCTTCGTGCTGCGGGCCGAGGCGGTCGCGGTCTCCCTCGCCATCGGCTCCACCGCCAGCGACGGCCTCGGGCTGACCGACTTCGACCAGGTCCAGTACGTCGTCCTCGACGCCTTCTGGCCACTGTCGATGCTCGGGATGTTCCTCATCGGCATCCGGATCGCGGTCGCCGGCCGCTGGACGGGCGCCACCCGCTTCTGGCCGATGGTCGCCGAGAGCTGGGCGGTCGTCGTGATCCCGACGATGGGCATCTTCGGCGACGCGGTGGCCCACGTCGTGGCCGTCGCGCACCTCGTCGTCGGGTACGGCGTGCTCGGGGTGCTGGTCAGCCGCAAGACCCACTGAGCTCCGGCGACGAGCCTCGAGACCACGGTCCGCCGTGGTCTCGAGGCTCGCTGCACTCAGTCCAGCGCGAGCCCGGCGGCCGGCGTCACGCGGGCCGCCCGGCGGGCGGGCACGACGCACGCGGCCAGACCGGCGAGCCCCGCGACGGCGGCGACGACGGCGAGCTGCCACACCGGCACCGTGAACCCGGCTCCGTCCACGACGCCCGCCACCATGACCTGCACGCCCACCCACGCGAACACGAGGCCGACGGCGGTGCCGAGGACCGTCGCGACGGACGAGAGCAGCAGGCCCTCGACGGCCATCGCCCGCCGGAGCTGCCGGCGGGTCAGGCCCATCGCCCGCAGCAGCGCGTTCTCCCGGGCCCGCTCGAGCACCGACAGGCCGAGGGTGTTGGCGATGCCGACGAGGGCGATCACGATGGCGACGGCCATCAACCCGACGACCGCACCGGTCAGGATGTCGACCTGCAGGTCGACCCAGGTGCGGTTGGCGAACCCGCCGCCCAGCTCGGCGCCGGCCGCTCCCGCGAGCGCCGCGAGGTCGCCCGAGAGGTCCTCGGCGTCCGTGCCGTCGCCGGCCCGCGCCCAGACCGCCATCGGGCGCGGTTCGGGGTCGAGTGCCGCGAGCGTGGCCGGCGAGACCAGGCCCGCCCGGCCCCACCCGCTGCCGGTCTCGACCCGCAGCGTGCGCTCGCGGCCGGCGACCACGACGGTGATCTCGGCGTCCTCCCACACCCGGTCGCCCAGCCGCGTGGGCAGCTCCTCGACCACCGCGTACGGCAGCCGCACGATTCCGTCAGCGGGCGCCAGGTCGGCAGGTCCGCGCACGACGCCGGTGTCGCCTCCGACACCCAGCAGCGGCAGATCCACCCGGCCGACAGTGGCCACGGTGCCGTCAAGGCCGCGTGCGTCGGTCACCCCCGCGGTCCCGGCCACCCGGCCGACGAGCGACGCCTCGAGCGGCGCGTCGACGGCGGTGATCGAGGCGTCGAGCGGGTAGGACTCGTCCATGTCGCGGTCGATCGCGGTCCGCGACGACGCCAGCCCGGTGAGGATGGCCGTGGTGAGGGTGACGCCGACGAGCAGCGACGCCGCGGTGGTCGCCGTACGGCGTGGGTTGCGCACGGCGTTGCCGGTGGCGAGGCGGCGTACGGGGCCGGACGCGGGGAGGCGGTCGGCCAGGCGGATCAGCCACGGCACGAGCACCGGTCCCACGAGCAGCACACCGACGAAGGACACGACGCCGCCGGCGAGCATCGCGGGCAGCGAGCTGCCGGCCACGGCGAGGGCGAGCAGGGCCGTGCCGCCCGAGAGGCAGAGCGCGGCGAGGCCGAGGCGCCAGCGGCCCGCGGCGGAGCGGACGTCCACGCCTGTGTCGGGGCGGAGCGCGGCCAGCGGGAGGACGCGGGTCGCCGTACGCGTCGGCAGCCAGGCGGCCCCGAGCGTGACCAGGGTGCCGACGGCGAAGGCCGAGCCCGTCCACACGGGGTCGACCGCGGCCGGGCCCATGTCGGTGAACCAGCGCCGCACGAGGGCCACCAGCCCGGCGCCGGCCAGCGCGCCGAGGACGACCCCGACTCCGGCCGCCACCAGGCCCAGCGCGAGCGCCTCGAGCCGGATCGCGCGCCGCAGCTGTCGCCGGGTCACCCCGACGCAGCGCAGCAGCGCGAAGTCGCGCATCCGCTGGGCGAAGAGGATGGAGAAGGTGTTGGTGATGACCAGCACCCCGACGAAGAGCGCGATCGCGACGAAGAGCAGCGCCATGATCGCGATGACGTCGACGCCGCGCGAGATCTCGGCCTGGCGGGCGGCGACCCAGTCGGCGGCGGGCTCGACGGTGGCGTCGGGGGCGGCCGTACGGGCCTCCGCGGCCGACCCGCCCCAGGCGACCGCGTGGACCCAGAGGGTGTCCTCCAGGCGGCGCAGGTCGTGCCACGGCACGTAGAGCGAGGCGCCCATCGCGGCCGGGCTGTCGACCATGCCGACGACCTCCACGTCGACCGCGGCGTCACCGGTGCCGACCCGGACGACGTCGCCGAGCCGGACGTCGTTGCTCTTGGCGCGGTTGACGTCGGCCAGGGCCTCGCCGGCCGCGGCGGGGAAGCGCCCGTCCTCCAGCTGCTGCCACTGCAGGCGCGGGTCGAGCGACGCCTCCGCGACGTCGACGGTCGCGGCGAGCTGGACGCCGTCGCGGGTGACCGGCTCCATGGCGTAGCCGAGGGTCAGCGCCGGGACGCCGCTGTCGGCGGCCGCCTCGACGAGGCGGTCCACCTCCTCGGTCGTGGACGTCGACACGACGTGGTCGGCACCCCGTACGGGCGCGCCGACGTCGGCCGTGAGGCCGGAGCGGGTGGCGCCGGTGAGCATTCCGACGACGACGATGAAGGCCACGCCGATGGCGACCGCGACGGACGCGGCGACGTACCTGCGGGTGTGGTGGCGCATCGACGCCACGAGCACGGTGCGCATCAGGCGACCCGCCCGCGCAGCGCGGCGACCAGCTGGTCCTGGCCGGGGTCGGTGAGGTGGGCGGTGACGGCGCCGTCGTGGATGACGACGACGTCGTCGGCGTACGCCGCGGCATCGAGCTCGTGGGTCACCATGACCACGGTCATGCCGAGCTCGCGCACCGAGCGGCGCAGGTGGCCCAGCACCTCGGCGCTGGCCTCGCTGTCGAGGTTGCCGGTGGGCTCGTCGGCGAAGACGATGTCGGGCTGGGTGACCAACGCGCGGGCGATCGCGACGCGCTGCTGCTGTCCGCCGGAGAGCTGGCTGGGCAGGTGGCCGAGCCGGTCGGCGAGGCCGAGGACCGCGACCACCTGGTCGTAGCGGTCCCGGTCGACCGCACGGCCGGCGAGCTCGAGGGGGAGCAGGATGTTCTGCCCGGCGGTCAGCATCGGGAGCAGGTTGAAGGCCTGGAAGACGAAGCCGATGTGCTCGCGGCGGAAGAGGGTCAGCGCGGTGTCGTCGAGGCCGGCGAGGTCGCGGCCCGCGACGGTGACCGTCCCGCTCGTGGCGGCGTCGAGGCCGGCCAGGCAGTGCATGAGGGTCGACTTGCCGGAGCCGCTCGGGCCCATGATGGCGGTGAAGCGGCCGGCCGGCAGGTCGAGGTCGACGCCGCGCAGGGCGTGGACGGTGCTGTCGCCGTCGCCGTAGGTGCGGGTCAGTCCGCGGGCGCTCGCCGCGGTGGCGGTGCCGGTCGGTGTGCCGGTGCCGGTGTCGAGTGTCGTCGTCATGGGGACAACGCTCGTCGTCGGCGGGCCCTCGATCGTCGGCCCCGGGCACGGACCTGCGCTCGGTCCGCGGTCGTACGCCGGGTCCCGGCGTACGACCTGGGGAGGACGGTCAGGGAGCGACGAGACCGGACTCGTAGCCCAGCACCACGAGCTGGACGCGGTCGCGCGAACCGGTCTTGGCCAGGATCCGCCCGACGTGCGTCTTCACGGTCGTCTCGGCGACGACGAGGTCGGCCGCGATCTCGGTGTTGGTGCGGCCGCGCGCGATGAGGGTGAGCACCTCGACCTCGCGCTCGGTGAGCAGGTCGAGCCGGCCGTCGGACACGGCCGTGACGGCGGGGTCCGGCAGGGCGGCGAAGTGGTCGAGCAGCCGGCGGGTGGTGCTGGGAGCGACGACGGCGTCGCCGCCCACGACCAGCCGGATCGCTCCCAGCAGCTCGGGCGGTGCGGCGTCCTTGAGCAGGAAGGCCGAGGCGCCGGCGCGGATTGCGGCGAAGGCGTGCTCGTCGAGGTCGAAGGTGGTCAGCACGATGACGCGTGGCGCACCGGACTCCGCCAGCAGCCGCCGGGTGGCCTCGACGCCGTCGAGCCGCGGCATCCGGACGTCCATCAGCACGACGTCGGCGGCGGTGACCGCGAGCCGCTCGAGCGCCTCGCCGCCGTCTCCGGCCTCGCCCACGACGACCATGTCGTCCTGGCTCTCGACGAGCATCCGGAAGCCGGCGCGCACCATCTGCTGGTCGTCGACCAGGAAGACGCGGATCGGCGTCGTCACGTCGGGCTCGCTCACAGCGGCAGCCTCGCAGACACCGCGAACCCGCCGCCGGGGGCGGGGCCGGCCTCGAGCGTGCCGCCGTGCACCGCGGCTCGCTCGCGCATCCCGGTCAGGCCGAGGCCCCGTCCGTCCGAGCCCGCGGCCGCCCCGCGCCCGTCGTCGCGCACCTCCACCTCGACCGCGCGACCGACGCTGACGCGCAGCGCCACCGTGGCTCCGGGGCCGGCGTGCTTGCGGACGTTGGTGAGCGACTCCTGCACGATCCGGTACGCCGCCAGCCCGACGCCGTCCGGGACGTCCGGCGCGGTCCTCGGGAGCTCGGCCTCGACCCGCATCCCGGCCGCGCGGGCCTCGGCGACGAGGTGGCGTACGTCGTCGAGACCGGGCTGCGGGGCCACGCCGGTGTCGCCGTCGCGCAGCAGCCCCAGCAGCCGTCGCATCTCCGTCAGCGACTCGCGCCCGGTGGTCGAGATCGTCTCCAGCGTGCCCACGGCGACGTCGGGGTCCTTGGCGGCGGCGTAGCGGGCACCGTCGGCCTGCACCACGATCACCGACAGGCCGTGCGCGACCACGTCGTGCATCTCGCGCGCGATGCGTGCGCGTTCGTCGCGCGCCGCCAGCTCGACCTCGCGCTCGGCCATCCGCTCGGCCTGCTCGGCGCGGGCGACCAGCGAGGCGACGTACCTCTCCCGCTGCTGCGCGGCGAACCCGAGCGCCCAGGCGGCGGTGACGATCGCCGTGATCGTCACGACGTACGGCGTGACGGCCGACAGGGTGATCGCCGGGGCGCCGAAGCCGCCGATCCAGCTCCACGCGGCCACGACGGCTCCGGCGTAGCCGACGACCAGCGCCCCGCGGCCGTGCCCGCGGGGGCTCCACCGGGCCACGGAGTAGGTGGCGACCGGGAAGGCCAGCTGCCCGACGATCGGCAGGTGGTGGAGGGGGGCCTGGGCGGCGCTCGCGAGGGCGACCACCGCGAAGACCGTGCTGGGGTGGGCCCGGCGCCACCACAGCGGTGTCACCTGCGCCGCCGTCAGGAGGGCGGCGAGCGGCTGCCCCGCCAGCAGGTGCCCCAGGAAGCCCGGGACGAGCAGCCCCAGGGTGAGGGACGCGTCGAACCACCGCCGGCCGCGTGCGCCGAGCCGCCAGGGGTGCGAGTCCATGGTGCGGACCCTAGACGCCCGGTGGGGCGGGCACGTCAGACCACGGGAGGACGCCGGTGCGACCCCGGTGGCGCCCGAGTAGGGTGCCGACATGACCCAGTGGGAATACCAAGTGGCGCCGATTCCGCTCCACAACGAAGCGCTCATGCTCAACAACTTCGGCCAGGACGGCTGGGAGCTGGTGGCGATCCACACCAACGCCCAGGGTGGCCTGGTGGCCTTCCTCAAGCGCCCCAAGGCGGCCTGACGTGTCGGCCGAGGCCCGTCTCGCCGAGCTGGGCATCACGGTCCCGGAGGTCGTCCCGCCGGTCGCCGCCTACCAGCCCACCGCCCGCACCGGGAACCTCGTGTTCACCGCCGGCCAGCTGCCCGCGCGCGACGGCGAGATGATCGCGGTCGGCAAGCTCGGCAGTGACGTCAGCGACGAGCAGGGCTACGAGTGCGCGCGCCAGTGCGCCCTCAACGCTCTCGCCGCGGTGAAGGCCGAGATCGGCTCGCTCGACGACGTCAAGCGGGTGGTCAAGGTCGTCGTCTTCGTCGCCTCCACGCCCGACTTCACCGGCCAGCCCAAGGTCGCCAACGGCGCGTCCGAGCTGCTCGGCGAGGTCTTCGGCGACGCCGGCAAGCACGCGCGATCCGCCGTCGGCGTCTCGGTGCTCCCGCTCGACGTCCCGGTCGAGGTCGAGATCATCGTCGAGGTCTGAGCCCTCCGTGCAGCGCCTCCCGCTCCCGGACGCCCTCGTGGCGCAGGCCCGTTCGTACGCCTCGGGCGAGGCCGCGCCCGCCGAGCCGCGGGACGCCGCCACGGTGGTGCTGCTGCGCCCCGGCGCCGCCGGCTCGCAGGCCGGGCCGGAGGTCTACCTCCTGCGCAGGCAGACGTCGATGGCCTTCGCCGGCGGGATGTGCGTCTTCCCCGGCGGCGGGGTCGACCCGCGGGACTTCGACGACGAGCTGGTCGACCGCGGCCTCTGGGCCGGTCCGACGCCCGCCGAGTGGGCCTCCCGCCTCGGCTGCGACGAGGCCAAGGCCCGTGCCCTCGTGTGCGCGGCCGTGCGGGAGACGTACGAGGAGTCGGGCGTCCTGCTCGCCGGGGCGCACGCCGACTCCGTGGTGGCCGACACCACCGGCGACGACTGGGAGGCCGACCGGGTCGCGCTGGAGTCGCGCGAGACGTCGCTGACGGAGTTCCTCGAGAAGCGCTCGCTGGTGCTGCGCACCGACCTGCTCGGCGCGTGGTCGGGTTGGCTGACGCCGGTCTTCGAGCCCCGCCGCTACCGCACGTGGTTCTTCGTGGCGCGGCTGCCCGAGGGCCAGGTGACCCGCGACGTGTCGACCGAGTCGTCGTCGGTGACCTGGGCCGGGGCGCTCGACGCGGTCGAGCAGGTCGAGCAGGAGCAGATCCTCATGCTGCCCCCGACCTGGCTGACCTGCCTCGAGGTCGGCCAGCACGCCGACCCCGACTCCGTCCTGGTGGCGGCGCGGGAGCGTACGGTCGAGATGTTCATGCCCGAGGTGGTCGCCGACGGCGACGAGTTCATCCTCTCCACGCCGCCGCACTACACCGAGCTGATGGCCGCCCGGTGAGCTGGACCGGGGGCTCCTTCGGCGAGACCGGCACCTGCGTGCTGGCTCCCAACGCCGACGTGATGACCCTCGACGGCACCAACACGTGGGTGCTGCGCGACCCCGACTCGTCGCGCTCGGTCGTCGTCGACCCCGGTCCCTCCATCGCCTCGCACCTGGACGCGATCGACGCCGCCGCCGGCGACGTGTCCGTTGTCCTGCTGACCCACCACCACGCCGACCACAGCGAGGCCGCCCGGGAGTACGCCGAGCGGCACGGCTGCGGCGTACGCGCCCTCGACCCGGCCTACCGGCTCGGCTCCGAGGGCCTCGGCGAGGGCGACGTCGTCGCTGTCGGCGGCCTCGAGGTGCACGTCGTCGCGACGCCGGGGCACACAGCGGACTCGCTGTCCTTCGTCGTGCCGCAGGACCGCGCCGTGCTGACCGGCGACACCGTCCTGGGCCGCGGCACCACCGTCGTCGCGCACCCGGACGGCCAGCTCGGGGCGTACCTCTCCTCCCTCCAGCGGCTGCACGCGCTCTGCGGAGAGCAGGGCATCAGCTCGGTCTGGCCCGGGCACGGCCCGGTGATCGACGACGCGCTCGGTGCGCTCGACTTCTACCTCGCCCACCGGCGGCAGCGGCTCGACCAGGTCCGCGACGCGCTGCGCGACCTGCACGCGATCGCCCGGGAGGGCGGGGACTTCCCGCACGAGACGCTGCCGCGCGCGATCGTCGAGATCGTCTACGCCGACGTCGACCCCGTGCTCTGGGGGGCCGCCGAGCTGTCGGTGCGCGCCCAGCTGGCCTACCTCTCCTCCCCGAAGTAGGGCTTGCGCGGCCGGTCCCGCAGGGAGTGAAGTGGGTGCATGGACAGCCCGCACCAGCCCGTCGTCGTCCTGTCCCGCGCCCTCGACCAGGCCGGCGACGCCCTCGCCGCCGTGCGCGCCGAGGACCTCGACAAGCCGACACCGTGCCACGGATGGACCGTGCGCGAGCTCGCCGACCACCTGGCGGCCGCGCCCGAGCACTTCCTGCAGATGGCCCGCGGGGAGGAGGTCGACTGGACGGCCGGCACCGGCGTCGAGCCCTCTGCCCTCACCGCGCACTTCCGCGCGCACGCCGACGACCTGATCCACCACTGGCACGGCCAGTCCGACGAGCAGGCCGCCCAGGCCGACTGGCAGAGCGCCGAGCTCGGCGTGCACACCTGGGACCTGCTGCGCGCGACGGGTCGCACCCTGCCGCTCGACGAGGAGGTGGCCGAGCGCGGTCTGGCCTTCATGCAGCAGGGGTTGACCGACGAGAACCGCGGCGGCGCCTTCGGCCCGGCCGTGTCCGTGCCCGACGACGCGTCGGCGTACGACCGGCTCGTGGCGTTCGCCGGGCGCGACCCGCGGGCCTGACCGTCGTACGGACCGAACGGCCGCTGCCGTCGGCGGCTCCCGCGTGCGGTGGGGTGGTCCGGGGTCGTTGGGTCCGCACGACGGCCCGGAGACGCGCGGACAGAAATGCGTCAGCGGGTGTCGGTCACGCTCGGCGGAACAGCGTGCGGGAGGTTATGTCCGCGCGTCTACGCGAGCCGGCGCCAGAGCCACCGCAGCGCGAGCAGCAGCGCGATGGCCGCGGCGACGGCCAGGCCGATGAACAGCGAGAGCTCGATCCCCAGCGGCGCCGGCGGGTCGTCGGTGGTGTCGCCGAAGTCGTGGGTCAGCTCCTGGGAGGAGGTCCCGTCGAGGTCGGGGACCAGGTCCACGGCGAGGCTCAGAGCAGCGGTGGGGATGTCGCGGACCAGGATCCGGTAGGTCCAGTGCGACTCGGGAGCGTTGGGGGCGGTGAGGAGCGCGAGGTGCGGTCCCTCGACGTAGGAGCCCTTCGGCGCGTCGACGCGTGCCACGACGAGCGTGTCGGTCGCCCAGCCCAGTGGCCGTACGGCCGCGCCGTCGGGGTAGAGGTCGCTGGCCAGGGGGCGCCCGGCGAACCGGCCGCCGGTCAGGAAGTCGAGCGCCGCGGCGTCCGCGCTCGAGGCGAGCGCGAAGGTGTCCCCGGCGGGCGAGGCGGTGGCGGCGTGGTTGCGACCGCGTCGCCCGGCGTCGAAGGTCGTCTGCTCCGACGTCTTCATCCGCCCGTAGGACCCGTCGCGCATCCACTGGCGAGGCCCTTGTGCATGGAACGTCACGTTGCCCTCGTGGTCGACGGCCGACCACTCCACCTGCTTGCCGGTCGTGATCGTCTCCTGCGAGAAGATGCCGACACGGTCGATCGGCATCCGTGACACGGCATCGTCGGCGAACCAGGTGAGCCACTGGCCCGAGGGTGACCAAGAGATCTCCTCGGGGGTGATCGAGCCCGTGGAACCACTGGACACGAGCCGGGTCTCGCCGCTCTCGAGGTCCACGAGGGCGAATCCCTCACGCGGCCGTCCTTCCGCGTCGGACGAGATCGTCCAGGCGAGGAAGGTCCCGTCGGGGCTGAGCGACAGCAGCCCGCGGTCCCAGCCCGCCAGCTCGAGCGCGTGGTAGCGCCCGTCCGCGGCCGTGACGAGGAGAGGTTGGCCGCCCGACCCGACGAACGCGACGGACGCCGGCCCCAGGGCGAGGTCGGTGGCCACCTCCGGGTCGCCCGGGTCCTCGATCCGGCTGGGGATCGCACCGCCCTCCGGGACCTCGGCCGAGGCCGTACGCACCTCCCGGTCCGGCGCGGACCAGAGCGCGACGCCGCCGCCGACGGACGCCAGGACAACCAGGACCGCGGCCACCACCAGCGCCTGGCCTCGGTGGCGGGCGGTCTGCCCCCGCTGCCAGAGGTCGTCGGCCACGGGGAGCGGGGTGACGTCGTCGGCCACGCGGTGCATGCGGGTGCGCAGGTCGTCGGTCATGCGTCTGCTCCGATCAGCTCGGCGAGCTCGGGCGCGAGCACGCGCAGCCGGGCCAGTGCCTGCCGGGTCGTGGACTTCACGGTGCTCGTGGACAGCTCGAGTGCGCGAGCCGTCTCGACCTCGGTGAGGTCCTCGTAGAACCGCAGGACCAGGACGGTCCGCTGCTTGGGGGTGAGGCGGGCCAGCGCCTGGTCCAGCGAGAGCCGCAGGTCCGTGTCGGCGGCGTCGGCCGTCGCGTCATGAGCCAGCAGAGGGGACTCGGTGAGCCGCCGCCGGCGCCACCACGAGATGTTCTGGTGGTACATCGCGCGCCGGACGTACGCCTCGGGCGAGGTGTGGATCCGCTTCCAGTGCCGTGCCGCCTGGAGCAGCGCAGCCTGCACGAGGTCCTGGGCGAGGTGGTGGTCGCCCGTCAGCAGGTACGCCGTCCGTGACAGCGCTGCCTGGCGTCCCGCCACGAAGGCGTCGAACCCCGCCTCGTCCGCTGTGATCACTGCAACCCCCTTCACGACGTACGACGCAGGCCCGCGTCGTGCCGGGTGGCACCGATCCTAGGAAAGTTCTACGCCTGCTTCTGCATCATCCGGAGGAAGGCGACCCCGGCGAGCAGGGCCACCAGTCCGCCCAGGACGTACGGCACCCGGTTGGGGCCCTCCTCGGAGGCGGAGGCCTCGCCGAAGTCGTGGGTCAGCTCCTGACCGGGGTCGCCGTCGAGGTCGGGGATCAGGTCCACGGCGAAGCTCGTCGCCTCGGGTGGCAGCCGTGGGAGGAACTCGCGCCACGTCCACTCCGACTCAGCGACGTCGGGGGCCGTGAAGACAGCGAGCCGCGGCCGCTCGACGACGTCGCTCGGTGGCGGGTCGATGATCGCCACCACGTGGTCCTCGTCGACCCAGCCGACAGGGGTCACCGTCGCGCCGTCGGGGTAGAGGTCGGTCGGCAGGGCGCGGTCGACCCGCTCGCCGGTCGTCCCGCCTCGGTCGGCCGGGACGCGCAGGAAGGGCGCTGCCGTCACCTCGCCGTCCGACGGCAGGGCGACCTCCTCGGTGCTGGAGGACGGGATACCGCGCGACCCGTAGCGACCCTCGATGTCCGGGGACTCCGATGGCCCGGTGACGTCGATCAGCCCGGCGGCGGCCGTCCCCTCGGACCGACCGTTCCACAGCAGCTGCGTCGAGTCCGTGCGCCAGGTCAGCGTGGTGACCCGGGCACCACTGCCCCGGTTGTGCGCCCAGCGCAGGATGTCACCGGTGCGCAGGTCGGCGATCAGGATCCGGTCGCCGTCGGGCGTGGCGTCACCGCCGCTCCACCATGCGACGCGGTAGCCGTCCGGCGAGAGGGCCACCGCGATGCCGGGGACCGCGAAGCGGTGGTAGCGGCCGTCCTCGGCGCCCACCAGGACGAGGTGGTTGCCCCCGAGCGCGACTGACGCCCGCCCGATCGCCCAGTCGTCCTCGAAGTCGCCGTTCGTGGGCTCGATGACGCTCGGGATGGCGCCGTCCCCGTCGTTGACGACGTCGCCGGCCGGGGCCACCGGACCGGGGCGTACGGCCAGCGCGGCGGCGCCCGCCACCGCCGCGACCACCGCGAGGGCCGCGGCTCCGCGAGCGATCCGCGAGCGGCGGCGGGCGCGGCGCCCGCGGTCCCACGCGGACGGGTCGGGCGAGAAGGTCTGGGTGCGGGCGAGGGCGTCGAGCTCCCCGCGCAGGTCGGTGCTCATGCGTCTGCTCCCACCAGGTCGGCGAGCTCGGGGGCCAGGACGCGCAGCCGCTGGAGGGCCTGGCGCGACATGGACTTGACCGCGCCGCTGGAGATGCCCAGCTCGGCGGCCGTCTGGACCTCGGTGAGGTCCTCGAAGTAGCGCAGCACCAGCACCGTGCGCTGGCGCGGGGTCAGCCGGCGAAGAGCCTGCTCGAGGGTCAGTCGCAGCGTCGGGTCGGAGGCCGGCGCCGGGGAGTCGTACGACTCCAGCGAGGTCACGGTGAACCGGCGGCGACGCCACCACGAGATGTTCTGGTGGTACATCGCGCGGCGGACGTAGGCCTCGGGCGAGGTGTGGATGCGCTCCCAGTGCCTGGCGGCCTGCACGAGCGCGGCCTGCACCAGGTCCTCGGCGAGGTGGTGGTCACCGGTGAGCAGGTAGGCCGTGCGTGCGAGCACCGGCCCGCGCGCGTGCACGAACGCGTCGAACCCGGATCGATCGTTCATCGAGCACCCCCTTCACGACGTACGACGCACGCGGGCGCCGGATCGGGGGTCAGCTGTCAGGAAATGGTGCGAGGAAGCTTCAGCGGGCGCGGCGGGAGAGACGCTCGAGGTCCATGATCACCACGGAGCGGGGCTCCAGGCGCAGCCAGCCGCGCGAGGCGAAGTCGGCGAGCGCCTTGTTGACCGTCTCGCGGGAGGCGCCGACCAGCTGGGCGAGCTCCTCCTGGGTGAGGTCGTGGTGGACGTGGACGCCGTCGTCGGCCGTGCGGCCGAAGCGGTCGGCGAGGTCGAGCAGCGCCTTGGCGACGCGGCCGGGCACGTCGGAGAAGACGAGGTCGGCGACGACGTCGTTGGACTTGCGCAGCCGTGAGGCGAGCTGCGACAGCAGGCCGCGGGCCACCTGCGGGCGGCCGTCGAGCCAGCGCAGCAGGTCGTCGTGGGACAGCGAGCCGAAGGAGGCGTCGGTGACGGCGGTGACGGTCGCCGAGCGCGGGCCCGGGTCGAAGAGGGAGAGCTCGCCGAACATCTGGCCGGGACCCATGATGGCGAGCAGGTTCTCGCGACCGTCGGAGGAGGAGCGGCCGAGCTTCACCTTGCCCTCGGTGACGATGTAGAGCTTGTCGCCCGAGTCGCCCTCGTGGAAGAGCACCTCGCCGCGACGGAGCTTGGTCTCGGCCATCGAGCCGCCCAGCGCGGTCGCCGCCTCGTCGTCGAGCGAGCTGAACAGCGGTGCCTGCCGGAGCACGTCGTTGTCCACGTCATTCCTCCCATTGGGGTGCGTCCCGTCCAGTGGTGCTCGGGATCCGGCACGATCCTAGCCGTGGTCCGGCTCACAACCGCGACTCCGCGCCAGATGTGCGCGGTTTGCCGGCTGCTCTCCGCGTGTGGCGGTGTCGGACCCGGACCGTACGCTTGGCGCGTGCCCGCCCCCGCCAAGAAGGCCGCCCAGGTCGCGATCGCCAAGCCCGACACGTCACTGGTGCGGCGCGCACGCAAGGTCGACCGGATCCTCGCCGAGACCTATCCCGACGCCCGTGCCGAGCTCGACTTCACCAACCCGTTCGAGTGCCTCGTCGTCACCGTGGTGTCCGCGCAGACCACCGACAGGCGGGTCAACGCCGCCAGTCCGGCCCTGTTCGCCGCCTATCCCACGCCCGAGGCGATGGCGGCCGCCCCGCGCGAGCACATGGAGCAGCTGCTCGGCCCGCTCGGCTTCTTCCGCGCCAAGACCGACTCGTTGCTCAAGCTCAGCCAGGCGCTCGTCGAGCGCTACGACGGCCAGGTGCCCGACCGGCTCGAGGACCTCGTCACGCTCCCCGGCGTCGGTCGCAAGACCGCCAACGTCGTCCTCGGCAACGCCTTCGGCAAGCCGGGCATCACCGTCGACACCCACTTCGGCCGGCTCGCGCGCCGCCTCGGCTGGACCGAGGAGACCGACCCGGTCAAGGTCGAGCACGCGGTCGGGGCGCTGTTCCCCAAGCGCGACTGGACGATGCTGTCGCACCACCTCATCTGGCACGGCCGTCGCCGCTGCCACGCCAAGAAGCCCGCGTGCGGAGCCTGCCCGGTCGCGCGGCTGTGCCCGTCCTTCGGCGCCGGCCCGACCGACCCGGTCGAGGCGGAGAAGCTCGTCACCACCCAGGGCCCCGCATGATCCGGGCTGTCCTCGTGCTGCTCCTCGCGGCAGCACTCACCGCGTGCACGTCCGACGGCGGGCGCATCGACGTACGCCCTCCCGACATCGACGTCGACACGCCTGCGCTGCGGGAGGTCAAGGCGCGCATCGGCATGGAGGACTGCGAGCCCGGCACCGGCGAGCCCGTCGAGGGCGGGCTGCCCGAGCTGACCCTGCCGTGCCTGGGTGGCGGCCCAGACATCGAGCTCTCGTCGCTGCGTGGGCCCGTGGTGATCAACCTCTGGCAGGCGTTCTGCGAGCCGTGCCGCGAGGAGATGCCGGCGCTGGAGGAGTTCCACCAGCAGTACGGCGACCGGGTGCCGGTGCTCGGCATCGACTTCAACGACGTGCACCCCGACAGCGCGCTGGCGCTGGCCGAGGAGACCGGCGCGACGTATCCCTCGATCGCCGATCCCGGTGGCGAGCTGATGGCCGAGGAGGCCTTCGCGGTGGCGCGGCGCGGGCTGCCGGCCTTCGTCTTCGTCGACGCCGAGGGCCAGGTCGTGGCGCAGGACTCCGGCGGCGTGGAGTCCGTGGCGGAGATCAAGGCCAAGGTCGCCGAGCACCTGGGGATCGCGCTGTGAGCACCTCGCTGCCGGGCTGGCTGGCCCCGGTGGTCGAGGCCGCCTCCACGATCACCGTCCACGAGCTGACGCGGTTCATGCCGCCCGAGGGCAGCGACCCGCGGCGGGGCGCGGTGCTGATGGTGTTCGCCGACCGCGAGTCCGACCCCACCACCCCCGACGACCTCGCCCACCGGGGCGAGCTCCTGCTCACCGAGCGCAACCACTACATGCGCTCCCACCCCGGCCAGGTGTCCTTCCCGGGCGGCTCGCTCGACGAGGGGGAGACCCCGGTGGAGGCGGCGCTGCGCGAGGCGTACGAGGAGATCGGCCTCGAGCCCGCCGAGGTCGAGGTCTTCGGCGAGCTGCCCGAGCTGTGGCTGCCGCCGAGCAACTTCGCGGTGACGCCGATCCTCGGCTACTGGCGCGACCGCGGCGAGGTCCGGATCGAGAGCCCCGAGGAGGTCCACGAGATCCACCACGTGGCGATCGCCGACCTGCTCGACCCGGAGCACCGGATCAACGTCCGGCACCCCAGCGGCTGGACGGGACCGGGCTTCCTGATCGGGCCCGACAAGGACGTCATCCTCTGGGGCTTCACCGCCGGGATCATCGCACGTCTGTTCAGCTACCTCGGCTGGGCGGAGGACTGGGACCGGGCGCGGGTGCGTGACCTCCCCGACCACATGCTGCAAGGTGTCCCCAGGGGAACGGACCTCGCTCCCAACACGCCGCAGAACACCAGGCTCGAGGAGTAGGCCATTGAACGTCCTCGACTGGTGCCTCGTCGCACTCGTGGGGATCTACGCCCTCTCGGGCTACTGGCAGGGCTTCATCACCGGCGCCAGCGCGACCGCCGGCCTGCTGCTCGGCGGGCTCGGCGGCATCTGGGTGGCCCCGGTCGCGCTCGGCGACGCGGCCCCGTCGCTGTGGGTGTCGCTGGGCGCGCTGTTCATCGTGATCATCTCCGCCTCGCTCGGCCAGGCACTCTTCCAGTACGTCGGTGCGCGCATCCGCGACAGCATCACCTGGCAGCCGATCCGCGCCGTCGACGCGGTGGGCGGCTCGGCCCTCAGCGCCGTGGCCGTGCTGCTGGTCGCGTGGGCGCTCGGCGTCGCGGTCTCCGGCACCCGCATCGGCGCGATCACGCCGATGGTGCGCGACTCGGCGATCCTCGCCAAGGTCGACCAGACGCTCCCGACCGACTCCGGCAAGGTGCTGCAGACCTTCAACAACGTCGTCGGGACGACCTTCTTCCCGCGCTACCTCGAGCCCTTCGCGCCCGAGCGGATCGTGGCGGTCCGGCCCGGCGACCCGCGCATGCTCACCGACCCCGACGTGCTCGCCGCCGAGGCCAGCGTCGTCAAGGTCCGCGGCGCCAACGGCTGCGGCAGCGGCGTGGAGGGCACGGGCTTCTTCTACGCCCCCGGCCGGCTGATGACCAACGCCCACGTCGTGGCGGGCGTGACGCGCCCCGAGGTGGAGGTCGGCGGGACGTCGGTCACCGCGTCGGTCGTGCTCTACGACGCCGACCTCGACATCGCCGTGCTCGCGCTGCCCGACACCGGGGTGCCGCAGCTCGCGTTCGACACCGAGGCCGAGCCGCGCGACCCGGTCGCGGTCCTCGGCTACCCGCAGGACGGGCCCTACTCCGTCGAGTCCGGGCGCATCCGCGCCGAGCAGCGGCTGCGCTCGCCCGACATCTACGGCGACGGGACGGTCATCCGCCAGGTCTTCTCCCTGCGCGCGCTCATCCGCCCGGGCAACTCCGGCGGACCGATCGTGACCTCCGCCGGCGACGTCGCCGGGATGGTCTTCGCCGCCTCGGTCAGCGACCCCGACACCGGCTACGCACTGACCGCCGACCAGGTCGCCGAGTCCGCGGCCGAGGGCCTGACGCGGGGATCACCGGTCGACACCGGCACATGCGTGCGCTGAGCCGGGGAGACGTACGGCCTGCGTCAGCCCCGGCCCTTGAGGGCCTGCGGGATCTGCTTGCCCTGCTCGATCGCGCGCTCGGGCGCCTTGACCTGCTTGACCTGCTTGAGGCCGACCAGCGCGAGCAGCCCGGCGATGAGGACGTAGAGCGCGAAGACGATCAGGAAGGCCCAGTGCAGGTCGAGGCCCTGGCCGTTCCAGTGGATGAAGTAGGCGATCGCGACCGAGAGCATGATGATCGCGAGCAGGCCGATGAACGCCGCCCCCGCGAACAGGCCGATGCCGACCCCGCCGTGCTTGACGCTGACCTTGATCTCGCTCTTCGCGAGCTGGATCTCCTTGGAGATCAGGCTCGAGATGTCCCGCTGCGCGTCCATGACGAGCTTGCCGAGCGTCGGATCGCCGTCCTGGATCGGTTCGTTGGCCATGTGCTGCGGTCCTTCGGTGTACGCCGGGGGAGCTGACGCTGCGACCCTACCAACGGGTCCGCGCGCATCACCGCTCCGTCTAGACTGAGCTGCAGGTGAGCCGGGAAGTCTGGTCGGCCCGTGGTGATCATCCGCGGTGACGGTTCCCCGACGACCCCCGAAGGATGCGCCGCCGCATGGCCTCACCCCGCAAGCCCCAGGACCCCCGGCCCGACGACGAGGTCTGGCAGACCGGCCCGGTCTACATCGCGAGCGACAAGCCGCTGGCCCGACTGGTCGCGCGACCGATGCGCGAGTTCCTCCGGGTGGAGGCGGCCGGGTCGATCCTGCTGCTCGTCGCGGCGGCCGCCGCCCTGCTGTGGGCCAACAGCCCGTGGGCCGAGTCGTACGACGCGCTCTGGCACGCCCACCTGACGCTCGACGTCGGTCCGCTGCACCTCGACGAGTCGCTCCAGCACTGGGTCAACGACGCCCTGATGGTGATCTTCTTCTTCGTCGTCGGCCTGGAGATCAAGTACGAGCTGGTCAACGGCGACCTGCGCGACCCCAAGACGGCTGCCCTGCCGATCGTCGCCGCCGTCGGCGGCATGGTCCTGCCGGCCGGTCTCTACCTCGCGCTCAACCCGCCGGGCAGTGACGGCGGCGCCGGGTGGGGCATCCCGATGGCGACCGACATCGCGTTCGCGGTCGGCGTCCTCGGCGTCCTCGGGCGCCGGATCCCGTCGGCCGCCCGGCTCTTCCTGCTGACCCTGGCGATCGTCGACGACATCGGCGCGATCCTCGTGATCGCGGTGTTCTACACCAGCGACCTGTCGCTGACCTGGTTGGCGATCGCGATCGGCCTGCTCGGCGCGATGGTCGTGGCGCGGGTGCTGCGGATCTGGACGGTCGTGGTCTACGCGATCCTCGGCGTCGGCGTCTGGTTCGCCCTGCTCGAGTCCGGCGTGCACGCCACCCTGGCCGGCGTCGCCATCGGCCTGCTCGCCCCCGCGCGGCCGCTGCTCAACGAGGAGGTGGCCCGCGAGTACGCCACCCGGGCGCTGCGCGACCGCCACCTCAACCCCGACGAGCTGGCCCGGCTCCGGTTCCTGCTCAAGGAGTCGGTGTCCGTCGTCGAGCGGCTCATCAGCTCGCTGCACCCGCTCTCGGCGTACGTCGTGCTGCCGATCTTCGCGCTCGCCAACGCCGGCGTCGAGCTGGGTGCGATCAGCGAGGTCTTCACCGAGCCGGTGGGCCTCGGGATCATCCTCGGCCTGGTGGTCGGCAAGCCGGTCGGCATCTTCCTCACGTCCTTCCTGGCCGTACGCCTCGGCATCGCGAAGCTGCCGGAGAACACCTCGTGGTCGATGGTGTTCGGCCTCGGCGCGGTCGCCGGCATCGGCTTCACCGTCTCGATCTTCATCGCCGGGCTGTCGTTCCCGGGATCCGACCTGCTCACCGAGGAGGCGAAGATCGCGATCCTCATGGCCTCGCTCCTCGCCGCCGTGGTCGGGGTGGTCATGCTGCTGGCGAGCACACGCGGTCGCACCTACGACGACGACCACCACGAGCCCGACCAGGAACCGGACCCGGTGCGCCAGGCCCTCGAGGACTGAGGAGGCGTGGTCGGCCGGCGGCCCCGGTCAGCGGCTCACCGGTTCGGCACCTCGTAGGTCAGGTCGACGCCGTCCCACCACGACCCGCAGGCGCAGCCGTCGGGACCGGGCAGGCCCTCGATGGCCGCGCCGAGGAGCAGGGTGAGCCGCTCGAGGTTGGCACGGAAGAGGGCGAAGACCTCCTCCTGCCCGACGCCCTCGCCGGACTCGGCGCCGGCGTCCATGTCGGTGACGAGCGCGAGGGAGGCGTAGCACTGGCCCATCTCGCGGGCCAGGGCCGCCTCGGGGGCGCCCGTCATGTTGATCAGGTCCCAGCCCTGGTCGGCGTAGTGGCGCGACTCGGCGCGCGTGGAGAAGCGCGGCCCCTCGACCACGACCATGGTGCCGCCGGCGCGTACGTCGGGGTCCGCGCCGGCGAGCGCCGCGGAGACGCCCGGGCAGTAGGGGTCGGCGAACGGCAGGTGGACCGCGCCGGACTCCACGAACGAGCCGACCCGTCGGTGGGTGCGGTCGACGAGCTGGTCCGGCACGACGAGGTCGCCGGGCGCCACGGTGTCGCGGAGCCCGCCGACGGCGCAGGGCGCCAGCACCTGGCGTACGCCGAGCGAGCGCAGCGCCCACGCGTTGGCGCGGTAGGGGATGCCGTGCGGCGGGTGGTCGTGGTGGCGGCCGTGGCGCGGGAGGAAGGCGACCGACCGGCCCGCCACCTCCCCGACCGCGATCGGGGCGGACGGGTCGCCGTACGGCGTGGTGACCGCGTGCTCGGTCGCGTCGGGCAGGAACGAGTAGAAGCCGGAGCCGCCGATGACGGCGACCTCGGCGATGGGTGCGCTCACCGGGCCAACCCTAGTGAGCGCACCCGACGCGGGTCAGTCCTCCGACGAGGACGAGCCCTCCCTCGTCTTGATCAGGTCCATCACCGTCGAGTCGGCCAGCGTCGTGACGTCGCCGACCTCGCGGTGCTCGGCGACGTCCTTGAGCAGGCGGCGCATGATCTTGCCGGAGCGGGTCTTGGGCAGCTCGGGCACGACCATGATCTGGCGCGGCTTGGCGATCGCGCCGATCTCCTTGGCGACGTGCTTGCGCAGCTCCTCGACGATGTCCTCGCCGCCGTCGCCCGCGGAGTCGCGCAGGATGACGAAGGCGCACACGGCCTGGCCGGTGGTCTCGTCGGCGGCACCGACCACTGCGGCCTCCGCGACCTTGGGGTGCGACACGAGCGCGGACTCGATCTCGGTGGTCGACAGGCGGTGGCCCGACACGTTCATCACGTCGTCGACACGGCCGAGCAGCCAGATGTCGCCGTCCTCGTCGAGCTTGGCGCCGTCGCCGGCGAAGTAGAGGCCCGGCCAGCGCGACCAGTAGGTGTCCTTGAACCGCTGGTCGTCGCCCCAGAGCGTACGGAGCATGGCCGGCCACGGCTCCTTGAGCACGAGGTAGCCGCCGTTGCCGTTGCCGACGGACTTCGCGTCGTCGTCGACGACGTCGGCGGAGATGCCGGGCAGCGCCTTCATCGCCGAGCCCGGCTTGCCGGCCGTGACGCCGGGCAGCGGGCTGATCATGATCTGGCCGGTCTCGGTCTGCCACCAGGTGTCGACGACCGGGCAGCGGTCGCCGCCGATGACCTCGCGGTACCAGACGTAGGCCTCGGGGTTGATCGGCTCGCCGACCGAGCCGAGCAGCCGCAGCGACGACATGTCGTAGCCGTCGGGGATCTCGCGGCCCTGCTTCATGAAGGTCCGGATCGCGGTGGGCGCGGTGTAGAGGATGGTGACCTTGTAGTCCTGCACGATCTGCCACCAGCGGCCCTTCTCGGGCGTGCCCTCGTACATCACCTGGGTCGCGCCGTTGGCCAGCGGCCCGTAGGCCATGTAGGAGTGCCCGGTCACCCAGCCCACGTCGGCGGTGCACCAGTAGACGTCGTCGTCCTTGAGGTCGAAGACCGCCCAGTGGGTGTACGACGTGCCGGTGAGGTAGCCGCCGGTGGTGTGCAGGATGCCCTTGGGCTTGCCGGTCGTGCCGGAGGTGTACATGACGTAGAGCGGGTGCTCGGAGTCGTGCATCTCGGGCTCGTGCTCGGCGGAGGCGCCGTCGACGGCGTCGTGCCACCACACGTCTCGCCCACCCTCTTCCCGGCCGTGCCAGTCGACGTCCTGGCCCGTACGCCGGACGACCAGCACGTGGCGCACGAGGTCGCCGGTCTTGGCGACGGCCTCGTCGACCGCCGGCTTCAGGGCGCTGGCCGCGCCGCGGCGGTAGCCGCCGTCGGAGGTGATCACCACGTGCGCCTCGCAGTCGGTGATGCGCGAGGCGAGGGCGTCGGCGGAGAAGCCGCCGAACACGACGGTGTGCGGGGCGCCGAGGCGGGCGCAGGCCAGCATCGCGACGACGACCTCGGGGATCATCGGCATGTAGATCGCGACCCGGTCGCCCTTCTGGACGCCCAGCTCGGTCAGCGCGTTGGCCGCCCGGGACACCTCGTCCTTGAGCTGGGCGTAGGTGATGTCGCGGGTATCGTCGTCGGGCTCGCCGACCCAGTGGATCGCGACCTTGTCGCCGTTGCCGGCCTCGACGTGGCGGTCCACGCAGTTGACCGAGGCGTTGAGGGTCCCGCCGACGAACCACTTCGCGAACGGCGGGTTCGACCAGTCGAGGACCTGGTCCCACTTCTTCCCCCAGTCGAGGCGCTCGGCGGCCTCGGCCCAGAAGGCCTCGCGGTCGGAGTCGGCACGTGCGTACGCCTCCTCCTTCACGTTGGCGTCCGCCGCCAGGTCGGCCGGCGGCTCGAATCGACGGTCCTCGTGCATCAGGTTCGACAGGGTCTGCTCGGACAAGGCTCTCTCCTCTGGCGGGACTCGTACGGGGTCGACGTGCGGGATCGGGTGCGGCGTTGAAGAAGGGGTGGGGCGGTGGCCGCCCCCCTCGCCGAACCTACTCCGGCTCGGCGAGGGGGTCACGGGTGAACCAGCCCGGTGGGGTGCTCGATCAGTGGTGCGTGGCGCCCTCGGCACCCGCACCGGTCAGGGCGCGGACCTCCAGCTCGGTGAAGCGGTCCTCCGCCGTGGGCTCCTGGCTGGTGATCGTGCCGATGTAGCCGAGCAGGAAGCCCAGCGGGATCGAGACGATGCCCGGGTTGTTGAGCGGGAAGATCGCCCAGTCGGAGTCGGGGAACATCGAGGTGGGCAGCCCCGACATCACCGGCGAGAGCAGCACCAGGCCCACGGCGGAGAGCAGGCCGCCGTAGATGCTCCACGTCGCACCGCGGGTGTTGAAGCGGCGCCAGAACATGTTGTAGATGATCGCCGGCAGGTTGGCCGAGGCGGCCACCGCGAAGGCCAGCGCCACGAGGAACGCGATGTTGAGGCGCTGCGCCGGGATGGACAGCACGATCGCGACGGCACCGATCCCGAAGGCGGCGATGCGGGCGACCCGCACCTCGTCCTTCTCGCTGACCGGCTGGTCCTTCTTGAGGACCCCCTTGTAGAGGTCGTGCGCCACCGACGAGGAGCTGGCCAGGGTCAGGCCGGCCACCACGGCGAGGATCGTCGCGAAGGCGACCGCCGCGATGAGGGCGAGCAGGATCGCACCACCGGTGGACCCGTCGCCACCGCCGACGGCCTCGGCGAGGAGCGGGGACGCGAGGTTCTGGTTGCCGCCCGCCGCCGGGTCGACGACCTCACGGTCGAGCAGGGCAGCCGCACCGAAGCCGAGGATCAGCGTCATCAGGTAGAAGGCGCCGATCAGGGCGATCGCCCACAGCACCGACTTCCGCGCGTCACGCGCGGTCGGGACGGTGTAGAAGCGGATCAGGATGTGCGGCAGACCGGCGGTGCCGAGCACCAGGGCCAGGCCGAGGGACAGGAAGTCGATCTGCGACGTCAGCGAGCTGCCGTACTGCAGGCCGGGCTGCAGGAAGGCGTCGCCCTTGCCCGAGTTCTCGGCAGCGGCGCCGAGGAGCGAGGACAGGTTGAAGTTGAACTCCGCGAGCACCAGCAGCACGATCAGCGCCGAACCGAGCATGAGCAGCACGGCCTTGACGATCTGGACGTACGTCGTTCCCTTCATGCCGCCGACGACGACGTAGAAGATCATCAGGATGCCGACGCCGATGATGGTGATGTTCTTGATCGCCTCGCTCTCGACGCCGAGGAGCAGCGCCACCAGCGTGCCGGCGCCGACCATCTGGGCGAGCAGGTAGAAGATCGAGACCACGACGGTCGAGACCGACGCCGCCGTGCGGACCTTGCGCTGGTTCATCCGGAAGGCGAGCTGGTCGGCCATCGTGTAGCGGCCCGCGTTGCGGAGCATCTCGGCGACGAGGAGCAGCGCGACGAGCCAGGCGACGAGGAAGCCGATGGAGTAGAGGAAGCCGTCGTAGCCGTAGACGGCGATGGCCCCGGAGATGCCGAGGAAGGAGGCGGCCGACATGTAGTCGCCGCCGATGGCCAGGCCGTTCTGGAAGCCGGAGAAGGAGCGGCCGCCGGAGTAGAAGTCGGTGGCCGTCTTGGTCTGGCGGCTGGCCCAGAAGGTGATGCCGACCGTCAGTGCGACGACCGACAGGAACAGGAACGTGGTCAGGAACTGGTCGCTCATGCGCGTACTCGCTTCGCTCCGTGCGCGCATGAGGCACATGTCGCACTGTGTTGGATGGTTCGCTCGCTGCGCTGGCTCATGCCTGGCCCCGCTTCGCGTCGGTGCCGGCCTGGTCGCGGTAGGACTGCTCGAGGCTGCGGGCCAGCGGGTCGAGCCTGGCGTTGGAGTAGCGGCTGTACATCCAGGCCAGGCCGAAGGTCGTGACGAACTGGAGGAGCCCGAAGACCAGGGCGACGTTGATGTTGCCGACCAGCTTGGTGGCCATGAAGCCGCCCGCCCAGTTCGACATGATCACGTAGAGCAGGTACCACGCCAGGAAGGCGGCGGTGGCCGGGATGACGAAGCCGCGGTAGCGCTTCCTCAGCTCGGTGTACTCACTGGATTCGTGCAGCCGGTCATAGACCGGATCGTGGCGCGCGGCCTGGTCGGGTGCCTCGATAGTCACGGCTTCGTCCTCTCGAACTGTGGCTGGCGGTCACCTCTGTGACCGCGGTCACCGTGACACCGCTCACCTCCCGGCCGGGAGGGTCGCGCACGGCCTGGGCGACCGGTGGGTGCGGCCGGTCGCCCAGCGGTCGGCGGCGTACGACGAGCGGTCAGCGCGGCTCGGCAGCGGCGAGGAGTCGTCGGCTGGGGCCCAGTGCCGTACAGTCGAGGGTGTTGAAGGGACGGAGCACCCAGTCGTCCTGGCCGCGCACGATGCGTGGCTCGTATCTCGTACTCCTGGTTTCGGTTCGCTGGACATCAGTACGCATGGATGTCTTCAGCAGTTCAGGGGCAGACAGCCCCGACACGAAACAAAGGAAAAGATCATGGCTCAGGGAACTGTCAAGTGGTTCAACGCTGACAAGGGCTTCGGCTTCATCGCGCAGGACGGCGGCGGCGAGGACGTGTTCGTCCACTTCTCCGCGATCCAGTCCAGCGGCTACAAGTCGCTCGACGACAACCAGAAGGTCGAGTTCGACGTGACCGCCGGCCCCAAGGGCCCGCAGGCCGAGAACGTCCGCGTCGTCTGACGTACGCACTCACGAAGGGCCCCGACCGCAGCTGCGGTCGGGGCCCTTCTGCGAGTGGGGTCCGTGAGGCGGGTGGTCGCGCCTGACGAAAGGTCGGGTCGCGCAGCGTCAGGCGCGACGGTCCACCCTCGCCACGGTACGCGCGAGCGCGGGGCGGACGTAGTCCCCAGGTTGGGTAGCGACGGGCGTTCCTACCTTCCGTTGACGGTGAACGAGTGGATCGCCTGCCCGGGCAGCTCGACGCCGAGGTTGTAGCCGCTGCCCCAGTAGAGCGCTCCGTCCACGGCCGCAGCGCCGCTGTAGCAGAAGTCCCCCGACGAGTGGTCCCACAGCTGGCTGCCGTCGCTCGCCTTGAGGGCGTACATGTGGCCCGCCGCGTCGCCGGAGCACGCGTAGACCACACCGCGGGCCACGGTCACCGCGCCGGAGGCGGTGGCCGCCGCCGGGTTGGCACGGTCCCAGATCAGGCGGCCCGTGGCGGCGTCGAGCGCCGCCCAGTGACCGTGGTCGATGGTGGTCCCGTCGCTCAGCGTCCACGACTTCTGGTCGGTGTTGGCCGAGGCGACGTAGATCCGCGTCCCGTCGGTGGCCGATCCCCACTGCAGGCCGCCCGCCAGGCCGCCGGGAGCGGCCTGGGTCTTCCAGACCACCGCACCCGTGTCCGGGTCCAGGGCCCAGAAGATTCCTGACTTCTGGCCCGCGCCCACGAAGTCCCTGCCGCCCGTCCTCCACAGCATCGGTGCCTGCGCGAAGTCGTAGTCGGGGCCGGCGTTCTCGGGGCAGCCCTCCACCGGGTCCTCGAAACCGGGCACGGGGATGCCGCAGGCGACGTTCCAGGCGTCGACGGGCAGTGCCCGCGTGGACCACTTCACCGCGCCGGTTCCCGTGTCGAGCGCGACGATCGCGTCGAACATGTTGTCGGCCGGCACGCAGGCCGCTCGGTCCTCGTCCGAGGTCGCGGCGGCGACGCAGGCGGTCACGGAGTCGGGGATCGAGTAGTTGTTTCCGGTGGCGACGTAGACGGTCCCGCGCTTGGTGTCCACCGCCGGCGCACTGCCCCACACCGCCGCACCGGTGTATCCGGGTGGGGTCATGTAGGTCTTCCACTTCACCTGACCGGTCGCGAGGTCCAGCGCCATGAAGAAGCCTCGGAAGGTCAACGGCACCCCGAACCGCACGAGGACCTCTTCGTAGGACGCCGCGCCGATGTAGACCGTGCCGTCGGCGATCGTCGCCGACTGGGTGAGGATCGGGTAGCCGCCCTCCACCGTGGTCTTCCACAGCAGGGAGCCGTCGCGCTTGTCGACGGCGAACACCCATCCGTCCGGGCTGAAGACCTTGCCGGCCTGGTCGCCGAGGACCAGCGTGTTGCCGGAGATCGCCGGGGTCGCCCGGGAGTAGTCCCCATCGGGTGCCCCGTAGTCGGTGCTCAGGTTCTTCTGCCAGATGACGGCGCCGGTAGCGGCGGCCAGGGCGTACAGGTTGCCCTTGTCGTCGGGCACGTAGACGACCCCGTTCTCCACGGAGGGGGTCGCCGAGACGTTGCCGGCGGTCGCCACCTTCCACTTCAGTGCCAGCTTGGCGGCACCGCCGACGCCGATCGTGCTGTCGCCGTTCCTCGTGTTCGCGAGGTCGTGACCGGCGCTCGGCCAGCCTGCCTGCGCGCCGACGGCGGCGGGTGCCACGAACAGCACTCCCACCGCCAGCAGGGCCCCTGGGACCCTGGACAGCCTTCTTCCATGCATTGGAAACTCCCGTGCTCGTAGCGGATCGCGCCTGCGTGTGCGCGTGACGAACGTGGTGCGTTTCCCGACCTCGTACGAGCTCTACTCCCGCCCGTGCGCGGCGTCAACAGGCCCTGTCGGCGGACCAGACCACGAAGCGCCCGCGGCCTCGTGAGGTCGTGAGGAGAATGTGACGGTCCTGCCACCGCGACGGCAGTTCGCTCGTCACAGTCGGTGGCCACCCTCCTGTCATGAGCATGCAGACCCCCACCCGTCGTAGCCGCCGCTGGATCGAGGACTGGCGTCCCGAGGATCCCGACTTCTGGGAGACGACCGGACGCCAGGTCGCCCGGCGCAACCTGATCTGGTCGATCTTCGCCGAGCACCTCGGCTTCTCGGTGTGGCTGATCTGGAGCGTGAGCTCGGCCTTCCTGGTGGCGACCGGGTTCGACTACACGCCGCAGCAGCTCTTCCTGCTGGTGGCCCTGCCCAACCTCGTCGGCTCGTTGCTGCGGCTGCCGTACACGTTCGCGGTGCCGAAGTTCGGTGGCCGCAACTGGACGATGGCGAGCGCGGCGCTGCTGCTCATCCCCACGCTCGGGTTCGCGTACGCCGTGCAGAGGCCGGACACGCCGTACTGGGTGTTCTGCCTCATCGCCGCCACGGCCGGCCTCGGCGGCGGCAACTTCGCCAGCTCGATGGCCAACATCAACTTCTTCTACCCCTCGGCCAAGAAGGGCGCCGCGCTGGGCCTCAACGCGGCCGGTGGCAACCTCGGTGTCTCCCTGATCCAGCTCTTCTTGCCGGTCATCGTCGGCGGGGCCGGGATCTTCGGCCTGGTCAAGGCGTCGGAGGGCGGGATCGACCTGCAGCGCGCGGCCTGGGTGTACGCCGGCCTCGCGGTCGTCGCGACGCTCGCGGCGTACTTCTTCATGGACAACCTGAGCACCGCGAAGTCCTCCCCCCGCGAGCAGCTGCAGGTCGTGCGCAAGCGGCAGACCTGGATCATGGCCTTCCTCTACATCGGCACCTTCGGCTCCTTCATCGGCTACTCGGCCGCCATGCCGCTGCTCATCAAGCTGAACTTCTGGGTGCCGGAGCCGGCGCCGCTGGGGACCGGCATCTACTTCGCCTACTTCGCGTTCCTCGGCGCCCTCGTCGGCTCGGCGACCCGGCCGTTCGGCGGCTGGCTGGCCGACCGCCTCGGTGGCGCGAAGGTGACGCTGGGCGCGTTCGGCGCGATGGTCGCCTTCACGCTGGCCGTACTGTGGACGCTCATGCAGCTCACCCCCAACCCGACCGCGGACCCGGCGATCGCGTCGGCCAACCAGTCGTGGTTCCCGTGGTTCCTGGGCTTCTTCCTCTGTGTCTTCGCCGCCACCGGCATCGGCAACGGCTCGACCTACAAGATGATCCCGGCGATCTGGCGCACCGAGGCCGAGCGCGCCACGTCGCCCGGCACGCCCGAGCGCACCGCCGCCCTGCTGGCCGGCACCAAGCAGGCCTCCGCCGCGATCGGCGTGATCGGCGCGGTGGGCGCCATCGGCGGCTTCCTCATCCCCATGGCCTTCAGCGCACCGTGGGTGGCCGACCCCATGTCCGCCACCAAGGGCGCCTTCGTGGTCTTCACCGCGTTCTACGTCGTCTGCGGCGCGGTGACCTGGGCGGTCTACCTGCGGCGCCCCGCCGAGGTCCGCGCCCAGAGCCTGGCCGGCGCCGGGATCTGAGCGGAGACCTGACCTGATGGCGACCGAGACCCACTGCCCCTACTGCTCGCTGCAGTGCGGGATGCGGCTGACCGGCCGGCGGGCACCCGAGGTGTCGGCGTGGGAGGAGTTCCCCGTCAACGAAGGCGCGCTGTGCCGCAAGGGCTGGTCGGCGGCCGGGCTGTACGGCGGGCGCGAGCGGATCACGTCGCCGCTCGTGCGCGACCGGGAGACCGGCGAGTGGTCGGCGGTGACGTGGGACGACGCGCTCGACCGGGTGGTCGACGGGTTCCGCGCGGCGCAGGCGGCGAAGGGGCCGGACGGTGTCGCCATCTTCGGGGGCGGCGGGCTGACCAACGAGAAGGCGTACGCCCTCGGCAAGCTCGCCCGGGTCGCGCTCGGCACCTCGCAGATCGACTACAACGGCCGCTGGTGCATGTCGTCGGCCGCGTCGGCGGGCATCCGTGCCTTCGGCCTCGACCGCGGGCTCCCGTTCCCGCTGGCCGACGTCGAGGAGGCCGACGTCCTCGTGCTCGTCGGCTCCAACCTCGCCGAGACGATGCCCCCCGCCGCGCGGCACCTCGACCGGCTGCGGGAGCGGGGCGGTCGCGTGGTGGTGGTCGACCCGCGGCGTACGCCGACCGCCGACCGGGCCGACCTCCACCTCCAGCCGGTGCCGGGCACCGACCTCGCGCTGGCGCTCGGGCTGCTGCACCTGCTCGTCGCCGGCGGCGCGGTCGACGAGGCGTACCTCGCCGAGCGGACGACCGGCTGGGAGCAGGTCCGCGACTCGGTCGCAGCCTGGTGGCCCGAGCGGGTCGAGCGGGTGACCGGGATCGACGCGCACGAGGTGCGCGCCCTCGCCGCGATGCTCGCCGGCTCGCCGCGGGTCATGGTCCTCACCGCCCGCGGCGCCGAGCAGCACTCGACGGGCTCCGACACCGTGCTCGCCTGGATCAACGTCGCGCTGGCGCTGGGCATGGTCGGCAGGCGCGGCGCCGGCTACGGCTGCCTCACCGGGCAGGGCAACGGCCAGGGCGGTCGCGAGCACGGCCAGAAGGCCGACCAGCTGCCCGGCTACCGCCGCATCGACGACCCCGCGGCCCGCGCCCACGTGGCCGGGGTGTGGGGCGTGGAGCCCGACTCGCTGCCCGGCCCCGGCCGGTCGGCGTACGAGCTGCTCGACGCCCTCGGCACGCCCGACGGGCCGTCGGCGCTGCTGGTGCTGGGCTCCAACATCGTCGTCAGCGCGCCGAACGCCACCCACGTCACGTCGCGGCTGGAGTCGCTCGACCTGCTCGTGGTGTGCGACATCGTGATGTCGGAGACCGCGGCGCTCGCCGACGTGGTGCTGCCCGTGACGCAGTGGGCCGAGGAGACGGGGACGATGACCAACCTCGAGGGCCGCGTGGTCCTGCGCCAGAAGGCGATCACGCCTCCGTCGGGCGTGCGGTCGGACCTCGACGTGATCGCCGGGATCGCCGAGCGGCTCGGGTCGACGGCGTCCTTCCCGACCGACCCGGAGGAGGTCTTCGCCGAGCTCGGCCGGGCCTCGGAGGGCGGGCCCGCCGACTACTCCGCGATCACCTACGACCGGATCCGCGCCGAGCACGGCGTGTTCTGGGGCGGCGAGCGGCTCTTCGGGGAGTCCTTCGCGCACCCCGACGGTCGCGCGCGGATGCTGGCCGTCGAGCACCGCGGTGCCGCGGAGCAGCCGTGCGCGGACTACCCGGTCCACCTCACGACGGGGCGGGTGCTCGCGCAGTACCAGTCCGGCGCGCAGACCCGGCGCACGCGGTCGCTGCCCGACGACGGCCCGTTCGTCGAGCTGCACCCGCTGCTGGCCGGACGCCTCGGCGTGGCGACGGGGCAGTCCGTACGCGTCGCGACCCGCCGCGGCCAGATGACGGCCCCGGCGAGGGTGGTGGCCACGATCCGGCCCGACACGGTGTTCGTGCCGTTCCACTGGGTCGGCGCCAACCGGCTCACCAACGACGCCCTCGACCCGGCCTCGAGGATGCCGGAGTTCAAGGTCTGCGCGGCCTCGGTGGCGCATGCCTGAGCGCATCCTCGTGGTCGGCGGCGGCATGGCCGCGGTCCGCCTCGCCGAGCACCTGGCGGACGACGACCGGTTCGCGGTGACCGTCCTGGCCGACGAGCCCCACGCGCCGTACAACCGGATCCTGCTCTCGGCCGTCCTCGAGGGAACCCACGCGCCGTCCGCGCTGACCCTGCGCTCGGAGGCGTGGTTCGCCGACCACGGCATCGAGCTGCGGCTCGGTGCGCGGGTGCTCGAGATCGACCGCGAGGCGCGCGAGGTCGTCCTCGTGGACGGGGAACGACTCGCATTCGACAGGCTCGTCCTGGCCTGCGGATCGATCCCCACGCTGCCCCCGATCCGCGGACTGGTCCGGCGCGACGGCACGCTGCACCCGAAGGTCCACGCCTTCCGCTCGCTCGCCGACTGCCGCCGGCTCGACGAGGCCCTCACGCCCGGCACTCGCGCGGTCGTCGTGGGCGGCGGCCTGCTCGGGCTGCAGGTCGCCCGCGCGCTCTCGGTCCGCGGCCTGCAGACCGAGGTCGTCGAGGGCGCCGACCACCTGCTCGCCAGCCAGGTCGGCCCCGGGGCGGGGCGGGTCCTCGCGCGCGACCTCCGGCGCCTCGGCACCGAGGTCTACACCGGCGCCCGCGCCGTACGCCTCACCGACGACGGACTGCAGCTCGACAACGGCTACGTCCTCCCGACGGACCTCGTCGTCCTCACCGCCGGCGGCCGCCCGTCGACCGCGCTCGCCCGACGGGCAGGGCTGATGGTCGCACGCGGCGTGGTGGTCGACTCCACCCTCACCAGCGTCACCGACGACCGCATCCACGCGATCGGCGACTGCGCCGAGCACCGCCGGCGTACGACCGGGTTCGTCCCGCCCGCGTGGGAGCAGGCGGAGGTGCTCGCCCGCGTGCTGCGCGGCGAGGACGCGGCGTACGACGGCCGGCGCAGCGTCGCGCGGCTGCGGGCCACCGGGCTGGAGGTCGCCGTGCTCGGCGACCCGGAGCACGCCGAGGGGGAGATCGTCGAGATGTCGAACCCGATCGTCGGCTCGCACCGCCGGCTCGTGGTGCACGGCGGGCGGATCGTCGCGGCGGCGCTCGTCGGCGACCTCTCGCGCGTCGGGCTGATCACCCAGCTCTACGACCGCGGCACCCTGCTCGGACCCGACGAGCCCGGCCAGCTCCTGCTGCCGGAGGCGGCGGACGCTCCGACGCCCCTGCCCGACGAGGCCGAGGTCTGCGCCTGCGCCGGGGTGAGCGCGGGCGAGATCCGCGCCTGCGGCACGGTGGGGGAGTGCGTCGACCGGACGCGCGCGACGACCGGCTGCGGCGGCTGCGCCGACGTCGTACGCCGCCTGGTCGGGAGCAGCCCGACGCCGGTCGCCGTCGGCTGACAACTTCCGGGCGCCCGGCCTCGTCCCACCCCCATGCTCGCCAGGACCGTGCTCACCAGGATCGTGCTCACCAGGATCGTGCTCGGCGTCGCCGCGGTCGTGCTCGGCTTCCTCGGCGGGGTGCAGGTGCAGCAGGTGGTGGCCGCGTCGGGGGAGCCGGAGCCGGTGGCCCGGGCGATCGACCCGCGGGCCCACGCCGACGAGATGACCGACGAGGTCGTCTTCGAGGACTGCCCGCGTCTCCCCGCCGCGCCGCCCTACCCGGTCAACGAGAACGGGATGACCTACGGCGCCGGCGCCGGCGTCGACGAGGACGACCCGGGGCCGGACCTCGTCGCTGCGTACGGCAGCAACGGCCGTTGCGGCTTCGTCCGCGCCGATGACCTCCCCCAGCCGGCCAGGACCCTCGACCAGGAGCTGGCGAGCCCCAGCCCGGAGGGCCAGGACGTGCCGCTCTACGCGCAGGACGGCGTGACGGTGATCGGCGAGCTCCGCCGCGGGTAGGCCTTGACCTCAGGTGCACCTGAGCCGCGACGATCGTCCCCATGACCGACGTCCAGGAGTTCCGGATCACGCTGACCGTCGACGACTTCGACGCCGCCGTACGCCTCTACCGCGACGCGCTCGGACTGCCCGAGGTCGCCGACTGGAGCAGCGATCGGGGCCGCGTGCTGCTGCTCGACGCGGGCCGCGCGACCCTCGAGCTCTTCGACGAGGCGCAGGCCGCGATGGTCGACGACCTCGAGGTCGGGCACCGGGTCTCGGGCAAGGTCCGGTTCGCGCTCCAGGTGCCGGACGCGGACGCGGCCGCCACCTCGCTCGTCGCGGCAGGCGCCACCCCGGTCGCGCCGGCTGTGGACACGCCGTGGGGCGACCGCAACGCCCGCGTCGCCGCGCCGGACGGGATGCAGCTGACGCTGTTCACGCTGGGCGAGGAGCCCTGACCCGAGGTCGAGCCTGAACTTCCACGCGTACGGGCGGAACTTCATCCCGCCCCACGCTCGAGGGGCGCAAGCTCGCCTGAACTTCCACGCGTGCGGGTGGAACTCCATCCAGGAGGCCCGCGCCCCCCCCCGGGCATGCACCTCACGTCGCTGGCGGCGTCCTGATCATCCACATGGTGGGGTCGGGCAGCGGCTCGAACCCGAAGCCCGCGTAGACCTCGTGCGCGTCGCGAGTCGCCAGAAGGATCCGCCGTATGCCGAGCGGGTCCAGCGTCTCGGTGACGGTCGCAACCAGCCGCGTCCCCAGCCCGCGGCCGCGGTGGTCGCGGTCGACGTACACGTCGCACAGCCAGGCGAAGTTGGCGTGGTCGGTGACGACGCGGGCGTACGCCACCTGCCGCCCGTCGCCGGCGAACGCACCGAAGTTGAGCGAGTGCTCGGCGGCCGTGCCCACCGCCTCACGTGTGCGGCCGAGCGACCAGCAGGCGTCGGTGCTGAGCCACTCGTGGACGAGGTCGAGGTCCATGTCGGCGAGGTCGGTGCGGATCTCGTAGGCATCGCTCACGGGTGCATCATCGCCGACGTGCTGGACCGGTCTTGTCCGGCGGCCGGGGCGGGTCGATCATGAGGAGATGGCCGAGGTAGAGCTCGAGATCCAGCGCACCGTGCCGGCACCCGTCGCCGAGGTCTTCGCCCGCCTCGCAGACATCGAGGGCCACAACCGCTGGGTGCCCGGCAGGGGCAGCATCCTGCGAAGCTCACGCCAGACGTCGCCCGGACCCGTCGGGGTCGGCACGACGTACGAGGACGACACCCGCCTGGGCCGCACGCCCGGCGAGGTCGTCGAGCACGACGCGCCCCACCGGCTGGTGTACCACTGGTGGGACGCCACCTCCTCCGGCCGGGTGAAGATGGAGGGCTGGCCGGGGTACACGCTCGAAGCCGTGGGGGAGCGGGAGACGCTGGTGCGTCACGACGCGCGGCTGAGGGCCAACGGGATCTACGCGTTCGGCAAGCCGCTGCTGCGCGTCCTCGCGCGGCGGGAGCGGACGGCCACCCTGGAGGCGCTGGTCAGGTCGTTCGAGAAGCCCACCGGTTAGCCGGAGGCCCGCTTCGTCGGGTGCGGTCGCCGCAGCGAGTCCGGCAGCAGCCGCGCCCCCGCGCCGTCCTCGCCGTGGACGTCGTCGGGGTTGGAGAAGGCGCACGACCGCAGGCTCAGGCACCCGCAGCCGATGCAGCCGTCGAGGCCGCCCTTGAGCCGTTGGAGGGCGGCGATCTGCTCGTCGAGGCGACGTCCCCAGTGCCGCGAGATGCGGTGCCAGTCGGCCTTCGTCGGCGTGCGGTTGCCGGGAAGGCGGCCGAGCTCGTCCCGGATCTCCTCGATGCTGAGCCCGACGTTGGACGCCGCGCGGATAAAGGCGAGACGGCGCAGCACGCCCCGCTCGAACCGCCGCTGGCCGCCGCCGGAGCGGTGCGCCTCGATGAGCCCCTCGGCCTCGTAGTAGCGGATCGCCGAAGCCGCGAAGCCGCTGCGCCGCGTGATCTCGCCCATCGGCAGGAGGTCCTTGGCATCCATCCGACATCACCCCTTGAACTCAAGTTCACTTCAACTTGAACCATGGTGCCATGACTGACAAGACGACAGCAGCACGGGTGGCACTGGTCACCGGGGGATCGGCCGGCCTCGGGCTGGCCCTGTGCAGGGAGCTCGCGGGCCGGGGGTGGAGGGTGATCACGGACGGCCGCAGCGAGGAGAAGTTCAAGGAGGCCGATCTCCCTGACGCGGTGACCGTCGTGGTGGGCGACCTCACCGATGCCGACCACCGGCAGGCGCTGGTCGGCGAGGTGTCGGCGTACGGCCGGCTCGACCTGCTGGTGCACAACGCGAGCACGCTCGGCCCGCTGCCGATGCGACCGCTGGCCGAGGTGGACATCGCCGACCTCCAGCAGGTCTGGCGGACGAACATCGGCGGACCGCTGGTCCTCACCTCGGCGCTCCTGCCGTGGCTGCGGGAGGCGAACGGCGTGCTCCTCTCGATCAGCTCGGACGCCGCGGTCCACCACTACGAGGGGTGGGGCCTCTACGGCGCGAGCAAGGCGGCACTCGACCACGTGACGCTGACCTACGGTGCCGAGACCGGGTTGCGGGCGTACGCGGTCGACCCCGGCGACATGCGGACGGCGATGCACCAGGACGCCTTCCCCGGTGAGGACATCTCCGACCGGCCGCTTCCGGAGACCGTGGTGCCGCACCTCGTGGCGCTGCTGGACGAGCGACCGGCGTCGGGCCGCTACCGGGCTGCGGACCTCGGAGGTGACGTCCGATGACGCTGCTCCACGAGACCCCGCACACCCGCTTCGAGGCGTCGTCGTTCGCACCGCAGCCGCCCGAGGCGCGGGGGCTCGCCCGCGACGAGGTGCGGCTGCTGGTCGCGACACCGGACGGGATCTCCCACGGTCAGTTCCGCGACCTGCCCGACCACCTGCGCGCGGGGGACGTACTGGTCGTGAACACCTCCGCCACCGTCGCCGCCGAGGTCGACGCCGACCTCGACGGGCGCGCCGTCGTGCTGCACGTCGCGCACCGCCTCGATGACGGCGACAGCGTCGTGGAGCTGCGCACGGCTCCCGACGCTGCGCGCGCCGTGCTCGACGCGAGCGCCGGGGCGGTCGTCCGCGTGGGGGACGTACGCCTGACCCTCCGCGCGCCGTGGCCGGGCGGGGCGTCGTCGCCGACCGGCTCCGGCAACCGGCTCTGGCGCGCCTCGGTCCGCGGGGACCTGGACCGGCAGCTCGCGTGGAACGGGCGGCCGATCTCGTACGGCTACCTCGACCGCCGCTACCCGCTCGCGGACTACCAGACCGTCTTCGGCACCCGTCCGGGCAGCGCCGAGATGGCCTCGGCGGGGCGACCGTTCACCCCCGTGCTGGTGACCCGCCTGGTGACCGCCGGCGTGCAGCTCGCGCCCGTCACGCTGCACACCGGCGTCTCCTCGCAGGAGGCAGGTGAGGCGCCGGGGCCGGAGTGGTTCGAGGTGCCCGCGACGAGCGCGCGGGTGATCAACCAGGCGCGGGACAACGGCGGCCGCGTCGTCGCCGTGGGCACCACCGCCACCCGTGCGGTCGAGTCGGCCGTCCTCGGCCGGCACGTCGTCGCCAGCCGGGGCTGGACCTCGCGCGTGGTCTCGCCCGCCCAGCCGCCGCGCGTCGTCGACGGCCTGGTCACGGGCTGGCACGACCCGATGGCCTCGCACCTCCTCCTCGTCGAGTCGGTCGCCGGGCCGCGCCTCACGCAGGCGGCGTACGACGCGGCAGTGGCCGAGGGCTACCTCTGGCACGAGTTCGGGGACTCGGCGCTGCTCCTGCGCAGGTGAGCGACGGAGATGGTCCGGGCCGGGAGAGGGATCAGGCGATCCCGTCCGGAGCCCGCTCGTAGTGGGCGAACGCGCGCGTGAAGGACGCGGACCCGTGGGTCAGTGAGCGCAGCTCGACGGAGTAGCGGCGCAGCTCGAGCTGTGGCACGTGCGCCCTGACCACCACCATGCCGGGGCGGTCGGCGGGCTCGCTGCCGAGGACCCTTCCCCGTCGCGCGGACAGGTCGCCCATGACCGTGCCGACCAGGGAGTCGTCGACCAGCACCTCCACCTCGTCGACCGGCTCGAGGAGGCACGTCCCCCCACGCGTCGCAGCGTCGCGCAGCGCCAGCCCGCCGGCCGTCTGGAACGCCATGTCGGAGGAATCGACGCTGTGGGCCTTGCCGTCGGTCAGGGTCACCCGGAGGTCGACCATCGGGTGCCCCGTGTCGACCCCGCGACTCATCTGCGACCGGACGCCCTTCTCGACCGAGGGGATGAACTGCCGGGGGACCGCACCGCCGACGACGCGGTCGACGAACTCGAAGCCGCTGCCCTGCGGCAGAGGTTCGACCTCGATGGAGCACACGGCGTACTGGCCGTGCCCTCCGCTCTGCTTGACGTGCCGCCCGTGCCCGGTGGCGGGCCGCGCGAAGGTCTCCCGCAGCGGCACGAGGAGCTCGACCTCCTCGACGGCCACGCCGTAGCGGTGCGCAAGTCGGTCGAGCAGCACGTCGGCGTGGGCCTCGCCCATCGTCCACAGCACGACCTGGTGGGTCTCGGGGTGGTGCTCGACGCGCAGGGTGGGGTCCTCGGCAGCAAGGCGCTGAAGTCCCGGTCCGAGCTTGTCCTCGTCGCTTCTGGTGAGGACCTGGATCGCCACGGGCAACGAGGGGTCGGGCATCTGCCACGGCTGCAGCACCAGCGGCGTGTCGACCGGGGCGAGGGTGTCGCTGGTCTCGGCCCGCCTCAACCGGCCGATGGCGCAGATGTCGCCCGCAATCACGGCCGGAGCCGGTCGATGGGTGTTGCCCAACGGCACCGAGAGGGTCCCGATCCGCTCCACCTCGTCGTGGTCCGGATGGCTCGACGCCGTGTCGTCGTCGGGAGCCCAGGCCGAGCGGTGCCCCGACACGTGGACGCTTGCGTCCGGCAGCAGGGTCCCGGAGAACACCCGGACCAGGCTGACCCGCCCCAGGTAGGGATCGGTGGTCGTCTTGACCACCTCCGCGACCAGCGGACCGGACGGGTCGCACTCGATCTCCGGGCCCGGCCCGCCAGCGGGGGTGTAGACCGGCGGCGTCCGGTGCTCGAGCGGTGAGGGGAAGGCGGACACGATGAGGTCGAGCAGCTCCCTGGCTCCCACACCGCTCATCGCGTCGACGGGGACGACCGGGTGCAGCGATCCCCGAGCGACTGCGAGCTCGAGGTCTCGGACGAGCAGGTCGGGGTCGACCTGCTCGCCGCCCAGGTAGCGCTCCATCAGGGTCTCGTCCTCGGACTCCTCGATGATGCCCTCGACGAGCGCCGCCCGCTGCTCCGCGTGCCCGTGGTCGTCGGTGAGCAGACCGACGAGACGACCGCCTTCGTGCAGGTGGACCGGCAGCACCCGGTCGCCGAAGGCGCTGCGCGCCTGGGCCACCACGCCGTCGACGTCGGCGCGGGCGTGGTCGAGCTTCGTGATGACGACCACGCGGGGCATGGCCACGTCGGCGCACTCGCGCCAGAGCGCCCGCGTCGGCTCGTCGACGCCCTCGTTCGCGGCGATGGCGAAGAGAGCACAGTCCGCAGCCCGCAGGCCTGCCCGCACCTCGCCGACGAAGTCGACGTACCCGGGCGCGTCCAGCAGGTTCACCTTCACGCCGTCGTGCACCAGCGGTGCGAGGGCGAGCGCGACTGAGCGCCGCTGACGGTGCTCGATCTCGTCGAAGTCGCACACCGTGGTGCCGTCCTCGGTGCTCCCGGCCCGGTTCAGCACACCGGCCTCGACCAGCAGCCGTTCGACGAGGGTGGTCTTCCCCCCACCCGCCGCACCCACGACCAGGACGTTGCGGATCGCCTCCGGCCGGGTCGCGACCGGAGGGCCCTGGCTCACACTGCCACCGGCCTCCTTGCTCACCGCGACGACTCCTCCCCCTCGGTACGACGGTGCGAGTGTCCGCTCACTGTTCACCCGATCGATCGCGCGAGGCAAGTGCCAGCGGCAGCGTGTCCTCAGCCCGGCGGAACGACCTGCGTCACCAGGTGCGCGCCCACACGCAGTGCTCGGAGCGCCGCAGGTCGTCGATGGCCTCGGCGGACAGGGGCTCCGACGCGTCGGTGATCACGTAGCCGAGGTGGTCCCGGGTCGACAGGTGCTGACCGATCACGTTGTCGCCGGCGTCCGCGAACACCGCGTTGAGCCTGGCCAGCACGCCGGGAACGTTGTGGTGGAGGAAGCCCAGCCGGTGCCCTTCGTCCAGGGAGGGCGGGAGGACCTGCGGGAGGTTGACCGACAGCGCCGTGCTCCCGTGGAGCGTGAAACCGGCGAGCTTCTCCGCCACGAACCATCCGATCTCCTCCTGCGCCTCCTGGGTCGACCCGCCGACGTGAGGGGTCAGGATGACGTTGTCGAGCCCGCGCAGCACCGACTCGAACGCGTCGCCCTGCGCCTTCGGCTCGACCGGGAACACGTCGACCGCCGCACCTGCGACGTGGCCGGACACCACATGGCTGCGCAACGAGTCGTAGTCCACCACCATGCCGCGCGAGGCATTGATGAACAGGGACCGTGGCTTCATGGCCGCGAACTCCTCGGCACCGAAGAGGCCTGCGTTCCCGGGCCGGCCGTCGACATGGAGGCTGACCACGTCGGCGCTCTCGAGCAGCTCCGCGAGCGACGCCATCCGGCGCGCGTTGCCGTGGGCCGGACGATCCGCCTTGTCGTAGAAGATCACCCGCATCCCGAGCGCCTCGGCGACGTTCGACAGCTGGGTGCCGATGTTGCCGTAGCCCACGATCCCCAGCGTCCGGCCCCGTACCTCGTGGCTGCCCCGTGCTGACTTGTCCCACACGCCGTCGTGCATCCGTTGCGTCTTCTCGGGCAGCCGTCGGGCCAGCGCGATGATCTCGCCGATCACCAGCTCGACCACGCTCCGCGTGTTGGAGTACGGCGCATTGAACACACCGACGCCCTGCTCCGCGGCCGCGAGCAGGTCGACCTGGTTGGTGCCGATGCAGAAGCAGCCGATCGCCTCGAGGGCCGGAGCCGCCTCCAGGACCCGTCTGGTCACCGTCGTGTTGGATCGGATCCCGAGCAGCTGGACGCCGTCGAGCGACTCGATCAGCTCAGCCTCGGGCAAGGCTCCTGAGCGCACCTCCACCTCGTAGCCTCGGGACCTCAGGACCTCCTCGGCCGTCGGGTGGATGTTCTCCAGGACCAAAGCCTTCATGCCGACACGGTAGGGCAGGGGCCGAGACGCCGGTCGCCGGCTGTCGGTGGGCCGGTGACCCGCAGCAGTCTCAGTCCCCACCGAGCGACCGCAGCACGTGCGGGAGCTCGGCCGTGATCTCGTCGGCGAGGTAGCCGATACGGCCCCACCGAGCCGCCAGCACGTCGCCGGCCGCCGCGTGGACGTGGGTGGCCCAGACCGTCGCCTGCACGGGGCTCGCCCCGCGGCCGACCAGCCCCACCAGCGCCCCGGAGAGCACGTCCCCGCTGCCGGAGGTGCCCAGGCCGGTGTCGCCCGTCGAGACGTGCCACAGGCCGCCGTCCGCCGCGACCCAGGAACCACAGGTGACCACGGCGTCGAACCGTGTGGAGACCCGGGCCGTGGCCCGGGCGAGGTCCTCCTCGTCGACCTCGTCCACGTCGAGGAGGCGAGCGAGCTCGCGGGTGTTGGGGGCCAGGACCAGGCGTCCACCCAACGCCTGGGCCGACTCGCGGTCGAGGTCGGGCAGGGCGGTGGCGGCCGCGGCGTCCAGCACGACGGGGAGGTCGTCGGGTAGCACGCCGGCGATCTCCGCCAGCAGGCGCACGGTTCCGTCGCCGCCCAGGAGTCCCGGACCGACGAGGACCGCGTCCGCCCGCCCGACCTCGTCCTCGAGCAGCGTGGCGACCCGTTCGCCGGTGACGGAACCCCGCTCGTCCTGGGGAAGGGGGAGGGTGCCGCAGACGGGCAGGGCCACGGCCAGCTGCGTCGCCACCCCCTCTGCCGTCGCCACGGTCAGCCGGCCCGCACCCATCCGCAGCGCTGCCGTGCCGGCGAGGATGGCCGCGCCCGGCGTCGTGCAGGAGCCCCCGACCACCAGCACCTGGCCACGTGCGTACTTGGTTCCTGCCGGCTCGGGCAGCGGCCAGGAGCGCAGCAGGTCCGCGGTCACCACCCGCGGTGAGTCGGGGCTTCCCCCGGTCGTGGCCTCGTCACGGGCGTCAGGCATCGTCGTCCTCCACCTCGGCGTCGGCACCCGGCTCGTCCGTCACCTGCACGTCGTCCTCCCTGAGGTGCTCGTCGACGTTGTAGTCCGTCACGTCCCAGCCGGTGGCGGAGTCCGGGTTGCTCCGGAGACGACAGATGGCAGCGTTGCCGAGCGCGTTGTCGCGTGCGCGGGCGAGCACCTGCTCCTCGTCGAGCCCCTCGGCCACGTAGCAGAAGAGCAGCAGCACGACGTCGTGCCCGGTGACCAGGACCCGCTGGTGCTCGGTGGTGGCCAGGTCGGTCAGCACGGCGCGGACGCGCAGGGCCACGTCTGCCCAGGACTCTCCGCCGAGCGGGCGGTAGTAGAACTTCCCGAGCCAGTCGCGTCGCTCGGCCTCCTCGGGGTACGCCGCCCGGATACCGGCTGCCGTCAGCATGTCGGTGACGCCCATGTCGCGATCGCGCAGTCGCTCGTCGACGCGCTGGTCGAGGTCCAGGCCGGCGACCTCGAGGGCGACCTCGGCGGTCTCGCGGGCGCGCCGGTAGGGACTGCTCCACACCACTTCGGGCCGCTGGTCCGCGGGCAGCGCGGACAGCCAGCGACCGATCGCAGCCGCCTGCTCGCGGCCGGTCTCCGACAGGGTGACGTCGGGGTCACGTGCGGGTACGTCGATGCGCTCGAGGCCGTCGCGTTGAGCGGCCTCGGCGGCGACGTTGCCCTCCGACTGGCCGTGGCGGACGAGGATCAGCTGGGTGGACTGGTCGTGCTGTGGCATCGGGCCTCCGGTCGGAGTCTGGTGCGGCCCCCGTCGTCACGTACGCGGGTGGGGCGCCGCTCGGTCACCTGCGCCCAGTACCCAGATCTCGGCGAGTCGGTCGCCGGTCCCCGCCTCCCGGGTGGGCCGGACCCGAGAACCTGCGGTGAAAGTGTGGACTCCGGGGTCCGGTCCCCGCCTACAGTGAGCGGATGATTCTCGGGACGCACCGCGCGCCTTCCGACCTCGGCTCGATGGAGCCAGGCACGCACCTGTGCGCGCTGGAGCAGGGCAGCGCACGGCTCGACCGGGTCGCCGCGACGTTCGTCGCCCAGGGCCTGGCGGCCGGCGACCAGGTGCTCTACATCGCCTCCGAGCAGGAGGTCGGCGAGCTCCTCCGGGTGCTCCCCGGGAACCTGGACGCGCGGCAGGCGGTCGGGACCGGCCAGCTGATGACGAGCTCGTTCGGCGACGCCTACGGCTCGTCGAGGCCCGAGGACCTCGCGACCGTCGCGGACGGCTTCCGCGCCGCGGCCGGACTGGCGCGCAAGCGAGGCTTCCCGGGGCTGCGGGTGGCGGCCCGGATGGATCCGCTGGCCGACCTGCTGGGCTCGTTCGACGAGGTCGTGGAGTGGGAGCGGATGGCGGGCGGCCTGCAGCGCGAGCTCGAGGTCAGCTCGGTCTGCCTCTACGACGCCGGCGCGCTCGTCGAGGGGCAGGGCGCGGCCCTCGCGTCGGAGCACGACGGCCTGGCCCCCGACCTCGACGTGCCGCCGATCGCCACCTTCCTCGCCGTCGACGAGCCGTGGGGGCTGCGGGTCACCGGGGAGGTCGACGTCTCCAACCGCGACCTCCTCCACCGGATGGTCCAGTCTCGGGCCGCCGTGGTGCCGCGCCTGCGCCTGGACCTGGCCGGGTTGACGTTCGCCGACGTCGGCACCGTCGCGCGCCTCCGCTCGATCGCCGCCGCACTGCCCGACAGCGGATACCTCGTCCTCGCGCAGGTGCCCGCCGTCGTACGCCGCATCCTGGACGCCACCGGACTCGGGCACGACAGATTGAGGCTGGAGCCATGAGCCCGTCCGCCACCCACACGAGCATGTTCTACGGGACCGACCGCGACTACGCCGCGGAGGCCGGCGGGTTCCTCCGGGACGGGCTCGAACGGGGCCACCGCACCCTCGTCATGGCGCCACCGTCGCGGACCGAGCTGCTCCGGTCCGAGCTGGGCAACGACGCCGACGAGGTGACCTTCGTCGACGACTCGATCGCCTACGCGCCGCAGTGGAACGCCTACCGCGTGCTGCTCGACTTCGCCGCCGCAGCCCCCGACGTGCGCTCGTGCGTGATCGCCGAGCAGCGATTCGGGCGACGGACCCCGGCCGAGCTGGTCGATTACCGCCGGCTCGAGTCCGCCATCAACCTCGTCTTCGCCGAGCACCCCGTCGACCTGCTGTGCCCCTACGACACCGCGCTCCCGAGCGACCTGCTCGACATCGCGGTGCACTCCCACGGCGGGATGCGCCGGGGCGGATCGGTGGCGGCCAACCCCGGCTTCCAGGACCCGCTCGCGATGCTCACGGACCTGTCCGCGGTGGCCGTCCCGCCCGTGGGGTCCACGACCCTCGACTGCACCCAGCACTCCGACGTCGCGCTGGTGCGCCGGTCGGTCCGGGCACGCGGTGCCGAGATCGGTCTGGACGCCGACGTGGTCGCCGACGTGGTGCTGGCCCTCACCGAGGTGCTGACCAACGCGCTGCTGCACGGTTCGCCCCCGGCACTGGTGCACCTCTACGACGAGGACGGGATGTGGGTCTGCCACGTTCAGGACGGCGGCGGCCCGCCCGTGGACGTGCTGTCCGGGGTGGTCCCGCCAGCGCAGCCGGCAGACCACGGCTACGGGCTCTGGCTCGCCCGCCAGCTCGTCTCCGCCGTCGACGTCGGCAGCAACCCGACCGGCACCCACGTCCGTCTGCACACGCGGAGGCCGTGACCCGGGCGTACGTCGGCCGGCGTCAGGCCGATGCGTCGAGCGGCAGCCGCACCCGGACCACGGTCCGGCCGGGCGCGGAGTCCACCTCGAGGGCGCCGCTGTGCCGCTCGACCACGATCCGCCGGGAGATGTCGAGGCCCAGGCCCGTCCCCCGGCCGACCTCCTTGGTCGTGAAGAACGGCTCGAAGGCGTGGGCGGCGACCTCCTCGCTCATCCCCGGACCGGTGTCGCCGATCTCGACGACCACGTGGTGCGCGTCGGCGTACGTCCGCACGGTGAGCGTGCCGGCCCCGTCCATGGCGTCGACGGCGTTGTCGACGAGGTTCGTCCAGACCTGGTTGAGCTCGCCCGGGTTCGCGGTCACGGTCGGCACCGAGTCGTCGTACTCCCGCACGACGGTCACGCCGTCGCGCAGCTTGTGGCCGAGCATGATCAGCGTGCTCTCCAGTCCGTCGACGACGCGAACGGCCTGGACGGCGGCGCGGTCGACCTGGGAGTAGGACTTCACGGCGGAGACGAGGTCGGAGATGCGCCGGGTGGCGTTCTGCGCCTCCGCGATGAGCGCCGACGTCGTCACCGAGCTCGCCACCCACTCGAGCCCGGCCTGGAGCGCGGCGCCCGGCAGGGACGAGGCGGCGTGGTCGAGCCACTCGGGCGCGACCCCGGCGCCGGCGAGGGCCGGCGCGATCACCCATCCACGATCGACGCCGTGCTCCTCGAGCCAGTCGGTGAGCTGCTCCTCGAGGTCGGCGAGGGCGACGCCGGTCGGCGCCGCGGCGGGGTCGATCGAGCGGCGGAGCTCGTCGAGGGCGACGAACTGGGGCGCCGAGATCCCCACCCCGGCGAGCCGCTGGAGCGAGGCGAAGACGTCGTCGCTCGACTGCTGGAGCGCGCCGACCGAGCGGACCGCTGCCGAGGCCGGGTTGTTGATCTCGTGCGCGAGGCCGGCGGCGAGGGTGCCGAGCGCGACGAGCGCCTCGCGCTGGCGGGCGTTGCTCTCGATGCGCCGGGCCGTGCCGATGAGCCCGCGGAGCAGGTGGACGGCGAAGGGGAACCAGTCCTGTCCGATGCGACGGAGCTCCGACGCCGGCAGCCGGAACACCCTGCTCTGCTCCATCACCCGCGCCGAGCCCATGTAGATGCCGTGCTCGTCCCAGGCGCGGAAGCCACCCGCCCACTGGCCGGCGTCCTCCATGGTCGCCATGATCGCCTCCTCGTGGCCGATCCGGCGGACGAGGTCGATGCGGCCGGACAGCAGCACCCACCAGTCGTCGGCCGGTCGGCCCTCGTCGAAGAGGCGGGACCCCGGCTCGTACGACTCCTCCCACCCGGCGGCCGCGAGCTCGGCCACCTGGGCGTCGGTGAAGCCGTCGAGCATCGGGACGGCGCGCAGCTCGCCGGCCAGCGTCTGGTCGGGGGTCGGCTCGGGGGTCATGTCGTCGCCAGGTAGCGGTGGACGAGGTGGACCGACATCGCGCCCTCGCCGACGGCGGACGCGACGCGCTTCATCGAGTCGCGGCGCACGTCGCCCGCGGCGAAGACCCCGGGCACGCTGGTCTCCAGGGCGAACGGTCCTCGCTCCAGCGGCCACCCGCCGTCGGCCGGGAGGTCCGGCCCGGTGAGCACGAAGCCGCGGTCGTCGCGGGAGACGACGTCGCCCAGCCAGTCGGTGCGTGGTGCCGCGCCGATGAAGACGAAGACCCAGCCGGTCTCGACCTCCTCGACCGCGCCCGCGCCCCGGTCGCACAGGGAGATCGCCTCGAGGTGCCCGTCGCCGCGGGCACCGACGACCTCGGTCCGCAGCCGCACCTCGACGTTGGGCGCGGTCATGATCCGCCCGACGAGGTACTGCGACATCGACGACTCCAGCGAGTCGCCGCGCACCACCAGCACGACCCGGCGGGCGTAGCGGGCGAAGTTGAGCGCGGCCTGCCCGGCCGAGTTGGCCGCGCCGACGACGTACACGTCCTCACCGGCCGTCTGCGGCGCCTCGCCCGCGCTGGCGCCGTAGTAGAGGCCGCGACCGACCACCTCGTCGAGGTCGGGTGCGCCGAGCCGGCGGTACGACACCCCGCTGGCGACCAGGACCGCGCGGGCCTCGATGTCGGTGGAGCCGTCGAGCAGCACCGCTCGCACCGGGCCGCGGGTCTCGAAGCCGACGACGTCGCGCGCCAGCACCATCTCCGCGCCGAACCGCGCCGCCTGCGCCACCGCCCGGTGGGTGAGGTCGGCCCCCGACAGGCCCTTGGGGAAGCCCAGGTAGTTCTCGATCGACGCGCTCTGGCCGGCCTGGCCGCCGGGCGCGTCCCGCTCGACGACCACCGTCGACAGCCCCTCGCTCGCGGCGTACACCGCTGCCGCGAGACCCGCCGGACCGGCGCCGACGATGCACAGGTCGTAGAGCGGGCGCTCCGCCCGGGTGCGCAGGCCCAGCGCGTCGGCGAGCTCGACCGTGGTGGGGGAGCGGAGCGCCGTCCCGTCGGGCAGGGCGACCACCGGCACGTCGTCGACACCGGCACCCGCGAGCTCGAGCAGCCGGGCCGCCTCCCCGTCCGGCTCGCCGCCGTCGACCTCGAGCCAGCGGTAGGGCACGTGGTTGTGGGTGAGGAAGGTCTTGACCTCGACCGTCCGCTCGGACCACCGGTGTCCCACGACCCGCACCTCGGAGTCGCGGTCGGGGTGGTCGTTGGCCCAGTCGCGCAGGAGGTCGTCGAGCACGGGGTAGAGCCGGTCCTCGGGCGGGTCCCACGGCTTCATCAGGTAGTAGTCCAGCGCGATGTCGTTGATCGCGCGGATCGCGACATCGGTGTCGGCGTACGCCGTCAGGAGCAGCAGCTTGGAGTCGGGCGACTGCTGGCGCACGGCCTGCAGCACCTCGATGCCGGACATCCCGGGCATCCGCTGGTCGGAGACGACCGCGGCGACGGGCCGGTCCTTGAGCAGCTGGTCGGCCAGGACCTCGAGCGCCTCCGGTCCGGACGTGGCGCGCAGGACGCGGTAGTCCTCGCCGTAGCGCTGGCGCAGGTCCCTCACCACGGCAGCCACCACGGCCGCGTCGTCGTCGACCGCGAGGATGGCGGGCTTCGCCATCGGCACCTCCCCCACTCGACACCGGCAGAGCGTCGCCGTCCTCGGACGCTACTGCCGTCCGGGCGGCGCCGACAGGGTGGTCGAGACCAGCTTGACCGCACGTCGGACCACGACCGTGCGGCTGGGAGCCGGGCTGGTCCGTGGCCGACGCGCGGCGGACCGGACATCCGCCTGCGAGGCCTAGGGTGGAGGGAATTCTCGTGGACGGTGCGTCCGGTCGCCGGTCGTCACCGAAGGAGGTCAACGATGCAGCTGTACGCGGTGATCGTCCCGCCTCCGGGCGTGGTGCAAGGCGCTCTCGAGGCAGCAGGTGACCTGCTCCCGCCGGCGCCGGCCGTCCCCGAACAGCCGAGTCGCCGCCTCCTGGACCGGCTCCTCGCCCGTCGGCCGGTCGAGCCTCCCGCCACGCCCGTCGTCGCCGTGGTGCCCGCCGCACCGGAGTCCGTCTTCGTGCGCCTGGCGAAGTTCGGCAACGTCACCGCGACCGATGCCGAGGGTCTGGCCAGGGCGCTCGACGCGGTGGCCGGCACGTGGCGGGCGCCCGTGCTGCGCGTGAGCGGGGTGCGCGTGGCGGAGGCCCACCCGTTCGAGGTCACGGCCCAGCTCGACGGCGACGTCGACGCCCTGCGGGAGATCTACCGCAACATCAACGAGGTCGCTCGGCTGCAACGGTTCTTCCTCGACCGACGCAGCTTCCGCAGCGAGCTCCCGCTGGGCTCGCTCGATCTCGAGGACGGGGCCGCGGCGCCTGACGGCATCGCCGGCAGGGAGGCGCCCCACGAGGGTGCGCGCTGGTCGCCGTCCCACGTGACGCTCCTGCGTACGTCCTTCACCGCCGGGAGGACCTTCGCGGAGGTCGCGCGGGTCGAGCTGGCGCACGGCGCCGAGGAGGCGGGCGCCCTCACCGGAGCGTGAGGGGCTCGACGGGCGCGGTGCGAACCCTTCGCGCCGGCGGACCTCCGGCCCGCCGAAAGGGTGGTCGAGACCAGTCCCGCCGGGGGTCGGTGCCGGGCGTCGAGGAGGATCATGATGCTTCCATGCGCTACGCCATGACCGGAGCCACCGGCTTCCTCGGCGGGGAGCTCGCCCGCCAGCTGCTCAGCTCGGGACACGACGTGGTCGCGCTGGTGCGCGACCCCGCCAAGGCCACCGCCCTGCACGACGAGGGGATGGAGCTGGTCGTCGGGGACCTCGACGACCTCGCTGCGCTCGACCGTCTCCTCGAGGGGAGCGACGGCTTCTTCCACGTGGCGGGTTGGTTCAAGCACGGCAGGCGCGAGCACGAGACGCTGCGTCGCGTCAACGTGACCGGCACCCGCAACGCGCTGGAGGCGGCCTCTCGCGCCGGGGTGCGCACGGTCTACACGAGCTCGACCGCGATCAACTCCGACACCGGCGGGCAGGTCCACGACGAGACGTACGTCCACTCCGGCCCGTGGGCGAACGAGTACGACCGGACCAAGGCGGAGGCGCACCGGATCGCCCAGGGGTACGCCGCACGCGGCCTGCCGCTCGTCATCGTGATGCCGGGCGCGATCTACGGACCCGGCGACACCGGCAGCACCCTGGGGCAGCTGACCCGCCAGATCATCCGGGGACGTCCCGTCCTGGGGCCGAGGGACGGCGCGATCTCGTGGGTGCACGTCGCCGATGCGGCGCGGGGACACGTGCTGGCGATGGAGAAGGGGGTCGTCGGCGAGTCCTACATGCTGGCCGGCGAGCGGGCGGCGTACGGCGAGGTCCTGGGGCTGGTCGCCACGGAGGCCCGGAAACGCGGCCCGATCCTGCTGCCGAACCGCCTCATCGGGGTGTTCGCCGCGATGACGGCGCCCGTCGAGCGCCTGGTGCCCGTCCCGCAACCCCTGACCGCCGACGCCGCCCACGCCGGCATGGCCACCTACTTCGGGGACGGCACCAAGGCGGAGAAGGAGCTGGGCTGGACGTCCCGGCCGCTGCGCGAGGGCATGCTCGACACGGTCCGTGCCGAGATGGCTGCCGCGTAGGGCTCGCCGGAGGGTGTGCCCTAGCCTCGGGCTGTGACGGCTTCGCTCGTACGGGCCCTGCGCCGCGACGGCGGCCCGTGGCTGCGGCACCCCGCGCAGGTGGTGGTGGTCGCCTTCGCGCTGGCGGTCCTGGCCGGCACGGCCCTGCTGATGCTGCCGCAGGCGCGGACCGAGCAGGTCGGCGCGCCGTTCGTCGTCGCGCTCTTCACCTCCACCAGCGCCGTGTGCGTCACCGGGTTGGTCGTCGTGGACACGCCGTCCTACTGGTCGACCTTCGGCGAGGTCGTCATCCTCGGCCTGATCCAGGTCGGGGGCTTCGGGATCATGACCCTGGCGTCGCTCCTCGGGCTGCTGGTCTTCCGTCGCCTGGGGCTGCGCTCGCGGCTCAGCGCCGCGGCCGAGACCAAGGCGACCGGCCTGGGTGATGTCCGGACGGTGGTGAAGGGCGTCGTGGCGATCAGCCTCCTATTCGAGGCCGTGACGGCGGTGCTCCTCACGCTCCGGTTCGCCTGGGGGTACGACGAGGAGTGGGGCCACGCGGCCTACCTCGGGGTGTTCCACTCGATCTCCGCCTTCAACAACGCCGGGTTCGCGCTCTACAGCGACAGCCTCATGGGGTTCGTGTCCGACCCGTGGATCTGCCTGCCCATCGCCTTCGCCGTGATCGCCGGCGGACTCGGCTTCCCGGTCTGGCTCGAGCTCTACCGCCGCTTCCACCCGACGTGGGCCTGGAGCATGCACACCCGGATGACGCTCGCCGCCACGGCCGTCCTCCTGGTCCTCGGCACCGTCTTCGTGACGGCCAGCGAGTGGGACAACCCCGCCACCCTCGGCGCGCTGAGCACCCCGGACCGCCTGCTGGCGGGCTTCTTCCAGGCCGTGATGCCACGCACGGCCGGGTTCAACAGCCTCGACTACGGCCAGATGCACGAGGGCACGCTGCTGGGCACGGTGATCCTCATGTTCATCGGCGGCGGCTCGGCGGGCACGGCCGGTGGCATCAAGGTGACGACCTTCGTCCTGCTGTTCTTCGCGATCCTGGCCGAGGTGCGCGGGGAGTCCGACGCCACGGCCTTCGGTCGCCGGATCGACCCGCGTGCGGTCCGCCAGGCGTTGACCGTGGCGCTGCTCGCGGTGGGCGCCGTGGTCGCCTCGACGCTGCTCGTCCTCCAGCTGGCCGCGGTGTCGACCGAGGACGCCCTGTTCGAGGTGGTGTCCGCATTCGCCACCGTCGGGCTCTCGACCGGCATCACCGCCGACCTCCCGACGGCAGCCCACCTCGTCCTCGTCGTCCTCATGTTCGTCGGGCGTCTCGGACCCATCACACTGGTCTCGGCGCTCGCGATGCGCGACCGCTCGCACCTGCACCGACTCCCCGAAGGAAGGCCCCTCATTGGCTAGGAACGACTCGCAGGGCGTCGTCGTGGTCGGTCTCGGCCGCTTCGGCCGCTCGCTGGCGCTTGAGCTCACCAAGGAGGGCGTCGAGGTCCTCGGCGTCGACGCCGACCCCCGCGTCGTACGCTCCCTCGCCGGCCGGCTGACCCACGTCGTGGAGGCCGACTCGACCGACCTCGATGCCATGCGCGAGCTGGGCGTGGCGGAGTTCGACCGGGCCGTCGTGGGCGTCGGCACCAACCTCGAGGCGAGCATCCTGTCGGCGTCGGTGGTCCTCGAGCTCGGCGTCCGCAACCTGTGGGCCAAGGCGATCAGCAAGGCGCACGCGCGCATCCTGAACCAGATCGGCGTCCACCACGTCGTCCGGCCCGAGCACGACATGGGCAAGCGCGTCGCGCACCTGGTCACCGGCCGGATGATCGAGTACATCGAGTTCGACGACGGCTACGCCTTCGCCAAGACGCGGCCTCCGCGCGCCCTGATCGGCCGGAGCCTGGGCGGCTACGGCGTCAGGCAGGCGTACGGCATCACGGTGGTCGGGGTGAAGCCGTTCGGCGAGGACTTCACCTATGCCACCCCCAGCACCGTCCTGCGCGAGGGTGCCGAGATCATCGTCTCGGGCCCGAAGGCCGCCGTGGAACAGTTCTGCGCCCTCGAGTACGACGCGGGGCCGCGCACCGAGCGGAGGAGCCCCGGCCGGCCCTGGTGACCTCGGCGCGGTCGGGTCCCACGAGCGCGAGCACGACGACGCCGGACAGTCCGACCAGGACGGAGGCGAGGTCGAGGGCCGGCAGCAGGCCGACCAGCTCGCCGACCAGCTCGCCGACCACGCCGCCGACGACCGCGCCGAGCAGGCTGGCCAGCCACACCGTGGCCTGGAGCGACCCGAACACCCGGCCGCGGAGGTGCTCGGGCGTGCGTTCCTGGGCCAGGGTCTCGACGCCGACGGACGAGGCGACCGCCGTGACGCCTCCGACCGCCGACAGCGCGACCGCCACCCACAGGTGGGGGAGGTTGAAGCGCAGCAGCAGCACGAGACCGGCCACGAGCGACCCCCAGCCGATCAGGGTCCGGGCGGACGCCCGTCGACCGATGCCGCCCACCACGAGCGAGCCGAGGATCCCGGCGAGGGACGACGTCGTCGTCAGCAGCGCGACCGCCCCGACTCCCTGCCCGAGCACGTCGGTGACCCACGGGACGAAGAGCGGGTCGAGCATCGTGCCGCCGAAGGTCATCAGCCCGAAGACCACGAACAGCACCGCGATCGCCCGGTCCTGCCGCACCACCCTCAGTCCGGCCAGCCACTCCGCCCAGAAGCGGGCGAGGGCCGACTCCGCCTCCACGAGTCCGGGACCGTCGTCCGGGGACCCCGCGGTCGGGGTCATCAGCGCGACCAGCCCCGCCGCCAGGAGGAACGTCAGGACGTCGACCACGACCACCGCCTCGAGGCCGAGCGTGGCCAGGAGGACGGCGCCCAGGGGCGTGCCGACCAGCCTGCCCAGACGGTTGTTGAGCACGTTCGACGCGTTGGCCGCCACCAGCTCGTCCTCCCCGACCAGGCTCGGCAGCAGCGCCGACTCGGCGGGCTGCGAGAAGGCGGCGAGCGCCGACTGCGCGGCGGCCACGACGTAGACGACCACGAGCGCGCCGTCGGCCACCAGCAGCAGGGCGGCGACCACGGCGGCCTGCAGGAGGTTGGTCACCACGAGCAGGCGGCGGCGGTCCCAGCGGTCGACGAACACGCCCGCGAACGAGCTCAGCACGATGGACGGGACGAGCTCGGCGGCGACCATCCCGGCCGTCGCGAGGACCGAGCCGGTCTGGACGTAGACGACGTACGGCAGCGCGGTCGCCAGCACCCAGTCGCCCGCCACGGAGACGAGCCCGGCGAGCCAGAGGAGACCGAAGTCGCGCCGTCGCAGGACGGCGAGCACGCCTAGCCGTTCGCGGGCGCGTCGACGTGGACGACGCGCAAGGTGCGCTCGAGCACGACGACCCCGACGCGCGGCGTGCCCTCGGCGGTGCCGAGGGCGACCACCTTCGCCTCGTGACCGTCGCGCACGACCTCGCGCACCGGCAGGGTGCGGAGCGAGGGGTCGCGGCGGCGGGCCTCGCGCACCTCCGGCAGCGCCAGCACCATGCCGGCGACGGAGCTGTTGACCGCCTCCCCGCAGGCGGCGCACTCGACGAACCAGCCGCGCCGCACGGGCCACGGCTCGGCGGTGTCGCGGACGTACCGCCGGGGGGTGACGGGCCGGTCGCAGCGCACGCAGCGCGGCGACTCGTGCGCCCAGTAGGAGTGCGTCCACGCCGCGACCCTGGACTGGAGCGCCGTGGGACGCCGGGCGTCCCCGACCAGTGCCGAGAAGGCGGGCGCGTCGAGGGGCAGTCGGGAGGAGAGTCCACCGCCGTCGCACCGCCGGCAGCGGAAGGCGACCTCGGTGTCGTCGCGCCGCATCTCCATGCCGGTGCGACCGCAGTCGGCGCACGGCAGCCTGGTCGTGCGCCAGCCCGCGTCGGCGCCGGTCCACCCGGCGGCGTCGTCGGCGTACTCGGTCTCCAGGAGGTGCCGTAGCCTCGCCCGGCCCCGGCTGATCCGCATCGAGACCGCATCGGTCGTCGTGCCGAGGCCGGCGGCGATCTCGGCGTGGCTCAGCTCGTCGACGTAGTGGCCGACCAGCGCCGCGGCTGTCGGCCCCGGGAGCCGGCCGAGCGCGCGCTCGAGCAGGTCGACCACCTCCGCGCGCTCGAGGACGTCGTCGAGCGCCACTCCCCGGTCCGGCAGGGTGTCGGCGGGGACCGAGCGGTCCGCCCCCCTCGCGCGGAGCCACCGCCGGCAGACGTTGCGCGCGATCGCGCCGAGCCAGGCGTCGGCGCCGGCCGGCTCCACGAGCCGCTCGCGGTGGCGCCAGGCCTCGAGCAGCGCCTCCTGGGCCACGTCCTCGGCAGCGGCGGGGCCGAGGAGGGCGGCACACAGGCGTACGAGGCGGGCGCGCTGGGCGGTCGTCCAGAGCGGGGGCGTCGGGTGCAGGATGCCGGTCACGAGGTCTCCTCAGGTGCGTGGATGACCACTGATCGCGCCGACAGCGGCCGGACCAACGCACTTTTCCGACGAATTGTCCGTCAGGGGTGAGGACGGACGCACCCGTTTCGGTGCACTCTCTGGCCGTGACCGAACCGAGCCGCCGTACGGCCGCACGCATCCTGGCCCTCGCCTGGGTCGCCCTCGTCGCGGCCGCCCTGGCCCTGGGCTGGCTGATCACCGGGCCGTTGTCGTCCGTGGTCGAGCCCCCCGACGACCGGTTCGTGCGGTGGCTGGCCTCGCACCGCACGCCCGGCCTCGACACGGCCGCGGCCGCGGGCAGCCACGTCGCGGACACGATCGTCGGCGTGGGCCTGGCGCTCGTGGTCGCACTCGTCGCCGCGAGGGCGAGGCGTTCGTGGCGCCCGGTCGTCTACTTCACGGTGCTGGTCGCCGGCTACCTCGCGCTCTACGTGCTCGTCACGCACGTCGTCCCGCGCGACCGCCCACCGGTGGAGATCCTCGACCCGGGCCTGGTCCCCGACCACAGCTATCCGTCCGGCCACATGGCGACCGCGATCCTGGTCTACGGCGGCATCGCGCTCTGGGTCGCCTGGGTGCGGCCGGAGTGGCGGCGCTGGACCTGGCCGCTGTTCGTGGTGCCGCTGGTCGTCGCCCCCTCGCGTCTCTACCAGGGTGCGCACCACCTCACCGACGTCCTCGCCAGCGTGGTCTTCGCGACCACCTGGCTCGTCGTGGTGAGCCGCGTGCTCCTCGTGCCCGGTCAGAGGGCCAGCGACACCAGGGCGACCGCCGGGAGCACGGACGACGCGACCGTCCCGCGGACGCTCCCGCCGCGAGGGAGCCAGTAGCCGAGCAGGTCGGCGACCGCCATCGCGAGCGACGACAGCAGCATGTAGGTCAGCACGGTGACCACCACGGCGGTGCCGACGGTCTCGTCGCCGCGGTTGACGATCCAGAGCCCGACCAGCCCGCCGACGCCGGCCAGCGCGTTGCGGGCGCCGATGCAGAACGACCACAGGTGCACGTGGGCGATGCCGTGCGGCTCGATGCCGAGGAACCGCTGCACCCACGGCCGGTCGACCAGGAACGCCTCGAGCGGGAAGACCGCGATCAGCACGACGGACGCCACGGCGGTGCAGGCCTGCGCGAGGACGTCCATCACGCCACGCGCACGGAAGGAGATCGGGTCATGACTGCTCCCAAGGTGGTCAGTTTCTCTGACCATGATGGTCAGTTAAACTGACCACTGTCAAGGGGGCAGGCGGTGCCGACCTCCTTCGGCGAGCGGATCACCGCCCTCCGCTAGAACTCCGTCGTCCCCCGCAACCGCCGCGGTCGGCCGTCCGGGTCGTACACGAGGCGGTAGGCGGGCCGCGCCCACACCGTCGTACGCCGCGCCAGCCGGGGCGGCTCGTGCACCTCGATGCGGCTCCCGGGCACACCGACGCGCGAGGCCCAGAGGCGCACCGGGTCGTCGAGGTCGGTCAGCCGCGCATCGTCCTCCGGCAGGCCGAGGTGCTCGGCCCAGAGCGATCTTCGGAGGTCGCGCGGCAGCAGGCCGTCGGGGTCGACGACGGCGCACGTGAGCTCGGAGTCGTGGGTCCAGGAGCGGAGGTTGAGGTTGTCGGAGCCGATCGTCATCCACTCGTCGTCGACCACGCACACCTTGGCGTGGACGTAGACCGGCGTGCCCGCGGCGTTGTGCAGGTCGAACATCGCGAAGCGGTCGCCGCCGGCCTCCTTGAGCCGCTCCCACGCGATGCGCTGCCCGTGCTTCATCGGCGGACCGGCGACCCTGCCGTCCTCCTCGGGGAAGCGCGGCACGACGGCGATGACCTGGAGGCCGGGCTCGCGGCGCAGCGCGTCGGCGAGGGTCGCGGCGACGACGTCGGACCAGAAGTACTGGTCCTCCACGTAGACCAGCCGCCGGGCGCGGTCGAAGGCCCGCGAGTACGCCCGCGCGATCGACCGCTCGCCGTCTGGCGCGAACGGGTAGCGGGGCCGCTTGAACGGGTAGGTGCGCAGGATCTGGACCTGGTGCCGGCCGGCAGGGGGCGGGGGGTCCCACCGCTCGGGCAGCCGCTCGGGGCGGCGCGGCATCCGGGCGATCCGGTGAGCGGCGGCGCGGTACGGGTTGCGGTGGTCGAGCGGCGTCGGGTCGTCCCACCGCTCGGCGAAGGTGTCGAGCACATGGGCGACCGCCGGCCCGCGGATCTCGGCCATCGCGTCGTGCCAGGGCGGAGCGTCGCCGTAGTGGTCGTCGAGCGGCGCCGCCTGCGGGTCACCGGCGTGCGTGGCGTCGTCGCGCCGGCTGTAGCAGAGGTCGATCCCGCCGACGAAGGCCACGTCCTCCTCGGGCTTGCCCCTGCGGCGCACGACGAACAGCTTCTGGTGGTGCGAGCCGCCCTTGCGCACCCGCTCGTCGAGGAGCGCCTCGCCGCCGCACTCGTTGATGATCCGGCCGAGGTGGCTGTTCTCCTCGCTGTTGAGGCGTCCCGGGTGCGAGCGCCACATCAGGGCCCGCACCTCGACGTCGCGCGCCGCCGCGGCCCTCAGCAGCTCGGCGACGGTCGGCCCGTCCTCGGTGAGCCGCTCGTCGGAGTCGCCGCGCCAGTCGGTGAAGAAGATCCGGTCTCCGGCCCCCGTCGCCTCCACCAGCTCGACCAGCCGGGCGAAGTAGGCGGCGCCGTGCACCCGCGGGACCACCAGGTTGCCGCTGGTCCAGGGCCGCTCCGTCTCCGGCAGGAACCACTCGCTCACCCGCCCACGCTCGCACCCGAGCAGCCCGCATGTCGACGGTGTGCCACCCTCAGGGAGTGGCTGGAACCCGTGCCCTCACCACCGACACGCTCGGTGCGTGGCTGTTCAAGGCCACCGGCTCGGAACCCTCGACGCAGGCGCACCTGCGGGCCGGCTTCGCCGACGCGGAGTCGTGGTGCGTGCGACCGACCTACCGCACCGACCCGGTGGACGCCGGCAGCAACCCGTCGTACGTCACCCGCGACCAGCTGCGCGTGCTGGCGCTCCTCTGCCCGGAGCTGGCCGAGCAGGCGTGAGGTCGTGCCGGCCAGTTTTCACGCCCGAAACATTCCGGGAAGCCGCAGACAACATCCGCTTCCTACCGTCATCGGCATGGCTACAGGCAAGCGTCAGCGGATCGTCGTCGTCGGGCACGGCATGGTGGGCCACCGGTTCGCCCAGGCCGCCGTCGAGCGCGGTCTCACCGAGACCCACGACCTCCTGGTCTTCGGCGAGGAGCCGCGGGAGGCGTACGACCGGGTCGCCCTCACCAGCTGGTTCGGCCAGGGCTCCGACGCGCTGTCCCTGCTGCCCGGCGGTGCGTACGACGACCCGCGGGTGCGGCTGGTCCTCGACAGCGTGGTGACGGAGGTCGACCGGGTCGCGCAGACCGTCACCGTCGTCTCCCCGCCGTCGGCGGTGCCCGACCTGCTGTCGAACCCGGGTGCCGTCACCGTGCACGAGTACGACGTCCTGGTGCTGGCCACCGGCGCGGCGCCGTTCGTCCCGCCGGTCGAGGGCCGTGGCAAGGACGGCTGCTTCGTCTACCGCACGATCGAGGACCTCGAGGCCATCAAGGCCGCCAGCGAGAGCGCGACCAGCGGTGTCGTCATCGGCGGCGGGCTCCTCGGCCTGGAGGCGGCCAACGCGCTCGTGCAGCTCGGGCTCGACACCCACGTCGTCGAGATGGCCCCCCGGCTGATGCCGGTCCAGCTCGACGGCGCCGCGGGCTCCACGCTCGTGCGGCACATCGAGAAGCTCGGGGTGAAGGTCCACACCGGTGTCCTCACCGAGGAGATCGAAGGGGGCGAGGCGGTCACCGGCCTGCGTGTGAGGCAGGCCGGCACCGACGAGGGCGCCCCGACGGACGTGATTGAGACGCAGGTCGTCGTGTTCTCCGCCGGCATCCGCCCCCGCGACGCGCTGGCCCGCGAGTGCGACCTCGAGGTGGCCCCGCGCGGCGGCGTGCTGGTCGACGAGCAGTGCCGCAGCGCCGACCCCCGCATCTTCGCGATCGGCGAGTGCGCGGCACCGGGCGGCACGATGTACGGCCTGGTCGCGCCGGGCTACACCATGGCCGAGGTCGTCGTCGACGCCCTCCTCGACGGGCCCGGCGCCTTCACCGGCGCCGACATGTCCACCAAGCTCAAGCTCCTCGGCGTCGACGTGGCGAGCTTCGGTGACGCGTTCGCGACGACTGACGGCGCGCTCGAGCTGACCTACTCCGACGCCGTGGCCGGCGTCTACAAGAAGCTGGTGGTGAGCGAGGACGGGACCCGGCTCCTCGGCGGGATCCTCGTCGGCGACGCGTCGGCGTACGGGGTGCTGCGACCGATGGTCAGCAGCGGGATGGCGCTGCCCGACAACCCCGAGCAGCTCATCCTCCCGGCCTCCAGCGGCGTGCAGATCGGCATGCCCGACGAGGCGCAGGTCTGCTCGTGCAACGACGTGACGAAGGCCGACATCCTCCACGCGCTGACGGACGAGGCCTGCGAGAGCGTCGCCGACGTCAAGCAGTGCACGCGGGCCGGGTCGACCTGCGGGTCGTGCGTCTCGACGGTCAAGAACATCATCGAGGACCACTTCGCCAGCGTCGGCAAGGTCGTCGACAAGGGCCTGTGCGAGCACTTCCGGCTCACCCGGCAGGAGCTCTTCGACGTCGTCGCGGTGCACGGCTACCGGCGCTTCGACGACATCGTCGAGGCCCACGGCACCGGCCGCGGCTGCGACATCTGCAAGCCCGCGATCGCCAGCATCCTGGCCAGCCAGACCAGCACCCACATCCTGGAGCCCGTGACCGCCGAGCTGCAGGACACCAACGACAAGTACCTCGGCAACATCCAGCGCAACGGCACCTACTCCGTCGTCCCGCGCATCCCCGGCGGCGAGATCACCCCCGAGAAGCTCATCGTCATCGGCGAGGTGGCGCGCGACTTCGGGCTCTACACCAAGATCACCGGCGGTCAGCGGATCGACCTCTTCGGTGCCCGGATGGAGCAGCTGCCGGTGATCTGGAGGCGGCTCGTCGACGCCGGCTTCGAGTCCGGGCACGCCTACGGCAAGTCGCTGCGCACCGTGAAGTCGTGCGTCGGCTCGACCTGGTGCCGCTACGGCGTCCAGGACTCGGTCGGCCTCGCGATCGCGCTGGAGCTGCGCTACCGCGGCCTGCGCAGCCCCCACAAGCTCAAGGGCGGCGTCAGCGGGTGCGCGCGCGAGTGCGCGGAGGCGCGCGGCAAGGACTTCGGCGTCATCGCGACCGAGAAGGGGTGGAACCTCTACGTCGGCGGCAACGGTGGTGCGACCCCGGCCCACGCCCGGCTGCTCGCCGGCGACCTCGACACCGCCACGCTGGTGGCCTACCTCGACCGCTTCCTCATGTACTACATCCGCACCGCCGACCGGCTCCAGCGCACGTCGACCTGGATCGAGCAGCTCGAGGGCGGGCTCGACCGGGTGCGTGAGGTCGTCGTCGAGGACTCCCTCGGCCTCGGTGCCGAGTTGGAGGCCGAGATGGCACGACACGTCGGCGGCTACGAGGACGAGTGGCGCGCGACGCTGGAGGACCCGGCCAAGCTCGAGCGCTTCGTGTCCTTCGTGAACGCGCCCGGCACCCCCGACCCGTCGATCGCCTTCACCACGGAGCGCGACCAGATCCAGCCCATCGCCCCGGCCCTGATCCCGGTCGGAGCGCCCGCATGAGCACCGTCACCGACTCCACTCCCGATGCCATGACCCCGGACTCCATGACCCCGGACTCCATGACCCCGGACTCCATGACCCCCGTCTGCGCCGTCGAGGCGATCCCGCTGGAGGGCGGGGTGGCGGCGCTCGTCGGCGGGGCGGCGGTCGCGGTCTTCCGGACGTACGACGGCTCGGTGTTCGCGATCGGCAACGTCGACCCGTTCAGCGGGGCCTCGGTGCTCTCGCGAGGGATCGTGGGCAACCGCGGCGACGCTCCCGTGGTGAGCTCACCGATGTACAAGCAGGCCTTCGACCTCCGCACGGGCCAGTGCCTCGACGACGACAGCGTGCGGGTGCCGGCGTACGCCGTCTCGGTCGTCGACGGCGTCGTGCACGTCGGGGGCGTCACGTGAGCGCCCGCCCGCTCGAGGGCTTCCGGATCGGGGTCACCGCTGCTCGCAAGGCCGAGGAGCAGGTGGCCCTGCTGGAGCGTCGCGGTGCCACGGTCGAGTGGGCCGCGGCGCTGTCGCTCGAGCCCAACCACGTCGACCTCGCCGAGCTGCTCGCCGCGACCAAGGAGGTGCTGGTCGGCCCGGTCGACCTGTTCCTGGCGACCACGGGCATCGGCATGAAGACCTGGCTGTCGGCGGCGTCCGAGGCGGGGCTGTACGACGAGCTGGTCGCCGCGCTCGGCGCCGCGGAGATCCTCGCGCGCGGCCCGAAGAGCGTCGGCGTGCTGCGAGCCAACGGGCTGCGCGAGCTGTGGGCGCCGGAGTCGGAGTGCTTCGAGGACGTCCTCGCCCACCTGCGCGGCCGCGACCTCACCGGCAAGCGGATCGTCGTGCAGGAGCACGGCCAGTCGCTGTCGATGGCCGCGCACGCCCTGCGGCGGCAGGGGGCCTCGGTGGTCACAGTGCCGATCTACCGCGTCGCCTCGGCGGACGACCCGTCGCCCATGTTCCACATGATCGACCTCATCGCCGACCGCGAGCTCGACGCCGTCACCTTCACCTCCGCGCCGGCCGTCGGCGCGCTGATGGAGGCGGCGTACTCCGTCGGTCGCCGCGACGACGTGGTCTCCGCCTTCCAGTCCGACGTCGTCGCCTCCTGCGTGGGACCGGTCACCGCGGCGGCCTTCGAGATGTGGGGCGTCCCGACGATCGTCCCCGAGCGCTCGCGCCTCGCCGGGATGGTCAAGCAGCTCGAGACCGAGCTGCCGACGCGGCGCGACGGGGTCGACGTACGCCTCGCGGACGGGCAGACCCTCATCGTGCACTCCGACTCGCTGCTCCTCGACGGCGTACCGGTCGAGCTGTCACCCGCGCCGCTGTCCGTGCTCCTCGCCCTGCTCGTCAACCCCGGTCACGTCGTCTCGCGGCGCGCCCTCCTGGCTGCGCTGCCCTCCGGCCAGGCCGGGTCCGAGCACGCGGTGGAGATGGCGGTCGCGCGGCTGCGGGCGGCGATCGGGACCAAGGCGGTGCTCACGGTGGTGAAGCGGGGGTACCGGCTGGCGGTGGGGTGAGCGTCGCCGGGCATGGACGGCGGGGACCGGACCGGGTCGGGCCACAGCCCCGTCAGGGGTGAACACCATGCAGGCAGTTCGCAAGCTCCCGGCGACCGACTGAGCGTGGCGCCTGAGGGTCGGACGCGTGAACTGCCGACATGGTGCACCTGTCAGCGCGGCACAGCGGCGGCCCAACGTAGGCAGTTCGCGGCAGGAGCGGTTGGGCTGAGCGTGGCCCACGCGGCGACCGGTCCGAACTGCCTGGGTTGGTGGCAGTCCAGCCCAGGGTGCGATGCTCCCGCCAACGTCTGGGAATCGAGCCGCTGACGGCAGGAGAGGAGCTCACGTGAAGCGAGACCCGCTGCGGGGGCTGCTGCTCATGCTCGTCCTCATCGGCCTGATCCTGCTGCTCAATCGGGCCTCGGACTGGTGGGACGACACTTTCGGCCCGACCGGGACGGGGCCGCGGACGGTGCAGACGACCAGGTGATCCCGGTCAGCCCCGCTCGAGCTCGACCACCTCGGGCGTGTGCAGCCGCACCATGAACCGCCCCGCGTGGGCGGGGACCGAGGCGCGGGTCAGCCGTGAGACCACGACCATGGTGACGATCGACGCCGGCACGGACCACGCGGCCGGCTGCCCGAGCAGGGCCGACGTCCAGCCCGAGGACGCCGAGGTCGCGAGGGTCCAGGCGACGGCGACGCCCGACCCCAGCCCTCCGACCAGCAGACCGGCGACGGCACCCGCAGGCGTCAGGCCGCGCCACCAGATGCCCAGCATCAGCAGCGGGGCGAACGTCGAGGCCGTCACGGCGAAGGCCAGGCCGACGGTCCGCGCGACCGCGACGTCCTGGGCGGGCAGCGACATCAGCAGCGGGACGACCACCGCGATCGCAGCGGCCACGCGGAAGGCCGCGACCCCGCCGAGGCGGAAGGACCCCCACCGCCGCCCCGTCACGTCCTGCGACAGCACGCCGGCCACGGCGATGGTGAGCCCCGAGCTGGTCGACAGGAACGCCGCGAACGCGCCCGCGGTCACGAGCCCGGTCAGCACGGCGCCCACCGCCCCGCCGACCATCAGGTTCGGCAGCTCGAGCACCAGCACGTCGGAGCGCCCCTCGACGAGGTCGGGTGCGTAGATGCGGCCGAGGGCGGCGTACACCGGCGGCAGGACGTAGAAGATGCCCAGCAGCGCGAGAACCGCGAGCGTCGTACGGCGGGCCGCGCGGCCGTCGGGGTTGGTGTAGAACCGCACGACGACGTGCGGCAGCCCCATCGTGCCGAGGAACGTCGCGACGATGAGGGAGTACGTCGTGTAGAGGCCGATGCCCCCGCCCGGCGAGGCGAGCGGGACCGACCACGAGCTCGGCGCGGCGGTCGTGGGGTCGGCCGCGCCGTCGGCCAGCCAGACGGCGAGCAGCACGAACACCGGGATGAGGAGGGCGGTGAGCTTGAGCCAGTACTGGAAGGCCTGCACGAAGGTGATCGAGCGCATCCCGCCCGGGCTCACCGACGCCAGCACCACCACCGCGACCACCAGCGAGCCGGCCCACGGCGGTGCCCCGATGGTCGAGCGGAGGGTGACGCCCGCCCCCTGGAACTGCGGCAGCAGGTAGAGCCAACCGATCCCGACGACCAGCACCGAGCAGAGCTTGCGCACGCCGCGCGAGCCGAGCCGTGCCTCGGCGAAGTCGGGGAGCGTGTACGCCCCGGAGCGCCGCAGCGGGGCGGCGACGAGGACCAGCAGGACGAGGTAGCCCGCGGTCCACCCGACGGGGTACCAGAGCATCTCCGCGCCGAAGGTCAGCAGCAGCCCGGCGACGCCGAGGAAGGAGGCGGCGGAGAGGTACTCGCCGCCGATCGCGCTCGCGTTGAGCCGGGGCCGCACGGTGCGCGAGGCCACGAAGAAGTCGCTCGTCGTGCGCGAGATCCGCAGGCCCCAGGTGCCGATGACCAGCGTGGCCAGCGACACGAGCAGGACGGCCACGAGGCCCGGCACGACGTCGGTGGTCACCGCGGGTCCGCCGGGTCCCGCTCGTCCACCGACCCGACGAGGTCGGCGAAGTCGCGCTCGTGGGCCTCGGAGCGCCGGATGTAGAACCAGCCGAGCAGCACCAGCCAGGGATAGGTCAGCACGCCCAGCAGCAGCCAGGAGAGCGGCATCTGCCCGACCCGCACGTCGTCGAGCGCCGGGATCAGGTGGAACAGCAACGGCAGCATCCCCACGGTCGCGGCCAGCGCCGCGAGGACCCGTAGCGCGAGGAACAGCTGCTCGCGGAGCAGGGAGCGCATGAACACCTCACCCAGCGCGGTCTCCGCGTCGATCTCGCGGGTGCCGGCGGAGCGTACGGAGTGGGCGCGGCGCCGCGGTGGGCCGGTGACGCGTACGCGCGGGGGCGGCTGGTCGCTCACGGCGCTGCCGTCACGTCTCACGCCTGGTCAGCACCGAGCGCAGCTCGCGGGTGTGGCGGCGGCTCACCGGCAGCTCGACTCCGCCGATCACGACGCTGACGCGGCCGCCCTCGCTGCGCACCTCCTCGACATGGGGGAGTGCGACCAGGACGGAGCGGTGGATCCGGACGAAGCCGGCCGGTGCCCACTGCTCGGCGAGCGAGGAGAGCGGCGTACGGACCAGGTGCGAGCCCTCGGCGGTGTGCAGGCGGGCGTAGTCGCCCTGCGCCTCGACGTGGGTGATCTCGGAGCGGTTGATGAAGCGGGTCACGCCGCCACGCTCCACGGGGATCTGGACGTCGCCCGACGGCGCGGGGCCGCCGGCCTCGACGACGCGGCGTACGGCCTCGGCGAGGCGCTCCTCGCGCACCGGCTTGAGGACGTAGTCGACGGCGCGCAGCTCGAAGGCCGCCACGGCGTGCTCCTCGTGCGCGGTCACGAACACCACCGGCGGCGGGGTCTTGAAGCGCGACAGCACCTGCGCGAGGTCGAGCCCGGTCAGGCCGGGCATCTGGATGTCGAGGAAGACCGCGTCGACCTCTTCCGCCTGCAGCACCCGCAGCGCCTCGGTGGCGGAGTCGGTGCCCCTCACCTCCCCGATGCGTGGGTCGCGGCCGAGCAGGAAGGTGAGCTCGTCGAGGGCGGGGCGCTCGTCGTCGATGACGAGGACCTTCAGTGCAGTCATACCTGGACCCCCGGGGCGAACTTGGGCACCCGCACGATCACCTTGGTGCCGGCGCCGGGCGCGGTCTCGACGACCAGACCGTAGTCGTCGCCGTACGCGTTGCGCAGCCGAGCGTCCACGTTGCCGAGGCCGACGGAGTCCATCGAGGCGTCACCGGCCAGCGCCTGGCGCACCCGCTCGGGGTCCTCGCCGGTGCCGTCGTCCTCGACCTCGAGCACGCACTCCTGGTCGAGGTCGCGCGCGGTGATGGAGAGCCGGCCGACGCCGTCGGCCTTGTCGGCGCTCGCCTCGAGGCCGTGTCGCACGGCGTTCTCGACGAGCGGCTGGATGCAGAGGAAGGGCACCGCCACGGGCAGCACCTCGGGCGCGATCTGGAGCGTCACCTGGAGGCGCTCGCCGAAGCGCGCCTGCTCGAGCAGGAGGTAGCGCTCCACGGAGCGCAGCTCCTCGGCGAGCGTCGTGTACTCGCCGTGGCGGCGGAAGGAGTAGCGGGTGAAGTCGGCGAACTCCAGCAGCAGCTCGCGGGCGCGGTCGGGGTCCGTACGCACGAAGCTGGCGATCGCGCCGAGGGAGTTGTAGACGAAGTGCGGGCTGATCTGCGCCCGGAGCGCCCGGACCTCGGCCTCCATCAGCCGGGTCCGCGACGCGTCGAGCTCGGCCAGCTCGAGCTGCCCGCTCACCCAGGAGGCGACCTCGTCGGCGGCTCGCACCAGCCCGCCTGTGGTGTGCGGCGCGCCGACCACGAGCGCACCGACGAGGGTGTCCTCGACGACGAGCGGGCTCACGATCGCCTGGCGCACCTCGCAGCCGCTGTTGTCGCAGACCAGGGTCCGCTCGTCGACGATCATCGTGCGCCCGGTCTCGGCGACCTGCCGGATCGTGCCGGCGAGCTGGGACCGGTGGTGCGCGCCGAGCCCGTCCCACGCGAGGAGCCCGCTGGTGTCACCCAGTCCGGCCGCCGGAGTGCCGAGCAGCGCACGCAGGTGGCCGACCGACTTCTCGGCGCTGGCGGTGGTCAGGCCCTCCCGCAACGCCGGGCTCGCCAGCGAGGCGTTGTGCAGCGCGCGGAAGGCGGCGCGGTCCGCCTCGCCGCCCAACGACGTACGCCGCCATCTCCACGCCATGGCCGGAGACTAACCCCGATCCGGGGCGGGTCAGCGCTCGCAGGACCGACGGACCTCGGCGCGGCACGTGTCCCGTCCCTGCCCGCCGAAGGCGGAGTCCCGTCCCTGCCCGCCGAAGAGCTGGTCGGTGCCGTCCCTGCCTCTCAGCTCGTCACGTCCGTCGCCTCCGTAGAGCCGGTCGGGGCCCTCGAGCCCGTCGAGGACGTCGTTGCCCGGACCGCCACGGACGACGTCGCGACCGCGCGTGCCACGCAGGTCGTCGTGTCCTCGTCCGCCGTTGATCCTCGCCTTCATGAATCGAGGACAGAAGACCCTCTCGAACCAGGTGTCGTAGTTCCGCGTGACCGTGTCGGCGCCCTTTCGGCCGCGGAGCGTGGCGTCGCAGGCGGAGAACTGCAGCGCGTTGCGTCCATCAGTACCCGCGACGACGACCCGGCGCGCGTGCAGCGTCGCGTCCTCGACGTCGGTGAGCGGGACCGTGTACGGGTCGTCGGCATCCGTCGTCAGCCTGCCGCGTCGCAGGTCGAGGTCCAGGAGGCCCGACTCCGTGCTGACGTAGACGACGTCGCGGCCGTCCCCGCCGGCGATCGAGCTGCCGGCACGTGGCGCCTCGTTCGTCACGAGGCTGTCGTCGCCCGCGCCGAAGGTCGCGTGGATCGGCCCGGAGGCCCGGCCGACGAGCTCCTCGTCGGCCGCGGTGCCGACGAACCGGAGGGAGGCGCCGTTGATGGTCCCGGTGTGGAAGGTCTCGAGACCGGTCCAGGTCGCCACGACCTGCTGGTCGACGGTGAGGATCCCGGCCGCGTTGTCGATCACCTTGGCGCCGAGCCGCCCCGTCAAGGGGGTGAACAGGTCCTCGCCGGCACCGCCGTCGATCGATCCCCCGGGCGCCATGGTCCCTCCGTAGGTGAGGCCGTCGTCGGCGGCGCCGAGGTCGATGACGTCGGGGTTGGGCTCATCGGACACGCCACTGGTGACCGAGTCCGACCCGGTGCCGCCGATGACGACGTCCTTCTCGGTGTCCGCGGGGAGTGGGTTCATGTACGCCCCGTAGGCGCTGGAGCCTGCGGCGCCTGCCTCGAAGCGGTCGGCACCCTCGCCCAGCTCGGCCTGGACGAACCACCCGGGGGCCGTGGTGGCGTCGACGACGTCGTCGCCGGCCCCGGAGACGATCGTGGTCCGTCCGGTCTGCGCTGTCCCTCCGGTCACGCAGATCACGTCGTCACCTCCCACCGTGCGGACCTGCGTGGCCCCGTTGGTGACGACGACGTCGCGACCCTCGGTGCCGGTGATCGTGGGCCCGGTGCCGACGATGGTCGCGGCCTCGCCCCGGCAGGTCTCGGCGACCGCCGTCGCGGGGGCTGGGCCGAGCAGGGCCAGGCCCGGCGCGGCCAGTCCGATCAGTGCGAGCGCGGTCAGCGGGCTGCGACGCATGGTGTCCTCCCGTGTCCTGTGTCGGTGTCCAGTGGTGTGACGAGCGAGGGCGCGGGGAAGTTGCGAGCGCTCAGCGCTCGCAGCGCCGCTCGCGCTCGGCCTGGCAGCGGTCGCGGCCGGTGCCACCGTCGGCCCGGTCGCGCCCCTTGCCGCCGAGCAGCACGTCGGCGTCGGCCTGGCCGACGAGCCGGTCGTGGCCGCGGCCGCCGACGAGCCGGTCCTTGCCGAACCCGCCCTTGAGGACGTCCTTGCCGGAGCCACCCTTGAGCGTGTCGTCACCCCGCGTGCCGGAGAGCTCGTCGTCGCCGGAGCCGCCGTTGGCCGTGAGGGTCTCCTCGCACCGGATGTCGGACTCGAAGCCGGAGTCGTACTGCCGACGCACCGAGTCGTCGCCGCCGCCGAGGCGCACCACGCCGGTGCAGGCGGTCAGGCCGATGTCGTTGGGGCCGTCGGTGCCCCGCACGGTGACGCTCGGGGCGAAGAGGTCCGCGTCCTCGAAGTCGGAGGCCGTCACGACGTAGGGCGCAGGGGCCGCGACGCCCATGGTCCCGGCGCGCAGGTCGAGGTCGATGCCGGCCTCCTCGGAGGCCATGTAGATGCTGTCGCGACCCGGCCCACCGAAGAGGCGGCTCGACGGGGTCGGCGGGGTCGGGCTGGACCAGTGGTCGTCACCGCGGCCCAGGGTGACGTCGACGGTGGCGTCGTCCGACGACGACCAGCTCACGGACTCGTCGGCGTCCGTGCCGACGAAGGTCATCCGCTGCGATCCGGTGGACTGGTCGATACCGAACCCCTCCACGCTCGTCCAGGTGGTGCGGACCTCGCCGGCGGAGGTGAAGCGCCCGACCTCGTTGTCGACGACGACGTCGCCGGGGCCGGTCTGGATCCGGATCGAGTCTGAGCCGCCCCCGCCGTGGACGGTGTCGACGCCGCCCGCGGCGTCGGGGTGGTCGAGCTCGACGAAGTCGCGGGCGTCACCGCCGAGGAAGGTGTCCACGCCGGAGGCGAGGAAGGCGTACACCTCCTGCCGCGGCGAGCCGGTCCCGTCGACGACGTCGTTGCCGTCGCCGGCCCGCACGAAGACGGGGTAGTTCTTCCCGGTGTAGGGGCCGGAGATGCAGATGAGGTCGTCGCCGCCCAGGGCGTAGACCGACCGGACGCCGTTGGTGAGGATCACGTCGGGTCCCTCCGTGCCGTCGACGCGATGGCCCGAGCCGATCACCGTCGGCGTCCTGCCCTGGCAGGTCTCGGCGGCACCGTTGGCGGCGCTCTGGCCGGTCATGGCCAGGGCCGGCGCGGTGAGGCTGATGAGAGCTGCAGCGGTCAGTGAGGTCGTACGTCGCACGGGTTTCTCCTGTGGTCGAGATCTGTGGTCGAGAGGTGAGGTCGAGAGGTGAGGTCGAGAAGGTCGGTCGAGTGGTCGTGGTGCCGGACGGCGGTCAGCGCTCGCAGCGCTTCGTGCGCTCGGCGACGCAGCGGTCCGGTCGTCCCTGGCCGCCGTCGGCACGGTCGCGCCCCGGCCCGCCGACGAGCGTGTCGGCGCCGTTGGAGCCCTCGAGCGTGTCGTTGCCCGAGCCGCCCACCAGACGGTCCGCGCCGCCGTGGCCCTTGATCCGGTCGGCGCCGGCGCCGCCGTTCATCCTGTAGCGCTCGCCGCAACCCGGCCTCGTCTCGAACCAGTAGTCGTACGCACGGCGCAGGCTGTCGCGGCCGTCGCGACCCCGTACGGTGCCCTCGCAGGCCGAGACGCCGAGGTCGTTGTGGCCGGTGTCCCCCGTGAGCGAGACGGTCCTGCCGTGGAGATCGGCGTCCTCGAAGGCCTCCACGTCCGCCCGCGACGACGACGCGCCGTCGCTGGTGACGAGCAGCTGCTCCTCCAGGTCGAGGTCGAGGTCGAGGTCGCGGTCCATGGCGTAGAACAGGTCTCGATGCGCCCCGGCGTCGACGACGCTCCCGTCGAGGAGGGTCGAGCTGGTCGTGAAGGTGTCCCTGCCACCGCGCATCGATGCCCGGACGACGCCGCGCTCGCTGTAGACGGTGAAGCTCTCGTCGGCCCCGGTGCCCTGGAGGTCGAGGTCGATCCGGTCCTCGTGCGACGCCCACACGGTGAATCCCTCGAGCCCGGTCCAGGTGAGGGTGGGCAGACCGTCCTCCGTCTGCCGGCCCAGGTCGTTGTCGACGGTGAGGGCGTGGGCGGCTGTGACGACCGAGAGCACGTCGTCGCCCGGGCCGCCGGTGACGGTGCTGCCGCCGGTGGCCGTCCCGGAATAGCCGAGGTGGTCGTCGCCGCCACCCAGGTCGATGACGTCGGTGTTGGGCGCGCCGGTCTGGCCGCTGGTGACGCTGTCGGCGCCGCCCCCGCCGAGCACCACGTCGTGGTCGGTGTCGACGTGGGCGTAGTCCGCCGAGCGCGCCCCGGTGTCGACGTGCTCTGAGCCTGCCCCTCCGTGGAGCGTGTCGGCTCCGGGACCGAGGCTGCCGGACATCGGCCAGTCCGCGGCGGCGGTGCCGTCGACGACGTCGTCGCCCGCGCCCGCGTCGATCTCGACGGGGCGGTACCCGGACCGCTGGTCCGGTCCGGTGATGCAGATCAGGTCGTCGCCGCCGAGCGCCTCCACGTCCTGGCTCCGGTTGGTCACGATGACGTCGCGACCCTCGGTCCCGACGATGTCGCGACCGGGAACACCGACGATGGTCGCCGCCTCCCCGCGACAGGTCTCCCCCGCGGCGGACGCGGGGCCGACCCAGGTGGTCGGTGCGAGCAGGGCCAGGCCGAGCAGGCCGGCGGCGGTGAGTGACGTCGTACGTCGCATGGATCCCCCGAGATGTCGTGGTCGTGCTTCCGGAGGTGTGATGCGCGCGGGGGCCCGAAGGTTGCGGACCCTTCGGACGTCAGCGGAAGTCGATGAGCAACATGTCGGTGTCGGTGCCGTCGCTCACGACCGGCCCCTCCTGCGACGGCTCGTGCTCCGGGGCGGGCCCCGTGTCGTCGCGGTCGACCACCACCGCGCGGTAGCAGCGCGTGACGTAGGGGATCTGCATGCCGTCCATGCCGCGGCCGAAGTCGTCGTAGAACGCCCGCACCTCGGCGAGGTGGCTCGCCTGCTCCTCCTCGTCCATCACCGCGAAGCTCGAGCGCGAGCGCGCCATGTCGAGGATCGTCTCGCGGTCGATCTCCTGCCAGTGCTTGAAGCTCGCCTCTTCCATGAAGCCGAAGAGGTCGCTGTGCACGAGGTGCTCCGACGACGACGTGTCGAGGTCCTGCCGGCCCAGGATGTCGCCCATCCGCCGCACCCACGGGATCCGCTCGTCGCGGCTGTTCCACACCAGCGCGACGTGACCGCCCGGCTTGAGCACGCGCGCGATCTCGGGCAGCGCGGCCTCGTGGTCGAACCAGTGGAACGCCTGCGCGACCACCACCACGTCGACCGAGCGGTCGTTGGCCGGGATCTCCTCCGCGGTCGCGACCTTGGCGCTCACCTCGGGCACCCGCTCGCGCAGCACGGCCAGCATCGCCTCGTCGGGGTCGGTCGCGAAGACCGCGTGCCCCTGGTCGACGAGCTCGCGGGTCAGCTTGCCGGTGCCCGCGCCGAGCTCGAGGACCACCCGCGCCTCGCCGCCGGCCAGCCACGCGACCGCGTCGGCGGGGTACGCCGGGCGGCCGCGGTCGTACGCCTCGGCGACGGAACCGAAGGACCGTGCGCGGTCGACGGGGGCGGGGCTGGAGGTGGGGTCGTCGCTCATCGGTGTCAGGCTACAAGCGGGCCTGCCCCCGGGTGCTCAGCGACGTGCCTCGCACCGCTTGCGCACCTCGGCCCCGCACACGTCGCGGCCCTTGGCGCCGTCCGCACGGTCACGGCCGGGGCCGCCGAGCAGCACGTCGGGACCGCGACTTCCGGTCAGCCTGTCGTTGCCGCTCCCGCCGAGCAGCCGGGCGCGCGGCTTGCACTCCAGCTCGGCGTCCTCGTCGAACTGCTCGAAGGTCGCGAGCACGTCGCGTCCGTCACGACCGTCCACCCGCGACCGGCACGCGCCGACGACGAGCTCGTTGCGCGCGGGCGTGCCGAGCAGCTCGACGTCGCGGGCCATGACCCAGGCGTCCTCGAATCGTCGCGCCGGGACCGTGACCTCGGCGGACCGCTGTCCGATCGAGAGCCTGCCCTTGCGCAGGTCGAGGTCCAGGTCCCGCTCGTCGGGCAGGGCGAGGGTGAGCTGGTCGCGTCCGCGGCCGCCGTCGTACGTCCCGCCCGCGGGCAGGGCGTCGGTCCGGATGAAGCGGAGGTGGTCGTTCCCGCCGCCCATCATGACGCGGTGGGGGGTGTCGGCACCCAGGTGGAGGTTCAGGGTCTCCGTGCGGCTGTCGCCACGGAAGGCGAAGTACCCCAGGCCGGTGGGCGCGTACACCCGGTACTCGGCGAAGCCGTCGAAGTGCAGGACGGGCTGCGCATGGACCGCAAGGGTGCCGGCACGGCCGTCGAGCGTGACGAGCTCGCCCGCGGCGGGCTCGAGGTTGAGGCTGCTGGTGCCGCCGCCGCGGATGTCCGTGGCCGCGGTCGGGATCCCCGCCCAGCTGAGCTGTCCGCTGCCCATCCGGACGTGGTCGGCGTTCGGCGTACCCGCCTGGCCCGAGGTGACCGAGTCGCGGACCCGGCCGGCCGGCCCCGTGTCGATGACGTCCCGCTCCGCGTCCGCGCCCGGGGCGACGCCGGGGATCGCCTCCTCGCCGGCGTAGACCACGTCGAAGCCCGTTGATCCCACGAACTGGTCGCTGCCCGGGCCGAGCCGCACCTGCGCGCCGAACCTCGTGGAGGTGGACGCGTCGACGACGTCGTCGCCCTCCCCGGCGTACACCTGGGAGGGCCCGCCGGTCACGCAGACCACGTCGTTGCCGCCGAGGGTCTTCACGAGGTTCGCCCCGTCGGTCACGACGACGTCGGGCCCGTCGGTGCCGGTCAGTGCCTGTCCGGGGGTGCCGACCAGCGTGGCGGGCACGCCGCGGCAGGTGCCCGCAGCAGCGGTCGCGGTCGAGGTGGTCGCCGTGAGGGCGACGGCGAGCGTCGCGGTCGTGAGCAGGGGGACGAGACGTCGCATGGGTGTCCTTCGGTCGGTTGCCGGCTTCTACCGGTCAGACGCCCGCCGGCCCCGATCGGTTGTCACGCCGTTACCGTCCTCCCCATGACCGACCCGCTCGCCTGGCTCACCGACCTCGAAGGCGTCCGCTCGGCCTACGCCGGCACCCGGGACGGGATCGACGTGATGCTGCGAGACCGCGGCCTGCGGCGTACGTCCCCCGAGCTGACCGCCGAGTCGCTCCTGCGCGGCGCCCACGCGAGCGCCGTGCTCGAGGGATCGGCATCGACGCTGGAGGAGGTACGGGCGGGGGAGGCCGACGAGATCGCCGCCGACGCCGTCCGGCTGTCCGCCTCGATGCTCGCGCTGGCGCCGCTGCTCAAGACCGCGCCGCTGCAGGCGATCGCGCGGCTGCACACGGTGGTCGCGTCCTCGTCGCTGTCGCCCGAGGAGCTCGGCCGCCCGCGTGACGCCGCCTCCGCGGACCGGCTGCGCGGGGTCGCCGAGCTGCTGCTCTCCGGCACGGAGGCGCCCGCCCTGCTCGTGGCCGCGATCGCCCACGCCGACGTCGCGACCGCGGCGCCGTTCGTCTCGCACAACGGCATCGTCGCCCGCGCCCTGGAGCGCCTGGTGCTCGTCTCCCGCGGCGTGGACGCCAAGTCGCTCGTGGTCCCCGAGGCCGGGCACCTGGCCCACCGCGCGGCGTACGAGTCCAACCTGCGCGCCTACAGCGACGGTGGGCCGAGCGGGGTGCACGCCTGGGCGCTCTACGGGGCCGAGGCGTTCGCGGCGGGCGCCGAGGCATCGCCCCTGCGCACCGCCTGACCCAGCACGTGCGAGCGGCACCCGCTCACATGGATCGGGTGCCGCCGCTGACACGTGATGCCTGGCTACCAAGCGTGCATTGTCTAATTGCTGCCTCGGGCAGATCCCGATCGGCCAGCACCCCATCGGATGGGTGGATCGCCGCGTGGGTACCTGGACCACGTGCTGCTGTGTAGTTCTGCCTCAGTTCTATCCCTGTCGCCGGCCACCTTCAAGGGTTGACTTTGGTGGCCGTCGATGGGTCCCGCTCAGGCGTCGGTGATCCGCCTGCGACGGTTGGCCCACAGGACCCCGCCGGCAGCCATGGCCCCTCCGACTGCAAGGGCGGCGAGCGTCGGCCTGGTGGCCGGCACCAGCAGCCGGCGACGCAGGGCGACCGGTCGTACGAACAGCAGGACCGGCCAGCCGCGGGTACCCGCGATGCGGCGCAGCTCCCTGTCCGGGTTCACCGCGAACGGGTGTCCGACGACCTCCAGCATGTGCACGTCGGTGACCGAGTCGCTGTAGGCGTAGCAGGCGTCGAGGTCGTAGCCGACGGTCTCGGCCAGGTGCTGGATGGCGCGCGCCTTCTCCTCGGCGTAGGCGTAGTAGTCGATGGTGCCGGTGTACTTCCCGTCGACGATCTCCATCCGCGTCGCGATGACCCGGTCCGCGCCGAGCAGCTGCCCGATCGGCTCGACGACCTCGGCACCTGAGGCGGAGACGATGACGATGTCCCGGCCGGCGGCGCGGTGCTCCTCGATCAGGGTGACCGCCTCGTCGTAGACCAGCGGCTCCACGATGTTGTCGATGGTCTCGTGGACGATCTCGCGCACCGTCGCCACGTCCCAGCCGGCGCACAGCTGCGACATGAACTCGCGCATCTTGTCCATCTGGTCGTGGTCGGCGCCGCCGGTGAAGAACATGAACTGGGCGTACGCCGAGCGCAGCATCGCGCGCCTCGAGATGAGCCCGCCCGCCTGGAACTCGCGGCTGAAGGCCAACGTGCTCGACTTGGCGATGATCGTCTTGTCGAGGTCGAAGAAGGCCGCTGTCGGGCGGGTCATGCCGCCATCGTAGGGGCCGTACGACCGCGATCGTGGGCCATCAGCCGTCCACAGGCGCCCGCGCCCGGCGCTCCTCCACAGGCCCGGGGCGTCGGCGCTGACCGGCGTCGGTGCCGACGCGGACGCTCGTCGCATGCCCGTCCTGCTGATCACCCGCTCCCCGTCCGTCCACGAGTCCGTCATCCCGCTCTGCGCGGCGGCGGGCATCGGCGCCGACGTCTGCGCCGACCCCGGCCTGTCGCTCGCGGCGTGGCGGGAGGCCGACCTGGTCCTGGTGGGGTCCGACCTCGCAGAGACCGTCGCCGCGCTCGCGCCCACGAGACGGCCCGGGGTCCACGTGGTGGGGATGCCGCCCGACGACGCCGCCTTCCGCCACGCCGTGACGCTGGGCGCCGACTCGGTGGTCGGGCTGCCCGACGGGACGCCGTGGTTGTCCGACGTGCTCGCCGACGTGGGCGAGCGGGGCTCCCCGGGCCGCCTCGTGGGGGTCGTCGGCGGCACGGGCGGTGCCGGCGCGACCACCCTCGCGTGCGCGCTCGCGCAGTGGCACGCGCGACGAGCGCCGACGCTGCTGGTGGACGGCGATCCGCTGGGGCCGGGCGTCGACCGGCTGCTCGGGATGGAGGACGTGCCCGGGGTGCGGTGGGAGGCGCTCGCCGAGACGTCGGGGCGGCTGGGTGCCGGGGCGCTGCGGGAGGGTGTTCCCCGGCGCGACCACCTCGGCGTCCTCACCTGGTCGGGCCTGCGGCGGCGGCTCGACGTGCCGACTGCCCGCAGGATCCTGCCCGCTGCCGTGCGGGGGCACGGCCTCGTCGTGGTCGACCTCGCCCGACAGGGCGGCGCCGACCTCGCCGAGCTGGCCGACCGCTGCGACGACCTCCTGGTGGTCACCCCGGCCACGGTGCCCGGTCTGGCGGCCACTGCCCGCCTGGTCGCCGGCCTCGGCCGAACCGGTCGGGCGGGACTGGTGGTCCGCCCCGGCGGTCTCGGCGACGCCGACGCCGAGCGCGTGACGGGCCTGCCGGTCGTCGCCGCGGTCGCCGACCAGCGCGGCCTCGCCGCCGCGGTCGACCGCGGCCTCGGGCCCCTGGCCGGGCGGGGCCCGCTCGCCAGGGCGGCCCGCGACCTCCTGGCGGAGGCGGCATGAGCGCCCCGACCTCCACCGCGTCCGTCCCCGCGCCCACCCCCGTCCCGATGGCGGTGCTCGACGACGTGCGCCGCCGCCTGTCCGGCTCCGCGGGCGAGCTGACCCCGCACCGGGTGGCGGAGGCGCTGCGGGCGTCGGGGTCCCCGGTCGGCGACGCGACCGTGCTCGCGGTCCACGACCTGCTCCGGCGCGACGTGCTCGGTGCCGGCCCGCTGGAGGACCTGCTCCGGCTCCCCGACGTCACCGACGTGCTGGTCAACGGCCCCGACGAGGTCTGGATCGATCGCGGCGTCGGCCTCGAGCGGGTCTCGGTGACCTTCCCCGACGACGCCTCCGTACGCCGCCTCGCGCAGCGGCTGGCCGCCTCCGCCGGGCGACGGCTCGACGACGCCACCCCGCACGCCGACGTACGCCTCCCCGACGGCACGCGGTTCCACGCCGTGCTGGCGCCCGTGGCCCGCTCCGGCACCGTGCTGTCGCTGCGGGTGCCGCGGGGCCGGGTGTGGACGCTCCCCGAGCTGGTGGCCGCGGGCGCGGTGCCACCGGACGGCGCCTTCCTGCTGGAGGAGGTCGTCGACTCGCGCTGTGCGTTCCTCGTCACCGGCGGCACCGGCACGGGCAAGACGAGGGTTGTTTCACGACGTATTTAGAGCGCACAATTGAAGGATGACCAGTCGACCCCGCAACGCGATCGTCCTCGCGCGAATCTCGGACGCCCGTGGTGACGGTCGATCCGTGTCTGACCAGGTCCGCGACGCCCGCGAGCTCGCCGACCGACTTCGCTGGGGCATTGGCCCTGACGACACCCACGTCCTGCGCGAGCCCGACACGAGCGCGTTCAAGCGGCGCAAGGTCAACGTCCCAGGCAAGACGCATCCCGAATGGCGTGTCGTCCGACCCGAGTTCAGGCGCGCCCTCGACATGCTTGTCAGTGGGCAGGCCGACGGCTTGATCGCGTACGACCTCGATCGAGCGTGCCGCGATCCTCGCGACCTCGAGGACCTGATCGATCTCGTCGAACATGCCTGTGCGGGACTGCCCGTCGAATCCGTCACCGGCTCACTACGACTCTCCACCGACGCCGACGTGACGATGGCACGTGTGATGGTCGCCATCGCCAACAAGGCCAGCCGAGACACCGGCCGACGCGTGGCGCGTGCTGCCCGGACCCGTGCGGAGAACGGAGGGCACCACGGAGGCACCCGAGCATTCGGCTATGAGAACGACGGCATGACGGTGCGAGAGGATGAGGCGAGCGAGATTCGCCGACTCGCAGCGGCGCTAGCGGCAGGAAAGTCGCTGCGCGCCCTGATCGTCGATCTCCGCGAACGAGAGGTTCCGACGGTCAGAGGCGGCGCGTGGCAGAGCAAGGTCCTCCGAGACATCCTCATGAACCCGAGGGTGGCGGGACTGGCCGTTCATCGAGGCGAGATCGTCGGGAAGGGCCGCTGGCCGGCAATCCTCGACGAGGACACCTGGCGTGCCGTGGCTGCTCTGCTGAGCGACCCCAGCCGCCGCACAACACCCGGTAACGCACCGCGCTGGCTGGGATCCGGTATCTACGCGTGCGGCACGTGCGGCGACACCCTCTACTGCTCCGGTCGAGGCGGGGGAGGGAAGGACCGCCGACCCGCCTACCGCTGTCGGAGCCACCACACCGGGCCGTCTCACGTGACCGCCGATGCGCGCGCCCTCGACCGCCACGTCATCGGCGAGCTGCTCGACCGCCTCTCGGACCCGGCAGCTCTACAGGTGCTCAACTCTCGCCACGACCCGCACGGTGAACGCGCCGCCGAGGAGGACCTCGCCAGCGCAATCGCGAAGGACGAGACGCGCATCCGCCAGTTGCGTGCCGCGCTGGCCGACCCCGACGCCGAAGACATCGACGATCTTCGGGCTGCGATCGCTACCCTCAAGGAACGCATCGCGGACCGCGAGGCACGGCTCGCCGCGGTCGCGGCGCGTCCCACGCCGTTGCGCGAGTTCACTGGCGGTCAGGACGCCGCTGAAGTCTGGACGAGCCTCGACCTCGCACGCCAGCGCGACATCCTGCGGCTGCTGGCTCGCGTCACGGTCAAGCCGTCCGGGCCGGGACGGCTGCCGAACAGCCTGAGGCTCCCGGATGGGACTTACCGCATCCCGCCGGAACGCGTGAGAGTCGAGCCGCTGTAGACCCTGTCAATAGGTTGACGGCGCGAATTTCAGCGTCATGGTGTCCCCCCGCGTTGCAGGGCGTTCCGTGACCCGATGAGGGCCGAAAACCGGGGTGACACTGTGATCCGTGACCAGCGTCCCTCGAGCTGACGCCCGGCGTCGAAGCCCAGCTCCAGCGCTGGTCACGCACGCCCGCTCGGCCTCCGTCGGGCGTCAGTCCTTCACCGTCGAGGAACTTCGTGCCGCGCGAGACGAGGCGCGCGCCCGACGAAACTCGCCGCCGCCTCTATCTACGTCTCAACTGGCAAGGCTCTCGTCGATCGTCGCTAGCAACGGGAGCGGGTGATCAAGATGGGGCGCGCACACGATCCACACCAGCCGTCGCCGTCCACCGCGCCCCGGGCGGTGACGGCTGGCGTGCCTGTAGAAGAGTCATGACCTGGGCCAAACTCTCCGACGACTTCGGCGACGCTTGCGCCGACCTTTCGGACGCCGCGTTCCGTACCCACGTCGAGGGCCTGCTGTGGGCGATGCGTCGCGAGACCGGCGGGGATCTCTCGCCACGCGACATCCGCCGGTTCGTCGAGACTGCTGACCCCGCCTCGGCGATTGCCGAACTGGTTGCGGCCGGGTTCTGGCAGGAGACCCAGACGGGCTGGCGCATCACCCACGCGATGGGCGATCAGCCGACGCCGGACGAGATCAGGGCACGCAAGGCGCAGGCTGCCGCGCGATCGAAGGCCTACCGGGCCCGCCGCATAAGCAACGGCCGTAACGCATGACGTCGCGCATTACGCCACGCGTCACGTCACGCGTCACGTCTCGCATCACGTCACGTCGCGCGTCACAGGACCCCGTCCCGTCCCGTCCCGCCCCGTACCCGGTCTTATCTGGGCTTCTGGCACTGCCCGCCCGCAAGGCCCAAACGCGCACGCGCGCCTGCGACGGCTGGCAGCCGCACGATGAGTCGTGCCGCGTCTGCCGCGCGAGCGAACGCGAGTGCGACGCGCGCCGAGAACGCCTCGGACTGCCGTGCTGCCAACTGTGTGAGCACGACGAGGACCCCCGGGGGAGGGGCACCGGTTGCATCGGCGCAACAGCGGCCCAGCCTGCGTCGGGCGGCATTCCCGGTGACAAGTAACCCGACCGGGATCCGGAATTCGCATTTTTCTGATTGGGAGGAACGCTCGATGACCAAGAAGAAGCCGCAGGACGGCGATGACCTCGCCGACCTGGCACACGTTCTGCCGCCCGTGCCGTCAACGAACGCGCCGCGTCGATTCGTGTCGACGGAGTCCGGGATCGCGGTCCTGCAGAGTGGCGGGACCGTCGAAGAGGCACTGGCAGCCGACGACGCGCAGGACGCTCGGTGGGCGGCGCGGCTCGCGGCCGAGGCGCAGGAGGCTGCCGACCGAGCGACGAGACGTCAGCTGGACATCGCGGAGCGGAGGATGCGTCTCGCTGACCGATTGCGGCGCCAACGGGCGCGCGAGCAGGGGCAGGGGTCGTCGTGATTACGTCGCCAGACGCCGCCAGCCTCGATCTGATGGGCTTTCAAGGCGCCCCATGTGTGATCGGGCGGGCGGACTTGCCGCGTCAATTCAGCGACAAGCCGCGCTTGTCGCGCGACGGGAGCGCAGGATGATCCCGCCAGCCCTGCTCGACGATCTGGCCGAACGCTTGGCCGCGTGCCACGGGATCGACCTTCTGGCTCTCAAAGCCATGTTCGAGCGCATCGCAGATCGTTGCGAGCTGCCCCAACGTCGGCTCGCGCTGGCGATGGCTACTGCATGCGAGCACGAGTGGAACAGATGGATGAACGGGCAGGCATACCGCCTCGACGGCGTCGTCGAGGCCATCGAGGCGCTGCCGGACTCAGACCTCCACGAGGCGATGGAGGCGCACCAGCGGCTGTTCCACGACGACGGACGACTCGACGAGCGACGCCACCGGATGTATGCCTGCTTGGGGCAGATGCTGCGCTACGAAGCGAGCGAGCGACGACGAACGTATCGGGCTCTCGACCGCGACGCCGCGAGCGACCGGGTGACGGGCTGGTGGGGCGATGTCCCAGGTGAGGCGTAGGGTTTGAGATGTCGGTGACGAGCCGATGGCGCGACCACGGGTGACGAGCCCGCAGCGAGCGTCCCGCGTGACGAGCGCGGAATGGACTCCGGCAGGAGTCGAACTGCAGGGAACTCCCAGGCCCTGCTGGGCCGTGGCGACGAGCCGCGACGAGACCGCCGACGAGGCGGATCACGGGCACAGCGGACGACGACTCCGCATGTGGTGTCTCCGACGACGAGGCGCAGGTTGATTCGTCCCTGCCACCACGAAGGAGTTCAGACCCGTGGCAACCATTCGAGAGCTGCAGCAGAAGGCAGCTCAGCACACCGCTCAGGCTCGCGCGATCAACGACGAGTTCGAGGGCAAGACGATGCCCGCCGAGGCTGCCCACCAGATGGAGCAGCACCTGAAGGCGGCTTCCGACTACCGGCAGCGCGCTCAGCGTGAGGCGTTGCTCGTCGAGACCGAGGACTGGCTCAGCGAGCCCGACTACAAGCACGACATGAGCAACGGCGCGACCGGCGACGATCCGACGTACCGCTCCGAGAAGGGTTATACGCCCGGCTCGCCGAGCCACGACGACGGTTCGGTGCTTTCGCCGCAGTCCAAGGCGTTCCTGGACTTCGTGCGCACCGGCACGATCGCCCCGGAGCACAAGGCAGACCTGGTCGAGAACGCGACCGGGCAGAACCTCGTCCCGACTGACTTCGCGGGCACGATTCTCAAAGCGCTCGCGAAGGAGGCGGTGTTCCGTCGGATCGCGTTCGTGCGACCGACGACGAAGAACAAGGTCGACGTCGGCTCCGTGGCTGTCGGTACGCCGGCTTGGGGGAAGCTCGAGACCGGTGCCACTCCGCCCGACGGGCTGGCCGCGACCCCCGCTGCCAAGGACACCATCGAGGTCCACGACCTGACCTGCCTGGCCAAGATCGGTCGCGACGAGCTGGAGGACTCCGACGAGAACCTCGCCGAGATCGTCCGCAATGCACTGGCGCTTGCGTTCGCAGAGATCGAGGACAACGCGTTCGCAAACGGCTCGGGAACCGGTCAACCGTGGGCGGCGCACCACAACGTCACGCAGAACGTCACCGCTGCCGTGAACGCGGTCGTCACCGCCGACGACCTCAAGCGTCTGCCGTTCAAGGTCGCCTCGCGGTTCCGCCGCAACGGCGCTTACGTCATGCACGGCGCCGTGGAGGAGGCCGTGGCGCTCATCAAGGACGCGGACGGTCGCTACCTGCTGCAGCCGAACTCGGCGGCAGGTGAGCCTCCGACGCTGTTCGGGTACCCGGCCTACTCCTGTGACGGCCTTCCCGCGCCCACCACCACCGGCACCGCGACCGATCCGTCCGCCCTGTTCGGCGACTTCCACGCCGGGTACATGGTCGCGGACCGACGACGTCTCACCGTGCAGCGGCTCGACGAGCTCTATGCCGCAGAAGGCAAGGTCGGGCTGCTGCTGACCCACCGCGTCGGTGGCGACGTCATCCGCCCGTCGGCGATCGCGAAGTACCTCGTCTGATGACCCGCGAGACCAAGACGCTCGACGTCCAGTGGAGCGCCAAAGGGGGTGCCGCCAACGGCGGCACCCTCACCGGCTACGCCTCCACCTTCGGCAACGTCGACCGGCAAGGCGACGTCGTCGAGCGCGGAGCATTCGCCGACACCATCGCCGACCTGCGCGCCAACGGAGGCATACCGCTCCTGGCCGACCACAACGCGTCGACCAGCTCCGTGCTCGGCACCATCACCGACGCTCGCGAGGACGCGCACGGACTCGTCATCGAGGCAGCGTTCTCTTCGATCCCGTCCGCCCAAGCCGTGCGGACATTGCTGACCGAGGGACATCTGTCCCGACTGTCCATCGGCTACGAACCAGTCGACTACGTCTACGAGGCGCGCGACGGCCAGCAGGTGCGCGTGCTCAAGTCGGTGCGCCTCTGGGAAACGTCGGTCGTCGTCTTCCCAGCCAACCCACGTGCCTCCGTTTCAGCCATCAAGACAGAGCGGGAACACAGCCATGCGTGGCTCCGCGACTGGCTGGTCGTCTCCGAACGGCTGGATCAGCACCACTTGCCGGGGTAAGAGGCGCGCCTGGCCGGAGCGAGGCGCTTGGCCCCGGCAAGGCGCACAAAACGTGCATGGGTCGAGGCGACAGGCGGGGGCGGCTTAGCCCAGCTGGCCGCAGCCCTTGCCGGGGGGCGGAAGCTCGAGTCGCTCCCGGATGATCTCGGGGTAGTCCTTGTAGTCGCCCGCGCGCCAAGCTGTCTTGATCCAGAACCCCCACGAGCCCGCATTAGCCGCCCTCGAGGCGCGCAGTAGGGCGTTGACGTATCGACCTTGGAGGGTCGCCATGCGCTTGACCGGCGTACGAACGTCAGATGGCCAGGCCGCGGGCGGGTTCTTCAGGCGATTGAGGAAACGCTGCTCAGCGCGGGCGTATCGCGCGGTGAGACGCTTGATCTCGGGGAGACGATTGGCCACCTCGCGCCTACTGATCTGCTTTCGGCCGAGCCACACATGCCAATCGAAGTGGTTGTAGGCGCGCTTCGTCTCACACGTTCCGGCCAAGTAGTAGCGGCCGGCGCGCTCCTTGCTCATGGGTTCGGCGGCGTGTGCTGTCCCGACGCCCACAATGGCAGCTATAACCATCAGCGCAGACAGCAGCAAACGAACGACGACTCGCATTGTTGGTTCCCCCAAGTAGTTGAGCGGCTCCTCAGGGTATGTCGCTTTCCTTTGGTGCGTCGTGCAAATGCTGGGACGTCCATCGATCTGGGGAGGGAGCGCACGCGGCCTCTGCGGTGTCGGTGCTCGCCCCTAGGGTTTGCAGGTAACCGCTGGAGACTCATACGGAGGCTGCGGCAACATCGAAGGAGACGTCTCATCATGGCCGTTGTGGTTACAACGCAGTTCGGCGCGGCTGGCACCCCGGACGCAAGAGACAAGTACGACGAGGGGCGAGTGGCTGTCATTCACGAAGACAAGCTCTATGTTCTGAATCGCCCTGTCGGTTTTGCCAGTTCCCACGTGCAGGACGTCGTTGCGGTCTACGCCGACGGCCAGTGGAAGCGAGCTGTCATCGAGGACGCCTAGCGCCTCGCTGGCCGTGCTTCCAGAGCAACCGGCTCGCCGCGTTTAACCCGATCCGCCCGTTGCACGAGCTCCAGATGATCACGTCGGAACCATCTCCGACCGTCGTGCAGCACGCTCGGCAAGCGTCCTCGGCGAGCGCGGATTGATACGGCTGCGGCACCCACGCCCATGACAGCGCCCGCCTCACGTGCAGACAGCCACTCATGCTCGACGTCGGGAGGCGCGGGCGCGCCTCGACGAGCTACACGAGCATCGGCGGCCGCCGACCTGGCCTCCCGTAGCGCGATGACCTCGGCTCGGTCGAGGATGGGCCGTTGCTCGCGCTTGGTCAGGTCCCCGCGCCGGATCATCTTCGGCACGGCAGACATGTGCACGCCCAGTATTTGAGCCGCCTCTCGCACGGTGATCCAGTCACGCACCGCAGCACTCTGGCGCCCATGCCGCGACGCCCGCAAGCGACCCGCCGCCGGTGGGCGACTTTCGACGCGCCGCGTAGGTGTTTTCTAGCCGGGCGGCTTGAGGATCTCGACCCGCGAATCTTGCGCGACCCGGCCCCAGCCGCGCCTGAGCTCACCCTTGCTGACGCCAGTCGGTTCGATCAATTTCCCATGGGCCGGGTCGCACTTGTGCGGCTTGTCAGGGTCGGTGTCGGGGTCGGGCGCGGCATCGCGATCGTGGTCGCGCAAGCAGTCGACCCCCACCCGCACAAGGCCGAGGCGTTCCTGACCGTCCAGCACGTCCGCTGGCTGTAGTCCGTTGTCTACGAGCAAGGAATCGATGTAGCAGGACGCGTGCGCCTCATGCGGCCGCCGTTCGAAGGCCGCCGACGACGGACGCATGCGTTCCTGGTTGCCGTCGGGTACGTAGTGAGTAGGAAGGAGGCGTCGGTAGATGCGATCCTCGGGCTCTAGCGCGTCAGTCATGCCGCGATAGAAGGCTCAGTTCCTTTCGGAGAGCCGAGAATCGTAGAGCTTCGCCCTCGGCGTCCCATTCCCGGTGGCTCGCCTCTTCGAAGCACCACGCGGCTCGAGAGCCGTCAGCGTCGACGTAGATCTCTAGGTCAATGCCATTCTGATGCCACTCGAGTTGGACGCCACCCCCGAACCGCGGCACGACGGTCGGCGGAGGAGTGTCGGTCGACATGATCTTTGAGAGCAGGTTGAGGGTCTGTAGCACTGCGTCAGGTGTTGCTTGCAGGTCATAGGCAGTCCGCGCAGGGCGCATCAGTCGCCTCAGCTTGCCCAGGACCGCTGGCAGCCACTCATCGATTGGGTCGTGAAGTGGTTGGTCCGGCGACCAATGAGAGACGCGCGCCGAGCGCGCCAGTTTCTCGTCGTCTCCGATGTGTCGTGGATGAGCGTGCATGACGGTCATTGGTACCTACCCCAGGTGGAGTGCAGTTCAGTCGACGTAACGCCTGTGAAGGCGCGGACGATGTGGTCGTGGCCGTTGTCGAGGAAAGACAGCGCGGCGTCCAGTGGCTCGGTTGCTTCGTCGTAGCGCTTCACAAACGGGTCCCCCCTGTAGCTGAGATTCAGCAACGCGTGAAAGTCATGCTCTTGTGGCGACACGCGACCCTGCACCGTAAGTAGAGCATATGGCCCGTCTTGACCGTCCGAGAACGGGAATCGGAGGAACAGTCCCGTCGTACCGGGAGCCGGTAGGCCGTCGATGCTCACTTTTTCCATGTCAACGCCAAACGCGCGCTGCATCGCATCCATGGACGATTGCGCATCGACCGTGAAGTCGTTGTAGTACTTCACCGACGTGTCAACGATGTAAAGCTCTTCCTCAGTCCCTACCTGAGACCAGAAGACCTCAAAGAGACGCAGAAGGCGCTCGAACTCGCTACGCAGATCGCCGTAACTTGGGTACTCGCCGTCTGGGGTCCTGCGCCACCCACAAGTAAGCATGTCGGACTGCAGGTCGAGCCATCGGGTATTCGCCTGGTCGCGGAATCGAATTCTCGGGGCGGGCGGTATGTCCCCAAGTTCCAGCCGGAAGGCGGAACGGCGCATGCTCCCGTTGAGAAGTTCGGGAGGTCTCTGCGGCAGTTCCATCCGCTTCGGATAGTCGTTCTCAAGCAACTCGAAAAGCGCAGGCAGCATCGTCACCGGTATGTGAACTGGCTGCAATACGAGTCCGAGTTGCACCTCTGACACCGGAGGGCTCTTGTAACGCGGGAGATTGTCCGGCCGCTCGTAGGTCATCGAGCCCTCATGGCTTCATCGAGCATCCTCTGAAGAGCGTCACGCTTGTACACTAGCCAACTTCGTCAAGGGTGGGCGGTCGTCTCAGCGCCTAGCGTGTCGGGTGCTACTTCTTTTACGTCTGTACTGAACCGTCGTGAAGACCTCGGTGCTCTCCGCGCTGCTGTCGTTGGTCGACCCCGGTGAGCGGATCGTGGTGGTCGAGGACGCCAGCGAGCTGCGACCCGAGCACGCGCACGTCGTCGCCCTCGAGGGTCGTCCGGCCAACATCGAGGGCGCCGGCGAGATCTCCTTGCAGACGCTGGTGCGGCAGGCCCTGCGGATGCGGCCCGATCGCCTGGTCGTCGGCGAGGTGCGCGGCGCGGAGGTGGTCGACCTGCTCGCCGCCCTCAACACCGGCCACGGCGGCGGTTGCGGCACGCTCCACGCCAACTCGGCCGCCGACGTCCCCGCCCGGATCGAGGCGCTCGCCCTCGCCGCGGGTCTCCCGCGGGCGGCCGCGCACAGCCAGCTCGCCTCGGCGCTCGACGTGGTCATCCACCTCGGTCGCGGTCGCGACGGGCGCCGACGCGTCGTCGAGCTCGGCGTCCCCGAGCGGGACGACTCGGGCCTGGTCGTGCTGCGGACGGCGGCGACCTTCGAGCCGGACCGCGTCGTGCGTGGACCGGCGGCCGCGACCCTGGCCGCGCGCCTCGGGTCGGTGGCGTGGTGACGGCCTGGCTCGCGGCGGTGCTCGCCGCGCTGCTCGCAGGGGCAGCGGTCGCGACGCTCGTGCCCCCGGTCCGCTCTGGTTCCGCGCGCCGGTCTCCCGTCCCATCGCGGCGGCCGCCCTCCCCGTACGCCGCCCGCCGTCGCACCGCCGCCGACCAGGCCGCGGTGCTGGAGGTGTGCGACCTCCTGGCCGCCGACCTCGCCGCCGGGCGTCCGCCTGAGGCCGCGCTGTCCGCCGCGGCCGAACGGTGGCCCCCGCTCGGCCCAGTGGTCGACGCGCTCCGGCTGGGCGCCGACGTGCCTGAGGCCATGCGACGCGTGGCAGCCGAGAGGCGGGGTGCCGCGGACCTCCGGTGGGTCGCCGGCGCCTGGCAGGTCTCCCAGCACTCCGGGCACGGACTCGCTGCCGCGCTCGAGCGCACCGCCCGAGGCCTGCGGGGCCGACGACGCACGCGCCGTCTCGTCGACTCCGAGCTGGCGTCCGCCCGGGCGACCGCCCGGCTGGTCGCGTGCCTGCCGCTGGCCGTGCTGCTGATGGGGTCAGGGGCCGGGTCCGACCCGTGGTCCTTCCTGCTGGGCACTCCGGTCGGCTGGGCCTGTGCTGCCGTGGGGGTGAGCCTCGTCGGCGCCGGCCTCTGGTGGATCGAACGGATGGCCGATCGGGCGGCTGCGCCGTGACCTGGGTCTGCGCGGTCCTCGCCTCGGCCGCGGTCGCCGCGATGCTGCCGCCGCTGCCCCGGTCCGTCCGCGTCGTCAGCCCGTCGGGTCCCGGACTTCGCCCGGTCGCGGTCGTCGGGGTCGCGATCGGCGGGTGGCTGCTCGTCGGCGGGTGGGCCGGTGTCGTCGTGGGCCTGGTCGCGGCCGTGGGTGCCCGGCAGGTGCTCGCAGGAGCAGAGAACGCACCCGACCGGCGCGAGCGCGCGGAGGTGGAGCGGACCCTGCCCCACCTCGTCGACCTGTTCGCCTCGACGCTGCGGGCGGGCGCCGAGCCGGTCGCTGGGCTGGCGCGGGTCTGCGCCGCACTGCCCGGGCCGGCGGCCGACCGGCTGGCGCCGGTCGTCGAGCGCGCCCGCTGGGGAGCCGGCGTCGACGCCTGGTCGGCGATCGACGACGACGACGCCCTGGCGCCGCTCGCGCGTGCCCTCGTCCGCTCGCAGGCGTCCGGCGCCTCCGTCGTCCAGGCCGTGGAGCGCCTCGCCGACGAGCTCGAGCGGGAGTCGCTGGCCCGTGCCGAGGACGCGGCGCGGCGGGTCGGCGTGGCCGCCGCCATCCCCCTGGGCGCGTGCCTGCTGCCGGCCTTCATGCTGCTCGGCGTGGTGCCGACGGTCGCCTCGCTCTTCGGGGCGGTGGCGCGGTGACGGGCCGCAGGACGTCCACAGGCAGGCCTTTCCGGGCGTCCTCCACAGCCTCGGCGGCGTGGTCGTGCAGGAGCAGCCGGGTGCTCGCAGGCTGGGTCCCGGTCGGGACTCATCGGGAGCCCCGCGACGACAGGGGAATCGATGAAGGTCCAGCGTCACCACAGGTCGGAGTCCGGCATCACCACCGCGGAGTACGCCGTGGGCACCGCAGCGGGGGCTGGCTTCGCCGGCCTCCTCTACACGCTGCTCACCGGGGCGTTCGGCGACCAGCTGCTGGAGCGGCTGTTCAAGCACGTCATGGGTCTGCTCGGCATCGGCTGATGGTCACGCGTGCCCGGCAGGAGCGGGGTGCGGCGACCGCCGAGCTCGCACTGGGCATCCCGCTGCTGGTCGCACTGACCGCCGGCCTCGTGTGGGTGCTGGCGGTCGGCGCGGCCCAGGTCCGGGTCGTCGACGCCTCCCGGGAGGCGGCCCGGATCGTGGCCCGGGGCGACGACGTCGCCGCGGCGGAGGCGGTGGCCCTGCGGATCGCTCCCGAGTCGGCCGAGGTCAGCATCCACGTCGGCGACGCGGAGGTCGTGGTGACCACCTCCGCGCGGGTCTCGGGCCCGGGCGGCCTGCTGGGGTCGCTGCCGGGCGTCACGGTCTCGTCCGAGTCGGTCGCTGTGGTGGAGGAGTCGTGAGCCGGCGCGACGACGTGGGTGGGGCGACCGTCGTGGTGGTGGCGATGGCCGGGGTGCTGATGTTCGTGATGGTCGGCCTCGGCGCGGCCGGCGGGCTGGTCGTGGCCCAGCGTCGCGCCCAGGCGGCCGCCGACCTCTCGGCGCTCGCCGGTGCGGCAGCCACGGGCGACTCCTGCGTGGAGGCGGGTCGCGTCGCCGCGGCCAACGACGCCGCCCTCGACCGGTGCCGGCTCGACGGTGAGGAGGTCAGTGTCGCGGTGTCGGTGCCCGGTCCCGAGCTCCCGTGGGCGTCGAGGTGGTCGCAGGTCCGGGTGACGGCCGAGGCGCGTGCCGGGCCCGGGTGAGCGTCGGGCCGGGGTGGGTCAGGCCGGGTCGCGCCGCTCGGGGTCGTCCTCGCGGCGCTCGGCCTCGACCCGCTCGAGCTTCTCGTTGAGCTTGGTCAGCTCCTTGCGCTCCTTGCGGTGCGCCAGGGTGCGCCGGGTGCCCCACTTGAGGAGCGCGAAGCCCCACAGGATCGCGGCGCCCGCGGCGACACCCACGAGGAAGGACTCGAACGTCGTGACCTCGAAGCCGAGGAGCTCCCCGCCGGTGCCGGGCTCGCTGACGAACAGCGCGGACAGCACGGCGATCGCGCCGAGGATCATGAGGCCAAGACCGAGGATCACCATGGTCCCGAATCTAGCCCTATCCGTGGTCGCGGGGTGCACCCGCGAGGAGGGCATCGAGCAAAGAGATGGCGCCGGCCTTGTCGAGGGGGTTGTTCTGGTTGCCGCACTTGGGCGACTGGATGCACGACGGGCATCCGCTGGCACACTCGCAGCTCGCGATGGCCTCGCGGGTGGCCGACAGCCAGGTGGCGGCCGTGCGGAACCCACGCTCGGAGAAGCCGGCCCCGCCCGGGTGGCCGTCGTACACGAAGACGGTCAGCACTCCCGTGTCGGCGTGCCGTGCGGTCGAGACGCCGCCGATGTCCCACCGGTCGCAGGTCGCGAAGAGGGGGAGCAGGCCGATGGAGCAGTGCTCGGCGGCGTGGGCGGCGCCCGGGACGTCGAGCGCGGCCAGTCCCGCCTCGGCGACCACGTCGTCCGGCACGGTCCACCACACCGCCGTGGTCCGCAGCGTCCGCTCGGGCAGGTCGAGCGGGTCCTCCGACAGCACCTCGCCGCCGGGCTGGCGCCGCTTGAGGAAGGAGACCACCTGGTGCGACACGTCCACCTCGCCGAGCGCCAGCTCGCAGCCGGCCCACGACTGCCGCTCACGGGTGGCGACGATGCTGATGTCGGTGACCTCCCGTGCGGTGGTGCTGTACGCCGGCTCGTCGCGGCGCATGACCGCGACGTGGTGCTCGAGGTCGAGGTCCTCGACGAGCCAGGTCTCGCCCTGGTGGACGTACACCGCACCCGGGTGGGCCTGGTTGTGGGCGCCGCCGGCGTCGACGGTGCCGACCACGCGACCGGTGTCGGCCTCGATGAGCTGCACGGGCGATCCGCCGGCCGAGCGGATGTCGGCGAGGTCGGCGGCGCGCGACCGGTCCGTCCAGAACCACCCGCGGGGTCGCCGGCGCAGCAGCCCGAGCGAGGTCAGCTCGTCCACGACCTCGCGGGCGGTCGGCCCGAAGAGCGGCAGGTCGGCCTCGGTGAGCGGCTGCTCCTGCGCGGCGGCGCACAGGTGCGGTCCCATGACGTGGGGGTTCGACGGGTCGAAGACGGAGGCCTCCACGGGAGCGCCGATGAGCATCTCGGGGTGCGTCACCAGGTAGGTGTCGAGCGGGTCGTCCTTGGCGACGAGGATCCCGAGTGCGTCCTGCGCCCCCCGCCCGGCGCGCCCGACCTGCTGCCAGAAGGCCGCGCGGGTCCCGGGGAACCCGGCGACGAGGACCGCGTCGAGGCCGCTGATGTCGATGCCGAGCTCGAGCGCGTTGGTGGCCGCCAGCCCGATGAGGTCCCCGCGCCGCAGCGCCGCCTCGAGCGCGCGTCGCTCCTCCGGCAGGTAGCCCCCGCGATAGGCCGCGATCCGCCCGGGCAGCGACGGGTCGACCTCGGCGAGCAGGTCGGCGGCGGTCAGGGCCACCTGCTCGGCCCCGCGGCGCGACCGGACGAAGGCGAGCGTGCGTACGTCCTCGGCCACCAGGTCGGCCAGCAGGTCGGCGACCTCCGACGACGCGGCCCGACGCACGGGCGCGCCGTTCTCCCCTGCGTGCGAGGTGAACGGCGGCTCCCAGAGCAGCAGCGAGACCTCCCCGCGCGGCGAGTCGTCGCGGGTCAGCGCGACCACGTCGAGCCCGGTGAGCCGGGCGGCAGTGACCTCGGGCTCGGCGACGGTCGCCGAGGCGAGCACGAAGGTCGGGTGCGCGCCGTACATCGCACAGACCCGCCGCAGCCGGCGCAGCACGTGGGAGACGTGCGCCCCGAAGACACCGCGGTAGTGGTGGCACTCGTCGACCACGACGTACTGCACCGAGCCGAGCAGCCGCGCCCACCGGTGGTGCGACGGCAGCAGCGAGCGGTGGAGCATGTCGGGGTTGGTCAGGACGTACTCCCCGAAGTCGCGCGTCCAGTCCCGCTCCTCGCGCGAGGAGTCGCCGTCGTGCGCGGCGAGGCGCACGTCGAGCCCGAGCGACTCGAGCCCGGCGAGCTGGTCGTGGGCGAGCGCCTTCGTCGGTGCGAGGTAGAGCACCGACGCGCCGCGCTCACCCCGTGGCCCGCGGGCCGCCCGGATCGCCGACAGCGCCGGCAGCTGGTAGGCCAGCGACTTCCCCGACGCCGTGCCGGTCGCCACGATCACGTGGTCGCCCGCGTGGGCCGCGTCGGCGGCGACCACCTGGTGCCGCCACGGACGCGCCACGCCTTGGGCGGCGTACGCCCCGCGGACGTCGTCGGGCACCCAGCCGGGCCAGTCCTCGTGGACGGCCTCCCGGGCGGGCAGCACCTCCAGGTGCCGCAGCCGGTCCTCGCGCCCGGGCACGCCGACGAGGCGACGGACCAGGGCGTCCACCGCAGGCGCGGCGCCGGGACGGGAGGGGCTCACCGGGCGCAGTCTGGCAAAGGCCGGAGACGTCGGCCTGGCAAAGGCCGGAGACGTCGGCGGAGGGGGCGCCCGCGGGGCCCGCCACCGGGCATCGGGTCGGGATGTGGAGAGGACTCCTGCGCAACACTTGTGACTCGTGGTTTGATACCACCCGAATGGACCAAGGGCACCGGTGTGCCCGCAGACGCACTGTCCGAACGAGTTCGGGGACCGGGGAGCAGTCGTGGATCTCACCCTTGCGACACGCGAGGTGGACGGTCGTGCCGTCGTGGCCGTCGGCGGGGAGATCGACGTCTACACCGCGCCCAAGCTGCGCGACTGCATCACCGACCTGGTCAGCGCCGGCACCTACGACATCGTGATCGACCTCGAGGCGGTCGAGTTCCTCGACTCCACCGGCCTCGGCGTGCTGGTCGGCGGGCTCAAGAAGGTGCGCGCCCACGACGGCTCGCTCGACCTCGTGTGCACCCAGGAGCGCCTGCTCAAGATCTTCCGCATCACCGGCCTGGCCAAGGTGTTCACCATCCACGACACCGTGGGCATGACCCCCGGCGCCTGACCCAGCCGGCGCCGTCGCGGGCCCGCTCGCGGCCCACCGATCACCCCTCCGGACGTGTCCGGAGGGGTTTTGTCACGATCGAATCCGGGACCGGACCAGATAGCCGGTGTGGTGTGGGTCACCCTGCCCCGTGATCTGGGTCACGTCTGCGTAGACTCCGGCGCGTTCACGGATCATTTCCAGTGCTTAGCTCAAGTCCGAGGAGGACACGCATGACGGGGATCTTGCCCGCTGTCGTTGCGCAGCCGGAGCTCGAAGGTGGCAACCTCGTCCTGGTCGTCGTCGTCGCCCTGATCGCGCTCGGCGCGCTCGGGATGGCCGCGATGTTCAGGTCGCAGGTGCTGTCCGCGGGTGAGGGCACCGACAACATGAAGACCATCGCCCAGGCCGTCCAGGAGGGCGCCAACGCCTACCTGCAGCGGCAGTTCCGCACGCTCGCGGTCTTCGCCGCGGTGGCGTTCGTGGTCCTGTTCGCGCTGCCCGCCGACGACATGGCCGTCCGCATCGGGCGCTCCATCTTCTTCCTCGTCGGCGCGGGCTTCTCCGCCGCGATCGGCTACCTCGGCATGAGCCTGGCGGTGCGCGCCAACCTGCGCGTGGCCGCGGCGGCCGAGTCCGAGGGCCGCGACCCCGCCATGACGATCGGCTTCCGTACGGGCGCCTTCGTCGGCATGGCGACCGTCGGCCTGGGCCTGCTCGGCGCCAGCGTCGTCGTCCTGCTCTTCAAGGACGAGGCGCCGGTCGTGCTCGAGGGCTTCGGCTTCGGTGCCGCCCTGCTCGCCATGTTCATGCGTGTCGGCGGCGGCATCTTCACCAAGGCCGCCGACGTCGGCGCCGACCTCGTCGGCAAGGTCGAGCAGGGCATCCCCGAGGACGACCCGCGCAACGCCGCGACCATCGCGGACAACGTGGGCGACAACGTCGGCGACTGCGCCGGCATGGCCGCCGACCTGTTCGAGTCGTACGCCGTCACGCTGGTCGCCGCGCTGATCCTCGGCGCGGCCGCCTTCGGCGACAAGGGCCTCGTCTTCCCGCTGCTCATCCCGGCCATCGGTGCGCTGACCGCCGTCCTCGGCATCTACATCACCAAGCCGCGGCCCGAGGAGAACGGCCTCACCACCATCAACCGCGCGTTCTACATCTCGGCCGCCGTCGGCGCCGTGGCGTCGGTGATCCTCTCCTACGTCTACCTGCCCGGCGACTTCGCCGAGTTCGGCGAGGGCTTCGCCGGCATCGAGGGCGACCCGCGCTTCATCGCCAGCGCCGCGGTGGTCATCGGCATCGTGATGGCGGCCGGCATCCTCGCCCTCACCGGCTACTACACCGGCACCGAGTACCGCCCCGTGAAGGACGTCGGCAAGACCTCGCTCACCGGTCCCGCGACCGTCATCCTCTCCGGCCTGAGCGTCGGCTTCGAGTCGGCGGTCTACACGACGCTGGTGATCGGCGCTGCCGTCTTCGGTGCCTACCTCCTCGGTGGCGCGACCCTCACGGTGTCGCTGTTCGCCGTCGCGCTGGCCGGCTGCGGCCTGCTGACCACCGTCGGCGTCATCGTCGCGATGGACACCTTCGGCCCGGTCTCCGACAACGCGCAGGGCATCGCCGAGATGTCCGGCGACGTCAGCCCCGAGGGCGCGCAGATCCTCACCGAGCTCGACGCCGTCGGCAACACCACCAAGGCCATCACCAAGGGCATCGCCATCGCGACGGCGGTGCTCGCCGCGACCGCGCTGTTCGGCTCCTACGCCACGTCGGTGGCGGAGGCCCTCGCCGAGGCCAGCCCCACCGCCGAGGAGGTGGGCCTGCTGAGCTTCGAGGTCTTCAACCCCGCGGTCCTCGTCGGCGTGCTGCTCGGCGCGGCCGTGGTGTTCCTCTTCTCCGGCCTCGCGATCAACGCGGTCGCCCGCGCTGCCGGCGCGGTCGTCTTCGAGGTGCGCCGCCAGTTCCGCGAGATCCCCGGGATCATGGAGGGCACCGGTCGCCCGGAGTACGGCAAGGTCGTCGACATCGTCACCCGCGACTCGCTGCGCGAGCTGGTCACGCCCGGCATCCTGGCCGTCCTGGCACCCGTCGCCGTCGGCTTCGGCCTCGGTGTCACCGCGCTGGCCGGCTTCCTCGCCGGTGCGATCGGCGCCGGCACGCTGATGGCGGTCTTCCTGGCCAACGCGGGTGGCGCCTGGGACAACGCCAAGAAGCTCGTCGAGGACGGACACCACGGCGGCAAGGGCTCCGACGCGCATGACGCCACGATCATCGGCGACACCGTCGGCGACCCGTTCAAGGACACTGCCGGCCCGGCCATCAACCCGCTCATCAAGGTGATGAACCTGGTCTCGCTGCTCATCGCCAGCGCCATCGTCTCCATGAGCGTCGGCGAGGACCAGAACGACGTCCTGCGGATCGTGATCGCGCTGGTCGCGGTCGCGATCATCACGGGCGCGGTCGTGGTCTCCAAGCGGCGCGAGGTGGCCATCGCCGACGACGGCGACAACACCGGCTCGTCGTCGTTCAGCCCGCACCACGCCTGACCGCACCTGATCCACCCGCAGCACCGTTCCAGACGTCATGGCGGCTGGTCGCTCCGGCGACCGGGCGCCATGACGTTGTCGGCGTACGGCGCGGTCGGCCCGGGTGGGAGGCTGGGCCCATGTCGTCCGACCTCGACTTCACCGGCCCGCTGCGCGACGCCCTGCTCACCGCCGACTTCACCTTCGACGCGGTCGCGGAGGCGATCGGCGACGACGCGCACCGCGCACTCGGGCGCAACGAGACCCTCCCCGCCCTGAGGCGTACGAGGTCCGGCGATCCGCTCGACACGCTGGTCCGGCTCTTCCTGCTCCAGGCGCCGGTGCCGCGCGACGACGCCGAGCGGGCCCTGCCCGGCCTGGTCGACCGCCTCTGCAACGCCGGGCTGCTCGAGCAGAGCGTCGGCGAGGTCGCCGCGCGGACCGACTGCCGGCCGTACGCCGCCTCCGAGGCCGGCATCGAGCGCGACCTCTGGGTGGTCTCCGACCTGACGCCCGGCCTCGACGGGGCGCCGGTCGCGGTCGGCCCCGACCACGTCCTCGGCATCTCGAGCGCGTCGACCAGCCTCGCGCAGCTGACGATGCGCGAGCCGGTGGAGCGCGCGCTCGACCTCGGCACCGGGTGCGGGGTCCAGGCCCTGCACCTCGCCACCCACTCCGACACGGTCGTGGCGACCGACGTCAACGCCCGCGCACTCTGGATGACCCGGCTCAACGCCGCCCTCAACGACATCGTCGTCGACGTGCGCGACGGGTCGTTCTTCGAGCCGGTGGCGGGGGAGCGGTTCGACCTCATCGCCACCAACCCGCCCTTCGTGATCTCGCCGGCGACGGGGGAGCGGCTGGTCTACCGCGACTCCGGGCTGCCCGGCGACCGCGTCGTCGAGCACATCGTGCGCACCGGCCCGGACCACCTCGCCGAGGGCGGCTGGCTGCAGGTCCTGGCCAACTGGGCGATCGTCGAGGGCCGGCCGTGGGACGAGCGGCTCGGCTCGTGGCTGCGGGAGGACTGCGACGCGCTGGTCGTCCAGCGCGAGGTGCTCGACCCCGCGGCGTACGTCGAGCTCTGGCTCAAGGACAGCGGCCACCACGGCGGCCCCGACTACGCCGAGCGCTACGACACGTGGCTGTCGTGGCTGGAGGACACGGGCATCGAGGGGATCGGGTTCGGCTGGGTCAACGTCCGCAGCGGCGGCTCCGGGGCGGTGGCCGGCCGGCACGAGCTCCTCGAGTGGCCGTACGACGTCGAGCAGCCGATCGGCCCGGCGATCCGGGCCTGGGGCGGCGCGGCCACCGGTCTGCGCGGACTGGACGACGACGCGCTGCTCGCGACGACGCTGCGCGCCCGCGAGGACGTCCAGCAGGAGACCGTCGGGCGGCCCGGTGCCGAGGACCCCGAGGCGATCGTGCTGCGCCAGCAGCGCGGCTTCCGGCGGGCGCGGACGGCCGACACCGTCGAGGCGGCGCTCGTCGGCGCGAGCGACGGCGACCTCACCCTGGGGCAGCTGCTCGGAGCCCTCGCCACGCTGCTGCAGCGCGACGAGGTCGACCTGCGCGAGGCGTACGTCCCGGTCGTGCGCGAGCTGGTGGGAGAGGGCTTCCTCCTGCTCGGCTGATCGGGGCCCGGAGCGAGCCCGGAACGAGCCCGGAACGAGCCCGGGGCGACCCGGCGGTGCGTGGTCCACCGCTGGGGGTGAGTCGTGCGCGGCGGACTTGTGTCGACAGGCGAGCAAAAGACGCATGATCGTTGACGTGACCCCCGTCACGTGCCTACGTTGCTTGTCGGCTCCCGCCACCTCCTCACCACTCGGGAACAGGAGATCCCCACATGTTGCACCCGTTCCGCGCAGGGCTCACGGCCGCCGTCGGCGCCACCCTCTGCCTGCCCCTCGTCGCCGCCACCACCGCGGCCACCGCCCACGACGGGCACGACGACACACCTCCGCCCCCGCCCTCCGGGTCGTTCCAGAAGGTCACCCTCAACGACCGACCCGGCGAGCCCGTCGACCTCGCGGTCCTGCCGGACGGCGACGTCCTGCACACCACCCGCGCCGGCGTCATCTGGCACAACGACGCCAGGACCGGCGTCAACAGCGTCGCCGGGCGCATCCCGGTCTACCTCCACGACGAGGAGGGCCTGCAGAGCATCGCCCTCGACCCGGGCTACGACGGCAAGAAGAACCAGTGGATCTACCTCTACTACTCGCCGCCGCTCGACACCCCCGTCGACGACCCGGCGACGACCTCGGTCAACGAGGGTGACGCCCCGGAGACCGGGACCGCGGCCGACTTCGAGCGGTTCGAGGGCCACCTGACGGTCGCGCGGTTCCGCTACTCCGGCGGCCAGGTCGACCTCGGCTCCGAGCAGAAGGTGCTCGACGTCCCCGTCGACCGCGGCATCTGCTGCCACGTGGGCGGCGACATCGTCTTCGACTCCGACGGCAACCTGATCCTCTCCACCGGTGACGACACCAACCCGTTCCAGTCCGACGGCTACGTGCCGCTCGACGAGCGTCCCGACCGCAACCCGGCCTTCGACGCCCAGCGGACGTCGGCCAACACCGACGACCTGCGCGGCAAGATCCTGCGGATCACGCCCAAGGCCGGTGGCGGCTACACGATCCCCGACGGCAACCTGTTCGAGCCCGGCACCCCGAAGACCCGGCCGGAGATCTACTCGATGGGCTGGCGCAACCCGTTCCGCATCGAGATCGACCCCGACACCGACGACCTCTGGGTCGCCGACTACTCGCCCGACGCCCGCTCCGCCAACCCCGACCGCGGGCCTGCCGGCCACGGCAAGTGGGCGGTCGTCGACGAGCCCGGCAACTACGGCTGGCCCTACTGCGCCACTGCCGAGCTGCCCTACAACGACTTCGACTTCGCCACCCGCGCCAGCGGTTCGACGTTCGACTGCGACGCCCCGGTCAACGACTCGGTGCACAACACCGGCCTGCGCGAGCTGCCCCCGGTCGAGCAGCCGGAGGTCTGGTACACCTACGGCCTCTCCGAGGAGTTCCCCGAGCTCGAGACCGGCGGCATCGGCCCGATGGCCGGCCCCGCCTACCAGTACGACCGCCAGGCCACCCGCGGTCGCAACCCCGTCGCCTGGCCGGAGCGCTACGACGACACCCCGCTCTTCTACGAGTGGACCCGTGACTACATCAAGGGCCTCCACCTCGACGACGGCGAGGTCGCGGCCATCGAGGACGTCGTCGACGACGTCGTCACCGACAACCCGATCGACATGGAGTTCGGCCCCGACGGCGCGCTCTACGTGCTGGAGTACGGCGACGGCTACTTCGCCCAGAACCCCGACGCGCAGCTCTCCCGGATCGACTTCGTCGGAGCCGGCGGCAACCGCAGCCCCGTCCCGGCCATCAAGGCCGAGCCGACGGCCGGCCGGTCGCCGCTGACGGTGGAGTTCTCCAGCGACGGCACGACCGACCCCGACGGCGACACCGATCTCGCGTACGCCTGGGACTTCGACGGTGACGGCAAGGTCGACAGCCGCAGGGCCGACGCGACCCACACCTACACCGAGGACGGCACCTACCGCGCCACGCTCACCGTGACCGACCGCGGCGGACGCCTCGCCTCGGCCGACGTCGACATCGTGGTGGGCAACCAGGCCCCGGTCGTCGAGCTCGTCACCCCGGTGGCGGACCAGGAGTTCGGCTTCGGCGACACCGTGACGTACGAGGTGCGCGTGACCGACGACCAGGAGGTCGACTGCAGCCGGGTCAGCGTGACCTACGTGCTGGGCCACGACACCCACGGCCACCCGCAGTCCACCGCCTTCGGCTGCACGGGCTCGCTCACCACGACCGTGCCAGAGGGCCACGACCCGGCGACCGACGACCTCGCCGCCGTGTTCGTCGCCGAGTACACCGACGCCGGCTCCGAGCCGCCGCTGAGCGGGTCCGCCGAGGTCGTCCTCGAGCCGGCCGGCTGACACGCGCACCACCTCTGAGAAAGCCCTCTGAGAAGACCATCTGGAAACCCCCCTGAGAAACCCCGAGAAAGTAGGCAGCACATGTGTTTCGGATATGACGGCGACGCCGCCCTGCGCGAGTCGCTCGAGAGGAAGGGCGCCAGCCGGCGCGGCCTGCTGCGCGGCGCCGTGGCGGGCGCGGCGGGAGCCACCGTGCTGGGCGTCGGCGGACCCGCGACCGCGGCGCAGCCCCGGCGCGGCGACGACCCCAGCCACGGGAAGGGGCCGCGCCACCGCGTACCGGCGGACCGGCGGACCGGATCAGCATCCAGCTCTACACGCTGCGCTCGGCGATGACCTCCGACGCCGGCATCAAGCTGATGCTCGACCAGCTCGCGAAGTTCGGCTACGAGCGCGTGGAGCGTGCCGGTCTGTACCAGTACACCGCCGCCCAGCTGAAGGCCGAGCTCGACGCCCGCGGCATCTGGGCCTCCTCCAGCCACGACGGCGTCAGCAACCGGGACGCCGCCGCGCTGAACAAGAAGCTCGACGACGCCAACACCTTCCGGCAGAAGTTCATCAACGTGCCCTACTTCAACTCGCCCGACAAGGCGGCGTGGCAGGACCTCGCGGACCAGATGAACAGCGAGGCGCAGGTGGCCGGCAGCCGTGGCCTGCGGTACGGCTACCACAACCACGCCCACGAGTTCACGATCACGTTCGCGGACGGCACGACCCCGTGGGACGTGCTCACCTCCGAGCTCGACCCCACGCTCGTGCACCTCGAGATCGACCTCTACTGGGCCTACACCGCCGGTGTGAACCTCGGGGTCGCGGACCCGGTCGCCTTCACCGACGACGTGATCCGCTCGGCTCCGCAGGAGGTCCGGCAGTACCACGTGAAGGACCGCCACGGCGCCGACGCCGCTGCGCTGTACGGCCAGCAGCCGGGCGACATGGCGGACCTGGGGCTCGGCGTGGTCGACTTCCCGGCCATCTTCAAGAAGCACCAGGTCGAGGAGTACATCGTCGAGAACGACACCCCGGACTTCCGTCCGGCGGCGACCGCCAACACGGGCTTCCGCTACCTGGAGGGTCTCGACTTCTGACCCGTACGGCCGCCTGACGCGCTCGGGCCCCACGTCCTCGCGGCGTGGGGCCCGATCCGTGCCGGGGGCGGTCGGGAGGGGAGGCTGTGGACGGCGCGGAGTGGCGATATCGGGATGTGGCGCTACCGTTGCGGCGCTGAGCACCATCGCAGCGCACACCATGAGGGAGCAAACAGAAGTGGCAAAGCTCGTCATCGTCGAGTCCCCGGCCAAGGCCCGCACCATCGGCGGCTACCTGGGCTCGGACTACGTCGTCGAGTCCTCGATCGGTCACATCCGCGACCTGCCCAACAACGCCGCGGACACCCCGGCCAAGATCAAGGACAAGCCCTGGGGTCGGCTGGCCGTCGACGTCGACAACGGCTTCGAGCCCTACTACGTCGTGCCCCGCGACAAGAAGAGCCACATCGCCAAGCTCAAGAAGCTGGTCAAGGAGGCCGACGCCCTCTACCTCGCCACCGATGAGGACCGCGAGGGCGAGGCGATCGCCTGGCACCTCCTCGACGAGCTCAAGCCGCCGAAGGGCCTGCCGGTCCACCGGATGGTCTTCCACGAGATCACCAAGCCCGCCATCCTCGCCGCGGTCGAGAACCCGCGCCAGATCAACGACGACCTCGTCGAGGCCCAGGAGGCGCGCCGCATCCTCGACCGCCTCTACGGCTACGAGGTCTCGCCGGTGCTGTGGAAGAAGGTCATGTCCGGCCTGTCCGCCGGCCGCGTGCAGTCGGTGGCGACCCGGCTGGTCGTCGACCGCGAGCGCGAGCGGATGAAGTTCCGCGTCGCCTCCTACTGGGACCTCGACGCCACCTTCGACGCCGGCACCGGCCACGACCCGCGGATGTTCCCCGCCAAGCTCCACTCCATCGACGACGTCCGCGTGGCGCGCGGCTCCGACTTCGACAACACCGGCGAGCTGAAGGGCAAGGCCGAGCGGGTCCACCTGTCCCGCGCCGACGCCGAGGCGCTGGCGTCCGGGCTGGCGGAGGCGACGTACGACGTGCGCTCGGTGGAGTCCAAGCCCTACCGCCGCTCCCCGTACGCCCCCTTCCGCACCACCACGCTGCAGCAGGAGGCCAGCCGCAAGCTCGGCATGAGCGCGAGCGTGACGATGTCGGTCGCGCAGCGGCTCTACGAGAACGGCTTCATCACCTACATGCGTACGGACTCCACGACGCTCTCGGACGCCGCGGTCGGTGCCGCGCGCGACCAGGTGCGCGAGCTGTACGGCGCCGAGTACCTCCCCGACTCGCCTCGCACCTACGCGTCCAAGGTCAAGAACGCCCAGGAGGCGCACGAGGCGATCCGACCGGCCGGCGACACGTTCCGCACGCCTGCGCAGACCGGCCTGTCCGGCGAGCAGTTCCGCCTCTACGAGCTGATCTGGATGCGCACCGTCGCCTCCCAGATGAAGGACGCGGTCGGCAACTCGGTGACGATCCGCCTCGGCGGTGCCGCCGCGGACGGCCGCGACGTGGTCTTCAGCGCGAGCGGGCGCACGATCACCTTCCACGGGTTCCTCAAGGCCTACGTGGAGGACATCGACGACGCGTCCAAGCGTCGCGACGACGCCGAGACCCGCCTGCCCAACCTCACCCAGGGCGCGGCCGTGTCTGCCGCCTCGCTGTCGCCCGAGGGCCACGAGACCAAGCCGCCGTCGCGCTACACCGAGGCCACGCTCATCAAGGAGCTCGAGGAGCGCGAGATCGGGCGCCCGTCGACCTACGCCTCGATCATCGGCACCATCCTCAACCGCGGCTACGTCTACAAGAAGGGCACCGCGCTGGTGCCGGCGTGGCTGGCGTTCTCGGTGGTCCGGCTGCTCGAGGAGCACTTCCCGCGGCAGGTGTCCTACGAGTTCACCGCCTCGATGGAGGACGTGCTCGACGAGATCGCCGGCGGTCGCAAGGACCGCGCCACCGAGCTCGGCGAGTTCTACTACGGCTCCGGCGACGTCGTCGGGCTCAAGACGCTGGTCACCGACCTCGGCGAGATCGACGCCAAGGAGATGGCGACCTTCCCGATCGGGGACGGGATCGACCTGCGGGTCGGCCGCTACGGCCCCTACGTCGAGGGCCCCGGCCCCGACGGCGGCGACGCCGCGCCCGTGCGGGCCAACGTCCCCGACGACCTCCCGCCCGACGAGCTCACCGTCGCCAAGGCCAAGGAGCTGCTGGCGAACCCCGCCGGCGAGGAGCAGGTCGTCGGCAACCACCCCGACACCGGACTGCAGATCGTCGCCAAGAACGGCCGCTTCGGTCCGTATGTCACCGAGGTGCTCCCCGAGGACGCGCCCAAGAGCGCCAAGCCGCGCACCGGGTCGCTCTTCAAGTCGATGACCCTCGACACGGTCACGCTCGAGCAGGCGGTCAAGCTGCTCGACCTGCCCCGCATCGTCGGCACCGACGAGGACGGCACCGAGATCACCGCGCAGAACGGTCGCTACGGTCCCTACCTCAAGAAGGGCACCGACTCGCGCTCGCTCACCAGCGAGGACCAGATCTTCGACATCACCCTCGACCAGGCCAAGGCGATCTACGCCCAGCCCAAGCAGCGCGGCCGCGGCGCGGCCACCCCGCCGCTCAAGGAGCTCGGCAACGACCCCGTCTCCGGCCAGCCGGTCATCGTGAAGGCGGGCCGCTTCGGCGAGTACGTCACCGACGGCGAGTACAACGCCACGCTCCGCAAGGACGACACCGTCGAGTCGATCACCCTCGAGCGCGCGGCCGAGCTCCTCGCCGAGCGCCGCGAGCGCGGCCCCGCCAAGAAGGCCGCCAAGAAGGGCGCGAAGAAGGCCCCGGCCAAGAAGGCGGCGGCGAAGAAGACGACCGCGAAGAAGACGACGGCCAAGAAGACCGCTGCGAAGAAGACCGCCAAGAAGGCCTGACCCCTATCCACGGCGGGTCAGAGCGTGACGGCCCGGTTGACCCAGGTGGAGGCGACCTCCATGCCGACCTTCTCGTAGAGCCCGCGGGCGCCCGCGCGGGTGTCGGTGGAGAGGTAGCAGCGGACGGCGCCGTGCTCGCGCGCGCGGCCGAACGCGTCGACGAGCATCGCCGGCGCCAGCCCGCGGCCGCGGTGGTCGGGCCGGACGGCGATGCGGGCGACGTACGCGCCGTCGCCGGACAGGAAGACGTGGGTGGCGCCGACGACCTCGCCGCCGGGGGAGACGAGCAGGCGGAGGTTCCACGGCTCGTAGCCAGGGCGGTCCCAGACGCGGGCGCCGAAGTCCTCGAGGCTCATCCGGTCGCGCTCGGACCACTCGAGGAAGCAGTCCTCGACGAGGGTCCACGCGGCCTCGCGGTCGGCCACCTCGGCGTCACGGATCGCGAACCCGTACGGGAGGGGGCGGGCGTCGACCTCGCGGTCGGGCGGCAGCTCGAGGTCCCAGGCGGTCCAGCGGACCTCGTAGCCGAGGTCGCGCATCAGCCGGTCGGCGGCGCTGCCCTCGGGGACCTGGGTCCCGATCCTCGTGGACCCGGCCGCACGCGCCTTGGCCTGCAGCCAGCCCGCGAGGGCGGTGCCGATCCCGCGGCCCTGGTGGGTCGGCAGCACGGCCGTGTAGGCGACGTCGGTGTCGGAGTGGTCGGCGTACGCCACCAGGTGGCCGTCGTCGAAGACGCCCACGGTGCTGGCGGTGATGTCATAGCTCGGTCGCTGCCAGTCGGCGACGACGTCCTCGAGCGTCATCTCGCTCTCACCGAGGTCGACGACCTCCTCGGCGGCGATCGCGGCGTGGACCGCCTCGGCGTCGGCGAGGGTCAGCGGGCGCGTGGTGAGGCCGGGCGGGAGGCCGTCGATGGTGGTCATGGCGGCAGTCTGCGCGGCCGACCTTGCGATTGGCTTGCGGCCGATGCCCGGCGTACGGCGGTGCCTGTCCCACCCCGCCCGTAGGGTGTGCTGCGTGGACGCAGGCGTGTATTCGGAGTCCGGGCTCTTCGTGTGCTTCGAGGGCGGCGAGGGGGCCGGCAAGTCCACCCAGTCCCGCTTGCTGCACGACTGGCTCGTCGAGCGCGGCGAGACCGTGCTGCTCACCTTCGAGCCCGGCGACACCTCGGTCGGCAAGGAGCTGCGCCGCATCGTCCTCGACCCGGCCACCGGCGACCTCTCCGACCGCACGGAGGCGCTGCTCTACGCCGCCGACAAGGCCGAGCACGTCGACCACGTCGTGCTGCCCGCCCTGCGTCGGGGCGAGGTCGTGATCACCGACCGCTACGTCGACTCGACCCTGGCCTACCAGGGCGCCGGCCGCACCCTCGACGTCGCCGAGGTCGAGGCCGTCGCCCGGTGGGCCACCGGCGACCTGCGCCCGCACCTGACCGTCGTCCTCGACCTCGAGCCGGAGGCGGGGCTGGGCCGCTTCGACGGCCGCGACCGGATCGAGGGCCAGTCGCTGGAGTTCCACCAGCGCGTGCGGCAAGGGTTCCTCGACCTCGCCGCCGCCGACCCCGACCACTACGTCGTCCTCGACGCGCGGGCGCCGATCGCCGAGATCGCCGCGGCCATCCGGGCGCGGGTCGAGCCGATGCTGGGGCGCTCATGACGACGCCGACCACCCAGCCGACCCGCACGGTCTGGTCCGACCTCGTCGGCCAGCGCCCCACCATCGAGGTGCTCCAGCAGGCCGCCGCCGGCCACGGCATGACCCACGCCTGGCTCTTCACCGGGCCGCCCGGGTCGGGTCGCTCCAACGTCGCGCGTGCCTTCGCGGCCGCGCTGCAGTGCGAGACGCGGACGGGCTGCGGCGCGTGCGAGGCGTGCCGGCTCGGCATCAGCGGATCGCACCCCGACATCACCTGGGTGAAGTCCGAGACCTCCGTCCTCTACGTCGACGACATGCGCGACCTGGTGCAGTCGGCGGCGAAGTTCCCCGCGATCGGGCGCTGGCAGATCGTGGTCATCGAGGACGCCGACCGCCTCGGCACCCCGGAGAACCCCCGCACCGGCAACGCCCTGCTCAAGGCGATCGAGGAGCCGACGCCCAAGACCCTCTGGCTGCTGTGCGCGCCGACGGTGCAGGACGTGCTGCCGACGATCCGCTCCCGCTGCCGCACCCTCACGCTCTCGACGCCCGGCACCGACGACGTGGCCGCCTTCCTGCACCGCAACGACGGCATCTCCGAGACGGTGGCCGGCTTCGCCGCGCGCGCCAGCCAGGGCCACATCGGCCGCGCCCGCGCGCTGGCGCTCGACGAGGAGACCCGTACGCGCCGTCGCGAGGTGATCAGCATCCCGGCCCGCCTCACGTCGCTGGGCTCCTGCATGACCGCGGCGACCAACCTCGCCGAGCTCGCCAAGGAGGAGACCGAGGCGATCACCGCCGCCGCCGAGAAGCGCGAGCTCGAGGAGCTCCAGGCGATCTTCGGCAGCGAGCGCAAGGACACCACCAGCCGGTCCTACCGCGCCGCCCTGGGCGGCCTGGAGAAGCTGCAGAAGCAGAAGGCCAAGCGGCGCGTGCTCGACGTCATCGACCGCGCCCTCATGGACCTCGTCTCGGTCTACCGCGACGCCATCGCGCTGTCCGTCGGCGCCCCGGGGATGCTCGTCAACGAGGAGCTGCGCGGCGACGTCGAGCTCGTCGCGCGCGCGGCGTCGCCCGAGGAGCTGCTGCGGATGATCGACGCGATCTTCACCGCCCGCGAGCAGATGCTGGAGTTCAACGTGCCCCCACAGCTGGCCCTCGAGTCCATGACGGTCGCCCTGCGGCTGCCCGGGGGCCGCTGATGCGCCGGGTCGTCGCGGTCGTGGCAGTGCTCGCGCTCGCGCTCACGGCGTTCGTCGCCGTCGGCCTCGCGATCCAGGGTGTGACGCCCGACGAGCCGCGCACCCGTCCGACGCCGTCGCCGACCACGCCGCCGCCCGCGACGGTCACCGAGGCGCCGGACCCGTCGCTCGCCGACCTCTACGCCCAGCGCATCGACTGGCAGCCCTGCGAGACCGACGACGACCACGACTGCGGCCTCCTCACGGTGCCGATCGACTACGCCGAGCCGGAGGGGGAGACCGTCGAGCTGGCGCTCCTGCGGGTCCCGGCGCGGGGGTCGCGCGTCGGCTCCCTCGTGGTCAACCCCGGTGGTCCCGGCGCGCGCGGCACGACGTACGCCGCCGCCGGCAGCCAGGTCTTCCGCGAGCCGCTGCTCGACGGCTTCGACATCGTCGGCTTCGACCCCCGCGGCGTCGGGCGGTCCGCGCCGGTCGACTGCCTCAGCGACGCCGAGCTCGACGCCTACCTCGGTGGCGACCCGACTCCCGACACCGCCGAGGAGCAGGCCGCCTACCGCGCCTCGGTGCTGTCGTTCGGCGAGAAGTGCGTCGCCGGGTCCGGGCCGATCGTCGGTCACGTCACCACCGCCGAGGCCGCGCGCGACATGGACGTGCTGCGCTCGGCGCTGGGGGAGGAGCAGCTGAGCTACTTCGGCGCCTCCTACGGCACCAAGCTCGGGGCGACCTACGCCGAGCTGTTCCCCGACAAGGTCGGCCGCTTCGTCCTCGACGGCGCCGTCGACGTCGGCCTCGACTCGCAGTCGCTCGCGCTCGAGCAGGCCACCGGCTTCGAGACCGCCCTGCGGGCCTACGTCCAGAACTGCCTCGACTCCACCGACAACTGCTTCCTCGGCGACAGCGTCGACGAGGGGCTCGCCACGATCACCGGCCTGCTCGAGGAGATCGAGGACGAGCCGCTCCCCGCGGGCGACCGCGAGCTGACGGTCGGCAACGCGTTCTACGGGATCATCACGCCGCTCTACAACCGTGACTACTGGTTCCTGCTCAGCACCGCGCTGGCCTCCGCCCTGGAGGGCAAGGGCTCGGCGCTGATGGACCTCGCCGACGCGTACGCCTCGCGCAACCCCGACGGCTCCTACGCCGACAACACGATCGAGGCCAACTACTCGATCAACTGCCTCGACGACCCCACGTCGGTGCCGTTCGCCGAGGTGCCGTCGCTGTTCGACGAGTTCGAGGAGGCCTCGCCGACCTTCGGCCGGATCTTCGCCTGGGGCATGACCGGCTGCCGCGGCATCGACGTGGCCTCCAGCGAGGAGCCGCTCGACATCCGCGCCGAGGGCGCCGCGCCGATCCTGGTCCTCGGCACCAGCCGCGACCCCGCCACCCCGCTGAAGTGGGCCCGCGCGCTCTCGGCGCAGCTCGACTCCGGCGTGCTCGTCGAGCGCGACGGCGACGGCCACACGGCCTACAACGCCGGCAACGAGTGCATCGACTCGATCGTCGAGGACTACCTCCTCGACGGCGAGGTGCCGGAGGACGGCACCGCCTGCTGATCGGCTGGCGGGACCTTCGGCCCTGTGGTGGGCGGTCGACCGCTGCCTAGCGTGCAGGCATGGCGTACGTCGACGCGCGCTGCCCGCTGCGGCCGGGTGACATGTGCAGCCTGTGCGTGCCCGGCGCCACCGGCCCGCAGGACTGCCCGACGGTCGCGGAGGTGATGCGCGACCCCGAGCTGCGCGAGCGGCTCGCGGAGCTGCGGCGCGAGGCCGCCGAGGCGCCGGAAGTCCTGTCCCAGCGTCATACGGACCCGCACCCATAGGGGCGGGTCCGTATGACGCTGGAGCGGTCGGGTGCTCAGCCCTCCAGCGCGGCGTCGAGCGTGATCTCGACCCCGGCGAGCGCCTTGCTGATCGGGCAGCCGGCCTTGGCCTTGTCAGCCGCCTCGGAGAAGCCGGCCTCGTCGAGCCCCTCGACCTCGCCCCGCACGGTCAGCGTGATGCCGGTGAGCTTGAAACCGCCGGCCTCCTTGTCGGGGCCGAGCGTCACGTCGGCAGAGACGTCGAGTGCGTGGACCGTCCCGCCGGCCTCGGTCACGAGGTTGGAGAGCGACATCGCGTAGCACGCCGAGTGCGCGGCCGCCACGAGCTCCTCGGGGCTGGTCGTCCCGGCGGCGTCGTCGGCGGCGCGCCTGGGGAAGTCGACGTCGAACGTGCCGGCGCCGGAGCTGGTGAGCTCGACCTTGCCGGATCCGTCCTGCAGGCCGCCGTTCCAGGCAGTGCGTGCGGTGCGAGTGGGCATGGATCCTCCTGGTTGAAAGACGATCGGTCTCCGCGAGACTAGCCAGCCGTCCCACACGTCCCCACCCGTGATTTCGGTCCCGGCCGGGGCGCTCCGTATACTCGCCCGCGGTCCACCGAGCGTGCTCGGCAGGCCACGCCGCCTTAGCTCAGTCGGTAGAGCGAGTCACTCGTAATGACTAGGTCGTCGGTTCGATTCCGACAGGCGGCTCCGACTCCCCCGGGGACCCGAGACCCCGGGGGAGTCTTCTGCGTCCGGTCCGGTCACCATCGCGACCCGGAAGGCAGCGAACCGCACCAACCCGGTGCCGAGGTTGCTCGCGACCAGCACCGCCACCTCCTGCGTCCGTGAGGGGGTGTCGACGCCGGCCTGGAGCAGCCACAGGGAGCCGGCCGTGACAGCGAGGCTGAACGCCAGCAGTCCCAGCCCGAGTGCCTGGTGGTCCACGGTCCGGTCCCACCCGCGTACGCCGAAGGTGACCCTGCGGTGCCCCAGGGTGCCGGCGATGGTGGACAGGACGAGCGCGAGGGCGTTGGCCGGCTGCGCGCTGAGCCCCTCCCGCAGGACGACGTAGAGCAGTCCGTACAGCACGTTGAACGCACCGCCCACGCACGCGAAGACGACCAGCTGGACGAGGATGGCGCGCCACCGCGGCGCGCGTTGGTCTCGACCCATGCGGCGACGCTACCGGCGACCGCCCAGTCAGCCCGCGACCGCGTCCCGCCGCCGGTAGCCCCACAGTCCCGCCGCGACGAGCGCGGCCGTGAGCAGGAGCAGGGAGACGTACGGGACCACCTCGAAGTCGTCGACCGGCACCGCGGCCAGGTGCCAGAACGGCGAGACCGCCTGGACGGCGTCGGGGAGACCGAGGAGCTGGCCGAGGATGACCTGCACGGCGATGAGCGCGACCGCGGCCCACGCCAGCCCGGTCCCGCGGGGGATCAGGCCGTACAGCGCCGCGGCGAGCGCGCCGACGACGAGGACGCCGGGGAGGTAGGCGAGCTGGCCGGCGACCTGGGGGACGACCTGGTCCCACTCGCCGCTGGCGAGGCCGTAGCCGACGGCGAGGCCGAGCCCCATGATCACGGTCAGCTTGGTGGCGGCGACGAGCGCGACACCGGTGGTCGCGGCCATCCAGCTGGTCCTGCTGACCGGGGTCGCGAGGACGACCTCGGCGCGGCCCGCCTCCTCCTCGGAGCGCAGACGCAGCACGGACGAGACGACGAAGCCGCACGCGATGACGGCCATGAACAGGAACATGTAGCCCAGGAAGGCGTCGACGAGCGCGTCCTCGGCGGCCTGGCCCGACGCGCCGACGAAGTCGGCCATCTCCGGGTTTGACGCGATGAGGTCCGGGACAGTGGGGATGACCGCGCCGTACAGCATCCCCAGCAGGAACAGCCCGACGGCCCAGCCGATCAGCAGGCCGCGCTGGATCCTGGTCGCGACCCCGAACGGCGTGCTCAGCAGCCACCCGGCGCGCGCGGGGCCGGGCCGGGTGGTGAGCAGCCCGCCGCCGAAGTCGCGGTGCGCCATCAGCCGGGCCGCCAGGGCCAGCAGGAGCGCGGTGAACCCGAGCAGGAGCCCGGCGGGCCACCAACGCTCGTCGCCGAACGCGTCCATGCCCTGGGCCCAGCCGAAGGGGGAGAGCCAGACGAGCGCGTTGTCCTCCACCGCACCCAGCCCGCGCACCAGGTAGCCGACGGCGACGGCGGCACCGGCCAGGCCGAGCGCACCGCGGGCCGACGTGGACAGCTGGACGGCGACCAGCGTGACGGCGGTGTACGCCACGCCGAGCAGGGCCAGCCCGGTGCCGTAGGTGAGGGTGCCGGCGAGGTCAAGCCCGGCCGCCAGCATCGAGATCGCCGTGATGGCACCGATGAGCAGCGCCGCGGCGAAGCCGTAGGCCAGCCCGGCGAGCGTGGCGGCGTGCCGGCCCAGGACGGTCGAGCGGAGCAGCTCGGCCCGCCCGGACTCCTCCTCGGCGCGGGTGTGCCGCACGACGAGGAACACGACCATCAGGCAGACGCCGAGCTGGGCGACCTGGGAGATCTCGTTGGCCACGATCCCGCCGAGGGTGTCCAGCCCGACCTGGCGTCCGGACATGAGGTAGCTGACCGGGGTGGCACCGACGATCCTGGCGTACCCCGCGATCTTCTCGGGGGTGTCGTAGAGCGGGGGCACGGCCAGCGCGCTGGCGACGATGGTGCCGCCGAGCCCGACCACCCAGACGGGCAGCCGCACCCGGTCGCGCCTCAGGATGAGCCGCAGCAGGTGGCCGACGCCGGTCACCGAGCTGGTTGCTGGGGAGGTGCTCATGCGGGCACGTCTTCGCCGTACTGGCGCAGGAAGAGCTCCTCCAGCGTGGGCGGGTGCGCGGCGAGGGAGCGTACGCCGAGGCCGGCGAGCGCGGTCACCGCCGCGTCGAGGTGGTCGGAGTCGACGTCGAAGGTGACCCTGTTGCCGTGCAGCTCCGGCTCGTGGACTCCCGGCACGGCGGCGATCTGGGTGGCGGGCCGGTCGGTCTCGGCGATCACGGTGGTGCGGGTGAGGTGGCGCAGCTCGGCCAAGGTCCCGGACTGCACGACCCGTCCGGCGCGGATGATGCTGATGCGGTCGGCGAGCGCCTCGGCCTCGGCCAGGATGTGGGAGCTGAGCAGGATGGTCGCGCCCTCGTCCTTGAGCTCGAAGACGGCCTCCTGGAACTCGGCCTCCATCAGCGGGTCGAGCCCGGAGGTGGGCTCGTCGAGCAGGTAGAGGTCGGCCCGGCTGGCGAGCGCGGCCACGAGCGCGACCTTCTGGCGGTTGCCCTTGGAGTAGGTGCGCGCCTTCTTCGTCGGGTCGAGGTCGAACCGCTCGAGCATCTCCCTGCGGCGTGCCTCGTCCAGGCCGCCGCGCATCCGGGCGAGCACGTCGATGACCTCGCCACCGCTCAGGTTCGGCCAGAGGGACACGTCCCCGGGCACGTAGGCCAACCGGCGGTGCAGGGTCGCGGCGTCGTGCCACGGGTCGCCGCCGAGCATGGTCGCCGTGCCGGAGTCGGCCTTGAGCAGGCCGAGGAGGACGCGGATGGTGGTGGACTTGCCAGCGCCGTTGGGGCCGAGGAACCCGTGCACCTCGCCCTGCTCGACCGTCAGGTCGAGGTGGTCGAGCGCGTGGGTGGCACCGAAGGTCTTGACGACGTCGTGCAGCTCGATGACAGACATGTCCCGAGTGTGGCACAACTTTCACAAACTTGTGAAGACTATATAGTGAGCGGTGTGAGCGACCTAGCGCGTGCCGTCGAACGGCTCGGCCAGACCCTGGAGACGATGGGCCTGCAGCGCATGCCCGCCCGCGTCTTCGCCTTCATCCTGGCCGACGACCAGTCCGTCTACACCGCCGCCGAGCTGGCCCAGGGGCTCGACGTGTCCCCGGCTGCGATCTCCGGCGCCGTCAGGTACCTCTCCGACACCCACCTCGTCGTACGCGAGCGCAACCCGGCCGGTCGTGGTGACCTGTTCCGGGTCCGCGACGGTGACATCTGGGGCACCATCCAGGCCGCGCGGCTGCCCGTCCTCGACGTCATCATCGAGTCCGTCCAGGAGGCCGTCGACCTGCTGCCCGAGGGCTCCCCGGGGCGCGAGCGGGTCGAGGAGACCCGCGACTACTTCCGGTTCCTGCAGGAGGACGCCCAGGACCTCGACCGCCGGTGGCGGGAGTGGCGCGCCGCGCACCGGTGACGACGTGGCAGCGGACGTCGCGTGGCAGGATGCCGAGGCGTGAGGGTCGTCCTCCAGGTCACCTGCGTCAACGACGCCATGTTCCCCGACACGGGGAAGGCGGTCGTGAGGCTGCTGCGCCGTCTCGGCGTCGAGGTCGACTTCCCGCGTGCGCAGACGTGCTGCGGGCAGCCGATGGTCAACACCGGCTACCTCGACGAGGCGGTGCCGGTGGTGCGGACGTTCGTCGACGCGTTCGCGGGCTACGACGCGATCGTGACGCCGTCGGGGTCGTGTGCGGGCTCGGCGCGGCACCAGCACTCGATCGTGGCGGAGCGCTCGGGCGACCCGGCGCTGGTGGCGGCGGTCGCGGAGACCGGCCCGCGGACCCACGAGCTCTCCGAGTTCTTGGTCGACGTGCTGGGGGTGACGGACGTGGGGGCCTACTTCCCGCACCGGGTGACCTACCACCCGACGTGCCACAGCCTGCGGATGCTCGGCGTGGGCGACCGGCCGCGACGGCTGCTGGAGGCCGTACGCGGGGTCGAGCTGGTCGACCTGCCGCACGCGAGCGAGTGCTGCGGCTTCGGCGGCACCTTCGCGTTGAAGAACGCGGACACCTCGATCGCGATGGGCGCCGACAAGGCGCGCCACGTCCGTGACACCGGCGCCGAGGTGCTGGTCGCGGGTGACAACTCCTGCCTCATGCACGTCGGCGGGATGCTCTCGCGCCAGCGCGCGGGCGTACGGGTCATGCACCTGGCCGAGGTCCTTGCCGCGACCGAGGACGACGAGGGGATGGACGCATGAGCGGCACCTTCGTCGGCATGCCGGCGTTCCCGACCGCCGCGCGCGAGGCGCTGGGCGACACCCAGCTGCGCCGCAACCTGGCGCATGCGACCCGGGTGATCCGTGACAAGCGCGCCCAGGTGGTCGCGGAGGTCGAGGACTGGGAGGAGCTGCGGCTCGCGGGGGCGGCCGTGAAGGAGGTCGCACTGCGCGACCTCGCCACGCACCTCGAGACACTCGAGGCGTCGCTGACCCGTGCCGGTGCGACGGTGCACTGGGCGCGTGACGCGGAGGAGGCGTGCGCGATCGTCGCCTCGGTCACGAAGGCCCACGGCGTCGACGAGGTGGTCAAGGTCAAGTCGATGGCCACCGCCGAGATCGGCCTCAACGAGGCGCTCGAGGCCGAGGGGATCGCGGCCTGGGAGACCGACCTGGCCGAGCTCATCGTGCAGCTCGGCGACGACCTGCCCTCCCACATCCTCGTGCCCGCGATCCACCGCAACCGTGCGGAGATCCGCGAGATCTTCCTGCGGCGGATGGGTGACGTGGGCCGTCCCGCGCCGGCGGACCTGACTGACGAGCCGGCGATCCTGGCGGCCGCGGCGCGCACGCACCTGCGCGAGAAGTTCCTGCGTGCCAAGGTCGCGGTGTCCGGCGCGAACTTCGCGGTCGCCGAGACCGGCACGCTGGTGGTGGTGGAGTCCGAGGGCAACGGGCGGATGTGCCTGACGCTGCCCGAGGTGCTGGTCAGCGTCGTCGGGATCGAGAAGGTCGTTGCCACCTGGGCCGACCTCGACCCGCTGCTGCGACTGCTGCCCCGATCGTCGACCGGGGAGCGGATGAACCCCTACACCTCGACGTGGTCCGGCGTGACTCCCGGCGACGGCCCGCAGGAGGTGCACGTCGTGCTGCTCGACAACGGCCGCACTCGCGCGCTGGCCGACGATGTCGGCCGCCAGGCGCTGCGCTGCATCCGCTGCTCGGCGTGCCTCAACGTGTGCCCGGTCTACGAGCGCGTCGGCGGGCACGCGTACGGCTCGGTCTACCCCGGCCCGATCGGCGCGATCCTCAACCCGCTGCTCCACGGCGTCGCCGACGAGCAGACCGCCTCCCTGCCGTACGCCTCGTCGCTGTGCGGCGCGTGCTTCGACGTCTGCCCGGTGCGCATCGACATCCCCTCGGTGCTGGTCGACCAGCGCGCTGCGGTCGTCGACCAGCACCGCGGCGACCGCCTCCCCAAGCCGGAGGCGCTGGCGATGAAGGCCGCGGCCTGGGCGTTCTCCGACGCCCGTCGCCTCGCGTGGGCCGAGCGCGCCTCCGGCCTGGCCGGTCGGGTGATCGGCCGCTTCTCCCGTACGTCCCTCCCGGGCGGGCGCGCCGCGGCCGGCCGGCTCCCCGGACCCGCGGCCGGGTGGACCGGTGCACGCGACCTGCCCGCGCCACCCGAAGAGTCGTTCCGCGCGTGGTGGGACCGTACGGACGGGGGCCGCAGGTGAGCGCCCGCGACGAGATCCTGCGGCGTGTCCGCTCGGCACTGGACGGCGTGTCGCCGGTGGTCGAGGTTCCTCCGGCCCCTCGCGCCCCGGACCGCGGCGACCTCGCCGACCTCTTCGCCGAGCGGGTCGCCGACTACCGCGCGGTCGTGACCCGCTGTGCCGCCGACGAGGTGGAGCGCGTGGTCCGCGACGTCCTCGGGTCAGCGCGGGCGGTCGTACCTCCCGGTCTCGGCCTGGACGTGCCCGGCGCGCTGATCGATGACGGCCTCACCGCCGCCGAGCTCGACGACCTCGACGCGGTCGTGACCCGCGCGGCCGTCGGCATCGCGGAGACCGGCACCATCGTCCTCGACCACGCCGACGACCAGGGCCGCCGCGCGATCACCCTCGTCCCCGACCTGCACGTGTGCATCGTCGACGCGAGCCAGGTCGTCGCCGACGTGCCCGACGCGATCGCCCTGCTCGACCCCGCCCGCCCGCTCACCTGGATCAGCGGCCCGTCCGCGACCAGCGACATCGAGCTCGACCGGGTCGAGGGCGTCCACGGGCCGCGGACGCTCCACGTCGTGCTGGTGGGCTGAGGGAGGCGGACCTAGACGCCGAGCCTCTCGGCTTCGTCGGGGCGCTGGCGCAGGATGTCGGGAAGGAGGTGCTCGAGGACACCGACCTCCTCGACGTTGTGTCGGACCCATGCCTCGGCCATCGCGAGCGGGAAGACGCGGGTGGTGAGGTGGTGGTTGACCGGCGCGAACACCGGGAGACGTGCGCCGAGGTCCATCACGCTGACGTAGTGCGCACCGTCCGGTCCCCACGACCACGTGTGCTCGAGCTGGAAGACCTTCGTCCCCGCGACCCGGCGCACGAGGCGGATGCCGGTCTCGTCGAGGCGCTCGACGCGTTCGACGGAGTCGACGCGGAAGCGCTCGTCCCGGCCGAACGCCTCGACGATGCGATATCTCGCCCCCTCGTCGGCCCCGCCTCCCGGTGCCGGCCGAGCCAGCTCCCAGGCGATGTGGTCGAGCGGGTGCCACGCCAGGTAGCCCGACATCCGCTCCCCCGCGTAGTGGACCTCGTCGCCGATGTGGCGGAACCACCACAGCAGCATCGGCGGCGTGATGCCGGCCAGTGGCTGGTGGTCGATCGTCACTCGCATGCGGTGGTGTGGGAGCCGGCGGATCGCGCTGCGGGCCGATCCCGGTGTGCGGAGCGGGTGGAGCAGCGGTCGCGGCTCGGGCAGGGGCATCGGACGGGCCACGGTCGTCACCTCCGGTCGACGGGGTTCCCACCGTAGGCCCCGACCGCTCGAGGACCTCACCCCTCGACGTACACAGTCCCGCCGAGCTCCAGGAACTCCGCCGACTTCTCGGCGAAGCGCTCGCGCACGTCCTGGCTGATCCGCATCGAGCAGAACTTCGGCCCGCACATCGAGCAGAAGTGCGCGGTCTTCGCGCCCTCGGCCGGGAGCGTCTCGTCGTGGAACGCCTCCGCGGTCTGCGGGTCGAGCGACAGCGCGAACTGGTCGTGCCAGCGGAACTCGAAGCGGGCCCGGCTCAGCGCGTCGTCCCACTCGCGTGCGCCCGGGTGGCCCTTGGCGACGTCGGCGGCGTGGGCCGCGAGCTTGTAGGTGATCACGCCGGTCTTCACGTCGTCGCGGTCGGGCAGGCCGAGGTGCTCCTTGGGCGTGACGTAGCAGAGCATCGCCGTGCCGTGCATGGCGATCGCCGCGGCGCCGATGGCGCTGGTGATGTGGTCGTAGCCCGGCGCGACGTCGGTGGCGAGGGGCCCGAGCGTGTAGAACGGCGCGCCGTGGCACCACTCCTGCTGGAGGCGTACGTTCTCCTCCACCAGGTCGAGCGGCACGTGGCCGGGGCCCTCCACCATCACCTGGACGTCGTGCTCCCACGCCCGCGTCGTGAGGTCGGCGAGGGTGCGCAGCTCCGCGAGCTGGGCCGCGTCGTTGGCGTCGGCGACGCTGCCGGGCCGCAGCCCGTCGCCGAGGGAGAACGCCACGTCGTAGGCCGCGAAGATCTCGCACAGCTCGTCGAAGTGGGTGAAGAGGAAGTTCTCCTCGTGGTGCGCGAGGCACCAGCCGGCCATGATCGACCCGCCGCGCGAGACGATCCCGGTGACCCGCTGGGCCGTGAGCGGCACGTGCCGCAGCAGCACCCCGGCGTGGATGGTCATGTAGTCGACGCCCTGCTCGCACTGCTCGACCACGGTGTCGCGGAAGACCTCCCACGTGAGCCGGTCCGCCTCCCCGCCGACCTTCTCCAGCGCCTGGTAGAGCGGGACGGTGCCGATGGGGACGGGCGAGCTGCGCAGGATCCACTCGCGGGTGGTGTGGATGTCCTCGCCGGTGGAGAGGTCCATGACGGTGTCCGCCCCCCACGTGGTCGCCCAGGTGAGCTTGTCGACCTCCTCGGCGATCGAGGACGTGACGGCGGAGTTGCCGATGTTGGCGTTGACCTTCACCAGGAAGCGGCGACCGATGACCATCGGCTCGCTCTCGGGGTGGTTGACGTTGGCGGGGATGATCGCCCGCCCGGCCGCGACCTCGCTGCGCACCAGCTCGACGTCGCAGCCCTCGCGTGCGGCGACGTACTCCATCTCCGGCGTGACGATGCCCTGGCGGGCGTAGTGGAGCTGGGTGACGGTGCGGCCGGCGCGCGCCCGGAGCGGTGGGCGGCGGCTGCCCGGCCACTCCTCGCGCGCGCTGCCCCGGCGTACGGCGGAGCGGCCGTTGTCGAGCAGCTCGGTCGCCCGCCCGGCGTACTCCTCGGTGTCGTCGCGGGCCACGATCCACTCGCGGCGCAGCGGCGCCAGGCCGGTCGCGGGGTCGGAGCCCGGGCCGGAGGTGCAGTAGCGGTCGAAGGTCTCGCCGTTGGTGAGCCGGACGCGCGTGACGGGCACGTCGAGGGGGCCGGTGAGCACGCGTTCGTGGGCGGGGTGGACGGTCATGCGGGTTCCTCCTGGATGGTGGGGGACAGGTGGGAGACGGGGCCGCGACCGCGGCCGAGCCGCCAGCCGCTGCTGTCGGCGAGCCGGGCCGAGACGTACGCCGCGGCGGTGCGGGCCGCATCCGCGAGGGCCTCGCCGTGGGCGATCCGCGCGGCGAGCGCGCTGGCGTAGGTGCAGCCGGTGCCGTGGTCGGCGGTCGTGGCGACGGCCGGGTGCCGCAGGGCCGTCGCGGTGCCGCCCGGCTCGCACAGCCAGTCGGTGCACGTGGCGGTGAGCGCCCCGGGCCGCCACTCCGCGCCGCCGGTCAGCACGACCGCGCAGCCGAGGTCGGCGAGCCGCGCGGCGAGCTCGGGCGCGGGAGCGTCACGGCCCGCGAGGGTGCGGGCCTCGTCGAGGTTGGGGGTCGCGACCAGTGCCGCCGGGAGCAGGTGGTCGACGTACGCCGCCGCGACGACGTCGTCCCCGAGCGCCGCTCCGCTGGTGGCGGCCAGGACCGGATCCACCACGACAGGGAGGTGGCCGAGCCGGTCGGCGACCAGGCGGACGACGTCGGGCGTGCCGAGCATGCCGGTCTTCACGACCGCGACCGGGAGGTCGCCGACGACCGCGTCCACCTGCTGCGCGACGGCCGTGACGGGCACCGCGTGGATCGCGTGGACGCCGGTGGTGTCCTGCGCGGTCACCGCCGTGACGGCGCAGGCGGCGTGGCAGCCGAGGTGCCCGACCGTCGCCAGGTCGGCCGCCAGTCCCGCGGCGCCGCCGCTGTCGGTGCCGGCCACGGCGAGCACCACGGGCGGGGTCAGCATGGGAGTTCCCGCAGCAGGGCGGTGACGACGGCGGCCGGTTCGGCGGACCGCATCACCGCTCCCATCACCGCGATCCCGTGGGCGCCGGCGGCGACCGCGGACGCCGCGTTGGTGGCGTCGATCCCGGCCAGGGCGAGGACCGGGAGCGGGTGCCCCGCGTAGTCGGAGGCAGGCAACGCGGGTCCGTGGCCCGGCTTGCTGGCGCTGGCGGCGTACGGCGACAGGGTCACCCACGACGCGCCCTGCTCGGCCGCGCGGGCGACGTCGGCGCGGGAGTGGCACGACCGGCCCCAGGCGCCGCCGGCCGGTGGGTGCTGGTGGGCCGCGAGGTGGAGGCCGTCGGCGGAGTCGTCCGGGATCCGCGAGGAGATCACGGTGAGGCCATCGATCGCCGCGAGGGCGGCGACGAGGGCCTGCCGCTGCCCCGGGTCGAGGTCGTGCTCGCGCACCACGACTGCTCCCAGCCCGGCGTCGGCGCACTCCCGCACGGTGCGGACGAGACCGCGGCCGAGCCGCAGCTGGGAACGGTCGGTCAGCAGGACCAGGCGCGGGATCACGCGATCCTCCCCTCGAGCGGGCTGGCCGAGCGGGCCATGGCGCGCCGCGGGATCCGGCCGGCGCCCCGGGCCGCGGCGCCTGCCTCCACGGCCAGGCGGAGGGCGCGGGCCATCGCGACCGGGTCCGCCGCGCGCGTCACCGCCGTGGCGGCGAGGACCGCGTCGCAGCCGAGCTCCATCGCCAGCGCCGCGTCGGAGGCGGTGCCGATCCCCGCGTCGAGGACGACCGGGACGTCGACGGCCGCCACGACGGCCTCGATCGCGTGCGGGTCGAGGATGCCCAGCCCGGAGCCGATCGGGGACCCGAGGGGCATCACCGCCGCGCAGCCGACGTCAGCGAGGCGGCGGGCGAGTACGGGGTCGGCGGTGGCGTAGGGCAGCACCGTGAAACCCTGTGCGACGAGCTCGGCAGCGGCCTCGACCAGCTCGAGGACGTCGGGCAGGAGGCTGGTCTCGTCGCCGATCACCTCGAGCTTCACCCAGTCGGTGCCCAGCGCCTCCCGGGCCAGCTCGGCGGTCGTCACCGCCTCGCGCGCCGACAGGCAGCCCGCCGTGTTGGGCAGGACCGGGATCCCGGCCTCGCGCAGCTGCGCCAGCAGCCCGCCGGGCGCGGAGCTCGACGTACGCCGCACGCTGACCGTCACCAGACCGGGCCGCGCCGCCTCCAGTACCGGCGCGACGAGGTCGGGGCGCGGCAGCCCGCCCGTGCCGAGGAAGAGGCGGGACGACAGGGTCCGGCCGGCGATCACCAGGTCGTTCATCCGCCGGCCACCGCCGTCACCACGTCGACGACGTCGCCGTCGACCAGCGGCCGGGTGCCGTGCTCGGCGCGGGGCACGACCTCGTGGTTGACCGCGACGGCATGGCCGTCCGGGAGCGGCCCGACGAGCTCGAGCAGGGTGGTGACGTCGGCGACGTGGGCGGCGCCGTTGAGGGTCAGGTGCACTGCGGTCCTCCAAGGTCGAGCCGTCGGGGGTCGACGGCGGGATCGGGGTCGGCCCCCTCGACCGCGTCGGCGAGGAGCCGTGCGGTGAGGGGAGCGAGGAGCACTCCGTGGCGGAAGTGGCCAGCGGCCAGGAAGGTCCCGGGGTCGCCGGTGGGCCCGACCAGCGGCAGGTGGTCTGCCGTCGCGGGCCGGTCGCGGGCCTCGCAGGCCAGCAGCTCCGCCCGGTCGAGCGACGGCAGCAGGACGCGCGCCGCCCGCAGCAGCCGCAGCACGCCGCCGGCCGTCGGCACGGGCTCGGCGTCGTGCTCCTCGACGGTGGCGCCGACGACCACCTCGCCACTGGGACGCGGCACCACGTAGACCGGCTCGCCGCCCACCCAGCCCCGCACGACGTGACGGGGCGGGTCGTCGGTCCGGAGCCGGACCACCTCGCCGCGTACGCCTCTCACGAGCGTCGTCCACGGCGCCGGCAGGCGGGAGCCGGTGGCGACGACGACGGCGTCCGCGCCGGCGAGCGGCGGACGGGCGCGGACCCGCTCGCCGAGGCGTCGGAGGAGCGCGGCGACCGCGGCCCTCGGATCGACGGCACGATCGCGGAGCGCTAGGCCGCCGGCGACCCGCCCCAGCGCGGGCTCGAGCCGACGCACCTGCACCGAGGTGAGGACGTCGACGTCGACGCCCAGCGTCGCCAGGACCGCGGCCTGCCGCTCGACGTCGTGCCGGTCCGCCGCGTCGTGGCCCACCACCAGGGTCCCGCGGTCGTGCAACGGGACGCCCAGCCGCGCGGCGTACGCCGGCCACAGGCGCGCGCTCGCGACGCCGAGCCGATGGACGTCCGGCTCGCCGTACCAGGCCTCCCCGCCCGGCGACAGCATCCCGGCCGCGACGGCCGACGCACCGCTGCCGGGCGCAGGGTCGACGACCGCGACGTCGTGGCCGCGGGTCACGAGCTCGTCGGCGCAGGCGAGCCCGACGATGCCGGCGCCGAGGACGTGCACGCGCATCAGCCGAGCTCCCGCACCAGCTCCTTCGCCGCGCGGACCGGATCGGGCTCGCGCCAGATGGCGCCCAGGGCCGCGACGCCGTACGCCCCAGCGTCGAGGACGGTCGCCACCCGGCCGGCGGAGATGCCGCCGATGGCCACCAGCGGAAGCACCCCACACGCGGCGGTCACCGCGCCCGGTCCCAGGGGATCCGGCAGGCCCGCCTTGCTCGTGGTCGCGAACACCGGGCCGAAGCCGGCGTACGCCGCCCCGGCCGCCGCGGCACGCTCGACGTCCGCCCGGTCCCGGCAGGTCGCGCCGACCACCAGGTGCGGTGCCGCCCGCGTCGCGAGCTCGACGGGCAGGTCCTCGGCACCGAGGTGCACGCCGTCGGCCCCGGTGGCGAGTGCCACGTCGAGCCGGTCGTCGACCACGACCGTCGCGCCGGCGGGGCGTACGGCCGCCTGCACGACCCGGGTCAGCTCGACGAGCTCGCGGGTGGTGACCACCTTGTCGCGGACCTGGAAGCCGTCGATGCCGACCTCGGCGAGGTCGGACAGCAGGGACAGGTCGTCGGTCGACGAGACCAGGCAGAAGATGCGTGGCAGAGCCATGGGAACTCACTTCCTTCGCCGGCATGACCCGGATCAGGTACGACGGTCGGAGCGGTTCCAGCTCCCTCTCAGCCCGCTTCCGCGGACTCCCGTGTGGACGGCGGTGACGCTAGCAGAGGCTCTCGGTGTGCACAGTCCCCGTTCGCGCGTATGGTGTGTGCACACTGACCGTACGTTGAGCGAGAACAGGCCAGAAGGTGCAGACGTGACAGAGAACCAGGCATCGACCGCGGAGTGGATCGCGATCGGGGACCGCATCCGCTCGGCACGTGAGGCGGCTGGGATCAGCGTCCGCGAGCTCGCGCGTCGCGTCGAGGTGTCCGCCAGCCACGTCTCCCAGGTCGAGAGGGGCCTGGCGTCGTTCAGCGTCCGTGCCCTCTACAACGTGGTCAGCGAGCTCGAGATCTCCATGGACAGCCTGTTCGACGACGTGTCACCCGTCGCCGAGGCACCGTCGGCGTCGGACCCCTCCGCGGGCGGCGCCGGCCACGGCAGGGGCAGCCACGGGACGTTCGATCCCCTGGTGTCGGGCGGGATCGTCCTGAGAGCACCGGAGCGTCCGACCCTTCCGCTGGCCGGAGGCACGCGGTGGGAGCGGCTCACACCGCGGCCGGAGAACGGCGCCGAGTTCATCGAGGTGGTCTATCCGCCCGCGCCGCAGGACGGCGATCGCAAGATCGACTTCATCCAGCACTCGAGTCGCGAGTACGGCCTCGTCGTGTCGGGCAGCCTCACCGTCCAGGTGGGCTTCGAGACCACGGTGCTGCACGCGGGCGACTCGATCGCCTTCGACTCCGTCGTCCCGCACCGGTTCTGGAACAGCACGCCCGAGGAGGTGCGAGCGGTGTGGTTCATCCTCGACTCACCCCGCTCGGGTGCGGAGTCCGCAGACGACGCCCACCTGTCCCTCGATGGCGGCCGGCGGGGTCACTGATCCCGCACACTGTTCTGTCGCAGAGAACGTTTAGGGGAGAAGTGTTCTCTTCGGGGGTTCCCTAGCGTGCACTCCTAGTGTACGTTCTTCGTTTGTGACGTCGACCACATGACGGTGGTCATGACGTTCCAGACGGAAGGAGCACGGCGTGAGCGACGACCAGTCCTCAACAGTCGGGCCCGTGGTGATCGAGGCCGACTCGATCGTCAAGCGGTTCGGCGGCGCGGTCGCACTCGACGGCGTGAGCGTCTCGGTGCGCGCAGGAGAGATCTACGCGCTCGTCGGTGAGAACGGCGCCGGCAAGTCGACCCTGATGCGCATCCTGGCCGGGATCCTGGCGCCCACCGAGGGCACCGTCCTGGTCGACGGACGGCCCCTCGAGGGCGGCACCCGCGCGGCGCTCGACGCCGGCATCGCCCTGGTCCACCAGGAGCTCAGCCTCGTGCCGGAGATGACCGTCGCGGAGAACATCATGCTCGGTGCGTTCCCGACCCGTGGCGGCGCGATCAGCCGCAAGGAGATGCAGCGCTACGCCGGGGCGGCGCTCGAGGAGATCGGCGTGGCGATCGACCTCGACGAGCCGGTCTCCCGGCTCTCGGTGTCCCTGCGACAGTTCATCGAGATCGCCCGCGCCGTGGCCCGCAAGCCGCGGGTGCTCATCCTGGACGAGCCCACTGCCACGCTGACCCCGGCCGAGACCGACTACCTGCTCGAGATGCTGCAGCGGCTGGCCCGAGGTGGCCTGGCGATCGTCTACATCTCGCACCGGCTGCCCGAGATCTTCGCCATCTGCGAGCGCGTCACCGTGCTCCGCGACGGACGGCACATCGACACGGCGGACATCGCGGACACCACCCCCGACGTCCTCGTCGACAAGATGGTGGGCCGCGAGCTCAAGCAGGACCTCGGCGTGGTCCGGGAGAGCAACCCCGGCGACGTGGTGCTCTCGGCCCGCGGGATCACCGCACCCAAGGTCCGCGGCATCGACCTCGACGTACGCGCCGGCGAGATCGTCGGCCTCGGGGGCCTCGTCGGCGCCGGCCGCAGCGAGCTCGTCCGCGCGATGCTGGGCGTCGACCCGCGTACGGGCGGCGACGTCACCGTCGTCGTCGACGGCCAGGTGCGCCGCGTCGGCAGCTACACGTCGGCGGTTCGTCACGGCATCGCGTTCGTCCCGGAAGAACGACGCCAGGACGGCCTGGCGCTGAGCATGTCGGTCAGCGACAACATCGCCCTTCCCAACCGTCGCTCGATCTCCCGGGCCGGCGTGACCAGCCCGGCCAGGCAACAGGCCTTCGCCAGCACGCTCGCGGACACCGTCGGGCTGCGCCCGCCCAACGTCAAGCGCGATTCGGGCGACTACAGCGGTGGCAACCAGCAGAAGGTCGTCATCGCCAAGTGGCTCGGGCTCCGTCCGCGCGTGATCGTGCTCGACGAGCCCACCCGCGGAGTCGACGTGGGCGCGAAGGCCGAGATCCACCGCCTGGTGCGCGAGCTCGCGGACGAGGGCACCGCCGTCCTCGTCATCAGCTCCGACCTTCCCGAGCTGCTGGACCTCTCGGACGTCATCCACGTGGTCCGCGACGGCCAGATCGCAGGCACCCTCGCCCGCGACGAGGCCGACGAGCGGAGCGTCATGTCCCTCGCCGCCGGAGAAAGCATGGTCACCTCGTCATGAACCAGCTAGCCGAGTCCCCCACGGTGGCTGCGCCGACGGCCGCCGAGCCCAGAGCCGACGGCCCCTCCATCGCCGCCAAGGCGCTGCTGTGGGCGGCCGAGCGGGGGATCGTGGTCTTCACGGTCGTCCTCATCCTCGCCTCCGTCCTGTTCGTCGACGGCTTCGCGTCAGCGGTGAACGTCGCGGACGTCTTCCACCGGGCCGCCCCGATCGGGATCGTCGCCGTGGGCATGACCTTCGTCGTCATCAGCGGCAACTACCTCGACCTGTCGGTGGTCGCCCAGGTGGCCACCGGCGCCGTCATCCTCATCGGTGTCAGCAACTCCCACAGCATCCCGATCGCGATCCTCGTCGCGCTGGCCGTCTCGGTCGTCTACGGGCTGGTCAACGGGGTCGCCGTCGGCTACTTCAAGGCCAACGCGGTCATCGTCACGCTCTCGACCACCTACATAGGCCTCGGCCTGCTGCGCTGGCTCTCGGGCGGCAGCATCTTCTTCGGCCCCAGGGACGGCACGATCGAGTCGTTCGGCGACATCAAGCTCGGCGCCGTCCCCATCTCGGCGATCGTGCTGGTCGTGGTGGCGCTCGTCCTGGGCTTCCTGCTGAGCCGCACCAACTTCGGCTTCGTGGTGCGCGCCTTCGGCAGCAACAAGGAGGCGACCCGGCTGAGCGGGGTCAACACCCCCGTCGTCGTTCTCGGCGCGTTCCTCATCACGTCGTTCGCCGCCACCATCGCCGGGTTCGTGCTCGCGGCCTACTCCAACACCGCCGTGAGCTCCATGTCCGACGGCTACGACTTCGGCGCCCTGGCGGCCATCATCATCGGCGGCACCAGCGTCTTCGGCGGCAAGGGAAGCGTGCTGAGGACGGTCCTCGGAGTCGTCTTCGTCAGTGTCCTGACCAACGTCCTCGTCCTCTCCGGCGTCGGCTTCGGGTGGCAGCAGGTCGCCATCGGCTCCCTCATCGTCCTCGCCGTGTCCGTCGACGCCCTCGCCCGGAAGGTCAGCAAGAAATGAGCACCCCCCACGGCATCAACTTCGGTGAGGCCCCGGCCCGCACCCGCGTCGACCAGCTCCGCCGCACGCTGGGGCGTCGCACCGAAGGTCGCGCGGTGGCGCTGCTCGCGGTGGTCCTCGTCGTGGCGCTCGTCATGGAGCCGCTGGTCTTCTCCGCCTACCCGGTCACCCTGAGCCGCGTCGCGCTGGTGGGCCTCGTCGCCCTGGGCCTGACGGTGGTCATCCTCATGGGCGAGCTCGACCTCAGCGTGGCCAGCACCGTCGTCCTCGCCGGCGTCATGATGGCGCAGACCGACAACGTCGCCCTCGGGGTGCTCCTCGCCCTGGGCACCGGTGTCGCCGTCGGGCTGGTCAACGCCTTCTTCGTGGTGAAGGTCGGGATCAACTCCTTCATCGCCACCCTGGGCATGCTGTTCGTGCTGAAGGGGCTCGCGATCGTCATCTCTCGCTCCGAGCCGATCCCGCTCGAGAACATCACGTTCGCCATCCAGTTCGGGCTCCCGATCGTGGGCCCGCTCACCCCGCGCATCGTGATCTTCGTCCTCGCCTTCGTGCTCCTTCACCTCTTCCTGACCCGGATGCGGGCGGGTCGCGAGTTCTACGCGGTCGGCGGCAACCGACAGGCGGCGCGGGACGCGGGCATCCCCGTCGACCGCCGCCTGGTCACCGGCTTCGTCATGTGCAGCGTCATCGCTGCTGGTGCCGGCGCGATCGACACCCTGGAGCGCACCGCGGCGGACCCGACCGCCGGATCGACCGTGCTCCTCTCCAGCTTCGCCGCAGCCATCATCGGCGGCGTCGCCCTCACCGGAGGGCGTGGATCCATCCTCGGCACCCTGATCGGGGCCTTCTCTCTCGGAACCCTGGAGGTCGGCCTCACCCTGACCGGCGTGCAGGTCGACATCCAGCAGATCTACATCGGCGGCGTCCTGCTCCTCGCGGTCATGACCGACCCAGCCAGCCTCAGGGCCGCCCGCTCCTCCCTCCGCACGTCCCTCCACGGAGTCCGTGCCCGGTCGACCGACCGTGGGCTCACGTGACCAACGAAAGGAACACCCCCATGCGCAGCACCCGCACCGCAGCCGCCGTGATGACCCTCCTGTTCGCCGCGTCGGCACTCTCCGCCTGCGGCTCCGACAGCGCCAGCAGCGCGTCCGGTGACGGCACGAAGGTCTACGCGCTCCTGCCGCAGGGCACCGACCAGCCGTACGGCACCGAGTACCTCAAGGCGATGAACGCCGAGGCCGAGAAGGAGGGCCTCGACCTGACCATCACCAACTCGCAGTACGACGCCGACAAGCAGGCCAGCGACTGCCAGGTCGCCGTCGCCGCCAAGCCGGACCTCATCATCCTGTGGCCCGCCGTCGCCGACACCGTGCGGCCCTGCCTCGAGCGCGCCAAGGCGGCCGGCATCCCGGTCACGGTCACGAACTCCGACGTCAAGGAGGAGGACAAGAGCCTGACCGCCGGCTACTCCGGCCCGGACACGTACGGCCAGGGCGCCGCATCGGCCGAGATCATGTGCGAGCTCGCCGACGGCAAGGACATCAACATCCTCCAGGTCGAGGGCCTGACCGGCAACACGACGGCGATCAACCGCAAGGCCGGGTTCGAGGAGACCATCGACGAGAACTGCCCCAACGTGAAGATCATCGCCTCGCAGCCCGGTGACTGGAACAAGGACGACTCACAGACGGTGACGTCCGAGATGCTCACCGCTGCCGGCGCGAAGAACATCCAGGGCATCTACGCCGCCGACGACACCATGGTCGCGGGCGCCATCGACGCGCTGAAGTCGCAGGGCCTCGACGTCAAGAAGATGCTCATCACCTCGATCGGCAACACCAAGCTGGGCAACCCGCTGGTCGTCAACGGCGAGCTCGACGGCACCGTCTTCCAGTCCTCCGCCTGGGACGGCCAGAACGCCGTCACCCTCGCGGCCAAGGTGCTCGACGGCGAGGAGGTCGACGAGGACCTGTTCATGCCGTCGGTGAAGGTCACCGAGGCCAACGCGTCCGACGCCGAGGTCACCCCCAACTGGTGATCGCCCCATCCGTACGAGGCCGGGGGCTGGATTCCCCCGTGCCGCCCCCGGCCTCGTGCCCCCAGCTCGGAGAGAGACCACAGTGAGCATCATCAGTCCCCAGCAGGCTCCCGGGATCGAGGTCCCGCGCCTCGACTTCGGCGGCCCCGTCCCGGCACCGGGCCACATGGGTGTCGACTACGAGGCCCGCGTCGACTTCGACCGGCTCCGGGCCTACCGGCTCGACCGGGCCCGGGCGGCCCTCGACGCCAGCGAGTGCGGCGCCTTCCTGCTCTTCGACTTCTACAACATCCGCTACACGACGCAGACCTGGATCGGCGGCGCCCTGGGCGACAAGATGATCAGGTACGCGCTCCTGGCCCGCGGGAAGGAGCCGGTGCTCTGGGACTTCGGGTCCGCCGTCAAGCACCACAAGCTCCACTCGCAGTGGACGCCGGAGGACAACTACCGCGCGGGCTTCCTCGGCTTCCGCGGCGCGGTCGCCCCGTCGGTCGGCCTGATGGAGTCGGCGGTCCAGGAGATCAGGTCCCTCCTCGTCGAGGCCGGCGTGGCGGACATGCCGGTCGGCATCGACATCGTCGAGCCGCCGTTCCTCTTCGAGATGGAACGCCAGGGCCTGCGGGTGGTGGACGCCCAGCAGTCGATGCTGGACGCGCGCTGCATCAAGTCCTTCGACGAGATCCTGCTGCTCAACCAGGCCGCCGCCATGGTCGACGGGGTCTACCAGGACATCACCGAGGCGCTGAAGCCCGGCGTCCGGGAGAACGAGATCGTCGCCATGGCCAACAAGCGGCTCTACGAGCTCGGCTCGGACCAGGTCGAGGCCGTCAACGCGATCTCCGGCGAGCGGTGCAACCCGCACCCCCACAACTTCACCGACCGCATCATCCGGCCCGGAGACCAGGCGTTCTTCGACGTCATCCACTCCTTCAACGGCTACCGCACCTGCTACTACCGCACCTTCGCCGTCGGCAGCTCGACGCCGGCCCAGCGCGACGCGTACACCCGCGCCCGCGAGTGGATGGACCGGGGCATCGACGGCATCAAGGCCGGCGTCGGCACCGACGAGGTCGCCGCGTTGCTGCCCAAGGCCGAGGACTTCGGCTTCGGCAGCGAGATGGAGGCCTTCGGTCTCCAGTTCGCCCACGGCCTCGGCCTCGGCCTCCACGAGCGCCCGATCATCTCCCGGCTCAACTCGATGAAGGAGCCGGTCGAGCTGCAGGTCGGCATGGTCTTCGCGCTGGAGACCTACTGCCCGGCCGCCGACGGCTTCTCCGCCGCGCGCATCGAGGAGGAGATCGTGATCACCGAGGACGGGCCTCGCGTGCTCACGCTGTTCCCGGCGCAGGAGCTCTTCGTCACCAATCCCTACTGACCACCCCGCTGATCACCCCCACCATTAGGAGCCCTCGTGGACACCGCACGACTCGCCGCCAAGAACATCCTCATCACCGGCGCCGCCCAGGGCATGGGCGCCGCCGTCGCCATCGACTACGCCGCCCAGGGCGCCAACGTCTGCCTGGGGGACGTGAACGTCGACGGCGCGGAGCAGGTGGCTGCGCAGATCAACGCCGCCGACGGGGGCCGGGCGACCCACGTGAAGCTCGACGTCACCAGCCAGGAGGACGCGGAGGCCGCGGTCGCCCACACGGTCGAGGCGTTCGGCAGCATCAACGTGCTGGTCAACAACGCCGGCATCAACAAGCCGCTGTTCTTCCTCGACATCACCCGCGAGAACTGGCAGCGCATCATGGACGTCAACGCCTGGGGCACCCTCAACTGCATGCAGGCGGCCGCCCGCCAGATGGTGGCCCAGGGCAAGCAGGACCACCCCTACAAGATCATCAACGTCGGCTCGATCCTCTCGCGCGAGACCTTCGACGACGTCGTCGTCTACGGCGCCTCCAAGCACGCGGTGCTCGCGCTCATCAAGGGCGGTGCGAAGTCCCTGATGCAGCACAACATCACCGTCAACGGCTACGGCCCCGGCGTCGTGCGCACCGAGCTCTGGGAGCAGCTCGACAAGGACCTCGTCGCCATCGGCAAGTTCGACAAGGAGGGCGAGTCCATGGACACGCTCGCCCAGAACATGATCCTGATGAAGCGCTACTCCTACCCCGAGGACGTCGTCGGCACGGCCTCGTTCCTCGCCAGCGACGACAGCGACTACATGACCGGCCAGCTCCTGATGATCGACGGCGGGATCGTGATCCAGTGACCCAGCTGCAGGACCCGTCCCTGGCCGGGGTCCCCACCGGGCTGCTCATCGACGGCGAGTGGGTCTCCACCGACCGCACGCTCGAGGTGGACGACCCGGCCACGGGGACCCTGCTCGCCGAGGTCTCCGACGCCACCGTCCCCGAGGCCCTCGCGGCGGTCGCCGCCGCCCACGAGGCGTTCGGCCAGTGGGCCGCCACCGCACCCCGCTCCAGGGCCGAGGTGCTGCGTCGCGCCTACGAGATCATGTCGGCCGAGCTCGAGCAGTGTGCGCGCCTGATCGTGCTCGAGAACGGCAAGGCGTGGAGCGACGCGATGGGGGAGGCGACGTACGCCGCCGAGTTCTTCCGCTGGTTCAGCGAGGAGGCCTCGCGGGTGCCCGGCGACTTCCGGCTGGCGCCCAACGGCGACAAGACGATCATCGTCGACCACCAGCCGATGGGCGTCGCCTACATGATCACGCCGTGGAACTTCCCCGCGGCGATGGCGACCCGCAAGCTCGCGCCCGCCCTCGCGGCGGGGTGCACAGCGGTGCTCAAGCCGGCCGCCGAGACACCGCTCACGGCGCTGTGGGTGGCCGAGGTCCTGCGGCGGGCGGGCGTCCCGGCCGGGGTGGTCAACGTCGTCACCACGTCCGAACCGGGCCCCGTGTCAGAGGCGGTCCTCGCGGACCGGCGTACGGCGACCCTGTCCTTCACGGGGTCGACCCCGATCGGCAAGCTGCTGCTCGCGCAGACCGCGACCCGTGCCCTGCCCTCGTCGATGGAGCTCGGTGGCAACGCGCCCCTGCTCGTCCTCGAGGGAGCGGACGTCGACAAGGCCGTGGAGGGCGCGATGGTCGCCAAGATGCGCAACGGCGGCTCCGCGTGCACGGCAGCCAACCGCTTCTACGTCCATGAGTCGCTGGCCACCGAGTTCACCGACTCCTTCGAGCGTGCGCTCGGCGCGCTCCGCATCGGCAGCGGTCTGGACCCGGCCAACGACCTCGGCGCGCTCGTCAGCACCAAGGAGCGTGACAAGGTCCTCGCCCTCGTCGCGAAGGCGGCCGATGAGGGCGGTCGCCCCGGCGCCGTCTCCGAGGCGCCCGCCACCGGCGCCTTCATCTCCCCCTACGTGGTGCGCGACGTCGTCCACGGCCAGACCCTGACTCGGGAGGAGATCTTCGGCCCCGTCGCTCCGATCGTGACGGTCGAGAGCACCGACGAGGCGGTGGCGATGGCCAACGACACCGACTTCGGGCTCATCTCCTACGTCTTCGCCGCCGACGCGGGCGAGGGCATCCGGGTGGCGAGGCGGATGGAGAGCGGCATGGTCGCCGTCAACCGCGGCGTCGCCTCGGACCCGGCCGCACCGTTCGGCGGGATGAAGGAGTCCGGTCTCGGTCGCGAGGGCGGGTTCGCCGGCATCCACGAGTTCCTCGAGACGAAGTACCTGGCGGTGGACCTGTGAGCACACCACTGCAGGGCCTGCCCCTCCTCGAGGACCAGGTCGCCATCGTCACCGGCTCCGCCCAGGGCATCGGCGAGGGGATCGCCACCGCCCTCGGTCGCTTCGGCGCGCAGGTCGTCATCGCCGATCTCGACGAGGCCAAGGCCCGGGAGACGGCTGCCAGCCTCGTGGCCGAGGGCATCCGCGCCATCGGCGTGGGGCACGACGTCACCAGCGCCGACTCCAGCGAGGCGCTCGCCTCGCACGTCACGTCCGAGCTCGGCCGCATCGACGTCCTCGTCAACAACGCGGGCCTGTCCGGGCGTACGCCGCTGGTCGACATGTCCGACCGCACCTGGGACTCGATGGTCGCGGTGAACCTCACCGGCGTGCATCGCACCACCCGCGCGGTCGTCCGGGTCATGGAGGAGCAGGGGAGCGGCAGCATCATCAGCATCTCCTCCGTCGCCGGGCGCCAGGGCAAGGCCCACATGACCCACTACTCGGCCACCAAGTTCGCCGTCATCGGGTTCACCCAGGCCCTCGCGCTCGAGCTCGGCCCCACCGGCATCCGCGTCAACGCGGTGTGCCCCGGCATGGTCCGTACGGCCATGTGGGAGGCCGAGCTCGCCGAGATCTCGGAGGCGAAGGGCATCAGCACCGAGGAGGCCTGGCAGGGCGTCCTTGACCAGATCCCGCTGGGCCGGCCGCAGACCCCCGAGGACATCGGCACCGCCGCGGCGTTCCTCGCGTCCCCGCTCGCGCACAACATCACCGGGCAGGCGCTCAACGTCTGCGGTGGGTTCGCGCTCGACTGACGCTCAGACGTCCGCCGACCAGTCGGTGAACACCTCGGGGTGCCGCATCAGCTCGGTGCGGGTGCGCTGGATGTGGAGCGCCAGGACGCGGCTCGCGGTGTCCTCGTCGCGGGCGGCGATCGCGTCGACGAGCAGGCGGTGCTCCGCGTTGACCGCCCAGGCGCCCCGTGCCCCCATCAGCCTCGCGAACTCCCGCCGGTAGTGCTGGGTGGTGTCCCAGAGCCGCTCGACCATGCTGGCGAGCTGGGGCGTGCGGTGCCCGGCGTACGTGCGCCAGTGGAGCTCGCGGTCCAGGACCATGAACGTCTCCAGGTCGTCGTTGGCCTCGATGCGTGCCTGCAGGTCGCGCAGCTCGGCGACGTCCTCCTCGCCGAGCCTGGGCATGCTGTCGGCGAGCAGGAGCGGCTCGATGCGCTCGCGGATCTGGTAGCTCATCGTCAGGTCGTGCAGGTCCATCTGCCCGACCCAGGCGCCGGAGTTGGAGCGCACCTCGACCAGGCCGCGGGTCTCGAGGATGCGCAGCGCCTCACGGACCGGGATCCGGCTGGTGTCGAGCTCCTCGGCGAGCTCGTCCTGCTTGATGCGGGTGCCGGGACGCAGCCGTCCCGACAGGATGCGCTCGCGCAGCACCTCGGCGACCCGCTGGCTGGCGACCCGGGAGCCGGCGGTCTCGGACATCAACGCTCCTCGTCGGGTGGGCTGGATCAGGGGAAGGCCGACGGGTCGCGGTCGTACGCCTTGCCGTCGGGGTAGCAGACTAGTTCGAACTGCATGCCCCACGGGCTGAGGAAGTAGACCCAGCGCTGGCCCTCGCTCGGGCCGCGGCTCGTCGTCGGGTCGCCGAGGACGCGGATCCCGGCGTCGCGCAGGGCCGCGACGGAGGCGTCCAGGTCGTCGACGTAGACCGCGACGTGGTGGCCCCCGACGTCGCTGTTGCGCGGCGGGATGGGCCTCTGCCCGGCGGCGGCGTACTGGAACACCTCGAAGACCGCCTGGCCCCCCAGCCGGTAGAAGTGCAGGCGCTCCATGACGGCCCGCTCGTCGACGTCGAGGTGCTCGCGCATCCATGGTCCGTCGTCGTCGCGGTAGGGGCCGAGCCGGTACATGTACTCGCACCCCAGGACACCCACGAAGAACTCGTGGGCCTCGGCGAGGTCCGGGACGGTGATCCCGATGTGGTCGACCCGCGAAACCGCGAGGACAGGTGTGACGCGCATCTCGTGAACTCCTTGCAATGTATCCATTCAGTGCCGTACGGTCAGTCTGTACCGCGTACCCATCGTGCGCAACCATCCTCAATGGATCAATCGTCGGAGGACCAATGACGAAGCGGCACGAACTCACGCCGGCGGCGCCCTGGGTGGAGCTGACCGTGGACCAGGACGACTGGGACGCGGCGGACCCCCAGGTCCTCCTCCAGCTCCTGGGGCGCGCGCAATGGATCCGATCCTTCGAGGAGTACGTCCTCGAGCTGGCCAACCAGGGCCTGGTCCACGGCCCCGCGCACTCGAGCGTCGGCCAGGAGGGCGGTGCGGTCGGGTCGGTGCTGCCGCTGCGCTCCGACGACTTCGTCAACGGCTCGCACCGCGGTCACCACCAGTTCCTCGCGAAGGCCTTCGGTCACGTGCTCGAGGCGAAGTCCACGGGCCTGCCGGAGATCACGACCGAGGTCCGCGAGGTCCTGCACAGGACGCTGGCCGAGATCTGCGGACTCGCCGACGGCTACTGCCGCGGTCGCGGCGGGTCGATGCACCTGCAGTGGCGCGAGGCCGGCGCGATGGGCACCAACGCCATCGTCGGTGGCGGCGTGCCGCAGGCCGCGGGCTTCGCGTGGAACATGCTGCACTCGGGCAGCGACGCGGTGTCGGTGACCTACTTCGGCGACGGTGCGGTCAACATCGGATCGGTCCTCGAGACCTTCAACCTCGCCGCGGCGTGGAAGCTCCCGGTGATGTTCTTCATCGAGAACAACCAGTACGCCGTCTCGACCCCCGTCGCGAAGGCGACCGGCGAGCCCCGCCTCTCGGGTCGCGGTGCCGGCTTCGGCATCCCCAGCTGGCGCGTGGACGGCATGGACGCCCTCGCCGTCCACACGGCGATGACCGAGGCGGTCGACCACATGCGCGCCGGCAAGGGCCCCACGATCCTCGAGGCCGACCTCTACCGCTTCTTCCACCAGAACGGCGCGTTCCCCGGCTCCGCCTTCGGCTACCGCGACAAGGAGGAGGAGGCGTCCTGGCGAGCGCGCGACCCGATCGCGCAGCTCCGCCGCCAGGTCGTCGGGCGCGGGCTCGCCACCGAGGCCGACATCGACGCGATGACCGACGCGATCGACACGACCATGCAGGAGATCGGCGACCAGCTCCTCGAGCCCGTGCCCGGGGGCAAGCCCAGGGAGCGTCGCATCATCGGCTCGCTCTGGCCCGACACCGACTTCGTCGACGTCGGCGTGCGCGGCGACCTCTCCGAGCTCGAGGGGAGCCGCTTCGAGGACGAGGACACCTTCGCGGGCGAGCTCGCGCAACGTCGCTTCATCGACGTCGTGAGCGACGTGATGGCGCGTCGCATGGAGACCGACGATCGCATCGTCGTCATGGGCGAGGACGTCGACGGCCTCAAGGGCGGCACCAACGGCGCCACCAAGAAGCCCCTCGAGCTCTTCCCCGACCGCGTCCTCGGCACCCCCATCAGCGAGAACGCCTTCGCCGGCCTCGGCGGCGGCATGGCCCTCGACGGGCGCTTCCGTCCCGTCGTGGAGTTCATGTACGCCGACTTCATGTGGGTCGCGGCCGACCAGCTCTTCAACCAGGTCGCCAAGGCCCGTCACATGTTCGGCGGGGACTCGTCGGTCCCCTTCGTGCTGCGCAGCAAGCTCGCGGCCGGCACCGGCTACGGATCCCAGCACTCGATGGACCCGGCCGGCATCCTCACCACCGCCCCCGGCCTGCGCGTGGTCGCGCCGTCGACGCCCTTCGACTACGTGGGACTGATGAACACCGCACTCACGTGCGACGACCCGGTGGTCGTCCTGGAGCACGTCGACCTCTACACCTCGACCGGCCCCGGTCCCGTGGACGACCTCGACTACCTGCTGCCCGTCGGCAAGGCTGCCGTGCGGCGCACGGGCGAGGACCTGACGGTCATCTCCTACCTGACCATGGTCAACCACTGCCTCGAGGCGCTCGACCAGGTCGACGTCTCCGCCGACCTCATCGACCTGCGCTGGCTCGACCGCGCCTCCCTCGACTGGGAGACGATCGAGGCCAGCGTCCGCAAGACCAACCAGGTCCTCATCGTCGAGCAGGGCGCCGTCGGCACGTCGTACGGCGGCTGGCTGGCCGACGAGATCCAGCGGCGCCTCTTCGACTGGCTCGACGCCCCTGTCGAGCGCGTCACCGGCGCCGAGGCCTCGCCGAGCATCAGCAAGGTGCTCGAGCGCGCCGCCATCGCCAGGACCGACGAGGTCGTCGACGCCCTCAGGCGCATCGCGCAGGCCTGACCACCCCACTCACGCCCACTCGCGCCCACTCACGCCCACTCCCGAAGGACACAGACCCATGCCGGAGCTCCTGCTGGTCCCCGAGGTCGCCGCTGGCGCGACCGAGGTCGTCATCGCCGACTGGCTCGTCCAGCCCGGCGCCGACTACACCGCCGGCGACGCCATCGCCGTCATCGAGACCGAGAAGGCCGTGGTCGAGATGGAGGCGCCGCAGGGCGGCACCCTCCTCAAGGCCCTGGTCGAACCCGGCACCACCATCGAGGTGGGCCTGCCGATGGCGCTCGTCGGCTCGTCCTCCGACGTCGGCACCGACCTCGACGCCGCACTCGCCGCGCTCGGCTACGGCGACGCACCTGCCGCCGGTCCCGCGCCGGCAGCCCCACCTGCTGCTGCGCCGTCCGGCCGGGTCTTCGTCAGCCCGATCGCGCGCAAGCTGCTCCGCGACGCCGGCCTCACCGCCGAGGGTCTCGTCGGCACGGGGCCGGGAGGACGCATCCGCCGCCGTGACGTCGAGGGCCTCATCGCGGGCAGCGGCGCGACGTCCGGAGCCAAGGAGGAGGAGACGCCGAAGGAGGCACCGGGCGTGGAGCCGGCCCCGGCCCCGACCGAGGGCGCCTGGACCGACGTCCCGCACAGCCGGCTCCGCCGGGCGATCGCCCGACGCCTCACCGAGAGCAAGCAGGACGTCCCGCACTTCTACGTCAAGCGCAGCGTCACCCTCGACCCGCTGCTGGAGCTGCGCACGCAGCTGGTCGAGTCCACCGGGACCAGGGTCTCGGTCAACGACTTCCTCGTCCGGGCGATCGCCGCGGCCCACCAGCAGGTCCCCGACGCCAACGTGATCTGGACCGACGAGGCCATCCGTCGCTTCGACCACGTGGACATCTCGGTCGCCATCGCCTCGGAGCGGGGCCTGGTGACGCCGGTGCTCCGCAACGTGGAGACCAGCTCGCTCTCCGCGATCTCGCGGCAGGTCAAGGCGTTCGTCGAGCAGGCGAACGCCGGGACGCTGCAGCAGCGCGACCTCGAGGGCGGCTCGATCACCATCTCCAACCTCGGCATGCACGGCGTCGACGAGTTCTCCGCGATCATCAACCCGCCCCAGTCCGCCATCCTCGCCGTCGGGGCCGGTCGTCCCACGGCCGTCGTGGAGGACGGCCGGGTGGTGGTCCGCACGGTGGCGGAGCTGGTGCTCTCGGCCGACCACCGCGCCATCGACGGAGCCCTCGCCGCCCAGTGGATGGGCGCCCTCGTCGAGGCGCTCCACCACCCCCTGTCCCTGCTCGTCTGAGCCCGACCCCGGAGACCCGCATGAGCACCGAGACCGACCTCGTCATCCTCGGCGGAGGCAGTGGCGGGTACGCGACCGCGCTGCGCGCCAGGCAGCTCGGGCTGTCCGTCACGCTGGTCGAGCGGGACCGCCTCGGCGGCACGTGCCTGCACCAGGGCTGCGTGCCGACCAAGGCCCTGCTCCACGCCGCGGAGCTGGCGGACGCCGCCCGGGCGGCCCCGGCGCACGGCGTCCTGGCCTCCTTCGACGGCGTCGACATGGCGGGCGTGCACGCCTACAAGGACCGGGTGGTCGAGCGCCTCCACACGGGGTTGCAGGGGCTGGTGAAGGCCAGCGGAGCGACCTACGTGGAGGGGGAGGGGCGGATGGTCGCTCCGAGGTCGGTCGAGGTCGACGGGCAGGTCCACACCGGCACGAGCCTGGTCCTGGCCACCGGTTCCCGCCCGCGCTCGATCCCGGGGGTCGAGCTCGGCTCGCGGGTCGTCACGAGCGACGAGGCGCTGCGGCTGGACGAGGTGCCGGAGCGGGTCGTCGTGATCGGCGGCAGCGTCATCGGCGTCGAGCTCGCCTCCGTGTGGCGCTCGTTCGGGGCCGAGGTCACGATCGTCGAGGGCCTGCCCAGCCTCGTGCCGCTCGAGGACCCGGCCATCGGCCGGCAGCTCGAGCGGGCCTTCCGCCGGCGCGGCATCGGGTTCAGGACCGACGCGATGGTCCGCGGGGTCTCGAGCTCTGCCTCCGAGGTGGCCGTGACGCTGGAGGGTGGCGACGTGCTCACCGCGGACCTCGTCCTGGTGGCGGTCGGGCGGGGGCCGGTGACCGCCGGGCTCGGCTACGAGGACCACGGCGTCGAGCTCGCCCGCGGCTGGGTCGTCGTCGACGACCGGCTCCGCACCTCGGTGCCGGGCGTGTACGCCGTCGGCGACCTCGTGCCCGGGCTCCAGCTGGCGCACCGCGGCTTCGCCCACGGCATCTTCGTGGCCGAGGAGGTCGCCGGACTCTCGCCCGACCCCGTCGAGGACGCCGACATCCCACGCGTCACCTACTGCGAGCCCGAGATCGCCTCGGTGGGTCTCACCGAACCCCGGGCCCGTGAGATCCACGGTGACGTGACCACGTACGAGTACGACCTCGCGGGCAACGGCAAGAGCCAGATCCTCGGCACCACGGGGTTCGTGAAGGTGGTCCGACAGGCCGGCGGTCCGATCGTGGGCGTCCACCTGCTCGGCACCCGGATGGGCGAGCAGGTCGGCGAGGCCTCGCTGATGGTCAACTGGGAGGCCTTCCCGGAGGACGTCGCACAATTCGTCCATGCCCACCCCACCCAGAACGAAGCGCTGGGTGAAGCGGCCCTCGCGCTCGCCGGGAAGCCGCTCCACGCCCATGGACGGAGCTGAGCCGCTCCACGTCGGGCGTCTCGGGCACGACGAGGCCGACGAGCTGGCCATCACCCACGCGCTCCTGCGTCAGGCCTCGACGGGCGAGCTGCTCGCCGCGCACCGGGTCTACAGCCCCGCGACGCCCACGGTCGTGTTCGGGCGCCGGGACACCAGGCTCCCCGGCTTCGCGGCGGCCGTCGCCGCGGCGCGCGACCACGGTTTCGACACGGCGGTGCGCGCGGTGGGCGGCCGCGCCGTGGCCTACACGCCACGTTGTGTCGTGGTGGACCACGTCCGGCGCGAGCCGAAGCCCGGCGACCACATGCAGCACCGGTTCGAGTCGTACGGCCGACGCTGCGCGGCCGGCCTCGCCGGGCTGGGCGTCGACGCGCGGGTCGGCCCCGTGCCCGGCGAGTACTGCCCGGGCGAGCACAGCGTCAACGCACGCGGCGTGGCGAAGCTCGTCGGCACCGCCCAACGCGTGGTCCGCGACGCCTGGCTGTTCAGCGCGCTGGCGGTGGTCGACGACCTCGACGCCGTCCGTGCCGTGCTCGCCGACGTGTACGCGCGGCTCGAGCTGCCGTACGACCCGGCGTCCGTCGGCTCGCTCGTCGCCGAACGCGACTCGATCACGTCGTGGCAGGCGGGCGAGGTCCTGCTCGCCGCAGGCGGGGCCGCGGCGTCGACGCCCACCGCCGTGGACCCGAGCACCCTCGACCTGGCGGCCGCGCTGGTGCGTGACCACATGACCGACGGTCCGCCACCCTAGGATGCGCGCATGGGGGACAACGGCAGCCGGCGAGGAGCGGGGAGGTCGCCGAGCATGGCGCAGGTCGCCGCGCTCGCGGGCGTCTCGCACCAGACCGTGTCGCGCGTGCTCAACGACGCCTCGCTGGTCAAGGAGGAGACGCGGCTGCGCGTGCTCGCCGCGATCGAGGAGCTCGGCTACCGCCGCAACTTCGCCGCCCGGCTCCTCGCCACCAACCGCTCGCGCCGCATCGGCATGGTCACCGCGCACCTCGGGCTGCACGGGCCGAGCATGATCGCGCTCGGCGTGCAGGAGGCGGGCTACGCCGAGGGCTACGACGTGTCGCTCGTCGGGCTCCCGGAGTTCTCCGCCGAGATGCTCGACAACGCCGTCGAGCGCCTGCTCGACCAGGCCGTCGAGGCCATCGTCGTCGCGGTGGCCCACCGCGAGGCAGCCGAGATGACGCAGTCCCTGCAGCTGTCGATCCCCATCGTGACGGTGCAGGGCGTCCTGGCCGGCACGCCCCTCTCCGCGAGCATCGACCAGCAGGCGGGCGCCGAGCTCGCCGTCGGCCACCTGCTCGACCTCGGCCACCGCCACGTCGCCCACGTCGCCGGTCCGTCCGACTGGGTGGAGGCCGAGCAGCGCCGGGCCGGCTGGCGCCGGGCGCACGAGGAGCGCGGGCTGCTGCCTGGTCCCGAGCTCGAGGGCGACTGGTCGCCGGCGAGCGGCCACCGCGCGGGGCTGCTCATCGCCGACGACCCCGACGTGACGGCGGTCTTCGCGGGCAACGACTCGATGGCCCTCGGCCTGCTCAACGCCCTCCACGGGCGCGGGAGGCGGGTGCCCGACGACGTCAGCGTCGTGGGCTTCGACGACGTGCCGGAGTCGGCGTTCTACTGGCCGGCGCTCACCACGGTGTCGCAGGACTTCGCCGAGCTCGGCCGCCGCGCGCTGAGCCTCGCGCTCGCTGCGGTGCGCGGTGAGGACGAGTCCACCCTCGACCCGATCGTGCCGACGCTGACCGTGCGCCGGTCCACCGCCGCGCCCGCTCAGCCGGCGGGGTAGGCCCCCCGCAGCGACCCGGCAGGCAGGCCGTGGAGCTCCTCCAGCCGCTCGCGCGACCGCGCGCTCGGCACGCCGCGCCCGTTCTCCCAGCCGCGGACCGTGGTGCGGTGCAGGCCGCACCGCCGCGCGACCTCCGCCTGGGTCAGCCCGTTCCAGGCGCGCAGCGTCGCCAGCACCCCCGGCAGGTCGCCCGGGCGCCACCGTGCCGGGTCGAGCAGGCGCGGCGCGGGCACCCCCGCGAGGTGGGCCACCTGCGCGACCGGCACGCCGTACGCCCGCGCCAGCCGGCGTACGGCCCACAGCGGCGGCACCTGCCCGCGCTCCCACGCGCCGAGGCGGTGCCGGGTGGTGCCGATCCGGCGGGCGACGGCCTCCTGCGACAACCCCGTACGCCGCCGCAGCCGCCGCAGCGGCGGCACCGGTCCGCGCGCGCCGGGCGGGGGAGACGAGCGGAGGACCGGCACGAGGACGGGGGTCGACGTGCCGAGCAGCGACGCCAGCCCGGGCAGGTGGTCGCCGGGGATCCGGACGCGGCCGGACTCCCAGTTGTAGACCGTCGACTCCCGCACGCCGAGGTGCTGCGCGATGCGCCGGACCGGCAGCCCGGCGCCGCGGCGAAGCGGGCGCAGGCCGTGGCCGCGTACGCCGGGGAGGAGGGTGTCCATCACGGCTCCTGCCTCGTGCCCGTTCTGGGTGAACGTTCACATCTGGTGTGAGAGATTCTGCTGGGAAGGCTTGACGAGCGGAATGTTAGCGCTCACACTCATGGCACGTGACACCGGTCACACGGGCGAGACAGCCCCTTTGATGTGGAGGAAAGACAGTGGTGAAGAAGACCCTGGTCGCTGCAACGGCGATCTCTCTGAGCACCTTCGCTCTCACCAGCTGCGGCAGCAGCAACGCCGAGTCGGGCTCCGGCGGCAACGACGACGGCACGATCACGATGGGCTTCGCGCAGGTCGGCGCGGAGAGCGGCTGGCGCACGGCCAACACGAAGTCCATCCAGGAGACGGCTGAGGCCGAGGGCATCGACCTCAAGTTCACCGACGCCCAGGGCAAGCAGGAGAACCAGATCCAGGCGATCCGCTCCTACATCCAGCAGAAGGTCGACGTCATCGCCTTCAGCCCGGTGGTCGAGACCGGCTTCGACGCCGTCCTCCAGGAGGCCAAGGCGGCCGGCATCCCGGTCATCCTCACCGACCGCGCGGTCGACGTGGAGGACACCTCCCTCTACGAGACCTTCCTCGGCTCCGACTTCGTCCTCGAGGGCGAGAAGGCCGGCGAGTGGCTCGTCGAGAACGCCAAGGAGGCCGACGTCGACGGCGACGGCACCGTCAACGTCGTCCAGCTCGAGGGCACCACCGGTGCCGCTCCCGCGATCGACCGCGCCGAGGGCTTCGCCGAGAAGATCGCGGCCGACGACAGCATCGAGGTCACGGCGTCGCAGACCGGCGACTTCACCCGTGACGGCGGCAAGCAGGTCATGGAGTCCTTCCTGCAGTCCGACGACTCGATCGACGTCGTCTTCGCCCACAACGACGACATGGGCCTCGGCGCCATCGAGGCGATCGAGGCCGCCGGCCTCGAGCCCGGCAAGGACATCCAGATCATCACGATCGACGCGGTCAAGGACGGCATGCAGGCCCTCGCCGACGGCAAGATCAACTTCATCGTCGAGTGCAACCCGCTGCTCGGTCCCCAGCTGATGGACCTGGCCAAGAAGGTCCTCGACGGCGAGGAGGTCCCCGAGCGCGTCGTGACCGAGGAGACCACCTTCACCCAGGAGCAGGCCGCCGAGGTCCTGCCCGAGCGGCAGTACTGATCCCTGCCCACGGATCAGCCGCACCCCCGGGCCGCACCCCGGGGGTGCGGCGCCAGCCAGAGAGGAACGAGATGACCCAGATGAGGACGCAGCCGGAGACCGTCTCCCCGCCCGGGGCGGAGACGCAGCCGGTGATCGAGATGCGTGACATCTCCATCACCTTCGGAGCCGTCCGCGCCCTCGACGGCGTCTCGGTGCGGCTGTTCCCCGGCGAGGTGCACGCCCTCATGGGCGAGAACGGTGCCGGCAAGTCGACCCTCATCAAGGCACTCACCGGCGTCTACACGATCGACTCGGGTGTCATCACGATCGGCGGCGAGCAGCACGAGTTCCACTCCCCGGCCGCCTCGCAGGCAGCCGGCATCAGCACCGTCTACCAGGAGGTCAACCTGGTCCCGAACCTGACGGTCGCGGAGAACATGCTGCTCGGCCGCGAGCCGCGCCGGTTCGGCTCGATCAACGTGCGCGAGATGAACCGGCGCGCCCGCCGCACCCTGCTCCACCTCGGCATCGACATCGACCCGCGTACGGTCCTCGACGAGCACCCGATCGCGGTGCAGCAGCTCGTCGCCATTGCCCGCGCCGTCGACGTCGAGGCCAAGGTGCTGATCCTCGACGAGCCCACCTCGAGCCTCGACGCCGACGAGGTGGAGAAGCTCTTCACCGTCATGCGCCGCCTGCGCGACGAGGGCGTGGCGATCGTCTTCGTGTCCCACTTCCTCGACCAGATCTACGAGATCGCCGACCGGATGACCATCCTGCGCAACGGCCGGCTGGTCGAGGAGCGGATGGTCGCCGACACGACCCAGCTCGAGCTCGTACGCCTCATGATCGGTCGCGAGCTCGAGGTGCTCGACCGTCTCGACCGGGCCGCTCCGCAGACCGACGCCGGGTCCGGGACCCCCCTGCTGAAGGCGGTCGGCCTCGGCCGCAAGAACACGCTCGAGGCCACCGACCTCGAGCTCTTCGAGGGCGAGGTCGTCGGCATCGCCGGCCTCCTCGGCTCGGGCCGCACCGAGCTGGCCCGCCTGCTCTTCGGCGCCGACACCGCCGACAGCGGGGAGCTGGCGGTCCGGTCGCACCGTCGCAGGTTGCGCAGCCCGCGCCACGCGATCGACCGCAACATCGCGTTCTCCAGCGAGGACCGCAAGGCCGAGGGCGTCGTCGGCGACCTCACCGTCGCGGACAACATGCTCCTCGCGCTCCAGGCCTCGCGGGGCTGGCTGCGGCCGATCCCGCAGGCGACCCGCACCCGCCTGGTCAAGGACTACATCGAGGCCCTCGACATCCGGCCCGCCGACCCGAACGCGCTCATGCGCAACCTGTCCGGCGGCAACCAGCAGAAGGTGCTGCTCGCCCGGTGGCTGATCACCGAGCCCGAGATCCTCATCCTCGACGAGCCCACCCGCGGCATCGACATCGGCGCCAAGGCGCAGATCCAGGCCAAGGTCGCCGAGCTCGCGGCACAGGGCCTCTCGGTCGTGTTCATCTCCGCCGAGCTCGAGGAGGTGCTGCGCCTCAGCGACCGGCTGGTCGTGATGCGCGACCGCCGCAAGATCCACGAGCAGACCAACGACGACGTCAGCGTCCGCGACGTCCTCGAGATCATCGCGGGCGAGGCCCGGGAGGGAGAGACCCGTGCCTGAGAACCCGACCCTCGTCCAGCGCGTGCTCCGGCACCAGCTCCTGTGGCCCGTCCTCGCGCTGCTGGTGCTGCTGCTGGTCAACGTCGTCGCCAAGCCGTCGTTCCTCGACGTGCGCATGCAGGACGGCCACCTCTACGGCAACGTCATCGACATCATGCGCAACAGCGCACCGGTGATGCTCGTCGCGCTCGGCATGACGCTGGTCATCGCCACCCGCGGCATCGACCTCTCCGTCGGCGCGATCGCCGCGATCGCGGCCGCGGTCGCCTGCACCCGGATCATCGGCGCCGGCGACGAGGCCGCGCTGAGCACCGCCGTGATGGCCATGACCTACGCGATCGTCGTCTGCATCGTCCTCGGCGCCTGGAACGGCCTGCTCGTCTCCGTCCTCGGGATCCAGCCGATCATCGCGACGCTGATCCTCATGGTCGCCGGGCGCGGCATCTCGATGGCGATCACCGACGGCCAGATCACGACCGTCAACAACCCGTGGTTCAGCGACCTCGCCTCCGGCTTCGTGCTGACGCTGCCGCTGGCCTTCCTCGTCGCGGTCGGCATGGTGGTCTTCACCGCCCTGCTCACCCGGCGTACGGCCCTGGGCATGCTCATCGAGGCGGTCGGGATCAACCCGGAGGCCAGCCGGCTCGCCGGCGTCCGGGCGCGCACCATCATCTGGACCGTCTACGGCTTCTCCGGGCTGTGCGCCGGCCTGGCCGGACTGGTCATCGCGGCCAACACCAACTCCGTCAACGCCAACAGCCTCGGCCTGTGGATCGAGCTCGACGCGATCCTCGCGGTGGTCATCGGCGGCACCTCGCTGATGGGCGGCCGGTTCTCGCTGGCCGGCACCTTCATCGGGGCGCTCTTCATCGCCACCCTGGCCCGCACCATCCCCAACATCGGGATCCCCTCGGAGGTCAACTACCTCTTCAAGGCGGTCGTCGTGATCGCCGTGTGCCTCCTCCAGTCGCCGAAGGCGCGCGCCCTGCTGCGCGTACGCCGGCCGGGCGCCCCGACCCTCGTGAAGGCAGGTTCCCCCGCATGAGCGCCATCACCGTCCCCCCTTCCTCGGACCGTGCCTCGACCTGGGACCGGGTGCGGACCTACCGCCCGCCCAACCGCTACCTGCCGATCATCGCCACCGCGGCGCTGTTCCTCGGCCTCTTCGGGGTCGGTGGCATGCGCTACGACGGCCTCACCGACCCGCAGGTGCTGATGTCCCTGCTGATCGACAACGCCTTCCTCATCGTGCTCGGCGTCGGGATGACCTTCGTCATCCTCACCGGCGGCATCGACCTGTCGGTCGGCTCGGTGGTGGCGCTGTCGACGATGATCGCGGCGAAGACGCTCGAGCTGGGCTGGTCGCCGTACGCCTCGATGGCCGCCGTGCTCGCGACCGGCACGCTGCTGGGGCTGCTGATGGGCCTGCTCATCCACTACTTCGACATCCAGCCGTTCATCGCGACGCTCGCCGGGCTGTTCCTCGCCCGCGGCATCACCTACCTGATCAGCGTCGAGTCGATCTCGATCAAGGACCCGACCTTCACCGAGCTCGCGTTCAGGACCGTCTACATCGGCGACTACTACATCCGCTGGACCGCGATCATCGCGCTCGCCACGGTCGCCGTCGCGGCGTACGTCCTGGCGCGCACCCGCTTCGGGCGCACCGTCTACGCCATCGGCGGCAACGAGGCCTCGGCGATGCTGATGGGCCTGCGGGTCGCGGCGACCAAGGTCGGCGTCTACGTCATCAGCGGCTTCTGCGCCGCGCTCGCCGGGCTGCTGTTCTCCCTCTACATCCTCTCCGGCAACAGCCTGCACGCGATCGGCATGGAGCTCGACGCCATCGCCGCGGTCGTCATCGGCGGCACGCTGCTCACCGGCGGTCGCGGCTACGTCCTCGGCTCGCTGCTCGGCGTGCTGGTGCTCGGCATCATCAAGACCCTCATCTCCTTCGACGGCACCCTCAGCTCCTACTGGATCCGCATCATCACCGGCGTGCTGCTCCTGGCCTTCGTGATCGTTCAGCGCTTCGCCACCAGGCGACGCGCATGATCGAGGCCGAGCCCACCGTCCGGCGTACGCCCGTGATGGCCGACGTCGCGCGGCTGGCAGGGGTGTCGCACCAGACCGTCTCCCGGGTCATCAACGGGCAGGACAACCTGCGCCCCGCCACCCGCGAGAAGGTCGAGGAGGCGATCCGTCAGCTCGGCTACCGCCCCAACACCGCCGCCCGCGCGCTGGTCACCCGCAAGTCCGCGACCATCGGCGTGATCGGGTCCAAGAGCGGCTACTGGGGCCCGTCGACGGTGCACCGCACCATCCAGGCCGCCGGTCGGGACGCGGGCTACTTCGTCAGCTCGGTGAACCTCCAGAGCATGACGCGCGAGGAGCTCGTCGACGCCATCGACCACCTGCGCAACCAGGGCGTCGAGGGCATCGTGCTCATCCACGCGACCAACGACGCCGTCGAGGTGGCGCGGGCGCAGGAGCAGTGGGGCGTCCCCGTCATCGTCGTCGAGGGCGACCCCGCCAACGCCCGCTGGACCGTCGGCGTCGACCAGGTCGCCGGCGCCGAGCTCGGCACCCGCCACCTGATCGAGCTCGGCCACACCGACATCGTCCACCTCGCCGGCCCGCAGGAGTGGACCGAGGCGCGGGCCCGCTTGCGCGGCTGGCAGGACGCGATGTACGCCGCGGGGCTGCGGCCCTCGCAGCACGTGACCGGGGACTGGTCGGCCGCCAGCGGGTTCGAGCTCGGCCGCGGCATCGCGGAGCGCGAGGACGTCACGGCCGTCTTCTGCGCCAACGACCAGATGGCGCTGGGCCTGCTGCGCGCGCTCAGCGAGGCCGGCCGTGCGGTGCCGACGGGGCCCCGCGGGGTCAGTGTCGTCGGCTTCGACGACATCCCCGAGGCGGCGTACCTGATCCCGCCGCTGACCACGGTCCGCCAGGACTTCGAGGCCGTGGGCCGTCGCGCGATCGAGATCCTGCGCGCCGCCCTCGCCGGCGAGGCCGGCCCCGAACGACTCATCAAGCCCGAGCTGGTCGTGCGGGCCAGCACCGAGAGGACCTCCTGATGTCACCTGAGCAGTACGTCGTCGGCGTCGACTACGGCACGCTGTCCGGCCGTGCGGTCGTCGTACGGGTCTCCGACGGCGCCGAGCTCGGCACCGGCGTGCACCCCTATCCGCACGCCGTGCTCGAGCGGTCGCTGCCCGCGCACCTGACCGGCAACGAGGCGGGCACGGAGCGTCCGCTGCCGCCCGAGTGGGCGCTGCAGGTGCCCGAGGACTACCGCGAGGTGCTGCGTGTCGCCGTGCCCGCCGCGGTCGAGGCGGCCGGCATCGACCCGGCGCAGGTCATCGGCATCGCGACCGACTTCACCGCGTGCACGATGGTGCCGACGCTCGCCGACGGCACCCCGCTCAACGAGGTCGAGGGCCTGGCCGACCGGCCGCACGCCTACGTCAAGCTGTGGAAGCACCACGCCGCGCAGGCCCAGGCCGACCGGATCAACCAGCTCGCGCGCGACCGCGCCGAGCCGTGGCTGCCGCGCTACGGCGGGCTGATCTCCTCGGAGTGGGAGTTCGCCAAGGGGCTCCAGCTCTTCGAGGAGGACCTCGACCTCTACGACCGGATGGAGCACTGGGTCGAGGCCGCCGACTGGATCGTGTGGCAGCTCTGCGGGACCTACGTCCGCAACGCGTGCACCGCGGGCTACAAGGGGCAGTTCCAGAAGTTCGAGGGCCAGGACGGGGCGTACCCGTCGCCTGAGTTCCTCACCGCGCTCTCGCCCGGCTTCGGCGACTTCGTCACCGACAAGCTCGAGCACCGCATCGGCGCGCTCGGGGAGAGGGCCGGCACGCTCACCGCCGAGGCGGCCGCGTGGACCGGCCTGCCCGAGGGCATCGCGGTCGCGGTCGGCAACGTCGACGCCCACGTCACCGCACCCGCGGCGCAGGCCGTCGGGTCGGGCCAGATGGTCGCGATCATGGGCACCTCGACGTGCCACGTGATGAACGCCGAGGTGCTGCGCGAGGTGCCGGGCATGTGCGGCGTCGTCGACGGCGGCATCGTCGACGGGCTCTGGGGCTACGAGGCCGGGCAGAGCGGGGTGGGCGACATCTTCGGCTGGTTCGTCGAGCACGGCGTGCCGGCGTCCTACGCCGAGGCCGCGGCCGCCGCGGGGGAGTCGGTGCACGAGCACCTGACCCGCCTCGCCGCGCAGCAGGAGGTCGGTGAGCACGGCCTGGTCGCGCTCGACTGGCACTCCGGCAACCGCTCGGTGCTCGTCGACCACGAGCTGTCCGGGCTCGTCGTGGGGCAGACGCTCGCCACCCGCGCCGAGGACGTCTACCGCGCGCTGCTCGAGGCCACCGCCTTCGGCACCCGCGTCATCGTCGAGACCTTCCGCGACAGCGGGGTCCCGGTCGAGGAGTTCATCGTCGCCGGCGGGCTCCAGAAGAACGCGCTGCTGATGCAGGTCTACGCCGACGTCACCCGGCTGCCCCTGTCGGTCATCGACTCCGAGCAGGGCCCCGCGCTCGGCTCCGCCATCCACGCCGCGGTGGCCGCCGGGGCGTACGACGACGTGCCCGCCGCGGCCAAGCAGATGGGCAAGGTGCGGCGCCACGTCTTCGTGCCCGACGAGGCGCGCGCCGCGGCGTACGACCCGCTCTTCGAGCAGTACGTCGCGCTGCACGACCACTTCGGCCGCGCCACCACGACCATGCGGCGGCTCAAGGCGATCCGCCGCGACGCCGTGGCCCGCCGGTCGTACGCCACCACCACGAGCAACGGAGGAACACCCGCATGAGCATGACGTCCGCCCCCACCCCCGAGGTCTGGTTCCTCACCGGCAGCCAGGGCCTCTACGGTCCGGAGACCCTGGACCAGGTGGCGTCGCAGTCGCAGGCCATCGCCGACCGGCTCGGCGACGGTGACCTCCCCGTGACGGTGGTGTGGAAGCCGGTGCTGCTCGACGCGGCGTCGATCCACCGGCAGATGCTCGACGCCAACTCCGACCCTGCGTGCGTCGGTGTGATCGCGTGGATGCACACCTTCTCGCCGGCGAAGATGTGGATCGCCGGGCTCGACGCGCTGCGCAAGCCGCTGCTGCACCTGCACACGCAGGCCGGCATGGAGCTGCCGTGGTCGACGATCGACATGGACTTCATGAACCTCAACCAGGCCGCGCACGGCGACCGGGAGTTCGGCTACATCCAGTCGCGCCTCGGCGTCGCCCGCAAGACCGTCGCCGGCCACGTCGACTCGCCGGTCGTCGCCCAGCGCGTGGCCCTGTGGGCGCGTGCCGCGCTGGGCCGCCACGAGCTGTCGCACCTCAAGCTCGCGCGCTTCGGCGACAACATGCGCGACGTCGCGGTCACCGAGGGCGACAAGGTCGAGGCGCAGCTGCGCTTCGGCGTCTCGGTCAACACCTACGGCGTCAACGACCTCGTCGCGGTCGTCGACGAGGTGGCCGACGCCGACATCGACAAGCTGGTCCAGGAGTACGTCGACACGTACGCCGTGGCGCCCGAGCTGCTGCCTGGCGCGGAGCGGGAGGACTCGCTGCGCTACGGCGCGCGGATCGAGCTCGGCCTGCGCGAGTTCCTCACCGCGGGGGGCTTCGGCGCCTTCACGACGAACTTCGAGGACCTCGGCGGGCTGCGCCAGCTCCCCGGCCTGGCCGTCCAGAGACTGATGGCCGACGGCTACGGGTTCGGCGGCGAGGGCGACTGGAAGACCTCGGTGCTGCTGCGCGCGACCAAGACGATGGCCGCGGGCCTCCCCGGCGGCACGTCGTTCATGGAGGACTACACCTACCACCTGGTCCCCGGGCAGGAGAAGATCCTCGGCGCGCACATGCTCGAGGTCTGCCCGACCATCACGACCAGCCGGCCCTCGCTCGAGGTGCACCCGCTGTCGATCGGTGGCCGCGAGGACCCCGTACGCCTCCGCTTCACCGCCGACCCTGGCCGCGCCGTCGTGGCCGGCCTGTCCGACCTGGGCGACCGCTTCCGGCTGACGGTCAACGACATCGACGTGGTCGAGCCCGACGCCGACCTCCCGCTGCTCCCGGTCGCGTGCGCCGTGTGGGAGCCGCGCCCGTCGCTGTCGACGTCGGCCGAGGCGTGGCTGATGGCGGGCGCCCCGCACCACACGGTGCTGTCCAAGGCCGTCGGCGTCGAGGTGTTCGAGGACTTCGCCGAGATGACCGGCGTCGAGCTGGTCGTCATCGACGACGACACCACCCCGCGCACCTTCAAGCGCGAGCTGCGCTGGAACGCCGCCTACCACCGGCTCGCCGAGGGGCTGTGATGGCCGGCCCCGTCCGCGGTCCCGTCTCCGACGACCTGCTGCGCGAGGTGCTGGAGGCCAACCTCGTCATCCCGCGCGAGGGCCTGGCCACCCTGACGTGGGGCAACGTGAGCGGGCTGGACCGTGAGCGGGGCATCTACGTCATCAAGCCGTCCGGCGTGCCCTACGACGAGCTCGCCGTCGAGCACCTGGTGCCGGTCGAGGTCGAGACCGGGCGGGTGCTCGCCGGTGACCTCAAGCCGTCCACCGACAGCGAGACGCACCGGTTGCTCTACCTGGAGCACGCCGGCCTGGGCGGCGTCGCGCACACCCACTCGACGTACGCCGTGTCCTTCGCGCAGGCCGGCCGGCCTGTCCCGGTGCTCGGGACCACGCACGCCGACACGTTCAACGGCCCGGTGCCGCTCACCCGCCACCTGACGGCCGACGAGTGCGCGCGCGACTACGAGCTCAACACCGGCCGGGTGCTGGTCGAGGCGATGGGCAGTCGACCAGGGGGCGACGCGCTCGACGTGCCGGGGGCGCTCGTCGCCGGCCACGGGCCGTTCACCTGGGGCCCCAGCGCCACCAAGGCCGTCGAGCACTCGGTGATCCTCGAAGCGGTCGCTCAGATGGCGCTGCACACGCTGGCGCTCAACCCCGCGGCCACGTCGCCCGGCCACCTCTTCGAGCGGCACTTCACCCGCAAGCACGGGCCCGACGCCTACTACGGCAACCCGGACCGCATGGTCGCTGCGGCCCGTGCCTAGGCTCGAGGGGCCGACCCCCTGATCGCCACCTCCCCAAGGAGCCCCATGCAGCAGCGTCGCTTCCCACGTACGCCGTTCTCCGCCTCGGTCGTCGGCCTCGGCACCTGGCAGCTCGGCGCCGACTGGGGCGACGTCAGCGAGGCGGACGCCCTCGCGGTCCTGGAGGCGTCCGCCGAGTCCGGCGTGACCTTCTACGACACCGCCGACGTCTACGGCGACGGCCGCAGCGAGCAGCTGGTCGGCCGCTTCGTCGCGGCCCACCCGGACGCCGGCTTCACCGTCGCCACCAAGATGGGACGCCGGATGGACCAGGTGCCGGCGAACTACGTCGAGGCGAACTTCCGCCAGTGGCTGGACCGCTCGCGGAAGAACCTCGGGGTGGACACGATCGATCTCGTCCAACTGCACTGCCCGCCGAGCGAGGTCATCGACGACGACGCGACGTACGACGTGCTCGACCGCCTCGTCGACGAGGGCGTCATCGCGGCGTACGGCGTCAGCGTCGAGACCTGCGCCCAAGCGCTCAGCGCGATCGCCCGGCCCCACGTCGCCAGCGTCCAGATCATCCTCAACGCCTTCCGGATGAAGCCCCTCGACGAGGTCCTGCCCGCGGCCGAGGCCGCCGGGGTCGGGATCATCGCCCGCGTGCCGCTGGCCTCGGGCCTGCTGTCCGGCAAGTACGACCTCGACACGACCTTCGCCGAGGACGACCACCGGACCTACAACCGCGACGGCAGCGCCTTCGACGTGGGGGAGACGTTCTCCGGCGTCGACTACGCCACGGGTGTCGAGGCGGCGCGGGAGTTCTCCGCGCTGGTGTCCTCGTCCGGTCTCTCCGACGTCACGCCTGCCCAGGCCGCGATCGCCTGGATCTGGCAGCAACCGGGGGTCTCGACGGTGATCCCGGGGGCGCGGAACGTCTCCCAGGCCGAGGCGAACGCCGCGGCCGGGCTGGTCGGGGAGCTTCCCTCCCCGTTCCTCGAGGGCGTGGCCGAGCTGTACGACCGCCGGATCCGGGAGCACGTCCACGCCCGCTGGTGAGTAGTGTGAGTGTCGCGAGGGGGACGACATGAGCGAGGACTACCCGGACGCCGACCGCGCAGCGGTCGATGACGAGCCACCGCCGTCCAGCCGGGTGCCGCTGAGCCGGGAGCGCGTCGTCGACGCCGCCCTCGAGTTCATCGACGCCAACGGGCTGCCGGGCTTGACCATGCGACGTCTGGGCGAGCAGCTGGGCGTCGAGGCCATGGCCCTCTACCGCTACATCCCGAGCAAGGAGGAGCTGCTCGACGCGGTCGTGGAGTCACTGGTCGCGCAGGTCCGGGCGGACGACGTGGTCCTCGACGCGCCCCGCGACGGCTGGCAGGACTTCCTGCAACGACTCGCCCACGGCGTGCGGCGCACGGCTCTCACCCATCCCAAGGCCTTCCCTCTGGTCGCGTCGCGTCCCCCCGAGGCGCCGTGGCTCAGGCCTCCCCTGCGCAGCCTCGACTGGGTCGAGACCTTCCTCGCCGGTCTGGTGGAGGAGGGGTTCACCGACGAGGCAGCCGTCGAGGCGTACCGGGCCTACACCAGCTTCCTCCTCGGACACCTGCTCCTCGAGGTGGCCGTGCACGGTGCCGACCTCGGACCCCTGGACGTCCTCGACGACGAGACCGGAGAGCCCGGCGCGTCGCGCCACCCGACGGTGTCCCGGCTGCGCGGACCGTTGTCGGAGGACCGGTCCGCCGTGGAGTTCGAGGAGGCGCTGGAGGCGCTCCTCGACCGTCTGACCATCACCCGCAACGAGCACCTCGCGGACTGACCGGCCCCTCCTCAGGGGTGCCCTCCGCCGATCCGCGTCGTATGGCGGCTTCGGGCCTGGGTACGGCTTACAACGTAAACCCGTAGCCCGCGTGGCCTCACCGCAAGCGCTCACCGAGCCCCCAGGTCACCTTGCTCATCCGTCCCACGAGGAGAACACGATGAACACGAACGACCACGGCCGCATGATCGGCCAGACCCTCTACGCCAGCGACAACGACAAGATCGCAAGATCGGTCAGGTCTTCCTCGACGACGAGACCGGCCGTCCCGAGTTCCTCACCGTCAACACGGGCCTGTTCGGGATGAACGAGTCCTTGGTCCCTGCCGCCGACGTGGACGTGACCGATGACGGCGTCCGTGTCCCCTTCACCAAGGACCAGGTCAAGGACGCCCCGAACGTCGACGTCGACAGCGGTCACCTCGACCAGTCCGAGGAGCGTCGCCTGTACGACCACTACGGGATGACGTACTCGGAGCGCTCCAGCGACTCGGGCCTGCCCGAGGGCGGCACGACCGACACGCGCGACGCGCGCGGCACCGTGGGCCACGACACCTCGGGTCCCACCACCGACGACGCCATGACCCGGTCGGAGGAGCGTCTCGACGTCGGCACGACGAGCGAGGAGGCCGGGCGTGCCCGCCTGCGCAAGTACGTCACCACGGAGCAGGAGACGGTGACGGTCCCGGTCAAGAAGGAGCGCGCGGTCATCGAGACCGAGCCGATCAGCGGCGACGACCGCGACCAGGCCCTGTCCGGCCCGGCGATCTCGGAGGAGGAGCACGAGGTGGTCCTCAACGAGGAGCGCGCCGTGGTCGGCAAGACCACCGAGCCGGTGGAGCGCGTGCGCCTCGACAAGGAGACCGTCACCGAGGAGGAGACCGTCAACGAAGAGGTCCGCAAGGAGCACATCGAGGCCGAGGGTGACGTCCAGGACCGCAGGGGCACCGTGTGAGCACGAACGCGGACCAGCCTCGACACGCGCACGACGTGCGCGACGCCGATCACGACGGCGTACCCGACCGGCACACGGTCGTGGCGCGCGAGAAGGAGGAGCACGGCGGCATCAAGTGGGGCTCGGCGTTCTTCGGCTGGCTCACCGCCGCCGGCACCGCCATCCTCGTGACCGCCCTGCTCAGCGCCATCGGCACGGCCGTCGGGCTCGGCGCACTGTCGGGACCGCAGCAGGCCGAGCGTGAGGCGACGCAGAACGCGGAGACCATCGGGGTCGTCGGCGCGATCGCCCTGCTCGTCGTGCTGTTCGTGGCCTACTACGCCGGCGGCTACGTCGCGGGCCGGATGGCGCGCTTCGACGGCGCCAAGCAGGGGATCGCCGTGTGGTTGTGGGCGCTGGTCATCGCGATCGTCGTGGCGGTCGTCGTCGCGGTCGCGGGCAGCGAGTACAACGTGCTCTCGCAGCTGAACAGCCTCCCCCGTGTGCCGATCAGCGAGGGTGACCTCGCCACCGGTGGCATCATCACCGCCGTGGCCGCGGTCGTCGCCAGCCTGGGTGGCGCCATCCTCGGCGGACTCGCCGGGATGCGGTTCCACCGGAAGGTCGATCGCACCGGCCTCGGGGCCTGACGCATCTCACGAAGCCGCCCGTCCTCCCTCCGGAGGGCGGGCGGTTTACAATGTAAGCAACGCGATCATGAGGGTCACGGAGGGGAGGCGCTCATGGACGCCAGGAAGCTGCTCGGCGGGTTCTCCGAGCTGGCCCAGGCGCTGGCTGCCGCGCCCGACGAGGGCACTCGCCTCAAGGTGGCGGTGGACGCCGCCCTGGACCTGGTGACCCGCTGTGACCACGCGGGGATCACTGTCAACGAGAACGGTCGCCTGGTGACCCGGGCGAGCAGCGACGACCTGGTCTCCCGGGCCAACGCGCTCCAGACGGAGCTGGCCGAGGGCCCGTGTCTCGATGTCCGCCGGGACCAGGACACGCTCGTCAGCCCGAGCCTGGCCGTGGAGCGGCGGTGGCCGACCTGGGCACCGCGGGTCCACGCCGAGCTGGCCGTGGACTCCATGATGTCGCTCCTGGTGTACACCGACGAGCAGTCCTTCGGTGCGCTGAGTCTCTACTGCGAGGACGGGTGCCGGTTCGATGCCGACGACGTCGCCGTCGCGCAGGCACTGGCCGGCCAGCTCTCGGTGATCATGGCGGCGGAGAGGCAGATCGACCAGCTCGGACTGGGACTGCACAATCGCAACGTCATCGGCCAGGCGCAGGGAATCCTCATGGAGCGTCTCGACATGACCGCGGACCAGGCGTTCGACTACCTGCGTCGTGTCTCGTCCCACTCGAACCGGAAGGTCGCGACGGTGGCTGCCGAGATCGCACGGACGCGTCGCCTTCCCGACGCTCCCTGACGACACCAGCCGGTCCTAGGGGGCAGGCGGCTCGAAGACCGTCGGTGTGGGCAGGCGCCCGCACCCGGCGCAGGCGACGTACGTGGTGTGCGCGTCCACCCGGACGGCCGCCCACTGGTGCCACAGGTGCCAGCGGCACGCCAGCGGCGCCGGCGCGCCACGTGATGGAGGGCTGGGCGATGGAGGGCTGGGCGACGGGCGCGGCTCGTCCACCACCCGGATGTCGAACACCTCGAGGGCCCCGGGGTGGTGTCGGTCGTCTTCCTGACGACGGTGTCGACGCAGCATCAGCCACTCCGTCTCGGTGCGGTCGCCCGGCACGTGCCGTTGCACCACCAGAATCACACACGGTCCGGCATCGACGCGACCGGTTGTCCCACCGAGGTCAGGACACCGCTCCCGTGTGCCCAGGACACAGCTCGCGGGACTGTCTCCCTGCCGGCGGACGACCGCCGCAGACACCAAGGAGACAGCATGACGAGCACCATCGCCGGCACCGCGTCGGCCAGCACCACCCCGGCCGGCACCATTCCGGCCGGCACCACCCCCAGGCCCTTCGGGCCTGCCCTCGCCGCCGCCGCCCTCGTGCTGGGGGCAGCGGGGAACACCGCCCAGGCGGTCATGACCCAGGTCCTGGGCGGACGACCCGAGACGATCGAGGAGCAGGTGGCCCTGGCCGCCGGGAGCCCGTCGCTCGTGACGGCCATGTCGGTCAGCGGGACCCTCGCCCTGCCGTTCATGGCGCTCGGGTTCGTCGCCGCCGCGCACCTGCTGGCCCGCCGCGCCCGGCGTACGGGTCGGGTTGCGGGAACGCTCCTCGTCCTGGGCATGTGGGGCTTCCTCGGCCTGCAGCTCACCGGCCTGCTGCAGATCCGCGCCCTGCTCGACGGGGAGTCGGGGCTGGCCGCCGCGACGTGGATGCAGAACCTCCAGTCGGACCCGCTCCTCGGCGTGCTGTTCGCCCTGCCGTTCTTCGCCGGGACCGTGCTGGGCATGCTCGTGCTGACGGTCGGGCTGCTCGTCAAGGGTGCCGGCGTGCCCCGGTGGGTGCCGGGCGTGTGGCTGGTCTTCATCGTCCTCGACTTCACGATCGGCGCCGTCGGCCCGGTCGACCCGCACTGGCTGTACCTCCTCGGGGCGGTGGGCCTGGCCCACCACGTCACGAGGGACGGTGGCCGGGCGTGGAAGAACGCCTGACACGCCTCGACCGCGCCACCTACGGTGAGCAGGTGGCCGCGAGACGCGACGGGAGCCGGGGCGCCGTGGTGGCGGCCCGGCTCATCGCCGCGGTCGCCGTCAGCCTCGCCGCCCTCGCCGTGGCGCTCCCGCTCGTCAGCGGGCTCGGCTACCTCGAGCAGCTGCTCGGGACCCCCGAGGTGGTGGTGGCCACGTCGTTCTCGATCACCGGCGCCCTCCTCGTGGCGCACCCGCCGGCGCGCCGGATGGGCTGGCTGCTGCTCGGTGTCGGCCTCGCGTCGGCCGTGTACACCTCGGCCCTCTCCGGCACGGCGTACGCCCTCGGCGGTGACGACTCCGCCGCGCTGCCGCCGGGTGCCGACCTGGCGGTCGGGACCGCGTGGGTCGCGAGCTGGGCGTGGCTGCCGTCCTGGCTCGTGGTCTCCACGGTCCTCCCGCAGGTGGTGCCGCACGGGCGCCCCCTTCCGGGTCGGGGCTGGCGGTGGTCGCTCATGGGTGCGGCCGTCCTGGGTCTGGTCGGTGTGGCCGCCATCGCCCTCACGCCCGGACCGCTCGCCTTCTTCCCCGGCGTCGACAACCCCCTCGGTGCGCAGCGCGCCGAGCCGGTCGTCGAGGTGCTCCAGCCGGCGGTCCAGCTGGGCATGGCGGCACTGACCGTCGTGGCCCTCGCCTCGGTCGTCGTCCGCGTGCGCCGAGCCGACGGAGTCGAGCGGCGACAGGTCGGCTGGGTGGGGTACGCCCTCGCCGTCACAGTCCTCGTGATCGTCGTCGCGCCGTCGGTGTGGGCCAACCTGGTGGTGCTGCTCGTGCCGGCGGGGATCGCCGTGGCCGCCCTGCGCTACCGGCTCTACGACCTCGACCTGCTCGTCAACCGCACGATCGTGGCCGCCCTGCTCGTCGCCGGCGCCGCCGTCCTGTACGTCGCTGTCGTCGGCTGGGTCGGCGCGCTCGTGGGCACCTCGGAGGGGGCGGTGCCGTTCGTCGCCGCGTTCGCCATCGCCACCGCCTTCCACCCTGCCCGGGTCCGGCTGCAGCGCCTGGTGGACCGGCTCTTCCACGGGCTGCGCGGCGACCCGTACGCCCTGCTGCAGGAGGTCGACCGCGCCCTGCGCGAGGCCGCGGCGCCACGGGAGGCGCTCGCCGCCGGCGTCGAGGCGGTGCGTGCGGGGCTGCGGCTGCGAGGCGTCAGCGTCGTGGTCCGCATGCCCGACGGCACTGAGGTGGAGGAGCGCGCGGGTCACGTGGCGACGACCTTCGCCGCCGTACCGCTGGAGCTGCACGGACGTCAGGTCGGCGAGCTGCGGGTCACCCGCGCGACCGCCCCCACCGGTGCGGACGCGCGCGCCCTGCAGGCCGTCGCGGGACCGCTGGCGTCGGCGGCCTACGCCGTGCGTCTCTCCGGTGCCCTGGAGGAGTCCCGTACCCAGCTGGTCCAGGCCCGCGAGGACGAGCGCCGACGGCTGCGCCGCGACCTCCACGACGGGCTCGGCCCGCTGCTGGCCGGGGTGGTCATGGCGCTGGACGTCGTGCGGTCGGCGCTCGCCCGTGGGGACGCTGCCCGGGCGGCGGAGCTGTCGGGAGCCGCGGCGGAGCAGGCGCGCTCGGCCGTGACGGACGTACGCCGGCTGGTCGCCGACCTGCGACCCCCGGCCCTGGACGACCTCGGGCTGGTCGGGGCGCTGCAGGCGCTGGTGTCCACGTTGACCGCCGGCGGACCGGAGGTCGACGTGCGCGCGACGGGGAGGGTGGACGCGCTGCCCGCGGCCGTCGAGGTGGCGGCCTACCGGATCGCCGCGGAGGCGGCGACCAACGCCGTACGCCACGCCGGGGCGCGGCGGGTCGAGCTCGGCATCGCGGCCCTCGACGCCGGTCTGGAGGTGCACGTGCGCGACGACGGGGCCGGGCTGCCCGACGACCTGACGCCGGGCGTGGGACTCGCGTCGATGCGTGAACGCGCGGCCGAGCTCGGCGGGTGGTGCGGCGTGGAGACGACGGCCGACGGGACCGCCGTACGGGCGTGGCTGCCCTATGACGTCCTGCAGGAGGTGGGGCAGCGATGACCGAAGCCCTGCGAGTCGTGCTCGTCGACGACCACCCGTTGTTCCGGCAGGGGCTGCGGACGTTGTTGGAGGACCTGGGCGTCACCGTCCTCGCCGAGGCCGTCGACGGCGAGTCCGGCGTCGCGGCCGTCGTCGAGCACCGACCCGACGTCGTCTTCATGGACCTCCAGATGCCCGGGGTGTCGGGCGTGGAGGCCACGCGACGGCTGACCGACCTCATGCCCGACGTGAAGGTCCTGGTGCTCACGATGGTCGAGGACGACCAGGCCGTCTTCGCGGCGATCCAGGCCGGCGCGCTGGGCTACCTCCTCAAGGGGGCCGGGCAGGAGGAGATCTCCCGTGCCCTCGCGTCGGTGGCCTCTGGCCAAGGCGTCTACGGCCCCGAGGTCGCGCGGCGCCTCCGGACGTTCTTCGCAGGCGGTGCCGTCGCCTCTGCGCAGCCGTTCCCCTCGCTGTCGGACCGGGAGCGCGAGGTGCTGGGGCTCATCGCCGAGGGCGCGTCGAACACCGACATCGCCCGTCGACTGTTCCTGTCGGACAAGACGGTCCGCAACTACGTGTCCAGCATCTTCACCAAGCTCGACGTGTCGGGGCGGTCCGAGGCGATCGTGCGGGCGCGTGAGGCGGGGCTCGGCCGGTAGGCGGATGACGGTCAGCGACCCGCACGGCGTCATCAACCAGGGGCACGGCAACGCGACCGGCCGGGCCATCCAGATCTACGAGGACGACGAGATCGACCGGGAGGCTGTGATCGGCATCCTGACCGAGATCGTCGCGAACAACCGGCGGGGTGGGTGGCGGCGTCTCGGCCGGGGGTGACCCTGCCATCGTGGAGCTTCGGCTCGCACGAGTCGCGACCGGCCGGGGATGTCGGTCCACCTGCGGTCAGGCGCGCTCGTAGTGGAGGGGCTCGGTGAAGTAGAGCTCGACGCCAACATCGATGGCCTCGGCCATGGCCTCTGCCTGGTCCGCGGCCAACCGTCTCGTGCCGGTGTGGTCGACGAGGAAGGCCTGCCCGTGGGGCGTGCGCCAGAGGTGTCGGCCGGGGCCGACGACACGGGTGGTGAGACCCCCGTGTGTCTTGGTGCGATGGTGGCGCCGGCGCAGCGGGCCGGAGTTGTGGGGGCCGGTCTGTCCGGGTGGGCCGGTGTCGTCGTAGGGGACGGCGTGGTCGAAGTCGACGCCGTCGCGGGTGGCCGAGCGCGGGGTGAACGGGAAGCAGTCGCCACCGGTCTGGGCCCAGACGTGGTCCTTGACCACCTCGGGGTGCTCGTACGCGTCGACCCGTCGGCGCCCCCGCAGGTCGAGGACCGGGGTGACGGTGACGTCCGCGTGGCCCAGGACCTCGTGCAGCTGGCGTACGTCGATCGGCCCGACGCCCTCGATGCGCGCCACGCCGGTCCCGGTGCGGAGTGCCTCATCGGTGAGGTGGACGAACAGCCGGCCGCGTCCGCGGAGCTGTGCGAGCCGATGCGCCGGCATCGCGGTCAGCCGGCCCACGGTGTCGGCGAGGTGGTCCGACGCCCACGACGGGGCGTCCGGGGCGGTGCTGTCGGTCTCCGTGTCGGTGTCGGTGTCGCTGTCGGTGTGCTCGAGAAGCAGCTTGAGCAGGTCGACCGGACGGGCCAGCCAGCCCAGCGCGACGGAGCGCAGCTCGTCGTGGTTGTGGTCGGCGCCCATCGTGGCGCCGAGGATGTCGGCGACCCGGTCGACCATGGCATCGAGCCAGGCTGCGTCGCCGGCGGTCACCCGGGCGATCAGGTGGCGGTAGCCGAGCTCGTCGCAGCGGGAGAGGCGCACGTAGCGCTCGTGACGCGAACGCTCCCGCTCTGCCCGGTGGGTCTCCGGGTCGGCCTCGATGACCTTCGCCCGGGCGATCTCGAGCACGGTGGACGGTGCGTGCCCGGCGATGGCCTTGGCGACGGCGCGGTCGACCTTCACGACCTGGTCGTCGAGCAGGGCGCGTGAGAGGACCGCGGCCTTGCGCGCCACCCACGGCTCGCACTCGCCGGCCTCCACGACCGCCCACGTCCGGGGCAGGCGGTGGACGAGGTCGAGGCCGTCGGCGATGAGCGCCCGCGTCGTGGCGGGATGCGTCTCGCGCGCCATGGCCAGCTCCGGGATCGCGTGCTCGCGGACCGGGGGAGTGCCGTCGCCGCCGGGAGTGACCATCGGGTCGCGGTCGTCACGGGGGTGGCCGTGGATGGTTGCCCACTGGATCCCGAGCCGGAGCTCCTCCACCTCGGCCAGACGACGCGTTCGCAGCGCCCCGGTGGCCAGGGCCAGCACCTGGGTCGCAGACGCCTCATCGGTCGCGGGGAGCGACTGAAGCGCTGGGCGAACTCAACCGGTTGTTGCAACTCGATCGTGAGGTGAGAGGTTGCGGCGCATGCCGGGAGTGAGGTTGACCGCGGATCAGCGGTTGGTGATTGAACGGGCGTATCTGGCGGGTTTGCCGCAGGC